>NZ_VFNF01000004.1:0-418267 GCF_006715455.1 Bacillus sp. SJZ110 | reverse complement strand
TTCCCTCTTTCTCCGCTTATGGATGAAAGGACAGTTTTATGGACTGTCCCTTCATAATTAAGACATACATTATCATACTCTTCAGTCAGTTTCAATGCGATTATGAATTGGTAGGCTGTCTTAAACGATTTTTGGGGTGAACGATACTGGGTCTTACTTTTGCGCCAGGTTTCGCTGTGCGGACAAGAACCTGCCACAGCGCCTTTCCGTTAAAGGGAATCAGCGGCCATAAGTACGGTGTCTGAAGGGATTTGATGCTTGCCATGGCAATAATTAGCACTGTAAATCCGATGACGAGCCCTTTTATATGAAATAAGGCAACGAGTATCATGAGGACAAGACGGCTCATTTTGTTTGCCAAGCTTAATTCATAACTAGGCGTCGTAAAGGTTCCAATCGCCGCAAGTGAGACGTACAGAATTACCTCAGGAGAAAAAAGGCCGACCTCAATCGCAATCTGCCCGATCAGAACAGCGGCAATTAAACCCATTGCTGTCGATAAAGCCGTCGGGGTGTGAATGGCAGCCATTCTGAGAAACTCGATTCCTAAGTCAGCTAAAAATATCTGCAGGATGATCGGGATATGCGTATCTTTATTTAAACCGATAAATTTCATGTTGTCCGGGAGCAGATCAGGCTGAAGCACAAAGAGAAACCAGATCGGAAGAAATAAAGTAGAAGCAAGAATACCGAAAAATCTTACCCATCTTAAAAAGGTCCCGACTGAAGGCGCCTGCCTATATTCTTCAGCATGCTGCACATGGTGAAATAAAGTCGTCGGGGTAATGATCACACTCGGCGATGTGTCCACTATAATGATAACATGGCCTTCTAGAACATGATTTGCGGCCACATCCGGTCTTTCTGTATAGCGCACGAGCGGAAAAGGATTATAGCTTTGATTAACAATGAATTCCTCGACAGTTTTGTCTGCCATTGTTAATCCATCGACATCAATGGATGCAATTTCTTTTTCTACGATCTCAACCAGATCCGGATCAGCTATATCTTCTATATAACAAATGCTTAAATCCGTCTTTGACCGCTCACCAACTTTAGTCATCTTGACTCGAAGGCGCTCGTCTCTGATCCGCCTTCTGAGAAGGGCCGTATTGACGACGATATTTTCAACAAATCCGTCTCTGGCTCCCCTGACCACCTTTTCCGTATCAGGTTCTTCCGGGTTTCTGCCCGGATAGCTTCTGACGTCAATTATAAATGCGAAGCCTGCACCTTCAACAATGACAGCGACGAGCCCAGACAGCACTTGGTCGGTGGTTTCATCCAAGGTTTTTACTTTTTCGACCTGGGCGTTAAGCAGCCTGTTTTCGACGATGTCGACCAGCTCATCAGGGTCTTCTTTCCGATTGTTAATGGCGACAAGCTCTCTCATTAAATGAATAATATAGGCTGTATCGCATAATCCATTTAGATAGTAAAGCTGGATCTCTTTATCTAAAATCGTGAGCTTGCGAACACCTACATCATAGCTCGTCCCCATCCCAACACGGTTTTTGAAATACTCTTCATTTTTAGCTGGATTCCGATAAACCCGAATTTTCTCTTCCTTGTGGTCCGGCATGATACCCGCTCCTTTCTAAAATAAACTCGACCGCTTTCATGGTGATTGGCGACCCTTTTGAGATATCGTCTTTTCTGCCCATTTTGCCGATATCCCCGATACCGACAATAAGCGGGAGATCAAGTTTATCAAGGCAATAGACTGTATCTCCACTCATTCTGTGGTCATCAAATTCTCTTTCCCCGACTTTATCGACGCCGTATTCAGTTATTTCTCCATTGCGGTCAATGCTTACATCGACCCTGGTCCATTCAGCCTGATGTGTTTTTGACGCGACCGCAATCACACCGAGCACTTCAATAGACGGATGGGTTGCGACATAGGTTAGAGCGGCTTCTCCCGGACCCTCTCCTTGAAGGCCGGAGTCGTCAAACATGACAAATACAGGATCATACGGTGCTGAGGCGATCAGCTTGACAAGCTCGGCGCCGCTGCGGGTGGAAGGATTCCCTTTTGATTGTGAAATACATCGACCTCCCACTTTGCTTGCGGCGTATTCAATTGTTTTAGCGGCATAAACATCCCCGTCTGTTACCAGTATGACCTTGCGTTTTGTCGTCATGTCGGCATTATCCTTTCGGTTTGAAAATAACAGCTACGATAAAGGCGAAAAGAATAGCGGCTGAGATACCGGCCGAGGTCAGCTCAAAAATCCCCATGCCGATTCCGATAAATCCGTGTATATGCGCCTGATGCATGGCGCCGTGCAGAAGACTGTGACCGAAGCTGACGATCGGAACGGTGGCGCCTCCTCCGGCAAATTCAATAAATTTATCGTAAATGCCGAAACCATCTAATATTGCACCGATTACAACAAATGATGTCATGACATGAGCTGGCGTCAATTTAAAAATATCCAAGAGCAGCTGGCCGACGATACAAATGGCCCCGCCGCAGACAAAAGCCAAAAGGTAGTCCATGTTAAGATGCACCTCCTGCACGCTCAAATACAACCCCGTGGGCGATAGTCGGGATGGTTTCTTTTTGCTGGATCATTGTCGGGCTTAATAGTGCCCCGGTCGCTACGACAAATACACGGTTTAATTTTCCTTCTCTCAGCTGCTTAAAAATATGAGAGTAGGTGACAACCGCTGAACAAGCACAGCCGCTCCCCCCGGCAAAGACCTGCTGATCCGGAGTGTAAATCAGAAGCCCGCAATCATCATGCTTTGTGCCGACTGGATATCCATCTTCTTTTAAGATGTCTTTTACGATTGGAGAACCGACGCCTGACAGGTCACCTGTCAGGATTAGATCATAATCATCCGCTGTCCGGTTGAGATCTTTAAAGTGCTGCTTAATCGTATCAGCTGCAGCCGGAGCCATAGCCGATCCCATATCAAAAGGGTCTGTAATTCCTAAATCAGAAACCTTTCCGACAGTCGCACTTGTGATTTGGATATCACCCGGTGTCTGACTGATGACAACTGCACCGCTTCCGGTTACAGTGGAGGTAGCAGTGTCCGGTTTTTGGCCTCCGTATTCTGTCGGATAGCGAAACTGTCTTTCCGCAGTTGCATTGTGACTGCTAGTGGCAGCGAGTGCCCTTTTGGCAAACCCGCCATCAACTAAGGCTGATGCGACAGCCACTGTTTCCATTGATGTTGAACAGGCGCCAAACATACAAAGAAATGGGATTTTCAAGTGTCTTGCCACATAGTTAGCCGTCACGTTTTGGTTCAGCAAGTCGCCTGCCAGCAATAGGTCAATATCATCTTTTGTCAGATTGTTTTTTTGAAGTGCAACATTAACAGCGTCTTCCATCAGCTGCCGTTCCGCCATTTCCCAGCTTTTTTGATTACAATGCATTTCGTCATAGGTTTTATCAAATAAAGAGCCGAGCGGTCCGTCTTTTTCCTTTGGTCCTGCTGCCGTTCCCGCTGAGTTGACAAATATGGGATGTTCAAATACCCAGGTTTGCTTTCCTGTTAATTTCATTTTCTTCTCCTCCTATGACATCAGTTTCTCAAAAGCAAACCGAATCATTCCAACGATGTATGCAGCTACAACTCCGAAAACAATAACATTTCCTGCCAGTTTAAACATATTTGTCGCTACTCCAAGCACTAATCCTTCGCTTTTATATTCAAGAGCCGCGCTTGCCATACTGTTGGCAAAACCTGTGACAGGTACGGCTGAACCTGCGCCTGCGAATTGTCCGATTCTGTCATAGATGCCAAACCCTGTAAGTAGGGCGGAAATTAATATCAGCGTTGCAGCTGTTGGATTCCCCGCAGTTTTTTCATTGAAATCAAAAAAATGGATATAAAAATTTTGCAGACCTTGCCCGATTGCACAAATCAGTCCGCCCACTAAAAAGGCTTTTACACAGTTCCAGACGTAAGGCGGCTTAGGCTGATATGTTTTCACTTTTGATTTGTAATTTTCTTTTATGTTTGTCATCTTGAAACCTCCTTATGAATGGTCAATAAAGTACAGCCAGTGAAATAAAGATCCCGCGATTTTCCCAATCACGATGGCCATTAATAAAATAATGATTTTACTTCTGAGCCCGATTCGTTTCGCCAAAATCGGCAGGACATTTAAAACTTCTGTAAGAGCAGCCGCTAGCATCCCGACGAACAAACCTGCCAGAAGCCCGACCGGCACAGCTATCCATTTTGTTAGATAAAGATGATTCATGTGAAGCGTCTCCCATCCCCCGCAAACCGCGCCAAGAATGACAGCCGCTTCATAAGCCTGAACAAATCTCATTGTTTTGGTGAGCTGCATCAGCCGCGGAATGATTCCCATTACGGTTAAAAAAGCAACGAAACCCGCCCCCACCGTTATGCCTCCGCCGAGCCCTACAAAAATAATGAACAATACACTAACGATCATGCAGATCCTTTATGGTTTCTTGATTCTCATGCATGGCCACATATTGATCGAGATCAAGCTGATAGTTAAACATCTCAACCTCCAGCGGGCTGGGCTCTTCATTTAGGCGCTTTTTAAATATGTGGTTAAAAAACACGATCATCCCCAGTCCCAAACCGATGCTGTATGGGATTTGAAGCAAATATGGATAGTCATTCCTCTCTCCGGTTATGATTTCATATAGTGCGATATGAACATCTCTCATGCTTACATCCTCATGAAAGTTCATGATGGCAAGACACGATCCAATAAACAGAAGCAGCCAGACACCGATAAATAGAACCGTTGATAAATTTCGCTTTCGATATTGAATTTCAACAATGGTTTCTGCTCCGCCTACGGTTTGAACATCAAGTGTCGGATCTTGTAAATGAATGGCTCTGAGGACTTGTATGATATCCAGAATTACGATATTTTTATCTTTTTCGCTCACCTGATAAAGCGGCATAGCCGAAAGTTTCTTTTTCAGCTGAAGCTGCCCTTCTATTTGCGCGGCATCTCCAACGGTAATAATATCCCCTGGATGTGCCAGCACCCGGTGGCGAAGCCGGATAAATATTCGTCGTTCCATCATTGATCACCATCTTTCGGTGGTTATATATGTAGTATGTGGTTCGATTTTGTTCTCATTCATCCGCTCGAAAAGACCATAAATTACCACGCTTTTGCACACAAAAAAGCTAGCCTGCACTGCAGACTAGCCATCCGTATGATCCATTTGAACCTTGATCTGTTTTAATATTTTCTTTTCAAGCCTGGAAACCTGCACCTGAGAGATCCCGAGCCGCTCAGCCACCTCGGACTGTGTCTGGTCTTTATAATATCTGAGATAGACGATTAGTTTTTCCCTTTCCTCCAAATCGCTGATTGCTTCTTTCAGCGCAATTTTGTCAAACCATTTTTCTTCTGAGTTGTCAGCGATTTGATCAAGCAGGGTAATCGGATCTCCGTCATTTTCATAAACGGTTTCGTGAATCGAAGATGGAGCCCTTACCGCCTCTTGGGCCAGTACAACATCCTCAGCTTCAATCTCCAAATGGTCAGCGATCTCCTGCACCGTCGGCACTCTGCCCAGTGTTTTCGAAAGCTCATCCTTTGCGCGCCGGATTTTGTTTCCAAGCTCTTTTAATGACCGTGATACCTTTACGGTTCCGTCATCACGGATAAATCGTTGGATTTCTCCGATAATCATCGGCACTGCATACGTTGAAAAACGCACATCATAGGTTAAATCAAATTTGTCAACAGATTTTAACAGCCCGATGCAGCCGATCTGGAAGAGATCGTCAGGCTCATATCCTCTGTTTAAAAACCGCTGTACGACAGACCAAACAAGACGCATGTTTTTTTCTATGAGGAGGTCTCTTGCCTGCTGGTCGCCATTTTGGCTTTGTTTGATTAATTCCTTTACTTCATGATCCTTCAGCTGAGCGTTTTTGCCGTTTTTCTTAACCTCCACATCCATAACAAATCTCCTTAATTACAAAGCGCTTTGCTTTTTGATAAGTGCTTTGTTAAGCGAATCGTTGTTCCCATTTCAGGCGATGAATCGATACTGACATCATCCATGAAATTTTCCATAATGGTAAAGCCCATTCCAGAGCGCTCAAGCTCAGGCTTAGTCGTAAATAGAGGCTGACGGGCTTCTTCAAGATCTGTAATGCCTAAGCCTTCATCACGAATGGTCATATATACGACATGATCTTCCAGCGTTACTGAAATGTAAACTTTCCCTTCACAGTTCTCTTCATATCCATGGATAATTGCATTTGTGACAGCCTCTGACACGACTGTTTTGATTTCAGTCAGTTCATCCATTGTCGGGTCCAGCTGAGCTATAAATGAAGCAACTGTCACACGGGCGAACGATTCATTCTGACTGAGGGCAGAAAACTCAATGTGCATTTCATTTTTCATGATGCCACCCCCAGTGTCAGGAGCGCCTGCTGTTCAGATTGTTCAAATCGGATAATTTTAAACAGACCCGACATATCAAACAATCGCTTCACCGCAGGAGAGATAGCGCAAACGACCATTTCCCCGCCAATTTGCTTAATTTGCTTGTATCTTCCTAAAATAACGCCAAGCCCTGAGCTGTCCATAAAGGAGAGGTCCTCCAAGTTCAGCACGATATGGCGAATATCATCCTTCTCCAATGATTGAGTCACTTTTTGCTTCAGGGTTTCAGCCGTATGGTGATCGAGTTCGCCTGTTAATCGAATACAAAGCACAGATTCTTTGACATGCATGTCAATTCCAAGGCTCATGCTCATTCCTCCTTGATATGATCGGATAATGAGTGTTTCGATTTCGACGGAATGAATTCCTTCACCGTGACAAAACTAGTGGTCATTCGGCATAATTACTTAAATTTTGTCCAGTCTCCCATCGTCCGCTTCAAGAATGTGATAAACCCGGCTTTCTTCATATCTTCTTTTGCAGCAACAGGACTTTCAGCGAGTACTTCTCCATCCTTTTTCAGAACAAGAGTGCCAAGCTCTTGGCCTTTTTGAATCGGAGCACTAATATTGTCCTTCATCTTGATTTCTTTTTTCACATCGTTCATATCCTCGCCTTTTTTCGTCAATATTGAAATCGGCTCAGATGTAGTGAGTTCGATAAATTTTTGTTTCCCTTTTTTGACCTTTACTTTTGCTACTGTTTCATTTCGTTTATATAAAGGATGCGTTTCATACTGGCTAAAGGCGAAGTCAAGCATTTTTGTCACTTGCGCGTTTCTTTCTTTAGGCGTGCTCGCTCCGAATACAACCGCTATGGCCCGCATGTTTCCTTTTTTAGCCGAAGCAGTCAGACAATATTTCGCTTCGCCTGTATAGCCTGTTTTTACGCCGTCTACACCAGGATAAAATTTGATAAGGCGATTTGTATTTACAAGCCAAAACTTTTTATCTGTATTTTCACGCAGATAATCTTCATACGTGCCGGTAAACTTCGTAATTGATTCGTATTTCAATAATTCCTTAGCCATGATTGCCATGTCATAAGCAGAGCTGTAGTGCCCTTCCTCGGTCAGTCCTGTTGGGTTTTTAAAGGATGTATTTTTCAATCCCAGCTCTTTTGCTTTTTTATTCATTTTCTTCACAAATTCTTCTTCAGAGCCGGAAATAAATTCAGCCATGGCAACGGAAGCGTCATTCCCCGAAGCGATTGCGATGCCTTTCAGCATTTCTTTGACAGTCATTTCTTCGCCGGGCTCAAGGAATATCTGTGAGCCGCCCATTGACGCCGCATGTTCGCTTGTACGGACCTTATCACTCATTTTGATTTTGCCTTTATCTAAAGCTTCCATAATCAAAAGCATCGTCATAATTTTCGTCATGCTTGCAGGCGCCAGTCTCTCATTGCTGTTCTTGTTGTAAAGCACTTTTCCCGTGTCACGTTCTATCAGCACCGCAGACTTCGCTTCATGAGCAAGCTCCGATGTACGTTTTCCGTCTTGTTTTGCAAATGCAGACGGTGCAAATGTAAGCAGCATTATACCAATCAACAAAGTGGATAAAAGACGTTTCATCTCAAAAGCCCTCCATTTCATAATCCTTTTTATTTTTTCCAAGCGGGATGGTTTTATACGCCACTGATGGAAAATGTTTCGAATTTTGGGCATAAAAAAAGACAGCTGTGTGATATCAGACACAGCTGTCTTTTGATCCTGCATTGATTCATATTTATTCGTACTGAGCGACGATCGCTTTAACAAGCTTTAAGAATCCAGCTTTTACTTTTTCGGTCACTTCCATAACTTCATCGTGACTTAAAGGCTGATCCAGAATTCCGGCTGCCGCGTTAGAGATGCAGGAAATGCCAAGAACCCGCATTCCCGCATGATTCGCTACAATGACTTCCGGAACAGTAGACATGCCGACTGCATCAGAGCCCATCGTTCTTAAGAAACGGACTTCTGCCGGTGTTTCGTAAGAAGGTCCTGTCACAGCAGTGTACACGCCTTTTTGAATTGGGATATTAAGGTCTTTCGCAATCTTTTCAGCCAGGCTGGACAGATCTTTGTCATAGGCTGAAGACATATCTGGAAATCTGGCGCCGAAATCTGCTTCGTTTGGCCCGATTAACGGGTTTGTTCCCATAAAGTTGATATGATCGGTAATAATCATTAAATCTCCCGCACGGAATTCAGTGTTGACACCGCCTGCGGCATTTGTCACGATCAACGCTTCCACACCGAGCGCTTTCATCACGCGTACAGGGAATGTGACTTTCTCCATTGAGTAGCCTTCATAAAAATGAAAGCGGCCCTGCATTGCAATGACGGAAACTCCTTCAAGAGTGCCAAGCACAAGCTGTCCGGCATGCCCTTCAACAGTAGATACCGGGAATTCAGGTATATCTTCATATTTCAGCTTGACTGGATTTTCGATTTCGTCCGCCAAAATGCCAAGACCTGAGCCTAAAATAAGGCCGATCTTCGGAGATTCCGGCAGGTTTTGTTTAATAAAAGCGGCTGCGCGTTCAATTCTGTCCTTCAAGAAACAGTCCCCCTATTGTAATAAAGATAAAAAGCTTTTCCCGTATTTCGGTTTATTTGTTTGGAAATTATCAGCGATCGTTGCGCCAATATCGGCAAATGTATCTGCAAGCGGCAGCATTTGCGCTTTCTTATGTTTTTTGCTGTAAGCGAGAATCGGCACATACTCGCGTGTATGGTCAGTCCCATGATGAATCGGATCATTGCCATGGTCGGCTGTAATAATTAACAGATCGTCTTCTCTCATTTTTTCAAACACTTCCGGAAGCCGCGCATCAAATTCTTCAAGCGCGCGTCCGTAGCCTTCAGGGTCACGGCGGTGTCCGAATAACGCGTCAAAATCAACAAGGTTCGCAAAGCTCAGACCCGTAAAGTCTTCTCCCAGCGTATCGATCACCTTGTCCATTCCGTCCATATTAGAAACCGTTCTGCGTGAAGAAGTAATGCCTTCTCCGTCGTAAATATCAGAGATTTTACCGATTGAAATCACATCTAAGCCGCTGTCTTTCAATTCATTCATGACAGTACGATCAAACGGTTTAAGGGCATAGTCATGGCGGTTTGGCGTCCGTTTGAATTGACCCGGCTCTCCGACGAACGGCCGTGCAATAATGCGGCCAACCATATATTTCGGATCAAGCGTCAGCTCTCTCGCCGTTTCGCAAATGCGATACAGCTCCTCAAGCGGCACAACCTCTTCGTGAGCGGCAATTTGCAGAACAGAGTCAGCAGACGTGTAAACAATTAAAGCCCCTGTCTCCATGTGCTCCTGACCAAGCTCATCCAAAATCGCTGTGCCGGAAGCCGGCTTGTTTCCAATAATTTTGCGGCCAGATCTCTTTTCCAGCTCTTGAAGCAATTCATCAGGAAAGCCTTCCGGGAACACTTTAAATGGTTTATCAATGTATAAACCCATAATCTCCCAATGGCCGGTCATCGTATCTTTTCCGTTTGACGCTTCTTGCATTTTTCCATAGTAGGCAAGCGGATGTTCTGTTTTTTCTACACCTTTGATATCTTCGATAAGACCAAGGCCGAGCTTTGCCATATTCGGCATATGTAATCCGTTCATATGCTCGGCAATATGACCGAGCGTATGAGCGCCTTCGTCATTAAAGTCAGCGGCATCCGGCGCTTCGCCGATTCCGACTGAGTCCATCACAATTAAAAACACACGATTATATTTGTATGCAGGCATCTTGAAAGCCTCCTTTTTTTCTATACGTCTATTGTATCGCTAAGAGGTCTGACAACTCAAGTATAAACCGTTTTCATTCCCGTTGACAATGCATTTGGAAATAATGAGAAACTTCAATATTTTCTGTCGCTCTAAACAAAAAAGCCGCAGCCACCTGCGGCTATGCTCGCGGATGAAACTGCTTGTACACATCCTTCAGCCTTGTTTTCGTCACATGCGTATAAATTTGCGTCGTGGATATATCCGCATGACCGAGCATTTCCTGCACCGCTCTTAAATCTGCCCCGTTCTCAAGCAGATGCGTCGCAAAGGAATGCCTTAGCGTATGCGGAGTCAGCTCTTTCTTAATGCCGGCTTCCAACGCGATTTTTTTCAGGTTCTTCCAAAATCCCTGGCGGCTGATCTGTTTGCCGTGATGATTTAAAAAGAGGGCGTCAGATACATTATTTTTTAACAGTTTTCCCCTGGCTTTTGTCATATATTCCTCAATGGCGGAAGCGGCGGCTTCACCAATTGGCACAATCCGTTCTTTTCTTCCTTTGCCGAAGCATCGGACAAACCCCATAGATAAATGAACATCTGTCGTTTTCAACTCAGTCATTTCACTGACTCGTATGCCTGTCGCATAAAGCAGCTCCAGCATTGCTTTATCCCGATATCCGAAAGGGCTCGTCAGCTTAGGCGTGTCCAATAATCGCTCGACTTCATTGAGTGCGAGCACCTTCGGAAGCGCCCGTTCCGTCTTTTGTGTTTCGATATGAACGGAAGGGTCCTTATCCGTTACTTTTTCCCTGAGCAGAAATTGATGAAAAGAGCGAATAGATGCTAAATGCCGCGCCGATGTCTTGCCGGATTTCCCCGAGTCCTTCAAATGCTTTAAGTATTGGATAATATGTATGCGGGTAACGTGATTCCAATCTGTAACATGAAGGGTTTCTGTTAAGTAGAGAGAATAGCTTTTCAAGTCACGTTCATAGGATACGATCGTATTTTGAGAGAGCCCTCTCTCTACCATGACGTAGTGGATGAAATCCTTTATTTGAACTTTCACTCTTGATCTACTCCCCGTTTTGGTAAAAAAAGATCAACCGGTCGAACCATCCGCCTTTTTCATCCTGATCCATTTCAACAACTTTTACAGCGGAGCCTTCCGGTTTATCATACCGATGATAGTTTTCATACTCTTGATTCACCCATATCATAGCATAATAGAACAAAGCGGTAAAACCGGTAAACAGGATGAAAACTTTCAATGCATCGACAGCTGTTTTCAGGAATCTTCCCATGTCCTAATCGATCCTTTCCCTATGGTTCCAGTTATATAAACCATATGCCAAATCAGAAAGGTTTTATACATAGAAACAGCAAAAAACCCTTTCCCCATGAGAAAAGGTTCGCGCTCGGCACCGTCTATTCAGTTTCTTTTCCGTTACAGCGGTGGCAAATGCCGTGAAACGTCAATCTATGATCTTTAATCTTAAATTTCCAATCACGTTCAATGATTTCTTCCACGTCTTCAAGCAAATCTTCTTCAATTTCATCAACGGCTCCGCACTCCATGCACACCAAGTGGTGATGAAAGTGAGCTGCGCCCTCTTTCCGAAGGTCGTAACGGGACACACCGTCTCCAAAGTTAATTTTATCTACGACTTTTAATTCAGTTAATAATTCAAGCGTACGGTATACTGTAGCGAGACCGATCTCAGGAGATTTCTCTTTTACGAGGAGGTATACATCTTCTGCGCTTAAATGGTCTTCTTCGTTTTCAAGCAGCACTCTTACTGTCGCTTCACGCTGTGGCGTAAGTTTATAGCTGGATGAGTGCAGTTGTTTCTTAATTCGATCAATACGGTTTTCCATGTCTTTCCCTCCTACGCCGCATTCCATGACTCATTATAACAAAATACGCGCAGAGTTCCAACTATAATTATTATAAACTGATAAATAAAACGGTTTTCTTTTAATAATAATTTTAAAAAAGTCTAGATGTAAGCTTTTCCATTAAAACAGGAGATAAGTATGCTTCAAAGAGAGATGAGATCAGCGCTAAAAACAGAATGACCAGCAGCACAAAGGCATACCGCCCGAACCATTGAATCGGCGCGTCATGGAGGCTTCGTTTCACGAACAGCTGTCTGATTAACTTTAAAGAAAACGCAATTGCACATGTGCCCATAATGAGATAAGCCGGAATCAGCAGCACATTTTGCGGCAAAACGGAGACAAATGATAGGAAAAACCCGCTTACTCCCATCTGATTGACTAGGAACCCGACAGTAAAGCCGACGACGATCCCTTTCAGAAAGATCATGATGAAAATAATCGGCATCCCAATGACGGAAATTCCCAGTATCCACATCAGGCCTAAATACTTTGCATTATGAAAGATACTTTGCCCAAACATATCAGCTGAACTTGCCTGTTTTCCATCCGAAAGCTGTCCAAAAAATTGACTTAAGTAGTAGTATAAATCTTCTTTCTGGCTGATGGTCATACTGTTGACAATAATCGCGCCAAAGATGACACCCATGAAAAACAGCACTGACACAAATATATAAAGAGAGAGATGATCTTTGACATGCCTGAGAAACATGTCCTTATAAGAGATTTTTCGCATACCGTTTCCTCCCGCCCGTTCTAGTGATTTGATTTAATAGATTGTATGAAAGAAACGGAAAAACATGCCCTTTTTCAAAAAGAAACGATAGAGACGAATGCTAGGCGGCTTTTTGGGGCACAAAAAAATCCTTATCATCAACTGCTGTATGATCATAAGGATTCTTATGCTTCCGTTTATTCAAAATCTCTTTTTTGCTTTTTGTCATTCTTTCATGTGTGCTAAAAGATGGTGTGCTGCCTCTTGATAATAAGACGTCACGTCCGCCGTTTCTCAATCGATGCTCCCGCTTCTTTTTCGCTTGGCTTTTTGCCATGTGATCACTCCCTTTTTTATTTTCATAGTAATGATAACAAAATTGAACAATGATAAGAAAAAACAGCACCTGCTACGACAGGTGCTGTTTAGCTACATTTATTTCACTGCTGTAAGAGCTGCATGCTCGACAGCTGCTGCTACCGCATGATGGACTTTTGAATCAAGCGGCTGAGGGACAACATCACCTTGTTTAGTGCAAGCTGCGATGGCCTCTGCTGCTGCGACAAGCATATCATGATTAATCTCCGTGCTTTTTGCGTTAAGCGCTCCTCTAAAAATCCCTGGAAAACCGAGTACATTATTAACAGAACGCCCGTCAGCTGCATATGCGGCGCCAGCCTGCAGTGCGGCCTCCGGCTCAATTTCCGGCTTCGGATTCGATAAAGCCAGAATCACTTGACCAGAACGTACAAATGCCGGTTTTATTAAACCCGGAACGCCCGTTGTAGCAATGACAATATCACATGTTTCCATAAGCTCCTCAATACTGGAAACTGCCTGTCCGCCGTATTGTTCGAGACGGTTCATTGCTGACTCTGATTTATCTGTGCCGTACACAGCATTCACACCATAAGCCATGAACATCCGGCAGATGGCCACGCCTGCTGCGCCAAGGCCGATTTGCCCCACTTTCGCTTCTTTCAGGTCAACCCCCGCACTCCTGCATGCCGAAATGGCAGCTGCCAGCGTCACTACAGCTGTACCATGCTGGTCATCGTGCATAACAGGGATGTTCAGCTCCTCTTTTAGGCGATCCTCGATTTCAAAACAATGCGGCGAACCGATATCCTCAAGAAGGATGCCGCTAAAGCCCGGAGAAATATGTTTTACTGTTTTGATGATTTCTTCAGGATCACTCGTATCAAGCAGTATCGGAATGCCGCTAATACCCGCCAGCTGATCAAATAAAGCAGCCTTTCCTTCCATGACAGGCATGCCAGCCACAGAGCCGATATTCCCAAGGCCTAAAATTGCAGTTCCATCCGTTACAATTGCAACAGAATTGCTGATCGTTGTATAAATAGAAGCTTTTTCAGGTTCTTTTTCGATCAGTCGGCACACGTCCGCAACACCTGGTGTGTAGACACGTCCCAGCTCTGCCAGTGAACGGATCGGCATTTTGCTTTTCATTTGGATTTTTCCGCCTTCATGTGCGGACAGGACTTCATCAGATACGGTGTGAAGCCTGATCCCTTCTCCGAGGGCCTGTACAGCCGCGATCACTTCCTGAAGCTGTTCTTCATTCTCCACTTGAACGGTAATATTCCGCATTGTGTAATTGGGTCCGACCTTTACCGTCTCCACTTCACCAATATCTCCGCCCAGAAGGCCGATTGCCGTAGCCACCCTTCCAAGATTTCCGGGAACCGAAGGCGTTTCGATCATCAGTGTCCGAATCATGTGTTTCGCTATCATTCAGTGATCCTCCCCTATTAGCCTAGTTTTTCGGCTTTAACTGTATTGTTTTTCGTATACCATATAAATTTTCCTGTATAACCATAGATAATTGCAAGACCTATTGCTACAAAACTGAGCCACATAAACGGCAGATAAGAGAAGGTAGAAACACCTAAAATACCAGCCATGTAAATCCCATTATCAGACCAAGGTACCATCCCCGAAGTCAATGTTCCCCCGACCTCTGAGTTACGTGATAACACTCTTCTGTCCAGATGCAAGCGATCATAGCTGTCTTCCATAATTTTCGGAGTCAAAATAAGAGATACATACATCGCACAGCCGAAGATGTTCGCTAAAAACGCTACGATCAGTGTAGACAATGTGACATTGCCGGCTGAAGTTAATTTCTTTTCAAACGTTGAAACAATGACTTTTAACACGCCGAGTTTCTCAAGCAGACCGCCAAAACCAAGGCCAAAGATGATGACGACGAGAGAATCAAGCATACCGACAATTCCACCGCGGTTTAACAAGCCGTTCAAAAATTCAACATCAGTTTTAATAGAGAAACCGTTGTACGCAGTTGCAATCGCATGGGCAATATCCATCCCTTGGAAAACGACAGCCCAGATTGCACCGAGTAAAGCGCCAATTACGATAACCGGCATAGATGGCTTTTTCATCGCCAATAAGACTATGACGACAACTGCCGGGATCAGCATCCAAATATGAATGTCAAACGTGTTTTGCAAAGATGATTTTAAGAATTCAACTTTATCAAGATCAATATTTTTCCCGCCGTACATAAATCCAACAACTGTAAAGAGTATAGCTGTAATGACATAAGCAGGTATTGATAAATAAAGCATTGCTCTCACGTGAGCCAATACATCAACTTTTGATAGTGAAGAAGCTAGAACTGTACTGTCAGACAGCGGAGACAGCTTGTCCCCGAAATAAGCACCTGAAAGAATAGCTCCCGCTACTAGAGGAAGCGGAATGCCTAAACCCTCTCCAATTGCGATCATGGCAATGCCGGCAGTTCCGACTGTTCCCCATGACGTTCCTGTTGCCACAGACATAATGGAACAAATAATTAACGTTGCCAGTAAAAAGATACTTGGGTGAATAAATTCCAGTCCGTAATAAATCAAAGTCGGCACAACGCCTCCGGCAATCCATGTTCCGATGAGCGCCCCAACTGAAACGAGAATCAGTACGGCTTCAAGGCCATTTGATATCCCATGTACAATCGCATTTTGTAAATCTTTATAAGAATAACCGAGTCTTATACCTAAAAGCATTGCAATAAACCATGAAACAAAAAGCGCCAGCTGTATCGGCAAGTCGAGAAAGACTGTAAACGATAGAACAAGTGCTAAAAATACTCCTAGTACAATAATAATTTCAAATAGTGTTGGCAATCTTACATCCTTCAAAAGAAGTCCCCCTTCATGTAAAAGCTAAAACGCTTTCAATATATAGTGCAACACGTATACTATACTTCCTCATCCCTATGTTGTAAACAGCTTATTCATCCGACTATTCAGAGATGAATAAGCTGTATTTTATACAAATTTTATTTTTCTAATAGTTCTTTCCCTGCGATACCTGGTTTGGTCATCTCATATGGGTTTAAAATAATATCCAATTCTTCTTCAGTCAGCACATCATGCTGCAGGCAAAGGTCACGGACTGATTGGCCTGTCATAATCGCTTCCCGGGCAATTCTGGCAGCCGCTTCATATCCAAGATGCGGATTGACAGCTGTGATCACGCCTGCGCTTTTTTCTACGTATTGCTTCAACCGCTTTTCGTTGGCTTCAATGCCCTTTAAGCAGTTGTCAGTGAACGAACGGAAGCCGTTGTTCATGATGCTGATGGATTGAAGCAAATTAAAGACAAGCACGGGCTCCATGACGTTCAACTCAAGCTGGCCGGCTTCTGAAGCAAGGCAGATTGTATTGTCGTTTCCGATAACCTGGAACGCAATTTGGTTGATCAGCTCCGCCATAACCGGATTGACTTTCCCCGGCATAATAGATGAACCCGGCTGACGTGCAGGCAGAGAAATTTCCGCAAGTCCGGCGCGCGGTCCCGACGCCATTAAGCGCAGGTCGTTTGCGATCTTCGACATGTTCATCATGCAGACTTTTAATGAAGCTGATACCTCTGTATAGGCATCTGTATTTTGTGTCGCATCAACAAGATGGTCAGCGCCGACAAGAGGAAGCCCGCTAATATCAGCAAGGTGCTTTACTACCTGTTTGATATATTCAGGATCAGCGTTCAGCCCTGTACCAACAGCAGTTGCGCCCATGTTGACTTCATATAGGTGCTGGCGCGATTGCTTGATTCGTTTGATATCACGCTCGAGAACACGGCTGTAAGCTTCGAATTCCTGGCCAAGACGGATCGGAACCGCATCTTGAAGGTGTGTCCGGCCCATTTTAATAACAGAGTCAAACTCCTGTGCTTTTTGCTTAAACACACTATGCATATCTTCCATTGTTTTCAGCAGTTTTTCTAAGAGCTTCAATGTGGAAATATGAATAGCAGTCGGGAACACATCGTTCGTAGACTGTGACATGTTCACATGTGTGTTTGGACTTAAATGGATATAATCTCCCTTTTTATGTCCCATGATTTCAAGCGCCCGGTTTCCGATAACCTCATTCGCGTTCATGTTCATAGAAGTTCCGGCACCGCCCTGAATCGGATCGACGATAAACTGATCGTGCCACTTGCCTTCCAGAATCTCGTCAGCGGCTTGTACGATAGCTTGGCCAATTCCTTCATACAGCCGTTTCACGTCCATGTTGGCAAGAGCCGCAGCTTTTTTCACAATCGCCAGTGCGTTAATCATTTCCTCATGGATTTTGTATCCTGTGATCGGGAAATTTTCAGAAGCACGGAGCGTCTGAATTCCGTAATAAACATCTGCCTCAATTTGTTTTTCCCCAAGGAAGTCTTTTTCCACGCGATATTCTTTTTGGCCGTTTAACATAATCTTTAACCTTCTTTCTCTTTGCTGGTTATCGTTTTTACATTTTACAGGACAACGTCATCAGCTATCGGCGTTTCCATAATTCTCTTGACGACAGGAAGATCCGAAGACTGACCTAGCGCCCACATCAATTTTGGCACAATTGCTTCTGTGTTCATATTTCTTGATCGGATAATTAAGTCTTGGTTGACTCTGCGGCCAACCTCGTAAATGCTCATGTCTTCGCCTTCTTCAAGACATTGAGTCGTAATGACGACGACAATGCCGCTTTCGATCAGCTCATTCACTTTTGACAAAATGTCCCTGCCTTCAAACGGCACCCCTCCGCTGCCATAACTCTCAATGACAATTCCTTTGTACATGCTTTTCAGGGCATCAAACATTTCAGGCTTTAAGCCTGGATGCAGCTTCAGCAGACATACATCTGTGCATAGTGAAGTGTCAACTGTGAAGGTGTCGTTCTCAGGTTCCGTTACTTGTTTGTTGTATTCGATCCCGTCTTCATTGATAAAAGCGATATATGGGTAATTGATGCTTTCAAATGCGTCGTAGCTTTTCGTTCTTAATTTGATCGCACGCGTTCCCTGAATGACTCTGCCGTCAAATACAACATAAACGCCGCCCACGCCTTCACAGGCAAATCGAATGGCATCAGTAATATTTTTTTTGGCATCGGTTTTTTGGAACGTGATCGGAATCTGCGAGCCGGTGATGACAATCGGCTTTTTGGCATGCTGCAGCATATACGATAGTGCTGCAGATGTATAGGCCATTGTATCTGTACCGTGAGTAATAACAAACCCGTCATAGGCATCATAATTTTCCTTAACGGCTTCCGCTATTTCCACCCAGTATTCAGGCTGCATATTGGTGCTGTCTATATTCATAAGCGACTGAGTTTCCATTGTGTAATCGTTATCAAGTTTTGATACGTAACTTAATAATTCATCAGCCTTGACTCCGGGAGCCAGCCCATTTTCCCCTTCAACTGAAGCAATCGTTCCCCCAGTTGTCAACATCAATAATTTTTTCATACCATGCACCTCTTCACTGTATCTAAAGATGGGTTGCGAGAAGGTATTCGCTTTTCGCATACTTTTAATGCAATTATAGACACGGAAAATAAAATACGCAAGACATTATTATTCAATTCGCGTACACTTCCTAATACCTATATGATATAATCAGCTCAAGGTGAAAAAGGAGCGGAAGTTCATGAATCTAGATCGTTTAACTGAATTGAGAAAAAAGAAAAATTGGTCGCTTCAATATACAGCTGACCTTCTCGGTATCGCAAAAAGCACATATGCCGGCTACGAGTCAGGCTACCGACGGCCTTCACTTGAAGCGCTTGCCATGCTGGCTGACCTCTTTGACACAACCTGCGATGAACTTTTAGGCCGCGAGAAACAAAAGCAGACTGCTCCTCAGGCCATAGAATTGGCCACGTGGAGCAGCCTTGACTTTACCATTTCTGTTGATGGCCAGCCGCTGAGTGAAGATGAAATCATCCAGCTGATTACCTTTATACGCACAAAAAGAAAAGTACAGGAGGAACTGAGTTAATCTTTAGCTCACGGTTTAATTTTACCGTAGGTTCCTCCTCCTCCGGCTTTCAATTCCAGTTTTCCGGATCTCGCTTTTACGATAAGCGCCGCGGTTTTCGGCGGGACAACGCGAGCCAAATCTTCTTCTGCAGCCTCATGAAGAACAGCCATTTCTGTTCCGAAGGCTTTTTTTAGTTTGTCCAGCGTTTTCGGGCCTACACCCGGAACAAATTGCAACGGGATCTGATGTACATATCGCGGACGCGGGACGCGAACTTCAAGCTGATCACTCAATTCACGCAATCTTTCGCTGACTCCCTTGGTAAATCTGGCATTTCCGCAATTCGCGCACGCTGTTTCCCCGCTTACAGCAGGCTCTCCGCACGCTTCGCAAGCCGTCTGATAATATTTCCCCAATAACGGGTCCAAGCCATAATTTGCGATAATTTTCCTGTCATCTTGTCCCTTTAATGCAAGAGCAAATTCAGTAAAATCAGCTGACTGCACATATAGTTCATTATATTCTCTGCCGATTTTCCCCAACGAATGCGCATCAGAATTTGTTAAAAAAGGATACGGATTCAATTCAGATACCTGTGATGCCATGTCTGTATCACAGCTTAATCCAAGCTCCACCGCGTCTATCATAGATGGATCAAAAACCTCAGTTAAGCTTGATTTAACCCCTTTTCCATATAAGCTTTTATGCGGCGTAAAGATATGGGCGGGGATAAACAAGCCGCCCATATCCTGCACTTTTTTTTGCAGGTTTAAGCCCGTTTCATAAATCCGCTGCGAGCTTAAATGAATATTTTTCAGCCGGGCTGACAGCCAGTTTGAAAACTGTTTCATATCAGCCAGCGTCGGCATAAATACGAGCACATGGATCGGTCCGCTACAGGCTTCATCATAAATCTCCAGTTCGCTCCCCAATAAAAGAGTCGTGCTGCGATAACGGATTCCTCCCCCGTCAAGCTCGCGATATTTTCCAGATGAAATGCCTTCCTCAAGCTCTAGAATGACTTCCGGAGAATGACAGTCGATAATGCCGAGGAGTTCAATTCCTTTATGTTCACTGGCTTCAACCAAAATTCTGTCCAGCGTTAATGTTTTGGCGCCTGTTATTTTGACAGCCCTTCCTGTAAAGGTCCGGCCGATATGAATGTGCAAATCCGCGTAAATCTTTTTCATTTTTGTGCTTGGAGCGCTTCTTTCAGTTGAAGATACTGAATCGCGTAGGCAGTTTTAGCATCATATACTTCACGCGATTCAACCAGCTTTAGCGCATCTTCAAGCGTCACCTCCATCACTTCAACAAACTCGTCCTCATCAAGCTCCCGTTTTTCTTCAAGCACAGAAAGCTCCTCAGCAAGAAAAACGTGAACGATCTCATCTGCAAATCCGGGTGATGTATAAAACGCAGTTATTTTTGTCAGTTTTTTTGCTGTATAACCGGTTTCCTCTTCAAGTTCCCGAAGTGCCGTATACTCCGGCTCCTCACCTTTTTCAAGCTTACCGGCCGGAATTTCAACGATCGTCCGCTCAAGCGGCTTACGGAATTGTTTGACCATGATGATTTTCCCTTCATCTGTGACGGCTAGTACCGCTACAGCTCCAGGGTGTTTCACAATTTCACGTTTACTTGCTTTGCCGTTTGGCAGCTCTACATCCTCGACATAAAGATCAATGACTTTACCCGAAAAGATCTGTTCTTTGGCAATTGTTTTTTCTTCTAATGATTTCATTTCTTCATCTCCCGTTCTGTCTCTATATGATGCCCCATACATTTTATCATACTAGAGCAAAAGGGGGCTTCTTCGTGAAAGTGCACCGCATGCCAAAAGGTGTTGTCTTAGTCGGAAAAGCATGGGAAATTCGGGCGAAGTTAAAAGAGTATGGACGCACATTTCAATATGTGAAAGATTGGATCTCAAAGCCATAAAAGTTGAAACTTTAGCTCCTTTATATTACGGTCAATACAAAGCCTAAAAAAGGAGTGTGCACATGAAAAAGCGCAAATTGGGTACATCTGATTTAGACATTAGTGAAGTCGGACTCGGCTGTATGTCTCTTGGAACTGAAAAAAACAAAGCATTGTCCATTCTGGATGAAGCGATCGAGCTTGGCATCAACTATTTGGACACAGCGGATTTGTATGACCGAGGCCGCAATGAAGAAATTGTCGGTGATGCGATCCAAAACAGACGCCAGGATATTATACTGGCAACAAAAGCGGGAAACCGTTGGGATGACGGAAGCGAGGGCTGGTATTGGGACCCTTCAAAAGCTTACATAAAAGAGGCAGTAAAAAAGAGCCTTACACGTCTGAAAACAGATTATATCGACCTTTATCAGCTTCACGGCGGCACGATAGAGGACAACATTGATGAAACGATCGAAGCGTTTGAGGAATTAAAACAAGAAGGTGTCATCCGCTACTACGGCATTTCTTCCATCCGCCCGAATGTGATTAAAGAATATGTAAAAAAATCAAACATCGTCAGCATTATGATGCAATTCAGCCTGTTTGACAGACGCCCTGAGGAATGGCTCCCGCTTTTAGAGGAACATCAAATCAGCGTAGTCGCCAGAGGTCCTGTTGCCAAAGGGCTCTTAACTGAAAAACCGCTTGATCAAGCTTCAGACAGCATGAAACAAAACGGGTACTTGTCCTATTCATTCGAGGAACTGACAAACGCCCGCAAGGCAATGGAGGAAGTGGCTCCCGATCTTTCCATGACAGAAAAGTCGCTGCAGTATCTGCTAGCACAGCCGGCTGTCGCTTCAGTGATTACAGGCGCCAGTAAGATTGAGCAGTTACGGGAAAATATTCAGGCAGCAAATGCACGGCGTTTAACCGAAGAGGAAATCAAAGCGCTCCAATCTCATGCGAAACAAGACATTTACAAAGCTCATCGCTCATAGCAGAAAAACCAGCACCCGTACAGGCAGGTGCTGGTTTATTTATATTGATGCCAATCCATTTGGCTTTCATTTAGGAGTTCTTCAAAGCTCTTATTTTTTTCGATCTCTTTTTTCTTTCTGATCTGTTCTGCTTTTTCTCTTTCCTGCCTCTTTTCATCCTCTTCCTTCAATTGGCTCTTCATCTCCATAAGCTTTGCTTTGATATCGGATTGAAGGCCGTCTTTTAGCTGGTGTTTGTCAGCGGATTTTTGTTTTTTCATTCAGACTTCCCCCTTGTTTTGTTTTGAAGACAGTTTATCACGGAGCATATACACTGAACAAGCATACTCTCTTCTGATTACTTTCTCAGCGAAGCAGTGTTTAGGTATAATGATTTTAAACACGAATTACCTATATTTAGTTGAAAGGTGCTGTGACTTGTTGAAGAAAATCTTTTTGGCCATTGGCGCTCTCGTAACAGCTGTCATCGCAATCGGAATTGTTTTTTCGAATATGATTCTATACATCAAGAAAAAAACGGATGAAGACATTATCAAAAGAGAGACAGACGACGGACATGATGTGTTTGAATCATTTGAACAAATGGAGAAAACCGCTTTTGTGATACCATCCGCTTACGGGTACGACATAAAAGGATACCATGTCGCACCGCATGACACACCAAATACCATCATCATCTGCCACGGGGTAACCATGAATGTGCTGAATTCTCTTAAGTATATGCATTTATTTCTTGGTCTCGGCTGGAATGTGCTCATTTATGACCATCGCCGGCATGGCCAAAGCGGCGGAAAGACGACCAGCTACGGGTTTTACGAAAAGGATGATCTCAATAAGGTTGTCAGCTGGCTCAAAAACAAAACAAATCATCGCGGATTGATCGGAATTCACGGTGAGTCGATGGGAGCTGTGACCGCCCTGCTTTATGCTGGTGCACACTGCAGCGATGGCGCTGATTTTTATATTGCCGATTGTCCGTTCGCATGTTTTGATGAACAGCTTGCCTACCGGCTGAGAGCGGAATACAGGCTCCCGTCTTGGCCCCTGCTTCCTATCGCCGACTTCTTTTTGAAGCTGAGAGGCGGCTATCGCGCACGTGAAGTATCTCCGCTTGCTGTCATTGATAAAATCGAAAAGCCGGTCCTCTTTATTCACAGTAAGGATGATGACTACATTCCTGTTTCTTCAACCGAGCGGCTTTATGAAAAGAAACGCGGGCCGAAAGCGCTGTACATTGCCGAGAACGGTGAACACGCCATGTCATATACCAAAAATCGGGATACGTACCGAAAAACAGTGCAGGAGTTTTTAGACAACATGAATGATTCAACAGAATAAAAAAGCGAAAGGCCTCTTCGGCTCTTTCGCTTTTTTATGTTACAGAACGTCGGTAATGCCATCCATATTTTCTCTGATCCATTCAATCGCAAGATCTATCGTTGTAAACTCCTGCGTCTCGAAGGTCATTTCATCCTGCAATAGCCAGACATCTTTCTTGATGGACTCTGCTCCTCCAATTGACCAGTGAAGCAAGGTATAGGGATGGTTTTGATTCAGGAAGGATACCCACGTTTTATTTTGTGCTGTGTTCTTCATTGCCTTCAGCTTTTGTTCCACGTTTCGCGTCTCCTACTTTACTAATATGCTCATTCTGGGGCTGAGCATTTCAGCCGGGCTTTTCAGCGCCAATGTTTTGGCTTTTTCATTGTAATCGATCGTCATTTGATCGTCAAAAAACACTTTTTGTGACGATTGGATATACAGCGGAACGCCGTTCGTTTCCAGCTGCTCGCACTGTCCCGTTAATTCTTCTGCCAGCCAGATTGTCGGGAC
Organism: Bacillus sp. SJZ110; assembly: GCF_006715455.1. Taxonomy (NCBI): domain Bacteria; kingdom Bacillati; phylum Bacillota; class Bacilli; order Caryophanales; family Bacillaceae; genus Bacillus; species Bacillus sp. SJZ110. Next base: position 394,458 of record NZ_VFNF01000004.1, on the reverse strand, counting down.
ACCGCTTACCGCGCAGCCGCATCCTTCTGCATCGTAACGAAGCTGGGCTTTTTTCCCCGGGTTGGCGTCAAACGCCTGCTGCAGTGCCTGTTTTGCTGCATCTGTCACATGTATGTTCATAAGGTGAAACCCCCGTTTTCATCATTTTCGCTATTGTAGCATACAACACTGCCATTCGCATTGTTTCTGCCTTTTTTCCACCGCTTCGCATTTTCTTCTGCAGTCTTGATCCACTCATCTTTCCCTTGTATGTACTGATTGATGCTGTCAGGATGCTGGGCCGCCAGCCGTTTTTTGAGAACGGCGTATTCCTTCGCTATGTTTGGATGAGCTCTGAGATAATCTCTGAATAACAGATGCCTTTCAATAGCAGGGTTTCCCTGTTCGTACATATGGACATGATGAGTGCGTTTATTTCCGCCCTTTTGGAAATAACGCCTGCCCGCTATGCCGTTCTCACCTTTTGGTATATAGCCGTTAGCCTTCATTTGTTCATCAAATTGGCTCACGGCTTCAATGCTTCTGACTTCAATTAACATATCAATGATTGGCTTCGCTGCCATGTTCGGTATTGATGTGCTTCCGATGTGATGAACAGCGATAATCTCCGACCCGAACACCAGCTTCAGCCGTTCTTTTTCTTCATCGAAACATTCTGCCCATTTTTCGTTGTAGAGAATGACCTCAACTTTTCTTTTCGGATACAAATGAAAGACCGACAGCAATAGACCCTGCGCTGCTTTGACGGTTTCTGCCTTTTGGAATCCGGCCTGTGTATAGAGTGACACGGCCGGGATATTGTTCTCGGCTGTGACTACTTCGATTTTCTCAGCGTCTTCATTATGATCAATGACAAATTGCAGAAGCGCTCGTCCAATTCCTTTTCTGAAACCGTCAGGATGTACAACAAGCCTGCAAATGGTGAGATGATGCATGTTTTTCTCATATGAAATGACACCGATCAGCTTGCCGTTTTCCCGATATCCCGCAAACCGTTCATGGGATGCTTGAATATCCTTCACCTTCTCTTGTAAAGCGGGAATACCGTCAAAACCGATAATCTCTGTTTCCTTTATGTAGGCGGGGATCTGTACGGCTAAAATCTCACGCGCTATAGCGGCTTCCTTATGCTGGAGAAATTCAATCATTCGTGTTCTCCTGAAACAGCCGCTGTCTGTCGACTTTTGCGACGCGGACTGCATACGACTCGTACCAAAGGCTTTTTCCTTTTTCTTTTGCTGCTTGATGTTCAGTGTGATGCCTCCAATGGTTAATTGCGTCCATACTGTCCCAATAGGAAACTGTGATGCCCCTTCCATCCGCTTCACGTACGCTTTCCACGCCTAAAAATCCAGGCTGATCCGCCGCAAGCGATACCATCCGCTCCGCTGTTTCTCCATATCCTGTGTCATTTTCGCTTTTGACAGAAGAAAAAATGACTGCATAGTAAGGAGGCTCAGGTGTTTTTGATAAAAAATTCATCATATTTCCCCCTCATATGTTTTTGACAAACAGTACCCTGTCTTGGCCTGGGCCATCATAGTTTGCAAACACTGAGATGCCATTTACCGTCTTGGTGCCCTTTTCAATATCAAACCCCAATTTTGTGTGATATGCGATTGATACCTTATTCACAGGTGAAGTGACGCACTTTACCCGGGTGCAGCCTCTTTGTTTTACTGTTTCGATAAATACATCATACAATTGTTTCCCAATTTGCATTTTTCTGAAATCTGGATGCACACCGGAAAAATGAATGTACGCCGTTTCAGAATCCGATTGCGATTGAAATCCGATTAAAAATCCCGTCATGCTGTTATGTTCGGATGTAATAAAGCTTGTGTCCTGAAAATGCTCAAAAAATAGTCTCGGCAATTTTTCTTTCAGCTGTCTGCCGCCCCACCATTCATTCAGTACAGACGTTACCATTTCATAATCTGAAGACGTGATTGTTCGAATATCCATTACGATTTGATCTCCCTCCGTCTGGCAAAACGAATGTCAGCTCTTTTTCTCACAATATAAAAATTATATTTTGCCTGGCTGGAATTGTAAATGCCTTCTTTCCTTTATCATACGTTTCCAGACTGCCGAGGGAACAATGTTTCATCATTTTAGCCTATTTCTCCCCCAAGCAGGAGGAGAGACTTTACAGCACAATATCAAGCACTTGATCAAGTCTCAGCTTATAAAGCTGATCCTCGTCTCCTTTTATCCATACTGCTTTTTCAAACTCTTCATACCGGCAGATCTTCCCGGTGCAGCGGACAATCTCACCGTCCTGAAAGCAGCTGACAGTGATATCCTGAGCGAACTCCATCGCGGCGCAAAGCGTTTGATTCATCTCTTCCAGCTTATCGGGGTCAAGGATCGGCTTTTGCAGCTTCTGTTTAAGCCGCTTTCTCTCCAGCAGGCTTTGCTTATGTTCCGGCAGAAACATCCTGCTCCCTTCCCACAGCAGGTTGCCCCTTTTTAAATGATCGTTCATTTATAATGCCCCCCTATTTTAGCCGCACGTTCAAATGCCTGGCCTGCCGCTGTCAGTGACGCCGCCCTGATGATTGCTGTGTCGCCGAATCGATTTTTAATGCCGTCCATCACATAGCCTAGGCTCATTTTCTTTGCATAATCCTGAAATAAATTGAGCTGCCATATGTCATCAGATGAGAGCTGAGACAGATTGACACCGAGACGGCGGACAGGTTTCCCGTCCCAAAATGTAAGAAACAGCCGGCGTACAGCCTCATATACATCCTGCGTAGAATTAGTCGGCTCTGCCAGCTTCACTTGCCGGTTGAAGCCCGTCGGCCAATCAAAATCAGCACCCCGGCAGCTCACTGACACCGTCTGCCCCATGACCCCGGCGTTTCGGCTTCGCCTGCACACTTCTTCACTCAGCTCAAGCAATACGACCTTGATTTCTTTGTCAAAGTGTTCGTAGTCTCTCGGGAGAGTCATTCCATGGCCTATCGCCTTTTGCCCGTCCAGAGACGAAGTTGACACAGGGGAATAGTCGATTCCGTTTGCCGTCATCCACAGCACGTGGCCGTTAATGCCCCATTTCTTTTTTAAAAGATCGAGCGGAAAAGCCGCGAGCCCGCCGATCGTGCTGATGCCCATTCGATTTAAATGATGCTTCATGCGGCTCCCCACGCCAAACATGCTGCCCACCGGGAGCGGCCACATTTCGGTTTTCATATTTTCTTTCGTTAAGGTAAAAATGCCGTTCGTATTCTTTTTGGCAAAATTGTCACACGCAATTTTGGCCAGCGCTTTGTTAGGGCCGATTCCGACCCGTGCATAAACGCCGATCTCCCGCATGATTCTGCCCTGAATGCTTTTCGCGATCTCCATCGGCGTCCCAAACAGCTTCTGGCTGCCTGTAATGTCCATGAACTGTTCATCGATAGAATAAGGCTCCACAAGGTCTGTATACTCCTCGAGAATGGCCGTAATTTGCAGTGATACATCAATATACCGCTGCATACGCGGCCGGAGCACAACAGCCTCAGGACACTTTTCCTGCGCCTCCCACAGCCGTGAAGCATTCACCACACCCTTTTGTTTCGCCAGCGGGCAGGCAGCCAGTACGACTCCGCCCCTTTTTTCAGGGTCACCCGAAACAATGACGGGCTTATTTTTCAAATATGGATTTTCCGCTTTCTCTACAGATGCATAAAACGATTGCATGTCAACGAGAAAAATCACTTTTTCTTTCATCATACACACCTCTAAAAAGAACTTATGTTCGTTTTTCATTATATGCGAAAGTATGTTCGTTTTATACTGGTAAATGATTCTTGTCTGACAGAAAATATGATCCAAGGGTTTGAGAGAAGAAAAACATTTAGTAGAATAAAAGCGAAGCATAAGGATAGGAGAGTCATGATGGAGAAATTTGTCGAAAAAATGATGGAACAGGCATTGCGGCAATACGGCAGAAACGTTGCTATAGATCCGTTAAGCCCGTATGAAAAACAAAGCCTGAAAGCGGCTCTACAAGAGAGACGGAATGAAGAACCAGATGAGGATTTGCATGCGCATATAGAAGATATCATTTATGACTATGTCACAAACCAAGGCCTGTTCTCTTAAACGCATGACTGTCAGTTCTTTCAGCCGCTGATGCGGCTTCCCTTTGAAAACACCGCCTGAAACAAATAAACAGTCTCAGGCTTACAGAAAAAGCAGGATTTTCTCACGCTCCATAGATTCATATGGCCTGGCGTAAAATTCCCCCTCAGAACTCGCGCAAAACGGAATAAGCTGTCCATGATCACGCGTATACACTTTTTCGAAGAGATGTGCTCTCTTGTTCTGTCATGCGGCCCATGCCGGTTTTCAGCGTACATCTTGATCTCATATCCGGTTTCACTGCCGATATGATCCACGTTCTGGCGGCTTAAACTAACACACTCTCACTGACCAATCGCTTTTCTTTTCATCGGACATCCCGTCATTTTCCTTCTTCAATTTCAAGATGTCAACCCCCCGCCACACGCATCCTCAACGCATAGTATATTGCCATCCATACAATCAGGCATACTACATGTCAATAACGAAATATTTTGAACGATCTATTGGAGAAGGAAATTTTTTCATATATGATAGAGAAAGATCATACATACAGGAGAGAATATAATTCATGAAGAAATGGAAAGATATCCACCCGATCAGCTGGACAATTATAATCGGAACCATTTTCGGCAGAATGGCAACATCGATGAGCATTCCTTTTTTAGCGATTTATTTGACAGCCGTCCAAGGCGCATCAGCTTCCTATGCAGGGCTGATCATCGCCGCGAGCTCATCAGTCGGCATCCTCGCAAGCTTTTACGGCGGATATATCTCAGATAAATTCGGCAGAAAAAACATGATGCTTGTATCGATTTTCGGATGGATGCTGGTATTTGCAGGCTTTGCGGCAGCATCTAATCTCTGGGTGTTTTTTGTAGTAAACGCATTAAACGGTCTTTGCAAATCACTGTTTGAGCCCGCTTCAAAGGCCTTGCTGTCTGATATGACAGAAGAAAAAACGAGACTGCTAGTTTTTAATTTACGCTATGCGGCTATTAATATCGGCGTTGTCTTCGGACCTGTGCTTGGCCTATATTTCGGCTCATCGCAATCGACTACGCCCTTTTTGGTGCCTGCAGTCATTTACGGACTATACGGAATTGTGCTTGCCCTCCAATTTAAAAAACATCCATCCTTATCAGCACCAGCCCAGTCCCGAAATATGAGCGTGCGGGAAGCGTTTATGGTCACGCAAAAGGATTATCTTTTTACCATTGCTTTGGTCGGCATTACGCTATGCACCTTCGGCTACTCACAATTCAGTTCCACATTCCCTCAGTATATGGCGCAGAACCCCTTGATCGGCAATGGAACGAAGCTGTATGGGCTGATGCTGACATTAAACGCAATCGTTGTGTTGGCGACGCAATTTCCCATTGTCCATTTTGCAAAGCGGTTTTCGCCGCTTTGTTCTCTTATGCTCGGTAATGTGATGGTTAGCATCAGCATGGCCATTTTCACCGTATCACACGGTGTTCCATCAATTGTGATGATTGTCATCACATTTACAATCGGCGAAGTGCTTTTATTCTCTCTGATGGATTTGTATGTAGACCAGATTGCAAAACCAGGATTAAAAGGCACTTATTTCGGGGCAATCGGTTTTTCACAGCTCGGAAACGTCATCGGCCCTTGGGTCGGGGGGATATGTATAGACCTGTTTGGCGCTGGCCGGCCGATTTATATTTTTTCTGTCCTGAGCGGCATTACCCTGCTCGGCCTGCCATTTTTAGCGTTCGCCTATCGGCAAATGAAAATGGAGACCACAAACACCGTTCCCGTCTGGAAAAGCCGCTTTAAATAAAAAACGGAAGAGAATGAATCTCTCCCGCAAACATGAGGTGAAGAACATGAATATAGGTGATGTGATGTTTCAGCTGTTTGTATTTATTATATTTGCCGCTGTCGTCTTTGCGGCTGTTACAGGCTTCAAGTATGCGAAAAACCGAAAAGCGCAGCTGGATCGCATTGAGAAAAAGCTGAACAGCCTGTCCGAAGATCACGATTAACAGCTTGGGGCAACGAGCTCTACCTTAATCCGGTCTGGATCCTCACAAAAGACTGCATAATGCCCGTCTCCTCCGGCAAAAGGATGCCTGTCTCGGTACAACACACGATAGCCTTTTGCCGTCAATTTTTCAGTCATCTGATCGACTTGAAGCTTGGATTCAGCATGAAATGCGAGATGGTTCAGACCGACTCGGCATCTATGGTATTCCGGCTCTAGAAATGGCTCTTTCGCCTGCACAATCACTAGGTAAAAACGATCTTTCTTCCAGCTGATGCCTGAGCTCCATTTTTGATACTCTTTATAGCCAAGTTCTTTTAAGAACCAGCCCCAAAACCGCCTAGACGCCTCCAAATCAGAGACATACAGTTCAATATGATGCACAATTTCATACCCTCCTTACCAGCACTTCCTCGACCTTATGCCCGTCTCCCTTACGCAAAATGAGATCTGACCTGAATTTAGTCGGCAAAATATTTTCATATAAATTCGGCCGGTTGACACTCTCCCAAATCGAGGCTGCCATCTCGTCAGCCTCCTGATCGGACAAGTCTTTAAATTTATGAAAATATGAATCAGGATTTTGAAAAGCAGTTTCCCGAAGAAGGCGAAAACGCTCTAAATACCAAGTGAAAATCCGGCTTTCCTCCGCATCCACATAAATCGAAAAATCAAAGAAATCGGAAACAAAAATACGCGGGTTTTCCCGGTCATCCTCCAAGGTGGGCGACTGAAGAACATTAATGCCTTCAATAATCACAATATCCGCCTGTTCTACAACCTCGAACACACCTTCCTCGCGGTCATAGGTTAGATGGGAATACACCGGGGCCTTTACGCTGTCCTTTCCTGATTTTAAGTCATTCAAAAACTCAAGCAGCGCCTTTACATCATAGCTTTCAGGAAACCCTTTTCTAGACATCATATTTTTCTTTTTCAGCTCGGCAGTAGGAAATAAAAAACCATCTGTCGTGATAAGGCTCACTTTTGGACGGTCAGGCAAACGCGAAAGCAGCTTCTGCAAGATCCGCGCCGTCGTGCTTTTTCCGACTGCGACACTGCCGGCAATGCCGATAATAAACGGAATTTTGGCTGAATGTGGGTGCTTCAAAAAAACATTGACATGCTTATTGCGTTCAGCCGCAGACTTGACATGCAAATGAAGCAAGCGAACAAGCGGAATATAGATCGTTTCCACTTCTTCAACAGATAGATAATCATTCAATCCTTCCACAGCTTTTGCCTCTTCTTCAGATACAGCAATCGACAAATGCCCCCCAAAACCAGACCAAGACTCCCGATTGTGCTGTGTATATAAAGTATGTAGGTTAAGTTCTTTATTTTTCACTGTTTACACCTGACTCTCTGTAGGTTAAAACCCTTACAAAGATTGTAACGGAAAACCTTTTCACTGTCTGCTTATTTTTCATTTCGTTTTTTTAGCAAATCAGCACCAATTCGGTTATACGCAGCCATTTCATCTTTTGGAACCATGCTTCCTCCCGTTCCCCAGACGACATGTACGGCATGTTCCATCTTATATTTCTGAGCATAGCGCCTTCCCTCTTCTGTCGAAAAAAGCTGAACCGGCCCGAACATGCCGGCAAGAGCAGAGGGCTCTAAATATTTATCTTCAGATACAGCCAGCATATGAAGCAAAGTATAAAGCGTATTGTCCTCTACCGTATAACAGCCGCTCAGAAGCGGTTCAATCAGCTTGCCGACAAATCCTGACGGCCTCCCTACGGCAAGTCCGTCAGCAGCAGTCTGATTATCCAGGCCGATATCCTGGACGGAGATTTTCTCGTGAAGTCCTGAATAAAGCCCTAACAGCATACAAGGTGAATGAGTTGGTTCTGCGAAAAACACATGAACATGATCTCCGTATAAAAGCTTCAGCCCAAATGCTACACCGCCCGGTCCTCCGCCGACTCCGCACGGCAGATACACAAACAAGGGCGTCTCAAGACTTGGCTTTATATTCATACAGTCAAGCTGTGTTTTTAATCGGCTTGCAGCAACAGCATATCCTAAGAACAGCTGTCGAGAATGTTCATCATCAATAAAATAACAGAATGGATCTTGTTCCGCCTGTCGTCTCCCTTCGTTCACCGCTTCGCTGTAATCTGTTTCGTACTCCATAACAGTGACTCCCTTTTGGCGGAGGAGATCCTTTTTCCACTGCTTAGCATCGGCGGACATATGCACTGTCACGCGAAAGCCGAGTGCCGCGCCGATGATGCCGATGCTTAAACCTAGATTTCCTGTCGAACCGACAGCAATCGAATAGCGGGAGAAAAACCCGGTAAACCGCTCTTCCTGTAAGATGCGGTAATCATCGGTTTCCTGAAGCATTCCTTCTTGAAGCGCGAGATTTTCAGCATGCTTTAACACTTCATAAATCCCGCCCCTCGCTTTAATCGATCCTGAAATCGGAAGCTCATGGTCGCACTTTAAAAGCCATCTTCCCGGAAATGGCTGCTGATATGCCGCTTCCAGCTTTCCCTTCATATGCTGCACCTCAAAAAGCGGAGACTCGATGATTCCTTTAGCGCCTTTCGTCTCAGGAAACACCTCGGCAATGTAAGGTGCAAACCGCCGCATTCTTTTTTCCGCTTCCGCTATCTCGGTTGCCCACTCATCTGCACGGGGTATTGGCCCCTCTTTCTTGCCTGAATTTGCCCAGAATACAGGCTCTGCATCAATCAGTTTCTGAATAAACGGATCTTTAAGCAGAGCATGAAGGACTTCTGAATGAACTAACATTCAACAATCTCTCCCTTCCACTATCAAAAACTGCCTCGTGAGAAACAAGCCACTCCACCACAGGCAGTTCTATCATTATTTTTTCATGAGCGCGCGTCCTGCCAGCTTTTCTACAAGAGCTGGAAACAGCTGATACAGCTTAGTGCCGGCATTCATTAAACGCGGAAGATTGATCTCCCGCTTTTTCGTAAAAATTGCAGCTGTAATTTGAGCTGCCACGTCATCAGGATCAAGCATCCAGCGGCCGACATTTTTGGCGTAGTCCCCGCCTTTATCAGCAATGGAAAAAAAGTCCGTCTGAATCGGTCCCGGGTTGACTGTTGTCACATAAATGCCGGTTCCCGAAAGCTCCATCCGCAAAGCGTTTGAGTAACCTAACACGGCATGTTTGGTCGCGGAATACAGGCTAGACTTCGGTGTTGCGATTTTCCCCGCTTGAGAGGCGATATTGATGATATGGCCCTTTTTTTGCTCAAGCATTTGCGGAAGCACCGCTTTTGTACAGGCGATCAGGCCGAAGACATTCACATCAAACATCGCTTTCATGTCATCCAATGTAGAGTCTAAAACCGTTTCAAATATACCGAAGCCTGCATTGTTAATCAGTACATCAACCGAGCCGATCTGATCGCGGACCCGGATGATATCCTCTAGGCGGCCGACATCCAGAGGAAAAAGCTCACACTGTCCGCTCCATTCCTCGGTTATTTTCCTTTTGATTTCTATCAAACGATCCTCGCGTCTAGCCGACAGAAGGACATGGGCTCCTTCAGCCGCGCATAAGTATGCGATTCTTTCACCAAGCCCTCCTGAAGCGCCGGTTATCCAAATCCTTTTTCCCGCTATATGTTTCACCCATTTCACCTCTTCATTGTTTTAAAGTATGCGGTATTTCCTTCCCAATATGACGTGATGGCTTCTTCAGCCTCCAACACATCAAGGTGACCTGCCGTTTCTGACATCGTTAAAAACAATTCTTTTTCATATACAGCAGGAAAAAGCTGCTGACAGACCTGAAAAGCGGTCATCGGCTTTTCATCCAGCATGCGACGAACATCCTCCGTCCTGTTCCTCTGCTTGTCAAAACGCTTCTCAATCAGCGCTTGTACACTGGTGATAGGCTCGCCGTGACCAGGAAATACGATTGTTGGATCAAGTTGAGACAGCCTTCGCAATGACCGCTGATAATCCACTAAAGGCTTTGACCTGACGTCTCCCGCTTTCGGCGCTTCCAAAATCGGATTAGATGAGCTGTTTGCCAGCAGTAGATCGCCGCCAAGCATCCTTCCGCTTTTTTCATGGAACAGAACGATATGCGATTCAGCATGTCCAGGCATCTCCAACACAGACCAGCCCTCAAGCCCATCTATGCCCATACCTTCTCTGATTGATTTTGTCAGAGATCTCGTACAGGAAAATGCGTACGCTGACCGAATCAGCTTTTCCGCCTTCCCCGTATCAAATGGAACGCCTAATTCAGGCAGCAGCTTTTGAAAAAAACGTTTTTGCCAATCCATAAAGGCTTGATTTCGGCTGATATAAGGTTCGTTGAATGTATGCCCAATCACTTCGATTTCATCTGAAAAGACATCAAGCAAGCCTGCATGATCAGCATGATGGTGAGTCAGTACAACCTGCTCGATATCTGACATTTTCACATTTACAGCGGCAAGCTGCTCTTGTAGGGCTCTGGCAGCCTCTTTTGTATTCGGCCCGGCATCGATAAGTGTCAGTGCATCACCTTTTACGAGGTAAACGATAACATCGCCGACAGCAAACGGCGTCGGGACGCGGATCGCAATTACATCTTCAGTTGTCATCCTTTCGCTCCTTGTCTTCATTCATTATTCATATTTTAGCTTTTTCTCGGTCTTGTGTCATTATTGCAGAATGAGAACAAACCTTTTTGAAAAAGCTATTGACATTAGCTTATCCGCCATTGCATAATGAACAACAAACTAAAACGAGAACCATTGGAACGCTATGACGAGGAATAGTATACAAGGCAATGGCCTAAGAGAGCGATACCCCCGGCTGAAAGGTGTTGCGGCCCGCTTGTTTGTAGAACCTGCCCTCAAGTCGCGGTTAGGAAAACCTAAACGTTTCCCGCGTTACGGGGATTTGAGCTGAGCACAATTTGTGCTAATGAGGGTGGTACCGCGAACCTTTTCGTCCTTTACGTGATGAAAAGGTTTTTTGTTGTTCTGATAGAAGGAGGATATCAATGAAAAAGATAGGATTTGTCGGCGCCGGGTCAATGGCAGAAGCAATGATCAACGGCATTTTGCAAAGCGGCATCACAAAACCAGAACATATCTATATTACAAATCGCTCAAATGACGAGCGTCTGATTGAATTAAAGGAAACGTACGGCGTGCGTCCATGCAGAGATAAAAATGAGTTTTTCACTCACACCGATATCATTATCCTCGCTTTCAAACCGAAAGACGCGGCGGAAAGCATCGACAGCATCCGGCCGTATATCAAGGACCAGCTTGTCATTTCAGTACTTGCAGGCCTTACCATCGAAACCATTCAGCATTATTTTGGCAGAAAGCTCGCGGTCATTCGCGTCATGCCTAATACATCAGCGGCAATCAGAAAATCAGCAACCGGATTTTCCGTAAGCACGGAAGCAAGCAAGAATGATATTATTGCCGCAAAAGCTCTATTGGAAACAATCGGTGATGCAACACTGGTTGAGGAGCGGCATCTTGACGCTGTCACTGCAATCGCAGGCAGCGGCCCGGCCTATGTGTATCGTTATATTGAGGCGATGGAAAAAGCAGCACAAAAAGTAGGATTAGATAAAGAAACGGCAAAAGCACTCATTTTGCAGACAATGGCAGGGGCAACAGATATGCTCCTCCAAAGCGGCAAACAGCCGGAAAAGCTGCGTAAAGAAATCACCAGTCCTGGGGGCACTACAGAGGCAGGTCTTCGCGCTTTACAGGACTCCCGCTTTGAAGAAGCAATTATTCACTGTATTGAAGAAACAGCTAAACGGAGCGCAGAAATCAAAGAACAGTTTGCCGGTGCCGCCTTAGAGAGACATTCTTAGATGTAAGGACAAAAACAGAAGGCACAGTGCCTTCTGTTTTTTATTTTTCCCGTAGCAGCTGGCCGGCAGATTCTGATTGCTTTAATAGCGCGGAGATCGTAAATGAAAGCAAATCGGGAAGCACTTCAAAGGAATAAGGCATATACAATCTTTCCGTCCATTTATGCGGGTCTTTACCAGCCGGACCGACATTTAAAACTGGGACATATAAAGCCTGATTTTTACCGCTTGGCAATGAATACCCTCTGTTAAAGAGCGGCATATTGCTTGAGTATGCATCAACCTCCTGCTTTTCCAGCTGAAGATAACTCAAGTCCGAAAGTCCGGGGAAGTACTGAACCTCCCTTAATGCAATGCCGTATCGCTCAGCCGCATAATGCTTTAACTGATCTGCTGTATTTCTGATCAATTGATCATCCTTTGAAGAAACAGCTGGATAAAGCGGCGGACTATAAAACAGAACGATGAGCGGCGCATCCTCCTTACAAAGCGAAGCAAGCTCAGAAACAATTTTCGTCGAAAAATCCCTGTCTCCAAGCTCGCCCCTGTTAGCAAAGGCATAATTTAGAGCCCGCTCTGTTTCCGAGATCCCCGCACGCTTTTTTGCACGCGAGACCAGCTCATTAAATGTCAAAACAGTGACATCCCGCTCAATCGGCTGAAATGGCTCAAATTGTTGAAAATCCTGTGTTTTCTTCCGAACGTTCGACATGATTTCCTCCGCCGCCTGTTCTGCTGTTTTAAGCAGCATCTGATGCAGCTCACTAGCTGAGCGTTTCATTGACAGCACATTAAATAATGTGACAGCTGTATGCGGTGTCTGGACTGAATATGCCTCTTTCAAGTCCTTTTGCATTAAGTTTACCGGCGGCGGAGTGACCTCGCCATCAACCTTTTCGCAATAATCAGCATTCAGTTCAAGCAAACGGTTAATCTCAGATACCATTAAATTTGCGTTTAGGCCTGAAAACGGCTCTCCAACATGTGTCTCAATCCCCTTGCAGAAAAAACCCGCAAGCACCTTTCCAATGCTTCCTGTATAAAAATATTGCTGCTGATCGCCGGGAAATTTTTCAAACATCGGTTCGGCATTCAGGCAAGCGGTTAATGTGATATCATGCTTTTTCTCCATTTCCTTCAATGCAGGAACCGCTTCAATCATGCCTCTTGAATTCACTTCCTCGTCCGGAACCGTTATCAACAGCAGATTGCCCTCAAAATGTCCGTTCATTGCCCTCTCCAGCATCGACAGTTGAACACAAAGCCCCGCTTTCATATCCATCGTCCCTCTTCCGAACAGCCAGTCTCCGCTTTCGGCATCTCTTCTCACCCGTTCCGGGAGCAGCTCTTTTTTCTCTAAAAAGGAGCTCAAAAGCTCAGCAGGCTTGCAAGCCATATGTTTAAATTCGCCGTAATCTTCTATGTCAACGACATCAAAATGACTCAGCAGAAGCACTGTCTTTTTGACATTCTTCTTTTTGACTAGAGCCGTAAGAAAAGATCTGCCATCGTCCATCGGATGAAGTGTTACATCATCAGGGTGCTTTTGAAAATAGGGCTTGTCCTTCAAAATAAAATAAAGATACTCTGCAAGCGCTGCCTCGCCCTTTGAACCGGTGATGCTTTCGTATTGCACAAGAGAAGTTAAAAGTGCCAGCAATTCGTCCTTCGTCTGCCAATTCATTGATTCCGCCCCTCCTATGAATAAAAATGCTTCAATACTGAAAAATAAACTGATTTCTCGTCTATTATACAGAAATGTTTGACAAAAGCGGTTCTTTTGAGCAGTTTATATGACGGGAAAGAAATGACTTGATATAATCAATCTCTAAAAACCTTACGGGAGGCGAAAGAAATGGCCAGAAAATTATTCACACCTATTACAATTAAAGATATGACGTTAAAAAACCGCATTGTCATGTCGCCAATGTGCATGTATTCTTCTCATGAAAAGGACGGAAAATTGACACCGTTCCACATGGCACATTACATATCGCGCGCAATCGGCCAGGTCGGACTGATTATTGTAGAGGCGTCAGCGGTTAACCCTCAAGGACGAATCACTGACCAAGACTTAGGCATTTGGAGCGACGAGCATATTGAAGGCTTTGCCAAACTGACTGAGCAGGTCAAAGAACAAGGTTCAAAAATCGGCATTCAGCTTGCCCATGCCGGACGTAAAGCTGAGCTTGAAGGAGATATCTTCGCTCCATCGGCGATTGCGTTTGACGAACAATCAGCAACACCTGTAGAAATGTCAGCAGAAAAAGTAAAAGAAACAGTTCAGGAGTTCAAGCAAGCGGCTGCCCGCGCAAAAGAAGCCGGCTTTGATGTGATTGAAATTCATGCGGCGCACGGATATTTAATTCATGAATTTTTGTCTCCGCTTTCCAACCATCGCACAGATGAATACGGCGGCTCACCTGAAAACCGCTATCGTTTCTTGAGAGAGATCATTGATGAAGTCAAACAAGTATGGGACGGTCCTTTATTTGTCCGTGTATCTGCTTCTGACTACACTGATAAAGGCTTAGACATTGCCGATCACATCGGTTTTGCAAAATGGATGAAGGAGCAGGGAGTTGACTTAATTGACTGCAGCTCAGGCGCCCTTGTTCACGCAGACATTAACGTATTCCCTGGCTATCAGGTCAGCTTCGCTGAGAAAATCCGTGAACAGGCGGACATGGCTACTGGTGCCGTCGGCATGATTACAGACGGTTCAATGGCTGAAGAAATTCTGCAAAACGGACGTGCCGACCTCATCTTTATCGGCAGAGAGCTTTTGCGTGATCCATTCTTTGCAAGAACTGCTGCGAAACAGCTCAATACAGAGATTCCGGCCCCTGTTCAATACGAAAGAGGCTGGTAATGCCCATAAGAGATATCCTGTAGAGGATATCTCTTTTTTTATTTTTAGAGAAACGATCGGCTAAGGTTCTCCGTCTCCCTAGTAGAACCAATTAGAGGAGATGACTCCAATGAAATCAGCTTGGATGGAAAAGACATATACAATTGACGGATGTGCGTTTCATACACAACACCGGAAAGGATCAAGCGGTGTAACGATTGTCTTTGAGGCCGGCTATGGTACTTCTTCTGAGACGTGGAAACCATTAATGGCGGACATTGATGATGAATTTGGCATTTTCACATATGATCGGGCAGGCATAGGAAAAAGCGGGCAAAGCAGAGCTAAACGAACAGCTGATCAACAAGTGAAAGAATTGGAGAGTTTGCTTAAAGCAGCTGATGTAAAACCTCCTTATTTGGCTGTTTCACACTCATACGGAGCTGTCATCACCGGTTTATGGGCCTGCAAAAACAAGTATGATATTATCGGCATGGTCCTTCTTGACCCAGCTTTAGGCGATTGCGCCAGCTTTACCTTTATACCCGAAGAAATGCACAAATCACATACGAGAAAGATGATGCTTGAGGGCACACATGCAGAGTTTTCAAAAAGTCTGCAGGAGCTCAAAAAGCGGCAAGTCCACTTAGGAAACATGCCTCTTCTTGTGTTGTCATCAGGAGAACGGACTGAGAAATTCGCTGCTGAACAAGAGTGGCAAAACTTGCACAGCAGCATATTGTCTCTATCTAACCAAAGCGGCTGGATTCAAGCTAAAAACAGCTCCCACAACATCCATCATGATGAACCTCATATCGTTCACTTGGCTATTTATGACGTATGGTGCGCAGCGTGTCAGCAGGCCGCTCCTCTTTACCAGGCAGTCAATTAACGTAAAAAAAGACCGGGCCATAAGAGATTCCCGGTCTTTTATATTATTTTGTTTCACGGTGAAGGGTATATTTCTTTAAACGCGGTGAATATTTTTTCAGCTCCAAACGGTCTGGATTGGTGCGTTTATTTTTTGTTGTGATGTAATTTCGGTCTCCCGTTTCAGTGCAGGCTAAAGTAACATTTACTCTCATAATTAACACCTCCTTATAAAACGTAATTATTACGTTTTATTATACAACGTCATCACAAATTGTCAAATAAGAGCTCCGCCTTCAGCCTCGCGGGACGTTTACCTCTAAGAAATCATATGCCGCCACGCTATTGGGGAAAACGTCAACCGCTTCTTTTTGAAGCTCCAAAGAAGCATCTCCCTGATATCTTGCGCTGATATGGGTTAAAATGAGCTGCTTCGCTCTTGCTTCTTTCGCTGTTACAGCCGCTTGTTCCGTTGTACTGTGAAAATAATCATAAGCAAGTTTACGGTCTTCCTTAGCAAAGGTTGCTTCATGAACAAGCACATCACAATCCCTCGCAAGCTCTTTTAGTTTGTCACTTACTCTCGTATCACCGGAGAACACAACAGATCTTCCCTTTTTAGGAGGCTCCAGAAAATCATTCCCATTGATGATTCGTCCGTCTTCAAGCGTTACCGTTTCGCCTTTTTTGATTTTCTGATATACAGGTCCGGGCGGGATGTTCATTTCTTTTAATACATCAGCCTTCAAGGAACCCGGTACGTCTTTTTCCTGCACACGGTACCCGAAGGCTTCCACTCCATGAATAACAGATACCGCTGTGACAATAAACTGATCGTCCTCAAACACGATTCCTTCTTCAATTTCCTGGACCGCAAGCGGATATGTCAAATGGGTCTTCGTGACGGCAAGGCTTGTTTCAATAAACGCCTTGATCCCTTTAGGTCCGTACACTGTCAGCTCGTCCTCTCCGCCTTGAAAGGAACGGCTCCCCAGAAGCCCCGGAAGTCCGTATACATGATCGCCGTGCATATGTGTAATAAAGATTTTCTCTATTTTACGAGGTTTAATCGTTGTATGTAAAATTTGATGCTGTGTGGCTTCCCCGCAGTCAAAAAGCCATACCGAACGCCTTTCTTCAAGCAATTTTAATGCCACCGACGTTACATTTCTCGCCTTGGCGGGAATGCCGGCTCCCGTCCCTAAAAAAAGTAATTCCACGTTTCCTTCCTCCTACTAGAACCAGATACCTACAAGAATACAGGATCAAGCTCAAAATGTGAATCTTGCCTCTGAAAAGAACAATCCTTTCGTGCTAGAAACATTTTTTCAGCATTCTGCTTAAAAAAGGGCTTAAATGTTTGCTTTCGTTGAATTTTAGATTTAAAATGAAGGAAATATACGGGGTGTACTAAAATAAAGCTTCGAATAAAGTGAGGTACTTTTAGTGAAAACAAACCAACAACCAAAAGCAGTAATTGTCATATTCGGTGCAACTGGAGATTTAGCAAAACGAAAATTGTATCCGTCTATTCACCGTTTATATCAAAACGGACAAATCGGAGAAGAGTTTGCAGTGGTAGGAGTTGGAAGAAGACCTTGGTCTAATGAGGATCTTCGCCAAACTGTTAAAACATCCATTTCCTCATCTGCAGATAAGCATATAGATGATTTCACGTCTCATTTTTACTATCACCCGTTTGACGTGACAAACCCTGGTTCTTATCAAGAGCTAAACGTATTGCTTAACCAGCTGGAAGATACATATCAAATTCCTAACAACAGAATGTTCTACTTGGCAATGGCTCCTGAATTCTTCGGAACGATTGCAAAAACATTAAAATCAGAGGGTGTAACAGCTACAACCGGCTGGTCCCGCCTTGTCATCGAAAAACCGTTCGGCCATGATCTGCCAAGCGCACAGGCATTGAATAAAGAAATCCGCGAAGCATTTACGGAAGATCAAATTTACAGAATCGACCATTATCTAGGCAAACAAATGGTTCAGAACATTGAAGTGATTCGATTTGCCAATGCGATTTTCGAACCGCTTTGGACAAACCGCTACATTTCAAACATTCAAATCACATCTAGCGAATCACTAGGCGTTGAAGACCGCGCAAGATATTACGAAAAATCAGGCGCCCTTCGCGACATGGTGCAAAACCATATTATGCAGATGGTTGCCCTTCTTGCAATGGAGCCGCCTATCAAATTGAACACAGAAGAAATCCGCAGCGAAAAAGTGAAGGTGCTGAGAGCACTGCGTCCTATTGCAAAAGACGAAGTGGATGAATACTTTGTGCGCGGACAATATCAAGCTGGTGAAATTGACGGTGTACCGGTTCCTGCTTATACAGATGAAGATAATGTCGCTCCTGACTCCAATACAGAAACCTTTGTTGCAGGCAAGCTCTTGATCGACAACTTCAGATGGGCTGGTGTTCCATTCTACATCAGAACCGGAAAACGAATGAAAGAAAAGTCCACAAAAATTGTCGTTCAATTTAAGGACATTCCGATGAATCTGTACTACGGTAATGAAAACAACATGAATCCGAACTTGCTTGTCATTCATATCCAGCCTGACGAAGGCATTACGCTTTACTTAAATGCTAAAAAGCTTGGCGGAGCAGCACACGCACAGCCAATCAAACTCGATTATTGCAGCAATTGCAATGACGAGTTGAACACCCCTGAAGCATATGAAAAACTAATTCACGACTGTCTTCTTGGCGATGCAACAAACTTTGCACACTGGGATGAAGTTGCCCTTTCTTGGAGCTTTGTCGACTCTATTTCTGAAACATGGGCAGCAAACAAAACCTTATCTCCTAACTACGAATCAGGCTCCATGGGACCGAAAGAATCTGATGATCTTTTGGCGAAAGACGGCTTACACTGGTGGAATATATAATAAGAAGAAAAAAGCCGAAAATGTTTACAAGCATTTTCGGCTTTTTTACGCTGAACAATCTCTTTAATAACAAAACCCCCAAAGCTTAAGAGCTTCGGGGGTTTCTATTGATTACTTCATCCATTCAGTATGGAAGATGCCTTCTTTGTCAGTACGCTCATACGTATGAGCGCCAAAGTAGTCGCGCTGTGCTTGGATTAAGTTTGCAGGCAGTACGGCTGTGCGGTAGCTGTCATAGTAGGCTAATGCGCTTGAGAATGATGGCACCGGCACACCTTGGGCAACTGCAAGTGAAATCACTTGGCGAAGCGCTCCTTGGTAGCTTTCTACAATATTCTTGAAATAGCTGTCAAGAAGCAGGTTGTCAAGCTCAGGCTCGCGATCGTAAGCTTCTTTGATCTTCTGAAGGAATGCCGCGCGAATGATGCAGCCACCGCGGAAGATCATAGCGATTTCACCATATTTCAGATCCCAGTTGTATTCTTCAGAAGCAGCTTTCATTTGGGCAAATCCTTGCGCGTACGAGCAGATTTTACTCATGAACAACGCTTTTCTGACCGCTTCAATCAGCTCTTCTTTATGTTCTGTAACAGGCTTCACTTCTGGTCCTGAAAGAAGGCCGCTCGCTTTCACACGCTCTTCCTTCATAGCTGAGATAAAGCGCGCGAATACAGATTCAGTAATAATCGGAAGCGGAACACCTAAGTCAAGTGCGCTTTGGCTTGTCCATTTTCCTGTTCCTTTTTGGCCTGCTTTATCAAGAATCACATCAACAAGCGGTTTGCCTGTTTCTTCGTCTTTTTTCGTAAAGATGTCAGCTGTAATCTCAATCAAGTAGCTGTCAAGCTCACCTTTATTCCATTCAGCGAAAACTTCGTGAAGCTCATCAGCAGAAAGGCCCAGCACCTGTTTCAGAATGAAATATGATTCAGAGATCAGCTGCATATCTCCGTATTCAATTCCGTTGTGCACCATTTTTACGTAATGGCCGGCGCCGTCCGGACCGATATATGTCGTACAAGGTTCTCCGTCAACTTTTGCAGAAATGGCTTCAAGAATCGGTTTTACAAGCTCATGTGCTTCTTTTTGTCCGCCAGGCATGATAGAAGGTCCTTTAAGCGCCCCTTCTTCTCCGCCGGAAACGCCTGTTCCGATAAAATGAATGCCGCTTTCAGCGAGTTCTTTGTTACGGCGCTGTGTATCTTTATAGTATGTATTACCGCCGTCAATTAAAATATCATCCTTCTCTAGATGAGGAAGAAGAGATTGAATTGTCGCATCTGTTGCAGTTCCCGCTTTAACCATTAATAAGATTTTGCGTGGTGTTTCCAAGGATTGGACAAATTCTTCAATGCTGTAAGTGCCAACAACATTTTTTCCTTTTGCCTCCTGTAAAAACTCCTCAGTTTTACTGCTTGATCTGTTGTAAACAGAAACAGAAAATCCCCGGCTTTCGATATTTAAAGCCAGATTTTTACCCATGACCGCAAGTCCGATAACGCCGATTTGTTGTTTTGACATATTCTAACGTCCCTTCTGCAAACGTTTAATCATTTTAAAATTTAAATTAAAATAAAATGATATTTATAATAAAGAAATTACCATACATTCACCCTTTTTTTCAAGCGATTCAGCTTTTCTTTTCATCTTGAAAAAAATCTTTATTAAAGCTTGTTCCCTTTGTTTTGCTCTCCTCTTTTTTTACCTTTGCCCCTTTTCTGATCAGTTTGGATCCATACTTTTCATTCAGCTTTTCCATCATCTGCTGAATGGGCTCATCCTTCGCATCTTCATTAAAGCTGAACAAATCGAGCTGTTTATAGGCCTGCTCTTTTTCTACTAAATCCGTTCCGGTAATGCCAAGCAGCCTGACAGGATTTTTATTCCAATGTTTAAAAAAGAGGTGCTCCGCTTCTTTCAAAATGTCATTTTTTTGATCGATCGGGTTTCTCAGCGTAGTGCTTCTTGTGATGGTTTTCCAATCCGCATATCTAATCATAATAAAAAGCTTCGAAGCCATGACTTCCTTGCGCTGTAAACGGTCACTCACAGAAGCGGCAAGCTTTCTAAAAACGCCTAACAGCTCTTCTTCATCACTGGAATCATGGGAAAGTGTCGATGAGTTGCCGACGCTTTTAAATTCGTAAATGCGCTCCGGGTCAACTGGCGCATGGTGAACGCCGTTTGCTTTATTTTTAAGGCGCGGACCGTTGATGCCAAGCAGGCGCTTCAGCGAGTGTTCATCAGCTGCAGCTAGCTCTCCGATTGTATGAATGCCGAGTCCTTTCAGTTTTTCCGCTGTCTTATTGCCAACTCCGTGCATCTCTCCAACAGGAAGCGGCCAAAGGATGTCGGGCACTTGCCTCTTTCTTAAAATCGTGATTCCAAGCGGTTTTTTCATATCAGACGCCATCTTAGCGAGAAATTTATTCGGCGCGATTCCTATGCTTGACGGAAGCAGCAGCTCTTTTTGCAATCTGCTTTGGATTTCTTTTGCCGTCTCCAGAGCCCGGCTGCTGTATGGTGTATCGGTCATGTCCATATAGCCTTCGTCGATGGAGACAGGCTCCACCAGGTCAGTATATTCACGAAGAATGGTAAACATCGCTCGTGAAGAGTTTCTATAGCGGTCAAAGTTCGGCGGAAGAACGATGAGCTCAGGACAATGGCGCTTCGCTTGCCAAACCGGCATCGTTGTTTTGACGCCGCGCGCTCTAGCCTCGTAGCTGCATGTCACCACGATGCCCTTTCGCTCCTTTACGTTTCCGGCAACTGCGACCGGCTTCCCCCGAAGGGCCGGATCATATGCCATTTCCACCGATGCGTAAAAGCTATTCATATCAATATGGAAAATAATTCGGCCCTTTCCCGACATACATAAATCTCCTTTTCGTTCATTAGACAACGGCTTGTACATATAGTAAAATGAAAGTATTGAATGGATGTGATTGCAATGTTTGTGGAATCGATAAATGACGTTTTATTCTTAGTCGATTTTTTCACAATTATTCTTCCTGCTCTAACGGCAATCGGGATTGCATTCCTCTTACGGGAGTGCCGTGCGGGCGAGCAATGGAAATCAAAACGAACAGATGAACATCAGACGGTCTTTCACATTAACCGAACAGACTTTCTTATTATTATATATCATCGCATTACAACTTGGATACGTAAAGTCTTCCGCATGAATTCGCCTGTGAACGATGAGGAAGACGCCGGTTCTCTTCTTTTATAAACCGCATTTATAAAAAGGAGGAGAACAAAATTGTTAAAAACATATCAAAAACTTTTGGCTATGGGTATCTTTTTGATCGTATTATGCTCGGGCAATGCTGCATTTGCAGCGACGAATCAGGTGGGAGGCCTCAGCAACGTAGGGTTTTTCCACGATTATTTAATCGAACCGTTTTCCGCTCTGCTTAAGGGTGTTGCCGGGGTGTTTCACGGAGAATACGGACTCTCTATTATCCTCGTAACCATTATTGTGCGTATGGTTGTACTGCCTTTGTTTGTTAATCAGTTCAAAAAACAGCGCGTGTTCCAAGAGAAAATGGCCGTTATTAAACCTCAGGTTGACAGCATTCAGGCCAAATTGAAAAAAACGAAGGACCCTGAAAAACAAAAAGAACTGCAAATGGAAATGATGAAGCTGTATCAAGAGAACAACATCAATCCGCTTGCTATGGGATGCCTCCCAATGCTGATTCAGTTTCCTATTGTGATTGGGTTTTATTACGCGATTCGCTCTACACCTGAAATTGCGTCACACTCGTTTTTATGGTTCAGTTTAGGACAATCAGATATTCTCGTGTCTCTTAGTGCGGGAGCAATGTACTTTATCCAGGCCTATATCGCTCAAAAACTGAGCGCGAAATATTCCGCTGTCCCGCAAAACCCAGCGGCACAGCAATCCGCAAAATTGATGGTGTTCATCTTCCCTGTGATGATGACGATTTTCTCGCTTAATGTTCCGGCAGCCCTTCCGCTGTACTGGTTTACAAGCGGACTGTTTTTAACAGTGCAAAACATCGTCCTTCAGATGACGCATCATAAAAGTAAAAAAACAGCCGCTCTTACTGAGTCGGTGAAATAAAAAAGCAACCCCGTGCGAAAAGCCGGGGTTGTTTTTTGTTACTTGCAAAGCATACCGCGCCAAACAGTCTTGTTTATCATGGCTGAAGCAGAAATGGCCATCCAAAAAATAGCCGTATCGTTTAAAAAGAAGGAAATAGGGAATACCTTTACTCATCTCCAAACGAAAGGAGCATATACGTTGACGGAACACTTTCAGCAAAAAAACATTTCTGTACCTGAAGGAATCTGGATCATGAGACAAACCTGGAATGATGTCTTATTTGCTCACTGGCCTGTTGATGTTTCTATCCTTCGCGCTTTGGTACCGTCCGTTTTAGAATTAGATACATATAACGGGCAAGCTTGGATCAGCATGCTTCCCTTTATGCTCACGAACCTGAGGGCGCGTTATCTTCCTGCCATTCCCGGTGCGCGTGCATTTCCTGAGCTTAACCTCCGCACCTATGTCACGTATAAAGGTAAGCCCGGCATTTATTTTTTTAGCTTAGATGCCGATCATCGTCTGGCGGTCCTTGGCGCTCGCACATTCTTTCATCTGCCTTATTTTTACGCGGATATGAAAGCCGAAAAAGACGGTGATGCCATTGACTATGTCAGCAAGCGGAAAGATGACAAAGAAGCAGCATTCCACGCCGCATACCGGCCCATTTCAGCGCCTTTTACAGCAGAAAAGGATTCGCTCGATTACTGGCTGACAGAACGGTATAGACTCTATACTACCAATCAAAGCAAACTCTATTACGAAGACATCCATCATCATCCGTGGCTGCTGCAAAACGCCGAAGCAGAAATTTCAGTCAATACGGTGACTGATGCTCACGGCATTACATTGCCGGAGTCAGACCCCTTGCTTCATTACGCTAAAAAACAGGATGTGTTATTTTGGCCGCTTAGGAAATGGAGCTAAAAAAACCCGATGCGGGAAATCGCACTCGGGTTTTCTTTTTTTATTTTGCCGCCTCTTCAATAATGGCAACAACCATTTCTGCCGTTTTAACGAGCTCTTCGATCGGCATTTTTTCATTTTTTGTATGAATTTGCTCATAACCGACAGCAAGATTGACCGTCGGGATGCCATGACCAGCGATTACGTTCGCGTCGCTTCCGCCGCCGCTCGTTTGCAGCTCGCTTGGACGTCCGATTTTAGCAGCCGCTTTTTTCGCGATTTCAACAACTTGGTCGCCGTCTTGATATTTAAAGCCCGGATACATAACCTCAATTTCGACTTCTGCGCGTCCGCCCATATCAGCAGCTGCCTCTTCAAAAGCAGCTTTCATTTTTTGAACCTGAGCTTCCATTTTCTCAGGAACTAAAGAGCGCGCTTCAGCAAGAATATGAACTTCGTCGCACACAATGTTTGTTTGTGTGCCGCCTTCAAACCGGCCGATATTAGCTGTTGTTTCTTCATCGATACGGCCCAATGGCATTTTTGAAATGGCTTTGCTAGCGATTGTAATCGCTGAAATGCCTTTTTCAGGTTCAACCCCGGCGTGAGCGGTTTTCCCGAAAATTGCCGCTCTTACCTTCGCCTGTGTCGGCGCGGCCACAATGATATTTCCAACTTTTCCGTCTGAATCAAGGGCATAGCCGTAGGATGCAGTGATCATAGAACGGTCAA
Source organism: Bacillus sp. SJZ110 (assembly GCF_006715455.1). Lineage (NCBI taxonomy): Bacteria > Bacillati > Bacillota > Bacilli > Caryophanales > Bacillaceae > Bacillus > Bacillus sp. SJZ110. Next base: position 370,196 of record NZ_VFNF01000004.1, on the reverse strand, counting down.
GAGCCTTCGCTCCGATCAGACCCGATTCTTCCCCTACTGTGATGATGAATTCAATCGTGCCGTGTTCAATGTTTTCTTCTTTCAGCACCTTAATCGCCTCAAACATTGCAGCCAATCCCGCTTTATCATCAGCGCCTAAAATCGTCGTGCCGTCAGTTTTGACGTAACCGTTCTCTACAACTGGTTTTACGCCGTTTCCGGGTACAACTGTGTCCATATGAGATGTAAAATAGATCGTATCTGTTTGTTTTGTCCCTTTTAGCGTGCAAATCAGGTTACCGGCTCCGTGGCCCGTGATATCCATTGTATCGTCTTCTTTAACGTCCACACCTAAATCAGAAAATTTTCGTTTCAGCACTTTGCAGATTTCAGCTTCGTGCTTTGTTTCTGAGTCAATTTGGACAAGTTCTAAAAATTCTTCCAGCAGGCGTTTTTCATTCACCATTTGTAAGTCCCTCCATATTAAAGCGGTATGTTACCGTGCTTTTTTTTCGGTCTCTCTTCTGTCTTATGTGCAAGCATATGAAAAGCTTGAATCAGTTTTCCCCTTGATTCTTCCGGCAAAATGATGTCATCGACCATTCCACAAGCGGCCGCTTTGTATGGGCCGGCGTTTTGCTTTTTGTATTCAGCTGTTTTTTCGCGTTTCGTCTTTTGCGGGTCAGCTGAAGCTTTGATTTCCTTTTCATACAAAATCGATGCCGCACCTTCTAGACCCATCACTGCGATTTCAGCATTCGGCCATGCAAACACAAGGTCCGCTCCGATCGCTTTGCTGTTCATGGCCACATAGGCGCCGCCGTACGCTTTTCTAATGATGAGTGTGACTTTTGGGACAGTCGCTTCAGCATAAGCAAACAATAATTTTGCTCCATGCCTGATGATTCCATTGTGCTCTTGCTGAATACCCGGCAGAAACCCCGGGACATCTTCGACAGTCAATAGCGGGATATCAAATGCGTCACAAAAACGGATGAACCTTGCTGCTTTATCAGCAGCGTCAATCGTCAAGCTTCCCGCCAGATGCTTCGGCTGGCTCGCCACGATGCCGATTGTTTTTTCACCCAGCCTTGCAAACCCAATGACAATGTTCTTCGCAAAAAATGGCTGAATCTCAAAAAAAGACTGCGGGTCGGCCAGCTCCCTGATCACCTTCCGAACATCATAAGGCTTTGTCGTATCAGCAGGGACAAGATGGTTTAATAATGGTCTGGACGCCTCTTTCGCTGGCTTCGGCTCTGTTGTCCGGCCATTCAGCGGCAAATAAGACAGCAGTTTTCTCACCCCTGTCAGAACCTCCTTCTCCGTATGTCCGGAAAAGTGGGCGTTTCCGCTGACGGCATTATGTATCCCCGCTCCGCCTAAGCTCTCCGCATCAACCTGTTCCCCTGTCACTTTTTCAATCACCTTCGGGCCGGTAATAAACATCCGGCCGGTCTGTTCAGCCATAAATATAAAATCTGTGAGTGCCGGAGAATATACAGCGCCTCCAGCGCACGGCCCTAAAATAACCGATATTTGCGGAATGACTCCGGAATATAAGACGTTTCGGTAAAATATGTGACCGTATCCATCTAATGATACCACACCCTCTTGAATTCTCGCACCACCTGAGTCATTCAGCCCGATAATCGGCGCCTTATTTTTTGCTGCCAGATCCATCAAAGCGCAGATTTTCCTGGCATGGGTTTCGCCAAGCGCCCCTCCGAACACTGTGAAGTCTTGCGCAAATACATAAACTGAGCGGCCGTCAATTGTGCCGTACCCTGTCACGACCCCATCCCCTAACATGCGCTGTTCTCTTGTTAACACTTGACTTTCCATGAAGGGATGTAATTCGATAAAGCTGTCCTGATCTAGAAGAAATATGATCCTTTCCCGAGCAGTGAGCTTGCCCTTTTGCCGCTGCTGAGCCAGCTTTTCCTGTCCTCCGCCTTCTTCTGCCTGCTTGCGTTTCGTGTATAAATGATCCATGTGCTCATTCATGCTCATTGTGTTGATCTCCTTTCGGTTCACAAAGCTCTACAAGAACACCGTTTGTTTCCCGAGGGGAAATAAACGCGATCTTTTTCCCGTTCGCCCCCTGTCTTGGAAACCTGTCAATCAATTGAACATGCCGGTCAGACAATGCTTGAAGCTGTTCAGATAGGCCGTTGCACAAAAACGCAATATGATGCAGTCCCTGCCCTTTCTTCTCCAAAAATAAACGGACGGGGCTGTCAGCTGTCAACGGCTCTATCAGCTCAAGTTTGACGCTACCAGCTTGAAAAAAAGCAACATTCACCTTTTGTTCTTCAACCGTTTCTTGATGAAGAAATGCAAGCCCCAATACATTTTCATAAAAGCTTCTAGCATCTTTTATCGAAAAAACGGCTATCCCGATATGGTCAAGCCTGTTCATTTGCATCCCTGCTTTCGCTAATAGATATCGCTTGTCCACCCATTCAAAACACGCTAAAATATAGACAGATTGTTTAAGGAGTGAAAATCATGTCTCAAAAACTGATGAAAAGCGTTTTGATCGTGATTTTGGGAGTTTTTATTCTTTCAACTGTACTCTCAGGAATCGTCATGTTTTTATAACGATAAAAAAGCAGGCGCCTTATTCAATGGGAATATCCTGCTTTTTTATCAGAGCTTTATGCTCGATGGCAATCTCCTCAAAAGAGCGGTTGTCGTCCGTGATCAGCACTCTCGTTCCTACTGGTATCGTTTGAAACAAATGAACGACCTCATCGTTATGCATACGTATACAGCCGTTAGACACAAATTTCCCTACTGATTCCTCTCGGTTTGTCCCATGAATTCCATAAATCCGCCCGTCCGTTCCTTTCGCGTCAAATCCGATCCATCTGGCCCCAAGCGGGTTGTCAGGAGATCCCCCTTCAATATTTTTCTTTCTGTAGTAAGGATTTTCCGCTTTTACCGTTACCGAAAACTCTCCTTCAGGCGTCAAATCATCTGTTTTTCCAGTCGCCACACTATACACGCCTTCTACTCTGTTGTCGAGGATAACAGCAAGTTCATTTGTTCGCTTGTTGACAATAATATACGGATCACCCGGCAGCGGATTTTCGCCGAGCGGCCAAATCGGTGAAATCATCATAAAAATCGAACATAAGAAAAAACGCATAAGCTCCTCCTTTTTCATTAGGTTGACCAATGAAGGAAGAGCTCATGCGAATCATCCGAGTGATTTTTGCGCTTTTATTCCTTTAAAATAACTTTTAATCACTAAATATTGTTCCATTTCGCCGAGAAGATGGAAGAGAGCGGCCCTCGCTTCAAATTCCTCTCTAGTCGCCGGAAGCGGCATCTCCTCAAATTCTTTTCTCATGTCAGCAAGTCTTTTCAGAAATTTGTACGCTGTATTCCCAGGGTGTATCGCCTCCCGCAAATCATGAATAAATTCAGCGATCATTTTTCCCTGATCTACCGTAATGGAGATCGATGTCACTTTAGGGAGAAGGCGTTCGATAATTTCAAATTGCTTTTCTCTCATTTTAAAATAATGATAATGCAGATTTTCATAACGCAAAATGTGGTTTTGCACATCTCGATATGCCAGGTTTTTAGCCTCCGTAATGAGCTGGTGCGTTTCCGGAATTTCTTTTCCTGACCAATCTTGCTCACCAGTTAACAAATACCGTTCGATTTCTGCAAAAATGACAGCAAAGTTATCCTCTATCTTTTTGCGGTAGGCAATCAGTTTCCGGTCAAGACTAGGCATATACAAGTTCATCAATAGAGCGACGCCGATGCCAACCGTAATCAGCTGAACTTCATTCCAGATGAAAGCAAGCGTAATGCCGCCGGACATGTATAAATGAAGGATAATAACGGAACTGGTGACGATACCCTCGTTAATTTTTAACAGAACCGTTATCGGAATGAATATCAAAAGAAGCGCTCCGATCACAAACGGGTGGTAGCCAATAAGCTCGAAAAAGAGATAAGAAAAAACAATTGCCAGACAACATGCCGCAAAGCGGGCCCATGAGGCCTGAAGCGACCGTTTTTGTGTGATTTGTATGCACAAAATGGTGATGATTCCTGCTGATGCGAAGTTTTGCAAATGCAATAACTGGCTTATATAAATAGCCAAAGCTGTTCCTAGCGCGGTCTTTATTGTGCGATAACCAATTTTAAACATGTCGGACTCCATTTCTATTTGTTTCTTCAATAAAAAAGAAGAGGCGGCCAGCCTTCTTCTTTTTTATATTCTATAATATTTTCTCTAAAAAGTCCTGCGCTCTTTTGGATTTTGGCGACATAAAAAATTCCTTCGGATTGCCGTCTTCGACAATCATTCCTTGGTCCATAAACAGCACGCGGTCTGCCACTTCTTTTGCGAAGCCCATTTCATGTGTGACAATCACCATGGTCATGCCGGTTTCGACCAGCTCTTTCATCACCTGTAGCACTTCTTTGACCATCTCTGGATCAAGGGCGGAGGTCGGCTCGTCAAACAGCATGATGTCCGGATTCATCGCAAGAGCCCTGGCAATCGCGACACGCTGTTTTTGTCCGCCAGACAAACGGTTTGGATAGTCATTTCGCTTTTCAAACAAACCGACTTTGCGGAGCAGGTCCTCAGCTTTCTCCTGTGCAGCCTGTTTTGTTTCTTTTTTTACATTGACAGGCGCGTACATGATGTTTTCGAGAACCGTTTTGTGCGGAAAGAGATGAAAATGCTGAAAAACCATCCCGATGTTTTCCCGGACCTTTAATGTGTTGGTTTTTGGCTTCGTAATCTCTGTGTCTTTTATTGTAATGGTTCCGCCGTTAGGCTTTTCCAACAGGTTTAAACAGCGTAAGAACGTTGATTTGCCTGAGCCTGAAGGACCGATCACGGCAACAACCTCACCCTCAGCGATTGTTGTTGAAATGTTTTTTAATACTTCGTGTTTCCCAAATGATTTTGACAGCTTTTCAACCTTAATCATTGGATTTCAGCTTCCTTTCTACAGCCTTGCCGATAAACGTTAAAATCAGGACAAGCACATAATAAATCAATCCCGCGATAATGAGCGGCTCAAGGTAATTGTAAGTGGCGGCGCCAGCTTGATATGCGCGTCTCATGACATCACCAAGCCCGATGACGGTAACGATCGCCGATTCTTTTGTTAACGTAATTAATTCATTCACAATTGCAGGTGATATATTTTTGAAGGCCTGCGGCAGCAGCAGATCCTTCATCATTTTTCCATACGGGACACCGAGTGCAACAGCAGCTTCTTTTTGCCCTTTATCAATGGCATTGATTCCGGCTCTAATAATTTCCGATACATAAGCGGCGGAATTCAAAGACAATGCGACAACCGCAGCCCAAAACTGGTCAATTTGAAATCCGAGCAGCTGAGGAAGGCCAAAATAGACAATCATAAGCTGCAGCACTAAAGGCGTGCCTCGGAACACTGATGTATAAAAATCAGCGATCCAGATAAACGGGCGGAATGTGCTGATCTTGCATAAGCTTAGCACAATACCGAGTATAAGTCCGATAATAGCAGATACAACAACAATTTTTAATGTAATTGCCAAGCCTTCTAATATAAAAGGAATTTGGGGGATCGTTGCTGAAAAATCCAAATTCATAGCCTTTGTCTCCTTTTCTTACAGGAAAAAAGTTTCCTATTCAATAAAAAGGCTCAACGAAAAAGTTGAGCCGCTTTTTTTACTTCTCGCCAGTGAACCATTTTTTCTTCAATTTCTCAAGCTCTCCGTTATCTTCCATTTCCTTGAGCGCTTTATTGAATTTGTCTGTCAGTTCACTGTCCTTTCTGAAAGCAATTGCTGAACCGGCTTCTTCCGCTTTCGCATCAGGAATCACAAAGCCTTGCAGGTCATCATTTGATTTGAAATACCCTTCTGCAACAATGTCTTCAATAATCGCGGCATCAAAGCGGTCAGATTTGATTTCCTGCACCAAATCAGAAATTCTGTTGCGGTCTTCTGTTTTAAAACCATATTCCGGAGAAAGCTCTTTCCCCTTCTCTTCCTGAATAGAGCCAAGCTGAACGCCAACTGTTTTTCCTTTCAGGTCTTTCAAAGATTGAATGCCGCTGTCTTTTTTGCTGACAATCATATGGTTCGCTGTGTAATACACATCTGAAAAATCAACTTGTTTTTTACGCTCAGGCGTTGGTGTCATTCCTGACAGAACGAGATCCACCTGTTTTGATTTAAGCGCTGTAATTAAGCTGTTGAAGTCCATATCCTGCACTTCAATTTCATAGCCTGCCTTCTTTGCCAGAGCTTTTGCCAGCTCTACATCAAAGCCGACAATATTATCGCCTTCTTTATATTCAAACGGTTTGTAATCCGCCGAAGTACCCATAATTAATTTTTTCTTTCCGCTTTCTGAACCTGAATTGCTTGAGCCGCACGCAGTTAATGCAAAGGTGATGCAAGCAGCTACAAGTAATAAGAGCCATTTTTTCATGATCCATTTCCCCCGTATTCATTACTTTTGGTGTATTTGAATATTTATTCGTTAATTTGTATTTTAAACAGTTTCTTATTTTTATGCAATACTATTTTTAAAAATTATCTTCAAGCTTATCTTTCCAGTGATCTCTTTTTGATATTACTAGATAAAAATAAAATCACTGTACAATCCGATTGAATAATCCCTTAATATTTATTCATATACTCTTGGAAATTTATGCACAAAAAAACCCGGGCCGCTTGGGCATCCGGGTTGTTCGTCTTATACTTCTTCACAATATTCTTCAAAGGCTTCCTGCAGCTTTGCCACTACGGCCATCGGCTCATGGCCTTCAATTTCATGACGCTCTACCATTTTCATGATCTTTCCGTCTTTCAAAATCGCAAAGGACGGAGAAGATGGCGGATAACCTTCAAAATAGTCACGCGCACGCGCTGTCGCTTCTTTATCCTGTCCGGCAAAAACGGTGACGAGCTGATCAGGTCTTTTATCATAGTGAACGGAATGGTAGGCTGCCGGTCTTGCAATTCCTCCGGCGCATCCGCAAACAGAGTTTACCATGACAAGCGTCGTTCCTTTTTTCGTAAGTGCCTCATCCACCTCTTCAGCTGTTTTCAGCTCAGTGTATCCAGCAGCTGTAATTTCCTGTCTCGCTTGGCGGACAATATCATTCATAAATAAATTAAAGTCCATATTCAATGAAGACCTCTCCTTTTTCATCATCTGTTCTTATGATAGCAAGGAAACGTCCATATCGGCAAATGACTTTGCTTCGCCATGCACTTTTTTTGCTCTTCGTTTACTGCTTACAAAAAAAGGGGATTATATAACCAGAAGTAAAATAAAGGAGCAGTTGTATATGAGCCACCGGAAAGCGTTACTGATTCATAACGGAAATGCCGGCAACAAAAATATAGAAAAAGCACTTGGTGCTGTCGTGCCGGTTTTATCTCACCATTTAGATGAGGTGATTATTAAACAGACAAAGAAAAAGGATGATGCGTATCATTTTTGCCGATCCATTGATGATTCTGTCGACACCGTCTTCATTCTCGGCGGCGACGGCACGATCCATCAATGCATAAATGCTATCAGCGCTCTAGAAAGAAAACCCGCGGTCGGAATTTTGCCCGGAGGCACGTGCAATGACTTTTCAAGAGTGCTTGGCATCCCTCAAAATCTTGCAAAGGCCGCGGAAGCACTTATGTCAGGAAAAAAAACCAGCGTAGACGTATGTCAGATGAATGACCGTTATTTTTTGAATTTCTGGGGGATCGGCTTAATTGCAGAAACGTCGAATCAAATCAACGAAACGGAAAAAGCATTATTGGGAAAAATCAGCTATTTTACAAGTGCCTTGCGAACCGTCTCATCCGCTGCATCGTTTCCGATGACATTAAAAATTGATGGAGAAGAAATTAAAGAAGAAGCCGTTATGCTGCTTGTGATGAATGGCCAATACATTGGAACTAATCGAATTCCTCTGCCCGATGCCAGTATTGAAGACGGCTTACTTGATGTTCTCATATGCCGCAATACCAACCTCACCGCGCTGCGGGAGCTGATGAGCATGGAACAGGGTTCAATTGATCGTTTTACCGGAGAGTTGTCCTATGTCCAGGCTTCCCGTATCGAGATTGAAACAGACACTGCCAAAAAGGCGGATATGGATGGAGAAGTTTATACACATACACCCGCAGTCATTCAGGTCCTGCCGCAGCATATCGACATGCTTATTCCCGCAAATGAATAACTGTCATAAGGCTTTAGAAAGATTTTGCAAATCCGTTGACTCTCCCCTAGGAGGAGGTCTTACAGTATAAGGGATACACACTTGAAAAAGGGGAAGTCATATGGAGAAGAAAAATATTACCTTAACGATATTATTAACCAATTTATTTATTGCTTTTTTGGGGATCGGGCTTGTGATTCCAGTAACGCCGACCATTATGAATGAATTGCATTTATCGGGGACCGCGGTCGGCTATATGGTTGCCTGCTTCGCTATTACACAGCTCATTGTCTCACCAATAGCCGGACGATGGGTTGATCGCTTCGGGCGCAAGATCATGATCGTAATCGGCCTGTTGTTCTTTAGTGTGTCGGAGTTTTTGTTCGGCATTGGAAAAACAGTTGAGATGTTATTTATCTCCCGTATGCTGGGCGGTATCAGCGCTGCCTTCATTATGCCCGGGGTCACGGCTTTTATCGCAGATATCACGACCATTAAAACACGGCCGAAAGCACTCGGTTATATGTCAGCCGCTATTTCAACAGGATTTATTATCGGCCCCGGCATCGGGGGATTTTTAGCAGAAGTCCATTCCCGGCTGCCTTTTTTCTTTGCGGCAGCTTTTGCACTGTTAGCAGCCATTTTATCAATCCTCACGCTGCGCGAGCCGGAACGAAACCCTGAAAATCAGGAAATAAAAGGGCAGAAGACAGGCTTTAAACGGATTTTTGCCCCCATGTATTTCATTGCTTTTCTCATTATCTTGATTTCGTCTTTTGGTTTAGCATCATTTGAATCTTTATTTGCATTATTCGTGGATCATAAATTCGGATTTACGGCCAGCGACATTGCCATTATGATTACAGGAGGAGCGATTGTTGGCGCCATTACGCAAGTCGTCTTATTCGACCGCTTCACAAGATGGTTTGGCGAAATCCATTTAATTCGGTACAGCTTAATTCTCTCGACGAGTCTGGTATTCTTGCTGACAACAGTCCATTCATATGTTGCGATTCTGCTGGTTACAGTCACCGTATTTGTCGGATTTGATCTCATGCGGCCTGCGGTAACGACTTACCTGTCAAAGATTGCGGGAAATGAACAGGGGTTTGCCGGCGGTATGAATTCAATGTTTACAAGTATCGGCAATGTATTCGGGCCTATTATCGGCGGAATGCTGTTCGATATTGATGTAAACTATCCTTTCTACTTTGCAACGGTCACCTTAGCCATAGGGATTGCACTGACCATTGCTTGGAAAGCGCCTGCACATCTTAAAGCCAGCACGTGATAAGAAGCGTATTCTTTGTGTACTGCAAAGAATGCGCTTCTTCTTTATACTGATGACAGAAGGAGTGATGGCATGAAGGAATCGTATTACTCAATTGGGGAAGTATCAAAACTGGCAAACGTGTCGATAAAAGCGCTCCGTTATTACGATAAAATTGATTTATTTAAACCCGCCTACGTCGACCCGGATACCAGCTACCGCTATTATACAGATTCTCAGCTCATTCATCTGGATTTGATCAAATCATTGAAATATATCGGCACACCTTTAGAGGAGATGAAAAAAGCACAGGACTTAGAGATGGAAGAACTGTTTGCTTTTTATACAGAGCAGGAGAGGCAAATCAGGGAGAAATTAGACTTTTTATCAGCACTGGAGCAAACCATTTCATTGGTGAAAAAGCGGATGAAACGGCAGATGGAATATCCCGCGCTCGGTGAGGTGTTTGTTTTAGATGAAGAAGAAATACGGATCATTCAGACAGAGGCAGAAGGAATCGGGCCTGAAAACGTGCTCAATGCCTCCTACAGCAAATTAAAAAAATTTATCGAGTCAGCAGATGGATTTACGAACAATAGCTACGGCGCTACTTTCTCTTTTCAGCCCTACACCAGCATTGATGAAATGACTTACCGTCATATTTTCACGCCTGTATTGACGAATAAACAGATTTCATCAATTACGCCGGATATGGAAATCACAACGATCCCTAAAGGGAGGTATGCGTGTATCGCGTATAATTTTTCGCCTGAACATTATTTTCTCAACTTACAGAAGCTTATCAAGTATATCGCAGACCGCCAATTAACAGTTGTCAGTGATGTTTACGAGTTAATCATACCGATTCATTACTCCCCGAAAAAACAAGAAGAATATCGTGTCGAAATGAAAATACGAATCGCTGAATAATAGAAAAAGAGCATTTTTTGAAACAAAACTTCAAAAAATGCTCTTTTTTCTTATTTAGTAAACAGATGTCTTCTCGTCAATCGATTCTAAAATTTGTTTCACTCGTCCGAGGAATCGTCCGCACACGAGACCGTCAAGCACTCTGTGATCTAAGGACAGACACAGATTAACCATGTCTCTGACAGCAATCATGCCATTGTCCATGACAACCGGGCGTTTGACGATGGATTCTACTTGAAGAATCGCAGCCTGAGGGTAGTTGATAATGCCCATTGACTGAACAGAGCCGAACGAACCTGTGTTGTTGACGGTAAACGTGCCTCCCTGCATGTCATCTGCAGTGAGTTTTCCGTCTCTTACTTTTTTGGCAAGACCGGTAATTTCTTTCGCAATGCCTTTAATTGTTTTTTCATCAGCGTTTTTAATCACCGGAACAAATAAAGAATCCTCTGTGGCAACTGCAATTGAAATATTGATATCCTTTTTCTGAATAATTTTGTCGCCCGCCCACATGCTATTCATTTGCGGGAATTCTTTTAACGCCTGAGCGACCGCTTTTACAAAAAAGGCGAAGAACGTTAAATTAAAGCCTTCTGTCTTCTTAAAGGAATCTTTTATACTGTTGCGATATGCAACCATATTTGTGACGTCGACTTCCATCATCGTCCAAGCATGCGGAATTTCTGTTTTGCTGCGCTTCATATTGGAAGCAATTGCTTTTCTTACACCTGTGACAGGAATTTCTTTATCACCGGCTGCAGACGCAGGATATGATGTCTCTTCTTTTGGCTCAGGTTTTGATGCAGACTTCGGTGCAGGAGCTGCTGTTTTCGGCTCCTCAGCCTTCTGTTCTTGCGCGCCGCCTGTTTCAATTAAGCGCTGAATATCTTTTCGGGTGATGCGCCCGCCGGCACCTGTTCCTGTTACTTGTTCTAGATCAATGCCGTGCTCTCCGGCCAAACGGAGTACAGCTGGCGAGTAGCGCTTTTTATTGGGCTGATCAGCGGCTTCGGCACTTTTTGCAGCAGGCGTCTCAGCGGCTTTTGATGCAGCTGGCTGTTCTTGTTTTTGTTCAGCCGGATTCGCGCCTTCTGTTTCAATTTTGCAAATCACTTCTCCGACTTGCAGGGTTTGGCCTTCTTCTCCCACAAGCTCTGTTATTGTACCAGTAAAAGAAGACGGAACCTCTGCATTTACCTTATCTGTCATGACTTCCGCGATCGGATCGTATTTGTTCACTTTATCACCGGGGCCGACAAGCCATTTGCTGATCGTCCCCTCTGTTACGCTTTCTCCAAGCTGCGGCATCGTCATTTGTTCAATTGCCATGATTGTATCCTCCCTTACGTCTTTAAAACTCCGCTAATTCTCTCATCGCCGCTTCCACTTTATCAGGGTTGACCATAAAGTATTTTTCCATTGTCGGCGCATAAGGCATAGCCGGAATATCAGGACCTGCAAGCCGTTTGATCGGCGCGTCTAAGTCGAACAGACAATGCTCGGATATAATTGCGGCTACTTCGCTCATGATGCTGCCTTCTTTTGTATCTTCTGTGACCAAAAGAACCTTTCCAGTTTTGGACGCAGCTTCGATGATGGCTTCTTTATCAAGCGGGTAAACTGTTCTTAAATCCACCACATGCGCTGAAATGCCATCTTTTTCGAGACGTTCTGCAGCTTGTAAGGCGAAGTGGACACACAGACCGTATGTGATCACTGTGATGTCGTCGCCTTCCCGTTTTACGTCAGCCTTGCCGATTGGCAGGACATAATCATCAGCCGGAACCTCTCCCTTTATCAGACGGTATGCCCGCTTGTGCTCAAAAAACAGCACTGGGTCTTCATCACGAACTGCGGCTTTTAAGAGCCCTTTCGCGTCATATGGTGTTGATGGCATGACAATTTTTAGTCCGGGCTGGTTGGCGAAAATTGCTTCGACTGATTGAGAATGATACAGGGCCCCGTGCACGCCTCCGCCGTATGGCGCTCTGACGACAATCGGACAGCTCCAGTCATTGTTGCTGCGGTAGCGGATTTTAGCCGCTTCAGAAATAATTTGGTTGACTGCCGGCATAATGAAATCAGCAAACTGCATCTCAGCAATCGGTCTCATTCCGTACATTGCCGCTCCGATACCGACTCCTGCGATCGCAGATTCAGCAAGCGGCGTATCCATAACGCGCTCTTCCCCAAATTGTTCATAGAGTCCGGCTGTCGCTTTAAACACACCGCCTTTTCTTCCTACATCTTCCCCAAGGACGAAAACGCGAGAATCTCGTTCCATTTCTTCTTTCATCGCCAAATTGATTGCATCAATATATGACATTACTGACATTTGTTCTTCCTCCCTACTTCGCATACACATAATCAAGCGCTGACTCAGGAGCTGCATAAGGGGCGTTCTCCGCTTCATCCGTCGCTTCATTTACGATTGCCATAATTTCATCCAGCATGGTTTGTTCCATCTCATCGGACAGCAGGCCTGTTTCCTTTAAGTAAGCTTGATAAGTAAGCAGGGGATCACTTTTTTTCGCTTCCTCTACTTCTTCACGGCCTCTGTAGCTGCTGTCATCGTCATCACTGGAATGTGGTGTAAGGCGGTAAGAAATCGTTTCAATTAATGTCGGGCCTTCTCCTCTGCGTGCCCTTTCGCGTGCTTCTTTGACCGCTTGATAAACTTCCAGCGGATCATTTCCATTCACAGTTACGCCAGGCATCCCATAGCCTATGGCACGGTCGGAAATGTTCTCACATGCGACTTGCTTATCGTAAGGCACTGAGATTGCGTATTTGTTGTTTTCACACATGAAAATAACCGGCAGCTTATGGACAGCGGCAAAGTTTGCCCCTTCGTGGAAATCGCCTTGGTTTGAAGACCCTTCCCCAAATGTAACAAAGGCTGCGATATCCTTTTTCTCCATACGTCCCGCAAGCGCAATACCGACTGCGTGCGGCACTTGCGTTGTAACCGGAGATGATCCCGTCACAATGCGGTTTTTCTTTTGTCCGAAATGTCCCGGCATCTGGCGGCCTCCTGAGTTCGGATCTGCTGCTTTTGCAAACCCGGACATCATTAAGTCCTTTGCTGTCATGCCAAACGCGAGCACGACACCCATGTCTCTGTAGTACGGCAATACATAATCCATTTCACGGTCAAGTGCGAAAGCCGCTCCTACCTGTGCTGCTTCCTGTCCTTGACAAGAGATTACAAATGGAATTTTGCCAGAACGGTTTAAGAGCCACATTCTTTCATCGATTTTTCTTGCTAACAGCATGGTTCTATACATATCAACGGCTTCCTGATCAGTCAGCCCTAGTGCTTGATGTCGGTTTGTACTCATTCAAGCCCCTCCTTTATGCTTTTAAAAATGAATGGCTTTGCCATCTGCGGCAAGCGCTGCTTCTCCAATTGCTTCAGAAAGCGTTGGATGCGGGTGAATCGTTTGCCCAACCTCCCACGGCGTTGCGTCCAGCACTTTGGCAAGACCCGCTTCAGAAATCATGTCGGTGACATGCGGGCCGATCATATGAACGCCGAGAATATCATCTGTATCTCGGTCCGCCACGATTTTGACAAAACCGTCGCTTTCACCGTATACAAGCGCTTTTCCAATCGCCATAAACGGGAACTTGCCGATTTTGACATTATGCCCGTTCGCTTTTGCTTCGTCTTCGGTTAAGCCGACACTGGCAGCTTCAGGGCTTGAGTAAATGCACTTCGGCACAAGCGTCGGATCAAGCGGATGCGGATTGAGACCTGCAAAATGCTCAACAGCAATAATTCCCTCATGTGAAGCAACGTGAGCTAACTGCAGGCCACCGATTACGTCTCCAATTGCATAAATATGAGATTCCTTCGTTTGGCAGCTTTCATTGACTGAAATCATGCCATTTTCAGTAACAATATCGGTGTTCTCTAGGCCAATGCCTTCGATATTTGCCTGTCTGCCGATGGAAACAAGCATTTTCTCAGCAGAGTAGGTAACGGTTTCTCCGTCTTTTTCCGCTTGTATGCTGATATCATCTGATGTTTTTGTCATTGTGTCAGGCAGCACTTTTGCCCCTGTTATGAACTGGATGCCTTTTTTCTTAAGAAGACTTTCCATTTCTTTTGAAATCTCTAGATCTTCAGTCGGCAATATGCGATCCGCGTATTCAATAACCGTTACCTTCACACCAAAATCATGAAGCATAGACGCCCATTCGATACCGATAACTCCTCCGCCGACAATGATGATTGATTGTGGCAGCTCCTCCATTTGGAGCGCCTCATCTGAAGTCAGTACAGACTTACCGTCGGCTTCAAGACCCGGAAGCATTCTCGGTCTTGATCCTGTTGCAATGATCACTTGTTTCGGGATCAGCATGTCATTTTCTTCGCCATTTCCCCGCTCAACAGAAATTGTTCCCGGCAGCGGAGAGAAGATTGACGGTCCAAGGATACGACCGTATCCTTTGTACACGTCAATTTTTCCTTTTTTCATTAAATGATTTACACCCGCTGCAAGCTTATCAACAACGGCTTGCTTACGCTGCTGCACTTTTTCAAAGTTGAGGGACACGCCAGCCGTTTCTACCCCGAATTGATCGGCTTCACGAGCTGTCCGGTATACCTCTGCGCTTCTAAGCAGCGCTTTACTCGGGATACAGCCTTTATGCAGACATGTTCCTCCAAGTTTTTCCTTTTCCACAACGGCTGTTTTTAAGCCGAGCTGAGCGGCTCTGATGGCCGCAACATAACCGCCAGTACCGCCGCCCAGAATGACTACGTCATACTCAGTTGCCATGGTGACTCACTCCTGTCTGTCTATTCAATACGATATTGTTTGGATTGCTCTTCGCCCAGCAACACTCTGAGCGCCCCTTGGGCAAGAGACTGCAGTTCATTTTCACCCGGATAAACTAAAACGTCTGAAATCCAATCTATGTATGATCTGATAGCAGAAACAAAGCTTTTGCCGTACGCAAGGCCTCCCGTCAGCACAATCGCTTCAACTTCGCCTTTTAACGCCGCGCTGGCTGCCCCGATTTCCTTTGCTACCTGATATGCCATGGCATCATAAATGAAGCGGGCTTTTTCATCGCCCCCCTGAATCATTTGTTCCACTTTTACTGCATCATTTGTACCGAGATAGCCTAAAAGTCCGCCGGTGCCAACAAGCTTTTTCATGATTTCTTCTTTTGTATATTCCCCTGAAAAACATAGATCAACAAGATCTCCCGCAGGCACTGTTCCTGCTCGTTCAGGACTGAATGGTCCCTCGCCGTGCAGGCCGTTATTGACATCTACCACTCGCCCGCGGTCATGGACGCCAATTGTAATACCTCCGCCCATATGGGTAATAATCATTTTCATGTTCTCATATCGTTTGCCAAGAGAGACTGCCGCTTTACGAGCGACAGCTTTTTGGTTTAACGCATGGAAAATGCTTTTCCGTTCAATTTCAGGCATGCCTGAAACTTTCGCAAGCACTGACATTTCGTCTACGACAACAGGGTCGACGATATACGAAGGGATATTCAGGCCATCAGCGATTTCCCGCGCGATAATACCGCCGAGATTAGAAGCATGCTGACCGGCGTAGCCGCTTTTCAAATCCTCAATCATCTCATCATTCACCACGTAGGTCCCGCCTTCAATTGGCCGGAGAAGGCCGCCTCTTGCGCAGACTGCATCAAACTTTGAGATATTGATTCCCTGTTCATGAAGCGTTTCGAGAATATGGTTTTTACGAAATTCATACTGATCAATAATTCGGTCAAATCGCTGCAGCTCTTCTATGTTGTGTCTCAATGTTTTTTCAAAAATGCTTCTTTCGTTATGAAAAACACCGATTTTCGTTGAAGTTGAGCCTGGATTAATTGTGAGAATGCGTTTTTCGTCATGTAGCACTTTCATAACCTCCAGATCAATTTCTTAACGTCTGCTTAATACACTGTGGCCGTTTTGCAAAAACTGGCTTCTTGAGCGGCGCATGCGTTCAATTCGTTCCTCTGCCAAGCGGTCAGCCGCTAAATATGCAGGAATGCCGTCACGCTGAGAAATCTCTAGTACACGCTCGATATTGCCGTAAATGCCTTCAACTTTTTTCAATGCACGTTCTGCATTATAGCCGTAAAGCTCATCTGCCACGTTGATAACACCGCCCGCGTTAATCACGTAATCCGGTGCATAAACGATGCCCATTTCGTGAATTTGATCACCATGGCGTGTCTCTTTTAATTGGTTGTTAGCCGCACCTGCGATCACTTTCGCCTTCAGCTGTTTAATGGTGTCGTCGTTAATAGTTGCACCAAGGGCACACGGCGCATAAATATCGCAGTCTTGTGAATAAATGTCATCAGGATCTACAGCACGGGCGCCAAAATCTTCAACTGCACGCTGTACAGATTGTTTGTTGATATCCGTAACGATTAAGTTTGCTCCTTCTTCATGCAGGTGGCGGCAAAGGTTATAGGCTACGTTCCCAACACCCTGTACAGCAATGGTTTTTCCTTCAAGAGAGTCGGTTCCAAAAGCAGCTTTAGCTGCTGCCTTCATTCCTCTGTACACCCCGTACGCTGTGACTGGGGACGGATTTCCAGAAGAGCCGAAAGCAGGAGAAATCCCTGTGACATAGTCTGTCTCATCATGAATGATATCCATATCCTCGACCGTTGTGCCCACATCTTCAGCCGTGATGTATCTGCCGTTCAGCCCTTGAATATAGCGGCCAAACGCGCGGAACATTTCTTCATTTTTGTCTTTGCGCGGATCGCCGATAATGACTGTTTTTCCGCCGCCAAGGTTTAAGCCGGCCGCCGCGTTCTTATAGGTCATGCCTCTAGCCAATCTGAGCGCATCTTCAATTGCCGCTTCTTCATTTTCATATGTCCACATTCTCGTTCCGCCAAGCGCCGGACCAAGCGTTGTATCATGAATGGCGATAATCGCTTTTAATCCAGATTGTTCATCCTGGCAGAATACCAATTGTTCGTAATCGTATTTCTCCATATATTTAAAAAGTTCCATGTTCGTTCCTCCTAATGTGTGTATTCTTCAGATGCGCATATTGCCAGCGCAATGGAATACAGTTTATTTTCAGCAGAGTCCGCTCTGCTTGTTAAGGCAATCGGTGCTTTTGCTCCTGTAATGACAGCCGCCACGCTGGCCTTGGCAAAATAAATCAGTGATTTATATAAAATATTGCCGGCCTCAATTGTTGGGACGAGAAGGATATCTGCGTTGCCCGCTACGTCTCCCGAAATTTTTTTCTGGGCCGCGGCAATTTGTGAAACTGCGTTATCCAAAGCAAGCGGTCCATCAACAATGCAGCCTTTGATCTGGCCCCTTTTGTACATTTGAGCTAGAGCAGCTGCATTCACGGTTGCTTCCATTTTTGGGTTCACCGTTTCGACCGCTGCAAGGGCAGCTGCTTTTGGCATATTGTTCCCTACTGCATGGGCCACATGAACGGCATTTTGCAAAATCTGCCGGAGCTCTTCCAGCGAAGGAGCAATATTCATTGCCGAATCTGTCACAAACATCAGCCGGTCAAAATCCGGTATATCGAAGACAGCCACGTGAGAAAGGACACTTGCTGACCGAAGCCCCTCCTGTCTGTTCAATACCGCTTTAAGCAAAACAGAAGTCGGCACATTGCCTTTCATTAAAACGTCCGCTGTTTTATGATGCACAGCACGAACCGCTAATTTCGCCGATTCCTCAGGAGTATTGGCATGGACGATTTCCACTTGATGCCCTTGCATGGATGATGTCAGCTCGTTCAGTTTTTTGCTGTCGCCCGTTAACAAGAAACGGGCGGATAGGTGCTCGGCTGCCAGCTTTACAGCCCGGATCACTTCCTCATCCTCAGCATGAGCAACCGCAATGGTCTTATTTTTGTGTATCGACGCTTTGCCGATTAAATCTTTCAGCTTCATCTGTTACCACCTTTCTTGTTTCGACTCCGCCTTTTATTATGCAAGTTCCATGCCAGCTCTTAAGGGTGCTGTCATACCAGGTATACCGAAACATTCGTGCAGATGTTTGCGTTTATTCTGCAAATTATTGCATGCCTTCATTTGCAAGGCCATATTTATCCATTTTGTAATATAAGTTCCGAATGCTGACACCGAGAGCTTTTGCTGTTTTTGTCCGGTTAAAATGATGCTTTTCAAGCGTTTGCTGGATCAAATGCGCTTCAAATTTTTCTACTGCGACAGACAGCTTTTCGCCTTCAATATCCGGAAAATCAAAACCTGTTCCCTGGTCTGTGTCATTTTCTTTTTGCTCAAGTTCGAATACAGGCAAGTGATCTTTTTCAATCCATTCCATATGCGGATTCAGAAAAATCATGGCTCGTCCAAGGACATTTTCAAGCTCCCGGACATTCCCAGGCCAATGGTAGGCAGATAAGGCGCGCAAAGCTTGCTGTGAGAGCCCTTTTACATTCCTGCCGTAATCCCGGTTGATCTTTTGGATAAGTCTGACGCTCAATGCTTCAATGTCCTCCAACCGCTGCCGCAAAGGCGGGATGGAGATCGGATAGCGATTGATCCGGTAATACAGGTCTTCCCGGAATGTTCCGTCCGCCATCGCCTTTTCAATATTTACATTTGTCGCCGCAATCACTCTGACGTTGACAGGGATCGCTTTCGTGCCGCCCACTCTGACGATTTCCTTTTCTTGAAGGACGCGTAGCAATTTGGCCTGCATATTTTGTGTCAGCTCACCGATTTCATCTAAGAAAATACTGCCGTTATTTGCTTCCTCAAATAAACCCTTTTTACCGCCGCGCTTCGCTCCTGAAAACGCACCATCCTCATAGCCGAACAATTCTGATTCGAGCAGGTTTTCAGAAAGGGCTGCACAATTCACGCGAATAAATTTATTGTATTTCCGGTCACTTTCGTTATGGATGGCATGGGCGAACAGTTCTTTTCCTGTTCCTGATTCCCCGCGCAGCAAGATGGTTGCAGGTGTTTTCGCACCGAGCTTCGCCTGCTCAAGCGCAACCAGCATTTGCTCGCTTTTGCCGATAATGTCGTCAAACGTGTATTTCGCTTCAAGCGTGCGAATAATTTGTCTGGCGCGGTTAAGCTCCGCTGTCAGCATTTTAATTTCGGAAACATCGTGAATCACGCCGACGCTGCCTTTCAAAATCCCGTCCACAATCACCGGTGCTACATTAACGATGACCTCTTTTTCATTCGGGCCGACCTTCATTCTGACACCGCGGACAGGACGTCTTGTTTCAAGCACCTTTAAATGCATGCTTTCGCCTTCGGAAATATCAGTGTTTGCAGGCTTGCCGATGACTTCTTTTTCAGAAAGCCCCGTCATTTTCGTATACGCTTTATTGATTAGCAGGCCGATGCCGTTTTCATCAACGACAGAAATCGCCTCATCGGAGGATTGAATAATTGCCTCCAGCATCGTACGGACCTGCTTTAAGTTGGTCACTTCCTCTGCCAGCTCGACCGCATCAGTGATATCTTTAAACACACAAAGAGCCCCGAGCAGACGTCCGCCTTCATCAATAATCGGCAGTCTTGTGGTCACAATTTGCAAATGATCGCCTAACAGCTGCTTCTGGTTGTATTCAGGCACTCTTGTTTTTAAAATCCGCGGCATCTTAGTGCTCGGAATCACTTCTTTTATTGGGCGCCCAATGACTTCCTCACGTTTTTTTTCGACCATTTTTTCGGCCATATGGTTAAAGAGAATGATTTCTTCATTGATATCAATAAAAATCATTCCATCATGGGTGGAATTAAAAATTCTGTCATATTTATAGGTTTGCTCTTTTAGCATTTGAATCAGGTGCTGCTTTTCTTCCATCAGCTGAAAAACGATGTATGCCATTTTCCCTGGCATGACAATGGTATCTTCATGCTTTCTTTGAAGGAGCTCGTCAAACACGGCTTGATCGCCGGTGGTATGAATGACGATATCCGGTTTTTGTTGTATGTAAGGTTTCCAATCAGATGATACGGCAATCCCATACTGTTCTGCTTCTTTCAATCCCGGCGCTTCGGGGTCTTTGTCAACTACGGCAATGATATCTATGATGGCTGTTTTAATCAGAATATGTAATAACGCCGTTCCCCTTTTGCCGGCACCTACTATCAGTACCTTTTGCATCCCGATACCCCTTTGTATGAAAAAATTTGCACACCTATTTATTCCGTTGCAATAATTTGCACAACCCTATGTTACCACGTTTTCTTCTCTTGACAAAATATTTTTTCCGCTGGACAATAAAGGAAATGAAAAGATAAAGGGGTTTTCTGAAGATGAGCCGACTTCTTGCGCTTTTAATATTAGTCATCCCCGGGGCTATTTCTGCTTTAGGCATTAAACTGATGAGAGATACACTTTTCGGCCATACAATCAAGCCATTTTCAGCTCTTTGGCTCCAAGGGTTGTCAGGATTCATCTTTTTTGCGATCGGCCTCTATGTGCTGGCCGGGTTCATTTTATACAGAGACAGAAAACGCAATCAAGTCAGCCCGCGATTCAGAAAACGATAGCTGCAAAAAAGCCGGAGGATGCTCCGGCTTTTTTTGTTGCACTATTCGTCAGGCAAAACGGTCTTGGCAATCGTTTTGTCTAACGCTTCATAATCATAATAAGAAATCGTATCGTACAGTTCTTTTCGTGTCTGCATATCATGAAGTCCTTCTTTTTGTGAGCCGTGCTCCTTCATCAAACCAAACATCCGCTCACAAGCTTTTGCCGCCGCTCGAAGCGAGGTGACAGGATATATCACCATGTGAAACCCCATATCTTTGAATTCATCGGCACGATAATACGGCGTTTTCCCAAATTCAGTCATATTCGCAAGGAGCGGAACGGAGATACGCTCAGCAAACTGGCGGAATTCATTCTCCGCCTGTAGCGCTTCCGGGAAAATTGCGTCCGCTCCCGCCTCAATGTAAACCTCTGAACGTTTTATTGCGGCAGCAAGCCCTTCCTGCGCCCTGGCATCAGTACGGGCAACAACAATAAGGGAGGGTGCCGCTTGTTTAATGGCTTTTATTTTTTGCGCCATTTCCTTTATCGGAACTAGCTGTTTGCCATTTAAATGTCCGCATTTTTTTGGGAGCTGCTGGTCTTCTATTTGAACGGCTGCTACCCTGGCTTCAAGCATCTCCCGGGCTGTTCGGGCGGCATTTAAGACACCGCCAAATCCCGTATCGATATCCACAAGCAAAGGCAGATCAGCTGCACGCACAAGATCTTTGGCCCGTTCAGCTATCTCTGCCGATGTGATGATCCCTAAATCAGGCAGCCCCCTGCTGGCTGTATAGGCAGCACCGGACAAATAAATAGCAGAAAAACCGGCTTCTTTCGCAAGCAAAGCGGCCATCCCGTCATGGGCGCCGGGAATTTGAAGAATGTCCGGTGCTGACATCAGCTTGCGGAAACGCCCGGCAAGCTCCTCTTGTGACGATTGCTTATTGACGATCCACGACATGAAACAAAATCCCCCTTTTACATGCAGAACATGTCTACGAATTCATTTACGCGCATCGTTTGTAATGTCTCATAGCTGGTACAGCGCTCATAAATGTGTTTGTGCTGTTTATCAGGAAAATGGGTTTTGAGATTGTCAGAAAACTTTTCCAGCAGTTTAGGCACTGCTTCCTCTCTTCGAAAACGATGGCCGAGGGGAAACTCACATTCCACCATTTCCGTGCTCGTTCCGTCTTTAAAATGAACCTGAACGGCATTTGAGATGGAACGTTTATCAGGCTTCAAATAATCCTCGGTATATATTTTATTTTCAGTCACTTCCATTTTATCACGAAGTTTATCTATTCTCGGATCACTCGCTGTTTCAGCTTCATAATGCTGTGCGGTGATATCACCAAAAAGCAAACCGATTGCTGTAATGTATTGGAGACAGTGATCGCGGTCTGCCGGATTGTGGAGCGGGCCTTTTTTATCAATGATTCGGATAGCGGATTCATGCGTTCTGATGACAACTCGGTCTATCTCGTCAATCCGGTTCTTTACCTGCGGGTGAAGAATGACGGCGCACTCCGCCGCTGTCTGGGCGTGAAATTCCGCAGGATAAGACACTTTAAATAACACATTTTCCATGACATAAGCGTCGAGCGGACGGGCAAGCTTGATCTCTTTCTTATTGAATAAAACGTCTTGGAACCCCCAACCCGGTGCACTCAGGGCTGTCGGATAACCCATTTCCCCTTTTAACGACATCAGCGCCAAATGAACACCTCTGCTCGTTGCATCTCCTGCCGCCCATGATTTACGCGAGCCTGTATTCGGTGAATGGCGGTATGTCCTCAATGCTGCATTGTCAATCCATGCATTCGAAAGCGCATTTTTGATTTCTTCTCTTCCGCCGCCCAAAAGCTTTGCCGCAACAGCGGTTGTCGCAACTTTGACAAACAGCACATGGTCAAGGCCAACTCGATTTAAGCTGTTTTCTAACGCCAGCACACCTTGAATCTCGTGTGCTTTGATCATCATCTCAAGTACGTCGCGTACTGTTAACGGCTCTTTTCCTTCAGACAGCCTCACTCTTGATACATAATCAGCAGCGGCAAGGATTCCTCCCAAGTTATCGGATGGATGCCCCCACTCCGCCGCCAGCCACGTATCGTTGTAATCGAGCCAGCGAATCATGCAGCCGATATTAAACGCTGCCCTCACAGGATCGAGAACATATGACGTTCCCGGCACTTTGCTTCCATTCGGCACAGTCGTTCCTGGAACAATCGGGCCAAGCAGCTTTGTGCATTCCGGATACCGTAGCGCCAAGATCCCGCAGCCCAGGGTATCCAGCAATACATGCCCCGCTGTAGTATACGCTTCGGTACTAGTAATCTCTTTTTCAAGCACATAGTCTGTGATTTCTACGATTACACGATCCGTTTTCGGCATTCTACCAGCTCCTTTCATGATTTTGTTTGATATCGCGGGCCCATGTAACTGACACGGGGACGGAAGAGCCGATTATTGGCATGCTGTTCGATCACATGGGCGCATAAACCGGACGTTCTCGCGCTGAAAAAGACCGGCGTATATAAAGGAATCGGTATGCCGAGCATCCAATACACCGGGGCAGCATAGTAATCCAAATTCGGGTAAAGCCCTTTTTCCTTCTCCATCAGCCGCTCACCCGCTTCACACATCTCATATAAACGATGGTCACAGGCTTTATCGCATAATTGCTGCAGCGCCTCTTTCATCATGAGTGCTCTTGGGTCCATTTTTTTCATATACACCCGGTGGCCGAAGCCCATGATTTTTTCTTTTCTTTTCAGTTTTGTTTGCAGAAGCTGCTCAAAATCAGATGTCGTTTTTGCCTCCAAAAGCAAATACATCACAGCTTCGTTTGCTCCTCCGTGAAGATTCCCTTTCAGGGAAGCGACAGCCCCAGTCAAAGCCCCATAAAGATCTGAATGTGTAGATGCAATGACCCTGGCCGCAAAGGTTGAATTCGGCATCTCATGCTCACTATACAGGACGAGCGACCGGTCAAAAATCTGTTCTTCCAATGAAGACGGCAATTTCCCTGTCATCATGTATAGAAAATTCGCACTGTAGGATAAGGTATGAAGCGGAAGAATCGGTTCTTTCTTATTAATGATCCTGTAGCTGGCAGCAGTGAGGGCAGGCATTTTCCCAAGAAGCTGATAGGCGCGTTCTTTGTTTGCGGAAGGAGACCGATCATCAATTTGCCGATCATAGCCAGCAAGTGCCGACAGGCCGGTACGCAGACTATCCATTGGATGAGTGTCCTCAGGGAGCAGCTCAAGCAGACGGAGATGATCAGCAGGCAGGCTTGCGGCACTGTTTATTTTACGTTCCAGCGTCTCCATTTCACTTTCTTCTGGCAGCCTGCCCTCCAGCAATAAATGGACAAGCTCCAGATAGCTTTTTGTTTCAGAAAGTTCTATTAAATCATAGCCTCTTATCAAAATCTGGCTGGACTGCGTGTCAAGATAAGAAATATGAGTTTCTGCCGCAATCACACCGTCCAACCCTGGAGAATATTGCTGTTTCTCCTCCATATCCTCAACCTCCGTTTATGCGTTTTTTGTCTATCAGGTTCCGCCAAGCAAATACTTAGAAATAATCAGTCTTTGAATCTCGTTCGTCCCTTCATAGATTTGCGTCACCTTTGCATCGCGAAGCAAGCGCTCAACCGGATAATCCTTCATATAGCCATATCCTCCATAAATTTGAACGGCGTCTAACGCTGCCTTCACGGCTGCATCGGAAGCAAATTGTTTAGCCATAGACGCTTCTTTTCCACAATTTAGGCCGCGGTTATGAAGGTCTGCGGCGTGGTAGACAAGATGTCTTGCCGCCTCTGCCCTAGTCGCCATGTCAGCCAGCTTAAATGATATGCCTTGATTGGCTGCGATCGGCCTTCCAAATTGCACTCGCTGCTTCGCATAATCAACGGCATGCTCAAGAGCCGCCTCTGCAATTCCGAGGGCCTGTGCCGCAATGCCGATCCGGCCGACATTTAAATTCGCCATGGCAATGTGAAAGCCATCCCCCTCTTTGCCAAGCAAATTGGCTTCAGGCACTTCTGCATTATCAAAAATCAGTTCCGTAGTATTGGAGCCATAAAGCCCCAGCTTTCTTTCTTTTTTTCCAACGGTAAAACCGGGTGTGTTTTTTTCAACAATAAAAGCCGAAATTCCGTGCCTGCCTTGATCTGGAGCTGTTAAAGCAAATGTGATATAGATATCAGCTGCTCCGCCATTCGTTATGAATATTTTCGATCCGTTTAATAGATATTTGCCGTTCTTTTTGATTGCTGTTGTGCGGAGGCTCCCGGCATCCGACCCCGAGTGAGGCTCCGTTAGTGCAAATGCGCCCAAATGGTCTCCTGACGCGAGCTTTGGTATATATTTCATCTTTTGTTCTTCGTTGCCGAAATACAGAATTGGATTTGTGCCGACTGAGGTATGAACGGAGAGTATCACGCCGACAGCCGCACTGATTCTAGAAATCTCATGAATCGCCAAAATATAAGAAACAACGTCCGCCCCGGCACCGCCGTATTGTTCCGGCACCGGTATTCCCATCAGTCCGTGTTCACCCATTTTTTTGATCAGCTGAAAGGGAAATTCGTCCGTTTTCTCCATGATTTCCGCAGCGGGAGCAATTTCTTTTCGTGCAAAATCACGCACCATTTTTCGCATCATGACTTGCTCTTGCGTTACATGCAACTCGGCCACCCCCGGATGGAATAGACTTCAGGAAGTCCTCTCCTCATAGTCATAAAAACCGCGTCCGCTCTTTTTGCCAAGCCAGCCTGCTTTGACATACTTGCGGAGCAGCGGGCATGGACGGTATTTGGAATCGCCAAGGCCTGAGTGAAGGACTTCCATAATTGATAAACACGTATCCAGTCCGATAAAATCCGCTAATGCAAGCGGACCCATCGGATGATTCATGCCCAGCTTCATCACTTCGTCTATTGCCTCCGGCTTCGCCACTCCCTCATACACGCAATAGATGGCTTCATTAATCATTGGAAGAAGCACACGGTTGGAAACAAACCCAGGAAAATCATTGACTTCTACCGCTGTTTTCCCCATCTTTTCCGCTAATGCCATAACATCTAAGGCCGTTTCTTCTGATGTAGCCAAGCCGCGAATCACTTCAACCAGCTTCATTACAGGGACGGGATTCATAAAATGCATGCCAATAACCCGTTGAGGCCGGCTTGTTACAGCAGCGATTTCTGTAATAGGCAAGGAAGATGTATTGCTGGCCAAAATCGTATGAGGCGGGCACATGCGATCAAGTGTTTTAAACATCTCAGTTTTTGCCGCCATGTTTTCTGCGATAGCCTCAATCACAATGTCCGCATGCTCTGCCTCCTCAAGCGTTTGAGAAATCGAAATGCGGCTGATTACGCTCTTCACTTCCGTCACGGTCCTTTTTCCTTTCTCAGCATCACGGTCCAGCTGTTTCTTCAGCCGTTTCAATCCTGCCTCAGCGGCCTCTGGATTCACATCATACATCCGCACATAAAAGCCCGCGTCGGCAGCTGTTTGAGCAATTCCGCTTCCCATCTGACCTGCGCCAGCTACCATGATTTGTTTGATTTCCATTCAAATCCCCTTTTTCATCATGTTTTAATGAACCTGCACTAAGACGGCGTCTCCCTGTGCTGCCCCGCTGCAAATAGCGGCAACGCCCAGCCCCCCTCCCCGCCGCTTTAATTCATAAACAAGCGTCATGAGAATTCTCGCCCCGCTCGCGCCGATCGGATGGCCGAGCGCGATCGCACCGCCATTTACATTTACTTTTTCAAGATCGAAACCTACGATTTTTTCACATGTCAAAACAACTGAAGCAAAAGCTTCATTTACTTCAAACAAGTCAATATCTTGGACAGTTAAACCGTTCTTTTTCAGGAGCTTGTTAATGGCAAATCCCGGCGCTGCCGCCAGCTCGTGCGCTGGCATTCCCGTAGTTGAAAAACCAAGAATTGTAGCCAGAGGCCGTTTGCCAAGCTCAGCAGCTTTTTCCTCAGACATCAGCACGAACGCGCCGGCTCCGTCATTGACTCCAGGAGCATTGCCGGCTGTGATAGAACCGTCACTTGCATAAATAGGAGCAAGTTTCGCGAGCTGATCCAGACTTGTGTCACGGCGAATCGCTTCATCTTTATCAACAACGTTTGGTTTTCCTTTTCGACCGATCCAGTTGACAGGAACAATTTCATCCTGAAACTTCCCTTCATCGGCGGCCTTAGCTGCCCTTGCATGACTTCTCAACGCCCATTCGTCCTGCTCTCTTCGTGAGATTGCATATTCCATGGCAGCTATATTTCCGTGAACAGCCATGTGCACCTCGTCAAATGCGCACGTTAATCCGTCATACACCATTAAGTCCCTAAGCTCGCCGTCCCCCATCCGTGCTCCCCAGCGCCCGGCGGGAACGGCATACGGAATATTGCTCATGCTTTCCATTCCCCCCGCAACAAGTATGTTCGCATCCTGCGCCCGAATCATTTGATCACATAAAGTGACAGCACGAAGGCCGGAAGCACAGACTTTATTCAGTGTTTCTGACGGCACACTCCAAGGCATTCCCGCCAGACGGGCAGCTTGACGGGAAGGTATCTGCCCTGAGCCGGCCTGGACAACCATGCCCATGACGTTTCCTTCTACATCATCTCCAGAGACTCCAGCCCGTTGCAGCGCCTCCTTCATCACAATGCCCCCAAGCTCAGCAGCTTTCACCTCTTTCAAAACTCCGCCGAATTTGCCAAATGGAGTTCTTGCAGCACTTACAATGACTGTTTTCCTCATGGTTTCACCTCATTCAGAAGATAGACAGCGCTTACAATTTCTAGTTGTCTTCTATGAATGTATGCTTTGAAAAGGGCATGAATGAATGAAAAAAGAAGGCTGCATCAAACAGCCTCCTTCTAACAACTATTCATTTTTCAGCAATGCCGAAGCCTTTTCTGGAAAGTCGGTAAACATGCCGTCTGCTCCCGCTTCAATGAGACACTTCATATCTTCCGGACGATTGACTGTATACGGCCTTACCTTAATCGAACTGTTCCTCATTTTCTTCAGCACTTCATCTGTGACCCCTGGGCTGTTTAACTTCGGGTGATAGCCGGAAGCCGGAATAGACGCGATATATCGATCTGCCTGATAAAGCACATCTGAAGTTAATACTGCCCGTTCGATATGCGGCGCAAGCCGGGCGCATAGCGCCAAGCTGTCATGATTAAACGTGGATAGGATGACTCTGTCCTCTACATTGAATCGCTTCACTGCCTCCAGCACTTTTTCTTCCATTCCCTCATAGCGGATCACGCTGTTTTTTAATTCAATGTTGATGAGAAAATCCTTTTTTACCGCCCACGAGAGCACATCTTCTAGCAGCGGCACTTTTATATCGCTGTACGCTTGATCGTGACCAGCGGCCGCATTCGCAGTCTTTACCTCATCATAGGCTGTATCCTTCACGAATCCTTTAAGTGATGTCGTGCGATTAAGTCTTTCATCATGAATCACAACAATGCGTCCTTCTTTCGTCAGCTGTACATCAAGCTCTATCCCATCCGCTCCGGCTTCAATTCCTTTTTCAAATGCAAGCATTGTATTTTCGGGAAATTGACCTGATGCCCCCCGGTGGGCAAAAATCTTTGTCATCGTTTCACCTCAAACCCTAAAGTTTTCTCCATTATACTTATTTTGTCGGCTCCACTCTAGGATTAAGGCTGTATCAATCTACTGATCATAATAAGAATCAATGCCGTTGACAATCGCATCTGCGGCCTTTTGCTGGTATTCTTCACTTCCCAGCTTGTCCGCATCAGAACTGTTAGTGATAAACCCAAGCTCCGCCAACACACTTGGCATTTGTGAATATGTAATGACGTAAAAGTCTGATTCTTTCACGCCCCTGTCTCTCGTTTGTAAGGATGAAACGAGCTGTGACTGAATATCGGATGCCAGACGCCGGCTGTTCTCCCCTTCATAATCAGACTGAAAATACGTTTCTGTTCCTGAAGCTGAAGCAACCCCTGAATTCACATGAATGCTGACAAAAAGGTCAGCCTGATTGGCACTTGCCTTAGCCACTCTTTCCTCCAAGGTCAGAAAATGATCGTCAGACCGGGATGCAACAGGATTGGCTCCCTCCTCTTTTAGTTTGTCTGTCACATGCTCTGAGACAGCCAAATTAATATCCTTTTCAAAGAGCCCGTTTCCGACCGCTCCACTGTCTTCACCGCCGTGTCCGGCATCAATATACACTGTTTTCCCTTCTATCGGCTCTGCTGCCTGTGCACAAGGCGCGAGCGTCAAAGCCAATCCGCACAGCGCCAAGCTCCTCCATAACATTCTCAACTTACTCCCTCCGGTCACGAGTTCTTTCGCAGCTGAATATCTTCCAGCTGTAAAGTTCCATTATCCTTCTTTGTATATTTCACCAGGACATGTGTCTGATCTGGCAGTGATTCACATTCATCACGTTTATCCTTCGGAACTTGTATCATGGTTTCTTCTCCATTAAGAGAAACCGCAATCGTATGAGGATCAGCCGAGCCAATGTATTTTCCCTCTTCGGTAAACCTTGGCACTGAGTCATCCGCACTTGCAACACTGCACCCCGAAAGAAAGAGCGCAGTAAACAGCAAAAGAACCGTTTGTTTCACATGACCACCTCTTCCTGATGTTTGGCTTTTATCTTTGACCAGAATGGCGAATTTGTAAAGACAACGCGAATGCAGGCGAGCAAGTTCCATGATTTTCAAAAGGGCTATACGACCCGATCATTTCCTGTTGTTAGAAAGATAACGAGCAGATTTGTCTATGAGGATGGCTCTAATTGAGGCGTCAATTAGAAAAAATTAGCGGAAAGAAGCAACTTTTTATTCATTTTAAAAAATTTGAGAATAGGGTGAGCAAATCGTTTGACGGGTGGGTCAGCCAAGCGTAACCTTTTAAAGGATATTTACTTTATTGAAAGAAGTTAAAGCCATGAAAAAATTCGTTCTGCTGCTGGCGGCAGCTGTCATCACATGCTCCATCGGCCACCAAATCAGCGGCGGCTACAAAGGCCCCGAAAAAGAGCGGCGAAAACATCACTCTGCACTCAAGATATTCAGTCGGTAAAGCAGATCAATTGCATTAATTTTTACATATAGGCTAGAATATGTGCGAATCCAAACGAAAGAAGATGATCAAATGAATCCTAAGTATAAGCCTCTGTTTGAACCATTTACGTTTAAAAGCGGCGTTACAATCGACAACCGGATCGCAGTAGCACCGATGACTCATTACGCTTCTAATGAAGACGGTACAATATCTGAAGCGGAGCTCGACTACATCATCCCCCGTTCAAAAGAGATGGGAATGGTGATTACAGCCTGCGCAAATGTTACACCGGACGGAAAAGCATTCCCCGGGCAGCCGGCCATCCATGACGATTCCAACATTCCAGGTTTAAAAAAGTTAGCACAAGCCATTCAGGCACAAGGCGCTAAAGCTGTTGTACAAATTCATCACGGCGGTATTGAGTGCCCGTCTGAGCTTGTTCCTCAACAAGATGTTGTGGGGCCAAGTGACGTGTTTGATAACGGCAAACAAATTGCTCGCGCATTAAAAGAAGAAGAAGTGGAAAACATTGTGAAGGCGTTTGGAGAAGCGACAAGACGTGCCATTGAAGCGGGCTTTGACGGTGTCGAAATTCACGGTGCAAACGGCTACTTAATTCAGCAGTTTTATTCTCCGAAAACCAACCAGCGCACGGATCGCTGGGGAGGAAGCGATGAAAAACGATTAGCCTTCCCGCTCGCTATTGTCGATGAAGTGAAAAAAGCCGCTTCAGAACATGCGAAGGGTGCGTTCTTAGTCGGATACCGCCTGTCTCCGGAAGAACCTGAGACACCGGGATTGACAATGACTGAAACTTATACGCTTGTTGATGCTTTAGGGGATAAAGAATTGGATTATCTTCATATCTCACTGATGGACGTGAACTCAAAAGCGCGCCGCGGTGCAGATCCGACTCGCACACGCATGGACTTATTGAATGAACGTGTCGGAAACAAAGTGCCGCTGATCGCCGTCGGTTCCATCCATTCCGCTGATGACGCGCTTGCCGTCATCGAAAACGGTATTCCGTTAGTCGCTATGGGACGCGAAATTCTAGTTGACCCTAACTGGACGGTAAAAGTAAAAGAAGGCCGTGAAAAGCAAATCGAAACAGTGATCAAAGGCACAGATAAAGAAAAATATCATTTGCCTGAACCGCTTTGGAAAGCAATTGTGAACACGCCAGGCTGGGTGCCTTATAAAGATTAATGTGCAAAAGACTGCCGAAACGATTCGGCAGTCTTTTTCCCTTTATATAAATAGTTTGTGTACACATCTAAACAGCAAAAGAAAGAGCTCCCCACCAACTTCGAAAAGAAAATCCAGGAAAAACCCCTCACGCTTTCTTGCTTTTTTCTTTTTCATTCGTACGTCTCCTTTTTACATGAATACGCCTTACTTACGATTTTGCAGGAGAAAGGTTTCATTTTATAACGGACACATTTAGGGTCGATCATGCTTCGTGATCCTATAAGATGTATGAATGGACCAAGAGTGCAGGTAATACCGCCATTTGCTTTCCTTACTTTTCAAACCTATCCTTTACTATATGCGGATACTTAATATTCTTCTCCCATACTACAAATGTCCCCAAAACAAAACGCCTCCTATTTATCAGCGCAAACTAATAAATAAAAGACGTTTGATTTAATGACCACTTAATAAGCTCATGTTTAAGAAGCCTTATGTTCTAATCTCAGCTTATCCGCAACCATTGCAATGAATTCCGAATTTGTCGGTTTAGCTTTTGTCATGCTGACAGTATAACCAAACAACGAGGAAATGGAATCAATGTTTCCTCTGCTCCATGCCACTTCAATTGCATGGCGGATCGCTCTTTCTACACGGCTTGCGGTTGTGTTAAATTTTTTGGCGATGTCCGGATAGAGGACTTTTGTAATGCTGCCGAGCAATTCGATGTCATTGTATACCATTGAGATTGCTTCGCGCAGATAGAGATAGCCTTTAATATGGGCTGGGACGCCGATTTCATGGATAATGCTTGTGATGCTCGCGTCGAGATTTTTCTTCTTTGGTTCAGGCTGGCTGCTGCGTATAATACTGCTTTGCGATGATGGCGCACGATGCGTCACACTGCTGGCATTTCCGCTGACCTGGCGGATATGGCCGACAAGGTTTTCCATATCAAACGGTTTGAGAATAAAGTAGGACGCGCCTAAATCGACGGCCTTTTTCGTGACATCTTCCTGTCCAAAGGCTGTCAGCATAATGACATTCGGCTGTTTTTTCAGATCTGATTCCCTCAGCCTCTCTAAAACCGCAAGTCCGTCTAAATGCGGCATAATAATATCTAATACGAGCACATCGGGATCTTTTTCTTTAAACAGCGACAGGCATTCCTGTCCGTTATAAGCAACGCCGATCACTTCCATGTCTTCCTGTCCTTCTATATATTCACTTAACAGGCTTACCAGCTCTCGATTATCATCAGCAACACAAACTTTAATTTTCTCCACGTTTCTTCCTCCCCAAATGTAGTTAACAGGATTCACCCTTGCTACATGTTTACATTCGACAAAACCGCTATATACCCTCTAAAAAAATCATAATCATCAATATTAGTGGCATATCTTTGTTATTCTATGTTTTTCTCTGTTTTTCGACTAAAAATGAAATTTGACAAACAAGGAAACGTGAATTTGTCGAAAAATCTTCTTTTGTATATTTTACCGTATGTATTCTGAGAAGTGAAGAGGGATCAAAATAAAAAAACTGCCGGAAACTCCGGCAGTCAGCTTGCTTTTTCTTTTCCATAAATATCGATTCCTGCTTCTGACAGCATCCATTCAATATGAACACCGTAACCGCTTGTCGGGTCATTTACAAATACATGGGTGACAGCACCGATCACTTTTCCATTTTGAATAATCGGGCTTCCGCTCATCCCCTGTACGATGCCTCCTGTTTCTTTCAACAGCCTTGGATCGGTAATTTTCAACACCATTCCTTTTGTCGCAGGGAATTTTTGCGGCGTTGTGCTGACGATTTCAATATCGAATTTTTCTACTTTGTCATCATCAATAACGGTTAAAATTTCAGCCGGCCCTTTTTTGACTTCGGTAGAAAACGCAACCGGCAATGCTTGATCTGATATGTTGTTTTGAATCGGCTGATGCAGTGTGCCGAAAATCCCAAACGGGCTGTTTCTGTTAATATCCCCGATCGTTTTGCGTTCTGAGGAAAATCGCGCCAGTTTTTCTCCCGGATTACCGCCTGTCCCTTTTTCAATTGATGTTACAGTGGATTTAACGATTTCTCCATTCTCCACTACAATTGGTTTCTTTGTGTCCATATCGGAAATCACGTGGCCAAGTGCTCCGTATTTTTTTGTTTTCGGTTCATAAAAGGTCATAGTGCCGATGCCGGCAGCAGAATCTCTGATATATAACCCGATTCTGTATTTGCCTTCTCCTTCATCCTTTTCTGGGATCAGCTTCGTTTTGATTTTCTGTTTATCACGTTTGATCAGTAAATCTAAAGATTCACCAGTTTTCCCAGCCTTTTGAATAAATGGGGCTACATCATTCATTTTTTCAATTTTCTGTCCATTCATCTCAATAATGATGTCGCCCGCTTCAATTCCGGCCGTTTCTCCCGGAGATTTTTTGCCTTCACTTGTATTGATTTGATGAAATCCGACGACAAGAACACCGACGGAATGAAGTTTTACACCGATTGATTGTCCGCCAGGTATAACTTTTAAATCAGGAAGAACGTGCACTTTTGTTTTTTTAATTGGAAATCCGGCAAGATCGTATACTAATTCTGACTTACCTGATTTTTTGCCCGTCACCTTGATTTCATGCGGATCTTTCTTTACTGTAAACGCTTCAGAGGATTCTGATGTCTGAGCGTTTACCGATAAACTCGTTTCAATCGCTTGTGTTTGGGTTTCAAATACTCTCATTTGCGTTGGAATCAGTAAATATTCTTTTAGCGGTTTGCATAAACCTACACTTAATAACGAAACAAGGAGAATTAAACCTACTGCTTTTCTGATGTTATCGGGCATTCACTACTTCACTCTCCTCGCTCCTATCCCACACCTTCTTTATGACTTGCTGCTACATCATTTAATTTTGCCTTCTGACGGCTTATTTATAACTGTCATATGAAGAAAAACATTGGATATACTGATGAACGAATGGATGCGCACGAAAAAAATAAGCTGCGCTTCTCGCGCAGCTTACCCAGTTGTTTTGACTTGATCCGCTTGTTTTAAAAGTTCTTTCGCATGGCGTTTCGTTAAGTCGGTTACTTCGACACCTGCAATCATGCGCCCGATTTCCGCTACCTTTTCCTGCTTAGAGAGCGGCTTGACACGTGTCGTCGTTCTGCCGTCTTTTAACTCCTTCGCAATATAAAGATGCGTATCGGCCATGGCAGCCACCTGAGGCAGGTGTGTAATGCACAGCACTTGTGAACCTATTGACACCTTATGGATCTTCTCAGCGATTGCCTGTGCGACCCTGCCGCTTACACCGGTATCAACCTCGTCAAAAATGATCGATGTCACATCCTGTTGTGAGGAGAAAATGCTTTTTATGGCAAGCATCACCCGTGACAGCTCTCCACCTGAAGCGACTTTCGAAAGGGATTTCAGCGGCTCGCCTGTATTGGTTGAAATTAAAAACTTCACCAGGTCAATCCCTTGTTCAGTCAGCTGAACGGGCTGGCCGTTTACAAGCGGCGCCTCTTCATTGCGTGACGCTGTTCTGACCTTAAATTCCGTATCGAAAGTTGATTTTTCCATGTACAGGCTTTTTAATTCCCGATGAATCTCATCAGCCAGCTTTTTCGCCCATGTTTTTCGGATTTGTGACACATTTGCCGCTTCCACTGCGACATCTTTGCCGACGGAGTCAAGCTCCTTTTTCAAGCTTTGAAGGTGGCTGTCCCTGTTTTCAATTTGGTCAATCTCTTCTTCAATTTTAGAAGCATATTCCAAAATGTCTTCAACAGTGGCACCGTATTTTCGTTTCAGCTGTTTGATTTCATTAAGTCGTGTCTCAATATAGTTCAGGCGTTCCGGATCAAATTCAAGCTCATCCAGCATATTTCTCATCTGAAATGTGGCATCCTCAAGCAAATAGTAGGAGTTCGAAACACTTTCAGACAGTTTTTTCAGCGGTTCGTTAATATCAGATATATCTTCAAGCTGCGCTGATGCCATTCCAACCCAGTCCAATCCGCCCTGCTCACTGCGAAGCGCGTTATATGCATTTTGCAGCGACTCATATATCTTCTCAAAGTTTGAAATTTGCTGGCGCTCTTCTTGGAGCTGTTCATCTTCGTTAAGCTCAAGCTTTGCCGATTCGATTTCTTCGAGCTGAAATTGAATAAGATCAAGACGATGGGCCATTTCCTGTTCGCTTTCAGAAAGCTGCTTAAGCTTTTTGAGCAGCTTCATATACCGCTGGTACCCTTCCTGATACGTTTTGAGCGCGCTTTCCACTTCGGCCCCGGCAAACTTGTCCAAAAGCTGGAGATGATTTTCGTCTTCCATTAACAGCTGGTTATCGTGCTGCCCGTGAATATCTAATAAAAGCCTGCCGATCTCTCTTAGCGAGGCAATCGTGACAAGCTTGCCATTGACACGGCAAACGCTTTTCCCGCTCGTGCTGATATCCCTTCTCATGACGATCATTTCGTCTGAAACGTCGATTCCCTGCTCAGCGCATACGCCTAAAACAGGATGGCCGCTCTCCAACAGAAACAGCCCTTCAAGTTCGGCTTTTGCTTCCCCATATCTAACAAATTCAGATGATCCGCGGCCTCCGACTAAAAGAGAAATGGCATCTATGATAATGGATTTGCCGGCTCCGGTTTCTCCTGTTAAAACCGTAAGCCCGCGTTCAAAAGAAACCGTCAGTTCCTCAATAATGGCAAAGTTTTTAATCGATAGTTCAGCTAACAAACAGCATTACACCTCTTATCTTTGTTAGATTCTGTTACAGCAGTTCAAGCAGTCTGTTTTTTACACCGTCTGTATCTTCAGGAGTCCGGCAAATAATTAAAATCGTGTCATCTCCGCAAATGGTTCCCATAATTTCATCCCAGTCCAAATTGTCCATCAGCGCCCCGATTGCCTGAGCATTGCCCGGCATCGTTTTCAGTACGATCATATGGCTTGCAGAGTCTATTTTCACAAATGCGTCCATCAAGGCCCGCTTTAGCTTAGACAGCGGATTGAAACGCTGGTCCGCCGGAAGACTGTATTTGTAAGAACCGTTATTTGTAGGCACTTTTACAAGGTGAAGTTCTTTAATATCCCGTGATACCGTGGCTTGCGTTACTTTGTATCCATCCTGCTTTAGCATGTCGACCAATTCATCCTGCGTTTCGATTTCATTGCTTGTAATGATCTCTCTGATTTTAATATGCCTCTGGCCTTTGTTCATGTAAGCACCTCTATTTCCAAGCTTATCTGTTCTTTTATGTTATATGATTCTCTGCACATTGTACATGAATGCAGAAAAAAGGAATAATAGCGCCCTATTATTCCGGTACATCTGCTTTTTTTTCTTTTAACGTCTTATGTGCTTCTTCTACAACGCGCATGATCTCTTCTTCCGGCAGCTCCTGACCTTCCTGTCCCTCTCCCGGCCAATGCAAATGAAGGAGAAACTCAATATTTCCGTCTCCTCCCGTGATTGGAGAAAATGACAAGCCTTTACAGATATAGCCTTCAGCGGCAGAAAAACTGATCATTCGCTTGAGCACATCAGCATGCACTTTAGGATCTCTGACAATCCCTTTTTTGCCGACGGATTCCCGTCCCGCTTCAAACTGAGGCTTAACTAGAGCCATGCAGTCGCTGCCCGGTACGAGTAAAGTCCTTAGGACAGGCAGGATGAGCCGCAGTGAAATAAAGGACACATCAATTGTGGCAAACTCCGGCATGCCCTTTGTAAAGTCTGCCGGTGTTGCATAACGAAAGTTCGTCCGTTCCATCACGACGACCCGTTCATCCTGTCTAAGCTTCCATGCAAGCTGATTATAGCCTACATCCACAGCGTATGACTGTTTAGCTCCATTTTGCAAAGCGCAGTCCGTAAAACCGCCGGTGGAGGAGCCAATATCAATCATAATTTTATCTTTGACAGAGACGGGAAATTCCTTCAACGCTTTTTCGAGCTTTAAGCCGCCCCTGCTCACATACCTCAGCGGGTTTCCTTTGACAGTTAACGGAAGGTCGCGGTCAATTTTTTCTCCAGGCTTGTCCAAGCGGTTTTCGTTTGAATAGACGATCCCCGCCATAATGGCTCTTTTGGCTTTTTCACGCGTTTCCGCCAGCCCTCTTTCCACTAATAATACATCTAATCGTTCTTTCTTTGACGTCATGATCCAATTCCTTTGTGTGTCTTTGGCGGCATCAGTAATCTAATACGATTTGCCACCTGCTGTTTTGTCAGTCCAATTTCCTCAAGAAGCGCTGTTACACTTCCGTGTTCAATAAACCGATCAGGTATACCCATTCTGTCGATCGGAGTATGATATTCACCTTGATCATGAGCGAATTCTAAAATCGAGCTTCCGAAACCGCCTTCTAAGACCGCTTCTTCAATTGTTAAAATTGGCAAGCCTTCTTTTAGGATACTCTTCATCATCTTTTCATCAATCGGCTTAATAAAACGCGCATTCACAACGCGCACGGAAAGGCCTTCTTTCTGCAGCTCTTCGGCTGCTTCAATCGCCATTTCGATTGTTGTGCCGAATGTTAAGATGACAGCATCGTTCCCCGGACGCAGCACCTCCCACGTACCGATCGGAATCGTTTTCAACTGTTCATCCATTTTTACGCCGAGTCCGTTTCCGCGCGGAAAACGCATCGCTATCGGGCCTTCGTCATAGCTAAGTGCTGTATGAACCATGTGCTGGCCTTCATTTTCGTCTTTCGGCATCATTAAGACCATGTTTGGAATGTGGCGCATAAACGCAATATCAAACACGCCTTGATGTGTCTCTCCATCAGCGCCAACGAGTCCTGCACGGTCAATTCCAATAAACACATTGGCGTTTTGGCGGCAGATGTCATGGACAACTTGGTCATATGCCCTTTGCAGGAAGGTTGAGTAAATCGCCAAAAACGGCTTCATACCCTGCATTGCCATAGCTGCCGCCATCGTTGCGGCATGCTGTTCTGCGATTCCTACGTCGAACATCCGGTCAGGGAATTCCTTTGCGAAACCTTCAAGCTTTGAACCGACAGGCATAGCCGGCGTAATGGCTACAATGCGTCCGTCCTCGCGCGCCATTCGCTGCACAGTTCCGCTGACAAGACCGCTCCACGAAGGAGCTGCGGCTTTCGGCTTTACAAAGTCACCGGTATTAATTTTATATGGTCCGGTACCATGCCATGTCCCAATCGTATCGGTCTCAGCCGGTTTGTACCCCTTCCCTTTTTTCGTGATGACATGCAGAAGAACAGGGCCTTTCGTTTTTTTGGCGTATTGAAGATTCTCAATCAGCTCATGATAAGAATGTCCGTCCACCGGGCCCAAATACGTAAAACCGAGCTCCTCGAAAAACATTCCGGAGACGAGCATGTATTTCAGGCTGTCTTTGACTCGTTCCGCCGTGGCGGCAAGCTTGCCCCCAACTGCCGGAATCTTTTTAAATAAGTATTCAAGCTCATCTTTAACCCACTGGTATTTCCCCGCAGTACGGAGCCGTCCGAGCATAGAGTGAATGGCACCGACATTCGGCGCAATACTCATTTCATTATCATTAAGGATGACAATCATGTCTTTTTTCTCGTCGCCGATGTGGTTAAGGGCTTCGAGCGCCATTCCGCCGGTCAGCGCGCCGTCACCAATGATCGGAATAATATATTCATCCGTTCCTTTAATATCACGGGCAGCTGCCATTCCCATCGCGCCTGACAGAGAAGTCGAGCTGTGCCCGGTTTCCCAAACATCGTGCTCGCTTTCACTCCGCTTTGGAAATCCGCAAAGCCCTTTGTACTGGCGAAGCGTCGCAAATTCTTTTCCGCGTCCTGTCAGCAGCTTATGGACATACGATTGATGGCCTACATCCCATAAAAATTTGTCTTTCGGGCTGTTAAATTCCTTATGCAGAGCAATAGTAAGCTCTACGACACCTAAGTTTGGGCCGATGTGGCCGCCAGAAGCGGATAAACTTGTAATTAAAAACTGACGGATTTCATCACTTAATTTCTCTAATTCATCAATGGACATGTTTTTTAAAAACGACGGGTCCTGTATTGATAAAAGATCCAAAGCGGATCAACTCACTTTCAGCATGAATTTCTGCAATGATACATGTCTTTTGCATGCCGAGCTGACAATAATCTCAGACATAAAAAAAGACAAACGCGCTTTTCCTTTTCATTTTTCATATAAACTGCTTACATTTTACCATATCTCGTGCAGCCGCTTCAAATTAGGATCGTTTTAGTGATCTCTTGCCGCAATTAAATCACAAAGCTCATATAAAAGGTCTTTTTGAAGAGAGAGTCCGCCGATCAATCGCTTCGCCTCTTTTATATGAACATCCAATTTATGTTTGGCCCCTTCCAATGAAAGAAGCGACGGGTATGTCGATTTGTCATTTGTGGTATCCGAGCCGACACGTTTGCCGATTTTCTCTTCACTGCCTTCTAAATCTAAAATATCGTCTCTGATTTGAAATCCGATTCCAATGTGGCTGCTGAAGGTACGCAGTGTTTCAATGTCTTCCTCAGGCGCATCAGCCAAAATAGCACCGGCGATTACACAAAAGCCAAGGAGCTTGGCAGTTTTCCGTTCATGAATGGATTCGAGCTCTTCAAGCGTGACTTGTCGGTTTTCCGCTTCCATATCAGCTACTTGCCCACCGACCATGCCTTCGGTGCCTGCCGCTGAAATCAGTTCATTCACAAGCCGCAGGCGCTTTTCTGCTGACACCTCGTCTGACACGTGGGAGGTAATCAGCTTAAAGCTTTCTGTGAGCAGCCCGTCACCCGCTAATACTGCCGTCGCTTCACCAAACACTTTATGGTTTGTCGGCTTCCCACGGCGCAAATCGTCATCATCCATGCATGGAAGATCATCATGAATTAACGAATACGTGTGAATCATTTCGACAGCACAGCCCACCGGAATGCCGTCTTTTTCGCTTTTTCCATATGCGTTTAAAACAGCCAGTACAATCAGAGGCCGCAACCGCTTTCCGCCGGCCTGTAGAGAATACAGCATAGACTTCTTTAATGAGTCCGGCATATCAAGCTTTTCTGTATAGACAGAAAGCTGATTTTCAATTGTTTTTTTCCGGTCCGCCAGAAAGCTCGTTAATTTATTTGTCACCTTCGTCTTCCTCCTGAACACTGAAAGGTGCCAGTTCGCCGTCTTCTTTTAAAATGAAGTCCATTTGCTTTTCGACTTTTTGCAGCTTTTCATGGCACATTTTTGACAGAGCCATGCCTTCTTGGAAATAGTTAATGGCTTGCTCTAGAGGCACATCTCCCTCTTCAAGCTTTGATACAATGCTCTCAAGCCCTTTCATCGCTTCTTCAAATGTCATGTTTTCATTTTTTTTCACGTCTGTCATTTTTCTTCCCCTCTCTTTTCTAATACTTCACAGGTCAGCACGCCATCCTTCAGCTTGACTTCAAGCCGGTCCTGCTCTTCTATTTGACTGACACTTTTAATGAGTTTATCTTCTTTATAAGCCAAGCTGTATCCTCTCTCCATCACTTGAAGAGGACTTAGTGCATTCAGCTTGCCAAGAACGGTTTGAAATTGGGAATGCAGCTGCTTCATTTGGATATTCATATTTTTTCTCAGCTGATTTGTTTGTTCCTGGTATCGTGTTCTTGCTTGTTTCAGCTGTTCATGAGGATGCAGTGCCTCTAATCTGTACGTTTCACGCTCCAGCTGTCTGCTTTTCCGATCTAAAAGAGCGGTCAGCTGTGCTTGAAACTGCTGGTACGCGAGGTCAAACTGCTGCTCTTTTTGCGCATACAAACGCTTTGGAAAACGAAAGGCATAGGACGATTGCAGCGTTTGTATCCGTTCTTTTTTCTGGCCGAGATGCTGCTGCATTGCTCTTGTCATTCTGACTTCCGCTGTTTTTGTCCGTTCGATTAAATCAGTGGTATGAGGCACAGCAATCTCAGCTGCTCCTGTCGGCGTCGCAGCTCTGATATCGGCGACAAAATCACTGATCGTAAAATCCGTCTCATGTCCGACTGCCGATATAATCGGAATATTGGAAGCAAAGATGGCGCGTGCTACAATTTCTTCATTGAATGCCCACAGTTCTTCTATCGAACCGCCGCCTCTCCCGACAATTAATACGTCGCAAATCTCTTTTTCATTTGCCTCTTCAATGCGCGTAACGATGGATCTGCTCGCATTTTCACCTTGTACGAGCGCTGGAAGAACAATGACTTTTACAAGGGGAT
This sequence comes from Bacillus sp. SJZ110, assembly GCF_006715455.1. Classification (NCBI taxonomy): domain Bacteria; kingdom Bacillati; phylum Bacillota; class Bacilli; order Caryophanales; family Bacillaceae; genus Bacillus; species Bacillus sp. SJZ110. The sequence goes on along the minus strand of NZ_VFNF01000004.1, from coordinate 328,777 downwards.
ATCTTCTTTTTAGAGTTGTAATAACGTCTCTGACAGCGGCACCCGTTGGAGATGTCACAACCCCGATTGTGGCTGGAAATGCGGGGATTTGTTTTTTGTAGCGGTCGTCAAATAAACCTTCTCCGGCAAGCTTCTTTTTTAATTCTTCGTACGCTAAATAAAGCGCTCCAACCCCGTCAGGCTGCATTTCTTTGGCATATAATTGATAGTTTCCGCTCGGTTCATATACGGAAATTCCGCCTCTTACCAGCACTTTCATTCCGTTTTCAGGTTTAAAAGGCAGACGCTCGCTTTGTCTCGCGAACATCACCGACTGCATTCTTGCGTTTTCGTCTTTTAAAGTGAAATAAATATGCCCTCGTGTGTGTATCTTTACATTCGACAATTCGCCTTTAATCCAAATATTTTCAAGGTGAGGATCTACATCGAATTTTCGTTTTATATACTTTGTCAGCGCTGAGACGGTCACATACGCTGCTTCACCCATGTCTAAAAACTCCTCTCCTAAGCATTCCTGCACCATAACTAAAGAAAACCCGCCCTGGCTTTAGGAGCCTGAAGAAGCGGGTATCGTGCTCATATTCAAGGCGGGCAAACATTTCGCCTGTGAATATCTCCAATTATCTATGATAACGTACGTTTCGCAGATTTAACAGTATTATGCGCAAGCATCGTGATGGTCATCGGACCTACTCCGCCCGGAACCGGCGTGATGAAGGACGCTTTTTCCTTTGCCCCTTCAAATTCAACGTCTCCGCAAAGCTTTCCGTTTTCCAGACGGTTAACGCCGACGTCAATGACAACAGCGCCCTCTTTGATCTGGTCTGCACTGATGAAGTTGGCTCTGCCGACTGCCACCACCAGGATGTCCGCTTTTTTCGTATGTTCAGTAATATTTTCTGTTCTTGAATGACAGTAAGTAACCGTCGCGTTTTCATTTAATAAAAGCTGGCCGACAGGTTTGCCGACAATGTTGCTTCGGCCGACTACAACAACCTCTTTACCGGAAAGGTCAATATTGGTTTTCTTCAAAAGCTCAACAATTCCATGAGGCGTGCAAGGAAGAAACGTATCTTCGCCAAGCAGCATTTTCCCTACGTTTAACGGATGAAAACCGTCTACATCTTTATCAGGGGAGATACGTTCGATCACCGCTTTTTCAGAAATATGGTCTGGGAGCGGAAGCTGAACGAGAATGCCATGAAACTCAGGGTCTTGGTTATATTGATCAATAATGGAAAGCAGTTCAGCTTCTGTGAGGCTGCTGTCAAATTGATCGAGCTTGAAATTCATTCCCATTGTTTCTGCCGCTTTTTTCTTTCCTCGCACGTAAGAGTGAGAAGCAGGATCATCTCCAATCAAAATAACCGCCAGTCCGGGAGTGACGCCTTGCTTTTTAAGCTCTTCTACCTCTTTTGCCAATTGTTCGCGTTTTTCTCTAGCCGTTTCTTTTCCGTCGATGATTGTTGCAGTCATTTTCTTTCCTCCTATGATTGTTCAATATCAGATTTAATGTTAGAAAGAACCCCGTTTACAAACTTTGTCGCTTTGTCATCACCAAACCGTTTTGCCAGCTCAATCGCTTCGTTCATGGAGACATTCACCGGAATGTCTTCGGCATATGCCATTTCATATGCTGCCAGGCGCAAAATCGCACGGTCAACATTGGCAATCCGATCGAGCTTCCAATTCACCAGATGCTTGGAGATCATTTCATCCAGCTGGTCTTGGTGTTCCAATACCCCGTGTACAAGCTGTTCAAAGAAAGGATCTGTTTTTTCTTCATCCAGTGCGTGTTCTATGGCTTCATTCACTGCAATATCGCTGACATCAATTTGAAATAGTGCCTGCAAAGCTTTTTCTCTTGCTGTTCTTCTTTTCATTTTCTTTCTCCTTTGATCCTCTTTATCCGCTTGTCGTTAAGCCACAAAGAGATCATAACATATTTTTTTCGTATCCGCATATTGAAATCAAGGTTTTTTACCCTATTACCGAATATTTTCACACACCTTAATATGATTATTCGGATTTCACGTTCATGAAGAAACTCGGCTATGTAAGCCGGCTTTCTTCATGCTTTGAAATAAAGGGTAACGTGTAAAAAAACCAAAGGGCCGCCCTCCCCTTGGTTTCGTGTTAAGCCATTTACATTTCTTCGTCGATTTGGACTTCTTGGGCTTTTGTGTCAAATTGAATGCCGACGATGTGAATATTGATCTCGTTAATCGAAAGAGACGTCATATTTAATAAGGTTTGACGAATGTTTTCCTGAACGGATGCTGCAACTTTCGGAATCGAAACGCCAAATGTAACGACACAGTATACATCGATCGTAATTCCGTCATCCGCCAGGTCGACTTTGACACCTTTGCCATGATTCACTTTGCCAAAGCGCTCGACGACGCCTGTCGCAAAGTTTCCGCGCATTTCGGCAACCCCATCAACTTCTGATGCTGCAATGCCGGCAATGACCTCAATGACCTCCGGTGCAATCTCAACCTTACCCAAATGCGTATCTTCGTGATCCATTTTAAGCAAGCTGTTGTCTTTCATTCAATTCACCTCCGTAAAAATTATGAGCCCATTACATCATATGTTTCTAAAAATTTCGTATTAAACTCTCCGCTCACAAATGTTTCGTGTTCAAGCAGTTTTAAATGGAAAGGGATTGTTGTCTCAATGCCTTCGATGACGAATTCGCTCAATGCGCGCTTCATGCGGGCAATCGCTTCATCCCTCGTTTTTCCGTATGTGATGACCTTTGCAATCATGCTGTCATAGTACGGTGGGATGGAATAGCCAGGGTACGCAGCTGAATCAACACGGACACCAAGACCGCCAGGAGGCAGGTACATTTTAATTTCACCAGGTGACGGCATGAAATTTTTACTTGGGTTTTCTGCGTTGATTCGGCATTCGATGGCCCAGCCTTCAAATTCAACATCTTCTTGCTTGAGGCTCAGTTCCATTCCTGATGCCACTTTGATTTGTTCCTTGATCAGGTCAGTTCCCGTCACCATTTCTGTGACTGGGTGCTCTACCTGAATTCTCGTGTTCATTTCCATGAAGTAATAGCGCTGTTCATTGTAGTCATAGATAAATTCAACTGTTCCAGCACCTGTATAGCCAACCGCTTTTGCAGCCTTTACCGCTGCATCTCCCATTTGCTCCCTGATTTCTGAATCAAGGGCAGGAGATGGTGATTCTTCCAAAAGCTTTTGCAGGCGTCTTTGGATCGAGCAGTCGCGTTCGCCCAAATGGATCGTATTTCCGTAGTTATCAGCAAGCACTTGGATCTCAACGTGGCGAAAATCTTCTATGTATTTTTCGATGTATACACCTGGATTTCCGAATGCAGTTGCCGCTTCCTGCTGTGTAATCTTAATGCCATTAATCAGTTCCTCTTCAGTGCGGGCAACCCTAATTCCTTTTCCGCCTCCGCCTGCGGTGGCTTTTATAATTACAGGATACCCAATTTCATTAGCAAGCGAAACCGCTTCTTCCACATTTTCTATAATTCCCTGTGAACCCGGTACGATTGGCACGCCGGCCTGTTTCATCGTTTCCCGCGCAACGTCTTTTGTTCCCATTTTTGAAATGGCGTCAGCGCTCGGGCCGACAAACGTGACATTCACTTCTTCACATAATTCAGCGAAATCAGCATTTTCAGCTAAAAATCCGTATCCCGGATGAATGGCGTCCGTGCCAGTCAGCTTTGCAACACTCACAATATTTGTAACGTTTAAATAGCTGTCTTTTGATGCTTTCGGTCCGATACAAAAAGCTTCATCGGCCATTTGAACATGAAGGGCATCTTTATCAGCTTCTGAATAAACAGCGACAGTCTCAATTCCGAGCTCTCTACAGGCTCTGATGATTCTGACAGCAATTTCTCCTCTGTTGGCGATCAATAGCTTTTTAATCATGTTCAGTCTCCTTACTCCGCTTTTACAAGAAATAGAGGTTGTCCGTATTCGACCAGCTGGCCGTTTTCTACTAATACTTCAACGATTTCGCCTTTCACTTCTGCTTCGATTTCGTTGAAAAGCTTCATTGCTTCTACAATGCAGACAACTGTGTTTTCATTTACTTTTGAACCGGCTGTTACATACGGGCCAGCTTCCGGTGATGAAGAAGCATAAAATGTTCCTACCATTGGTGAAGTGATTTTATGCAGATTCTCATCTTGCTTTGGTGCTTCTTGGGCAGGTGCCGCTGCTTGCTGCGCTTGCGGCTGAACTGCCTGCGGAGCCTGTGCTTGTACAGGTGCTGCCGGTGCCTGCTGCATGACTTGAACCGTGCCTGCTTCGTGTTTTTTCAGTTTTAAGGATACACCTTCATTTTCATATACGAATTCGTCAATTGTAGACTCGTCAATTGCTTTAATCAGCTCGTGGATTTCTTTGATATTTAACATTCAATCGCACTCCTATGTATGAAATTTCTTTTTTATAGGTTACTACTAAAAGTACATACTATGTTCATCTTACAGGAGCGGACTTTTGAATTCAACTCTAATATGACAGCAACGCAAAAAGCCCGCTTGTTTAGCGGGCTTCTTTTTCCTCTTTCTTACTTGGATGGTTCAAATGTGACAGCGACATCTTTCATTGTTTTGATTTCTTTTGCCACAAGGTCTATAATGGCTGTCGCCTTCGATTTGGAGTGTTTGTCTGATTTGACTGTAATATTGATTTTATCTCCTTCAGCATTAACAAGCGCATCCTCGTAACCTTGTGTTTTAATCAGCGTTTCAAGCTGTTTTTCTGTTCCTTCCACTTCACTGAGAGCCGTCATTTTATCGTATGCTTCGCTTTTCTCCTTGGCTGTTGCATCATCGCTTGACACAATGGCATTCAGCTCTTCTCTTTCTTTGCTTCTGGCATCTTCTAAATCAAGACGGTACGTTGTAAACAGATCATCATCGGCTGTTTCCGTAACAACAGTTCCTTTTTCACTGGCTTCAGCGGATGTTTCCTTGTCTGCTGATGAATCTTTCGTTCCCTTTGTTCCATCTTCTTTTCCTTTTTCAGTTTCTGTACCGCTTTTTTCCTTCGTGTCTTGCTTGGCAGGCGCTTTTTCAGTTGCGACCTCTCCGCTGTCAGACGCGCTTTTTTCACTTTGCATCTGCACGGCGTTTTTGCTTTCCGGCGACATGATATAGTAGACGCTTAACACCACGACAAGACTGAGCATTGTTAATAGCCAAACGGTTTGTTTTTTAAGCATTTATGAATCCTCCTTTATTTTTTTAGGGGCAACCGCAACCCGGTGGCTTGGAACATCCAGGACCCGTGTCACCGCTTCGATAATGGTTTGTTTTATTTGAACGTTGTCCACTCCTTGAGCAACAACGAGTACACCGCGTATATCAGGTTTTTTCGTTTGGACGACGACAGGTGTTTCTTTATCGCCGTTTTTGATCATGACGATTTCTTCCTCCGATGTTTGGTCTGTAACGCTTCTTGTTCCGCCTTCTTTGTCAGTTTCTTCGGTGGTTGTATTTTTGTTTGATTTGTTTTTTTCGTATACTTTCAGCGACGTTGCATCTACATTCACGACAACCGAGACATCGTCCACACCAATGATTGTTTCAAGGATTTCTTTCAGCTGATTTTCGTATTCTTTTTCATAGTCATCGATCGAGTCTTTAGGTTTATCAGATTTTGAGGCTTTAAACACTTCAGCTGTTTTCTCTTTGCTGTCTGCGGAATGTTGCGATGATACGGCCGTTATCGTTTTGGCGTTTTCTGTTTTCTCAGGTGAAGAAAACAGCTGGCTGACAAGCATAAAGGAAACTCCGAGAACAAAAACGAATAGAAAGTAATGATATTTGGTCAGCTTCGGCTTTTCGCCGTCCTTCGTTTGTCCCGGAAGAAACTGCTTTTTCAATACATTCCATAATCCGTTTTTATTCATTGCCGACACTCTCCCCGCCTTCCATATGAACCGTAATTTTCTCACTTCCGATTTCCCAAATGTCCGCGAGCTGCGTTTGTATCTGTTTGGCTTCTTTTTGTTCGGCTGCTTCTTTTGTTACGTATGCATGATCTGTATCAATGTGGACCGGCGCGACCGTTTGGACCGTTTTTTCAGAAGACGGGGCCATATACACGCTGATTGTTTTAATATCCTCTTCTGAATCTACCTTTTCTCCTGCCGTGAGTTTGATGCGGCCTACTTTATATTCATCATGACTGAATCTCTCCTCCGCTTTCTTTTTTAGTTGGACAGCCATTTCTTCTAGAATATATGCGCGCTGGGAAGCTTGTATTTCTATTTTTTTTGAATTGATTTGATTTTTTATGTCGGCAGACTCTGACTGCCCGTTTTTTGTGAGGTATTCAAAGATGACTTCGGGGTCTGTCTTGAAAAGTTTAAAAATCGGCGTAAGCATGACGACAATCAAGAGCAGGCTGACTACCATTTTTGCGTACTTTTGCATGCTGGAGCTCGGCAGCAGCATATCAATCACAATTGCAAATAGGATAAACAACACGATGGTGGTAAGCCATTCCGTTAAAAAACTCATTCGCCTGCCTCCTTCATTTCATCATCATCGTGAGGTTTCCGGCTGTGATTATGACAGTAAGGCTTAAAAAAAACATGAGAGACACAATGGCGAGAGCTGCAAAAATATAAATGACGCTTTTGCTGATGACGTCGAGGCAGGTGATGACGGGCCCGCCTCCTAGCGGCTGAAGAATCGCGGCTGCCAGCTTATAAATAAAAGCGAGGGAAAGCACTTTGATTGCCGGAAATGCCGCGATACAGATCAAAATAGCGACACCGAGAATCCCTACCGTATTTTTCAGCAGTAAAGAGGCGCTGATTACTGTATCTGTTGCGTCTGTAAACATTCGGCCAAGCACAGGAATAAAATTTCCGGTTATAAATTTAGCCGTCCTGAGCGTAATGCCGTCTGTCACTGCAGCTGAGGCTCCCTGAACAGAGATGACGCCGAGAAAGATGGTAAGAAAAACAGCCAGTGCTCCGATGGCGATATTTCTGAGCAGGTTGGCCAGCTGCGTTACTTTGTATTGTTCAGTCATCGTGCTGACAATGCTCAGAATCGCTGATAAAAAAATCAGCGGCATGACGATATTCTGAATCAAGAGACCGCTCGTGTTCATCAGGAAGAGGATAACAGGATGAAAGAAGGCAGCAGATACAGCTCCGCCTGAGGAAGCCAAAAGCGCCAAGAGGAGCGGAATGAGCGCCAGGATAAAGCTGGTCATCGTCTGAATCGCCTCAGTTGCATAGTTAATTGCCACATGAAAGCTATTAAGCGCAAGGATAATCAGCACCATGTACACAATTGAGTAAGCGACCTTACTGACGGTGCTTTGCTGAAAAGCATTTTGCAAAAGCTGCAGAATGACGCAAAAAATCGTGAGCAAAATCAATGTGCCCAGCAGCTTTCCGTTGGCAAGCACTTCATGAAACAAATAAGAAAAGAGAGCTTTCAGCCATTCTTGCGGTGAGAATGATTTATCGCCATTGATAAACTCCATTAAGCTGCCTTTTTGGCTTTCCGGCAGCAGTCCGCCGTATTCTGTCATAATGTCATTCCAAAATTCCCCGATCTTATCTGTTTCAAGCGAGGCTGCTGTCCTTTCCGCTAATTGCTCGGCTGTTTCAGCATGGTCTTCCGTTTGTTCTGCATTACCAGCTGCTTGTACAATTTCTGCACGGCCTGCTATGATCAGCACGGCCAAAAGCAAAACCCATTGAAAGCGCTTCAATCTACCACCTCCTTTCGGTTATGACATAGAAGGTATAAGTCCGAGAATCGTTTCGATAATGACGGTTAAAATAGGCACAGCCATTACGAGTATTAAAATTTTCCCCGCCAATTCTATTTTCGAGGCGATGGCTCCTTGACCGGCATCTTTTGTGAGCTGTGCCCCGAATTCAGCAATATAGGCGATTCCGATAATCTTTAAAATGGTTTCAACATAGACCATGTTGACATTTGCATTAATCGCAATTTTTTCTATCATTCGAATAATGTCGTAGATTTGGTCTACCAAATAAAGAAAAATGGCACATCCGGCAAAAACGACGATTAAAAACGCAAAAGTCGGCTTTTGTTCTTTTACAATTAAAGAAAGGAAGGTGGCGATCAGCCCTAAACCTACAATTTGAACAATGTCAATCTGCAAGCCCCCCTATCCTTGGAATAAAAACACAGCTTTTATCTTTTTAAATAGGTCATCTACAATCGTGGCGACCATAAATAAAATATAGATAAAACCTAACAGCGTCACCCACTGAGCATATTCTTTCTTGCCCATCTGATCCAATATCGTGTGTAAAAAAGCGACCACGATTCCCACTCCGGCGATTTGAAATATGACATTCACGTCTACTCCCATTTTATTTTTGCTCCCCTCACGTTTACATCAATAGAAGAATGAGTAACAAGCCCGCTAAAAAGCCCAAACTTTTTATCATCTTTTCATTTTTCGCTTGCGCCTGCTCAGCATCCGCTTCAGAGGCTTCCAAATGTGACAGCGCCAGCTTGATGTGCTTTTGCTGAGAGATTCGATCATGAATCCCGAGCGTCTCGCCAAACTGCTTCAGCACTTCGTATTCGCTTTTTTTCAAAGACAGGGTGTCCCATACCTTCTTTAAGCTTTGCTCCCACGCCGTTTTCGCGGAATCACTTCCCTTGTCCAGCTGATCACTGAATGCGGAAAAAAGAGCTGAAACAGGCTGTGCGAGCTGTTTGGCAATCTGCTGTGAAGCAGTATGAAGCGGTGTATGGCCGTACATGATTTCAGCCTCGAGGGATTGAAGCGCCGCACGCAGCTGGCGGATTTGCCGCGGCCGTTCTGTATAAATCTTCGCCATCTCAAAACCTGTCCATGTTGTCGCTACCACAATGAATACAGCGCCCAGCAGCTTCAGCATGTTTTCACGCCCGTCGTCCTAGACAGCACATTTCCGTCTTTGTCATAAATTTGGCTCACTGTGCCCGGCCCTTTTGCTCTTGATAATTCCAAATAGCGGTCAAAGGCTCTTTCTTCCCACAAACGCTTCAATGAAGGCCGCTTCATCAGGTCGGATATACTCCAGCCATGCGCCGATACGATTACTGAAACACCGGCATGCAACGCCTCCAGAAGTGCATCTGTATCTTCCATACGCCCGATTTCATCGACAATCATCACCTCAGGGCTCATGGATCGAATCATCATCATCAGCCCTTCAGCTTTTGGACAGGCGTCTAACACGTCAATTCTCTGACCAAATTGATGCTGCGGAATACCGCGAAGACATCCGGCAATTTCTGACCGTTCATCGACGATTCCTGTCTTTACGGGCAGCATGGGTTTTTTGCCGGTGCTTGAGAGCCTCGCAAGGTCCCGGAGAAGTGTTGTTTTGCCGGTTTGGGGCGGTCCGATAATCAGCGTATTCAGCCAGCTGCTTTGATATAAGTATGGAAGCAGCGGCTCCGCAATCCCCAGCTTTTGCCGGGCAATTCGTATATTAAAAGATGCGATGTCACGGAGGCCTTTCACACCTCCGTTTTCCGTAATCACTCTGCCCGCCAGTCCGACTCTGTGGCCGCCTCTGATCGTGACATACCCTTTCTTCAGCTCTTCTTCAAGTGTATACATACTATAGTTGCTGAGCCGGCTCAGGATCAGATGGGCATCCTCGGCCGTGCCCGCATAGGACAAATACACAGGTTGTCCTCTTCGAATCAATTCAACAGGGCGGTTGATCCGAATTCTGACTTCTTCGATTTCCAGCCATTGTTGTTCCGGTATTTCAGAAAGGGCGTTTTTCATGGATTCAGGGAGAACCTCAGCGATTTCATTCAACAGAGCCTCCTCCTTTCTACCGATTGGCTTCTTTAAAATGTATGATGTGAGGCAGACTTTATGACAAGCCTCTCTTTATTTATGAACACCCGCCAAAATCAAGACAACACCCGTAAAAATCAGAATCAGCTTTGCATACGAAAGCTGCCCGGCAATTTGGTAGATTCCGACAGTCATCGTAATGATAAAAATCAACGGACCGACAATAGCGAGAATGCTGTTAACCACAACCGCCTTCCGGACATCGTTGGTCACAAGCATGACAATTGCTGCCGTCAGCTCAATCATAGAGGATAAAACTCGTAATCCCGCCATTGTTAAAACAGTAGAATTGATATTTCCAAGTAAAAATTTCATAGCACTCTCCCAACCTCCCATTTTTTTATATGATATGCTCTAGCTTGCTGAAGTAGTCTTGTCATTTTCGTATAAAAGAAAGATTCTGTTTTTGGGCACAAAAAAAGCCTGCTCCCATTTGGGAACAGACTTCTTTTTTTCTTTCTATGCTCTTGAAACGTAAGAACCGTCTGATGTATTGACAACAAGTGTGTCGCCTTCATTCACAAAGAACGGCACGTTTACAACAAGCCCGGTTTCAGTTTTCGCAGGTTTTGTACCGCCTGACGCTGTATCACCTTTAATACCAGGTTCAGTTTCAACAACTTTCAGCTCAACTGTGTTTGGAAGTTCGATACCAAGTGTTTCATCCTGGTACATCATGATATGCACAGACATGTTTTCTAGCAGGTATTTTAATTCTTCTTCGATTTGAGTTGCGCTCAGTTCAAGCTGCTCATAAGAAGAAGTATCCATAAATACGTGCTGATCTCCGTTTGCATATAGATATTGCATTGTTTTGGTTTCGATTTGCGCTTTCGCTACTTTTTCACCAGCGCGGAATGTTTTTTCCTGAATCGCGCCAGTGCGAAGGTTGCGGAGTTTAGAGCGGACAAATGCCGCACCTTTTCCAGGTTTTACGTGCTGGAAGTCAACGACGCGCCAAATGCCGCCATCTACTTCAATTGTTAATCCTGTACGGAAATCGTTAACTGAAATCATGTTTAATGTCCTCCTATATTCCAATCACAAAATAATAAGTTCTTTTGGGGAATGGGTGATTGTCCGGTTGCCGTTTTCTGTAATCACGATGTCATCTTCAATGCGGACACCGCCTGTTTCTGGTATGTAAATGCCCGGCTCCACTGTGACCACCATACCCGGTTCAAGGATAGCTGAAGATCTGACGGATAATCCCGGCGATTCATGAACTTCCATGCCGAGCCCGTGCCCGGTTGAATGGCCGAAATAGTCACCGTAGCCTTTTGCAGCAATATGATCCCTTGTGAGGGCGTCAGCCTCTTTTCCTGTCATTCCCGGCTTAATATGTGCGACGCCAAGCGCCTGAGCATCAAATACAACCTGATAGATCTCCTTCAATTGATCACTGGGCTGACCTACAGCGACCGTCCGGGTAATATCAGAACAATATCCTTTATAATAAGCGCCAAAATCAAGCGTAACAAGGTCTCCGCTTTCAATCAGTTTGTCACTGGCCACACCGTGCGGAAGGCTCGAACGAAGGCCTGAGGCGACAATCATATCAAAAGAAGAGCTGTCTGCTCCCTGGCTTCTCATATAAAACTCCAGCTCATTGGCAACAGCGATTTCAGAAATGCCGGGTTTCATAAACGTCAAGATATGTCTGAAGGCATCATCTGCAATCTTCGCAGCTTCCTCTAATATCTTAATCTCTTCACTAGACTTAATCAAGCGCAACTTTTCCACGGATTCAGCCACAGGCACTAATTCGGCATCACTGATAACGGCGCTGTATGAAGCGTAAGTGCCATATGTCATGCTGTTCTGTTCAAAGCCGAGACGCTTGATGCCAAACGATTCAACAGTGTCGGCAGTGGTCTGAATCAAGCTGCCGCCATGTTCAATGATCTCAAAACCCTTTACCTGAACCTTCGCCTGCTCAGTATAACGAAAATCCGTAATAAACGCTGCTTTGTCACCCGATATAACAGCCAAACCCGCCGAACCTGTAAACCCTGTCATATAGCGTACATTCGTGCTGCTTGTAACCAGCATGCCGTCAATTCCCAGCTGTCCAAACAGGTTTCTTAATTTCTCTAGCTTCATCTTGATTCTCCCCCTTGCTGGCTTAATAAGTAGCGAACAGCAAGCTTGTAGCCTTCAGCTCCAAGACCGACAATCTGCCCTTTCGCAACAGGAGCGATAACCGACTGATGCCTGAATTCTTCCCTGGCGTATAAGTTTGATAAATGCACCTCTACCACAGGAAGACTGATGCTTGAAACAGCATCCCTGATCGCATAGCTATAATGACTCAGGGCGCCGGGGTTCAGAACAATCCCGCTGTATTGCTCCTCAGCCTCATGTATCGCATCTATCAAATCACCTTCGTGATTAGACTGGAAGAAAGTGAGCTGGATATGTAAGGCTTCAGCAAACTGAAAAAGATCTGTTTCAATATCGGTCAGTGTCTGGCCGCCGAATACTTCAGGCTCACGACTCCCAAGCCGGTTAACATTCGGTCCGTTCAAAATCAAAAAATGAGGCACATAATCTCTCCTTTTCGCGAGGGTTTCTCATGTAAAAAATGTTCACTTCTCGTGAACATTTTATCATACTGGAAAAGGATTATACACTATTCTCTATGCATTCCCAGCGCACGTGCAAGCTTTTCCGAATTCAGCTCATTGTATTCAAATGAAATGGAATACCCGACAAACAGCCCGTAAAGCAAATAAATGCAAATGGTCGTAATAATTGTATCTGATGTCAGTTCGGTCACCGTGCGCACATCTGGAAAAATCGGATTAAAAACAAAAAACACGAGCAGCCAAAGCACCAAGCCGTATAAAATACCCGGCCACATTGTTTTTAAACGTTTCAATAGAAGAAAATAAAGAAACGCTGCGCCAATTGAAATTACTCCAATCAAAATGATGCTGATTACCGTTCCCAGCCCATGTTTTTTCCACTCTCCAAGCACAAACGGCTGCAATATCATATTCGGGCTGATTTCGGAAAAATGAAACAAATATGCGATATAAGCAACGAAACTCCAAAGTACGCCTCCGCAAAAACCTGTTGCCGCCACCCTGCCGGCCATTGAAACAGGCGGCTTTTGCTTCTCATTCAATTCTTCATTTTGTTCTGTATCTTTTTCGCTTGTCATCATGGCACCTCCAGTTAAAGTGTGCCCAAAAAATGAAATGTCAATAAAAAAGCTCACACTTTTTGACAGCTGCGAGTAAAATTTGAAAATAACGGGTATAATGCATGTAGAAAAAGCAAGGCTATGGCAATTTTTTCAGCCTGTCAATCTAGAGGTTTAGCGCTGTTTCCTGTACAATAGAGTGAAAGGAAATGGTTAGCAATCCTAAAGAAATAGGCAGGTTGATAATATGTCAAAACATAAAGTTCCGCCCGCTTACGGCGGGCAGGCTGTTGTGGAAGGCGTTATGTTTGGCGGAAAGCATCATTACGTTACAGCCATCAGAAGAACGGATGGAAGCATTGACTTTTTTAAGCTTCCACGCAAACACAACCCGAAACTGAACATCGTGAAAAAGATACCGTTTTTACGGGGGATCGCGGCCATTATCGAAGCGAGTGCAAACGGCACAAAGCATTTGAATTTTTCAAGCGAACGTTACGGGCTCGATCCATCTGAAGACGAGACACTTGAGCAGGAAGAAAAAAAATCCTCCGGGCTGTCTATGTATCTCAGCCTCGCAGTTATAGGCGTCCTATCATTTTTGTTCAGTAAATTCGTATTTACATTGGTTCCAGTTTTCTTAGCGGAACTGACAAGGCCGATTTTTTCCTCGGACACGGCGCAAATCGCGGTTGAAAGCCTGTTTAAGTTGATTTTGCTGCTCGGTTACATCTATTTTTTGTCCATGACACCGCTTATTAAAAGAGTGTTTCAATATCATGGAGCCGAACATAAAGTCATAAACTGTTATGAACAGAATTTGCCAATTACTGTGGAGAATGTCCAAAACCAATCTCGGCTTCATTACCGCTGCGGATCAAGCTTTATTTTATTTACGATTATTGTCGGCATGTTTGTTTATTTACTCGTTCCGACAGATCCGCTTTGGCTGCGTGTTATAGATCGTGTCGCACTGATACCGGTCGTGCTTGGTCTATCCTTTGAAGTTCTGCAGCTGACAAACAAAGTGCGTGACATTCCCGGTCTGAAATTACTTGGGTACCCGGGACTTTGGCTTCAGCTGTTAACCACAAAGGAACCTAAGGATGACCAGGTTGAAGTTGCCATCGAAAGCTTTAACGAACTTCTCAGACTCGAAGCATTGTCTGAGCAAAATCAGAAGCCTTCTCACAACGTCATCTAAAATCCGTTGCCCTGCTATTACTTTCGGAGGTGGACAGTTATGAATCATCGTGTACAACCTATTATTGCTGTATTAATTGCGCTGGGAGCGTTCGGTTTCCTCTATGTGCTGGTAACCAATCCCGGAGAAATGGCAAAAATGGCGGTAACCGTCATCGTGGCAGGTATCATTATTTATTTTATTGTGAAATATGTAATGAATCGAAATGCGGGCAGCGAAGGAGCAGCCTTCAAAAAAGCGGCGAAACAATCGCGGCGCCGGATGAAAGAACAAAAAGCAAAACACCGCGCCGGACATAAGGGACGTGTCAGCCACCTGCGAAGCGTTCCGAGCGCCAGCAAGCCTAAACCGATGATTCTCAAGAAAAAAAGCCAGACTCAGCTGACTGTTATAGAAGGGAAAAAAAATAAAAAGAAAAACAGAGCGCTTTTTTAATAGGTCCACTGCTTTAAAAACAGCTCTGTCCGTCTTTTACCTAGCTCAATCAGGGCTAGTTTTTTTTGTTGTGTTAAATGAAAATCAGTGGCCATTACGTCATCGACAGGGAGAAAAATGATATTTTGTTCATAGCGTGACGCAATGTGCCTTGCGTCATGAGCATCCTTCATCGTTTCAAACAGGGCGCCGAACAGTTCAAAAGCGTTGCGGATATTTTTTTTCGGACGCTCTCTTTCACGCGGCGCAAGTGTGACACCGATCACAGGGCGCTTTCTTTCCTTTGAAAACAGCCAGATTGGAAAATTGCTTAACACGCCTCCGTCGACAACCGTGGCGGTGCCTGTGTCCGTTTTTAATTTTATCGGTTCAAAGAAATACGGGATGCTGCAGCTCATTCTGACCGCTCTGGCAACCGGGAACATATCAGGATTTAACCCGTAACGGGCCAAATCGTCCGGCAAAACAATCATGGTGCCGTTTGTCAAATCAGAAGCAATAAGGCGCAGAGACCCTTTCTGCAAATCGCCGAAAACCCTTATGCCTTTCGCTCTTAACAGATCAGCAATCCATTTTTCTATCGTATCGCCTTTGTATAAGCCAAGACGCCAGTAGATGGACACCCACTGGAGCATCTTTAAGGGGAGAAATGAGTACCTCTGGTCCAGCAATTTCTCTCCGTCCACTTCTTCAATTAAAGCGTGGATTTCCTTACTGGTGTAACCTGACGCAATGAAAGCGGCAATAATGGCGCCGGCGCTTGTACCCGCAACTCTTTTAAAGCGGAAGCCTTTTTCCTCAAGCACTTCATAAGCGCCTGCGAGCGCAATGCCTTTTACTCCTCCGCCGGAAAAAACACCGTCAATATACATCTCATTCCCTCCCCCTCCATCCGATCGTTTATTACCATTTTAAGAAAACACGCGAAGAAATAGACCAACGAATGACGGGTGGCGTCAGCGTATCAAAAAAGACGGCCTCCTTCGAGACCGCCTTTTTACTGATTATGATGTTCTGTTTTCTTTTGGATTGATTTCAGATCTTTTTTACGGGCATCATCTTCTTCAAAATATTGAACAAGATCCCCGATGCGATCAATACTGTTCCAGCTTAAATGATGTTCGATTCCTTCGACATCGTTATATATTTTCTCTTCATCAACACCAATGATTCTTAAAAACTGCTCAAGCAATTCATGTCTGTATACCAGCCGTTTGCCTATTTTTTTCCCTTTAGACGTTAACACGAGACCGCGATATTTTTCATAAATTAAATATTCGTCTTTATCTAGTTTTTGAACCATTTTTGTTACAGAGGAGGGATGGACTGCCAATGCTTCCGCGATATCGGAAACTCGTGCATATCCTTTTTCTTCAATCAGCATATAAATCTGTTCAATATAATCTTCCATACTTGGTGTTGTCATCGAAACCCTCCCAAAAAGCACCTTAACTTTATAAACCATTACAAGTTTACACTAATGAACTTGAAAAAACAAGGATGCTCCGCGGGTCAAAAGCCCTGTTTACCGCTTATAATTCCATTCATCTGAAGCGTACTTTGTTTCAGCCAAGTGATGAACAAAACCAAGCTCTTCCTGAGAAAGTTCATATGGCTCCAAATGAATGTTAAGACCTGTTTCAAATCCTTCTTTAAAGGCTTTACGAGCCTCATCCATCGTCACCCGCTTTTCAGTGAGTTCATTAATGGCAACCGCTTTGTTTTTGAAATTGCGCTGCATCCGCTCTCTTACTCTTTCACTTGGATATAAGAACAGATCGAACAGCTTGTCCTCATCTAAATCAAGAAGAATGGAGCCATGCTGAAGAATCACGCCTTTTTGTCTCGTTTGCGCGCTTCCCGCCACCTTGCGCCCCTCAACCACTAGCTCATACCACGAAGGCGCGTCAAAACAAACAGATGACCGCGGATTTTTTAAGCTTTCTTTTTCTTTTTCAGTTCTCGGGATGGCAAAGTAAGCGTCCAGACCGAGATTTCTAAAGCCTTGAAGTATGCCTTCTGAAATAACCCGGTAAGCCTCAGTAACAGTCGCCGGCATCTCGGGGTGCTCTTCCGAAACAATTACGCTGTATGTCAGTTCCTGATCGTGAAGCACACCTCTCCCGCCGGTCGGGCGTCTGACGAATCCGAGATTATATTTATGTACTGCTTCAAAATTGATTTCCTTTTTAATATTTTGAAAATACCCTACAGAAAGTGTCGCCGGATTCCAGCCGTAAAAACGGATAACCGGGGGGATTTTCTTTTCGCTGTGCCAATATAAAAGCGCTTCATCAAGCGCCATATTGAATGCAGGACTTGCATTGCCTGAGTCTATAAACCGCCAAGTTTCTTTTTGCATTTTAAGACCTTCCTTACCGTTTTAATAGAATCAGTTTATCAAACTGTCGGGAAAATGAAAAATATTTTAGTTCCATTATAGATGACAATCACGCTGTGCTTTACTATAATAGTATTTGTCGAAAACGGCTCTATGACCTTGTTTTATGAAGCAGGGTTTTGATTTTATATGCTAAAGGAGTAGAATCACATTGTCTAATATGATCGTTTTGATTATTTTTGCTGCGTTTATCATCTATATGATTGCTTCCTATGTCTATCAGCAGCGAATTATGAAAACACTTACCGAAGAAGAATTCCGCGCGGGTTACCGCAAAGCGCAGCTTATTGATGTTCGTGAGCCAAATGAGTTTGAGGGCGGACATATTTTAGGCGCCCGCAACATCCCGCTTTCCCAGCTGAAACAGAGAAAAAATGAGATCCGTACGGACAAGCCTGTTTACCTGTACTGCCAAAACAGTGTCCGCAGCGGACGCGCGGCACAAACCCTGCGCAAAAACGGCTGCACTGAGATTTACAACCTAAAAGGCGGCTTTAAAAAATGGGGCGGAAAGATTAAAGCGAAGAAATAAAGCAAACAGCTGTCTGGTAGACAGCTGTTTTTATTTATCTTTCTACCGCCTCGTATCTGAGCACCGGGTGTCTCGCCGCTTTTGTTTCATCCATTCTTTTTACAATCGTTGTATGCGGGGCCTCCTGAACAAGCTCCGGATTCTCCTCCGCTTCTTTTGCGATTTGAATCATAGCATCAATAAACGCGTCCAGTGTTTCCTTTGATTCGGTCTCCGTCGGCTCGATCATGATGCATTCTTCAACATTAAGCGGGAAATAAATCGTCGGCGGATGATAGCCGAAATCAAGGAGCCGTTTTGCAATATCAAGCGTACGCACTCCCAGCTTTTTCTGCCGCTTCCCTGATAATACAAATTCATGCTTGCAATGGCGGTCAAACGGAAGATCGTAATAAGGCGCGAGCTTTCTCATCATATAATTGGCGTTTAACACTGCGTTCTCAGTAACAGCCTTTAATCCGTCAGGCCCCATGGAGCGAATATACGTATACGCTCTCACATTAATGCCAAAGTTGCCGTAATACGGCTTCACACGGCCGATCGCATGAGGGCGGTCATAATCAAACGTAAAGCGCCCTTCTTTTTTAACTAAAACTGGCTTTGGCAAATAAGGAATCAGATCTTTTTTTACGCCGACAGGGCCTGAGCCGGGGCCTCCACCGCCATGAGGGCCTGTGAATGTTTTATGCAGGTTGAGGTGCACCACGTCAAATCCCATATCACCAGGTCTCGCTTTACTTAAAACGGCATTTAAATTAGCGCCGTCATAATACAGTTTCCCCCCCGCTTGGTGTACAATTTCCGCCATCTCTGTAATCTGCTCCTCAAACAAGCCGAGCGTGTTCGGATTCGTCAGCATGAGAGCTGCAGTTTCTTCATTCACTGCTCTTTTTAAATCCTCTAAATCAACAAGCCCATTTTCATTCGATTTCACCGTAACAGTTTCAAAGCCTGCTACTGTCGCTGATGCAGGATTCGTCCCGTGCGCGGAATCAGGGACAATGACCTTCGTCCGCTTGAAATCCCCGCGAGCTTCATGATAGGCACGGATCATCATCAGCCCCGTCCATTCGCCGTGCGCTCCGGCAGCAGGCTGAAGCGTAACCTCATCCATTCCCGTTATTTCTTCAAGGTGCTTGCTTAAATCATATAAAAGCTCTAATGCGCCTTGCACCGTGTCTTCATCCTGAAGAGGATGAATCGCAGCAAAACCAGGAATACGTGCGATTTTTTCATTGATTTTCGGATTATATTTCATCGTGCAAGAACCGAGAGGATAAAAACCGGAATCCACCCCGTGATTGCGTTTGGACAGCGCTGTATAATGGCGCATGATGTCCAGCTCTGAAACCTCCGGCAGCGCTGCGTCTTCGTCACGAATATAGGTGTCTGACAAGAGGTCCCCCAATTCGATTTCCGGTACATCGAGCTCCGGCAGACTATAGCCGATTCGGCCTTCTCTTGAAAGTTCAAAAATAAGTGCCTGGTCCTGATTACTCATGGCGATCCCCCAATTCCTGAATGAGTGCGTCAATTTCTTCTTTTGTTCTCAGCTCCGTTACAGCAATCAGCATATGGCAGTCCAGCTCCGGATACGTCAACCCAAGATCATATCCGCCAATCATGCCTTTTGCCAGCAAACGCTTGTTCACAGCTCTCACCGGCTCATCCAGTTTGATGACAAATTCATTAAATATCGGCCCGTCAAACATAACAGTAAGACCTGCTTTTTTTGCTTCTTGCTTTGCATAGTTGGCTTTTAAGAGATTTTGGCGGGCTATATCTTTTACGCCGTTTTTTCCGAGAGCAGTCATGGCCACTGATGCTGCCAGCGCATTTAAAGCTTGGTTCGAGCATATATTTGATGTTGCTTTATCTCGGCGGATATGCTGCTCCCTGGCTTGCAGGGTAAGCACAAAGCCTCTTTTTCCGTTTTCGTCTTCCGTTTGTCCGACGAGACGGCCCGGCACCTTTCTCATTAATTTTTTAGTAACGGCAAAAAAGCCGCAATGCGGGCCGCCGTATGCTGAAGGAATGCCGAAAGGCTGCGCATCACCGACGACGATATCAGACTGAAACTTACCCGGCGGAGTGAGAAGACCTAGCGCAAGCGGGTTAGCTGAAACAATAAACATGGATTTCCCTTGGTGAGCGATAGGCTCAATATCCTTTAACGGCTCGATCCGGCCGAAAAAATTCGGGTACTGAACGATCACTGCGGCTGTGTTCTCGCAAACGGTTTGGCGCAATGCATCAAGATCCGTAACGCCATCCGCAGCGGGTACTTCAACAACATCAATATACTGACCTTTTGCGTACGTTTTCAGCACTTCTCGCGATTCAGGATGCACGGTTTTTGACACAACGATTTTTTTCTTTTTCGTGTGGCCTGAAGCAAGCATTGCTGCTTCCGCCAAGGCTGTTCCGCCGTCATACATCGAGGAGTTGGCGATATCCATGCCTGTCAGTTCACAGATCATCGTTTGGAATTCAAAAATAGCCTGGAGCTCTCCTTGTGAAATCTCTGGCTGATAAGGCGTATATGCGGTATAAAACTCAGAGCGCGAAATGACATGATCCACAATGACAGGCTGATAGTGGTCATATACACCCGCTCCTAAGAAAGAAGCGTATTGTACGGTATCACGATTTTTAGAGGCCAGCTTTGTCAGTTCTCTTGTTAATTCTGTTTCTGATTTCGCTTTTTTGATTTGATACTCTTTTTTATATTTGACGTTTTCCGGTATATCAGCAAATAAATCATCGATGCTGCTTACGCCGATAGTAGCAAGCATCTCCTGTTTATCCTTTTCTGTTGCGGGCAAATAACGGTGCTTCATGTGTTGTCTCCTCTCTCCAAGAAAAAATATTAGCGTTTATAAAATGGTGTTTTGACAACCTTTGCTTTCACTAATTTTTTGCGAATCTCTACATCTACAACAGTCCCGATCTCACTTGTTTCCGAATCAATTAAGGCAAGGCCGACGTTTTTCCCTAATGTCGGTGACTGCGTGCCGGTTGTCACCTTTCCGACAGACTTGCCATTTTGGAAAACCTCATATCCGTGCCGCGGTATCCCTTTTTCAATCATTTCGAGACCGACAAGTTTGCGCTTCGCTCCGTTTTCTTTTTGTTCACTCAATACTGACTTACCGAAAAAGTCAGACTCTTTTTTGTGCTTTACAGCAAAGCCTATACCAGCTTCAATCGGTGTAATATCCCGGGTCAGCTCCTGACCGTAGAGCGGGAGCTTCGCTTCAAACCGGAGTGTATCACGTGCACCGAGACCGCATGGAATCAATCCGTATGCATCCCCTGCATCGATGATTTTTTTCCAAATATGCATAGCATCATCACTGCGGCAGTAAATTTCATACCCGTCTTCTCCCGTATAGCCAGTGCGTGAAATAAGTGCTTTGCGGCCGCTGATATCGGCTTCATCAATAAACGCAAACGGCTTTAATGCAGACACATCTGCATCTGTCAGATTTTTTACGACCGCTTCTGCTTTCGGTCCCTGTACAGCCAAGAGCGCGATTTGATCTGACTGATTGTCAATCTGCACATCACCTGCTGCATGTTCTTTCATCCAAGCCAAGTCTTTATCTATATTAGAAGCATTAATGACAAGCAGATAGCGGTTCTCTCCTTTTTGATAGATAAGCAAATCATCGACGGTTCCGCCATCCGGGTAACACATCGCTGTATATTGAGCACGGCCTGGCGTTAACGCGGAAACATCATTTGTCATCAATCTTTGCAAAAAAGACAGACTGTCGTTCCCTGACACTTCGACTTCTCCCATATGAGATACATCAAACAAACCGGCTGCAGTTCGGACAGCCTCGTGTTCTTTTTTTATAGAAGAAAATTGAACAGGAAGCTCCCAACCTCCGAAATCAATCGTTTTTCCTCCATATTCCTTATACAGGTCAAATAACGGCGTTCTTTTCAGCATCTAATTCCTCCCCTTTATCAACGGCGCAGCTAAAAAACATACAAAAAAGGACAGAGAAACACCTCATGTAAAATGAAGGTTCTCTGTCCTGGCACCTGAAAGTTTACTTTGCATACGCAAAGACGTCCCCTTTGGTGGTTTGCGCATCCGCACAAACACTCTCCAGAGTTGCGTCGAGCAAGAGTTCTTTTGCCTGAGAGATTCACTCCGCAGTTTGCTCCTTCGGCGCCTGTATCCCGAGGTTTTCGGTCAGGTCTCTCCCCTTGCTGTCATTCGCTCATATTTTCATGCTGTTATGGACATACTATAGCAATATCTTACATCAAATACATACTCATATCCTACCATCATCACTATATGCTGGGCAACAGCAATTTGGGCAGATTTTTCTAATATTATTCATCTTAAGAATCGAAGAATAAGAAAGGCGGTTTCAAAGCAATGAATACAGAAATGATCTACGATGCAAAATGGCCTGAAGAATTTGCTGAAAGACTGAAAAACGATGGCCCTTGGGCAAACTGGGAACTGTACAAGCTCTCTGCAGAAATCCAGAAAACATTAGCAATTCCAGAGTTTGAAGGTTTACGGGCTCCTTTATATCTGCCTTCCTTTACGCCGCTCCCCCACCAGCTTGAGGTGGCGCAAAAAGTGGTTGAAAAAATGAACGGGAAAGCGATTTTAGCAGATGAGGTTGGTCTCGGGAAAACGGTTGAAGCTGGACTGATTCTAAAAGAATATATGATTCGCGGGTTAGCAAAAAAAATTTTGATCCTTGTGCCCGCTTCCCTTGTGTCACAATGGGTCAAAGAGCTTCAGGAAAAATTTTCGATTCCGGCTGTTGAACAAAAGAAAAGCTATGTGTGGGAGCAATGCGATATTGTCGTCTCATCAATAGACACCGCGAAGCGCTCGCCCCATCGCGAAATCGTTCTGTCAATCCCATATGATCTTGTCATTATTGATGAGGCACACAAACTGAAAAATAGCAAAACGAAGAACTATGAATTTGTCCGGAATCTCGTAAAAAAATATTGCCTGCTTCTTACCGCGACGCCAATCCAGAACCGTATCGAAGAGATTTTCAATTTGGTGTCCTTATTAAAACCCGGCCATTTAGGCAGTCAGAATCACTTTCAGGAGGAGTTCGCCAAGAAGAAATCCAGTTTAGAAGCGCATGAACATTTAAAAGATCTTGTGAATAAAGTCATGATCCGTAACAGGCGGCATGATACCGGGCTGAATTGGAAACAGCGCCATGTTGAAACAGTGCCGATTGAATTTTCTCCATCAGAGCAGGCGCTTTATGATGAAATTTCTCGTTTGAAGGAAAGTATCAATAAACCAGCCAGCATGTTCTCGATTATGACCTTGCAAAGAGAATGCTGTTCGAGCAGAGAAGCGGTGTATATGACGCTGAAAAAGATGCTTGATCAAAAAGAGAAACAAGCACCTGCCATTGATGAGGATACGATTTCAGTTTTAATAGATCGAATTAATCAAGTGACACAAAACTCTAAAGCGCTTCAAGTTGTTGATTTGATCAAAAAGATCGACGATAAGGTCATCATTTTTACAGAATACCGTGCAACTCAGATTTATCTGCAGTGGTTTCTTCAGCAAAACGGCATCAGTTCTGTGCCGTTTAGAGGCGGATTTAAACGTGGGAAAAAAGACTGGATGAAGGATCTTTTCCGCGGAAAAATCCAAGTCCTTATTGCAACTGAAGCAGGCGGTGAGGGAATTAACCTGCAATTTTGCAATCACATGATCAACTATGACCTGCCATGGAATCCGATGCGACTTGAGCAAAGAATCGGAAGAATTCACAGACTCGGGCAGGAGCGTGACGTGCACATTTATAACATGGCAACAAAACATACGGTGGAAGAGCATATTCTAAAGCTTTTATATGAAAAAATTCATTTGTTTGAAAAAGTGGTCGGCGAACTTGATGATATTTTAACGAAAATTCAAGTGAACAATTTTGAAGAGCACCTTCATGACATTTTGTATCACTCAGCAACAGAAGAAGAAATGAAAATAAAAATGGATAACTTAACCTCATTTTTGTCTTATAAAAAACAGCAGCCTGCTGAAAAAAGAGGATCTTAGCCTGTAAGGAGGTTTTACTAGTGAGACAGCAAGAGGTTCACGATTTTCTGCTGCGTTTTTTTCAAGCAAACAGCTGCCAAATCGTCGATCAAGGCTTAGGCTATATGACAGTGCAGCTTACAGTTGAAATGGACAAACAAATCATGAACCGCCCTTTCTACTGGCATTGGCGCGAGAAGACAGGCGGTGATCCGAATCCAATGAAAATCACTTTTATTACAGATAAAGAAAATGCGCCAAAAGACCTAGATGGTGAATTTATATATTTTGGGGCCCCGCGTCTTTTTCAAATATTTAAAGCTGTTAAACAAAATGGGAGATTTACCAGAATGTATGAGAAAATTGAATCAGCCGGAGCCAAAGTCCCACTTCAGCCTTGGCTTGGTATAAATGTCACGATTTCATACCAGTCCGACATGAAAAAGGATAAGTTATTATCACTAGGTCTTCACCTAGTCTCTGGAACGATAATTGAAGATTTTCAAAGCAAGCTGACTCAGCTTTCACTGACATCACAAATATGTGACTATTGCTTCACCATTTCACCTATGATCAAACCAGAAAGCGGACTTAAGCGTATGGAAAACTATATTTCCAAATCCGCTATGCAGGAGCCGTCCGACTGGGCGGAACAGGCGGTTAATAGGTGGAGAAATGACATGATATTGCTTGATAAGTTTTACGAGCATATAGAAGAAAAACCAGAAGAATACCATCTAGAAAAACAGGCGCTGAAAACCTTGTATCAACCAAAGATATCAGTTGAAATTGAAAATGGCGGATTATTTTATCTGCAAAATAATATTTCAAGCTAACTTTTATTCATTCGACATCGTTCTCGTTTTTTTTGAAAAAATGCGATTATAATAAAGGTATATTGGAAAAAAATTCTGGCATTTTTAAAGGGGAAATGACTTCCAGAGACTAATGAAGCATACAATGAGTCATGGCCGGACTGGCTGAAATACATAAACAAGTATTTTAGGAGGAGAAACTGCATGAAAAATGCAAAACAAGAGCACTTTGAATTGGATCAAGAATGGGTTGAATTGATGATGGAAGCCAAAGAGGCAAATATCAGCCCGGAAGAAATACGAAAATATTTACTTTTAAACAAAAAGTCTGCTCATCCTGGTCCGGCAGCCAGAAGTCATACCGTAAATCCTTTCTGAATGTGCTATAATATCACAAGGAAGGTGATGACATTGATTGGCCAGCGTATTAAACAATACCGTAAAGAAAAAGGCTACTCACTATCAGAACTAGCTGAAAAAGCTGGGGTAGCGAAGTCTTATTTAAGCTCAATAGAACGAAATCTACAAACGAACCCCTCCATTCAATTTCTCGAAAAAGTCTCCGCTGTTCTGGACGTCTCGGTTCATACTTTGCTCGATGAGAAACATGAAACCGAATACGATGGTCAATTAGATAGTGAATGGGAGAAATTGGTTCGCGATGCAATGACATCCGGGGTATCGAAAAAACAATTTCGTGAATTTTTAGATTATCAAAAATGGAGAAAATCCCAAAAAGAGGAGTAGTGCCTGAGCAGAGGCACTAACTCCTCTTTTGTCAATAAACATCGAGACGGCCCAGTGATAATTTACTGGGCCGTCTCTTTTTTTGCTGTTATTAATTTTTATCCTCGCTATGCGCTTTTTCATTTTCTTTCACGTAACCATCTTTATCAGTATGGTCCTTTTTGATTGTCAAGCCGTTCCACTGTGTAGCTTCGAATGAGAATTGAAGCTTAATGGAGTTGCCTTGATATTTATTTTGAACCATAAGCCCGTTTTCATCTTTTGTTTTATCATCCTTGAATTGGATTTCCATTTGAACCTGATCGAAGTCAGTTGGTGTTTTTGGAACACCATCATATTCAGGAGCGGTTTTACCATCAATTGTTGCTACATTGACTTTACCGCTTGCATTTAAGAATTTAGGGTCAATTTGTTTTTTGATTTTTTCAGCAGCCGCTGCATCATTTTTAGCAGACATCAAATACAAGTCTTTAAGGTTCGCATCATCTAAAATAATGTTTTTCGGGTAGCCATTGCCGCCCTCTTTTCCAACTGTCAACAATGTCACTTCAAACTGGCTGAGGAAATCTTCTGGAGATGTATTGCTGCCGCCATTTGCTTTAAAATCTCCATAATTAAGCGCCATTAAAACTTCTTTGATCGCAAGTGATCCGTTATTTTCAAATTGGAAATCCTTTGTCAACTTATCTCCCGGCTTTAGATTTGATAAGTTCACACTCGCTGAATTTTCTTTAGCAGATAAATCAAGCGTACCTGATGCAAAAGTAGCATCCTTTGATTTAATGTCGTTAAATGCTGCCCATGTTCCTCCTCCAACTAAAGCTAATCCTAGTGCTGCAGAAGCAACTCCTAAACTCAATTTCTTTTTCATACCCATGGTTAAAACTCCCCTTTTATTGAATGTTTTATATCGAAACCTGTTGCCAGGTTTACAACTGAAGTTAAGTGGACATGGTGCTGTCCTTTGTATCTGTTTCCAAGGCTTTTGTCTTTCTTTCAATTTCTCTAATGGCGCTGCTGATCGTCACAAAAGCGTACACTAACAGCATCACGCCGGGAACAATCAATAATACAGCCGTTCCAATTGGCTGGCTGGCAAAATGAAGCATATAGCCGGCATATGGAAGCTGAAAACCTGTGTATTGCGCGCGAACATTTTCGTCCGATACAGGCGCTGAATCAGCTGCTGCATTATTATCACCTTTTGTTTTAAATAACAAATGGTCTCCTTGCTTTGTTATGTCAACAATTCTGTGGGTGACCGCCGTATTTGCATCCTGCATAAATGTAATAACGTCACCTTTTTGGAGCTCTTTCACATCAGTGATTTCTTTGACCAATATTAAGGAACCTGTATTGAACTCCGGCTCCATCGAACCTGACAGAACTGATTTCAATGTATACCCAAACACAGCCGGCTCTCCCCCGGATGAACGTGTTGAAATCACGACAAGTGTCAGCACAATAATAAGAGTAAAGATGATCACGTATAAAATATTACTGATCAGCTTCATTGCTTTTTTCATCCTCTTCCCCGCTTTCCTTCTGGTCTGATTGAGTTTCATTTTCTTTGGTTACAGCTTCTTGAGATGTTTCTTCTTTCATTGTTTTTTCCTGTATATCCTTTTGTGTTGTTTCATTCTCCTTTTTGACGTCCGACTTTGTTTCTTTTTTAGGGACTGTCGGTTTTTCATCGCATTTTGCAAGCGTCATAGGCTCCGACCACTCAAATGTACTGCCGTTTGCCGGGTAGCCTGCCGGTTTATATACTTTAAATGCATAAATGCCGGGTTTCATTTTTTTCTTCGTCTCAATTTTATAAAGTGAATCGCTGATTTGATTGGAGACAAATCCTTTTTCGATCACGTTCCCATCCTTTAACGGTTTTCGGGCATTTTCAAGCTTATGAAGCTCCCACTTCCACTTTGATTTCTTAAGTTTCTCACCTGTATTTTCGAGCTCAGCAAATAAGGTGATAGGTGAGCATACAGTTCCTTTCGTATCCGTTTGATCTGATATGTGCAAATCACTTTGATCCCAGCGTTTATCATAATGGCAGTTTTTATCTGTATGCTGAAAGTCTTTACACGTTTGAAGTGAGACATCAAATGTTTCAATATCATGAAAAGCAGCGCTTGTATCATCGGAAAATTGTAAGCATATTGCGGCAGTCAGACTGAAAATGACTGAAAGCTGGAAGATTAGCAGAACTTTCAGTTTCGTCTTCGCCTTTTGCTGATTGTGAAACAATCGAAACATATCTTACCTCCTGTAAAACACTGTAACTTGATATGACAATCGTTCTTTTTAAAGAACTACACAAGTAGAGTATAATCAACGATTTATAGATTTAAAAACACCAAAATCACTCATTTTGTTCGTTTAAAAGAATGTTTTCATCATATTACAAAGTCTTGCTCAGTATTGCTCATCTTTTCAATTTTTTTGAAATTTTTGGGATTGTTATGTGAGAATTTAAATGCATATCCCGTTATTATTTGGTAATAATAAACAAGAAAGGGTGACAGCATGATGATCAAACAATGTATGATTTGTCTAACTCTTCTTGTCTTTGGCACCACAGCCGCTCACGCAGAAGAAACACCGCTTGTAACCGCCCGTCACATGTCCAAATGGGAAGAGATTGCTGTAAAAGAAGCAAAAAAAAGGTACCCGCTCGCACAGGTACTGTTCAAACAAAAAGTATGGGACCGTAAAAGAAAAGATGAAGCAGTGAAGCAATACCATTTAACTCTGAGGGAAGGATCAAAAGAATTCGGCGTTTTTGTGACGATTTCATTTGATCCTTATAGCCAAAAGGTCAATAAAATCGCCATATTAGAAGAATATCAATAAGGTCCTCCATTTTTTGAAGGACCTTATTCGTTTATTTGCGGTTATTTTTTCCGTTTCAGCCAAAGCCGGAAGCCATAGGGTAAAATACCGAACCACTGCTGAGAAGCAGGCGTTTTTGTTTCTTTCCGCACCTCTTTTCGTTCTTTTCGCTCATCTCTCGGTGTATCTATATATTTGACAAATTGCTGCGTCATATATTTAACATAATCATTCGTTTTCACGTGATCACCTCATCATTCAATTATTATGAAGTGTTGTCTCACATGACTTTTTTTATACCCTTTACACTGTTTTATTCTGTCCATCTCAGCAGTTTTTTCTGTTTTTGATCAAACACGATCTGTGCAGTTCTTTCTGTTCCCGACTCCGTTGACACTCTTAAGTTGATTTCTTTTTGCTCTTTTATCGATGTATCATGAATGTAATAAGAAACCCGTCCATATGGAAATTGCTGCGTACCCTCCTGGCCTTTCCGTTTCTCTAGAACGTGCCGAATCGAAAGAAGCGTACCATTTTGAAGCAAATTCTCTCCTATGTATAACTCTTTTGTTTCCTTTTCAAACATGCAGCGTGAAATATATTGAGCAGCAGCAAAGTTCACGATTAACAGCACAAGCGCTGACACAAAAAGAACAGCTGGATAAATAAACCCTCTTGTACGATACATTCACCCCCCTCCTAAATATGAATAGACTGGAAAAGCAGTTTGATACACTTTTTGGTCCTCACTCTCAATTTTCAGCAAAACAACACCATTTTCAATATCAGCTTTCATGGCAGTAATATGATCTAAAATCGGAACATGCCCTTTGCCATCCACTCTTTTTCTTATCATTGAATGATAAATGTCAAAACGGATGTCTTGTCCGGAAAGATTGGTGCAGATTAACACGCTCCCATGCTCGGCTGTCTTAACTGCCTGTGACTCCTTGCATTCATTCATCATCTGTTCTATCGAAATCATCCATTCTTGCTGTGTGAAACCGTCATGTTCCTGCTGTCGAGACAAAAACAGATGGAAAATCGCAGCTAACGATCCTGATATGAGCAAAAAGACTGAGAGCGAAAATAATACGTTAAGAAGCGTGTAGCCTTTCTGTCTGCAAAATGCTGAGGCAAAATGATTTTTCTTTATAAGCTGCGGTTTTGATACATACGTTTTGATATTCGCCCTCCTCCTCCCACTTCATTGCATAGATATGATTGTTCTTTGTAATCGTTTTTGACGCGGCTCCTTCACCAGTCATGACATATTTGCTAATGCTCTCATTCATCATCTGATAGCCAATTTCTCGTGATTCCGCCATTTTTTCATCAGACATCAGCTTGTCCCACAAGGGGACGACTGTCAGCAGCACAAACAGCCACAGGCTTAGCGCAGACATTGTTTCTATTGTAGAAAAACCTTTATTTTCTCTCCACATTGACTCTCCCGCTCCCTAGATAAACTGTTATGTCATAAGCGTCATGGCCTATTACTCGTATTTTTCCGCCTGCATTCGGGTGCCCTTTCTCATTAAATTCCAAACGGTCTTTTAATGTCAGCAGTTCTATAGAAAGTCCCCTTGCATACGGACGTTCAATGACCGTATCACCAATGACTAATTGATATTCTTTTTTATGAAAGAAAATTTTTGTTCTTTGTTGACGGGAAATAGCAGTCTGCTGTGTGAGCATAATATCATTTTTCAGCTGCCTTGCTGCCTGTCGGACAGCTATATTGTCATAAGCAGGAGGAAGTGTGGTGAAGACGGCAATCAGTAGGATAGAGGCAAGGCTTAACACAAGCAAACTTTCTAAAAGGGTAAACCCCTCCTCCTCGTTTAATTTAATGTTCAACCTTAACTTCTCCGCCGGTGATGATAATGCGCTTACCATTTGGACAGACAGCATCCTTTTTCACATAGCCCTCTGACTGTAAATCGGCAAGGCTCGGAGTTTGTCCTTCATGATCAAGCTCAAATGCAGTCATTTGTGCCTTAACCATGTTTTGTAAGCCTTCACAGCCCTTTTTTTGAATGGTTTGATTATGCTTCGTGACGTTCGGTATCGTAATTAAAAGCAAAATCGAAATAATAAAGAGCACGATTAACATTTCAACAAGTGTAAATCCTTTCTCATTCATCAGCCTCTTCCTTTCACATTTGATTCATCATCTGATACATAGGCACAAGCATAGATAAATACACAAGTAAGATCATCGCTGCAACAAATCCATAAATCATTGGCTGAAGGATGCCTGTCCATTTTTGCGCTTTGTGTTCCAGCCGCTGCAATATGAATTGGCTGTATATGAAAAGCTCCCGATCCAATCGGCCGCTCAGCTGGCCGTGAAATATGACTTTTGAAAAATCAGCTTCATAAAAAGGGCTTCCACAAATAGCGTCTTTAATTGACTCACCGGCTTTTAGCCGTTCAATCAATTGTTCAGCCTCGCAGCGGTAGAAAGGGAGAAACGTTTGATGTTTAAATGCATTAAGGCTGTCATAAATTGAGAGGCCTGATTTTAAAAGACTGCTTAGCTGCAAAGAAAAAAAGTAGCTGTTAAACAGCTTGACAAGCTTTCCAACCAAAGGAATCCTGACACAAATCAGCATTTGCCGGGCAGGTGATTTTTTCTTAAACACAAGCCAATAATAAATCCCGATACCTGCTGTAAAAAGAGCCAGCAAAATGATCACAAGATCAATATGCTGGAAAAAAGCAAAAAGCATATCGGTTGAACGTGAGGTTTCCATATTCATCGATTGATAGATACCGGAAAACTGAGGAATGATGATGGACTGTAACATATAAAACATGACAGCGACCGTAAAGATGAGGAAAATCGGATAGCGCAGCACTCTTTTCAGCTGGTCTGCCTGTGCAATTTTTCGTTCCAGCAGC
The DNA here is from genome assembly GCF_006715455.1 of Bacillus sp. SJZ110. Taxonomy (NCBI): domain Bacteria; kingdom Bacillati; phylum Bacillota; class Bacilli; order Caryophanales; family Bacillaceae; genus Bacillus; species Bacillus sp. SJZ110. The sequence continues at coordinate 297,826 of NZ_VFNF01000004.1, read as the reverse complement.
TCTCCGCTCTGGATCATGGAAGCAGGCAGTTCACCATGTGTTTCAGCAAAATAACAAATACCTACGGCTTCCTTATGAAATGACAAACTCTTTAGTACTTGATAAAACGGAGCCCCTTCCCTCAAACAAGTGACCGTATCAGTCAAGTCAGCCGCCTGCCTCTTATTCATCTGAAGTTCCATCAGGCGTAATCCATCCAGAAGCGTATATCCCCCCGCAGTCATTTCACCGAGCCGCTTTAATAACCTGGCTTGATCCTTTAATGACCAGACTTTTCTAATCTTTTTCATGATAAACCCACCGGTCATAGTTGTTTGTCGTTAAATAGCCGAGCGCAATTCCTTTTCTGATAATTTGACGAAGCGTTTGATATTGGTAATTTGCATGATTTCCTTTTGCCTCCTGGATACATTGCTGAAGATTTTTCCCGTATAGAAGCTCATAAACGCTAGCTCTCCTGGTATTTCGTGACTGTCGGCAATACACTGATGAACATCCGTTTTCACAAAACGGGCAAGCCAAATCAACCAAGCGCTGAGCCGCTATTGCAATGACAGTCTGTTCGATTTCATTCATATTGATACCGAATTCAAGCAGTCTGTAAATGGCGCCCTTTGCGTCTCTCGTATGAAGGCTCGTTAGTACCAGATGTCCCGTCATCGCTGCCCGCACCGCAATTTCAGCTGTTTCCGCGTCTCTGATCTCACCTAAAATAATCATATCGGGATCATGGCGCAAAATTGCTTTCAGACCTGCAGAATAAGTTACACCGGCTTTTTCATTCACCTGAACCTGAAGAACATCTTCGTCCCTTGTTTCAACAGGGTCCTCTAATGTGACAATATTTCGATTAAAGTGTTTTTTTGCATATTGAACGAGAGAGTATAATGTGGTAGTCTTCCCTGAACCAGTCGGCCCGGTAAAAATGAGCATGCCATGGGAATGTTTTAGAAACGAGAGTAATGTGGCTCCTGTCTTCGGAAATAGCGACAATTTATCAATCGAAGGGATATTGTATTGGGGCATCACTCTGATCACGAGGCTTTCTTCATTAATTGTGGGCAGCGTTGACATTCTTAAATGAACATTTCCCTCTTTCAGCTTTAACGTAAGCGAACCGTTTTGCGGCTTTCGCCTTTCACCTATATCCATTGCTGAAAGAAATTTAAAATGTGAAATCAGTCTTACGCACTCTTCTTTTTTCATGTCCCTTTTTTTCAGCAAGGCATGATCGACCCGAAAATGAATGATAGCGTCCCGCTCCCTCGGCACGATGTGAATATCAGAAGCCTTTGTTAGATATGCCTCTTCAATCAAGTTTTTGCTTACATTTTCTATTGAATCCAATTTGATTCCCTCTCCTTTCAATGCGTATTGTAGAAAAAGAAGGAGCGGTAATCAAACAGGGAAAACGTGATTTTGTGAGATGTTATATGCTGAAAAACCAATTCTTTCTGGCAAGAAAAAAACTTTCAACTGAATGTGCCCCTTTCATTATAATTTTCCCAATAATAAAAAAGCAGACATGGTCACCATGCCTGCTTGATTCCATTTTCATTATGCTGTTTTCGCTTTTTGACCAGTATCTTTCTCAACGGAAAAGTCGCCTAATGCAACAATACCGGTCATTTGGTCATTTTCAAGAATCGATAAACTGCGGATTTGATGCTCTGTCATAAGCGCCTTGACATCGTATCCGGTCACCCTGATATGTCTGGTGAAAAAGCGGGGCACGCTGCACAAAATATGAAACATCCTATAGAGTCCGCCTTTTTCGAGGTTTCTTTTTCTTCTTCCGCTCCTGCAGCATATCTCCCGTCCAGCCTTTTTTCCTCAAATAGAGATAGATCAGAACTGTAGATGTGACAATCAATAAGAGAGAAAAGAGATATCCGTATTTCCAATTCAGTTCCGGCATCACTGAAAAGTTCATCCCCCATAAGGCCCCCAGAGCTGTAATCGGCGTAAAAAGCGTCGTGAAAATGGTCAGCGCTTTTACAATTTCATTCCCCCTATGTGAGGTAATGACTTCCTCTGAATGCAGCAGATTGTTAAGCTCCCCTTCAAATTCGCTGATGTATGTAAATCCCCTGTCAATCTTCAGTTGTGTCCGCTGATAATCCTTTTTCCCTTCATTTTGAGGTAAAAAGGTTTCTTTCAACGCCATTTCAATTTTTTTAGCGCTTAATATCAAATTTTTCCAAATCATCAGTTCATGGCGCAGGAGATGGACGCGGTTTAAAATGCTTTTGCTATTGTCATCTTTAATTTGCCATCTGAGCTTTCTCAGCTTTACTTCAAATTCATCAACACCGATTAAATACGCATTCATTAGTTCGCCGAGAAGAATTAAAAACCCCTCTATCGCATTGTCCGCTCTTTCCATTTGCCGAACAACTTCTTTTCCTTTAATCTCTCTCAAAATTGAAAAGTCAAAGTTGATTGTAAAAAAATATTGTCTGGTGATATAAAAGTGAAAAACAGTATGGTCTTTTTCTTCACCAAGCCCCTGATCATAAACAATCGACCCAAATACCGCTTCATTTTCCGTTTCAGTTGTATCTACTCGCAAAAAATTAACGTGATGGTTATTTTCAAACCACTTTTCACACTGAGGCCAGTGAGAAAAATGGATTAGATCCCTTGCCTTACTTCTTTCTTGAGGCCCCATTTGGTACCAAAACCAATCCTTTCCCGTATGTGCCTTCATGTCAAGCTCCTCCAAACTTTTGTTCTTTATTCTTTAATTGCCCAATAACCGCGTCACTAAACCAGTCTGCCGCTTCAACACATGTTTTATGAGCATTTTCAGGTGGTATGGAATGTAGAAAGACATCGGAAAAGGGAGGTGCATGCCTTCCTTGGAGAAGGCAGTTGTTTTGGAATTTGTCAATTTACTAGCAGTCGCTATTCTTATTTTGTTAACAGGATTTTTTGTTGCCGTAGAATTTTCAATCGTAAAAGTGCGGCGGTCCAAAATTGATCAGCTTGTCGCAAAAGGAAAGAAAGGTGCTAAAGCGGCAAAGCATGTCATCACTCACCTTGATGAATATTTATCAGCCTGTCAGCTGGGCATCACAGTCGCAGCCTTAGGACTGGGATGGCTTGGGGAACCGACTGTGCAAACTCTGCTTCGACCGCTTTTTCATAAAGCAGGCTTAAATGAATCGCTTACCCACCTGCTGTCACTCGTCATCGCATTTTTAGCGGTTACGTATTTAAATGTCGTTATCGGGGAGCTGGCGCCAAAGAGTTTCGCCATTCAAAAAGCAGAAAGCATTACCTTGTTGTTCGCTAAACCGCTTATTTGGTTTTATAAGATCATGTTTCCATTCATTTGGCTGTTGAACCACTCTGCCCGATTGATTACAGGAGTGTTTGGGCTGAAGCCGGCATCAGAGCACGAGCTGGCATATACAGAGGAAGAACTTCGGGTCCTATTGGCTGAAAGCTATAAAAGCGGCGAGATCAGAAAAAGTGAATTAAAGTACATGAATAATATCTTTACCTTTGATAAACGAATGGCAAAGGAAATTATGGTGCCGCGAAATGAAATGGTCAGTTTGTCACTAGATGAAGACTCCATTTCAAATCTTCAGGAAACAGTCAAGCAAACAAAATATACACGGTACCCAGTTGTAAGAGAGGATAAAGATAACGTTATTGGCGTGATTAATATGAAAGAAGTGCTGTTTTCCATGCTGACGAAAGATTTTTCAATCAAGAAGCATCAAATTGAACCTTTCGTACAGCCCGTTATCCATGTCATTGAGACGATTCCTATTTATAAACTACTGCTGAAAATGCAAAAGGAACGCACTCATATGGCGATCCTCATAGATGAATATGGCGGGACGTCCGGTTTGGTCACTGTCGAGGATATTATCGAGGAAATTGTAGGAGAAATCCGTGATGAATTTGATGCGGATGAAGTGCCTCATATCCGCGAACTTGGAAAGGATCATTACTTGTTAAATGCAAAATTATTAATCAGCGATGTTAACAGCCTGCTTGGAACCGATTTATCAGAGGCTGAAGTAGACACCTTGGGCGGCTGGTTTTTGACACAAAACATAGACGCTGAGCCTGAAAGTGCCATAGAATATGATGGCTACTCTTTTAAGGTAAAAGACATCAACAGCCATCACATTTTATTTATAGAAGTTAAAAAAGCTGAATAGCCCGTGAAAGGCTGTTCAGCTGCTATCTTTCAAGATAAACATGGCAAAGGCATCAACACTCTTTTATTTTAAACCCTTTATTGGCCAGGGCTTTAGCAAGACTTTGCTCGGTTTTCACATTCGAAAAATCCAGACCCAGCTTCACGACAGTTTGGGCAATTTCCGGCCTGATTCCTGAAATAATCGTCTCAATGCCGAGCAATTTGGTGCTGTCAATCACTTTAAAAATTTGATAGGCTACCATGGTATCAACGATAGGAACGCCCGAAATATCTAAAAATAAATACGAGAGCTTTAACGCTGAGCACTGCTCCAGCACAGACTCCAAAATCGTCCTCGCTCTGTGCGTATCAATTTCACCGACAAGCGGAAGAATCCCAATTCCATCAGTAATCGGCATAATCGGCGCACTCAATTCATTAATCATTTCTTTTTGCGCGTTTAATTGTATCATGGTCACCTGGTGATATTCTTCCGTAAATACTTCGATGATCTCATCAATGTTTTGATTCAAGATCCGGCTCCACTCATAATATTCCTGAATGCTGATGTCTTGAGAAGAAGCTTCGCTGAATTTCTGAATCCATTCAAACATGATGTGCCTGAAGGTGTTAAACTGGCCGACACTTTGTGTAACCGTCACTTCATGAACGGCACGGTCTCTGGCGCATTGAAGAGACCACCGGTTGAGCTCATCCTCTACGTCTTCTTTTCTAAGGGATTTTGCTACGATGGTCACCAATAATTCATGCTGGTCTTTTAACTTTTGTTCTAGTTTTTGCTGATCTTTCGCTGAATACAGCCAGCTGCCTTTTGACGTACAAACTTCCAGCCATTGTTGCGTGATATCTTCTTTGTGCTCTGTTAAGTGCTGATCAAGAGCTATCATCTTAATGAGCTCCCTCCTGTTTTTGAAAAATGTACGCTATATATGTATAACGCGTCTGCCTTTACACATACTATGTTTAGATTCAATGGGCTATAGCCAAGCGGTAAGGCAATGGACTTTGACTCCGTGATCGTTGGTTCGAATCCAGCTAGCCCAGTTTCTGAACAGGTGAAAAACCGAAGATAAGCTGATTCGAATAAATCAGCGGATCTTCGGTTTTTCATCATGCAGATTGATGAACCGTTTTCTTCTTCGATAACTTCAACAGTTCTCCCGGGTTATAACCAATCACCAGCTTTTTGTTGTCTACTAGAATCGGGCGTCGCAAAAGCTTCGGCTTCTCGATTAAAAGTTCCAGCACCTCATTTACCGTCATTTCTTCAATGTTTAAATTTAAATTTTTGAAAGTCTGGCTTCTTGTCGCCAAAATTTCATCAATTCCTTCTGTCGTTAACGATAAAATGTACTTTAATTCTTCTCTTGTCGGGGTTTCTCTGAATAAATGCCGTTCGTTAAATTCAATTTGATGTGCTTTAAGCCAATGTTTTGTTTTTCGGCATGACGTGCAGCTTGGATATGAGTAAAAAGTTAATTGTTGTTCCATTCGTTTTTTCCTCCTCAGTTAACCATCTCTTTGTAGAATAACTACCCGGATCATTTTTCATTTAAACCATTTACAGAACTTTTTTCGGATTATTTTTTAAAAAACATTCATACAATAGAAAACACAATCAAAGGGACAAATTCCATTTGTATATTAATAATGAAAATGTTTACATTTCTAGGTGTGATCTATTATAATAACAGTCAGAGGGACTCTCGGGAGGGGATAAAAATGAATCGCATGTTCCGGGTGTTAGGATTTTGGACGGGAATTTTTGCAGTCATGTTTTATTTAGGTGATATGAAAGATGCTTCCCTTTTATTTTTTGGACAGACGATCTTATTTGTGTTTCTATCGTATTTGAACTTAACCGAACGCATGTATATTTATATTTTTGGCGCTTATTTAACAATTTTCTTCGCCGGCTTTACATATTACTCAATTTTTATTATGGTGCCCGGCGGCGGAGGCCATTAAATGCAAAAAGAGACAAACCTTATCGGTTTGTCTCTTTTTTTACAATGAAAACCCATTTAAAAACGGATTTTGATCCTGCTCAGTCAGTACGTCTGTTTCAGGTCCATGGCCGCTTAACACCAGCGTGTGTTCCGGAAGCGTAAGCAGTTTTTCATGAATGGACGTCAGCAGCGTCTCTTGATCGCCGCCTATTAAATCCGTACGTCCTATACCGCCTTGGAACAAGACATCTCCGGAGATAACCAAGTCTGCATCTTTCACGTAGTAAGACACACTGCCTGGTGAATGTCCCGGCGTAAATAATGTTTCCAAATGAAACGGCCCGATATTCAACTCACCGTCGCCTTCAATTAGATGATCTGCAGGCTTAGCTGTGACTTCTATCCCTCGCAGCATGCCGGAGCCGTTTAAAGAAGCATCCGTAAGCCAATTTTTTTCATTTTGATGCAGGTAAACAGGGATATCCCATTTTTCTCTCACTTCATCAAGCGCCCCAATATGGTCAAAATGGGCATGTGTAAGCAAAATGGCTAAAGGCGTCAGCCCTTTTTCTTTTATGTATTGATTGATTTTATGTCCCTCGCCGCCCGGATCAAAAATCAGGCATTGATCATCACTGATGAGAAAATATGCGTTCGCTTGAATCGGCCCTACTGGCATTCGTCTCCATTTCACTATTATCACCTCTTTCTTTTTTATGCTCTTATTATGAGGGTTTTTTAAAAAAGATTCAAACAATCGCAATGAAAACGCTATCGACAAACCTATAAAAAACAGGTAGAATAAAACTGGAAAGAATTGCAGGTTTTTCAATGTAAAGGGGGCTGTGTTATGTTACTTGTCGTGATTTTCGGCCTTGTCGCTCTTTTCGCTTTATGGGGAGTCTTGCGTTCTGTTAGAAATAAAAATATACTCGGGTTTTTATTAGCCGGTGCCACCTTATTTGTCTTTGGATGGTTTACCGTGATGACCGTAATAAACAGCGGGTATCCAACCGCACATTAAAACCTGTATCCGATCGGATACAGGTTTATTTTTATGGCTGTAAATGTTTATTGACACTTTCTATTTTGCTCTCAAGCGTCGTTTTTTTGTCACGCCTGTCATCGATACGGATATTCGTTGCCACTCTGTGCAATCCTTTTTGAAATGGCGCTTCGTGAATTGCCTGAATGACTGCAAAAAGGTCACTGAGTTCTCCCTCGATCAGCGTATTCATCGGTGTCAGCTGATATTTGATTTTCCCTCCTGCTTGATATCCTTCTAATATCTTTTGCACATCGGCTACGTAAGCACTGACACTGGGTGTTTCCGTACCGATTGGGATAATGGTTACATCTGCGATAGCCATCGTTATTCCATCTCCTTTTGATCAATGATGAGTTGCTTCGTTTCATGTGATTTCAATAAAATAATTTGCTCAAAATGAAAGCCGTATAACGCATATTTCCCGTTCGGAGATATTTGAATCGGCTCCATTTCCCGCAGAGACACAAGATCTTTTGTCTCTCCCGATGCTACATTGATTGCTGCGAGCTTATATGCATCGCCGCTTTGCTTGAATGTATAAAACAGGCCTCCTGCTTCATCATAGTCATACTCCATTGGAGCCAAATTTGTATATTTCGCTTGGAGCGGCCATTTCGCTGTAACAGGTGATGTTGATTGCGGCGTTTTAAACTGATACGTCCCTTTTCCTCCGGAAGCTGATTTGACAGTAAAACTCATTTGATGGAAAGAATCGAAGAATAGAACGTCATCCTCAAGCTTCTGTTCCGTCTTAGAAGCTGTATCGAACGTATATAAAGGCCCTGTTTTATCGTCTCTTCCCTCTTTTACATAATCAAATGTATTTTTGGATGTCCAATGAATGAACGGAACCTGTACTGGGCTTAAGAAAGATTCGTCTTTTTTAGCATTCACCTGATATGTATGGAAATCCCAGTTTTCATTGAATTCCGTCACCATCATTTGATAAGGATCATACTGATTCCAAGCAGCCTCAAGCTCATACGTTTCGTAATCTTTTTCGTAAAGCGTCTCTCCTTCTGCATTAAGCAAAACCACTGCCGTCTTTTGGCTATGTGTGATTTGCAGCAGAATCATCTGCTCCCTCGCATTGATTTGAACATCAACGATTTGACCATCCGTTTGATAGAGCTTTTTCGCTTTGCCTGTAAAGATGCGGTACGCAAAAAGCTCTGTTTTCGTCGGATTAGACGCAGTATATAATATTGTGCTGTTATTCAGCCAGCCTTCCGCCCCATCCGCTTTTTCCGCGGAAAGCGGTATGATGTCTTTTTTCTCATCTTTTGCCGCCGATGCCTGTTTTTGCTGCTGATGAGATGGTTCGCATGCCGATAAACTAAACAGCAATACCGCCAGCAGAATAAAACAAACTGATCTCATCAGCATTCCCCTCCGATCATCTTTATTCTCTCATATTTGCTTCAGCAGAAAAAAGAAAAAGTTTCAGTTACTCATGAAAAAATAACGCCCTCCACAAGATGCCGTTTGTGGCGTTATATATGTGTGAAAACTGCTGAAACGGCAAAGGATTTTGGCCTTTTCCAAGTTCCACCGTATACCCTTCCTTAAAATAATGGTGAATAAACCAATCACGAAATCCAGCATAGCTGTCTATATCCCTTACTCCCTTATAAATGTTCCCGCTTAACTCCTCAAAATCCTTTATGACGGCAGCAGATTCCTCAGGCTCAAGGCCTTTATAGCCCCAATAAATTTCTTCTCCTTGAGTATGAAGAGCCAGCAGTCTGTCAGGCGGATTCTCCGTGATCAGCCGGTACATCGCAATAGATTCCGGCTCCGTAAGCGGAGAGATTCCCGGAAAATCGCGGTAGCTGGGTGCTGTCGGTTTTCGGTATTTTTCAATTTCCCATAATGATGGAAATTGTTTATTTAAATCAACTCCGTTTATATTCGCCTTCCATTCATTAAAATTCGGACGATGTTCATTTAGCCTTTCGAGCTCATCTCTTCTGGCTCCCATGACTTCTGATCCGTTTAAAACAAGATCAACGCCATCCGGATTGACAAGAGGAACGAGGGATAAGGATGTGCTGTTAAACAGCTTCATGGGAGAAAAGCCAAAGAAAGGCGAATTGCAGCATAATGACATACAGTATTCCTTCAACCATTTTAGCAGGACAGACGTTGTAATCCACTCATTCGCATGAAATGACGCGTTCATATGGACCTTTTTTACGGCATGCTCCCCACCAGCCTTCAGCTCCCAGATAGGCCTGCCGAGTACAGAACGGCCAATTTCCCGGCATGAGACAAACGGAAAAACATCAATAATCTTCTTTATTTCCTTTTCAACAGCTGAATCATCATAGATTTTCTCTTGCTCAATCCAGCTATCAGAAAGTTTCAGCTGCCGAGGCTGTAAAAAGCGCTTTATGTCCTGAATGGTTTGAACTTCTTTGCCGCTATGCTCCTCTATCACATGACCAGGGCAATACAATTGATGTTTTTGCGCGGAGCGATTTGCACTTTTAAGCAATTCCTCGTCTATCTTCAGTTCTTTCGCCACTCTGGCCAAATTGTTCTTGATCTCAGGTTTCACCGTAATAAACGCCATCATCATCCCCCTTTTATGTTACTATATGACAGCGTATTTAAAAAAAGAAAGCCTCCCGCTCACTTTGATGCGGGAGACATTGTGATTACGATGCCTGATCAAGCATTTGTTTTTCTTTCCGTTTTGACGAATTGTCCAGCCTTTTCTGATCATAAAATCGCAACAAATCCCCATAAATGATTTCATCAGAAAGTGATAGCTCCTGTTTTGCTTTATCAGCAAATGCTTCACATTGTTTTGTCTCTTCTAACGGTTTTCCCGTCTCTTTGTCATAACACGCACCGTCTGTATAAACAACCTGATCTGTGATAAAGCTCCCGTCCCGGAGCACCGTAAAGTCCAGTTTTTCGTCTGAAAGCAGATCGTTGCCGAATTGAATTTGATCTTTCGTATCAATCCCTAAAAGATTCATTAGCGTCGGCCTGATATCAATCTGCCCGCCTACTGTTTCAATGGTTTGCGGCTTTTTATCAGTAATACCCGGAATATGAATGACCAGCGGCACTTTTTGGAGCTGTACCTCTTCAAATGGGGTTATTTCTTTTCCTAAAAACTGCCCCATCGCTTCATTATGGTTTTCTGATATACCATAATGGTCACCATATAATACAATAACAGAGTTGTCGTATAATCCGTCTTCCTTCAGCTTTTCGATAAACCGTTTTAGCGCCTCATCCTGATAACGCACTGTCGGAAAATATTTATTTAGCGTCTGGCTGCTTGAATCATATTCATCAATCAATTGATCCTCTTCATCAAGATCAAACGGGAAGTGGTTCGTCAGTGTAATCAGCCTCGAGTAAAACGGCTGAGGCAGATTTTTCATCAGCTCTGAAGACTGCTCAAAAAATTCTTTATCCTTCAGTCCCCAGCCGACTGAATTTTCGTCAGTTACATCATACGAGTTAATATCAAAAAACGAATCATATCCAAATGAGTCGTACATTAAATCACGATTCCAAAAGCTCTTATTATTAGCGTGGAGCACCGCTGAATAGTATCCGCTGTTTTTCAAAATTTCAGGAGCGGCCATATATTGATTGCCCGCATTCGTAAAAAACACGGCACCTCGTCCAAGCGGATACAGTGAATTGTCCACGATAAATTCAGAATCCGAGGTTTTCCCCTGGCCTGTTTGGTGGTAAACATTATTAAAGTTGTAGCTCTGTTTTATAAAGTCATTCAGAAAAGGCGTGATTTCTTCTCCATTCAATTTTTCATTAATCACGAAGCTTTGCGTCGACTCTAAGGATACGAGAATGACGTTCCTTCCTTTTGCAGCGCCGAATAAGCGTTTGTTGGCATCCTTCGCATTAGCGGTTACATAGTTTTCAATCTCCGTCAGGCTGTTGCTGTCTGCCAACGCTCTCTGTGCGGATTGCTTTGACTGAAGAACGCCATCGTAAATATGAAAATTAAACAGGCTAATGTTTTTAACAAGCATTTCTCTGTCAAATGAGCGTGTCAATAGCTGAGGTCTTTCCGCCTCAGACAAGCCCAGGTTGAAGAAATAAACAGAAGCAACGAACAAAAAATAAGCCGCCCGTTCATTTTTCGTTGAGGGAATGTCCGATTGAAAAGCTTTTTGCCGGATGTGAAGCCATATTAAAACCACAATATCTACAGCTAATAGGAGGTCTGTCGGCTCAAGAAGTGTTCCGATGCTGCTTCCGAGATCACCCATATTGCTCGTTTGAAAAAGAACAGGGATTGTTAAGAAATCATTGTAAAAACGGTAAAAAACCATATTTGCCAGCAATACAAACGTGACAAGACAGCTCATCGCGATAATATAGCGATTTCTGTTTTTGCCTTTTAAAAACAGGCTGAGGCCAAAAATAAGCAACAAAAAACTCAATGGGTTGATAAACAGAATAAATTCCTGTGTTAGATTGTCGATTTTAATATGAAAACTGGTTTTGTAAACAGCATACGTTTTCAGCCACATCAATAAAATGGCAATCAGCATAAATGAAATCTTCGAAAAAAACGTTTTTCGCATTTCAACCTCCTATGCAGCACGCTCAAAAAATCAGTCTATTCCCAACATTCTCATTAACACATCAAATTAAATCTTAACCTGAGCACAACAAAAAATCAATTTGATTTACACAATTTTAACAATTTTGATGTTTCAGCCATTCATTTTTAGCGATCCAAGCGCCTCCGATAACGCCGGCATCATTTCCAAGTGCTGCGATTGAAATATCAGCAGCTTGGGCAGCCCGCGGAAACGCGCATTTGCGGAATGTTTTCTCAACTTTTGATCTCAGCAGTTCTCCGGCTCTCGATACGCCGCCGCCAAGAACGATTTTGGATGGATTAAGCGAGCTTGCCAAATTTCCGAGCACCAAACCAAGGTGCTTGGCTACATAATCAACCACCTCAAGGGCAATTTCATCATTTTCACCCGCCGCTTCAAACACATCCCGCGCTGACAATTGTTCGGTTGCTTGTAAACGTGTCGTCTTTTTAGCATTTGCTATTTTTTCTTTTGCAATTCTTACAATTCCGGTTGCTGACGCAATTGTTTCGATACAGCCCGTTTTGCCGCAGTTGCAGGGCGCTCCGCCTTCAGGGATGCTGCAAATATGGCCGATTTCTCCGCCGGCGCCATTTATGCCATGTACAATTTCACCATTTGCAATGATGCCTCCGCCAACTCCTGTGCCAAGCGTCACGAGAATGACGTCTTTTGCGCCATCACCCGCTCCCTTCCACATTTCCCCGAGCGCAGCAATATTCGCGTCATTTTCTATAACAGCTGGGATGCCGGTTTCTGTCTCCAGATGGTTTTTCAAAGCATAATTTTTCCACCCTAGATTTACTGTTTCATAAACAACTCCTGACGAAATATCTACAGGGCCTGGTGCACCCATTCCGATGTATTTGATGATGTGCTTCGGTTTTTGCAGCTCATCCAGCTTGCTGTCGATTGTTTTTGCAATTGTGACAGTAATCGTGTCGCCAGTTTTATCAGTCGGAACTTCCCACTTATGCTGAATTTCACCATATTGATTAATAAAAGCGAGTTTAATCGTCGTTCCTCCCAGGTCAATGCCCGCAAACCATATCTCGTCCATTTTTATCACCTTAGCCTTTATAGAAATCTCTTCCGTTTTTTGTTTGTTCCAATTCTTTTCGAAGGACAGCTGCCGCTCTGGCCCACTGCTCCTTTTCAATCATGTGGTTCATGTATAATTCCTTTAATTCATCCAGCATAAACTCAATTTCAAGCTCTCTGTCTCCAAAATAAACAATGTGGCCAAACGTTTTTAACAGCTGTTGCACATCATAAAATGTATTCATTTTCCTCACCATTTCTTGAACTTAACTATCATAAGCGTATTCATAAGGAAGCGGTCAGTCAAGAAGAAAACGCTGACAAAAAAGCCAGCCTCCTTTCCATATTCCACCTTTATGATTCTTTATTGTTTTCAATTTGTTGCTGTAGCTCCTTGTAGCGCTGCTCCTTCGGCTCCAATTTTAAAGCCAGCCTGATGGCCTTTTCTGCTTGTGCAAGCTCATTTTTTTCCGCATACAATAAGGCTAAATTGTAATAGGGAGCATGGTCTTTAGGTTCTTTTTTCACTGCTCGTTCCAAAAGGGAAACCGCCTGATCATATTCGCCGATTTGAATATCAGATACAGCAAGAATTTTCAAAAGATCGGCAGAGGCATCTTTTTGCTCTGCTTCTCCGTTCAGCAATTCTGTTACTTCTTCATACTTTCCTTCCTGATACAGCTCGCTTGCCTGCTGAATCAGCGCTGACTCCTGGTGTGAAGGTGAAGGCGAATGCAATCCGTAATATAAAAAACCGGCAGCCAAAGCAATCAGCAAAACCGCTGACAACACTCTTTTTCCAAAGGCTCTGGCTTTGGGCAACCCCAATGCCGCTGCAGCGAAAAAGCCGCCAATCAAGCCGCCGATATGTCCTGAATTATCAATATTTGAAACTGCAAAACCAAAGCCCAGATTGATGATAATAATGACAATAATATTGGTTCCTATGGTTCTTAAAAACATTTTTCGATTAGATAAAGCAACATACAGTAATGCACCTAAGCATCCGAATATGGCTCCTGATGCCCCTGCCGAAGGATACGGGCTGAACACAAAACTCGCAATCGAACCCGTAATGCCAGCAGCCAGATAAATCAGCAAAAATCTCCCCGATCCATACATCCGCTCAACCGCTGTACCAACCGACCATAAAGCCAGCGTATTAAAAGCTAAATGCGCTATGCCGATGTGAAGCACGATCGGTGTCAGAAGCCGCCACCATTCTCCTTGTGCAATCAGGCTGTTTTCTTTTGCTCCAAAAGCGACCAGCGTCTCCGTATTTGTGCTGCCCCCGTTTATTTCGAGCAAGAAAAACATTAGGATCTGAAGCGCAATAAATAAATATGTAAAAATCGGTTTTCCATTTTGAAAAACCGCCGCTTCAGTTTTTCTCTGTTCTTCTTGTTTCAGCACTAGCGAAAGGAAGCGTTCTCGCGCCATTTGCACGTCTTCAAACGAAGCGTGTTCCTCTCTACAATTTTCTGTACGAAATGATGGAAAAACCGCTTGAAGATCATCTCGAAGCATCGTTCCTCTAACGATCGCCGGCTCAACTGACACAGTTCCCTTCTCAAACGTTTTTTTTGCAATCTCTTCCCAGTCATCAACAGGGGCTTCCGTTGAAAAAAACACATTCAGCAGCTTCATCCTTCGTCTGCCCAATTGATGTCTGACTCGTTCTACTCGTTCGGCCTGCTCTTCGATGTCTCTAACCATTTCTTGACGGAAATCAAGATCGTGCTTATAAAGACGAACTAGATCATGAGAGGACTTGTCCGGAGCTTCCAGCCATATCTCATCTGACTCACCGGCTTGTATGACGCCATACCCGCTATTCACCAGGTGCGCCGCAATTTTCCAATATGTATACTCCAGCAAAAACATGTTTACCGCTCCAATAGTTTTTTTTCATTATAACAGCTGGCGCTCCGAAACGCCTACTGAAAGCAAAAAATCCCGTTTTTCACGGGATTTTAGAAAGCTTGCTGTATAAACTTATTGCGGATAAATGGAATTCTTAAAAACAAATGGATAAAAGACCGCCTGATTCCTGGCTGGCTGAGTACAGTATTCATAAGACGGTAGCGATTTTGATAAAACATGACGGCAGAAACCGCGAAAATGGCATAAATCAAAAGTTTTTTCATGATATCCCTCCTGCCAATAGGGTTTGTTATTCTACCTTATTTATTCTCGAATAAGGGACAGGAAAGTTATGAAAAACAAGAAATAATCCGATCCTCTGTTATCAGCTTTTGTACCGGGATGTCATGTGGCAGACTGGGTACGTGCGCATACAACTGGCACTCCAAAAGCAATGAGACTGTCTTCCCTTCATATTCACTTAAATAGCGATCATAATAGCCGCCTCCAAAGCCGACCCTAAACCCGTTAACATCAAAACAAACACCTGGAACGATCATCAAGTCAATTTGTGATGGGTTTACTACTTTTGTTTTTTCAATTACCGGCTCGAGCAGTCCGGCGTAAACGGTTTCGAGCTGATCATCAGTCTGATATGTGCGAAATTGCATTTTCTTCGTGTCCGGATGGCATTTTGGGATGCAAACTTGTTTCCCTTCTTCCCAAGCCTGCTCAATGACAGGACGCGTCGGTATCTCTAATCCTCTGGAAATAGTGACGGCAATGGTGCCGGCATTTTGCCACTCCGGCAGAGAAAACAAGTACTTATACATACGTTCCGTTTTTTGAAGAATATCTTCATTTGATAAAGCAGACAGTGCCTCCAGCGTCTTTTTTCTTAATTGTGATTTCATCTCTCATCCCCCTCGGAATAGAAAAAAAGCCAGAACCTTTTTCAAAGCTCTGGCTTTTTTCTTACACCTCAAACAGCAAAGCTGTTATTTTGTTTCACGGTGTAACGTAGATTTTTTATCACGTGGGCAATATTTTTTAAATTCAACGCGGTCTGGATTGTTGCGTTTGTTCTTTTTAGAAATATAGTTACGCTCACCACATTCAGTGCAAGCCAAAGTAATATTAACGCGCATTATTTTCCCTCCAAACTAAAATCATTTACTTATTCAGACTTATATATAATACCACTATAATGGACGGAATGCTAGGCTGTTTTTCAATGAATTGCTGAATTATTGAAGATACGCTCATAAAGCTGCAAATATGATGACGTAATGAGTCGGGGGTGGTGGAGCTTGAACACTTGTTGTCTGCCAGCTTCTTTTATCCGGCGGGCTTTTCCCCGGTCTTTTAAAAAACTGTCCAGCAGATCAGCCGCTTCCTGTACGAGCGTAAAATTAGCGATGATTGCCGTTTTGTCATGAACGGCATAATCACAAAAACCACCCGACTGAGAAACGACAGTCAGCACACCTTGTTCCATGCTTTCTTGCGCGGCAAGCCCAAACGGTTCATAAGAACTAGGGAAAACAGCCATTTCACAGTGAGACAGTAACGTTCTGATGTCTTTCCTATTGAGAAACGGCAGAAACATGACACGATCCTTCAGGTTATATGCCGCAGCCAATTTCTCATAGGAGGACAGAGACGGCCCCTCCCCAGCCAGCACTAGATAGAGGTCAGGCTGACGCTGCTTCAAGATGGCAAATACCTTTAACAGCTGCGAAAATCCTTTTTCCGGAACGAACCTTCCATATGAAAAGAGGAATCTTCTATTTATGCTTCTTTGGATTTTCCCCTTCTCTTCCTCCATAGATGCAGGGCTTGGGATAACGGTTATTTTTTTATGTGCTGCCTTATTAAGAGACCGCTTCATAAATGTGCTTAATACGATCAATGCATCAGCGGATTCTATAAGGAGCCGTTCGGTCTTGAGCCTGTATGGGTGTGGGGCTTCTCGGCACACCTTCTTCCTTTCTCTTTCAAGACCGTGGATTGTCGCAGTAAGCGGAAGGCCAAGCCGTTGTTTCAAATACTGGGCGGCAGGGGCTGTTGTGTCATCATGAGCATGAATCAGATCAAAGCGTTCATTGTGTGATAACACATGGCGAACCATTGTAAAGTTAGCATCAGCTATGTAATCTTCAAACTTCGCATACGAAAACAACTGCCCGCTCGGAGTATAAACCGTAATGTTGATATGAGGCTTTAAATAGGAAATGAGGCGGTTTAAATGGTCACCGAGCCCGCTTTTCGGCTCATCGGGATGTTCGGGTGAAAGCATGAGAATGTTCACCGTTCTTTTTCCCCTCTCCCATAACAGGTGTATGCAGAAAATTGCGCCTCCCAACTGGTGTGCGCTTCTTCAATCTGAAAACTGTTTATATGACGAATCCCATTTTCATCAAGATAGATGTCGTCTGTACCGGCAAGCTTGAGAGAGACATTCATTGAATTCACAATTCTGTATTCAGCCCGATATACAGCATCACCAGCCGCCTGTCTAATCGTCCATTCGCCTTTATCATACGTTGTGCGTTTTGTCCTGACAGCTTCAATGTCTTTTCTTTTGATGACAATGCGCAATTCTTTTATCATATCCTGCGTTTTTTCGAAAAGGACCGCTTCAGCCAGCCGCATTGTTTCTTCTGAGATTTCCCAGCTTACGGTCAAGGTGTGGGCGTTTTGAATGATTATGTCGAATGTGTCCCTAAAAAAGGAAAGCTTATGTCGTATATTATAGGGAAATGGGTGTTTATCCATGGACTCCTAACATTCTCCTTTCCAATCGTTCACTTCGTGTTCCTATTAAACCATTACATAAAGAAGAAGCAAAGAAAGATTTCTCGACAAAATCTCGTTTTTTTCGCGAATTCCTTTAGAAACTATTGGTTTTATGGTATAAAAAAGAAGGATAAAAAAAGAATAGAAGGTGATGAAACGTGGAAATTGCTATTATTGCGTTGTTTATCGTCAGTATAGCGCTAATTGCATTCTCATATTCTCAAAGAGACCCGATGAAAGATGTAGAACAGGAGCTCGAAACACTGCAGCTTTCTGCGATGCAGGAAATTTACAAGCTCAAAAAGAAAATGACAGTGCTTGAGGAAGAATTACTGGAAACAAACCTTGTCATTCGCAAATCAAAGCAGAACGACATCAATCAAAAAATCGCTAAACAAATACTTTCTAAATATAATAACGGTATGTCAGCTGAAGCGATTGCTAAAGCTGAGCATGTATCAGTGGAAGACGTGAATACGATTATCAAAGATAATGAGAAGGTGCTCGTATGACAAAACGGGGCATTCAGGCATTTGCTGGCGGCATCATTTTAGCGACAGCCGTTCTTGCAGCTGTTTTTTATCTGACTGACGAAGACCAGGCCGCTGCTGTAAAAGATAATAAAACAGTAACTGAACAAGACGTGAACAATTACCTTGATTCTAAAAAAATGGTTTCTGTGAACCGTGATGAATATCAAAAACTTCTTGATTCAAAAGAGAAATCGTTGACCGATGACGGCAGCTCAGACACGAAAACAGACAAAGTCAAAACGTACAAGCTCAAAATTAAAGACGGCATGAGCACGGCGGATGTATCTGCTATTCTTGAAAAAGAGGGCATTATCTCCTCGGCTCAAGACTTTAATGACTACGTCATTGATGCCGGCTACCACAAAGAAATTCGTGCCGGCGAGTTTAAAGTAAAATCAGACATGAGTTTCAAAAAAATCGTAAAAACGTTAACACGATAAAAAAACAGGCTGACTCAGCCTGTTTTTTTCATCCAAACTTTCCTGAAATGTAATCGAGCGTTCTTTGGTCCTTCGGGTTAGAGAACATTTTATTCGTATTGTCGCATTCAACAAGCTCGCCCATGTAGAAAAAGGCGGTTTGATCAGAAACCCTTGCTGCCTGCTGCATGTTATGCGTGACAATGACAATTGTATATTTATTTTTCAGCTCTAGAATGAGTTCTTCAATTTTTCTCGTTGAGATTGGATCTAGTGCAGATGTCGGTTCATCCATCAGCAAAATATCAGGATTGGTCGCAAGTGCTCTGGCGATGCAAAGACGCTGCTGCTGGCCCCCTGACAGCGAAAGAGCGGACGTATGCAATCGATCCTTCACCTCATCCCATAACGCCACGTCTTTTAATGACTTTTCCACAATTTCCTGAAGCTTCTTCTTATTTTTGGTGCCGTGGACTCTCGGTCCGTAAGCCACATTATCAAAAATAGATTGCGGAAACGGATTCCCTTTTTGGAATACCATGCCGATATTTTTTCGCAAATCCACGATGTCCACTTTATCCTTTAAAATGTTGCTGCCATTATAGTTCAGCTCACCTGCAAGCTTTACATTCGGCGTCATTTGAATCATTAAATTCAATGTCTTGATAAAGGTCGATTTCCCGCATCCGGATGGTCCGATAATCGCCGTAACCTCATTTTCATAAATGCTCAAATTGATATTTTTTAAAGCATGATGCTGCCCATACCATAAGTTCATTCCATTGACTTGATATACTTCCTGTTTCATTACAGCTTCGGTAGCAATACTCATTGCCGCCCTCCTATCCGAATTTCCCGTTAATATAATCCTCTGTCTTTTGCTTTTTCGGACTCGTGAAAATCTGTTCGGTCTGTCCGTATTCTACAAGCTCGCCGTTTAAAAAGAATGCCGTCCGGTCAGAAACCCGCAGAGCCTGCTGCATATTGTGCGTGACAATAATAATTGAGTATTCTCTTTTCAATCCTGTAATTAATTCCTCTATTTTTGCATTTGAAATCGGATCAAGCGCTGAAGCTGGTTCATCAAGCAGAAGAACAGCCGGTTTCATCGCAAGCGTTCTCGCGATGCATAAACGCTGCTGCTGGCCGCCGGATAACGAGAGTGCGGATGAATGTAAACGATCCTTCACCTCATCCCAGAGGGCCGCTTTTGTTAAACTTTCTTCCACAATTTCATCTAAAACAGCTTTATTCCGCTCTCCGGCATATTTCAATGCATGTGTGATATTCGCATAGATCGATTTCGGAAATGGATTTGGTTTTTGAAAAACCATTCCGATTTCTCTTCTCAAGCTGACAACGTTAATATTGCCGCCCAATATATTTAATCCTTCATAAAGGATTTCACCTTCCGCTCTTGCAGATGGAATTAAATCGTTCATTCGGTTAATATTTCTCAAAAAAGTGGATTTTCCGCATCCCGACGGCCCAATTAAAGCAGTCACCGCATTTTTTTCAATATCCATGTTTACATGATGAACGGCTTGTTTATTTCCGTAAAAAATAGACAGATCTTTGACCTCAAGCACGTGGTTCTGCTTCGGAACAATAACAGCACGCTCAGGTTTTTCTTTTACCATTTGTTCAGACATGTTTTTCGCCTCTTTCCGTTCTAATTTGCCGTAAGCTTTTTGTAGATCATCGTGCCAAGCCATCTCGCCGCGAGATTAAACACAAGAACAGAAATCACCAGCACGGCAGAACCACCGTTGGCAATCGCTTCAGCATCCGGAATCATTCCTTGTGTATTGACGTTCCAAATGTGGACCGCAAGTGTTTCAGCGGGCCTGAAAATATTAAGCGGTGATGTTTCCGAAAACGGGTTCCACTCCGTAAAATTAAGACGCGGTGTTGTCAGGCCTGCCGTAAATAATAATGCGGCCGCTTCCCCGAACACCCTTCCTGACGCTAAAATTGCTCCTGTGATAATAGAAGGAATCGCACTTGGAATTAAAACCGTTTTTACGGTATGCCAGCGTGATACACCTAAAGCGAGAGAGGCTTCCTTCAGATCTTTAGGGACTGAACGGATCGCGTCTTCTGTCACACGCACCATGACAGGAAGGTTAAAAACAGTTAACGCAAGCGCCCCGCCTATGATCGTATATCCCCAGCCTGTTAAGTTGACAAACATCAATAATCCAAACATCCCAATGACAATAGACGGAAGAGATGAAAGCACCTCTATACATGTTCTGATGAAGTCAGTTACTTTGTTATTAGGCGCGTATTCAGCCATGAAGACTCCGCCGCCCACACCGAGCGGGATTGTAATCAGCATTGTAATAAACAAAATATAAAAGGAGTTAAACAGCTGATCTCGTATGCCTCCTCCAGCTGCAATGGCGCTCGACTTTGTTGTAATAAATTGAAAACTGAGCTGAGAAACACCGTTTATAATAATATAGGAAAACAAACCTACTAAAATGGCAGCGATAATGGCTGCACACAAACCAAACATTCCGGTCGCCAGTTTATCTGTTATTTTGCGGTTCATTACACTTTCCTCCTAGATGACAAGTAGCGAATAAGCAGGATGAACAAGAATGACATCACCAGAAGCACAAGCCCCATTGACCACAGCGTATTGTTTTCAACACTTCCGTATGTGGTGTGGCCCATATTCAGCGTGATGATCGTTGTCAGCGTTCCCGCAGTGTCAAACAGGCTTTCCGGCAATACTCTTGTATTTCCAATGACCATCTGAACAGCCAAAGCTTCACCGAACGCCCGAGCCATGCCTAACACAACAGCTGTCATCAATGTTGGAAAAGCAGCAGGCACAAGTACTTTTCTGATCGTCTGCCATCTTGTGGCACCAAGCGCGTAAGAACCCTCTCGTAAACTCTTCGGAAGAGAAGCCATTGCATCAGCAGAAATCGATGTGATCGTCGGCAGAATCATGACGGAAAGGACAATCGTTCCCGCCAATAAACTGTGCCCTGTTCCGCTCGATTTGAACTGGGCGATAAACGGCACCAATACTGTAAGACCTATGAATCCATAAACAACAGATGGAATACCGACTAAAAGCTCAATCACCGGCTGCAGCACTTTCTTTCCCCAATTCGGGGCAATCTCTGTCATAAAAATCGCACCTGCAATGCCAAGCGGCGCAGCGATTAGAGCAGAAAGAATCGTTACTGCAAATGAGCCAAAAATAAATGGCAGCACTCCGTATTTCGGATCACTATCTGTAGGATTCCAATTTAAGCTCGTTAAGAATTCAATTGGGCTTACACCATTTACAAGAAAAGATTGCAGCCCCTTCACGCCGAGGAAAATGGTAATCGCAACAGATGCCGCAATCATAATCAGTGCACAAGCTGTGACTATCATTCTTCCCCGAACTTCATCCAATTGCCGATTTTGCCTAGAGCTGATTA
Organism: Bacillus sp. SJZ110; assembly: GCF_006715455.1. NCBI lineage: Bacteria > Bacillati > Bacillota > Bacilli > Caryophanales > Bacillaceae > Bacillus > Bacillus sp. SJZ110. The sequence continues at coordinate 275,947 of NZ_VFNF01000004.1, read as the reverse complement.
AGCGCTCGCTCACAGACATATTTTCTCTATTGTTTATCATTGTTTTACACTCCTATGAATGTGTTAAGAGGAGAAACGGTTGTCCCCGCACTCCTCTTTTTATTAAGATCAGCTTTGCTTCCCGTTGGCATCACGTGTCACTTTCATATCAGTAACTGGAATGTAGCCTTGGTCAGTAACAATGCTTTTTTGAATGTCTTCACTCTTTAGATAATCAAGAAATTCTTTAGCTAAACCTGTCGCTTCACCTTTTGTATAAGAATGCTGATAAGCCCAGATCGGATACTCGCCAGTTGTGACATTTTTCGCTTCAGGTTTTACACCATCAATTGATAGAGCAGTTACTTTGTCATCTGTTAAATATGAGAATGCAAGATATCCAATCGCTCCAGGAGTATCAGCAATAATTTTTTTCACCGTGTTGGAGGAATCTTCAGTAATGCCTTCTGCAGGTTCTTCTCCGTCAAGCGCATATTTCACAAATGTAGCACGTGTGCCAGAAGAATCAGGACGGTTTACAAGTGTAATCTTTTGGTCTTTGCCGCCGAGCTCTTTCCAGTTTTTAATTTTGCCAGTGAAGATTTTTTTCAATTCATCTTTTGAAATATCCTTCACACCAGCATCAGGGTTTACAGCTGCTGCCATACCAACTACAGCGACTTGATGATCGACAAGCGCTTTTGCATCGATGCCTTCTTTTTCTTCAGCAAAAACGTCTGAATTCCCGATCTGAACAGCTCCTTCAGAGACTTGAGAAAGCCCTGTTCCAGAACCGCCAGCTTGTACCTGTATATCAGCATCAGGGTTTTCTTCCATAAATTTTTCCGCGGCTGCAAGTACTAGTGGCTGCATTGCCGATGAACCAGAAATGGTTAAAGAACCTGATGCCTTTTCTTCTCCTTTTGCAGAATCGCTATTCGATTTTTTACTTTCTCCTGCATTTCCGCATGCAGCTGCAATCATCATAAATGCAGCCATCAGAAGCATAAGCACCAATTTGTTTTTTTTCATTTCCTGAATTCCCCCTGCGTATAATGTGTAATTTGTCCTACACGTATAGAGTAAAGGTTCTATGTAAAAAGGGTTTGAACCGAATGTTAAGGTTTTGTAAATCAGTGCGTTTTTTTGTATAAAAAAAAACGCCCACATCATGTGAGCGTTTCTTTTTAGTTATCAGAAGACGTTGTGTTTTCTGCATTTTCTTCAATTTTGTCTTTATTCTTTTGCTGAGTATCTTCTTTGTCCTGCTTCGATTTCAGCTCAAAATATTTATCCATTACTTCCCTGCCGATTTCGTTTGTAATGGTATATTTAGCGCTGTAATCAATATAAGCCCAAGGGACTACTACAGAGATCGCAATCTCAGGATTATCAGCCGGTGCATAGGCAACAAGTGTCGTATTATAAGTCGATGTTCCTGTTTTTGATTTATCAGGTCCATCATAGAACGATTGTGCTGTTCCTGTTTTACCGGCAGGCTGATATGACGCTGAAGCAAATTGGCTGGCAGCTGTCCCTTTTGTCATCACCCGTCTGAATCCGGCCTGAACCTCTTTAATATATTCACTCTTCATGTCGATTTTATTCAGCACTTCCGGCTGAACGGATTGTACGACAGCACCGATTCCTTTTTCAGGATTAGGATCCCTGACTTCTTTCACAAGCTGAGGTTTTAAGCGATACCCGCCGTTTGCAATCGTTGATACGTATTGCGCCAGTTCCAGCGGTGTATATGTGTCGTATTGGCCGATTGCATAGTCAAGCAAGAATCCCGTCAATCTGTCTGTTCCTTTATAGCCTGTCATTTCATTCGGAAGATCAATTCCAGTTTTGACACCTAATCCAAATTGGCTGAAATAATTACGGAACGTATCAAAGGCCGTCGTATCAATCGGTAAAGCTTGGTGCGGTTTATATTCACCTTTTCCGAGCGCGATCGCTGTTTTAAACATAAATACGTTAGAAGACTGCTCTAAGGCTCTTTGAATATTGACCGGTCCTAAATTAGTCCATGACTTTTTACCGCGTTTATCCTGACCAATATATAAAGGTTCATCTTGAAAAACAGTATTCAGATTGATAGCTCCGGTTTGAAGGCCTGTCAAGACTGTTGCGCCTTTGACTGCTGAACCCATGGCGTAAGATGACGTCATTGTACCTAAAGCGTAATCATCAATTTTATATTTCCCATTTTCTTGTTTAATCTGCTTGCCCGCCATTGAAAGCACTTCACCGTTTCTTGGGTCCATCATGACAACGAATGCCCGGTCTAACAATTGCGTGCTTGGTCTTGCTTTAGCAGATTTGAGGTTCTTCTCAATGATTTTTTCCACTTCTTTTTGCAAATCAATGTCAATCGTAAGGACGAGATCTTTACCGGCTTTGCCTTCAGATACCGTTTTTGTTCCCGTGACATTGCCGTTTGAATCTGTGATATTTTCGACTTTGGCTTTTTGGCCCTGCAGAAGGCTTTCGTATTGGTATTCCAGATAACTTTTTCCGACCCTGTCATTTCGGCTGTAGCCAAGCGACAGATAATGGTCGAGCAAGTTGGACGGCAATCCTTCATTAGAGCTGGACACACTTCCGAGCACTGAGCGAAGAAGGTTTTTATACGGATATTCACGTTCCCAATCGGACGTGACATCAACACCTGGCAGTTCGTCTAAATGTTCACTTACCACTGCCATTTCCTTCGCTGATACATCTTCGTTTTTGATATATTGAGGGGTCAATGCATAGCCCGAATCCATCTGTCTTTTGATAGCGAGGATCTGCATATCTTTATCCGTCAATTCATTCAGCTGCTTATCAGTAATCCGTTTTAGCTGAAGCTGGTATAAATCGTCATCGGATATTTTTTTGTCTTCAACCTGCTGTCTTTCTTTAGAGCTAATGAGCTTTTTCGCTTCTTTCGGTCTAGTCAAAATCCAATAATCTTTTTTATCCCGTTCTGTTACTTTTTTTGTATCGACTTTGATCATGTCAGACAGCTTTTTTGCGATCTTTAAGCGCTGTTCTTGCGTGGTCGATTTAGATCTCGTGTATGTGATTGCATTTAAAGCTTTATTTGTCACAATGGCATTAAAGTTTCGATCATAAATTTTCCCGCGCGGTACCGCTGAGCTGACTTCACTTTGTTCCTGCTTATTCGCTTGGTTTTTGTAATCATCGCCTTGCACGATCTGCTTGATGCCCAGTTCCACAATAATCCAGGTAAATATAACAAAGGCAGCTAAAAATAAAATATTCAGCCGGATCGGAAGCGACTTCTTTTTCTCTTTATGATTTTGCTTTTTTGGTTTATTTCTCCTCATAACATCACCTTTTCTATTTACAGAAAGAAAAGACACTCAAGTAAGAGTGCCAGTTTTCATTTTAAAGGTTTTTTCGACTTTTTTCTACAGATAACCCCTTTTTGGCAAAAAAATTATCTCTCGCCTTTTAACAGGGTCGGTTCTGTTACCCGTTTTTGGCCATCTTCTTCCATGGTTTCATTTTCCCCTTCTTTCTCCTTAAAACGGATATCCTTGACAAAGTAATAAATCAAAGGATGTCCTATACCCAATATCGCAAGTGACAAAGGAATTCCCACATCCTCTTTCAGAAGGGCCACAATCAGGAGAAAGCACAAAATGGAAACAATTCTGCCGGCGTTCAAGAACATTTCTCTAAGCACGATATATTCAATTCTTGCTTTTCTGGCATGCCTCGCCCGCCCTATCACATCATATGTAAGTGATACATATGGCACAAGCAACAGAGGATAGCCGATGGCAATAAAAACGCCGTACGTTAATAATGTCGAAAAGCTCATATGAAACAGAATCAAAAACAGCGCGCCATACAAAATAAGTCCGCCCAGCAAAATCGATTTTTTTCTCGCCTTTTTCTTAATCAGCCTGGATGCAAAGTAGTAGGCAAAGAAGGAAACAGCTGAATTGACAAGACCGAATGTACCGAGAGCAAGTTCGCTGTTTGTCTCAATAAATACAAACACACTGATTAAAAAGACAAAAATCCCTTCTCTCAAACCCTGAAAAAAATGCGCATTCGTGATTCTCCGCCAATTCATATTGCTATGGCGCTCTCCAAATACTTTGCTCAGCATAAAACGGCCCTTTGATTCTCTCCGTTTTAAGAAAAAGCTCATCACGACAGCCAGGGCAAATAAACTGAGGGAGAGACTGAAAATCACTGTATAACCCGTATTATTTTCAAGCCTTGAGATCACGAATCCGGCTACAATCGGGCCGATCATTCCTGCAGAGGAAGACAGAATGCCCATAAACCCGTTGAAAAAGTCTCGTGTATCCGGCTCTGTTATTTCAAAGGTCAGTACGTTAAACGCTAGCCAATAAAAGCCATAGCCAACTCCGAGCACCGCGCCGATTAGCACGAGACGGCTGGCCGCCGTTTCTCCGGCTAAAAGCACACTTAAATAAAAGGCAGCTAAAAAAATGACGCCGAACCTTAAAATGAATACCCTGTCTATTTTTTTGGCTAACCGTCCAGCCAAATAAAAGGTTATCGGCTGCATTGTCACAATGGATAAATTATATATCGCCAAATCAATAAATTTCCCTGACTGCTTCCAAAGATACACATTAACAAATGTATTGGACAGTGCAATTCCCAGCGAGTAAAGCCCGCCAATGGTCAGCAGAAAGAGTAACCCTTTGTTTACGTCTACATCGCCTATCACTTTTTTTAGTTTGCTCATTACTGACTCCCCTTTACTATCCCTTAGTCTGTCTCACTCAAACCGAGATATGTAAAAAGAAGACATAAAAAAACAAGGTCCCATAATGAGGACCTTGTTTGTGCCATTATTTTGCTTCGCTGTATAGACGAGCCACTTCGTCCCAGTTTACAACATTCCAGAAAGCTGAAATGTAATCAGGACGGCGGTTTTGATAGTTAAGGTAGTAAGCATGCTCCCAAACGTCAAGACCTAAGATAGGCGTTTTGCCTTCTGAAAGCGGAGAATCTTGGTTTGGCGTGCTTGTGATTTCAAGTTTACCGTTGTTCACAACAAGCCATGCCCAGCCAGAACCGAAGCGTCCAGCTGCTGCTGCTGCGAATTGCTCTTTGAATTTGTCAAAGCTTCCAAATACACTGTTGATCTCTTCAGCAAGCGCGCCAGTCGGTTCGCCTCCGCCGTTTGGAGATAAAAGTGTCCAGAATAATTTGTGGTTCGCGTGTCCGCCGCCGTTGTTGCGGACTGCAGTGCGGATGTTTTCAGGAACAGAATCAAGATCAGCAACAAGCTCTTCAACTGATTTGTTGGCAAGAGCAGTGTTTCCTTCAACCGCTTTGTTTAAATTTGTCACGTATGTGTTGTGGTGTTTCGTATGGTGAATAGTCATAGTTTCCTTGTCGATATGCGGTTCTAAAGCATCGTACGCATAAGGTAATTCTGGAAGTTCGTAAGCCATGATAATTCCTCCTTAGTATATATGTACTGAAATGCCGCTTCACAGCGAGCCTTTCTTCATTCAATGTAACAAAAGAATGCTTTGTAATCAATGAAAAAGCTCACGATTTGGCTCATTTCAGCGGACATATTTCACTTTAACCGATAATCGGTCCCATTAAACCTGCCGCCAGCATTTCTTATAGGACCGTCCATAAAAAGTATCCGATCATCAAAAGCTGTATGATGCCCTTTGCAATAACCCCTGTTAAAAAACCAATGAGTGAGCCGAGGCCAATTTTAAACGCTGACTTTAAGTCCTTCTGATGGACGATAAGTTCTGCGCAAACAGCCCCGATAAACGGCCCCAATATGATCCCTGCAACCGGAATGACAAAAGGCCCGATTAATAAACCGATCGTGCTTCCCCATATGGCAGCTTTGCTTCCTCCGAACCTTTTTACTCCAAGCAGATTCGACACGTAATCTGCTGCGAATAATACTGCGGCAAAAACTGCCTCAACAAGCCAGAACATATAAGAATACGGACTGAATGAAAATAAAAATCCGTACAATACAAATCCGGCAACAATAAATACTACGCTCGGAATAACAGGATACACCAGCCCGATAAAGGCAATGATAAAAACCGCTGCAATCAACAGCCAATACAACATATCCATAGCTTCCATCCTCCCATTTTACTCTGTCTTCTTCATGTCTTCCTTGTATTCACACGCATGCAACGATACAATAAGCAACATATATTAGTTTAGCTAGGAAGTGAAGATAGTGAATGTGTTTCAGCTTTTCATTAAAAGTACATACTCTCCCCGTGATATTGCAAAAACAAGATTTCAAGGAATCGGAAAAGCGATTCTTTATGTATTTTTGCTCTCTGTCCTGTTTGCAATCCCTACCGCTTATTATGTAAGTACAGGGACCGTAAAATCAATGAACGGCTTTAAAACTGTTTTAAACAAAGATTTCCCTGATTTCACAATTTCAAACGGCAAACTTCAAACGGATGAGAAAAAAGCCACGGAATCTCAAGCGAATGGTTTCGTTATCGTGTTCGATCCGACAGACTCCTATGGCACTGAACAAATTGAAGCAAAGCAAAACGCGATCGGCATCCTTCAGAACAAATTTGTTTTGGCCATTGACGGACAAGCCCAAGAAATGTCTTACTCAATGATGCCGTCAGAGTTACAGAAAAAAGATGTCATTGCAGGGTTAAACCAAAATAAAGCGATGATTGTAACTGTTCTCTCAGCTCTTATTTTTCTCGTAACAGCAGCGGGAAAATTTATTGAAGTATCGTTTTTAGCGCTTATCGGGTTAATCATTAAGAATTCGCAGAAAAAACATTTATCCTATCATCAGCTCTGGAAGCTTTCTGCTTATTCCATCACCCTTTCAACTGTATTCTTTACAATCATGCGGGCATTAGAAGCAACCGTACCAAGTGAATTTTTACTAAACTGGTTTGTCAATTTTGTCATCCTGTTTCTCGTTTTAAAAGAGATTCCGTCCAAAAAAGCTGCTGTATAAACCGAGGCTGCATTCGCAGTCTCTTTTCTTTTGTCATGAATCGAAATGGACAAGCATACTATGATATAAAATTTCGTATGCGGGAGGAAAAGCGATGAAGCGTCTCACCTTAGTATGCAGCATTGTTTTTATACTTTTTATTCTTTTTTATGACCTTAAAATTGGAACAATACCCATTCAGGACCTCCCTGTCTATAAAGCATCAGCAAAAACGGCTGCACAAGAACCGGCTTATAAAACGGTGAAGGTAAAGCCGGGTGATACGGTTATGTCGATAGTCGGATCAGCAGGTTCTCCGGATGACATTGTAAAGGATTTTGAAGCACTGAATCCAAATGTGAAAGCCAATGACATTCAAGCGGGAACAGCGTATAAATTCCCGGTCTACCCTTAATTTAACGTTAATTTCTTGTCAGTTCGGCGAAGACACTGTTACAATGTAATTTGTAAAATAAATTCACATAAACCATACTAGAATTGTTATATCTAGAAGCGGCAACTACAATTAAGGAGCGATTGCAAGTGAGTGAAATCACACATCGTACAAAAACGCGTCCCGTCAAAGTGGGACCTTTAACAATAGGCGGCAACAATGAAGTTGTCATCCAAAGCATGACAACAACAAAAACACATGATGTAGAAGCAACGGTTGCGGAAATTAACCGTTTGGCTGAAGCCGGATGCCAAATCGTTCGGGTAGCATGTCCGGATGAACGGGCAGCAAACGCCATTGCGGATATTAAAAAGCGCATTTCCATTCCTCTCGTTGTTGACATACATTTCGATTATAAACTTGCGTTGAAAGCCATTGAAGGCGGCGCAGATAAAATCCGAATCAACCCCGGCAACATCGGCCGGCGCGAAAAAGTTGAAGCGGTTGTTAAAGCGGCCAAAGACAAAGGCATTCCGATCAGAATCGGAGTAAACGCCGGTTCATTGGAAAAACGAATTTTAGAAAAATACGGTTATCCGACTGCCGATGGAATGGTAGAAAGCGCACTTCATCACATTAAAATTCTTGAGGATCTTGATTTTCACGATATTATTGTCAGCATGAAGGCCTCTGACGTGAACCTTGCAATCGAGGCTTATGAAAAAGCGGCGAAAGCGTTTGACTACCCGCTTCACCTCGGGATCACCGAGTCAGGAACGCTGTTTGCCGGCACAGTAAAGAGCGCAGCAGGACTCGGCGCCATTTTAAGCAAAGGCATCGGGAACACCATGCGCATTTCACTAAGCGCAGACCCTGTAGAAGAGGTAAAAGTAGCAAGGGAGCTTCTGAAATCTTTCGGCTTAGCCTCCAATGCTGCCACGCTCATCTCATGTCCGACTTGCGGCCGTATTGAGATTGATCTAATCAGCATTGCCAATGAAGTGGAAGAGTATATTTCTAAGATAAAAGCGCCGATTAAAGTTGCTGTTCTCGGCTGCGCTGTAAACGGACCTGGTGAAGCGAGAGAAGCTGATATCGGAATCGCCGGCGCACGCGGTGAAGGACTGCTGTTCCGGAAAGGGAAAATTGTCCGTAAGGTTCCAGAGGAAACGATGGTAGAAGAACTCAAAAAAGAAATTGACATTCTTGCTGAGGAACACTACGCAAAACTTGAAGCTGAAAAAGCAAAATTAAAAGAAGAAACACAAAAAGCTTGACGGGAACCCGTCAAGCTTTTTTGTGTTAGAAAAATGGAATAATAAATATTCCAAGCACTAATGAAACGACACCGATACCCATTGCCCAGGCTCCAAGGCCTTGAGCACCTCTTCTTCTTGCGATATAGCCGACAATAATACCGGCAGCTCCCAATAAAACAGGCAGTACAAACAATGAAATGATGGACAAGGCTAAAGCGATGTACCCTATTCCCCGTCCTTCATTGACATTGCCGCCGCTGCGATCATTGTCTTGGTCATTGCTGCGGTCAGCAGCACGATAAGGCTCTGCGATTTCAGCAGCTGTTTCCTCAAAAAAACCGTCATTGTCGCGGGTAATATTTGTTCCTTCAGATCCATGATCAACATAGTAACTGTTGTTATCACGCTTTTCGTAATCGTTTGCCACCTTCAATTCCCCCTTCTGTTTTATTAAAGGAGCTTTTATAGTTTGATCCATTTTGCCTGATTCATGTTTGCTAAACTTTTCTGTTAATGTCAATTGTTTATGTTACACTTGAAGGGATGAAACTGAAGGAGTGTGGGCATGTTACGCTTAGGAATAGATATTGACGGCACAATCACGGCTCAGGATACATTCGTCCCTTATTTGAACCGTTCGTTTAATCTTTCCATTTCATTAAACGATATGACGGATTATGATTTAACAAAGCTGTTAAACATTACCCAGGAAGAATTTTGGGATTGGATGAATCAAAATGAAGCGATCATATATAAGGAAGCATTGCTTGCACAGCATGCGAAACAGTCACTTGATCTTCTCAAAGAGGAGCACAAGCTTATTTATATTACAGCGAGACGGACTCATTTAACTGATATTACCTATGAATGGTTTGACAGACAAAACATTCATTATGACCACATCGAACTCGTTGGCGGTCATCACAAAGTTGAAGCGGTCAAGAATCATAACATCGACCTGTTTTTTGAGGATCATCACGGGAACGCCATGATGATTGCGAAAGAAGCCGGGATACCGGTGATTTTGTTCAATTCCCCTTATAATCAGCTTCCGATTGATTCAAACATCATCAGAGTAAACAACTGGCTAGAAGCCGTTCAATGGATGAACAACAACAAGCATCACTTAATACGCGTCAATAACTGAAAAAGGAGCCCAAACCGGGCCCCTTTTTCATATATACGCATTTTACGCAGTAGTGTTTTCTTGGTTTTCCGCTGTACAATCAGGGCATGTGCCATAAATCTCAAATTTATGCCCGCTGACCTGATAGCCATCCAAATCATCACAAAGCTTGTCCATCGGACATGATTCAATTTCCTTTGTTTTGCCGCAGGCAAGACAAATAAAATGATGGTGGTGATGGGTGAATGAACACTTAAATCGGAAGAGCTTTTCACCGGACAGCTCAGTTGTTTCCAAAATCCCAAGTTCTTCATATAAAGAAAGATTTCTGTAGATTGTATCAAAGCTTAAGCCTGGATAATCATCATTCAGTGCAGACAGTACGTTTTTAGCGGTAAGATATCTGTCTGAATCAGCAAAAAGCTGCAGCATATCCTCCCGTTTGTTTGTATATTTATATCCGTTTTCTTTTAGTAGGTTCAGCGCTTCTTGTACGTTCATGAAGGGTCCCCCTTTTCGCTTTGCTTAAGAACGTATCACATGTATGAAAAAGAAAATGGCAGCTGTCTGTCCAGCAAGCCATTTTCTTTACTGCAGATAAAATTATACCCATAAAATGAATAAAAGTAAATGAAAGCCTAGTGGATTGCGTTTTTGAATTTTCCGCCTCTCGTTTCATGAGTATTCATAATTGTTATGAATGCATTTTGATCAACTTCAAACACGATCGATTTGAGCTTTGTCACTTCCAGCCTTGTGACAACCGCGTAAATTACGTCTTTTTCTTCGTCCGTATATCCGCCTTTCCCCTTCAGCTTCGTTGTGCCCCGACCGAGACGGTGCAAAATCGCGTCGGAAATCTCATCATACTGCTCAGACACAATAATGACAGCTTTTGTTTCATCAAGCCCTTGGATCACGGCATCAATCGTTTTCATCGCAATATAATAAGTCATGAATGAGTACATCGCTTGCTCAGGACCGAACACAAAAACTGCCCAAATGAAAATGAACACATTGATGAACATAACGAACTCACCTACTGAAAACGGGAGTTTTTTGGTCAGCAAAATACCGAGAATTTCTGTACCATCCATTGAACCTCCGTTTCGAATAACAAGCCCGACGCCAAAGCCGAGTAAAAGACCTCCGAACACAGTAGCCAAAATAGGCTGGGTTGTAATGGCTTCTACATGGTGAAGTGAGGATTCAATAACGGCAAGCCCGACAATCCCTATAAACGTAGAGACTAGAAAGGTCTTACCGATATATTTATATCCGAAGATCATAAAAGGAATATTTAATATGACAACGAAAAAAGCGAAATTCAGAAAGGGGTTTGACATAAAGAGGTGGTCTAAAATAAGTGATACACCGATAATCCCGCCATCAATAAAATCATTGGGGATTAAAAATAATTCAATACTTACAGCCGCAGATGCAGCTCCTACCAGAATCATAAAGACCCTGAAAATAAAATGGGTAAATGTTTCTTTCTTATGTTGTTTTGTTGGGGTCATAAAATCTCCTTTCCTGCAATAACTATTTTAAATACATTATAAATCTATTTTACCATTAAACACTGACACATTTTACTGATTTGCCCATACATTAAGTCTGGAGGTGGATTGACCGATGATTTTATTTCAAAGAATTATTTTACAGCGGCTTAATCAGGCTACTGCTGATGATTTGCTGAAGTACTCAAAACAATACGGAATCAGCTTAACAAGATCGCAGGCCGTTGAAGTAGCGAACCTGTTATACGGGAAAAATGTAAACATCTTTAATGAGAGTGAACGAATGCGGCTGCTGAAACAAGTAGAGACGATTACATCGAAAGAAACAGCTCAAACAGTTAATGAACTATTCAAACAATTTACAAGCTAAAAAATGGGGGTGTTATCCCCCATTTTTTATTGCTGTAAAATCTTTTCGAGCAATGTATCATCAAATTGTTTTTCTTTCAGCATTTCAATCTCAAAACGGTATGGCGGTTTTTTGTTCTTTTTATCTTCACCGACGTATGGTGTTTCAAGAATTTTTGGAATGTCTTTTAACTGCTCATGGTGAACAACATATTGCAGTGCGTCAAAACCTATTTCACCAAAGCCAATATTTTCATGGCGGTCTTTTCTCGCACCTTTGACATTTTTGCTGTCATTGATATGAAGCACTTTAATACGGTCAATGCCAATGATTTTATCGAACTCATTTAGCACTCCGTCAAAGTCTTCGACAATGTTATACCCGGCATCATGTGTATGGCACGTGTCAAAGCACACTGACAACTGCTCATTGTGTGTAACGCCTTCGATAATCTGCGCAAGCTCCTCAAAGCTTCTGCCGCATTCTGATCCTTTTCCAGCCATTGTTTCTAATGCAATCTGGACATTTTGATTCGGATCAATCACTTCATTTAAGCCTTCAATAATTTTTTTGATGCCGGCTTCAGCTCCTGCCCCTACGTGAGCGCCAGGATGAAGGACAATTTGCTTCGCTCCGATGGCCGCTGTCCGTTCAATTTCTGAACGAAGAAAATCAACACCCAGCTCAAAAGTGGACGGATTTGTCGTGTTGCCAATATTAATAATATAAGGCGCGTGTACGATAATCTCGTCAATGCCATTTTCTTGCATATGTGCCCGGCCTGCTTCTATATTTAAGTCTTCAATTTTCTTTCGGCGCGTATTTTGCGGTGCGCCTGTATAGATCATAAACGTATTCGCCCCATAAGAGACTGCTTCCTGGCTTGCAGCCAGAAGCATATGTTTTCCGCTCATAGAGACGTGTGAGCCTATTCTCAGCAACAGGTTCCCCTACTTTCTTTTCTTAGATTGGTTTCTTCTCTGTTTTTTCTTGATTTTCTCCATCTCATAGCTCATTTTCTTTTTATACCCAGGCTTAACCTTCTTCGGCTTTTTCACGAGACGATGAGCAATTTCATCCGCTTCATTCGGCGTTTTTTTACGCTTTTTGCGGCGCTGACGGTCATCGCCTTTTTTCCATTCGCCCTTTTCAAGCTCTAAGTAATCAAATTCGATGCCCATTTTTTCAAGTCTTACTAATGCATCCTCATCAGTAAGCTCATAAATGGTCATCGCTTGTCCTGATGAGCCGGCACGAGCCGTTCTGCCCACACGGTGAACATAGAAATCGAGATCATCCGGCAGCTCATAGTTGATAACATGGCTGACACCTTTAATATCAATACCTCTTGCGGCAAGGTCAGTTGCAATGATATATGTGAATTCCAAATCATTGATCTGCTTCATGACTTTTTTCCGCTCACGTGGTGTTAATCCGCCGTGCAGCAAGCCGATTTTCATGCCTTTGCCAGTCAGATACTGGGCAATATGATCAGCCGTATTTTTCGTGTTGGCAAACACAATCCCCAGGTATGGATTCAGATGCGACATGATGTCAAAAAGGAGCTTGTCCTTGTCACGATGTTTCGAAGGAATGAGGATATGCTCGATTTTCGCAGCAGTCACCTGTTTTGGCTCCACATGGGCGTATTTCGGATTTTCCATGTATTTCTTCAAGAATGGTTTCAGCTTTTCCGGTATGGTCGCTGAGAACACAAGCATTTGCAGATCCTCAGGCATGCGGGAACCGATGTAATCTACATCTGCAAGAAATCCCATGTCCAGCATTAAATCCGCTTCATCAATAACAAGAGATTCCGCTTTATGAACACTTAACGCCTGTTCTTTGATTAAGTCAGCAATCCGTCCGGGTGTACCGACAACTAGATGCGGCTGTATTTTCAATTTATCAATTGATTTTTGTTTATCAGTGCCTCCGATAAAACATTTCGAGCGAATCTGACTGCCTTCCTCACCCTGCGTGATTTTAAGCGCTTCCTGATAAATCTGGTTGGCTAGCTCTCTTGTCGGAGCCGTAATGACTACCTGAACGACATCCTTAGCAGGATCGATTTTGTTTAATAAAGGCAGTAAATAAGCGTGAGTCTTTCCGGTACCCGTCTGAGACTGGCCGATGACGCTTTCTTTTTTTAACACTGCAGGAATCAGCCTTTTCTGGATATCAGTCGGTTCGTAAAAACCAAGGCGATGTACTGCATCTATAATAAATGGTTTCAATTCATAAAGTTCAAATTTCGTTTCTTTCATTTTTCCCAGCTCCTTAAAGCGGCACATTATGTGTCCATCATCACATTATACCCGATTTTGCTTAAAAACACCACGTTTGCAAGGCGTTTGTTTTATTCAGTTATGTAAAGCAAATACCGCAGCCCATGCATATTCTAATAGCAGAGAGAGCTGAAAGGAGGTACAAGTATGTTTTCACCGCAGCAGCCAATGAGAAATTACCCACAGCCCGGACCGCCCCGCCCCATGCCAAATCAGCGAATGATGGGCAGAAGACCGCCTAATATGCGAGGACCTTCATTTGGAGCACAGCAGCAAGGTTTTCAGCAAGCCGGACAATTTCTTCCTCAGGCAAATGCCGGAGCGAGAAATGGTGCAGGTGCAGGCGGAGGCTTAAAAGGAATGCTGTCAAGGTTCCTACCCGGCGGAGGAGGCGCTGGCAGTGCCGGAGTTCCAGGAGTTCCAGGAGCAGGTGCCGCAGCGAGCGGAGGTGCTGGCCTGCAAGGCATTCAAAATATCGCCAATCCTGCATCATTATCCAGTATGCTTGGAAATGTGCAAAAAGTACTCGGCATGGCGCAGCAAGTCACCCCTATGATCCAGCAGTACGGCCCATTAGTCCGAAATCTGCCAGCAATGATGAAGCTGTACAGCCAATTAAGTAAAAGTGATGATACTGAAACAGAGGCCAATGAGGAAAGTGAAAAACAATCCGTTTCAGAAGAATCATCAGAAAAAGAAAAAGAGACTGAAACAAAAACCTCAGATGGGAACAAAAAATCAAAACCAAAAAGTTCTTCTCTCCCAAAAAAATCTAAAACAACTGACAATAAAGAACAAGAATCAAAAACATCTGCCTCGAAGAAAAAGGAAGCTGCCTCTCCTGCTCCGAAAAGAACATCAGGCAGTTCAAAACCGAGATTATATATTTAACATTCTTTGATATCTGAAGTGAGATTGGCTATAATGAGATCAGAAGAATGCAAGAATAGAGCCGTTTGATTACGGCTTTTTATATTGCCTTTACTCACTTCAGTATTGGAGGACAACCGAAAATGGACGTAATTAAAATTTCACCGCGCGGCTATTGCTATGGTGTTGTTGATGCTATGGTCATTGCCAAAAATGCGTCACTAGATAAAAGCTTGCCAAGACCCATCTATATACTCGGGATGATTGTTCATAATAAACACGTCACTGATGCGTTTGAAGAGGAAGGGATTTTTACATTGGACGGCTCTAACCGTCTGGACATCTTAAAGCAGGTTGACAAAGGAACTGTCATTTTCACTGCGCACGGTGTTTCTCCCGAAGTCAGAAGAATCGCAGAAGAAAAAGGGTTAGTCGCAATTGATGCTACATGTCCGGATGTGACGAAAACTCATAATCTAATCTTAGAGATGAAAGAAAAAGGATATCACGTAATCTATATCGGCAAAAAAGGGCATCCAGAGCCTGAGGGAGCCGTTGGCGTAGCGCCGGAGATCGTTCACTTAGTTGAAACAGAAGAAGATGTAAAGAACCTTGATATCCAAGCAGAGAAGTTAATCGTGACGAATCAAACAACAATGTCTCAATGGGATGTCCACGACATTATGGAGCTTGTCAAAGAAAAATACCCTCATGTCGAATATCACCAAGAGATTTGCCTCGCTACTCAAGTGCGGCAGGAAGCTGTATCAGAGCAGGCAAAAAAAGCGGACTTAACAATCGTTGTCGGAGACCCGAAAAGCAACAATTCAAATAGGCTTGCTCAAGTGTCAGAGGAAATAGCCGGGACAAAAGCATACCGGATCGGCGACTTAAGCGAATTGAAGCTCGAATGGCTGAAAGGCGTTAATACCGTTGCAGTTACAGCGGGAGCTTCAACACCGACGCCGATCACAAAAGAAGTCATTCGCTTTTTAGAGCAGTTTGATCACGAAGATCCATCAACTTGGACAACTGAACATAATATACCGCTCAAAAAAATACTTCCAAAAGTAAAAGCAAAAAACTGAGGCTGTAAAAGCCTCAGTTTTTTTATAGAAATGTAAATGGATTTGTATCTGTTTCAGAAACAAAGATATTCACGTCAAACTTTTTATCATTACACATTGATGTCAGCTTTCTCGTGACGCCTTCTTTCATGATTTTTTCCGCATAGTGTCCCGGATCAACCACATTTAGGCCAAGCATCATCGCATCATGGGCCACATGGAAGTATAAATCTCCTGTGACGTAAACATCGGCTCCCTTTCGTTTTGCATGATGAATATACTTGTTTCCATCTCCCCCAAGAACAGCTACCTTTTTCACCATGCTGTCAGCATCCCCCACCATTCTGACACCATTGACGTCAAGCTTGTCTTTCACAAATAAAGCGAATTCCTTGAGCGTCATCTCATTTTTAAGGGTTCCGACACGGCCGAGTCCTTTTTCGGCGGGAGTCTGTTCAACAGGATAGATATCGTAAGCAACTTCTTCATATGGATGGCTTTTTATCATTGCATTGATAACAGCCTTTTCGACGCTTTTAGGAAATACAGTCTCAAGCCTTACTTCATGAACAAGCTCAAGCTCTCCCACTTCACCGATAAAAGGCTTAGCTCCGTCTAATGGCTTAAAGCTGCCGATTCCTTCAGATGAAAACGCGCAATGGCTGTATTCACCGATATGGCCGGCCCCCGCATTTCCGAGCGCGGCTCTGACCTGCTCTTCATATTCCTTCGGCACGTAAACTGCCAGCTTTTTCAGAGGATCCGTATAAGTAGGTGCCAGCACTTCCGTCTCACTCAGCTCTAATGCTTCAGCAAGCAAATCATTCACGCCGCCGTCCGCAACGTCTAAATTTGTATGAGCTGCATAAACAGCAATATCATGCTTCAAACACTTTTCAATTAACCTTCCGGCAGGCTGATCTGTTGAAATATGCTTTAGCGGCCGGAAAATAGGAGGATGGTGTGCAATAATCAAGTCAACCTCTTTTTCAATCGCTTCATCGATAACGCTCTCTAACACATCAAGTGTAACCATCACATTTTTAATTGGTTTGTTTAAAGTGCCGATTTGCAGGCCGATTTTATCTCCTTCAACCGCATAGGCTTTCGGGGAAAATTGTTCAAACAGCTGGATGATCTGCTGCCCATTTACACTTTTAGCCATGATCGATTACCTCCTTTAACAGCTCCATTCGATCGGCGAGCTCCTTTAATTTTTGTTTGTTTTGCTCTGTATCTGCCGCTTGGCTGATCTGTTCATAGATGCTTTGAGTGTGCTGAAGCTCTTGTGTCCACTTTTTCAAAAAGACAGCATTTTTTTCTTTTGCCAAGAAAGGGCCGACGAGCATCCCGGCTGATAAAGAAATACCGTCATAAGCCGCATCCCTGTCTCCCTCTTCTGCTACCAGCACCTCATAGCACTTTCCGTCCTCTTCAAGGATTACCTCATCTATCAGCGCATATCCTTCTTTATAAAGCCACTCCCTGATATGAACAGCATGAATATTCGGCTGTAAAATGAGCCGTTCCTTCCCCGTTAATTTGTCTTTGCCCGCTTCTAAAATGTGAGCGATCAAAGCCCCGCCCATTCCGGCAATCGTAATGGCATCAGCTTCACCTTTTTTAATCACTTCCAGTCCGTCTCCCTGCCTTACAGAAATGTGCGAGTTTAAGCCTGATTTTTCAACCTGCCGCTTTGCAGACAAAAACGGGCCGTCTGTTATTTCTCCGGCAATCGCTCCGCTGGCTTTATGATTCAGCACCGCATAACAAGGAAGGTATGCGTGATCAGAGCCGATATCGGCCATCACCGCTCCATTCGGTATGTACTCCGCTACTGTTTGCAATCGTTTAGATAATTTTAATTCGTTCACTTGTCATCACAACTTTTCTCAATCATTTTTTCCTTTACTATCATATAAAAAATCAGCCCGGAATCCAAGCTGAAGCAAATGATTTTGAAATTATTTCTTTTGATGCGGGTCTGCACGCGGCAGTCAAAAATAAAAGGCTGTCGAGAACATCTCGGCGGCCTGTGAATGTATAAAGAGAAAAATAGTTCTTTTATTTAATTTTTGATACCCACTCTGCCATATCATCCAGCTTATCGGCCGGAACAAGACCGGAAGGCATTCCATTACCGCCTTTTTCGATCTTTGTTTTAATTTCAGCGACATCTTTCTTATCCCCTACACCTTTTAAGCTAGGACCCGAAACACCTTCATAATTTTCACCGTGGCATGCGATGCAGTTTGCCTTGTAAATTTCTTCTGGTGAAGCGTTTGCATCTTTCTTTTCAGCAGATTTGCTTTCTCCTCCGCTCGCAATCTCCCGAGAGTCATCAAGTCCTTTTACTGATAAAAAGAAAGTTAGACCAATTCCTAAAACAGCGATCAGCAAAAATGGAATAAGCGGGTTCCATTTCATTTCCCTTCCCCCTTTTTGATCCTTCCCCCTATGTAAACACTTCTAATTCTAACTTATTTTTACAAAAAGTAAATGGATTGCTATACAAAAGTTTTTTATTCACACTTTATACAAAATTGAATAGAAACATGCCTAAATCTCTAATATCCTTTTTATTCTATTGTATAATGTATTGTATACGCTTACAATAGAAAATATGGAATTAGATTTTGAAATTTTTCACCACAATGTTCATTTGCAAATGACATCATTTTTCAGTAAAATAAAGGCATATTATCCATATATCTTTTTAAAAAAAGAAGAACGGATCTTCAAGACCCGTTCCATCTTATTCGAGGAAATCTTTCAAACGTTTACTTCTGCTAGGATGTCTTAGTTTCCGCAACGCTTTGGCTTCGATTTGTCGAATACGCTCTCTCGTTACTCCAAATACTTTGCCGACCTCTTCTAATGTTCTTGTACGGCCGTCATCAAGACCGAATCGAAGACGCAATACATTTTCTTCACGATCAGTTAACGTATCAAGCACATCTTCCAGCTGCTCTTTCAATAGCTCGTATGCAGCGTGGTCAGAAGGTGAAGTTGCTTCTTGATCTTCAATGAAATCACCAAGGTGCGAGTCATCCTCTTCACCGATCGGTGTTTCCAGAGATACCGGCTCTTGAGCAATCTTTAAGATTTCGCGTACTTTTTCAGGCGTTAAATCCATATCTTCCGCAATTTCTTCAGGTGTTGGTTCTCTGCCTAAGTCTTGCAGTAATTGACGCTGCACACGGATTAATTTATTAATGGTTTCAACCATATGAACGGGAATCCGGATCGTTCTCGCCTGATCGGCAATGGCGCGTGTAATCGCCTGTCTGATCCACCACGTAGCATACGTACTGAATTTATAACCTTTGCGATAATCAAATTTTTCAACGGCTTTCATCAGGCCCATGTTTCCTTCCTGGATCAGATCAAGGAACAGCATACCGCGTCCGACATAACGTTTTGCGATACTGACAACAAGCCGCAGGTTCGCTTCAGCCAATCTGCGTTTAGATTCTTCGTCACCTTCTTCAATCTTTTGAGCGTAGGCGATTTCTTCTTTTGCAGAAAGAAGGTTAACCCGACCGATTTCCTTTAAATACATACGAACTGGGTCATTGATTTTAACGCCAGGCGGTACACTTAGGTCATTAAGGTCAAATTCTTCTTCGGCTTTGGCAAGCTGCTGAATATTAGGATCTTCTGTTTCTTCATTCTCACTAATTAATTCAACACCTTGTTCACCTAAAAATTCATAATACTCATCCATTTGGTCTGATTCAATTTCAAAGCTGGACATACGCTCAGCAATTTCTTCATATGTCAAAACGCCACGTTTTTTACCAGACTCTGTTAATTGCTCTTTTACTTGGTCGAATGTTAATTCTGTCTCGTGGGTTTGTTTATCAGCCATTATGGATCCCTCCTTCCAAAGCTTGCAACGAATTCTATAAGCGGTATGATTCTTATTCGGTCCATTCAGGCGTTTTCTATGTGAACTGCCTTTAACAATGTGCGAATAATGAAATGACAATTCATGATGAGGTTAAGCGATCTATTTGCTCCTCCGCAAGGAATCATTGCCAATAAATGCTCCTCATCAGTTCTCCAGTTATTTTAAAGATCGGTTCAATGTAACGATTTCTTGAGCCAGAGAAGCAGCTCTTAAAAAATCTTTTTGCCTTTCGGCTTCGGCTCTTTCCGCCTCTTTTTCTTTTATCATTGACCAATTTCTTTGATTCAACACTTTTTTTACATAATCTGATAACTCGGCTTCGCTAAGCTCTTGATTAACCTGAAGCATTAATATATCAGACAAGAGCTGGCTTATATGATCATCCGTCACCCTGGCCATCAGATGCTGAGGCGTCAGCTCGGCTCCCTCTTCATAAAAAGCATAAAGATAGGCGGCTAATGCCCGGTGCTCATCAATATTAAATTGAAACCCTACCCGGTCAATCACTTTTTTGATGACGCTCCGATCTCGAAGCATGTGAGCGAGTAACAGCCTTTCTGCATTTTCATATGCCGGACGCAAACGTTTTTGCCTTGCTTTTGTCGTCAGATGCGCTCGCCGCGTTTTTGTTTCACCGCTATTGTCAGCAGGTTTGTTTTGCTTGCTGAAAACAGACAGCTGCTCAGTTAAAGACTCCTGTGAAAGCGAAAACTCTGAAGCAAGCTGCTTTACATAGACTTCCTGCTCTAGAGACCCTGAAAGCGTGCTGATTTCTTTCAGTACGTCTTTAATGTAAGCCAGGCGGTCGCCTTCATCGGACAGGTTCTTTCCTTTTCGGAAATATTGCATTTTGAACGCCATTACGGTGACACTGGCGTCAATAATGTCGTTTTTAAATTTTTCCCCGCCGAATTTTTTGATGTAATCATCAGGGTCCAATCCGTCAGGAATCATTGCAACTCTGACTTTGCAGCCTTTTTTTTGCAGAAGCTCCGAAGCTTTTAGGGTGGCTTCATAACCGGCTTTATCAGAGTCATAGCAAAGAATGATTTCTTCGACGTTTCTTCTCAGGATCTTGACATGATCATCTGTAAGAGACGTTCCCATCGTGGCTATGCTTTCTTTTACACCCGAGCTTACAGCCGATATGACATCAGCAAACCCTTCAAATAAGACTGCTCTTTCCTGCTTTCTGATATGAAGGCGGGCCTTATAAAAATTGTAAAGCAGTTTACTTTTATGAAAGAGCGGGGTTTCAGGACTGTTCATATACTTAGGCTGCTGACTGCCAAGAGCCCTGCCCGAGAAAGCAACAACAGCCCCGTGATGATCATGGATCGGAAACATGACACGGTTTCTGAAGCGGTCGAAATATCCGCTTCCGTCTTCGCGTCTGATCAGGAGACCCGCTTTTTCCATTTGTGCCTCACTAAATCCCCTCTTTACAAGGAATTTCGTGATAAAGTCCCAAGAATCAAGAGCATAGCCAATCTGAAATTCATCAATCAGCTCTTTCGTAAAGCCCCTAGAAAGCAGATAATCCAGTGCCTCTTGACCTTCTTTTGTATTTATTAACAAATGATGGTAAAATTTCTTCAGGAGCTCATGTGCCTCAGCCATTTTTTGTTCTCCAGAAGACTCTGGCCGGGCTCCGGAATGGACTGTTATATCATCTGGAAAATCAATTTGGTATTTGTCAGCAAGGTGAGAAACCGACTCGGCAAATGAGTAGCCTTCCATCTGCCTTAAAAAAGAGAAAACATTGCCGCCCGCTCCGCAGCCAAAGCAATGAAAAATCTGTTTGTCGGGCGATACGGAAAACGAAGGTGTGCTTTCTCCATGAAAAGGACAGAGTCCAAAGTAGTTTCGGCCTTGCTTCTTTAATTGAACATAATCACCTATGACTTCAACGATATCTGCCGACTTTTGCACCTGATCCACAATTTCATCTGGTATCCGATTTCCCATCTTATAACACTCCGTCGTACATTATTCGATGCTTTAGTGCAAAATCCCTTCATCGTTCGACAGGATTTTTTGCAGCAGTGTAATAAATCGTTCTCGATCTTCTTTATTCAATTTTTTAGGCCCTTTGGCATATACGCCTTTTCTTCTTTGTTTGCCGGAAAAATGACGGCCCTCTAGAGCAAAATCAATCGTGTCTTCTTTGTAAAGACGACCTCTTTCCGACATAACGGAGACATTTCTGTTCAACAGCAGAGATGCTAATCCGATGTCCTGCGTCACAACAATATCTCCCGGTTTCACGTGATTTGCGATATATAAATCAGCAGCTTCTTTATGAGGATCAACATACTTCCATTTTTCTTCATTGCTTCTGGAAAGCTGATAATGTTCAAATGAAGCGACAAAAAGAACTTGAACTTCATACTCGGATGCTGTTTGTAAAATTTCATCTTTTACCGGACAAGCATCAGCATCGACAAAAATCGTCTTTTCTTGTTCATTAAGAAGAGTAATTCTCCATCCCTCCATTAAACTCCTGCATAAAAGCAAGCAAAATCGCACATCCTTTATTATTGTGGATGTATATGAATTTGTCGAAAAATTTCCGGGAGAAATTCTTGACATCTTACCCATAATAGTTTATTCGTATCACACGATCCTTAAACCTAAAATTAATCATTTTATCACAATTTTTTATTATAATACAAACTTCACAAAGATGCTATTGTTTTTCATTATTCCCTTTTGGCACAGCCAAAAACCCAGGATAGAGCGTCCTGAGTTATATGTTTTTTGTTTTGAGATGATGGATAATATTTGCTGTTTCCTCAACCGCTTTATTTGAAACATCAACAACCTGGCAGCCGATCCGATCCACAATCTTTTCGAAATACTCGAGTTCCTCTTTGATTCTGTTGATATTTGCATAAATCGCTTTATCATTAAGCCCGAGTGATTTTAAACGTTCTTTTCTGATATGATTCAGTTTATCAGGGCTAATCTTTAAACCGATGCATTTTTTCGGATCAACGTTAAAGAGTTCTTCCGGCGGATCAACCTCCGGTACAATCGGAACATTGGCAACCTTCAGGCGTTTGTGTGCGAGATATTGAGACAGCGGTGTTTTAGACGTTCTTGACACGCCGATCAAAACGATATCAGCTTTTAAAATTCCTCTTGGATCACGTCCATCATCGTATTTAACTGCAAACTCGATGGCCTCCACTTTTTTGAAATAATCTTCATCAAGCTGGCGCACCCGCCCCGGTTCGTATTTCGCTGTTAAACCGTAGGCTGTTTCCATTTTATCAATCAACGGGCCGATAATATCATAATATAAAACATTTGCTTTTTCCGCTTCGGCTATCAAATATTCTCTGATTTCCGGCACCACGAGTGTAAAACAGATAATGCCGCCGTCTGCCTTTGCAAGTGAAATCACTTCATTGATAGTGCCTATATCTTCAACATAAGGAATTCTTCTTACATGAGTATCATCCGCTGATCCGTTAAATTGGCTGAGTGCTGCTTTTACTACCAATTCAGCCGTTTCACCGACGGAATCCGATACAACATAGATGATGCGGTTATTCATATTATCCCCCCGTTAGTTTGCAATCTTATAGGATTTCATTTTCAGATAAACTGACAAGTATTTTGGTCATATTTGTTTTTGTCACTCTGCCGATCACTTCAAAGCCTTTATCGGTGTCTTTGATGACAGGAAGTGCATCAATTTGTTTTTCTATTAAGTGCTTTGCAATGTCCATCACATAATCCTCGCGTCTGCACACCGTAATGTTCGGCATCCTTGTCATGATGATGTGAACAGGGACCGATGTAAGCTCCTGCTGGCCAATGCTCGCTCTGAGCAAGTCTTTTCGTGAAAGCACCCCGACTAAAACAGCATCGCGGTCCACCACAAACAGAGTACCTACATCTTCTAAAAACATGGTGCAAATCGCATCGTACACAGAAACGTTTTCGTGAATCACTACGGGGATAGATTGAAAGTCTTTCACCTGAAGCTTTTTGAGTTTATCCGCCAAAAGCTGCGTGCCGGTTTTTCCCGTATAGAAATAACCGACTCTCGGGCGCGCCTCGAGGAATCCTGACATGGTGAGTATGGCTAAATCCGGGCGCAATGTCGCCCTGGTTAGGTTCAGCTTTTCTGCAATATGCTCCCCTGTAATCGGCCCGTTTTCTTTTACAATCTGCAAAATATGTTCTTGCCGTTTATTTAGTTCGATCGTACTCACCACCTTTTCACTTCATAGCTATGTAAAGAAATAATAATCCATATTATAACGTAAATATCTTGTAATCAAACAAAAAACTTATAAATGGGGAAAAGACGATTACCGATCACACAGCAACCGCCTTTTCTCTCTTTATTTTACAATAAGGGCATTCATATTCGCAAAGGACTTGATCTCATCCGCCAAGCTTACCATTTGCGCTAAACGATTTGCCTTTAATGACTCATTATCCGCTATAACCATTGTATGATCGAAGTAAGCATCGATCGGTTCTTTTAAGGCTGCAAGTGAAGCAAGCGCCGCCTCATAATCTTTTTTGCTGAAGTTTTCCTGCAGATTTTGCTTCGCTGTTTGGTAGGCATCAAACAGTTTTGCTTCGTATTCATTTTCAAACAGATCAGGCTGAATGTCTCCGCGGACTCCTTTTTTGCTGATAGAGATCACTCGGCCTAACGCTTCGGCTGTTTCCTTAAAGCCAGGTGCACCAAGCTTTTGCTCCAGTACTTGTGCTTTATGCAGCGCAGAGTACGGCTCAAGCTCAGAGCTTTCCAGCACGGCGTCAATGACGTCATGTCTGATTTGTTCAGCATTCAAGACATATTTCAAGCGCTGAGTGAAGAAATCCAGCAGTTCATTTTCTTTATCGGTTTGAACGAAAGTAAGCAGCTCTTCAAATGAAATTCCCCAGTTGCGGTCAAGAAGAATCGCAACAATACCGCTTGCTTGGCGGCGCAGTCCGTAAGGGTCCTGGGAACCGGTCGGAATTACGCCGATAGAGAAGAATGAAGCGATTGTGTCAAGCTTATCCGCCATTGCTACAACAGCTCCGGTGAAAGTAGAAGGCGTTTCTCCGCCCGCTGATCTAGGCATATAATGTTCATTAACTGCCGCCGCCACAGCTTCATCTTCGCCAAGCATTCTCGCATACTTTTCGCCCATAATTCCTTGAAGTTCAGGGAATTCATATATCATATGCGTCACAAGGTCGAATTTAGAAATTTCAGCAGCCCGCTTCACATGTTTTAATGTATCTTCATCAGCCTGAAGACGAACGGCAAGTTTCTCTGCGATTGATGTGACTCTTCTAACCTTATCAGCAAGAGAACCAAGCTCTTCATGGAAAACGATATTTTCAAGCTTCTTCACATTTGCATCAATGTTTAGTTTCTGATCTTCTTTGTAGAAGAATGAAGCATCAGATAAACGTGCGCGCAGCACTTTTTCATTGCCTCGGGCCACATTTTCAATCGCGTGGCTGTTGCCGTTTCGGACTGTGATAAAGTGAGGCAGCAGGTCACCGTTTTTGTCTTTGACAGGGAAGTAGCGCTGATGCTCTTTCATTGTCGTGACAAGCACTTCTTCAGGAATTGACAGAAACTCGGATTCAAATGAACCGTAAAGAGCTGTCGGGTATTCTACCAAATGATTCACTTCATCAAGAAGGTCTTCGTCAACTGGAATGCTCCAATTGTTTTCAGCAGCCATTGCTTCCAGCTGAGATTGAATCATTTGCTTTCGGACGCTAGGATCAGCAATAACATGCTGTCCTTTGAGCTGCTCTTCATAAGCTGAAGGTGATTCAATTGACACTTCATGTCCGAGGAAACGATGTCCCTGTGTTGTCCGTCCAGACTCAACGTTTGTGATCGAAAATGGAATGACATCCTGTCCAAATAATGCGACAATCCATTTGATCGGTCGGATATAACGCAAATCTTCATTTCCCCAGCGCATGTTTTTCGGGAAATGCAAGCTTGTAATTAAACCGCTCAGTTCCGGCAGAAGCGACTTCGTTTCTTGGCCGGCTTGGAATTTTTGCACGAATACATACTCTATGCCTTTTACTTCTTTAATGTACAGGTCTTCCACATTCGCGCCTTGGCCTTTTGAAAAGCCGATTGCCGCTTTTGTCCAGTTCCCGTCCGCATCAAGGGCAATTTTTTTCGCAGGCCCTTTTGCTTCTTCTTTTATATCATCCTGCTTTTCTGCGACATCCTTAACGAACACAGCAAGACGTCTCGGTGTATTGAAGAGTTTCACTTCACCGTGAGTAATATTTTTTTCTTTAAGCCAGCCTGTCAGCTTGTCGCCAAGCTGAACCATGCTTTCATTCAAAAAGCGCGCCGGCATTTCCTCTAATCCGATCTCTAAAAGTAAATCCTGTTTACTCATGAGAAGAACCCTCCCCTTTAAGCATTGGGAACCCTAGTTTTTCTCGTTCCTCATAGTAGGTTTTTGCTACTTTTCTAGCTAAATTCCGCACTCTTGCGATATAGCCCGTCCGCTCGGTAACAGAGATCGCACCTTTGGCATCAAGCAGGTTGAAAGTGTGCGAGCATTTCAGCACATAGTCATATGCTGGATGAACAAGTCCGTTGTCCATTTGCTTGATCGCTTCTTTTTCATATGTGCTGAACAATTGGAACAGCATATCGACGTCTGATGTTTCAAACGTATAAACAGAATGCTCATATTCAGCCATCATGAATAAATCTTTTACTGTAAACCCTGACGTCCATTCCAAGTCAAACACGTTTTCTTTATCCTGGATATAAGACGCGAGACGCTCAATTCCATACGTAATCTCTACAGAAACGGGTTTACACTCTAATCCCCCGACCTGCTGGAAATACGTAAATTGTGTGATTTCCATTCCGTCAAGCCAAACTTCCCAGCCTAGACCCGCGCAGCCTAAAGACGGATTCTCCCAGTTGTCTTCAACAAAGCGAATATCGTGCTCAAGCGGATCAATTCCAAGAGCACGCAAGGAATCCAAATACAGCTCTTGAATGTTATCAGGTGACGGTTTAATAATGACCTGGAACTGATGATGCTGATACAGTCTGTTCGGGTTCTCCCCGTAGCGGCCGTCTGCAGGACGTCTGGAAGGCTCTACATAAGCCACTTTCCACGGCTCAGGGCCGATACTGCGCAAAAATGTATACGGGCTCATCGTGCCGGCTCCTTTTTCTACATCGTAAGCCTGCATAAGCACACAGCCCTGACTGGACCAATGCTTTTGCAAGGTTAGAATCATGTCTTGAATATTCATTTCAAGCACCTCCACTTTTCTTTCATAAGTTGACTGCGGCAGCAACCAAAAAACTCCCGTCTCTATGCTTGCCAGCCGCAAACATAGGGACGAGAGTTCTCCCGCGGTTCCACCCTAGTTGCTGAGAACCAAATCCCAGCCTCTTTTTTTAAAATTGCTCAAGAATGCCTTTCGTTGCGTGCTCATCCTTAGCTTACACCGCCCTAAGGTCGCTTTCATGAGGTAAACGCAAGTACTTCTTTCTCTCACTGCAACATATTTTATAATAAATGATCATATAAAAAGATGGACCAAATGTCAACTTTTGTTTTCACCCATAAGATGTTTCATACTTTCCATTTGATCTAAAAAGCGCTTTGATTTTAAATACAATCCCGAATATTCTTCGTAATATAAATCAATCACTTGCTTTAATTCAGCTTTTGTTTCCTCTTTTAAGGACACATTGCCGAGCCTCGACAGATCAAAATAGTAAAAGAGTCTTAACAGCCTTGCCGTTTGCGGTTTAATCGGTATCCTGTAAGGATCTTTTTCAAAACAGCGGTGGCATATAAAACCATTATCACGAACAGAGAAATGAAAGGTTCCGTCTTGGCTTTTACAATGAACACAATGATTTAGCTCAGGATACAGGCCCATGACACCGAGCATCTTCATTTGAACAATGAAGGTGATAACATCCGGATCTGTTCCTTCATTCAGCTGTTTTAATGATTCTAATATGAATTCAAATAAATAAGGGTTTGGCTTTTTTTCTTCAGTACCTCTGTCGACTAACTCAGCAATATAGGCAGCATATGCTGTTAAAAACAAGTCTTCCCTGATGCCTCTCATGCTGAGGATCATTTCCCCCTGCTGAAGCGTTCCGAGGCCCGATGTTTTTTGCATTAAGAAAGAACCATACAAAAAGGGCTGGCTGACTGCTGATAAACGGCTGTTCGGTTTTTTGGCGCCTCGTGCCATAACACCTATTTTTCCGTGTTCTCTTGTCAGTAATGTTACGATTTTATTCGTCTCTCCGTAATCATTTGTGCGAAGAACGATTCCTTCACATTTTGTCAGCATTTCCGCACCTTCCTCAAGCAGGAGCGGCCAAGAGGTTTATAAAATTGGATAATCAAATCGGGCTAGCTCATCTTCTAGTTCTTCGGGTCTTTCCATGTTCTCTTTTTCCAGTTCTTTAAAAAGAAGATACGTATCAACATTTCCTGTTTGAGAAAATACGTTCCAGGTAAAATTCAACACAAGAAACCCACCTTTCTGTAGTTAAACTAGCTTACCTAAACTCCAAATTCTTACCTTTATCTTGACCAGATGTCCTCCATTTCATGTTAAACAAAATTTGCTAATGTATCCCTGTTCCTGTGAGATAATGACACACACGGGAAGAGATTAATATTCGTCCTCTTTAAAGCCAAAATCGCGAAGCTGGGACATTTTATTACGCCAGTCCTTCTGCACTTTCACCCACAATTCAAGGTAGACACGGGAGCCCAATAGTGCTTCAATATCTGCTCTCGCTCTTTTTCCAACCTCTTTTAGAAGGCTTCCTTTTTTACCGATCACGATGCCTTTCTGAGAATCCCGCTCGACCACAATCGTTGCCGCTACGTGCACAGAACCGTTGTCCTGCCCTTTGATGGATTCGATGGCCACCGCAATGCTGTGCGGGATTTCTTCTCTCGTCAAATGCAGCACCTTTTCCCTGATTAATTCAGAAATGATAAATCGCTCAGGGTGGTCAGTTACCTGGTCACTCGGATAGAATTGCGGCCCTTCCGGCAAATACGCTTCAATCTGAGCGAGCAAGGTTTCGATGTTATTTCCTTCTAAAGCAGAAATCGGAACAATTTCCTTAAAAGGATAACGTTTGCGGTATTCGTCAATTAGCAGAAGCAATTGGTCGGGATGAATTTTATCGATTTTGTTTACGATTAAGAATACAGGCGTAGACATCGTCTGCAATTTCTCAATGATGAATTCGTCGCCCTTCCCGTAGCCTTCCTCAGCATTGATCATAAACAAGATCAAATCGACTTCTTTTAATGTATTTTGCGCCACTTTCATCATAAAGTCCCCAAGCTTATGCTTAGGTTTATGAATCCCTGGTGTGTCAATAAAAATGGTTTGTGATGTGCCTGTCGTCAGTACTCCTTGCACCTTGTTTCTCGTCGTTTGGGGCTTATCGCTCATGATCGCGATTTTTTGTCCAATGACTCTGTTCAAAAATGTAGATTTTCCTACGTTTGGTCTTCCAATAATGGATACAAATCCTGATTTAAAGCTTTCGTTCGTCATGTAAATCCTCCGATGAAAATGCGCCTGGCAATAATTCTTCCACAGTCATTTCTTTTATTTGTCCTTGTAAATTAGTCAGTACGACAATAACGTCTTTTGTGCAAAGCTCAGAAATCACCTGGCGGCAGGCTCCGCACGGAGATACTGGTCCAGGGGTGTCAGCCGCAACGGCCAGCATCTGAAACTCTGTATCCCCTTCAGAAACAGCTTTAAATAAAGCGGTACGCTCGGCGCAATTGCACATGCTGTATGCCGCGTTCTCAATATTGCAGCCTCTGTACACTTTTCCATCCTTGGTAAGAAGAGCGGCTCCTACTTGGAATTTGGAATACGGCGCATATGCCATATCACGCGCTTTTAAAGCTTCTGTTATTAATTCTTGTCTGTTCATGTGTACATTCCTCTCTTACCTATAATGGTACCGCTATCACTTTATATTTTACATAATCGCGCGCTTTTTTTCACGCCCATTTCTAAAAATGTAAAATAAATGTAAGAATTTTCAGCCATTACAGCTTTGGCAAAAAAATAAGTAAACCAATGATACACGAAATCACGGCAAAAACGCAAACAGCCCCGGCGGCAGCGTCCTTAGCCGCTTTAGCAAGAGGGTGATGTTTGTCAGTTATTAAATCAACCGTATGTTCAATGGCTGTATTTAAAAGCTCAAGCGAAAACATACCGCCAATCAAAAGGAATATAATCATCCACTCAATCATGCTGAGCTCTACAAGGAAGCCGCAAATGAGAACAGCGCAGGCGGCTGCGGCATGAAATTGGAAATTCCGCTCCGTCCGCGCTGTTTCCCATATGCCCCGGCCTGCATGCACGAAGCTTTTGAAGAACCGCTTCAGCTCATTTCTATGATCTTTTGAGTCCATAAGCGTCCAGCAATTCCTTTTGCTTAGTAAACATCTCCTCTTCTTCCTCTTTCGTCATATGGTCATATCCTAAAAGGTGCAGAAATCCGTGTACAGCTAGAAATCCGAGCTCTCTTTTAAAAGAATGATTATACTCCTCTGCCTGCTCTCTTGTGCGATCGGCACTGATGATAATATCGCCTAAAACCGGAGGCATTTCGGCGCCCACGATTTCGATCTCGCCTTCTCCCTCTTCTTCAAGAGCAAATGAGATGACATCTGTCGGAGCATCCTTTCCCCGGTATTCTTTGTTAATCTGATGTATGTCATCATTGGAAACAATCGTGACAGAAACTTCAGCCTGATCCTGAACGCCTTCACGCTCAGCGGCAAATTGAAGCAGATTTTCTACTTCTTTGAGCATCTCTTCTGAGACGCTTCCCGTTTCATCAACGATATCAATCAGTAAACTCATCTATTTCACCTTCTTAGTAGCCTCCGGATATTCAATCCGGGAGTGGAAAATTCCTTTTAATGTTGCACAGAGCGTTTTTGCGATTGTATCCAGCTCTTTAAATGTCAAATCGCATTCACTGAACTGTCCGTCCTGAAGCTTATCGGATATAATACCCCGGACAAGCTTTTCAATTCGTTCAGGATTTGGATTGTGCATGGATCTGACGGCCGCTTCAACACTGTCGGCCACTGATATAATTGCGGCTTCCTTTGACTGCGGCTTCGGCCCCGGATAACGGAACTCTTCCTCTGTAATCTGGTCGCCTTTTTCCTTCGCTTTATAGTAAAAAAACTTTAAAAGCGAGGTTCCATGATGCTGCTCAGCAATATCGACAAGCTCTTTCGGAAATTTATAGCTTCTCAGCATATTCGCACCGTCTGTCGTATGCGAGATAATAATATTTTTACTCAACTGAGGTGACAGCTTGTCATGCGGATTGTCAATATTCATTTGGTTTTCAATAAAATATTGCGGGCGCTTTGTTTTTCCGAGATCGTGATAATATGCGCCGACTCTTGCAAGCAAACCATTAGCCCCAACCGCTTCACAGGCTGCCTCTGATAAATTGGCAACCATTACACTGTGATGATATGTACCTGGTGTTTCTGTCAGTATTTTGCGCAAAAGCGGATGGTTAGGATTAGACAGCTCAAGCAGCCTCATTGTGGATAAAATGCCAAAGCCCGTCTCAAAAAACGGCATCAAGCCGATGATCAGTACAGACGAAGCAAATCCTGACACAACCCCCATCAGCATTAATGTTCCGATTTCAAGACCCGACAGTGCAGTGTTTTGGATCAATAATAAAGAAAGAACGACAACCATATTGATAAACGCTACGAAAAGCCCGGTCTGCAAAATCTTTGATCTGGCATTGTGCTTTCCTAAAAATAATACACCTGAAATGCCGCTGATCAAATAATAAATCCCTATGACATAATTGAATGTTCCTGTCACACCCTGATTAAACATCATACTTCCGCAAATCGCAAGAATGATACTTCCCAAAATGGCAATGCGTTCATTCATCAGCAGTTTGATTAAGATGGCGCCGGCCGCAATGGGGACCAGATAGCCGATATTATTATACTCCATCTTCTGAAACAAACTGACAACCTCCATGATCACAAGCAAAAGTGTTGTGATAATCGAGAATAACAGAATGGATTGATTTTTAAACTTCAGATTTTGTTTCTGTTTTTCAAAATAATATACAAGTGTTGCAATGAAAAGTCCGATCATAATCAATAGCCCGCTGATCGGTTTAAAGAGATTTGAGTTATTTAATAACCCGGTCAGCTCAAGTTTCCTGTACACTTCCCGATCAATGAGGTCATTTTCTTCCACGAGCACTTGCCCCTGTTTGATTTGAACCTGCTGGACATTATCTGAGGCTTCCTGCCGTTTTGCCTCTGTTGCTTTCGGATCGAAGACGTAATTCGGAATAATAGCAAAACGTCCGATTTCTGTCGCGGCTCCCAAGTATTTAGACGGAATAGAATTGCTCTTTAGCTCTTTTTCTACCTTATCCTTTGCATCAGATAGTTTATCCGAAGGGATTTCACTGCTCATCACCGTATTTACTGCGGTAATGACCGTATCTCTGACAAAAGAAAAGTCTTCACTGTCTGCTTTCAGCAATGTCTTGATGGAATCCTCCGATATAGAATCATTCACATCTGATGTCAATTTGTCCTTTACAGATTTGACCATTGATTTTTCCGATGGTGATTTACTGCCTTCTTCCGATGATTTTTTCACTTCACTAATACTGTCGAATATTGATGACACAAGGTCAATCCGATTATCTGTGTATTCTTTTTTTAATGTATATTGATCTTCAACCGCGTCTTCAGCGGCTTGCTTTTTTTCCTCTGTGGCTTTTTGATCTTCCACGGTTGCCGGAGCGTAAATGGTCTTGTCGCTGACTGAAAACAGGTCTAAATCAAGTGTTTCCGGCTTAACATGTACAAAGAGCAAAGCAAACATAATGGCAGCCAGCAGAAGATACAGCAGTACATGCATGGAGCGGGCATTTTTAAAATTGCTCCATTTTTTTGAGCTGCTTTTGGTCTTAGCCTTCTTTTTCAACACAAGAACCTCCTCTTGAAACATCAAGCCCACAAGCAATCATAAAAATGACCCGATAACGCGCGATCGGGTCATTCAGCATTAATTTTGCTTATCGTATGCTTCAATAATTTTCGCAACAAGCGGATGTCTGACCACGTCTGTCTGGTCCAGCTCAATCATAGAAATGCCGTCTATTCCTTTTAGCATCTCCTTCGCTACTGCAAGTCCCGATTTGACGCCTTTCGGCAGATCAATTTGGCTAACGTCACCTGTAATGATCATTTTAGAGCCAAAACCCAGTCTCGTCAAAAACATTTTCATTTGAGCAGGCGTGGTATTCTGTGCTTCATCAAGTATAACATAAGCATCATCGAGCGTCCGTCCCCTCATATATGCGAGCGGAGCAATTTCAATGATGCCTCTTTCCATCAGACGTTCTGTATGATCTGCCCCAAGCACATCATGGAGAGCGTCATACAGCGGGCGCAAATAAGGATCTACTTTTTCTTTTAGGTCACCTGGGAGAAAACCGAGGCTTTCACCGGCTTCCACAGCAGGTCTTGTTAAAATGATTTTTTTGATATGTCCGTTTTTTAAAGCATGGACTGCTTTTACGACAGCCAGGTACGTTTTCCCGGTTCCCGCCGGACCAATGCCGAATACAAGGTCATTCCGCTTCATAGCGGCCACGTATTCCCGCTGTCCCATTGTTTTTACACGGATTGATTTGCCTTTTGCGTTTTTTGTAATTTCTTCTTCATACATGCTTTCAAAGTATTCAAGTTCATTCTTCTTTGCCATTTTGATGGCGTAAATCACATCACGTTCAGAGATCTCTATCCCCTTGCGAATTAAAGCGAGGAGCGATCCCAGCAGCCTGTCTGCAATCTGAAACGATTCATCATCGCCTGAAACATAAATCGTCTCGCCGCGCGTAATGATATTTACATTCAGATCTTTCTCCATCAATTTCAAAAAAGAATCTTGGTTCCCGAAGAGTGAAAGCGCCTCGTCCGGGTTTTTCAGTTTTTGATTCATCGCAAGTAAATGTTCTGTCATTCTTCAGTCTCCCTGACAATAGGTGTGGTTTGAACGATATCTTCTATAACTTGGTAGAGAATAATCAACTTTACTTTACCATTCTCAACAGTCTGGTGCAAAACTTTTTCACTTTTCACCTCGCCGTTTTCGCCTATTTTATCCTCTACATCCTGTTTACCCAATTTAATGCCTTCTTGAACTGCTTCTTCTTTCGTATATTTTCGCAAAGCCTCTTCACTTTCTCTCGTTTGCTCTTTGACATAGGATACAGGGAGCTTAAATCCGAGAAAATGAAGCGAATGCTTTTCTTGTTCTGTTTTTGGATGCTTCAATTCCTCTTTTTTAAACGTCATCCCCCAGATCGGGATTGCCAAAGAACCAAAAGAAAGCTTGTGCTTTGTCCTTACTTTGCCCGTATAGACGTTAAATAATGTTTCAAGCGGGACTGTCACTTCTGATCTATACCAGGTTTCTCCGTAAATTTCTGCTTTTGAGGCGACTTCCTGCTGATGGTCTTCGCTGCCGATCAGTCCCGAAACAAGCAGCTGCCCCTTTTCAACATGATCGTGTATGGCGGCCATGGGCTGTCCTTTTTGCACAAACATTCTCGTAATGGTTGCTTTCTTTTTGGCGACAATATTGCGCGGGCTAACATACTTTTCTTTTTCGGGCTCATTTTTCTCCACAACTTTCATGTGAATGGTCGTCCCCTTCAGATCAACTCCGACCCAAGTGATATTGTCTATTCCATTGGTTAATGATTTCTGTATTTTTTCGGGCGACATCATTAAAAACTGCAGACGGCCCTTTTTGACGCCGATTTCATTAAGATGCTGCCTCATTTGATGTTCTGTTTCAGGCTTAGCGCCTGTCACATCAATTTTCCACACCATATTGGACAGCAAAAACAAGAGGATGAAAAAAATCGCAAAACCGATCGTAAACCCTATATTCAGCTTTGATTTCAGCAACAGGAAGGGAAATCCCTTCCGATTGATAAATCGGGCTTTACATTTAAATTTACTTCTCACCCGCCGAAAGGCATGTACATCCTGAAGCTGTATATATAACGATACGGCTTCTTTCTTTTTTTTGACATGAAAGACCGGAATCCCCTGTCTTGTGCATTCATTAAGGAGCCGCTCAATCCCTCTTCCCGTCAATTCAAGCTGGACCTTACCCGAAAAAAAAGACAGCCATTTATTTTTCACAACATTTCCCCCTCGGCTTTATGACTCAACATATCGAACGACATCAATCGTACCCTCCAAAAGTATCTCTTCCGGAAGAATCGCCTTGATGACAAAATTTTTACCAGATATGATGCACTGGCCCTGCTTCAGCATCAGCCTCACTTCATTCTCACTGAAAAGCAAAAGGCCTCTGTGGTTTTCTATGTAGATATGAAGTCTGCCAACCATTGTAATCCTCGGCAGATCCATCATAACGTCCGGGGGAATTTCCAATGCTCTTGTCAGCCAAGCTTTCATACGATTCTTTCTTTGCCCCATACAAAAAGAACCCCCTTTCATCTCATATGTATGATTTGAAAGGAGGTTCTAACACTTTAATTTTTACGGGCCGAGCGCATCGTGCGGTGAGGTTTTTTCGCCCGTGGAGGCCCGAACACCTCTCCTAGAACGATCCCCTGTACGACGGTGTCTTTATTCACCTGAAGCATTTTTTGTTTTGTGTATACTGTTTTTTGTTTGGCAGCAGCAAGATCTCGTTCCAGCCCTTTCAGGTTTCTTGCTGTTTCCCTGCGTCTTTCTTCCGCTTCCCGTCTTGCCTGTTCCATACGGTTAGGGATAGGTGCAGGGGCATCTTCTTTTGACTGCTTCTTTTGAGGAGAAGCAGATTGCACGTGTTGAGGTTTTTTTCTTTTTTGGCTGTTTTGCTTTTCTTCTTTGCTCTTTTTGCCGAAAATCGCAGAAATGATTCCGATGATCGCTGCAATAATAAGCGGATTGGTCAGTAAATCTTCCATCAGCGTTCTCCCTTCTTAGAGAGATTATGATTTGCGGTCTTCATCCGAAGGGTCTTTCGTCAGCTTGCCGAATGAATCACGCATTTCTGTGTCAGCATCGATGTTCTTGATATTCATGTAATCCATGACGCCAATATTCCCTTCACGCAAAGCTTCTGCCATCGCAAGCGGCACTTCCGCCTCGGCTTCTACCACTTTCGCGCGCATTTCTTCTACGCGGGCACGCATTTCCTGTTCTTGAGCGACAGCCATCGCACGTCGTTCTTCCGCTTTTGCCTGCGCGATATTTTTATCAGCCTCGGCCTGATCGGTTTGTAAAATTGCACCGATGTTTTTGCCGATATCTACATCTGCAATATCAATTGAGAGAATTTCAAACGCAGTTCCTGAGTCCAATCCTTTTCCAAGGACTGTCTGAGAAATCATGTCAGGGTTTTCAAGCACTTTTTTATGATTATCAGATGAACCGATTGTAGAAACGATCCCCTCACCTACACGAGCTACAATGGTTTCTTCCCCTGCTCCCCCGACGAGGCGCTCGATATTCGCTCTTACTGTGATTCTTGCTTTCGCTTTGACTTCAATCCCGTCCATTGCGACACCTGCAATGAACGGTGTTTCAATCACCTTAGGATTAACGCTCATTTGAACAGCTTCCAACACGTCCCGGCCTGCAAGATCAATGGCAGCACAGCGCTCGAATGTGAGTTCAATGTTAGCTCGCTGAGCGGCGATAAGCGCGTTGACGACTCTGTCAACATTACCTCCAGCCAGATAGTGGCTTTCAAGCTGGTTTGTTCCAACATTAAGTCCCGCTTTATGCGCTTTAATCAGCGGGTTAACAACCCGATTCGGAATGACGCGGCGAAGCCTCATCCCAACTAGAGTGAAAATGCTGATTTTCACTCCGGCTGCCAAAGCTGAAATCCAAAGCATTACAGGCACAAATGTAAAAAATACTGCCAAAACAATGATCGCTACTGCGACAATTGCCAGAATCATAAGTGTTGACGGATCCATATAACTTCTCCTCGTTTCTATTTAAATTTCTCTCACGACAATGCGTGAGCCTTCTACTTTAATCACTTTTACTTTTTTATCTTTTTCTGTAAACGATCCCTCCGAAACAACGTCAAGGCGTTCATCATCAATAATTACGGTACCGGAAGGACGCAGCGGTGTAAAGGTTATACCCACTTTTCCCATTAAGTCCGTTCGCGTTTGATTTGAAACGTAGCCGCTCTCCGTATTTGTAGAATCATTTAATATCAATTTCTTAAAGAATTTCATACGTTTTCCCAACACCCTTGTCAGTAAAATAAACGCTGTAATCGAAACAGCTGAGGCGATCAAGAGAGAAACCGCCATGACAGTGAAGCTCCCCGCAGCTAAAAACAGGCTCGCAATAATCGCTCCCAAGCCCAGTAATCCAATGATTCCTCCGGGAAGAAAAATCTCAAGCAGAATGAGAATCACCCCTGCTATAAAGAGGAGAACCGTCTCATACCCGGCAAGACCGGCTGCAAGATGCCCGTAAAAGAACAGCAATAACGCAATGAGTCCAGCCGTTCCAGGGAGGCCGACACCCGGGGAAAAAAGCTCCACCGTCAGACCTAAAAAAGCGATTGTCAGCAGAATAGGGACAATGACCGGATTCGTCAGCCATCTTGCTGTCTTTTCCGCAAAGCTCTCCTTTGCGTAGCTGATCTGCGCCTTTTCGAGCCCAAGCTTCTTTACGAGCGTGGACAAATTGTCAGCAGTGCCTTCTGAATAGCCTACCTCAATTGCCTTGTCTGCGTTAAGTGTCAACAGATCTCCCTTAGGCGCGCCGACTTCCTTGGCATCTATATCCGGGTCAGCCATTGCGAGCGCATATTTTGGATCGCGGTTATTTTTCACTGCGGCATCTTCCATCTCTGCCAGCCAAAGTGATTGAGCTTTTTGGTCAGCGGCATTGCCTTGGCCATCAACAATCGCGGCGGCTCCCATTTTTCCGCCAGGCGCCATATAAATGTGATCTGCTTGAAGTGCAATATATGCACCAGCAGACAACGCGCGTTTGTTGACATATGCAGTTACGGGGATCTCGCTATCGGTTATCAAATCGGCCATATCAATAGCAGATTTGACCAATCCCCCCGGGGTATTGATATCAAGAATAATATGGTCTGCATGTGCATCCTTTGCGTCTTGTAACGAACGGGACAAAAACGAGACGAGACCCTGTTCGACATTTTTTTCAACCGGAATCACATAAACAGTTTGTTTTTCTGCTTTAGCGTTCAGCTGTACGCCTAATAAAGAAAGCAAAAATATACCCAAAAGAGCAGCACGGAATCCTTTGATTTGAAGCAAGGGCGGTGTATCCCTCCTTCCTTTTATAATAAGTGCCTTCTCTTCATACGTAACAAATGTATCAAAGGTTTCATTTTTTTATGTATAAAAAAAGACATCTCTCTTAGAAAGATGTCCTTTTCTTTGCCATTTAAGACAGTTGACTGCTCACAAGCTTATTAATTAAACTTCCGTCAGCTTTACCTTTTACTTTAGGCATAATTGCCCCCATCACTTTGCCCATGTCCGCTTTTGAGCTCGCACCGACCTCCGCGATGGTTTCATTTACGATTGTACGCAGCTCTTCTTCTGACAGCTGCTCAGGTAAATAAACTTCTAAAATGTCCAGCTCTTTTTGAACTTTATCTACTAAATCTAAACGATTAGCGTTTGAAAATTCCTGGAGGGAGTCTTTACGTTGCTTAAGTTCACGAGAAAGGACAGTGAGTTCCTCATCCTCGGTCAAACTGTCTTTCTTAAGCTTAATTGCTTCATTTTGAAGTGAAGCCTTAACCATTCGAACGACAGTCAGTTTGTCTTTCTCACGGTTTTTCATATACAGCTTCATATCCTGGTTGAGACGCTCAAGAAGACTCATAAATCCACCCTCTTTTAGAATTTGCGTTTTCTAGCAGCTTCAGACTTTTTCTTGCGCTTTACGCTAGGTTTTTCATAAAATTCACGCTTTCTTGCTTCTTGCAAAGTACCTGTCTTTGATACACTGCGTTTGAAGCGACGAAGAGCATCTTCAAGCGATTCGTTTTTTCTAACGACCGTTTTTGACATTCTCTTTCCCTCCCTCCGAATACACCAATCGACTACCTTTAAGTTACACATATAAACATGTACTTTGACATTATAATATAAGCCATCAGTCAGGTCAACTAAGTGAGTTCACTTTTCCGTCATGAGTGCGACTGCCTGTCTATATAATGATAGAAAGGGGTTGGTGAATAGGATGTTAATTCTGATTAGCTTTACTGCTCTTATATTATTCTTTCTCACAGGCATGAACATGCTTCGAAAAGGCTTAATTTCTATGGCGTACTCAAAAATTGAAGATCGTTTGCTTTTATTTACAGACCATCCATTAAAAGCGTTTCTTATCAGCATTGTATTTACGGGGATACTTCAGAGCAGTTCAGCCTTTATGGTCATTGTCATCGGCTTTGTTAGTGCGGGTGTGCTTTCTTTTAAGCGGACGATACCGATGATTCTCGGAACAAACGTTGGGTCTACCTTTACAACTGAATTTATTGCTATCAAAATGGATATTTTGATTTGGGTTCTTTTAATAGGAGGTTTATTGTTTTTTCTGACTGGCAGGTATCCTTTGAAACAGCTGGGAACAAGCTTCCTCGGACTGGGCATCATCTTCTTTTGCATCAGCGGATTCAGCCACCTTGCCGGGCCGCTGACGAAGCTGAAAACGGGAGCCGACGTTCTATACCATGTTAACGATTCAAACTGGTCCGCTTTGCTCATCGGCATGGTGTTAACTGCCATCATTCACTCCAGTTCTGTCTGTATCGGCATTTTGATGAGTTTTATGAATGAAGGGATTATCGGACTGACACAGGCGATGAGCGTCGTACTCGGATCCAATATCGGGACATGCATTACAGCTGTCATGGCTGCTGTATCCGGTGGATATGCGGCGAAACAGACAGCGTATGCGCATGTGGTATTTAACGTGCTAGGGGTGGCTCTAGTATTGCCTTTTCTGACCGCAGCGACCGGCTTTGTAGAGCAGTTATCACCCGATCCTGCCCAAAGGATTGCTCATTTCAGCCTTTTATTTAATGTAGTAACAGCTCTTTTATTTCTTCCGCTTACAAACTTGTTTTACCGCTTGATTCACCTTCTTATCCCGGCTAAATAAAAAACCGGTACATTTTAATGCACCGATTTTTTAGGTTAAGAAGACAAACGCATGTGTTCAGTTATTTCATCCTCAACCACACGGACAAACTGTCCTTCGTTGTAAGGATAACCTGCTTTTAGGATTTTGACTTTTACGATTTTGCCGATCATATCTTCCGTACCTTTGAAAACAACCTTCATATAATTGTCTGTGTAACCGACAAACATATTTTCTTCTTCTGTTTCCTTAAACGCTTCCTCAGGGATAATCTCAAGCACTTCATTTTCATACTGAGAAGCGTATTCTTTTGCAAGCTGGTCAGAAAGAGCAATCAGGCGGTGCACACGTTCGTTTTTCACGTTTTCATCCACTTGGTCTTCCATTCGCGCAGCTGGTGTTCCTGTACGTTTACTGTAAGGGAAAACATGCAGTTCAGAGAATTTATGTTCTTTAATAAAGTTATAGGTTTCCATAAATTCTTCTTCTGTTTCTCCAGGGAATCCGACGATGACATCAGAAGTAACAGCTAAGCCTGGCAGTGCTTTTTTCAATTTATTTAAACGGTCTGCAAAGAATTCCATTGTATATTTGCGTCTCATTCGTTTAAGCACTGTGTTT
Source organism: Bacillus sp. SJZ110 (assembly GCF_006715455.1). Lineage (NCBI taxonomy): Bacteria > Bacillati > Bacillota > Bacilli > Caryophanales > Bacillaceae > Bacillus > Bacillus sp. SJZ110. The sequence goes on along the minus strand of NZ_VFNF01000004.1, from coordinate 235,342 downwards.
GATCCGGATTGGATAGGAATATGCAAATGATTCACTATCTTATCTGAGCGGTCTAAGACCTCGATCACTTCGTCAGTGATTTGGCTGGCTTCGATTGAAGAAATTCTGATCCGTTTCACGCCTTCCACACGGGTGTCTAATTCGCTCAAAAGCTTCGCGAAGTTGTAATCTTTCATATCTTCGCCATAGCCGCCTGTATGAATACCCGTAAGAACAATTTCCTTATATCCGGCATCAACAAGCTGCTGCGCTTGTTTAATGACTTCTTCAGGATCGCGGGAGCGGAGCAGGCCGCGCGCCCACGGAATGATACAGAATGTGCAGAAATTATTGCAGCCCTCCTGTATTTTTAATGACGCTCTTGTGCGATCCGTGAAAGCAGGCACATCAAGCTCTTCATATACTCTTGCTTTCATGATGTTGCTGACGCCATTAATCGGCTGGCGTTCTTCTCGGTATTGGTCAATGTAGCCAAGCATTTTTTCACGGTCCTGTGTTCCAACTACAATGTCGACACCGGGGATCGCCATAATCTCAGCAGGTGAGGTTTGCGCGTAGCAGCCTGTGACACAGATGACACCGTCAGGATTTTGACGAATGGCGCGTCTGATCACTTGGCGGCTTTTTTTATCTCCCGTATTTGTAACCGTACATGTATTAATGACATATACATCAGCTGTTTGTTCAAAGTCTCTTCTTTCATAGCCCGCTTCTTTGAAAAGCTGCCAGATTGCTTCTGTTTCATAATGGTTGACTTTACAGCCAAGCGTATGGAAAGCAACAGTTGCCATTACTGATCACCTCTTAATAACTCTGTTTGATAAGAAATCGCGCTCAACGCGTATAGCGGAGCGGTTTCTGTCCTTAAAATTCTCGGTCCAAGGCCGCACGTCACACCGTCTTGCTTTGTGAGCCGTTCAACCTCCGCTTCTGTTAAACCGCCTTCTGGACCAAATACGATCAATAGAGATGATCCTTTCGGAAGGCTGCTTACAATCGCGCTGAATGCGCTTATTTCCCCTTGCTTCGATGACTCCTCGTATGCAACGACACATTTATCGAAATCCTGCATCCTTTGAAGAAGCTGCTGAAAAGAATGGACATCCATCACTCGCGGCACTTCGTTACGGTACGATTGCTCAGCCGCTTCCTTTGCAATTTTCGTCCATCTTTCCCGCTTTTTCTTTGCCTTTTTGTCATCCAGCTTGACAACAGAACGCGCGGCTTGGAAAGGAATAAAGGCATGAGCTCCGAGCTCAGTCCCCTTTTGGATAATCCATTCAAGCTTATCTCCTTTCGGAAGGCCGCTCGCAATATAGACCTTTATCGGAAGCTCTCTGTTTTCATTCGTCCATTCTATCACAAGGCAGGACACTTTATCTTTGGAAACAGATTGAAGTTCACATTTTGCCTCGAAGCCGTCTTGAGAGCAGCAGATAATCTGATCTCCCTCATTCATTCTCATCACGTTCACAATATGATGAACATCTTCGCCGGTAATCGAAAAAGCCGGCGCTTCCTCTATTTGCTGCTTCGTGAGCTCGATAAAATATCGTTGCATACGCTGTGACACCTACTAACTGTTATTTTTTCGCAATAATGCTGACCCAATCTTCCATTGAAAGGATTTCTACAATGGTAAAGCCAGCTTGTTCCAGTGCTTCTTTTACTTCTTGTTTTTTATGCCCGATGATTCCTGACGTAATAAAGTGGCCGCCTTCTTTTAACAGGCTGTACGCTTGTGAAGTAAAGCGAAGAATGACTTCAGCCAAAATGTTGGCCACAATCACATCATGTTCCCCTTCAATCCCGTCTAACAAATTGTTTTGCTTCACTTGAGCAATATCGCTGACTTTGTTCAGCTTGAGATTAAGGCGTGCACTTTCTACAGCCACGGGATCAAGATCGTAGGCATGAACCGATTCAGCCTCAAGCATTGCAGCCGCAATACTTAAAATTCCTGAACCAGTGCCGACATCAATCACCTTATCACCCTTTTGCACAAAGCGTTCAAGCGCCTGAATGCAGAGTACGGTTGTCGGATGTGTCCCTGTGCCGAAAGCCATTCCCGGGTCCATTTCAATAATCAGTTCATCAGTATGGACCGGCGTATATTCCTCCCACGTCGGCACAATTGTAAACTTTTCAGAAATTTTCACAGGATGATAATACTTTTTCCAGGCAGTCGCCCACTCTTCTTCATTTACTTCAGAAATAGTGATCTGGTTTCTACCCAAATCAATATTGTAAAGAAGGAGATTATTAATCGTTTCTTTAATGCCGTCTACAGTTTCGCCCAGAAAACTGTTAACCGGCAGATATGCTTTGACAATGACACCCTCATCTGGGTAATCATTGGGGTCGAGCTGGTAGATTTCCCCGTACACATTCTCACGTTCTTTAATTAAATCAAGCGGGTCCTCTATCACAACCCCACTTGCACCAGCTTCATGCAATATATTTGAGATAGGTTCGACCGCTTCATGTGTTGTGTGAATGCTTAATTCGGACCATTTCAAAACTACCAACTCCTCATCCAATAATTAATCGCCTTTAAACGCGCGTTTTACCTTGTCAAAGAAACTCATTTCCTGTTCGTCAGGCAGGTTTCCGCTGACTTCGGCAAATTCGCGGATAATGTCTTTTTGTTTATCAGTCAGATTTGTCGGCGTAACGACGCGGACGACGATATGCTGGTCACCCTGTCCATAGCCTCTGACATTTTGAACGCCTTTGCCTCTTAATCTAAATTTCGTTCCTGTTTGTGTACCGGCCGGAATTTTCAATTTCACTTTTCCATGCAGCGTCGGCACTTCTACCTCATCTCCAAGAGCAGCCTGAGCAAACGTTAACGGCATTTCACAGTAAATATCATCGCCGTCACGCTCGAAGAACTCGTGTGCGCGTACATGGAACACGACAAATAAATCCCCGGCAGGGCCGCCGTTTATTCCTGGTTCACCCTGTCCCGAGAGACGAAGCTGCTGCCCGTCATCTACACCGGCTGGAATTGTCACATTGATTTTCTTGCGTTTTTTGATTTTTCCTTTGCCGCCGCAGTCCGCACATTTGTTTTTAATGATTTTGCCTGTACCTTCACAGTGGTGGCAGACCCGTCTGTTAACGACTTTTCCAAACGGTGTATTTTGCTCTACGTTTAACTGGCCGGAGCCTCCGCAGTGGGAGCATGTTTCTGGATTTGTTCCAGGTTTCGCACCTGAGCCTTTACATGTCTCGCACGTTTCCTCGCGGGGAATTTCGATGGTTGTTTCTTTACCGAAAGCCGCATCCTCAAACGACAGGGTCATCGTATACTGTAAATCAGCACCCTGGCGCGGAGCATTTGGATCTCTCCGTCTTGTGCCTCCGCCGAAAATACTTGAGAAAATATCATCGAAACCAAAACCGCCGAAATCGCCGCCGCCAAAACCTCCGCCGCCGAAGCCTTGGTTAGGGTCAGTGTGACCAAATTGATCGTAATGCGCACGTTTTTGGTCATCTGACAGCGTTTCGTACGCTTCTTTTACCTCTTTAAATTTTTCATCTGATCCGGCTTCTTTGTTAATATCAGGATGATATTTTTTTGACAGCTTCCGATAAGCTTTTTTAATTTCATCCTTTGAAGCGCTCTTACTTACTCCCAGCACTTCATAGTAATCACGCTTACTCATCTCGCTTCACTCTCCCGAATTTCTCACATAAATTAGATTGTATCATTTTGAATTATGATTTTTCAATTCCTTTTATCCCGGGCAAGAAAAAAAGTCAAAGCCAAGAGATGCCTGACTTTGACTTTCTAATCATTGAATCAGATTATGAAATGTGTTCTTTCGGTCAGCTCCGGAAGCGGGGCTGACACTAAAAAGAACTTATTTTTTGTTTTGGTCGTCGTTTACTTCTTCGTATTCAGCGTCGACAACGTTGTCATCCGCTTTGCCTTCAGCGTTTGCTCCGCCTTGAGCTTGCTGTGCTTTAGCAGCTTCTTCATAAAGCTTCATAGAAAGCTCTTGAACGATTGTTTGAAGCTCATCTTTTTTCGCTTTGATCTCTTCAAATTCGTTTTTCTCAATTGCTGCTTTTAAAGCGTCTTTGGCATCGTTGGCTTTTTTCACTTGTTCTTCATCCACTTTGCCTTCAAGATCTTTTAATGTTTTCTCAGTTTGGAAAACAAGCTGATCTGCTTCGTTGCGGACTTCGATTTCTTCTTTTTTCTTCGCATCAGCGTCAGCATTTTCTTCCGCTTCTTTAACCATGCGTTCGATCTCTTCATCTGAAAGACCTGAAGAAGATTTAATTGTAATGTTTTGTTCTTTCCCTGTGCCTAAGTCTTTTGCTCTTACGTTTACGATACCGTTTTTGTCAATATCGAAAGAAACTTCGATTTGAGGCACGCCGCGCGGTGCTGGCGGGATATCAGTAAGCTGGAAGCGGCCGAGTGTTTTGTTGTCGGCAGACATTGGGCGCTCACCTTGAAGAACATGGATATCAACAGCTGTTTGGTTATCAGCAGCAGTTGAGAACACTTGAGATTTGCTTGTCGGGATCGTCGTGTTGCGGTCGATCAGTTTTGTAAACACGCCGCCCATTGTTTCGATACCGAGAGAAAGCGGTGTAACGTCAAGAAGAACAACATCTTTTACGTCACCTGTGATAACGCCGCCCTGAATCGCAGCACCAAGCGCTACAACTTCATCCGGGTTTACGCCTTTATGCGCTTCTTTTCCAGTTTCTTTTTTGATTGCTTCTTGTACGGCAGGGATACGAGTTGATCCGCCGACAAGGATGACTTTGTCGATTTCGCTTGCAGAAAGTCCTGCATCTTGAAGCGCTTGACGGACAGGACCCATTGTGCGCTCTACTAAATGAGAAGAAAGCTCTTCGAATTTAGCGCGAGTTAATGTAAGTTCAAGGTGAAGCGGTCCTGCTTCTCCAGCTGTGATAAACGGTAAAGAAATTTGCGTAGAAGATACGCCGGAAAGATCTTTTTTCGCTTTTTCAGCTGCGTCTTTCAAACGCTGAAGCGCCATTTTGTCTTTTGATAAATCAATGCCGTTTTCTTTTTTGAATTCAGACACAAGATGATCGATGATAACTTGGTCAAAATCGTCCCCGCCCAGACGGTTGTCGCCGGCAGTTGAACGAACTTCGAATACACCGTCGCCAAGCTCAAGGATGGAAACGTCGAATGTACCGCCGCCAAGGTCGTATACTAGGATCGTTTGATCTTCATCTGTTTTATCAAGTCCGTATGCAAGCGCTGCTGCAGTTGGCTCGTTGATGATACGTTCTACTTCAAGACCTGCAATTTTACCAGCGTCTTTTGTTGCTTGACGCTCAGCATCGTTAAAGTATGCAGGAACTGTGATAACTGCTTTTGATACTGTTTCGCCAAGATAGCTTTCAGCGTATGATTTAAGGTGTTGAAGGATGATAGCAGACACTTCTTGTGGAGTGTAATCCTTTCCTTCAATTTCAACTTTATAATCAGTACCCATATGACGTTTGACTGACATAATTGTGTTAGGGTTTGTAATAGATTGGCGTTTAGCCACTTCCCCTACTTGACGTTCGCCGTTTTTAAACGCAACAACTGATGGCGTTGTGCGGTTTCCTTCAGCGTTAGCAATCACTTTAGGCTCGCCGCCTTCAAGCACTGCCACACATGAGTTTGTTGTTCCTAAGTCGATTCCGATAACTTTACTCACTTGAATAACCTCCTGCTATGTAATTATTGATTCACTTTGACCATGGAAGGGCGAATGACGCGATCCTTCAGCTTATAGCCTTTTTGCATTTCCTCAACAACAATGTTGGAGCCGTAGTTTTCGTCTTCAGCCTGCATAACAGCTTGGTGCAGATTAGGATCAAATTCCTGCCCTACAGCTTCGATGGCTTCGACGCCTTCTTTTTTTAAGGCTTCTACGAGCTGACGGTGGACCATTTCCATTCCCTGGAGCAAACTTTTCGTCTGTTCATTGTCGGCTTCAACCTGAAGCGCTCGTTCAAAGCTGTCAAGAGCCGGCAGCAAATCAGTCACGATATTTTGAGAACGGTATTTTTGGGACGCTTCCATCTCTAAACGGCTGCGTCGTTTATAGTTTTCAAAGTCTGCTTGAACACGCAAAAGTTTGTTTTCTTTTTCCTCAAGCAAACCTTGCAATTCGTTAATTTGGTTTTGAAGAAGTTCGCTTTCATTTGTTTCTTCCTGCTGTTCATCAGCGGCAGCTTGTTCTTCAATGATTTCTTGCTCTTCTGTTTCGTTTTGTTCAACGGTTTGTTTTTCTTCTGACATTGCGTTCACCTCCCTCAAAGTGTAAGGAGAAGGACAGGTGCTGCCCTTCGATAAAATTTGCCAAAATTCCCTTATTCATCATACAGACTTGTTAATGCTTTTGACAAGTCCGAAGTCACATGCTGAAGCAGGCTGACAACCCTGGAATAATTCATGCGGGTCGGGCCGATAATCGCAATTGAGCCGATCTGCTTCTGGTCTACGGAATAAGAAGCCGTAATCAGACTGCAATTTTCCATCTCTTCATAGTCGTTTTCTTTTCCGATTTTAATCGAAATTCCCGTGTGCGGGGATTGAACCAGCTTTAAAACATCCTGTTCTTTCTCAATTAATGAAAGGAGCGACCGAACTCGGGTGATATCATGGAACTCAGGCTGGTTCAGCATATTGATTTTCCCGCCAAAAAACAACTTTTCAACATGATTTGTGGAATGAAAGGTTGAACGAAGCGCGTCGAGTATATTGTCATAGTTCTTAATGTGCTGTCTTAGGTACATGACAACTTCTTTAAATATGCGCTCATTCAGTTCATCCATTGGAACGCCGCTTAAACGGTCGTTCAGTATATTGACCAGTTTTTCAATATCAGACAGATCCATTTTGGTCGGAAAGTTAATCGTTTTGTTTTCCACATGCCCCGTATTGGTAACGAGAATCGCTACCGCCATATCAGGCTGAATCGGAATGATTTGAATCTGTTTAAGGTAATTCTCACTCAGCTTCGGCCCGAGTACGATGGATGTGTAATTCGTCAGATCGGACAAAATTTGCGCTGATTTTTGAACTGTCTTCTCCAGCTCGAAAATTTTCTCTTTGAAGATCGAGTGGATTTGGTCCAGGTCGCTTTTCGTCAGTTTGACGGGTGACAGCAAATGGTCAACATAGTACCGATACCCTTTTTCTGACGGAACACGCCCTGAGGATGAATGGGTTTTTTCAATAAAGCCCAATTCCTCCAAGTCAGCCATCTCGTTTCTTATTGTTGCAGAGCTAAATGTGATTTCATCTTTTTTCGAAAGAGTTCTTGATCCCACCGGCTGTGCCGATTTAATAAAATCGTTGATTATAACCTGTAGGATCAGCAGCTGACGATTTGTTAACATCATCATCACCTCTGTTAGCACTCTCAATAAGCGAGTGCTAATTCTATAACAAAAGTATCAAACCACAAGAAAAATGTCAATTATAACTCACCCAAAAAAGCGCCAAAAACTTCATTGCCTAATAATTTCCCTTGATGAGTCAAATAAACGGCAGACTCCGAATTGTGAATCAGCCCTTTTTCAGCGAGGTCTTTTAACACGCTTGGGAAAAGTCCATCCAGGGAGCGGCCGTATTTTTCTGCGAATCGTTTTTTGCTGACACCGGCTGTTTTTCTCAAACCTAAAAACATTTCTTCCTCAATCTGTTCTTCTGTTGTCACTTCATGTGTATCTCTGTACGGAAAACCCTTTTCAGCTATCAGGTCAATGTAATGCTTAACAGGTCCGACGTTCACTGTTCGTGTGCCGCCAATATATCCGTGAGCGCCGGCTCCGAAACCGAAATATTGTTCGTTGCTCCAATACGTTAGATTGTGCTTAGATTCCATGCCTGCCTTAGCAAAGTTGCTGATTTCATATTGATGAATGCCGTGAGCTTCCATCTGGCTCATCACCATTTCATACATTTCAGCTTCCTGCTCCTGCGGCGGAAGATGAAGCCGCCCTTTTTGCATCAAATTATAAAATACCGTTTTCGGTTCTACAATAAGGGAGTAAACGGAATAATGCTCGGCGTCCAATGATAAAGCAGTGTTTATGGAATGTTCCAGATGCTTGAGGGTTTGCCCCGGAAGCCCGAACATTAGATCAAGACTGATATTCTCAAAACCGATTTCCCGCGCTCTTTCAAAAGAGGTGAATACATCTTTTTGCTTGTGCACTCGGCCGATTTTTTTTAACAGATCGTCTTCGAACGTTTGCACACCAAAGCTGAGGCGATTTACGCCTGCTTCTTTTAATATTTTTAATTTCTCTGCGGACAAGTCGTCCGGATTCGCTTCAACCGCAAATTCCGATAAGTCGCTTGAGGGCTTCAGCACACGGTTGATCATATCCATCAGCTTTTTGAGCTGTTCCTCAGACAGGGAGGTTGGCGTGCCTCCTCCGATAAAGATTGTTTTGAGATCAGGCTGCCCAGTTTTTGCTATTGTATTTATCATTTCCTGTTCGAGTGCGTTTAAATACCCGTCGACTGGCTGACTTTGAATAAAATATTTATTGAAATCGCAGTAGTGGCAAATATGCTCACAAAATGGGATATGGATATAAGCTGATTTCAAATGGATTCACCTTCTTTACAGAAAGAAGCCGCAGTACAAGACTGCGGCGGCTTCTATTGTTTTTTCGGACTGTCGTCCATTTTCAGAACTGCCATAAATGCTTCTTGCGGCACTTCAACTGAGCCGACCTGCTTCATACGGCGTTTTCCTTCTTTTTGTTTTTCAAGAAGTTTCCGTTTACGCGAGATGTCCCCTCCGTAACATTTAGCCAATACGTTTTTACGCATTGCTTTTATGGTGGAGCGGGCCACGATTTTCTGGCCGATTGCGGCTTGTACCGGAACTTCAAACTGCTGGCGCGGAATGAGTTCTTTCAGTTTTTCAACGATCACTTTTCCGCGTTCATATGCGTAATCACGATGCACGATAAAGGAAAGGGCATCGATTTTTTCACCATTCAGCATAATGTCCATTTTCACAAGCTTGGACGGTTTGTAGCCGATCAGTTCATAATCAAAGGACGCATAGCCTTTAGTGCTTGATTTCAGCTGGTCAAAAAACTCATATACGATTTCCGCTAATGGCATATCATAAATGATGCTGACACGGTTTGCGTCTAAATACTGCATGTCAATAAAATTGCCGCGTTTTCCTTGGCAAAGCTCCATTACAGCGCCGACATAGTCATTCGGCACCATCATCGTCGCTTTTACGTATGGCTCCTCAACCCTTTCGATCTTTTGAGGATCCGGCATGTTGGACGGGTTGTCGACAACGACCTTTTCGCCGTCTGTCATATACACGTCATAGATAACGCTTGGCGCTGTCGTAATCAGGTCGATGTTGAACTCACGCTCAATTCGCTCCTGAATGATCTCCATGTGAAGCATGCCTAAAAATCCGCAGCGGAACCCGAATCCAAGCGCTTGCGAAGTTTCCGCTTCATATTGAAGGGAGGAATCATTCAGCTCAAGCTTTTCAAGAGCTTCCCTTAAATCATTATACTTCGCTGTATCAATCGGATACAAACCACAGTACACCATCGGGTTTAGCTTGCGGTATCCCGGCAGCGCTTCTTCTGCAGGATTGGCAGCGCTCGTTATTGTATCACCGACACGTGTGTCACCGACATTTTTGATTGAGGCAGTCAGGAAGCCTACATCACCGACCGTCAGTTCATTTGTCGGAGTTGCTTTCGGCGTGAACACGCCCACCTCTGTTACTTCGAATTCTTTGCCGGTTGCCATCATTTTGATTTTTTGTCCCGGCTTTACCGTTCCTTCAACGACTCTGATATAAGCCACGACACCGCGGTAGGCGTCATAAAGCGAGTCGAAGATCAGCGCTTTGAGCGGCGCCTCCGGATCTCCGGTCGGAGCTGGCACCTTTTCTACGATTTGTTCTAAAATCTCCTCAATCCCGATACCGGCTTTTGCTGAAGCAAGCACGGCTTCTGATGCGTCAAGGCCGATAACGTCTTCTACCTCTTGGCGCACACGTTCGGGCTCGGCGCTCGGAAGGTCGATTTTATTGATGACCGGAAGGATTTCAAGATCGTTGTCAAGCGCTAAGTAGACATTGGCGAGCGTCTGCGCTTCAATCCCCTGGGCTGCATCCACGACAAGAATCGCTCCCTCGCAGGCAGCAAGGCTTCGGGATACTTCATACGTGAAGTCGACGTGTCCCGGCGTATCGATTAGATGAAAGATATATTCTTCTCCGTCTTTTGCTTTATATTTAAGCTGAACAGAGTTTAATTTAATGGTTATGCCCCGCTCACGTTCAAGATCCATAGAATCGAGCAATTGTTCTTTCATTTCTCGTTGAGTGATTGCCGACGTTTTTTCTAAAATACGATCCGCTAAGGTCGATTTTCCGTGGTCAATATGGGCAATGATAGAGAAATTCCGTATTCTCGATTGCCTCTCTAAACGCTTTTCTTTATCTGTCACAATCTATCACTCCTACTATTAAACGCAAAATACACTAGCTTAGATTATATCAATAGGATTGTAAAGATTCAATGTAAAACAAGAAAGAGAAAAGTTCCCTGTCATATCTGGGCTGCTTTTCTCTTTCACGTACTTTATTGATTCATATCCCGTATCCATTCATACATTGACTGGGCAGTATTGGTTATGGTGTTCGAAAGCGCTTGTCCGGCTTTTGAAAACATATTGAATGTCTCCACCTTTTCCAGCTCTTTTTGTTTTTCTTCTAAATCTTTTGCCGTGACTGTTTCTCCTAGGATTGAGGCTTCTTTTTCATTATCTTTTCCGTCGGTGAGCGTAAACGCCCCCTTCAGTGAAGGGTCATGATAGCCTTTCATACTCAGCATCCCGTTGTTTGCCTGCTGCATGCCGAACAGAACGCCTAAAAACATGATCGTGACAAGCAGTAAGCATTTTCCAAAGTATGCAATCAAATCAACCACCTATTTCTTATTGTTTTTTCGTCTCCCCGCTCGCTGCGTTGACCTTTTCAGCATCCCAGTACATTTCGCTGAATACGTCCGCGGCCGCGTTAGCCGCACGCTGCAGCTCTTCGAGATTATTATCTACTCCGCCAAACTCGAGCAAAAGCGCTCTATCTGTTAAATCCTGATTGTAAACACCATTATCGCCTGGCGAGCCTTTGGAAAAGACACCTGTGCTAAGTCCGGGGTATTTTTTCTCCATCAGTTTATGAAGCTCACTCGCAATTTTATAGTTTTCTTCGAAGTTTTTGCTTTTTTTCCCGACGACAAAGGCTACCCTCGCATAGCTTTTTCCTTTAATCGTTGCGGTTGTGTCTTTTTTGCGCCGTGAGTCTCTGTGGATGTCAATGATATATTGCAGATTTTTGTTTGAAGCGAGGGCGTCTTTCACGACCGGCCTTGATTCATCATAGGACCTGGCATAGTTTAAGCCTTTTTTATTCAATTTTGACTGTATATCGGTTTTATTCACTGTGGCTCCGATTCCCTGGGATTCAAGCGCTTGTCCGAACATATCTCCTACAAGCGTGACGTTGGCTTTAGAATGGCGCGCCATGTCAGGATCGGTCTCGCCTTTTAATAGAGGGAGATATGATTCGGTATTGTGCGTGTGATAGATAAACACGACCTTTTTATCACCTGTTGTTTGTTTGGGCGGATCTTTTTGTGCATTATCTGATTGCGTTTGCTGTTTTTCAATCTCTGCCAAATTCGCTTCCCTTTCTTCCTCCATCACCTTAGACGGCGGCGGCGATTCCGCAGGCATATTCGTATAATCGGTTCCTTGTCCAGCTAACAAAATCTCGGTATCAAATTGTGCAAACCCTGGCAGCTCCCGACCGAGAAAGCTCCGCGGATCTTCGAGGTTAATGCTCGTCGCCAGCTTTAAAGAAAGACGAGAAAGATGAAATGAGCTGTCGGTTTGAGAGAGGTCAGAAGCGAAATAATGGTTTTCCATCCGCAGCAAATGTGCAAATACGTCACCCGGCAATTCTTCAGCAATCCCATAAAAAGAGTCAGACGACGGCCTAAGTTCCGGCCGGAGAGACGTCAGCACACCGGATAGAACAAAAATCACGATAAGGCTTACGATAAATAGAAAAATGGCTTTTACCGCTTTCCCTCCATTTACCGCAACAACAATCTGTCTGTTTCTGCGTTTATTTCTCATTGAATCCCTCCAGCGCTTGTCTAGTAATTACTCTATGAACAAGCTAGAGGAAGTAGAACTGTTTAGTGATTGTAGGAGCCTTTGTTTTCTTGTGACACTTTTTCATGAAGCGCTGTGTTTAATCCGTTCGCTAAAACATTTGCCATATCGTCGATAAATGAATCGACTTCCTTCGGCGTAACCATTAAGTTGTGCCCTAAAGGCGAAAGCACCTCGTGAATGAGCTGCCGTTTTTCATCTTCTTGAAGGGTTCCGACAATCCCTAGGAACGATTGGCGCTGCTTTTGATCGGGAAGATCTTCTTCAGTGAGCACTTTCTTTTTCCCAAACGTCATGCCTGCCGGAACAAGCGATCTTGATGGCCTGTTATCCTTCATTTCTCTGCCAAAATGTTTTAATATGTAGTCCACCGTGTCGCTGGCAATTGTCACGGCATCAACTACTGTCGGAACACCGATAGCAATCACCGGAACACCAAGCGTGTCTTTGCTTAAATCTTTTCGTTTATTCCCCACTCCAGATCCCGGGTGAATGCCTGTATCCGATATTTGAATGGTTGTGTTGACCCTTTCCACCGCCCGCGCCGCCAACGCATCAATGGCTATGACAAAATCAGGCTTCGATTGCTCAATCACACCTTTAATAATGTCACTTGTTTCGATTCCTGTTATCCCCATTACACCCGGTGCAAATGCACTGACAGGCCTGTAACCCTCCTGTACGTTTTCCGGCTGAAGCTTAAACAAGTGCCTTGTTACCAACAGATTTTCTACTGCCATCGGTCCAAGCGCATCAGGTGTCACGTTCCAGTTGCCGAGCCCAACGATCAAACAGCTCGCATCTTTTGAGATATTAAGGTTTTCAAGAAAAGCTGAGAATTCCTCCGCAAAGACAGCAGAGACCTTCTCCTGCATTTCCGAATCATTCTCCCTGATTCCCTGTGCTTCAAGCGTTAAATAGCGCCCTTCTTTTTTTCCCGAAAGCTCTGCGCCTTCCTTTGTAACATCAACTGTGCGGATTTTAATGCCGCCGTGATCACGCTCTTTTTCAATGAAGCCTTTAATTTCTTTTGTCGGCACAGCCTGCTGATTGGCCATTGCTTCCTTCGTTTCCACTGCCAAATCGGTCCGTATCAAATACTGATTCACATCCAGCTCACTCTTTTTCATACAGGGGCCTCCTTCACATTAAGTACCTATATTGTTGCCATTTGCTGAATGAATCATGCTAAAAAGAGAACCTTCAATGAAAAATACTTTACATTTATATTGCAATCTAAAGGTGTGTTTGATAGAATACAATTTGTTCTATTGTGAAGAAGATTTAACCTTAAGACACTGTGCTACAGGTTGTATCTTAGGAGGTGAAACACATGCCAAACATTAAATCAGCGATTAAACGTACAAAAACAAACAACGAACGCCGCGTTCATAACGCGACAATCAAATCTGCTATGCGTACTGCAATCAAACAAGTTGAAGCTTCTGTTGCCAACAACGAAGCTGACAAAGCGAAAACTGCTCTTACTGAAGCAGCTAAACGTATTGATAAAGCAGTGAAAACAGGTCTTGTACACAAAAATACCGCAGCTCGATACAAATCAAGACTAGCGAAAAAAGTGAACGGACTTTCTGCATAATATAAAAACGATCCTCAATAATGGGGATCGTTTTTTTCATTTCTTTTTAACAGCTGTAAAAGGAACAGTTCGAGCAGAAGCTGCTTGTCCTTTTTCCCGGTTTTCATCTCATAGTCCATGACGGCAAGCTGTTCAATAATTGAATGGAGCTCCTCCTCTGAAAAAAGCCTTGCTTGATCCATCGCCAGCTTTACCCGAAATGGGTGAACTTTTAGATTAGAAGCGATTTGTTTTTGTCCGTATCCCTGTTCCGCGAAGTACTTTGTCTGCAGAATCAGCCGGAACTGGTTCGAAATAAGCGCCATAATTTTAATCGGTTCTTCATTTTGTTTAAGCAAATCATAAAAAATTTGCAGACTCTCAGTTCGTTTTCGGTTGACGATTTTATTGATCAGCTCAAAAATATTTTGTTCAAGGCTTCTAGCAACAAGCATTTTCACATCATCCAGCGTAATTTCTTCACGATCTCCAATAAACGTGCAGAGCTTTTGAATCTCCTGAAAAATCGATGACAGATGTCCATTCACAAGCAGAACCAAATGCTCCGCCGCTTCCGTGCCGATTGTTTTCTGCTCTGTTTTTGCAAGGTTGACAGTAAAGTCCGTCGTTTCCTTTGCGTTTAATTCCTTCGCCTCCATCATAAACGCGTGCTTCTTTAACGCTTTCGTCAGCTTTTTCCGCTCATCAAGCTTTTCATACGGAGCAAGCAGGACAAAGACTGTGTAAGGCGCAGGTGATTGTATATATGATTCAAGCGCACTGACGTTGTGCTCAATTTTTTCTTTTTTCTTTTCACCTGTTAAAAAATATGGATTTTTCACAATGACAAGACGCCGCTCTCCCATAAACGGAAACGTTTCAGCATCTGCAATCGCTTGATCCAGCGGGTCCTCTTCCAGATCAAAAACGGATAGATTGAAATCCTTTGTCTCCTGATCAACGACCGTCTGTCTGATCCTGCTGACGGTTTCTTGCAGCAGATATGTCTCTTTTCCGTATAAACAATAAACTGGATGGACATCTCCTTTTTTCAGGCTTTTCCACACATCAAATACCATTGTTGTACGACTTCCTCTCTTTCATCATCCCCTTCTATCCTAAATTGAGTTTGCAAAATAGTAAAGAGGAAGCCTGACTGCTGCTTCCCCATTTATATTAAACGCCTGTTCGCAAGCCCCCGGGACAGCTTGTAAAAAGGCGATAATCACCAGAACAGAAAACGTTACCTTAGCTTCTAGATTTTTCAAAACAATTCCATTATACTTAAGTCAGTCAGGAGGGATAAAGTTGAATGATTTTGAAAAAAACGTTCAAAGCAAACGAAATGATGCTGTAGATTCAGCTGTTGGTTTTGTTGTGTCCTTCGGATTTTTCGCCTTCTTGTTTGTCATGGCAACGGTTATTCACCTAGTTGGTTCATAACAGCGACTGCCCGGGCTGCTGATTTCTCGGCAGTCTTTTTTAGTTCGTCTCTGTTATATCTGATGTATCATATGGAGGATAGACAGAAAAGGTTCCAACTCTGTTTTTGTATCTATATTGGATCGTTCCGTTTTGATCTGTTCGCAGCACGCGGATAGAATGTCTCTGTAATAGTTGCAGAACTTCTTGATGAGGATGATGGTACCGATTGTTTTTCCCGGCTGAGATAATGGCCGTTTTCGGCTGAAGCTGTTTGATGAATTCTTCACCGGTAGAGCCTTTGCTCCCATGGTGCCCCACCTTTAACACATCTGCTTTTATATTCGGAAACACGTTCATCACCTCTTGTTCCCCTTCTTTCTCCAGATCACCCGTCAAGATCCAGCTCATATCGCCCGTCTCCATCCAAAGAACGAGAGATGAATTATTTTGGCTTGCCGGATCAGGTGCTTCAGGTGACAGTACATGGAACTGCAAATCCTTTATTTGCAATACATCGCCTCGCTTCACCTCTTCAATTGTCACTCCCTCTTCTCTGGCTGTCTGCAGCACTTTCTCATCTTTAGGTTCAGAAACGAACCCTTTCGGAATCACGAGGCGCTTTACTTTATGATGCTTCAGCAGAATCTCCGCCTCTCCGATATGATCTTGGTCAGCGTGCGTCAGAATTAAAGCGTCAAGCTGCTTGATTCCCTTAGCAGTTAAAAACGGAATCAGCACCTTTTCCCCCAGTGAAAACGGATGCTGTTTTTCGCGCCAAGGCTCTGACGAGTAAGACAAAGTGCCGCCGGTATCAATTAAGACACGACCCCGCTGATGCGGAGCACCTACAAACATGCTGTCACCCTGTCCAATATCTATCATATCCACTTCTCCTTCGGAACTAAGACACGGATATATAAAGAGCAGAAACATCACCGTGCAGCAAATGCCTCCGGTTACCATCAACTGCGACAAGGAGCGTTTTTCAATCGCCATAAGCAATAGGATGATCGTGACCGTGAATAAAAAAAGCAAAACAGGTGCAGGATGTGCGATCATAATCGTGAACACTTCAACATCTGCAATGTTTGTGATTAGCCTATTGGTCCAGCTTATCAATAAATCAAACCAGCTGAAAAACAATCTCCCAAACGAAGCGGAAAGACTTAATAGAAGAACACCTGCTACAGCTCCCGGCAAAATACAGAAGGTATAAAATGGTACCATCAACATATTCATCGGTACGCTGATGATAGAAAACTGATGAAAATGATATAGGAGAATCGGAAGCGAGCCCAGCTGAGCGATGAGTGATACAATTGTCAGCTGCCCCAAGGAGGTTTTAACCTGATGAAAAATAGAAGAGGATAGAATTAAAGAAAAACTGACGGCGAACGATAGCTGAAAACCGGCTTCAAAGAGATGATAAGGATTGAAGAGCAGAAGGACGATGTATGAAAGACAAATTGCAGTTGCAGAGTGGACACGCCATTTGACAAGGCTTCCAGCTAAGTAAACACCCGACATGAGAGCGGCGCGTAGCACTGAAGGAGCAGCGCCGGTCAACATCACATAGAGCGGCAGAAATAACAGCAACAGAATTGACGCCTTTTCTCTAGTTATACCAAGACGGATTATGATATAAAACAAACCTGCTGTCAAAATCCCCACGTGGAGTCCTGATATCGCCAAGAGATGGACAACACCAAGCTTTTGATACGCGGTAAGCACTTCGTCCTCCACATAAAATCTGTCACCGACTGTAAGTGCCTGTACAATTCCTGCCGAATCAGGAGGCAGAAGGCTGTTTGTGAATGATATGATATGTTTTCTCAAGCTGAGCACCTTGTACTTAAAATTTTCAGGTTCGCTGCAGTTTTGGATAGACGTGACAGAGTAGTTCCAATGAATATGCTGCCGATAAAGATACTCGTTATAATCAAATGCACCCGGCACAGTTGCGTGATTCGGTTCTTCCAATGTACCAGTCAACTCACATGACATTCCTGGTTCTATGTATAACAGCTGTTCTTTTTCACCAGCAGACTGAATGCGATACGCAGCAGCCCATTTTTCCTTATCAGGTGTCTTAACCATCATAGACATACGGTCGCCGTCAATTTTGGGAATAGTGTCAATCACTGCCTTGAATTGATAGGTTCCCTGCCGATAGGAAGAGACATTCTGAGAATCTGTGACTGCATACAGTACAAAAAACAATATAAAAGAGAAGAAACAAACAATAATAAGAAAAGCGTGCCTCGTTTTGATTAACATGATGAGGAGAAAGAGGATGAAAAGAAAAATAGCGGGGAAATAAGCGGCGGCAGTAATTCCAACCGTTGCCGAAGCTGCCGCCATAGGCAATAACAAACGCGAATTACGCATTCATCACACGTAGCTCGTGAAAAGTATATTCGCCTGTTCATGTATCTTTTTCAATTCTTCCTCCGCTAAACCGGCATCGGCCAATTTCCCTATAAGACCCGCTACAAATGAAAGCTTTTCTCTGTTTTTCAGATCAACGATCATTTCATCGAGTTCAACCTGTTCAACAGTTACACCCGCCTGTTCAAATAATTCCTGCGCATACGGATGTGTTTTGTAATCCTCAGCATAATAAACCGTTTTGATACCAGCTTGAATAATAGATTTGCAGCATTGAATGCACGGATAATGCGTCACATAAATCTCCGCTCCATCAGTCGGCACCCCAAACTTAGAGCATTGAAGAATCGCATTCATTTCAGCGTGAATCGTTCTTGCGCAATGATCATCTATCATTAAGCATCCTTCATCTGCACAATGTACACCGCCCGCGATTGACCCGTTGTAGCCTCCTGCTATCATGCGTTTGTCTCTGACTATAGTAGCGCCGACAGATAATCTCGGACATGTGCTGCGCAGCGCCAATAAATGGCTTTGAGCCATAAAGTATTGATTCCATGAAATTCGTTCCACGTTGTTCCCTCCAAATGTTGTGTTGCCTGACCTATAGTTTACCTATCATAATGCATGACCGTCAAATCACTTTACTGTAATGGAAGACTTTATTTTCTCAAATGACTTTTCACCTATTCCTGAAACCTTAGTGATTTCTTCAATTGTTTGGAAACGCCCGTTTTCTTCCCGGTATGCAATAATAGCTTCAGCTTTGGATGGCCCCACCCCTGAGATGCCTTGTAACTCCTCTAAGGTTGCTGTATTGATATTCACCAGCGCTCCCTTCCCTCCATCGCTTTGGACAGACCCTCCGTCGCCTTGCTGTACTGCTGTTTCCTCTCCCTTTTTCGGGATGTACACCACTGTCCCGTCCTGCAGAATCTCCGCCAAATTTACTTGCGCTTCGTCTGCTTGTTCTTTGGTCCCGCCTGCTTTCTCAATTGCCTGAGATACTCTGTCCCCTGTACGCATTTCATAAACGCCTGGATGCTGAACAGCACCTTTGATGTCTATCACAATTGTTTCGCTTGACTCGTCGTTGTTTGCTTCCTGCTTTACCACTGTATTTTCTGCCTCTGTTGGTACAGCTTGCTTCACCGGCTCTTTATTTTTCCCTGTGGCCAGAAAGATCATAATCGCTGTGAAAACAGCCGCAGAAGCCGCTAAAACAATTGCTTTCTTATGCTGATTCAACCAATTCATCGTGCATGTTCCCCGCTTTCGTCATATTTTATTTTCATAACACATATGGTTTAGAGGATAATAGCTCAAAGGAGGGGAAACCATTGAAGATAGGCTTTATCGGCACAGGAAATATGGGTACGATCCTTATCGAATCATTTATTGAATCAAAAGCGGCCGATCCCTCAAACATGACAATCACAAACCGCACAATTGAAAAAGCGTTGCACATAAAAAACCGCTACAACAGCATCAACGTTACCGAAAGTCTCGAAAAGCTCGTTTCTGAAAACGAGATGATTTTTATTTGTGTTAAGCCGCTGGATATATATCCTTTACTGGCAAGAGCGCTACCTTATTTAAGAAAAGATCATATTCTCATTTCAATTACAAGCCCCGTTCAAACCGAACAGCTCGAACAATATGTGCCGTGTCAAGTGGCGCGAGTGATCCCAAGTATTACGAACAGAGCGCTGGCAGGTGTTTCTCTCGTCACGTTCGGCACAAGCTGCGGCGAATCTGCAAAAGCGAAAATCAATGAGCTGATGCAGCATATCTCTCATCCGCTGCAAATTGAAAGTGACATCACAAGGGTTGCATCAGACATCGTAAGCTGCGGCCCCGCTTTTATGAGCTATCTGATTCAGCGGTTTATAGATGCAGCTGTCACGGAAACATCAGTATCTAAACAGGACGCGATTTTGATGTGTAAGGAAATGCTTGTCGGAATGGGAAAACTGTTAGAAACCGAATTGTATACCCTGCCTGCATTACAGGAAAAGGTTTGCGTTAAAGGCGGTGTAACAGGAGAAGGCATTAAAGCGCTGGAAAGCGGTGTGCAGGATATGTTTCACCGGGTATTTCAAAATACTCATATGAAGTACGAGGAGGATATTTCTGCAGTGAAAAAGCAGTTTCATGTGTAGACGAGTATGTCATATTTTCGTCTGTACTGCAAAAGCATAAAAAAGCATTTTAAAAAACCATCGTTTTAAGAAACGATGGTTTTTGATTTCTGCGCCTTGAAAAAGAGGCGTTCTGATTGTGCTGATGGCTCGGTATCCGTAAAATCAGCTGTCACGCGATGGAGCTGAAAGCCGCAGCTCTTAAGCATTTCTTCGTATTCTTCCACCGGGAACGTTCTTTGCTCGTGTGTCTCATCAAAACGATCATACGCTTCTCCGTTCCACACAAAAAACGACATATCATGAATGACAGAAAGCTCGTCACTTCCGGCAAAGCTCTGCCAAATATAGCTGATATCTTCGTCCTGGTCAGCAAATGTGCTATCCGGAAAGACTTCCGCAATTTTAAAAGATGAATGAACATCAAACAGCAGAATGCCTTCAGGCTTTAATACCCGAAAAACACTGTTAAAGGTTTCGATCACATCATTTTTTGTTTTTAAATAATTTAATGAGTCACAGCATATCACAACAGCGTCAAACTGACCGTCAAAGCCGGTAATCTCTCTCATATCCTGCTGAAGAAATAAAATAGGCTGGCTACTCGATACCTTTTGCTGGGCGAAAGAAAGCATCTCTTCGCTGAGATCGATGCCTGTAACCTCGAAGCCTTTTTCGGCAAGCCGGATGGAGATTTCCCCCGTGCCGCATGCCAGATCGAGAATACGGCCTTTTTCCGGGAGAGATGCTTCAATCCATTTTGTCCATTGATCGTAAGGCGCGTGTGACATTAACTCGTCATACACGCTTGCAAAGCCTTGATAAATCATTGATTCATTCCAAAGTCAAGATCTGCGAGCGGAGCGTCTCCCCACAGCTTTTCAAGGTTGTAGTAGCTTCTTTCATCCTTGTGGAAGACATGGACAATTACATCGCCTAGATCAACGAGAACCCATCTTGCTTCATCAAAGCCTTCCATCTTTTTGACTTGAATGCCGTTTTCATCAGCTTGATCCTTGATTTCACGGGCAATCGCCTGTACCTGTTTATCTGAATTTCCGTGACAGATCAGAAAATAATCAGCAACCAGAGAAATACCTTCCATATCCAGTGCTAAAATATCCTCTGCCCGTTTATCGTCGCAAGCCGCAGCTGCGATCTTTAAAATGGACTTTTGGTTCATTCACAAATTCCTCCTGTTCAGCTGCCAGACACAAGCCAGTTATATGTTAAAAATGTGTCTGGAAAAACCGGTTGATTTTTTTTCATAAGAAAAACCATTGTATTTTTAATGGACTGAATCAGCGCTTGATTCAAATCTGTCTCAGCAAGATTACGCACCTCATCGACACCGGGAAATGCCCGATTTGGCTCAATGTAATCGGCAACGTAAATGACTTTTTCTAAAAGTGTCATGCCGGGGCGCCCTGAGGTATGATACCTAATGGCGTCAAGAATGTCTTCATCTTGAACCCCTGCCTCTCTTTGGACCAAATAAGCGCCGACCGGAGCGTGCCAGAGCTCCGGATTATGATCCAATAAATGCGCAGGCATTTTTTCTCGCGCAATAATTTGTTTCATTTCTTCTTTCGGGCGGAATTTGGCGTAATCATGAAAGATTGCCGCTGTTTCCGCTTTTTTAGAATCGGCTCCAAAACGCTCCGCAAGTTCGATCGCCGTGTTCATCACGCCAACCGTATGGATATATCGGTGTTCGGTCAATTGCTGCTTCACGCATGCAAGTGCCTCCTCACGATTCATATAAACCATTCTCCTCTACATACTTCTTCACTTTATCAGGGATTAAGTAGTCAGTGGGCTTCTTGCTTTTAAACCGTTCCCTTATCATAGTTGATGATACCTCAAATTCCGGAACGTCTGCAAAGAGAAGCGGATAAGGGGTTTCAACATGAAAACCGGGGCGCTTTACTCCAATAAATTGAATGAGGTTCAGCAGCTCGTCCAGCTTATACCATTTCGGCAAATATTCAATCATATCAGCGCCGATAATAAAGAACAGCTGATCATTTGGATAACGCTGCTTCAGTAAAGAAACGGTATCAAAGGTATATGACGGTCCTTCTCTTTCCATTTCAACAAGCTCCAGCTTAAAGGACGGATTAGATTGAATTGCAAGCTTTAGCATTTCCACGCGATGAAAGCTGTCGGTATAGTCTTCGTTCTGTTTATGCGGCGGAATTTGATTAGGCATAAACCAAATTTCATCAAGCCCCGCCTGGTACAGCACCTCATTCGCCATTAAGAGGTGACCATTATGCGGAGGGTCAAACGTGCCTCCGAAAATTCCGATTTTCTTCATTTCAACCACCTTTAAGGAAGCTCGATTTGTTTATTTTCCTTTGATTCCTTATATAACACAATCGTATTGCCGATTGTCTGCACCAATTGAGAGCGGCTTCCTTTTACAAGAGCTTCCGCTACATCGTTTTTATCCTCTTCGCAATTCTGAAGCACGCTGACTTTAATCAGCTCTCTCGCTTCAAGCGCCTCAGCAATTTGTTTAATCATGTTGTCGTTTACTCCGCCTTTACCTACTTGAAAAATCGGCGTTAAATGATGCGCTTTAGAACGCAAAAAACGTTTTTGTTTACCTGTTAACATTCTGTTCCTCCTAATTTTCCTATTACAATGGATCTCATTTTTTCAATATCAGGCTCTTGTCCAGTCCACAATTGGAAAGACAATGCTGCCTGTTCAACAAACATGCCCACACCGTCGAGTGTTTTCAAGCCTTTTTGGCTTGCTTCCTTTAAAAGGGCCGTCTGTATTGGATTATACACGATATCACATACGACGGCACTGCTCGCGGCACGCTGTAATGAAAGCGGCACATCATCCACGTTCGGATACATGCCCACAGACGTTGTATGGATGATAACATCATACTGCTCAAGACGTTCTTCTGCTTCTTTTATGCTTAATACTTCTTTATTGTGAAACGAGGGAGTAGCTTCTGTAAGCCGCTTTGCTTTTTCTAACGTCCGGTTGCAAATGTCAAATTTTTTCGGGGTATTTCGGACAATTGTTGTAAAAATGGCTCTCGCCGCTCCGCCAGCGCCGATCATTAAGAATGACAGTTCAGAGATGGGCTTGTCTAATACCTTCATTAATGACTTCACGAAGCCTTCCCCATCGGTATTGTATCCGACAAGCTTATCTCCCTCTATTCTGACCGTGTTTACGGCACCGATCACTTTTGCACTCTCATCAATATGATCCAGATAATCCATAATGGAAACCTTGTGCGGAACAGTCACATTGATTCCTTGTACGCCTAGAGCTCTTATTCCTTTTACCGCATCCTCCAGATCATCCTCTTCTACCTTGAAGGCATGATAATGTCCGTCAAGCCCGAGGTCTTTCAATGATGCGTTATGAATATCAGGTGACATAGAATGGCCAATCGGATTTCCGATAACCCCGTACAGCTTTTTCATACTCCTCTCCCCTTTTCTTAAATTAATGAACGCCGAACAAATACATGAACGCCTTTTGGCGCGTATGCAGTTACCTTTTTATCGGCGTCATGGACAGTAACCCAGCCTAACCCAGAGAAAACGATATCTGTCTTTTTGTCTTTTATCGTAAACGTATGGGCGACCAATTCCGGAAACTCATCCATTTCATCTTTACCCGGAGGTGTGAGCAATTCCCCTGCATGCTTTTCATAAAGCGCGTCTGCATTTTCAAGTTTTGTTCTATGAATCATCAGCTCATTCGGCATATAGCAAATAAAAGGAGATCTTTCCCCAGACACATAATCAAACCTTGCAAGTCCGCCAAAATACAGTGTTTGCTGATCATTAAGCTGGAATGTGCGAGGCTTCAGCTCCTTTTTAGGAGATAATATTTTCAGATCCTTTTTATTGACATAATGCGCCATTTGATGGTTGTTGATAATTCCCGGTGTATCATAAAGCGATGAACCGTCATCCAGCGGGATTTCAATCGCATCAAGGGTTGTGCCAGGAAATTGGGATGTTGTAATAATATCTTCTTCACCTGACACTTCTTTAATAATCCGGTTAATAAAGGTTGACTTTCCTACATTTGTACATCCGACAACATAGACGTCTTTTCCGTTGCGGTAATGCTCAATCGCGTCAATTACTTCTCTTATTCCCTGGCCGCGTCCCGCACTGACCAAAAATACGTCAACCGGTTTTAAGCCAAGCTCTTTCGCTTCACGCTTCATCCATTGGATCAGACGCTCTCTTTTCAGTGACTTAGGCAAAATATCCGCTTTATTGCCAACTAATAAGATAGGGTTTCCCCCCACCAAGCGCTGCAGCCCATTAATCCAGCTGCCGTTAAAATCAAAAATATCAACAATTTTTACGACAAGAGAGTCCGTTTCTCCAATACCGTGAAGAATGTTCAAAAAATCATCATCAGTTAAGGAGACATCTTGTATTTCATTATAGTTTTTCAGTCTGAAGCAACGCTGGCAAATCACATTTTCTTTCGTAAGCGATGCAGGCGGCGCGTACCCCAAACCTGTTTTGTCCTCGGTTTGGATCGTAACTCCGCACCCGATACAAACAACCTTTTCCATTTCTTACTCCTCCCACTGAATGTGCCCTTTTCGTTTGAGAGCACTCAGTATTCTGCGTTCGACCTGGCGGTTAAAGCGCGTAATGAATCCGTCAGAGGAAGCGACTGGCACGACCAAAATCGTATGGTAGCCGTTTCGGTTTCCCCCGAGTACATCGGTCAGCAGCTGGTCTCCGATGACAACGCAGTCCTCTTTTTTCAGCTCCATATTGCGCACCGCTCTATTAAAGGCTTTACCCATCGGTTTTCTTGCTTTATAGATGAATGGGATTCCAAGCGGTTCTGAGAAAAGTTTCACTCTTCTTTCGTTATTATTAGAGACAATTGTCACTTTAATGCCGTGTTCCTTCATTTCTTCAAACCACTCGATCAATCGCGGCGTCGCATTCGGTCTGTCCCATTCAACAAGCGTATTATCCAGGTCAGTAATAATCCCTTTTACATTTCGTTCCTTTAATTTCTCAGGTGTAATATGAAAAATATTTTTTACAAACTCGTCAGGTAAAAAAAACTTTTTTAACAAAACCCGCACCCTTCCCTTTTTCTATCTTTCAAAATGATTGTCGAAAAAAATCGAACTTGCGCCTAAAGAAAAACTGAGCAAAAAAATTTCGACAAAAATTGGGTTTCTTCACCAGGTGTGGATAAATTTACACACACTATCCACTCTTATTACATCACTCTTTAGACAAATTATAAACACGATACTCACAAGTTATCCACTTTTTGGTGTGGATAACAGAACGATTGTTCTTATATGCATTTCATGGTAGATTAAAGATAACTTCAACCTCAGATGAACGCAACTTATCATTGTATGCGTTAAAATCATGAATGATTCCAACTTTTAAGGAGGTGCCTCTCCCATTAATTGGGTTCCTAGCATGAGAAAACTGTCTGATGAATTACTAATAGAATCTTATTTCAAAGCCACCGAAATGAATTTAAACCGTGACTTTATCGAGTTAATTGAAAACGAAATAAAAAGAAGATCGCTCGGACATATTATTTCCGTATCTTCTTAATAGGAATTTGTCTATTTTTTCCGGGCGTATTTCCTTTTTTTACTCAGATGACTGATATTATATCACTTTGGCTGCGCGCTTTACTACTATTTTCAGCAAAAAACACCCCTAAAAAGAGGTGTTTTAAAGGGCCGGTTATTATGCTAACCAGTATATCCCGCCCACAACCAGGAGAACAACAACTAAAACAACAATAAAAGCGTATCCATATGCTCTGCCTGCGCCATACATGTGAAGCGCCTCCTTAATAAGGTTTTATAACAGCCTATGTAGGAGAAATAAATCGGACTAGGCGGTTGTCCGGCTCAACGCTGCAGGATCTGCCCATCTTGTATTCCTTCATATACGATCCTTGCCCCTTTAGGTGTCATATGATTTCCAGAAGGATCTATTAAACCAGATTGGATAAGCGCTTCATCAGTTGCTTTTCCGCCGTCTGCTTCTATAAAATGCTTCCAGTTATCTACAAGAGGGACATCCAGGCGCTTCGACACATCTCTTGTAATATCGTTATATGAGTTGTGCCATTTCCTTGCTCCGCCTTTTGGTTCAAAAGCAGCTGCTTGGTATCTGGAATAGTAAAACAGATGATGCTTCCCATTACCTTCTATAATTGGGATACACGTCATTAAGATAGGCTTGATCCCGTGTTTTCTGCTTTCTTCAATAAAATAAACCAGATTTTCTCTAAAACGCTGCTTCGACACTCTCGGTTTCCCTTCAGTCAGTATGGCAGCGTCATTGGTGCCGAACATAATAAACAAATACTTCGGTTTTTGATCCAGCACATCTGTCTGAAATCGGAGACGGGCATCCTCTGTCGTCTGTCCGCCGATTCCCGCATTGAGTATATCAAGGTTACCGCGCTCAGCTGTTTTTAATATATTGACCCACTGCTGTGCTTTTGGATAATCGCGATAATCCCAATTTGAGCCACGCGTATTACTGTCACCAAATGCTACAACGTCTTCGTATCCCCTTCCCTCGCATCCTGCTGTAACGAACAGCAGAAGGAAAAGGATGATAAAATGTTTCATCTTTACACCCCCAAAAGCCTCACTTTAATGTTATACCTCTGTTTCTCTTCGTTCAATGAAGAGTTTTTCGCTATCACTGTTTTTTCCTATAGTTAACGTGTCCCCCTCAGTGAATATCATTCTGCTTTCATTGCGGCGCAGCTGATGATTTTTTAAAATTCCCTTCTTTCCAATCTGAAAAACACACAAACCAAAGAAAAGAAAATAACCTGAATCCGCACTGGAAACAGGTTATCCGTTAAATCCTGCATTTACTTTAACTTCGATTTAAGCTTGGCCTTTGTTTTTGGCCCATAAATCCCGTCTGCAGTTAATCCGTTCATGAGTTGAAAACGCTTGACGGCATTCGCTGTTTTCGGTCCGTAAACTCCATCTATGCCATTGTTTTTGGCTCCCTTATCAGGGTAAAAGTGAAGTGCAGCTAAAGCCTTTTGCAGCTGGAGAATGTTTGTGCCCTTTCGATAAGGCGAAGTGAGCTTTATAACCCCAGACGGCAGAGGATATGATGGTGAAGTTTCTTTTGGAGGTGTATCCGAGGAAGAAATTCCGTTTAGAAAAGAGTTCCAGTGGTCCAAGAGTTTCCGCGGACATTCTTTCCCGGACCATTTTTTGTGGGGAACAACACGATTTAACGGAATATTGTTTTCCTTCATCAGCTTTCTGATCAGCCACTGGGCATTTGATGTTGCTTTTTCAAAATCGCCGTCAGCATTTTCACAGATTTCAATCCCGATCGATTTGCGGTTTCCTGTCCCGTTTGTACCGTCTCCCGCATGCCAGCCGTTTTCATCTATCGGGAGATGCTGATAAATGACTGAATCGTCAACTGTAAAATGCCAGCTTTCGGATGTGTTCGGGTTTTTCACAAAATTGGAGTGCATTTTCGCATCAGCGCCTTTTGCTGTATTCGCTGTATTATGCACCGTAATATAAGCAGGCGTCATCGCATAGCCAGGACGATTATCATTTGATACCGGTATAAAATCCTTTTTTATGGTTACCATTTCTATCCCTCCCTATTATTAAGAATGCAGAAAACAGAGAGATGGACAGCCTTTTTTATGAAGTAAAAAAGAATTGTGTTCTCAACCTGGTTTTCAGTTGAACCGCTGAAATGGCACCAGTTATACTAATTTAGATGACGGAGGTTTTGGCTCCTGACATCACCTAAGTTGGGAGTGACCATAGACATGTTAAAAAAAGTAATAGGTATACTTGTGATTATCGCTATCATTGCAGTCGGTTTTTTTCAGAAAGAAGCTTGGCTTGATGCAATCAAAGCAGGAGGGATGTTTTCCGTTTTATTTAGTATGCTGCTGATTGCTGCCGATGTTTTTTTCCCAATAGTGCCGTTTGCTTTGGTTGCTGCTTTAAATGGCGCAGTGTTCGGGACTACAAATGGAATTTGGATTACACTGACCGGCTCAATGCTTGGTACTATATTGCTGTTTTTTCTCGCCAGGTACAGTTTTAGAGATTGGGCCAGAAAAAAAGTTCAGGCCTATCCTGCCATACAGAGCTACGAGGCTTCCTTCAACAAAAACGCTTTTACCGCTGTTTTATTAGGAAGGCTGATACCTGTCATACCTTCACTTGTAATGAACGTGATCTGCGGGCTGAGCCAAGTTCGCTGGCATGTTTTTTTCTTTGCGTCTTTAATAGGGAAAATCCCCAATATTGTTGTTGTCACTATTGCAGGTGCCAATTTCACCAGCAATAAATTATTGTCTATCAGCATTTACGGTACATATATTCTGATCATCATGGTGGTCATTTATAAAAAGTTCCCTCATCTTCTGAAGGTGCCAAAAAAATAAGGAGGCTTGTTTGGCCCCCTTACTTTTTTTCTGTCTCATGGCCTCCAAATTCATTTCGAAGCGCAGCGACCACCTTTCCTGTAAACGTATCGTCTGTTAAAGAACGGTATCTCATCATCAGTGACATGGCGATGACCGGAGTTGCCGTCTGCAGATCAAGCGCGGTTTCCACCGTCCATTTTCCTTCACCTGAGGAATGCATAATGCCCTTGATCTGATCCAGTTTCGCATCCTTAGAGAAAGCTCGCTCAGTCAGTCCCATAAGCCAAGAACGAATGACAGAACCATGATTCCACACTCTGGCAACCTTCTCATAGTCAAAATCAAATTGGCTGTTTTCAAGCACTTCAAATCCTTCACCAATCGCGGCCATCATTCCATACTCAATTCCATTATGGATCATTTTTAAAAAATGTCCGCTTCCCGCTTCACCAGCGTATAGATAACCATTTTCGACGGCGGTATCACGAAAAAGCGGTTCCACAATCTCCCATGCTTCATGGTCGCCCCCCACCATAAAACAGGCTCCAAGCCGTGCGCCTTCCATTCCGCCTGACGTTCCGGCATCGAGATAATGGATACCCGCTTCTTTCATTTGATTGTAGCGGCGAATTGATTCTTTATAATGAGAGTTTCCAGCTTCGATAATCATATCGCCTTTACTTAATAAAGGTGATACATCACGCAAAACAGCATCGACAATGCTATGCGGTACCATAACCCATAGGATACGCGGCGGGTCTAATAAAGAAATTAACTCTTTAAGATTCGTTGTCCCCTCAGCCCCGTATGCTTTCAGTTCATCAACAGCCGCTTGATTTACATCATATCCTACCGCTTGATGATTGCGGTCAATGAATTGCTTTCCTATGTTTATGCCCATTTTCCCTAAGCCGATTAATCCGATTTTCATATCTGTTCCTCCTGATTGTCTAAAAAGCCTTTACTCTTTATGTTCCCTTTGGATTGTATTGTGATACGCAGAAAACAAATGGGGCTTACATCGTCTGCGCATGTAAATTTTATTTTTCATGACCGACGGCGCCTGCCAGTTCTATTACTGAATCTCTTTATATCCATAATTATCGCTTTATCCTTGATTTACCATCAGTTTAAGTTAAAATATGGGAAGGAATTCGATTTTTTCAGTAAAAAGAAGGTGACATGTTGCAGAATCAATCTCATACTCTTATTGGAGTTACGAAAACCGCTGTATTCTTTTTATACGCTGCACTTGCAATCATCGGTTTTGCAATCGGGTATTTTATCCCGCAGATTGCGAAATGGGCATTATCCCTCCCCTGGATCCCTCTTGAAGGACCGCTTCGGCTCATTACCTCTTTTCAGGGATCTACAGCTGCATTTATCACTGCTCTTCTCGGTATGTGTGCGGGGATTTGGTTCGCTCATTCTGTTATTGCAATGCTGCTGTCTGTCAAAATTACAGATCACACAGTGGAATTCATCAAAGGAAAAAAAGTGCAAACAATTCATTCCGATGACATCGCTCTTGTATTTATGGATCACAAACGGCTTGTCCTCCTGGGAACAGCCGGATATGAATTGGTACGGGAAGAAATTGATGAAAAACCAGTAAACGTTGAGAAGGCCTTTAGACAGCATCATTACGAATGGGCAACAGATGGTGATCCGTTTAAAGATCAATTTCGCCGATGGATTCCTGATGCACCAGACCTATCGCAAGGCGCCCATGCCTTATTAAAAGCTCGTCATAAAGCGCTGCAGGACGAAGAAAAAGACGATATTGAAGAATTCCGTCTCGAACTGGCACAGCTGGGCATCGTTGTACGGGACGAAGGCACACGCCAATATTGGCGAAAAGCAGAAACCTATCCCCCGAAAATTCAGCACGGCGAAGGATTGTAACAACAGAGGCTCAAGAAAGAGCCTCTTCTTTACTACTGCACAATAAACAGCACTCTGGTACCGTCAGGATAGCTGCTCATTTGATTCCCTACCCACGAGCCGGCGCCGCGATTATCAGAAGGCGTCACATATCGGACATCAGCCCCTGCGCCGCCTTCCTCGCAGACCGCCATCGGCCACTCATCCCGGTCATAGCCCGGCTTGGTCGGGATTCCCTTTAAAGATTCCTCCCGCCTTTTGTCTGCTCCATCTCTGTCAATGGTACAAATATCTGGATGTCCCTCTGCAATTGCATCTCTAATATGACTGCCGGTTTCCGGATAACGAGACAGCGGAAAATATAACACTTTGTCATACGAAGATGCGCCTTGGATCTGTTGCGGAACCATTAAACAAAGAAGAACTGCTGCAGCAAGAAACAGGCCTGCCATCCATTTTTTCATTCCCATCCCCCCATACCTTTGTTCATTTCAATGTATGGGCGCTTGATAAAGATTATTTTTAACATTTGAAGTTAGTATGCTGCTTACAAAAGCCGGACTCCCCCGCGAGAAATTTCCCGGTACAGACACAGACAGCCTCCAGGTCACATACATTTACATATAGGCTTTTGCCTACATACTTTTGTGGAGGTGACGATGGTGACAGGTGTTTTCGCAGCGCTCGGCTTTGTTGTTAAAGAGCTTGTCTTTTTAGTATCTTACGTGAAAAACAATGCCTTTCCACAACCGCTCTCAAGCAGCGAAGAAAAAAAATACTTAGAGCTCATGGCTAAAGGGGATGAACATGCCAGAAACATGCTGATTGAGCATAATCTTCGCTTGGTCGCCCATATTGTGAAAAAGTTCGAAAATACAGGTGAGGATGCAGAGGACTTAATCTCCATCGGAACGATCGGGCTGATAAAAGGAATTGAAAGCTATTCCGCTGGTAAAGGGACAAAGCTGGCGACGTATGCTGCGAGGTGTATTGAAAATGAGATTGTAATTACAAAAGGGGGGTGCATACCCCCCTCTTTAATAAGTTTCAATATATACGGTGTCAGAATCCACAACGGTAACTTCTTTCACGATAAAGTTAACAATTGTTTTTTTATCTTCAAGAGTTAAGTTATCTGCACCGATTGATTGAAAATAGTCGATGGCTCTTTTTAGAGCATTTTCACTTGAGCTCGTATCATCCAGGACTTTCATTTTTGATTGAATTTCGCTACACTTTTCAGTAAGCTGGTTTTGCTTTTTTTGCAGCTCAATAATTTGCGCTTTGATTTCATCTATGTCTAAATCATCGTCATCGCTTAGGCTGATTAGCGTTAAAAGACGCTTGCGGCCTTTTTTTGTTTTCTCTATCTCTTTTTGAATAAGTTCTAATTCATCAGACAGGTGATTTGATTGTTCAATCTCTTTGAAAGAAGCATACTTTTGAGGATTTGTGATGAATTTAAAAATTTCACCCCATACATGCCGGTTCAATTTATTCTCAGACATTTCCTTTCCGCAGCCGCGGTCCTTTGCGCCAGAATAATTTTTCCGGCAAGTATATACATAGTAGTCTTTACCATGTGATTTTCTTTTCTTCCCTGTCATGGTATTTCCGCATTTCCCGCATCTAACCAAACCCGATAACAAGTAATTGTGAGGGCTAATACTTAAGTGTTTTCTTTTACTTTGACCTAAGAGTTCTTGAGCATAATCCCATTGTTCAGCTGGAACAATTGCTGGAATTGCCACAGTGATTTGCTCCTCTTCAGGCCTTATTTTGATTATAGATTTGTTCCCTGCCTGTTTTGAAACATAGGAACCCTCTGTATCATATTTATACTGTTTATGTTCACCCTTATAAGAAGAGTTCATTAATATCTGTCGAACAACCTGCCTGTGCCATACTTTGGCACCTTTTTTTGTTTTAACCCCCATCTGAGTTAAATGTAGAGCAATACCATTTACTCTGCCGAAAAAAGGGCTTTTATGATCGGTGAAATAGTTAAAAATCATCCTAATGATTTTTGCTTCCTCTTCAAAAATCTCAAGAGTTCTTTTCTCTTTAACAAATTTATAGCCATATAGTTTGGAATCTTTAATAATCATGCCTTTTTTCATTTTTTGAAGTCGGCCGCTTGATGTCCGTTCTTTGATTTTGGCTTTTTCAAATTCTGAGATTGCTCCACGCATTGCGAAAAATAATTGACCTTCTGGAGAATTGGCGTATTCACCATTTACAAATACCAAGGGGATATTTCGCTTTCGCAATTCGTCATCAATGATAAGCTGATTCATTAATTTCCGAGAAAGACGGTCAGGATCATAACAAATGACTTGACTTATAAGTCCCTTGCTTGCATCCTCCCTCAAGCGATTCAAAGCCGGACGTTCTAAAAGCTCCCCAGAAAATCCTTCATCGGCATACTTCAGCACATCCTTAGTCCCTGCTTTCTTTATACAGGCCTCGATCTGGCTGTCGATGCTCGATCCCTTGATCGCTTGTTCCTCGGTCGATACCCTTACATATATTGCTATCACCCTGGATCTCCTTCCTATAAAGTTTTATTAAATAATGATAGCAATCGTTAATGCATTTGTCAGCTTGCGGTCCCTCGATGATTATCACCTTCATAAAATGCATCACCCCTTGGGTAATGCTATGTAAAGGCGGTTTGTCCTAATGAAATCATTTTCAATGAGTGTGAAAAAAGCACTTAAAAAACCGATAGTTAAAACGATCGGTTTTTCGACATCGCCTAGGCCCTCAACATAGTAAATTCATATCATTAGTTATGAAAGCTTATTTTCACTACACTCCTTATATTTATTTGCCATCATTTCTATACGATTTATATGAAATATGGTAAAAAATGGTTATCTAAAACGATAAAGATACCAACCTGTTCATTTGGTATCCCCATTCTTCAAGTACCTCAATAAATGTAAACCACTGAATATTTTTATGACATTGCACGTGTCAATGATGCCAATTCATGAACTCATAAAGGAGATTTAATAAAACTCCCAAAACAAAAGGGATATCAATATAGTTGGTATCTTCTTTATTAGTTTGAATCCCTCAATAAAGTGGATGCTTATCATAATTACAAAAAACTTTATTCGAAGCACTGAAGTCATTCATTATATTGTTGTAAAGATAACACTATAGTCCCCTTCTTACTTCATAAACGGTTGTTATATTTAACTTCTTAATTAAGGGACTTTTCTGTTTTTAGATTCGTTATGTCTTTTTCTGTTACGTAAAGAATGGAGATAAACCAATAGAATTAAGTGAGCTTTAAATGCTTCAAAAAGCTCTGATAACAAATCTCTTTATAATATTCATGTGAATTTATATCTTCACTCATTAGCCATTGAATGAGCAATCCATCTACAATAGATCGCATTGCTTTTGAAGCTTTTTCAACATCTATACTTTGGTCAAATACGCCTGTTTCCTGTCCGAAAATAATAATGTTAGATGTGGTGCCCCAGCACTGTTGATAAAAGCTATGGTTAATTTTCCTGTACGTTTCATTTCGGGTTGCCTGAGACAAGAAATCTAAATAAACCTTATAAAACTTTTCATTTTCCTCGGGAGAGACAAATATTGAATTTACATAAGCTTTCAACTTATCTAGTGGCGTAGATTCCGAATCCACTGCTTCCAATTCATGTTTATAAATTTTATTTGTAAGCCACTCAAGTAGTTGAGAAAGGGTATCTTCCTTATTATCAAAGTAATAATGCACGACGCCCTTACTAACTCCTGCGTGATCTGCAATACTTTGTAGTGTAACTGAATTATAACCTTGTGTTGACACAGCTTGGAAAGCTGCCCTTAATATCTGATTCTTTCTTTCTTCTGCTTTTTTCTTCATAATAAACCTCCAGAAAGCTAAACCTTCAAATAGTATACAACAGTTCATGAAATCCACACAAAATTATTCCGACCAGACAAAATAGTTTGACCGGTCAGAATAATTTAGTATACTAAAAGTGGTTTCACATCAAGATAGCATATAGGAGGATTTATAAAATGAAAGACGAATTCAAGGCTCTAGTTGTAAACAAAGTTGATGATGAATTTTCAATTAAAGTAAAGAATGTTTCTCCAGCGTTTTTACCAGAAAGTGATGTCCACATCCAAGTACACTACTCTGGAATTAATTACAAAGATGGACTGGCAGGGATCCCCGATGGGAAAATCGTAAGAAAGTACCCATTTATACCGGGTATAGACTTAGCAGGTATAGTCATTTCTTCTAATGATCCTCGCTTTAAAGAGGGGGATAAGGTGATTGCCACAAGTTATGATATAGGTGTTTCTCATTTTGGCGGTTTTAGCGAATATGCAAGTCTCCCTGGAGACTGGATTGTACCTTTACCTGATAATTTGACCCTCAAAGAAGCAATGATAGTAGGAACAGCTGGCTTCACAGCGGCACTATCTATTCAACGTCTAGAAGAAAATAACCTATCTCCCGAAAAAGGAAAAGTTCTGGTAACAGGAGCAACAGGTGGCGTTGGTAGTTTTGCTGTTTCATTCCTTAACTCTCTCGGTTATCAAGTAGAAGCTAGTACAGGTAAAGAATCAGAATATGATTACTTACGAAAACTTGGAGCTAGTACAATTATTTCACGGGATATGACCTATGGAGGGAAGGTTAAAGCCTTAGGATCACAAAAATGGGCGGCAGCTGTTGATCCTGTAGGCGGGGAACCTCTTGCCTCTATCTTAAGCCAAATTCAATATGGAGGTTCCGTTGCTGTTAGTGGATTAACAGCTGGAACAAAACTGCCAACTACTGTTTTTCCATTCATCTTAAGAGGTGTTAATTTACTTGGAATTGATTCTGTATATTGTCCAATGGAAACACGGTTAAAAACATGGGATCGTGTAGCAACAGATTTTAAACCATCTAATTTAAAGGAATTTATATCACAAGAAATTACTTTAGATCAACTTCCTAACGTTCTTCCTGAAATATTGGAAGGACAAGTAAGAGGGAGAACGATTGTAAATATCGTATGATTATTCATCAGAACTCATCCAGTTGCTAAAGATGAAACAATGTCTTAAAGGTCTAGTAAAGGGATTCTCAACAGGAATTCCTTTACTTATTATAGCTTACTTTATGTTAATGCAAAAATATAAGGAGTGATCCTCCCCATTCAGCTTACACAGTCTTAATGATATGAAAACGCTTATTCATCGTACATTATAAATGTGGCTCCTAGTCTGGAGTTTCGTTATGGGCAAACAAAACTCAAATAAATAGGAACCCACCTTGTCACAATAAACTCAATAGACTAATGCTGAGAAGTCTCCTTACTTACTTCAACATGCTCAAAACCCTGTAAACAGGTTCCCTTGGGGAGAAGAAACATTTGAAAAAGCGAAACGCGAAAACAAACCTGTTCTCGTATCTATTGGGTATAGCTAGCTCGGGTAGCTATACGCACATGTCATTGGTGCCATGTTTCTTAAAATAACCACAAAAGGCAACCAGTTTCGGCTGCCTTTTAATAATTTTATTGCAAATTTTTAGAAAGCTAGATTCAAAAACTTTTTCTCTTCTAATTTAAATACTGTTGTTTTTTCTTTTGATTCATTCCATTTTATCTTGCCCTCTAATTTGTGTCCCTTAATATCTTCCTCGGGCATATAATCAAAAGTTGAAACGTGATTGGTTTTTTTCCCACCGTCTACAAACCGCGAGTTCTGCTGATTAAGAAATGGAAAGATAAAAAGCTAGATCAAATCATAGAAACACCTTATTATTGCCTTTCAAAATCCTCTGCATAAATGAACTCAACTTTTTGACTGCTCTCTTCGTATTCCCCTTAAAATTTAATAATCACTTTCCCTTTTGGCCGTCCATTTGCGACTAGTTCTAGCGCTTCATTTACGTTTTCTATGGTAAATAGTGTTGGATGAATTGCTGGAACAATGTTGTTTTCTTCAATGATTTTAGTAATCTCTTTAAGTTGTGCACCGTCAGAACGAACGAAGATAAAATGGTATCCTACGTTTTGTTTCTTGGCTTTGCGATCATACTTTGCGCCCGCAAGGGAAAATAGCATTTGTTTCCACAATGGAAAATTTCGGTCTTTTCCGAAGCGTTTATTTGGTCCTGTACGGAGAGAGAGCAATCTTCCGCCCGATTTGATGATACTCAATTCACTGTCAAATTCTTTAGGTCCCAGTGTATCAATCACGTAATCCACATTCGACAACAAGTCAACATAGTTTTCTGTTGTATAATCCAAATATTGGTCTGCACCCATTTCCAAAGTGCGTTTGCGCGCTTCTGAGCTGCCGCTAACAATGACATTTAGGCCCATTGCCTTTGCGATTGGTACAGCCATTTGACCAAAGCTGCCTGATCCACCTGGAATGAAGACAGATTTACCTGACTGTGCCTCAAGTTCTTCATGCAGGCCTTGATACGCTGTGAGTCCAGCCAGTGGTGCAGCAGCGGCTTCCACGTAAGACAAATTTTTTGGCATGGGTGCAATTGCGGCAGCGTCAATTGCGGCATATTCCGCAAAAGCACCAATTTTTTCGAGGGGGAGACGTGTATAGATGGCATCTCCTACGTGAAATTCCGTCACATTTTTTCCGACTTTTTCGATAACTCCTGTCAATTCATTACCAAGCGTTAATGGGAATTCATAATCTTGAATCAGTTTCACGTTGCCTGTAATAATTAACATTTCGAGTGGATTGACTGCCGCAGCTTTGACCTTTACCAAGACTTCGTTTTCATCGATTTCTGGAATTGGAATGTCGTTGACTTTGGCATGGATATTTTTTGAATACTTGGTGATCTGAGCTGCTTTCATGAGTGTTTTCATTTTTTCATTAGCATCCTTCCTTGAGATTATTACAGCCGGTGTTCCCACACTCAATCGGTGGAACAGATGTTAGAGTTCATCAGCCCATAGCGTCCGAATGCAGTATACGTCTGCCAGTGTTGCGCAATTCATGCTTCAAGCATTTTTCAGTTGTATGCCATTTTTAAGCATTACTGTCCATTTTGTAGGTTCAATTTAAAAACTACTTTTTATGCCCTCTTTTTCGTTACAAAAATAGAGAGTCACTTCCCAGTCCCAAACTGTTTGTGGAACCTTGATATTTGCCATAAGTTATACTTATCCTTTCTGAGATTCTAATTCTTTCACGTAGGATAATCCGTATAACCCTTGATTCCGGCACCAAAGAATATTGTAGGGTCTGCTTCGTTCAATGGAGCACCTTCTTTAAGCCGTTCTACTAAATCTGAATTAGCTAATGACCATGCACCGACTGGTACCATCAGGAGGTTGTGTACCTTCACTAATAAGTAATCCCATAGACGCTCTTTGAGCATAATAAAGGGAACTTAGTTCTCCTGATGTACCATCTTCTTGCGCTCTGCTACGTGTCATTGGTGCCATCGCCAAACGATTATGTTACCATACTAGTATTGGATAGATCGGCTTTCTCAAATTGAATTCATAGTTTTCATCTACAACCCCCACCACTTCATCTTTGTCATAAACCTCCATCATAAAACCTGCCATTTGCTTAGCTGTGTGGTACATAGGGAGATTTGCTTTGTAATCAAACTCTTTCATATCATTTGCATGTTTTGCGAATTCTGTTTCCGTCATTGCTGGTGCTAAAACTTTTGCCTTCATTTTCGCACCTTTCAGTTCAAGTTCTTTTGCAAGCCCTTCGGTGAAGGCACTAACATAATATTTAGAAGCAGAATAAGCAACACTGCCAACAGCAATTGCATATCCAAGTGCTGAGGATACGTTAATTAATTGAGTTCCCTCTACATCAGCATAATCTCTTACAAATAGTGTAGAAAGGATTGTCAAGGATTCTATGTTAACGCGTAACATGGTTTCTACTTTATCTAAATTCTGATCTATGACAGAAGAGGTTTCACCAAGACCAGCATTATTAATCCAAGTCTCAATTTGATAATCCTTTAAACTGTTATACAATGTATATGCCTGATCTGTGACAGATAGGTCACTTGTACGAATAATAACATCTAAATCAGGATTTAGATTCTGAATGGTTGATTTAAGTTCTTCTAATTTATCTAATCTTCTAGCTACAATAATTAAGTTTTTGCCACGAGCAGCAAATGCTAATGCTGTCTCATATCCTATACCTGAACTTGCTCCTGTAATAACTGTGTACTTCATATTATTCTCTCCTTAAAAATATTTCAGATTGGGTTGACAAAGTCAAACCGATAATGGTTTCTAATTCTTTTTTATCATTTGTTGTTTTTGCTAATACTCGTATTCCTATGAGTAAATTATGAATAAATTGAGAAAGCCCTTTGATATCATAGTGTTTAGAAATTTCTCCTTGTTCTTGACCATGTTTCAGTAGATCAAATAAGAAGGTTTCTGTCTTTATAAAAGTCTCTGTAACTTTTTTAGTAAACGATTTATTCCATTACGAGATCTTGGCTAGATGACAGATCATAATCAACTGCCACTACACTCCTGGTCACCCTCAATTAGGTCAATGCCCTGTTCTTTGCTGTGTGGATCTGACCATACGGGTCACCATTTTGCGCGGCATCAACCGTGGAAGGAATGCCATGAATCGGTTTCGAGCCCCGGGCATTATTAACGTCTTGCCACGTAAGAAGCCTCGGTACCCTTCCTCAGCCACCTGCCCGGCCTCCATGATAGCACCACTTTGGAACAACTTCGATTCACCAATACCCGAACGATCAACGAAGCCGGTTGACGTCAGTCCCGGACATAGAGCCGTCACAGTCACCCCTGTACCGCTCAGTTCGTTCTCCAAAGCCTCGGTGAACGACAGCACGTACGCCTTCGTTGCGTAGTAAACCGACATCATAGGTCCCGGGAAGAAAGCCACCAACGAAGCCACATTCATCACGCCTCCTTGGCCCCGTTTGACCATATCCGGCAAGAACAGTTTCGTCATAACAGTCAGAGCCTTGATATTGACGTCAATCATATTCGTCTCTTGTTCTAACTGCGTCTCCAAGAACGTCCCGTACAAACCGAAGCCGGCATTATTGACAAGATAGTCGACGACGATCCCCTTCTCCTTGAGCTCCGCAAAAATCTCCTCCGGCACACCGGGTGACGCCACATCCTTGGCAATGACCGTCGCTTGACTGCCATATCTTTTCCGATATTCCTTCGCGAGCTCCAAAAGCTTACCCTCGCTACGCGCCACCAGCACCAAATTATATCCTCCCTTGGCGAAACGATCCGCCAACTCTTTGCCAATCCCACCCGATACCCGGGTGATAAGAACAGTTTTTTTCATTTTACAGATCACCTCTATTTTTAGTTTAGACCATTAAAACGTTTTACAGCGTTTCTTACGCGAGTTGTTGCTATGGATAGGTTATCCATAATTCGAATTTTTGTATCAAGAGGATTTATACTTGCCGCATATATCTCAACTAAGACCTCGCCATTATTTATTTTGGGCCTAGGGAAGTAAAAATTTGGTTTTTCGCCGTAGTTTTCAATCGCTAAAGCTTTCGTTACAATCCTCCACATTTTTATTTAACGCACATGTATCTTTTCCTAACGAACCTAAGAAAAAAGAATATGAATATCCCTTCCCTAGATGGGATATTCATATTAAATAAATTATTTTAAGAAAGGATAATCTGTATAACCTTCTTTTCCTCCTGCATAGAGCGTGTTTTGATCAGGTTCGTTTAGGGGAGCACCTGATTTAATCCGTTCTGCAAAGTCTGGATTAGCTAGTACCCAAGTGCCTACTGTGACAACATCTGCAAGATTATTATCTACATCAGACGAAAGTTGATCTAGAGGACGACCTGGACGGTTAACAAGAAGTGCTTGA
Organism: Bacillus sp. SJZ110; assembly: GCF_006715455.1. Classification (NCBI taxonomy): domain Bacteria; kingdom Bacillati; phylum Bacillota; class Bacilli; order Caryophanales; family Bacillaceae; genus Bacillus; species Bacillus sp. SJZ110. Next base: position 195,372 of record NZ_VFNF01000004.1, on the reverse strand, counting down.
TCCCAAAGTTGACGCACATCTTTTAGGAATTGCTCGTTTCCAAAGTGCATTAAATGCAGATATACAAGGTTAAGCTTATTTAATTCACTTATTAAATAGCGATACATCTCAAGGCTATTTTCCCCTTCATCAATGCCTTGCAGTGTTCCTTGAGGAGAAAAACGGATGCCTGTTCTTTCTGCTCCTATTTCATCAACAACTGCTTTAGCTACTTCAATTGCGAATCGAGAACGCCCCTCAATCGTACCACCGTATGCATCTTGACGATGATTGGAGTTTTCACTAAGGAATTGTTGGATCAGATAACCATTCGCTCCGTGAATTTCAACTCCGTCTGCACCAGCTTCAATTGCTGAACGTGCTGCTAAACGAAACTCATTGATAACATCTTTTATCTCAAGCTCACTCAGTTCTCTTGGTGTTGGGACTTCTTTCATTCCTTCTGCCGTGAAAATTTCTACACCAGGTGCAATAGCTGACGGTGCAACTGCTTGGCGGTGGTGAGGTGTGTTATCAGGGTGTGATATACGTCCCACATGCATAAGCTGAATAAAAATATGACCGCCTTCACTATGAACTTTAGAAGTTACTTTTTTCCACCCTCTAATATGATTTTCTGTATAAATACCAGGTGTATTAGTGTAACCTTGCCCATCATCTGAAGGTTGGGTTCCTTCGCTTATAATTAAACCGACTGAAGCACGCTGACCATAGTACTCTGCTACTAAATCGCTCGGCGTACCATCTGGTAAAGCTCTATTTCTAGTCATCGGAGCCATACCTATACGATTTTTCAAGTCAATGTTTCCAATACGAACTTTTTCAAATAATCTGCTCATATGAATACTCCTTTTTAATAAAAATTAGAATCAAGAAATAAATTTACGTGTTCTGCAAATAGTTCTGGAAATTGAAACAGATGCCCGTGACCAGAATCAGGATATATAATCAGCTGTGCTTTGGGTAATTTCTCTGCTAAGATGTAACTGTTTTTAGTTGGTACCATTACATCATTAACACCATTAGTAACAAGTACAGGGTGTTTGATGTTTTGTAACCATTCATAATCATGATTAGATTTTTGTTTAGCCCATTTTGCAATGGCTTGTAATTGTGCCTCTTTTACTTGTTCTGAACTGTTTACTTTTTTCTGATTAAAAATTCTTTGTAGTGAAGCCATTCCTGCAGATTTACTTGTTTCGGTTTGTGCGTAGAAAAAGAACATAAAATCATTTATTCCATCTTCTTCCGTTCCGCCGTGACGATTCATTCTTTCAAAAATCTCTGGATTTGGATTAATACCAGATTCAGGCGAAGTACCTGCCATAATAATTTTTCTTACTAAATCTCCTTCTTGTAAAGCTAGCTCTTGTGCAACCATACCACCAATGGAAAAACCAAGAATGTCAACTTGTTCTAATCCAAGAGCTTTTATAAATGTTGCTGTATCTTTTGCCATATCAGTAATTGTAGTAGGCGTTATTCCATCTGTCTCACCAACCCCTTTATTGTCAAATAAGATTACTGGGCGTTTATTTGCAATCGGTTCAAGCATGTCTGGATCCCAGTTTTCCATCGTTCCTCTAAAGTGAACAAGAAATACTAGCGGTATACCATCTTGTGTACCAAATTTTCTATATGCGTAACGAGTTCCATCTGCTTCAATAAATTCTGATTCTGATGGTATTTTAAAGTTTGTCATTTTTGTGTTCCTCCTTAGAAATTAAAAAACGATTTTATAAGTATGCATTATGATGGTTTGTTTCATGCTAATTTTAGAATGAACGTTCTAAATAGGGTAAAAAAAAGAAAGCTAGTCCAACACTGAAAGTGCTAGAGTAATGATGCCTTCTAATTCTTTTTTACTGTAATTAGTTTTTATTAGTACTCTTATACCTACCAAATTGTTGTGTAAGAAACGAGATATGTTATCAGAATCGATTTCTTTTGATATCTCTCCACTAGTTTGGCCCCGTTTTATAAGGTTATTAAACATATCTTCAGTACGGTTAAACATTTTTGTAACTATGCGTCCAATTTCTTTGTCCAACAAAGATAATTCAATGGCTGCATTTACTGATAGACAACCTTTTGGGTATTGTTCAATGGAATTCAGTACGAAAATAAAAACATCACGTATCGCCTGTTTAATGGATGAAGTTCTGCTAATTATGCTTTCCATCTCATTGACGACGAGCTCTTCATAGTGATTAAGGGAAGCTAAAAACAATGAACGCTTGTCACCAAATGTGTCATATATACTCCTGCGGTGTATCCCCATATGATTTACCAAATCTTGCATGGATGTTTTTTCATAACCCTGTTCCCAGAAAAGCTCCATTGCTTTTCTTAATACTGCTTTTTCGTCAAACTCTTTACTTCTAGCCATTTTTTTCTCCTTAAAAAAATCAATGAACCAATACTAACAAAAACAAAAGTCATAATCCATTGTAGAATGAACATTCTAAAATGAACTCATGAATTTCAAACCATGATTAAATAATATCCTTTTTAGAACGATAAGTAAAGAATTATAAATTTAATTATCAATAATCTCTGGAACAATGTGCATTCTCATTTGAGTAGCAAAACAGTTAGATCTAACGTGTTTCAAGTATAGCAAATTTGAGAACGATCGGTAAAGAATTTATAATTAATCATGTGTTTTATATGGCTATGCGTAGCCTGAATTTTTATGAATATCGTTCCATTTTATCTCTACTCAAATCAGTTCTGCAATGTCACTGGTGGCATAGGATCTTTTTTATATTAGATGCACACAACAACTTCATCCAAATACAAAAAACGAATGGGAACTATATACTAGTTGTTTTTTTATTTACAGTCTAAACAAAGTAAAGGAAGTATTACTTGAATAACTTCTTTTCTCCAAACGATAGCTAGCCTTGGCCTATTCTAAAGAACATTGTCATTTATGCAAATTAGGAAACTAATTTATCATAGCTAGCCTTCAATTAAACGTTTTAACTTAAACTCAGTTTCAGTATCCTCAACTGGAGTATAGACGCTGCATCTTAAATCAGTATCCCCATGCACTTGTAATGAAGTAAGATTAAACAACATTTTACCTACCTTAGCATGACGAAACTCAATTAATACTTCAGGAGCAGAGCTTATCTCATTTTCATTCCAAATTTTACGAAACTCAGGATATGCCTGTTCCATTTCTCGTATAAATTGCTCATACCAATCATCAGCCACATACTGTCCATAATACGTTCTAAATATTGCGATATATCCTCTAACAAAGTGCTCCCAATTCACTGCTAAACTTTTAAATTCCTTTCTTGCGAATAGTAAGCGTATTATATTCCTTTCTGCCGGGATGATTTGGTCAAAGTCCAAAAATACATTAGCTGCTGCTTGATTCCACCCAACAATCTGACTTCTTCTATCTGAAATAATCGTTGGACAATAACGAAGTTCCTGTAAAATTTTCACTAAAGCCGGACTGATTTCCTTCTCTTTCTCACTTATAAAGGGTTGTTTCACTCCTTCCTCCAACGCTAGAGCATACAAATATCTCCTTTCATCGTTATTTAATTGTAATGCTCGAGAAATAGCATCTAATACCGAAGTAGATACTTTTATATCTCTACCTTGTTCCAACCATGTATACCATGTAAGACTTACACCTGCTAATTGAGCCACTTCTTCTCTTCTTAGTCCTGGTGTTCTTCTGCGGGTTCCTACAGGTAAACCAACCATTTGAGGAGTAATTTTCGAACGTTGGGTCTTTAGAAATTCTGATAAAGCTTGAAGTCTTGTTTCAGGTTTCATTAAGATCTCCCTTTAAAATAGTATTAATTATACTAGGATAAACAACAACTTGTAATAGGATAACACAATAGCTAAAGTTAATAAAAACAAGGAGGGAATTATCATGAAAAGAGTTGTAATTACTGGAATGGGAGTTATTTCTCCACTAGGAAATGATGTAAATAGCTTTTGGAATCAACTAGTTAAAGGACACTCGGGAATATCTCTAATTGATTCTTTTGATACTGCTTTTTATAAAACAAAGATAGCTGGAATCGTTCGTGATTTCGATGCAGATGAAATATTGGGGAGAAAAGAAGCAAAACGATTAGATCGTTTTAGTCAGTTTGCCTTAGCAGCAGCCGAACAAGCATTAGAACATTCACAATTACAGTTAGATAAGGTTGATCTTGAACGTTTAGGGGTATATGTTGGTTCAGGAATCGGAGGCATACAATCGCTTGTTGATAATGTGAATGTATTGAATAAACGAGGTCCCGCGAGAGTAAGCCCTAGCCTTGTACCAATGATGATTTCAAATGCAGCTGCGGCCCAAATAAGCATAAAATTAGGAGCACAAGGACCATCATTATCACCAGTCACAGCCTGTTCAATCGGGAACACCTCTATTGGTGAAGCTTTCAATGCTATCCGAAATGATGAAGCAGATATTATATTTGCCGGTGGAGCAGAAGCTGCAATCACACAGATTTCTTTGGCTAGTTTTGGAAACGCCCATGCACTATCTACAAGAAACCAAGATCCAAGTCGGGCCAGCCGTCCGTTCGATACAGATAGAGATGGCTTTGTTATGAGTGAAGGCGCAGGTATCTTAGTATTAGAATCATTAGAAAACGCTATTCTTAGAGATGCGCCGATATTATGTGAAGTAGTGGGGTACGGAGCTAGTTCAGATGCTCATCATATGGTAGCATCACACCCAGAAGGTAAGGGTGCCTACTTAGCCATGAAAAAGGCATTGAGAAGTGCAAATATATCAACAGGTAAAATTGATGTTATTAGTGCTCATGCAACAAGTACACAAGTAGGTGATCGTTCAGAAGTTCTAGCTATTAAGAAATTATTTGGTGAACATTCACGTGAAATTCCAACAACTGCAAACAAGTCAATGACTGGGCACATGCTTGGTGCTGCTGGCGGAGTAGAAGCAATTGCTTTAGTGGAAAGTTTGAGACGAGGAATTATTCCGCCAACTATTAATGTAGAGAAGCAAGATCCAGATTGCAACTTAGATGTTGTATCAGAAGCAAGACACCTTCCATTGAAATATGGGCTATCAAATTCTTTTGGTTTCGGAGGACATAATTCAGCAATCTTGTTAAAGCATTACGATTGAAGACCCATCTTTATAGTTCAAAGGTGAAATAATGAATCTATCAAGGGTTTATAGCCCTTGATTTTCATTATGGAATACCTCACAGACAAATGTTGACGGGCCTCAGCTATCTGGTATATTAAATAGAGGAAAGAGAATACTTAAAAAAACATTTAGAAAGAAGGTGATCCCATGCCAAATAAAAGTAACCCCAATAGATTAATCAATGAGAAATCACCATACTTACTCCAACATGCCCAAAACCCCGTAGACTGGTATCCCTGGGGAAAAGAAGCCTTCGAAAAAGCAAAACGTGAAAACAAGCCGGTTCTTGTCAGCATCGGCTATTCAACCTGTCATTGGTGTCAAGTTCGTATAGCTACACATTATTTAAAAAAGGACACATATAAATATGCATCCTTACCTTTTTATTAACAGCAAGAGTTCGTTGTACTATCACTTGGTGGTGTTACACAACAAGAGGAGGAATCTTGTTTTTGATTCTCGCTGTTCGATTTGGTATAGAAAAATTCCCATTCATTCCTATTTGGGTCAGTAATCCAAAATTTATCTTGGACTGCATAACAACAAGTTGTATCCATTTCTTCACGTGCAAAAACCCCTCTTTTTCAAGCCTTTCCTTGTGTTTCAAAACTTCTTCCAAACTATCTACTTGGAATCCAAAATGATTCACTTGATTTCCCGTCACCTCGTCTACGACATTTAAAGTGAAGTTCAATCCAGGAGTCTCTAATAGAAACTTAGCATAGTCTGTTTTTACTTTCACAGCCTTTACTCCAAATACTTTTTCTTAAAAATCGATCGATTTCTCCAAACTGACAACGTTAACCCCTACATGAACATATTTCATTTTAATTCCCCCTCTAATATATTAATCAAAAAAATTTGATTTAATGACTAAAAATTTTTTAGCAACAATCTCCTTCACCTTTTTTTCTAAATACACAACAAAGCTCTTCTGATAATAAACTATTTACTTCCTCATCATTTAAATCATAATAGCTCCATGTTCCCTTTGTCTCTTTCGTTATTAAGTTGGCATCTAATAAAATTTTAAGATGATAAGAAAGTTTAGATTGTGTTACCTCAAAAATCTCAGTCAGATCACAAACACAGGTTTTTCCCCTTTGACAAAGTTCATACATGATCTCTAATCGTTTCTGATCAGCAAGAGCCTTAAATTTTTGTTCATATTTCCGAAGTAGTTCTGATTTCGTCTCATCCATTCATATCGCCTTCTTTAATCAATTTTTTTTGATTAATTATGAAACCCACTAAAAGCTAGTGTAACCAGATAGAGGTTTTCTATTTTTAATATTTTCCTCCATCGCTACTACAACAAGGTTACAACTTGCTTTTGGTGGCAAGTCATGAACACCTAAAGGAGAGGAGATTTAATTAATCTAAAGCAAAAAATACACCAATATGATTTGGTATCTTCATCTAAATCGAGTCCCTCAACATAGTAAATCTTCATCTACAAAATACTTTCATTACTTAACATATATTTAAGTTCCTTAATACGCAAAAAAGTTATTGCGGTCTCACCGAAAATTTAAATTGCGGTGCCCTATTGCCTTTTTCTGCGAAAGAAAACTTGTTAATATTTACATTACTAGTAGAGTTAAGGGAAGGGTGAATATCTTGATATCAATCACATCAGCTGAAGTGGGAATGAAGATTAATGAATGGCATAGGCATATTCAAAAATTCAATGTTACGGATGCTGAAATGTTAAAGGCTGAAATAGAACGTGATATAGAGGTTATGGAAGAAGATCAAGACTTGCTTATTTATTATCAACTAATGGCCTTTCGACATAAAATCATGCTGGAGTATACTCTGCCATCTGATGAAAATCGAATTGAACTTTCAGAATATTTAAAGAAAATCGAAGGGCATAAGAAGAAGCTAGACAATATGCGAGCGTATTATTATAACTTCTTCCGCGGGATGTATGAGTTTAGAAACGGTGAATACACAAAGGCCATTACATATTACAAAAAAGCTGAACGCAAAATTCCAACGATCTCCGACAAGATTGAAAAAGCTGAGTTTTATTTTAAGTTATCCGAAGTCTATTATCATATGAAAATGACTCACATCTCAATGCACTACGCTGAACTTTCATACAACATCTATAAAAAACATGAACTTTATTCTGTTCGGCGTATTCAGTGCCATTTTGTTATTGCTGGCAACTACGATGACCTTGAAAATCATGAAAAAGCTCTCCCCCACCTTCAAGAAGCTTTAAAAGGTGCCGAGCTGCTTAAAAGTAAAAATACTCACATCTACGCCACAGCATTTTTCAATCTCGGTAACTGCTATCACAAAATGGACAACTTAAATAAAGCTGCACGTTATATCGAGCAGGCCTTGGTTCAATACAGAAAAATAAACTCTGACGTACTTCCGCAAGCTTATCACGACCTAGCGTTGATTTATTTTAAACAAGGCAAAAAAGAACAAGCAATGGATTGCTTCCGCAAAGGAATCAGAAGTGCTGTAGATTTTAAAGACGAACTTTTTATGAACTTATTTGAAGCATTAGACGTTCTTTATATAAGAAATGGCGATACACCTAAACTCCTCAACATTTTTTCTCGTTTAGAGAACGGCAAAGGATACCCTTATCTGGAAGAGCTGGCATTGTTAGGAGGCAACCTTTTCGATTATAATGGAAAAATAGAGGATAGTATCATCTGTTTCAAGAAGATGGTATATGCTCAAAAGCAAATATCGAAAGGGGAATGCATGTATGAAATCTAAATTGTTTATCAGTTTATCCGCCGTTTTAATTGGACTTGCCTTTTTCGGATCTATGTCTAATGGCGAAATGAAGGAAGCATCCCGGAATGTAACTCTAGCACCTACTCATGAATTCCTTGTTTGATTCGATAAACAACATTAGTTCTGATTCCCTTTAGCCGTTTCATAACGGCTTTTTCTTATTTTAGACATGAAAAGCATTTCACAAAAGCTGGTCAAACCCAAAAACTAGAACTAGATCAAAAGACACAGATCGAATGATTCATTTCCACCCTTTGATCCACATAATACTTAGTTTCATCATTCTTCCATGGTAATATTTTGTTATATAATTAAATGAGAGGGTATGAATATGAAAGTCTTTGAAGCTAAAACACTTATGTCTGAAGCTACAGACCGCGCCAAAGAATATAAAGAACTAAGGACGCAAATGGTCAACTTGAGAAAAGCTTTACAAAGCGTCGCTGAACTGGACGACAGCGAGTTCTCAGGTAAAGGCGCTAATAACATTAAAGCATTCTATCACGATCATGTTGGTGTCACTGATCAATGGATCGATTACATTGATATGAAGATCGCATTTTTTAACAGCATTGCCGGAGCTGTCGAGGACAAAGGCCTCTCTGATGCTTATATTGAAGAATCTTTTTTAGAACATGAACTGGCTAACGCCCATAAAAAATCAAAATCCATCATGTCTGAACAGAAAAAAGCCATGAAAGATATCCTAAACGACATTGACGACATCCTTCCGCTCGACCTATTTTCAACAGAAACCTTCAAGGATGAGCTTGCAGATGCCAATGACAAACGCAAAAAAACAATTGAAAAACTAGGTGACCTTGACGAAGATTTACTGACAGAATATGCCCTATCAGAACCTAATGAACAATTCATCAAGTCAGACTTCCAAAAGCTCCAAGAAGCAACAGGCAAAGGCAAAAACGCTACGCCCATCCACTACAACGCCAAGGCGTACCGTGAGAGTGACATACATAAGAAAAAAGGCGATATTGAAAAGCGAACGGAAGCTTATTTGACGATTAAAAAGAAAGAAGAAAAAGAACGGGAAATCGAAAATTTGAAAGAAAGACTGAAAAATTACGACTATGCTGATGCAGATGAATTCTATTCAATGGCTAAAACAATTGGGTATGAAAATCTAACAGCAGATCAACAAAGATATTTCACACAGATTGAAAACACACGGGAACTAATGGCTGGAGCCAAAGGTACTGTTACCGCCCTTTATGATATGACAGCTGAAACATTAGACTATATGGCACACAATCACCCTGTCGACATGTTTATTAATTCTGCAGTTGCAGTTTATCACTATGATTCCACGTTTAACTCAATAAAAGATGCAATAATAACCTCTTATGTTAGAGATGTAAAGAATGGAGACGCAGAATCAACGGCTCACTGGATTACATGTGCAGCAGTAAACATCTTTGCTTTAAAAGGTGCTGGTTCAGTTGCTAAAATAGGAGTGAAAACAGCCGGAAAAGCTGCAGTCAAAAAAGTGTCTAAAAAACTGGATGAAACTCCTGATCCACTAACAGTAATTAAACCGTTTGCCATGCGAGAAGATGTTGTTGTAGCAGGTGGCATGCCTTATAATGTCATCAACGATGTGAGCGCAAAAGACAGGCTGCTCCAGCTTGCTAAAAAATTAGATGAAACAAGAAAACCATTTACAGGTAAGGAAATAAATCTCCCTTGGTTAAATAAAGAAAAGTATCGTGCTGTTGAAATAGACGGCAAAGTAAAAGTTAAAGGACAACCTAGAGATGTAAGCCGAAGAGTATACACAATGAAAGACATTGATATTAACAGAGTAGACCCAGATACAGGGAAAACGAATCTTCAGATAATGAAAAAAGGAGATGCTCCTTACGCTAATGATGGAACTAAAGTTAATTTGCATCACCTTATCCAAGAAGAGAGTGGTACAATGCTTGAAATACCTGAAAGCTGGCATAACAAATATAGTAAAGTGCTGCATGGCTTGAAGGGAAATGGACAGAGCTTTAGAAATGATCCAATACTTGAAAAACAGTACAATAATTTTAGAAAGAGATATTGGAAATGGAGAGCTAGACAATTCGAGAATCAAAAGTAAGAGGTGATTTTAATGAACTATTCACAAGTTGAGCAATTCATTAAAGAGAATGCAGAAGATGACGATTTTACGGGTGGAATTAGCATTGATAAAATTAATGCTATAGAGGAAAAACTAAACATTAAGTTACCCAACAGTTATAAATGGTTTCTTGAGAAATATGGATCTGGTGGAGTTTATGGAGTAAATATACTAGGTCATGGTAAAGCTACTGCAAGAGTGGTTACAGTGACTGAAGAATACAGGAAGTACTATGATTTAATTGATGGAATTGTGGTTATCGAATATATAGATGAATTTTCTTATTGCCTTGATACAAACAGAATGGATGATGATGGAGAATGTCCGGTTATCCTTTGGGACAATCAAGAGGGTTACGGTCGAACTGTGGCCCGTAACTTTTTAGAGTTTTTAATGGAGGATCTTGAGGAATCTAAAGAAAACTGGGAAGAAGATGAAGACTGGGACGATTAAATCAGAAGGATTGCAATTTAGAGCCCCTTGCAAATGAGGGGCTTTTTTTAAATTGATTGGTGTTTTTCTTTGCAAAGCTAACAAGATATTTATAATAGCCCATCCAGTCTTTTTTGTTTTCTGTCCGTAACTGCCGTCTTGAAGTATGCAGAAAAAAGAGCCCTTCTTTAAGTAAGGACTCTTCTCAATTTAGAATTATGAATTTTTATTTAAACCAAGCTTTCTTTAAATTGTTGGTGAAATTACTATCATTAAAAGGAACATTTGCTTTACCGAAATCTGCTGTATTTAATGCATTCCTTGCGGCAGGAGTTAAATCATCCCAACCGATTAACGGTTGAGTTCCACCTACAACACGATCGCTCATCATCAATTCGTGATTAAGTGGCCACGTGCTATCATAGGCAATCAAAGGATGAGTACCATCTTTCATGTTGGTTCCGCTTGGTGCTACATTTGTGAATTTTCCATGTCCAGAATATGCAATTGATAAAACCTTTGGATTTTGATTTGCTGGATTATCAATCCATACAACGATTCCTTCCCAGTCATGTCTGTGACCTAAGCTTGGAGAGGCTTCATCTTTAGGAAAATACCAAGAATACATGATTGCCCAAACCCCATTGTACCATGCAGAACGTGAATATACTTGTCCAGTATTTTTGCTGCAATGTCCTTCAGGCGCTCCAGTAGGCTCTAAACCGCCACTTGTATTCCCCTGCGCATCTACTGCAGGAAAAGGCACACAGCCGCTGTAAACCTTTAGATATGGTTGAAAACGTTTCGCCGCTTTTTGAGTAACAGTGGTAGGCACCACCTCTCTAAAACCCACAACTTTATCGTGATCGATTACAGCTGCATTTGCTGTTGAAACCATGCTAACAGAAGTGATTACAGATAAAAAGAGAGCCAAGAGAAATTTATTCATTATTCCAACTCCTTTTAAGAATATTGACAACAATTAAATACCACAGAGTTGGAATAAATATCAATATCTTTTTTTAGAGCTAACTGAATATCCATACTAGAGTACTATTTTATTTTTCTTAGGTCTTTAAATTCAGTAAATAATACACCCTTCAAAAATACATAAAATGTCCTCTCTTTAAAAAAGAGGGTTGTTATTTCAATAATGCTTCAAGTTTAGCTTTCGTATCCGGTCCATAAATACCGTCTTGGGTAAGACCATACATAGATTGGAACCTTTTGACCGCGTTGGCTGTTTTCGGTCCATACACACCGTCAATACCGTTATTCTTCGCACCTTTGTCCGGATAGAAATAAAGAGCAGCAAGAGCTTTTTGAATCTGCCTTACGTCATCCCCTTTTCGCATAGGGCTTGTGACTTTATAGATGCCGGAAGGTAGCGCATATGACGTTTTTTTGCTACTTGAGTTTGTTGTTTTCTTTTTAGTTGCACTTGTTTTGTCTGAGCTTGTTTTGCCACCTAGCGACTTTAATTCTTTTTCAATGGCAGCCTTAACTTGATTCCATCTTCCCTCTGACAAAATACGATGCGGACAATACTTACCGTTCCAGTCTTGATGCTTGCGGACACGATCAATGCCCCAGCCGCGTTCTTTAAGTAGCTGCGCCACAAACTTAATAGCAAGCTTTTCCGCTGCCTTATATCGTGACCCTCCTGACTTGCTATAACAAATTTCAACACCGATCGACTTACGATTTCCTGGACCGTTTGTTCCATCTCCTGTGTGCCAAGCGTTACGGTTTGTTGGAATTCCTTGAATAACTTGTTTATCGTCTACTGCAAAGTGAAAACTCGTTGAGCTAGAGTTATTCTTCATGTAAGAAATCTCATTGGCTGCTGAAGCATCATTCGCAGTGTTATGAATAGTGATATATTCAGCTTTCATTGGATTAGGACATTTCAATCCATATTTCGATTTAGAGACTAGGTTCTTAACAACTTTGATGGCCATATATCCTCTCTCCTTCTGTCTGCATAATAAAAAAGCCACTGGCTTAGCCAGCAGCTTAGCCAGCAGCTTTGTCTGCGTTATTCTTACTCTGTTCTTTTTCGTTCTCTATTGTTTGTAATCGATCTGTTATTGTTGAAGGGATTTTAACACCAATCTGTGCTAAGTTTTCAGTTATTGACAATCCTTCATTAGCGATATAAAAAAGAACGGTACCAAAGGTTAGGACACCGTTCAAATTTAGGACTGTATCAATAACGTTTGCTAAAATGACTGCAAAGAAATTGAGCAGCTTACGGACATAACCAAACCATGCGCTCCGGCTTCGCAGCTTCTTGAATTTCCATGCCTTGATTACTCCTGTTAAAACGTCAATTATGCTAAGTACTAGAAGTAAATCAAGGTACTTCACCCCTCCAAATAAATATACTCTTGCTAAATCTAATGTTTCAAAATTGATAAACAAACTTGTCTCCTCCATTTCTAATCACCTCCTCCGAGGCAAATAAAAATAGGACAGCCGGATCTTATGAGACGGCCGTCCCTCTAACTGAAAAGTTTCCATTTGTTAAAGCTGTAAGCTCCATAACAATTTCTTTAAAACCGGTAATGTTAAAAGACCAGGCTTCAGATTTTCCTTTTGTGCTAGTGGCAAATGTTCCGTCATCCACTTTTTGCCCTCTCAAGGCTCTTTTTGTTCCCGATAAGGATTTACCCCAGAACTTCAATTCACTTGTCTCAGCCGTCCCATAAACCTCAATGAGTAACGTTTTGAATGATCCAACGGTAAATGGGTTACCCTCACCTATGGTTTCTGTTTTATCGTGAAAGACAATATCCATTGTTTTTGCTTGAGTGTCTAATGAGCTAAGGTTCAAGCCTTCAGTTTGAACTTTTAAACGACCATCATTAGTTAACCCGCTTTTATCTAACTGGACTGAGAACGGAGCAACTGCTGTAATAGGAACAGCTTGGTTTATGTTTATATCCTCTTCACCTGCGCCCAGTGACTGGTACAGTAAAAATTCAGATTGCTGCAGGTTACCATTTGCGTACCTGAAACGGAAATAGCGTTTAGTTAAATGAATCCATTCAGTCTCGCCTAGCGTATTTGCTTTAACGACCAATGAAGAGACTGTGGTCCATGAATTCATATCGTTACTTTCTTCAATGAATAAGGTGCCTTCACGATCAGAATAAGCATGACCTTTCACTTTTGATATTAAAACCTGACCTAATCGATCTTGACCATATTGCGTGTATACTTCAGTGGCTTTTAAAACTGCGTTCGTTAGCAGCTCCGCATTACCTGAAATAGCAGCCACGGGTACTACAAAATCCCTGTTCCCTTCTCGATAAGGTTTAGCCGCTCCTGGCTTACCGGTTGCATCTGTTGGAAATTGAAAACTATATGATGCCATAATAATCCTCCTTGCTATAGTAGATCATTAGTGGTGAGCATGGGTTTACAACGGAACCACCCCCTTTAAGGCAAAATAAAAAAGCCCTAAATGGCTTCTCCTGTGATCTCTTTATACTGCTCAGCTGTAATGAGTTTTTTCTCTACCCCTTTTTGTAAATCCTCAGGCGAGCAATCTTTATAATGAATTGCCTGTTTCACCATTTCAAAAGAAGCCCAGTTATAATGCAAAGCCAGCACCCAATAATTCATGAATCTTTCCCTCCTTGTAGAGTAAGCAGTTGCAACTTTATTTTTGAGAGCTCGCTTCCCAAAGTTTGGTTTAATTCTTCAAGCTGTTTACGAGCTAGCTTCTCCTGAGATAACTCTTTCGCGAGTAGATCCACTTGAACTGGTGGTTCATATGCAGATATACTCTGAAGCTCTTCCCACCAAGTTTTTAACTCTGCTTCCGTGGGTATAGGTGCCCTAATGTTCCACTCTGCTATATATGAGGGAGTTCCATCACCATTATTCTGGACAATAAAATCCTTTGTGGGATCAGCTGTTGGGTATTTAAAAAGAATAGCTTCACCTATATTCATCGTTACCTCCTAAAATCTTGGATAGTTCCGGCCTCCAAGTTCTTGTATATCAAAAAAGTTAAATACGCCATTTTTATCATCTACTGCCCTTTTCAGTGTTTCGTCTCCTCCATAATTGCAATAGCACCAGATTTCAACGTAATCTCCTTTATTCATGGGTACAGTCGCATTGCCGTTTAAACCAAGATTCATCCCATTATCCTTTTCCTGAAAGTCTCCTCTTACATGGTGCAGTGTTTTATATGCTTTTCCATTTAGGTAAACCTTCAAATGAAAGTTTATATAAGATGTATAATTTAAGGTATATATACTTGCCCCGATTAAGTACATTCCATCGTTCGGAGCAATAAATCGATTGTTTTTAGTATCAAAAGCATTATGGCTATCCTTGATGACCCTGTTAAATGCAATTTTAGTGTGATCAATCTTTTTCAAATACTGAACACCTGTAGTTCCAATATTCGCATGAGCAAAACCTGATATCTTTTGCCACGGAGTCCAGCCTGAACCACTCCACCAGTGTCTAACCCAAACTCCTGTACTGTCATAGTAAGTCCCAGACTCATTCCCTATTCCGTAAAAGTATTGAGTGAAACGGTAATTATTATATTTTTCATTTTTGACAATGCCATAACCCAAGGGGTAGCCTGTAGTATTTCCCTGCCCAATGTCCATTAAGGTCAGTCCTAAAGGATATTCTTCCCCTCCTGTTCTTGCATCTTGAATAGCATTTTCTCCAGTAATTAACGTCAGATTGTTATTTTTATAGTTGGTATCCACGTAATATTTTGCATCCGATAAAGCCTTATCCGCTTTTTCCTGAGCTCCGACAATTGTTTCTTTTGCATTCCAATTCTCCCGTTCCACTGGTGTAATGTGCCGTTGTAAATCATTACGATGCTCTTCAAATTCTTTTTTCGAAGCTTGCTGTACATTATCAACGTTCCCTAGCCCGATTTGCGCCTTTGTTGTATTGTGAGGGTTGTTCATGTCATTTTTATGTACAGCTAAATCTTTATGCGCATCTTGAATGCCTTTCTCCCAACGGTTCACATCATCTTCATTAATCGGATCGTCCGGGAGCCAATCTGTTTTTGCATCATAAGCCATTGTTACACCACCTCAAAAGTAATCCTAAAATCTAGCGTTCTATTATTACTAACGTCTAAATCTGTTGTTCTTTCCGTAATCACGTTGTTTTGATCATCAAGTATCTGAACACTCTTAATATGTTTGATGTCTTCCTCTCGTTGAGTAAGCACCGTGACAACGGCACCCTGAATGGTGAGTTCCGCAATTTTTGTTTCATTTCCATTCAGCAGCACTTTCGATATTCTATTTTTCAAATCTGCAGCTGTTCGCTCTCTATAAAGCTGTGTAATCATACAAGGACCACCTCGTTATTATTGAGCGTGACGGAATAACCTACCCTTAGCTCACTTGCTTTTCGATACCTTCTGTTATTCAAAATGACAGTATCTTTTATCTTGAGTGGCTCATTCAAAGCAGCTCGCAAGGTATATGCCAAATGAGCTGGCTTCATATTCTCCAATGTTTCTATGAGCTCGCTCATATGCTGCATATCATCTATATCAATATCAACATTGAAACGATACTCTCTAGGAAGTAGCCGAACCTGAGCTGACGGATTTTTCAGGAACCGGTTCAATGCCTGTTCAATGGCCTTATATGTTGCGGGAGGTATATTGGACATTTTAGAGATTAACCGCAATCGGTGGATCTCATCGGTGTCACCTGATTCCCGCGGTACGTTCAAAATCTTTTCCCATCGTTCAAGCCCCCAGGTTGCCGTAGTAACAAACAGCTGATCTGTCAGATCAAAGATGCTGTGATTTTGCTTCTCAAATTCCGGAGCTTCCGCTTTAAGAAGTTCAGCCATTTCCTTTAACTTAGTAAGGAACGGCGGCAGGTAAGCAGTCATTTCATCGAGTTTGCTCAATGATGTTCACCTGCCCCAATTTAGGGATTTCGACGTCACTCAGAACCAAATTTTCGGCCACGCCGTTGATTTTAATATTTGCGTAATCACTTACTGAAGGTGAATTGTAGACGATGTTATTAATCTGCGATAAGCGGATGACGTTATCTTCAAAAGCCATCTTTTTAAAAAGATTTAAAACACCTGATTCGATTTCTTGCTTTACCTGATCGATAGAGCTAGTGACTTCGGGAAGCACCTCAGCTGAAATCTCAACCTCTTTCCATACCGCACTCTCCACTGTGACAAAGGCACCTATTGGCGCTTGTCCCTCACCTTGTCCGGGTTCAGGATCAATATAGTTTTTCACCTTTGATATTAAAATATCGGAAGCAGGTTCCAAGTTAGCATTGGTCACGACAATTTTGACTGTGCCCTCCCCGTTCCAAAGCGGAAAGATCTTTGCCTTCCCTACTCCGTCTACTTCCTCAGCCCATTGTTTATAGTGTGCTTTATTGGCACTGACAGCTTCCCGACGCACGCGGGTAAAATATCTAGCTCTTAAACTGTCATCATCCTCTTCTTCACGTCCAGGAATCAGAATCTCTTTCACAATCGCTTTTTGAAGCCCAGGTATAGTGTCTAATGACAATAGATTCTGACCGGATATGTTTGCGTTCCCTGCTTCCCCCGCTGTTTCACACTCCAACGTCCCGTCAGCTGTGTATTGAAAATAAAGATTATCAACATAAAAGCGAGACCCTACAGGAATGGTCACGCCTTCAGTAAACTCCCCTGCCCTGACTGCTTTTGTGGCAGCAGTCCGCTCAATGCCTGCTTCAGTAGCCCGTCGATCTAAAAATTCCCCTTGCGCTGTGTCTGAGAAGACAAGTTCCAGCACAGTATCGAGCCAAATATAAGACTTGGCCAATTCTGCGGCTGCAGGAGCTAACGCGTTATAAATCACGCTGCCTTCCCTTGTATCAATGTCCGCTGAAATGCTGTTCAACATTCGATCCATAATCGCTTCATAAGTTTGATCTTCAAACATCCTCGCCAAGCACCTCCTCGATCTCCAATGTTCCTTCGTCAGTCTCGACTGTAAAGGAGGCACGGAACGATTCGCCTTGTTTTTCTATTTCAAAATCTGTAACAGCAGAAATTCGGTCGTCATAGATCAGTGCTTCCTCTATCAGCCGAGGGATCTCCATTTTCTTATATGCGTCTGTTGTTTCGTTATCTGCCAGCACGTCTTGAAGCTCATTTCCAATGTCATGACTGTAAACAGAATATGCATATCGCTCAGTATGGAGAGACAGATATACAAACTGCTTAATCGCTTCAAGGCCTGTGATAATTTCATTTGTGATACAGCCATTTTCAAAATCTATTTTGTAGGTTTGCGAGGTCTCTATGACCTCGCTGTCATCCTCTATATCCTCAAACTCGATTTCCGGAGACAAAGCCATTCCAAACACCTCCTATATTTTGTCGAGAATAAAAAATGATTGCCCGCCTTTTAAGGAGACAATCATCACACGCTCACCTGTATTCAATGCTTCTTCTTCACCGGCCCGCAGCCGCTTTGGAACAATAATCAAATCGGCAGGTATTATTAATTTGTCACTTTCATTAAGCTTTATTTCAATAGGTGAAACGGAAACCACTTCAGCCGGCATAATATCCACTGGTGACTCAGAATCAACTGCACCGACAGCCAAATGTTTGATTGCTTCACTTAATCTCATGAGGAAACACCATCAGGGATAGAATTTTTCTCAACCACATCAATGGTCATCGTGTGTGTCGATCCTTTAAATTCGTGTTTATCTGTATCAATCCAGTATGTTTTCTTAACCCTGACTTCCGGAATTGAAATATAGACGGGCAAACCGCTCTGAAGATCTGGAATCCCAATTGCTTGAATACTTTTGAGTTCTTTTTTGACGCCTTTCTTCTGTGCCTGTTTAACTTTCGCACGCTGCTGAAGCTGTGCTTGGTTAATGTTATCTGATATTGTTTCAACATACTGAAGCACGCCGTATTTGCTGATACCCGTGTTGTCACTTATGGTAGCCGTATAAGTTTTATTGTCTTTCTGACGCCGCAGCTTTACTCTTGTGGCTGTGTCATTAATGGAAGTGCTGTATTGATAACCAGTAATGTTCACACCCGATTCTAGCACCCATACTTCTGACGGATCAGGCCAAGCGCGAAGGCCGAGCTTCCCCTTCGCCGAATATAATTGATAATTCCTTCCGGTTTGGCTCTTCGTTTGTTTCAAGGCTTTCAGAATCATGTCATAAAGGCTCGTATCATCTTTAAACACTAATGATTTAATGGTGTAACCTGTATTTGCAATGGATGTCGTTGGAATTTGAAAATCTCTTGCCAGGCGCTTAATAATCTCGTCTGCACGCTTATTGGAGAACACATAAACATCTTTGTTCTTAACCAGATATTGCAGCATGTCATAAGCCGTAAAGGTCAGCCCATGTTCTTCCGGATTGCGAGAAAACACAATACCTCGAAACAGCTCTTTCCCTTTCCACTTAAACAGAACCGTATCCCCTTCTGATACGCTGTAATATGAATGGGTTCCTTGTTTCGTTATGATCTTTGCTGTGATTGATCGCGGCGCCTGATAGCGTTGTCCCTCAAGAGAAACACTTTCTGTTACAAGCTCAAGCCATTCCGTTTCTTTAATGACGAAAAGTTCTATCATGTCATCACCTGCTTACTGCGGTATCTTTAATTTTTGCCCAGGAAAGATCCAGTGTCCTGGCTGTCTGATATTCCGTTTGCTTCGTTTGATCATAGCCTTTTTATTGACGTTCCAGATCTTGCGCCATTTTGTGCTGTCTCCATAAAATTTGGCGGCAAGGTCCCACAGTGTATCACCTTTCTTAACGGTGTATGTTTTAGGAGCTGATTTAGATGGCCGTTTCTTCTTCGTCTTTTTCTTCTGCTTGATCTTCCGCGGCGAAGCAGTTTTGTATTCCTTCAGCTTTATTTCATAATCACGATCACCTATATCTTTTTGGCCCTCGCTATAAGAAAAAAAATCGATACTGCAAGTAAAATTAATTTTCGTTCCAGTAATCAAGAATTGAACCGGCTTTTTAGATTTCACCCATTTCTCGATCTTTGCAATAGCATTTTCAGGAGAAGGAAATCCCTTATACTCAGCAAGTGGACTGTGTTTCTTTGGAAAAAAAGAAGAGAACGAAATCTCTTTCGCTCCCGGTTTATCTATAAAAGTGATTTCCCCAAAACTGGCCACTTTTACTGATTCATTTTGAATTGTGTTGGATATATCAATTTGTTCAGGAAGAACAGGAAGCCGCAGCTTGTCCTTCCCTTGTGAAAACCAGAATTCATATACGGATTTAGTCAAAAGCAACGACTCCCTTCGTTCCAATGTTGATATCCTGTTCAAGCTCATCGACAAGGGCCTGCTTAATCTTAGCTACAAGACTGTTCATGTCTTGGTCATTGTGAAAATGCTGATCGCCATTAAACTGAATAATAACCTCTTTACCTCCCGATGCTGTAACAGTTGTTTGCTGACTGCCTGTTGTGGCTGCTGTTACCTGACCGGAAGATAGTTCAGTTTGACGTTTTTGAGATGGGTCTGTGACTTCCATTCCGAGTGCCTTAGCTGCTTGGGCTAATAGATAACGTCCACGGATGCCTCTCTCCTCTGGAATGATCCATTCCCGCTTGTTTCCTTCACCGACACGGGCAATTTGTTCTTTTGTAATCAGTCCGCCGTTAGCGTAGCCAACATATGGACCTCCGTGTCTCATGCTTCTAATGCCTGGTACATTATTAATTGATCCATATCTGCTTTTGATATAGCCAATCGCAGCAGCAGCGTTGTGAATCGGGTTAAGAATGTTATTCATGCCCGGCAATTTGTGTGCGTTGAAGGTACTTGGGATTGTCTGCATGAGCCCCTGAGATGGATGTCCTGCTTTCGCATTACTATCCCATAAGTTGATTGCCTTCGGATTACCCCCTGACTCATGCTGAGCAATTGTCATTAGCCCTGGAAGCCAGCTCATTGGTGTCTTTGTGGCCATGATAGCGGCCATAAGCCATTGCTTCACATTTCCGCTTACTGCCCCCATTCCGGAATAAGCAGCAGCTAGTGCACCTGCTTGTTTTTCAGCAAACTTTTTCACATCAACTGAATCCAGACCTTTTACAATACCAATAGAGGCAAAACGACCGAGACTCATCATGACACGGGAAGGTGAATGAATATCAAGCTCTTCACGAAATGCCTTCTCAACTTTTTTCGCCAGTTCCTTGGCAGCTTCATGGACTTCACTTGCCTTAGAAGTCATACCAGAAACAAAATTACCGACCATACCGCTTCCCCAGCCGTTTGATGATTCTTTAGAGCGGATAAACGGCTTGTTAATATGAGTGCTGACGTATTGATCAGTACCAGTTTGTGAACTATTTTGTCCAGAAGCAAAACCTTTGACCGTTCCGCTTCCCCATGATGAAGATTTATTAACAGTGTTCTGAAATGGCGTTTTAACCTTCGTCTGCAAGAAGCCATCTGTACCGGTCGAAGTGCTGTTCTGACCTTTAGCATATCCATTGACCACTTGCTTTCCGTAATTCGGAGAATAAGAGATTAAATTGTTCATTGGCTGTCCAACGTTTTTCTGTTTCCAAGATTCCATAGAAACAACATTATCTCCAATTCCTTGATCAAAGCCTTTAGTGAACTGTTGACCAAATGAAGTCGCTTGTTCATCAAGACTGGATGTGTCAATTATAGGAGATACAGAAGCAGTCACCGCCGCTCTACGGATTAGCGGGGAAGTTGCTGGTTCACCTCCTGCAGATGAAGCAGACGCTATATCATCAACTACACTCATCCCTAATTTCGAAGCAGCTTGAGAAAGGAGCATTTTGCCGCGACCTTTATTATTCTCAACGGGAATAACAAACTCTTTACCTGCTTCACCAATCCAAGATATTGTTGGCTTCGTAATGTAACCACCAGTAGCATGTTTCTTTGGCTTTTCTTTTCCCGTACCAAATAAATAATTTACGCCACTCTTCACATATCCCCACGCTTTACCAGCAGTTTTTTTCGCACTTGAAGCTACTTTCCCACCGACTTCTTTTACTCCGCCCAAAATACTGCTTCCCAATTCCTTTACACTTTGCCACTTTTCAGACCACCACTTCTTACTAAAAAGGGTTTCTGAGATGGAACTCTTAACACTTTTCCATATTGATTTAGCATTGTCCCATTTATTTTTGGACCAGCTTTTTACACTTTCCCATTTTCCTGACCACCACTTCTCGCTAAATAAAGTGGATTTCAGTTTTCCTTTAACAGATTGCCAAACAGAAGACGCGCTGTCCCATTTACTTTGAGCCCAACCTTTTACGCCTTCCCACTTTCCTGACCACCACTTCTCACTAAATAAAGTGGATTTTATTTTTCGCTTTACGGACTCCCAAACAGATGATGCACTATTCCATTTGTCTTGTGCCCAGCTTTTAACACCAGACCACTTCTCAGACCACCATTCACTATTAAATAAAGTAGACTTCACCTTTTCTTTTACATGAGACCATGTATCACTTAACCCATTGAGAGAAGTCTTCGCATTACTCTTAATGCCGGACCATTTTTCAGACCACCATTTTTGATCAAATAATGTACTGTTTAGTTTCTTCTTTACTTCTGAACCATCAAACGCTTTACCTAAACTTGAACCACCCATGGTGCCTGCTATACCACCAACTATTCCACCAATGGCTGTTCCCACTCCTGGAATAACACTGCCAATAGCTGCTCCTGTAGCCGCTCCAGCAAGACCACCGCCAGCTGATCCAATCTTTTCACCAACATTATCTTTATTCATCCCAATTAAATCGGTTGCCGCTAACGCTGTTCCTAATAGAGGGACTCCTTTTGCAAACTTGCCAACACTTTTCAGAGGACTTAAGACTTTCCCGAACTTCGATGTACCGCCTGCAGCTCTACCAGCTGAGTATAGCTCCGATCTCGTAGTGGTTATTGCTGGTCTTGATCCTCCGGTTGGATTAGTACCTACAGTTCTACCGGAACGCCTTCTCTCCAACCGTTCAGATGACACAACAATTGAACTGTCAGAAGGGTTCATTCGGTTTAGATTACCCCGTCGTCCTAAAACTCTTTTCCCTCGTCTTCTACGAATGCGATCATTTTTACCTCCATCGCTACAACAGCAACATGTTAAGCTGCCGCTTCGAGGTAAACTCGTTGGACTTGTGGCAGTTTTGGATTCTCTGCTCCTTGTGCTGGCATTACGATTACTGTTTCTGTTCCTCCTTTCACTTTGCGTATTAGTGACAGCTTTAGGAGTACGTTTTGGAATTAACTTTCGGATTACGCCTGCTGCATCACTTCCGACAGTACCTATCCCTTTTAACAGCGGACGTAGTATTTTCAAATAACCAATCAACCCAATTAAAGAAGGGATCACAACTTTAATCGCTGTTTTCAAATCATCCCAATGGTTGACGCTCCACTCAATGGCTACGTTTAACTTATCACCTATCTCCTCACCAAGATCAGCAATATCTTTTTTGATCTCTTTAAGTTTTTCCTGACCTTCTTTACTGTTAATGAACGAGCTGATTTTATCAAAGGCTGGCCCTAATCCAGTTAGCAGAGAAGTTCCCATATCCTTAGATATGCTTTCAAAATCTCTCATGGCATCATTAACCGGTGTCATCGGATTATTATCCCGAAGTTTCGTAAAGCTTCGTTCTAATTCACCGCTTGTTTTGGCACTTGTACCAATACCCTCAGCCATATCTAAAATCGGCTGCTTAAGGTCTTCATATTGTGTTCCAATAAGCTCAGTCGCAATAGCAGCCCGCTTTGTTTTGTCTTTCACTTTAGAAAGTGCTTTTGCCACCCTAAATAAACTTTCCTCTCCGCTTATTGAACCATCTTTGAAGCCCTTGAACATTTTCTTAGTTTCCTTGGCTCCGAACAGCGTTTTAAATGCGTCCACTTGGCTATCAGACATTTCGGTTCGGCGGATGTTAAACTCACGCATACTATCGGCTAGGTTATCGAAGTTTCTGGCGCCACCCTTTGTTCCTTTTATCATGGCGTTTGCAATCTGGCCGCCTGTGAGCTTCAAGTCTTTAAAGGTGGAACTGTATTCATTCATCGTATCCAATAAATCGTCGGCTTGGTCACCGGCATTCCGATATACATAAGCAATTAAGTCTCCGCTTTGTTTCCCGGACAATTTCAAGTTGTTATACATTGAACTGAAAGCACGATCTACCTCTGCCTGATCAGCATTCATAAGCTGGGCAATCTTACTTGACGACTCAGTCAATTCAGCAAGAGCTTTTTTAGAAGCCCCTGTCTGTTGCGATAAGTTTCTCAAAGATAAACTGACTTCTTCCCGAGAACTGCCCGCTTTATTGTTGAAATAGATCTGATCCGTCATTCTTGCAACATCTTTCTTATTAACGTTTGAAGTTGCTGACACATAAGCATCCTGAGACATTGTACTTTTACCTGAACCCATAATTGAACCTGCAGAAAAACCACCTGCAACTGCCAGAGTAATGGTAGCATCCTTTAAGCTGTCTATTTTCGCTTCAATTGCATCTAGAGCCGCTGAAGCTCTATCCTTAATAGAAACAGTTGGCTCTGCATGTTCGCTATCTACATCGGACACATGACGACGGATCTCATCTAATTGGTTTGAAGCATGATCACGAACTGAAACAGTTGGCTCAGCGTGCGTGCGATTCAAATCAGTGAGACCTCCACGGATCAAACGAAAACGTGGTGTAGCTTGATCATTTACAGAAACCGTCACCTCATGACTGCCTTCGGTAAGATCCTCTGCTTGCTGACGTATAGAATGTAAGCCATTCGAAGCTCGATCATCTAAATCCACTTCAAGCGATCGAGCCCGTCCGGTCAAACGGTTGGCCGATCGGTCAATCCGCCGCATAACTCTCTCAGTCCGGTCTTCAGCCTCAAAAATAAGAGGGCCATTAGCGGCCCTCTTAAGTCTTTCAGCATTGCCTTGTATCATTCGAAGCTTGCGGGAAATCTTATCATGTAATTCAAACGTGGCTGTTAGTTTAGCCATAGTTAATTACCTCCCTTCTTCGCTTCTTTTTCTAACAGCTCAAGCTTATAACTGATTAACCCATATAAGAGCGCCTTGAATTCTTTCGGAGCCTCATATAGTTCTCTTAATTCTGACGGGGCGTATTTGAGCTCATGCATCGCGTAATAAAGATATACAGCCTCTTTGTCCCCGTCCTTTACTAGTTTTTTGCCGCTTCTTCAAGGTCTTCGAGATCATCATCAAAACCGTTGATTTCAATTGCTTTGTTTAGCCAGTTCGCATACTCACCGCCGACTGAAAGAACACGTTTTGCAACTTCCACCGGATCTTCTGTTTTGTAAGCCTCACGTAGTTCCTTAGCTTTAAAGTTAGGGTAAACAGTCGTTTCAACCGCAATACGCGCATAAAAGCGTTGGCTGTCCAAGTCCTTCACACGACCGCGGCCTTTTACATTCTTGTAAGTCGTATTCTCTTTCTCAAGTTCGTCAATTCGTTCAGTCGTAATTGCTTTGAAAATGAATGGAACAACGTTGCCCTCTTTGTCTACAAATCGTTTAGAAATCGGCACTTTTACTTCTTCCGCTTCAATTGTTTGTCCTGGCATAAAGAATGAAAGATCGTATACTTTTTCGTTTTGTTTTTCGCTCATGTTTATTAGCTCCTCTGAAATTAAAATCAATTTTAGGCCAACAAAAAAAGACAACCACAGAAATGGTTGTCTAGTGTATAATTATTCCTGTACATTTGCACGGCTAACTCAAAGGTGGTCTGCTGGCTAAATCCCCTGGAAAGGGGGTGATGCCTATGTCGACTTTTCAAGCGCTTAGTTTAATGCTTGGAACGGGAATGTTTATTCTCGCCTTGTTGACGTATATAGACAAAAAGAAATAGACCACCCTTTGAGGCCTAGGAAACTTCTAGGGTAGGTCCATATCTAAATACACCTATAGCCAGCGCTCCAATGAGGAGCCAGCATTTGTACAAGCCGGAGTGTTGCAGCACTCCGGTATTTTTTTATTTTATGCATTCTAAAGAAAGAAATACATTGATACCAACATCTAATTGATGTTAGTACTGATACTAACTTTAGTATTGGTACTAACGTTAGTACCAATACTAAAGGTCTTTGTATTATTATTACCACTTAATCACAGCGTTATCAAGTGGTAATGTATTAGATTTTCTAGGATTCCACTAGTTTCCCTAGAATTTTTCAAGAAGGATTGAAATGCATTACATGAAATGTATTACAGTTTATTCTTAAAACGTATCCTTTAACTTTTCAGGAACATCAAAGTCTTCGAAAGTAAATGGTACCTCTTCCTCTAATGCTTCTGAGTCCACATCAAGCCCAGCGATTTTCGCAGAATCAAAGTTCACGTCGTACAAGGTGACTCGTTCAGTACCACGACCTGAAGAGGCGTCATCCAAAACAGCTTGTAAGGTGAAGTAAGGATCGCTTCCCTTTTTGACATAGTCCATCATAATAAGAACAAATTGAGAAGTCACTTTATAAAAAGTGGCTGTCCCTGTTCCATTTGCACCTGTTGTTTTATGCCCCGTCATTCGGCGGCCCATGATATTGACTTCGGATTTGTTTTTCTCCACGTTGGCTTCAAAGGTTTTGATATGGGCCATTTCTTCTCCATCAAGAAACAGCCTGCCCTCTTTACCTGAAATGGTGTTTTGCGCTTTTAATGCCATTCTTATTTCACCTCAACGTTAAAGTAGAATTTTTCAGCTGCATCGACGGGTTGAACAGCGAGATCAATCAGGAAGCCGTCACGATCGTTATTCAGAGCAATAGTAATGTCATTCTCTGAATCAAAATCAGTAATGCCCCCGTTATCTTGAAGAACACTCAAGTATTGAGTAATCAGCGTTTTTACAAACTGCAGTCCGTCATTTGTAGCAGGAACGTCACTACCGCTCGCTTTTCGAGACTTGATCAATGCTTTCAATTGAGAAGTCAGATCATTATTGATTGCATCAAGTACACGGACAATTTTGTTTTTCTGGAACATCTTATTTTTCTCTGCTGTTAGGCTTGTGAGTGAATTAATGTCTTTTTCAACCGATACTGATTTATCACGAGAATCATAAGTAAACAAGAATTCCCCCTTTGACAATCGTTCAACGATTTCGTCGTTGTCAATTCGGTTAAGGACATCTACAGCTCCCTCGTATTCTACAAATGTAAGTGATTGATTAAATGTAGCCCCCGCACTTGCGCCGGCAACCCAAGCCGTAGCTTTTTCAGGAGTGATTTCCGTTCCATCTTCAAGTAGGACACCACCAGTTACATTGATAATACCCTCATGGTCTCCCTTGTAATTTGAAAGAACACCTTGAACTTTTTGCCCTTGGTTGTCTCTCAGCCGTTTGATAAACGCAACAAACGTTGCTTTTAATTGCTCGTTATCCTCTACAGGTAAAGCGATTGTGTCAAAGTATTCCGTTTCAGCTGCTTCCAAGAAAGCTGTATAATCGGCATTTGTCGGTGTTTTGTCTGTCCCGCCTGACAAGCGGATTCCGGAAGTTGCAGGGAGAGCACCGCTAACATCTTCAGGGGCCGTACCGGTTAACGGAATAGTGACTGTTAAATCCCCTTTCCCTGTAAATGTGACATAGTTATTTGGTTTAAGCTCTTCAGCTTTAGAAACTGTTTGTTTATCAACTTCTGACTGATCAAGGTAGGTAGCGACATCAACTTTCGAAGAGTCAATAACGTTCTCCGTGATGCTGATAATGATGTCATTTCCTTTAGTACCGCCATAAAGAGCAGTAGCCTTTACACCTTCGCTAATGTCTGCTGAAGCACGAAGACCTTCCGTCAGACGATAAAGCAGGACTGTATTTGCCTTTTTCATTGCCTCACGTAAAAGCAACAGCGAAGGATCATCAATGTTCAATCCCACTTTTTTATTAAGGTCCTCGATTGAAGAAATAGAAATGAATCTCTTAACCTCTCCCCAGCTGGATGCTATCGGCAGCGCAACTGTTCCGCGTTCTCCGGCAGAAACACGGTTTTCCGCGGTCGTTTTGAAGTTAAAGTAAATACCGGCACGCTCTTTTTCCTTGCCAGGTGTGAAAGTTCCGCCGTTCATCTATTTGACCTCCTTTTGAAGAAACTGAGAAATCAACTTCTTCGCTTCCGATTTTGTAATACTCATTTTATGAACATGAAAAAGAGCACCGTCAAACACCTCGGGTTTTACCCCAAAGAGCTCTCGACTGTGCTCTCGCAAATCCTTAATATAAAAAGCATTTTCCGCTTTCTCTTTTTTAGTGGCCATCATTTCACCCCACTTTTAAATTTAAAACCATCCAATGAACGCTGTTCTTCCCGCTCATACCAATAGCGGCTCGTCCAGTTTAAGACAATGGTCGCGTAATCGTCTGACACCCGTGTTTCTATTCGAGATAGCCGAATAAAATCCCCCGTATCCTCGCCAGATTCCTGCATGAGCGGAATTATGCCCCTATTGCTTCTAAGTGTATCCGCAATTCGTTCCGCTTCGTTATGAGCCTTCTGTGCATTTTCGTGAAAGAGTTTTACGTTTAAAACATAGGCTTTCTGAAACGTGGATACTGTATCCCCCCCATCGACCGTGGAAGCCGGTGGAAAGTAAAGGGACGGAACAGCAAAGTCCTGCGGTATTTCTTCTTCATACACTTGAACAGGATACAGTTTGTATAGATAGCTCATAATTGAACCTACCTCTTGATTCATGGCATCACCGCCTTAAAATTCTTCATCAATCCATTGCTGCAGCTTCCGCTCTAGGCTTCTCTCAAACATCAACTGAAAAATAGCCATGGCGTTATCCCAAAACCCAGAACCGTCTATCCATTGGAACTTCAGCAGCATACCGGAATTTCTTTCGGCAGGGTCATATTCGAAACGGTCACCTTTCCACCGCCCTGGAACCCACCGTCTATCCTGATTTTTAGACGGATCGATCGTAAAGTGCCCGTCATTGACGTATGAGGCGTATTCCAGATTTGTTCCAACATCCAACTTTAAGCTGCCTTTTGTCATCGAAAAGATATTATCCTGATCACCTATCTGAAAGGAATTAAGCAAGCGGCGTGTGTCTACCGTCTTCGTCCTGATAATTTCATCTTGGATAATGTCTAGGAACTCAAAACCCATAGCTTCAAGCCACTCCTCGTACTTCCCTTTCAATCCTCCACGAGAAGCACGGTTTAATGATTGAATGAACTGATCAAGACCTTTTATCTTCACAGATATTCAACCTCCCGTACTGCCGTCACTTCCCAATGATGATTCCTGATTTTGCGGGGCTTCTGTAATTTATAAGCAGTCCCATCCCAAACCGCCCTGTCATTTACTCGAATATCAGCAGTAGCAGGGAAATGCACAAGGAATGATTGATAAATAGCTACATTCGGTTCCTGTTGGATAATGGACTGACTCTTTTCTGTAAAATAACACGGCTGATTTTCTATGTCCGGCTCATCAGGGTACGAAAAAACCGGTTGAACATCTTCAACCGGCACCCCGAATTTTTGCTTTCTATTTTCTTTTTTCTCCTGCAGATGGTAAATGTCACATCTGTGAGTCAGTAAAGATCGATAACTCATATTGATCTCATCCGCACTTTCGCTTCAACCCCTTCTAAATCAGGGTCACCCGGTTTTACATAATCTTTTATTAATGCATACACATCAGGTTTTTGAAGAGAATTGCCATCCCCTAGAGTATAAGAATAATCACCAATTTTTTCAGTTGTATATCCTTTAATAATTGACTCGTCGCCATTTATAAGAGCATAAAACTGAGACAACTTTAATAGGGCCAGTCGAACCGTTTCAGGCAAAGGAATATACTCTGCATCTGAAAAATCATGTCCAACTTTAAGAATGATATCTGCAGTTGCCTCAAGTATATCTTGTTTTAACAACTCGTCAGGTCTGGTCTTTACAGACTCAAAAACCGAATAACTCTTTAATTCATCGGGAGTGATTAACAACATGAGGTCACTCCCCTTTGTTATCTATTTGCTTAAGGATGTAGGCAATTCTTTCATCTGCGTTTTTGAAGTCAGACGGATTGCCACCAAGATTAGAAATAATGGATTCATGCTCTGCTTTATTCATACCTTTCAATTCCGATTCAGTATAATTTATCGGATCAGCCTTTTGATTCTTAAGATCTTTACCCAGCACAAAATATGGATTTTCATTTAAATACTCATAGAGCTTTTTCGATACTGTTTGACTGACACCTGCTCGAAAGGTTATTCCCATAACATTGTACGTTTTGCCTTTAATAAGCTTTGCAGTATACACGCCAGACCACCTACTCCTTCACTTTCACGATCTTGGCTACGGCGTCCTCTTCTTCAAAAACACTATCCAATTTCGCTGTCAAAACAATGATAAACATACGGCGACGAATGTCCTTATCTACTTCAATTCGAATGTTACGAGAGAATCCGAGAATAATATTCTTCGGATGAGTTAGGATGATATCAGAAACATCGGCTGCAGTATCTCCCTCTCCAATCGTATAAGGCTGTAAATTTGCAATACCTTTGACCGGAACACCAAACGCAGAAGAAAGACCACCTTGAACAGCTGCATCCCCTAAGTTCGTTTGACGATCCGCTACACGATCTTTCCATTCAACCTCAATACCAGGCGATGTATAGAAACGGAACTCCTGCGGAATTCGCAAATATTTAGGAGGTACAGCTTTGTATCCTCGTTTAAATGTTTGGCGTGTCAGTTCCTCACCTGCAGCATCGACAATATGAGATGTAGCTTGTTTTCTGATGCCATCTAATTGTGCAAGATATGAGTCGGACGAAGATGTATCCCCATTTACAAGCAACTCTTCAATATCAACCGCAGCACGTTCAGCTATCATTTGCATGATTGTATTTTGAAGGCCATCTTTTTCGATGTTGTTTTCAAGTGTGTCATAAGTGATGTTAACTTCAGCAATAACTTCTTTTGTGCTTAAGTTAACTGTGCTAGTTGATGGAACTGATTTTTGATCTTTAGTTAACGCAACTCCTTCTTGGGCTGCCCTTAAAATACGCTGACCAAAACCGATCTTCTCGATTTTCTGTGTGTCATGGTCCATTTGAATAACACGCGCATCTCTTAAAATAGTTGGCGTATCTTGAACCATTCGAATAAAAGTTGAAGCTTGAGTAGGGTTCATAATCCCGCCGCTCTCTAAAGTAGAAAGCGTCATTTCTGCTTTATTAATAACCTCTTGATTTCTCATTCGTATCCTCCTTATCCATTAAAACAACCCTGACCAGATTGATTTTTGAACTTGTTCAGAACCCGATTCTTCGGTTTGCTTAGATGTTCCACGTTTTTTTTCGATTGCTTCAATTCGATCAACGAGCGGTTGAACAGCTTCTGATATTGCCTTTTTCAACTTCTCGCCCTCTTTTTCAACCTCTTCTTCTGTTTTTTCTTTACCTTTCTTTTTAGGATCTACTTCTTTTTCTATATCTGTCAGCCGCTTCTCAATTGGCTCTAATGCGGCTTGAATTGATTTTGTTACTTCCTCCGAAGTCATTTCTTTTTCCTCCTCTTCTGTCTCAACCTGACTCAGCAAGTTACCGAGAGCAGTATGAGCATTTTTAATTTCTTGTAGGTTTGAAGCGGAAAACTTTCTGCCCGCCTTTTCAACTGGCTCATGGTATGACGGCTGATGCTTTCCCATAAAAAAGTTTTTGAGCAAATTAAAAAGCCCTTTCTCATCTGTTTTCACTTGAGAAACGGGCTTTTCTTCTTGCTTTTCAATTGTCTCGGCGGTACCAGCCATTGAATAACCGGTAATTTCGCCTTTTTTGATTTGCTCCCATACTTCTTCGGAAGCCTTTGTAACGAGGATCCATGAGCCTTTTTTGATGGTTTCTCCATTCATTTCAAAGTCTGCAGGTGCGACATAGGATTCAACCACCTCACCAACACCACCATGAAAATCATGCTGCTTGTCGATTTGACGAGCATCTTTCAGGAATCCATGAGCGGCCTTTTCGATTTCTGTAGCTGTCATGAAATCCCCGTGGGCGTCCACTGTGTCAGGTTCATAAACAATACCGTAAACGAGTTTTTCCTCGCCTGCTTCTTTTGCAAGAACCTTGACCTCCTTTTGAAAGTCAGGCTGTTTATCTGATTTCATAAAAAAGAACTGCTTTTGATTAGCAGCCTTATCCACGTAAGAAACATGTGTGATTTTTGCGTTCACCAATTCTCTTGGCATGTTGTTCACCTCCTTTCAAATATTAAAACGCCACTAAAAATTTAATGGCGTTACAAGTGCTAAATAGGACGTCCCTTTATCAGCCCTCAGCTCACCTAGAGCTCCTAAGCAGGTGTAGAGTTAAATGAAACACACATTTACACTTTTTCCACTTCTTTAAATTTCATTGTTTTTATAAACTGTATCGTGGCTAAAGTATTTAGGAGTCTCAAGACGTCCGCTTTTCCCCAGTGTTGAGGATTATCCCGACCATGAAGTATCCAGTTTCTATTAATCATAGGTTGTCTTTCTTTATCAAAAAAATGAGTTTTGAAAAGCTTGTCCTCAAAAAAATAAAAAATAGAATACGATGCAATTGCTAAGTATTTATCACTCTCATCAATCTTGTCTTTAAATTCACTCATCAATTTCATCCCGACTTTTAAACTCTCCGTTAACTCGCTAATTTCACCTTCAATAATTGTGATGAGTGCAGGGACTGATATCCTAAATCCACCTTTCTTATATAATTCAAACGAATGATCAATAAGTTCCTTCCATCTATCACCTAGACCCTCCAATAAGACTTCTTTTAGCCCATCAAGTTGCTTATAGTTATCTTTTTCATAATATGACACAAAGGTATTATCTAATTCCTCTTGATTGTATTCTAGGAAATCATCATCAAGATAAAAATGTATTGGAATTTCTTCGGTTAAAGTCCATCCATGACGAGAGTTGTGATATGTAATTTTTTCAATTCTTGAATAATCAATTATAATCTTTGGCAATCGCAAGTTGATTTTAGGAAATGTCGGAAACCTCATTGCTCTAACAGAAGATGCAGCAGATGCAGCCTTCATAACTCGTTGAATTCTGGCGGCGGGGTTAGTATGAACCATCTTTGTTAAAGCTTTTTGTTGCGCCATTAGCGACTCAAATCTTTGTCTTGGTAAATTTAATGTTCGGTGGAGAGAATGAATCTGTGAAGACATACTGGTAGCCTTAAGAAGTTCTCTATTTCTCTTCTCCATTTCTTCAAAAACCTTTGCGATCTGACTATAATAATTCAACTGCTTCACCTCCCGTTTTGTAGTAACGAGGTAATTATACTACTTTATTCCATATTTGCTAAGACTTCTCTTCGAATCTCTTCTTTTTCATCTGCTGACAACCCCAAAATCTCGTTATCTATCACAGGCGATAGAACACAATGGCAATTTACCCGCTCCCCTGCCGATAGTTTAGGATCTCGCGGAAACATGCAGGTCTCGCCACTACCTGGTATCTGAAATTCTTCATCTACTCCAATGACTGTGCCGTCTAGGTCGATATGATTCTCGCGTGGGTTGTTTTTCTTTCCTCCGCTGTGCCGCCATTTCTTTTTCTTTACTGCCGGCGATTGCGCATATGATTCATGCTGAGCAGCAGAGGAAGCGGCAAGCACTTCAGTTATGGCTGTTTTGCGAGCCCGTTCCCTATCAAATTGAGGCATGTCTTTGAGAGTCAATTCAATGTCTTGAATGGATGACCCGTTTTCAATAGCAGCCGTCAACACGTTTTCCACAGCTTCATGAGTGTTTAACTTCATGATCTCAGCCAGCTTTTCAGACCAACCTTTGATCCAATCCGCTACCCTGGTTGATAAAGCTTTGAACGGCACTTCCGGATCCAATGAATCCATGATCACTTCGGCTAGTTCTTCAATGGTCTGCTGCAGGAATCCCTCGGTCAGTTCCTGAAATTCCTCCTCGAAATCATCCTCCGCAAAAAGGTTCTGAGTAAAAAACACCAAAAGGGCTTCTAACGTTTCTTTTGAGTCTTTGCTTATAAAACTATTCAGACCATCTACAAACTTTTTACGCTGGCACCTGAGTAATCTAGCGATGCCTTTTTCATATTCCTCCACATACTTGGGTATATTAGATTTGCCAGGAAAGTCAGGTACCATCTCCCCCAATTGCTTATACTGATTTTCCTCGGCTTTTTGAATAAATGCGTTCAGACTGTCCAATAGCTTATCCGTTTTGTTCATCTCTTCAAATCCTCCAGAACATCCCGCATATCTTTTAATAACCCGATCATATCAGGAGTACCATTCTTAGATTTAAACAGCGCAGCCAAAGGATCGGAAGCGGACGACTCGTTAGTTTTATCAAGCGGCCTGTTGTATTCTTCTTCTGGCCATTCTTCAAGTGTCTTACCGAGTACCCTTCCAGCCAAATCACGTAGGTCATTCGGAGAAACTGCACCTGCTGTTATAAACGGTGTTAGAACCTTAGCAATTTCTAAAGGATCTCTAAAGTCTGGCCCTTTCAACATAAGACGAACCTTATGAATTTCAAGGTCATTTAGAAATAAAGCATTTAGTTTACCTGTGATTAATTTTCTTTCTGGCTGAAAGACTTGTTCCTCAGTAATCTTCCTTGCTGTATCTGCAGTCGCTCTGTTGTAATCTTGAGCTTCACCTGTATAAAGTGGAGGCAAACGAAAAGCCGATCTAATTTTGTCTCGGCTCTTTTGGTCATATTCAAGAAACAAGGCATCTTCTTGAAGGATCTCAGCAAGTGATTTAATATCGACTTTCACGGGAGCAATCTCTTCATCACCATGAATGTTTTTCCCCTTCGCTATGCCTTCCGCTTCAAGTAAAAGAAACTTATGTGCGTTCTCCACTCCTTCAAGCCCATTCATGTAATCCTGCAATTGTGTGTATGAATCCTCTGACAACATTCCGTTTTCAATTGTAATGGCAGCGGGAATATGTCTTCCTTGTTTGAAATACATGAAGTTCAGCTCTTCTGCTTTACGAGCTCCATACAGATTAACAATATGGCCAATCCATCGTGGTTTTCCATAAGTACCGCTTCCTATTTTGAAATGCACCACTTCATTAGCTCGTTTCTCGAATGGAGTCTGCTCATCATATTGACCTGTCTCCAGATTTAAAGTACGAGGGTCACCATACTCCTTAAAGTAAACCATACGGCCGTCAATCATCTGAACATACTTACGAAATCGTTTTTCTCTTTTGATTGATTTCATTTGTCCTTGTTCGAAGTATGTAAAATCAACTTCGATTGGTTCAGACAGTTTGCAAACTCGTACATTTTGAACATCCATGTATTCAATGCCGGCTGGCTTATTTTCACCGTTTCGGATAACCTCAATAAATCCATTACCGGTCTTTTCTCGGTCTTCAATAACAAAGCCGAGTAAAGTCTCAGCTGACTCATCAAAGTGAAGATATTTAACGAACTCTTCAAGCTTTGTCCATTCACTTTCAGCTTCTGTTTTTTCATTGTTTGTCACATCTGGAGAATTTACATCAAACGAATACTCAAAATCAAATCCAAAGCCCACAATATTTGTCCTGTAGGCATCAACACATTGCTGTAAGATTGTTGAATACTCAGCAATCATTTTTAATTCCTTTAGGTTATACGGAGGAGGCAAAATATTGCTGTCATAGCTGTCAGCAAATTCATCTTCATAAATTTGTTTCGTTGATTCAGTAGGTGGAGAAGCTTTGATTACTTGCGCTTTAACAGATTGTTTTGACATGCTTTACCTCCTTCCTGGTCTTAATCTTTGCGGTCTCTCTTTAGATTCTTCTTTCAAATCAGTTACCTCATAATCATCGAGAGCGTACCAGATAGCTGATAGTGTATGCGGGTCTATAGTAAACTCGTCTTCTATGATGTTCCCCAGCTTATCAGTAGCATAAGTGAGCGGCTTAAGCTCATAAATCGTGTTCTCGCAACGATCAGAGCAAATGATCTTCCTGAATCGTTTGACCTTCTTTGTGTATTGGAGGCGTGAACCCTGATACTTACGGGCACCCACCATATTGAAACCGTGTTGCTGAAAATATCGGATTGTCTTAGGCTCCGCAGAATCCGCTTTGATTAATTCCTTAGTCTCTGCAAATTCCTTGAGTTCTTCGGCCGTCTTATCGTCCGTTAGTCCATTTTTGTAATACTCCCAGTAGATATAGAGATATTTCTTTTCATGATCCACAGCAACCCTAACAACAGCGTTATACGACTCCACAAAACCAAAGTCCATGCCAACTCGTCTAAGCGGGCGGTTAATATCTGTGATAGCCTTCAAAACCTCTTCATGAGGCCATTCTTCAAACTGCGGTAGTACCCGAATTCCATTCACGCCAAAATGACCTTTCCGAGCAATTCGGTAAAGGTCAGGGTCATATTCCTTCAATTCTTCAAGTTGCTGGACATAGCTTTCTGGCAGAAAAAGATTATCATCTGCCGTTGAGTGATGATAATAGGTGTCGTTGCTAACAATTATCCGCTTTTCATAAAGTTCCTTATCATCCAGTACAAATCGCTTCTCTCGATCGTCTTTAAAGAAATGTTTAAAAGTCCAATTGTCCTCTCCAACTGGATTTGTTGATAATATCATGTGAAGCGGCAAAGTCGGGTGACGAAGACGTCCTAGAAGCTCCTTGAATCCCTCATACTTCACTTCAGAACATTCCTCAATCCAAATGAGCGAAATATTATTGATTGATTTCAGTTTGGCTGGCTTATCCATCCCTTTAAAGATGATTCTGCTGCCATTTGAAAAACGAATCTGCATTGGAGATGATACGCACCTAACAATTTGACCTAATTTCAGATCACTTACAAGTTCATCAAAAAGAGAAAATGTTGAATCCCTATGTGTGTCGTACACCTCTCTGATAACAAGTGCAGTCCGTTTTTCTTTAAGCAATTTCAGAATAATCTTGAGTGCCACATGATAACTTTTGGATGATCCATAACCACCTACTAAGAACTGAAACTTTTGATTCCAGTCAAAGAGAAATTCTTTAAAATGAGGATTTACTTGTTTAATCACTGTCATCACCTTTGTTCACAATGGTGATTTCAAAAGGTTTATCTTCTTCTGTAAGTTCTTCGATTTCTAATTTTTTCTTGTTGATATTTAAACGCATATGCTCCAATTTAAGGCGTCGTTCGTCTTCTACATGAGCTAACTCATCAAACTGTTTTATAAGGTTCCTGAGCTCCGCCATTGCCCGTGATTGAGCATTTAAGAACGTTGCATGACGATCCCAAGAAAATTGGAATTCGTATTCTTCCTCTTCGACTTCGTTTGTCTCAGATAAAACCGATTTTTTCTTTTTCAGTTCCTTAATCATTTCTTCCTTATCAGAAACAAACATGAGTTTTTGGGCCCTTATTATTGCAGCATATTGGATTTGTATTTGGTCCCATATCATATCGACAGGTGAGCATTCCTGAATCTCTTCCATGATGGAGAGAGTTTCTTCTGGCAAGAATTTCGAGAAGAATCCATGAGTCATAGCGTTTTGATTTCTCTGTGGTGCGCCGCCCTTATTCCCTAAAGCATTTTTGTTACCGAGTGGTGCACCTACTTTTTTTGTGTGCACACTTTTCCTGGGAGGTGCACCCTTTTTTCTTTGCCAACCATGCCGCTGTTTCCACGATTTGATTGTGTTAACAGACACCCCGTATCTCTCAGCAAGGTCCTTGTATTTCATACCTTTGAGGTAGTCTTTATGCGCTTGAATGTGCTTTTCAGCCATCTACATCCACCGCCGCCTCCTTTGAATTGAGTTGTTTTGGAAAAGATATTCTATCTAAAAACTGACACCAAGTTATTAATCCAGCAAAAAATTTTCTATCCTATGATTTGAAACAGTCTATTGAAAACATAAAAAACGCCTTCCCGATTAGAAAGACGTAATCAACAAAATGTTTAATAGGATAGTGTTTATCTTTTGTCAGCCGGATGATTAGAATTTTTAAAAGTTCCACTTTTCGCTATCTTATCCAACTTCTCTAATTGTTCAAGTACCTCTCCTAACCCTTCTACTTGTTCACTAATTTTATTCACATCATACTCACCGGTAAAAATGTTATCTAATTGTTGATCTAATGTTTGCATATTATATTTTTCTATCTCTTGTTGGTACTGTTGTTCTAACAGATCCTTCTCATGATTTAATCTTAATTCCTGTTCTCTCAGCTTGCCATCGTACTCAAGTTTGATTTTCTCTTTTTCATTTTCAAATAATTTTTCTTGATTTTCTAATTGTTGCCTAGCCCTTGCTTTCTCACTTCTACTCGTCAACCAATAACTTAGTACAGCAATTATACTACCTCCAATCAATTCTGGTATGTAATTAATAATTGCTTCTTTCATAATATTCCCCCTTTTGAAATCATTATAATACAACAATAAAACAATTTTTACATATTTTTATATACTCACTTAAATTCATGCCCCATTGTCTTAATCATATCTGCAGGGAATAAAAAATGTACCCTAAAGAGGGCACTAAAGTTCTTCTTTTATCATTTTGTCTAAAAAACTTCCTTGGAAATAGTTTAAGTTTGCTGAATAGTATTTAAAGCTTGAAACAACAATTAAAACAATGACAAGCTGTATACCTAACATAACTTCAATTCTAAGTGGAAATGATGATAGACCATATTTCCATAATCCGGCAATTATTGTAAATAAAGCAGCTAAAAAATGACTTACAAAAACAGTTCCTAATGCATGGATTGTAGATAATAGATATCTATACCGCTCAACAATATAATTTCTTTTTTCTTCATCGATTCCCAGTAAATTTTTATGCCATATAAACTCAAAATAAAAATAATCTTCCTTATTATTTTCATTCCAATTATTTGGATAGGGAAAGTTACAAACCCTCTCAATCGCATTATCAAAAATCCGATTTTTATTAAATATCCAATTTGCTACGAAATATAAATGATGAATTATGTAACCGATTACTACCCCAAATACTCCTAGAGAAATAAAAACCCCCACTAATTTTCCGATATCTGAAAATTTTATATGAGCTGTTAGATAATCTAATTCAGTTAAAACAAAAAATGCACCTATCCAAAATAATAACATCCATCCAGGTATGCCCCACCTTATTAAATATTTAGTTTCAAAACTCATGTTTTCATCTCATCTCCAAACTATTATCGGTGAAAAACAGATCACATTGGAAACTTTATGGGAATTAATCGTATAAAAAGCTCTCTTATAGGACGGCTAATTATTTTCTGCTCTTTATATAATCTTCTTTACTGATACCTAAAAGCTCCGCAGAATGCTCATCTGCTGACTGTTGTAAATGATGCATTTGATATTTAACGAATTCTTCTTCAGTAAACACCTTTTTATCGATGAGAATATCAATTAGAGCTTCTATTGTGCATTGACGGTTTACCGATCCGCCTGCCAATTGTTCTAACAAATGTTGTTGATTGACATTAATTGTTCTTGTCATGCTTTCACCTCCTACCTTAATATCGGCAAGAAATTTTTGACAAAGAACCTTTTGCAGAATTTGTCGAACGAAACTGTTGAATAAAACCCACTATTGGTCGGGGATATTAATTTTCACGGAATACTGCTGCTGTTTTATCACCCGATTTACTATGTAAGACCTCCCGATCGAGTTAACCCCCTGCTTATCGTTCGGAGGTTTTATTCGTTGTATAGAATTGGTGGTGACGCAGGAATAATTCACCGCGCCGACCTGCCTCCCATTTTACACCACAGATTTTTTCAGATTCAACAAACGCTCAAAGTGGCAATCTTGGCATAATTGGCTGATCAACTCGTCTTTCATTTTGCGTACAGTTTCCCGTGAAATACCAAGATGAAGACCAATAGCACGGTAACTCATCCCCTCCATCATGCAATCATAAATGACTTTATGCTGCTCTCCTTGTATCTTTTCGGCACCTAGCTCCACTGCATATACCCGTTCCTCATAATACTTAAGACGTTTGAAAAGACGTTCCTCTCTCATATCCATTTGCCTTAGCTCAGCCTGACTCTTCCCAGGACTTCCTTTTGGCATAGCAGCTTCTAATCCATATTGAGCAACACACCAATTTTTCATTGGAATTACTGAACCATAGAGTACCCTCTGCAAACGACGAACCTCTTTCACCATCCAGTGATAGCTATTGATTAGATTTTCAATATCTTTTCGATTCATGATTGTGTCCTCCTTTTTCAAATAAAAAACAGACACCAAACCAACAGCGTAAGTGCTGTAGTTCAGTGTCCGCAGGCTCTCCGTCTTGGACTTAGTTATCTTTAACTTTTAGTAAAATTGGCTCGTTATACAAATCTTCTAGTTTTTTCATCTTAGTTTTTTTGCACATTTTAGGATCGCTATCATCCCCCAATAAAATGATTTCCTTGTTTATTGGATATAAGATAAACCATTTCTTATTATTTTCATCTCTTATATACACAGTTTTTTTAGTAGTCCAATTAATCAATCTTAATACAGGAATAGATATGAAAGGAATTGCCGAACAAAGGACAAAAAACATAATTATTACTGCAATTAACATTCCCAAATCTTTAAACTGAGGGAATGCTATCAGCAAATAAAATTGAATATAAAAAGTGAATAAAGAAGTTAAATATATAGTCACAATTATAATTTTAAATAGTTTTTTTGATTTCAATTTAAAAAACCAACGATTTGGATTTTGAATTTCATTAACAATTACAAGAAATAGGAATATTCCTCCCAATATTATTTGTGAACAGATAGACACCACTTCGTTATAATCCCATTTTAGTTTGTCTCTTAGAGTCTCTGATATTGAATAAAAAATACACATCCAAGCTAAAGCATACAGTAAATACTTACAAAACTTCACAAAAAACAATCTTTCTTTGGAGAATAGCTTCTGTTCAAATATGTTCGAAGATAATAAAGTAATTGGTTGGAATACTTTAAAAATGTTTATTACTAAGAACACTATTGAAATAACAACAGTGGGTATCCCAAAAGAACTCAATAATTTGTTAAGACTTTCTCCCAAATTCATCAATAGTCACCTTCTTCTTCTTAATCTTCCTTAATTTTAGCAACCTGTAAATTCTTCTTCAATGCATCCAATAAAACGCATTGGGTAACAGAGTTGATTATTAAATCAACTCTTATTTCACAAATAGTTAACATTTATTTACAAGGAAAAACTTAACTAATGGTGAACTATTCTAATGCAATACAAAAAAATTAAAGGAGTGTTTCAGAATGAAATTAAGAAAATCTGTAGCATCCCTGCTTGCGGTCTCTGCTTTATCCTTCTCTATTGGTGGTATAGCATCTGCTCAAGAACCAGTTCAATCTAATCACCCCCTGCATTTGAATTCATTATCAGAAGATGCCCCTTTTAAAACGATGGCTAGAAGCGTAACTATTAACGTAGGCAAATCTTATCCAATTGATGATAATGCTTCTTGGGCTGTCGTTGTTAAAGGGTCTCAGTATGTCGAAGTATCTGGTCGTGAAATTATAGGTTTGAAAGACTCAGGTAGTAATAAAGCAGAAGTTTGGATGTATAAATCAAACGGTGCTTTATTAGGAGCCCTTTATGTTACAGTTAGAAAATAGGATCTAAGAGCCTCTTTATAGAGGCTTTTATTTATATTCAATTATAAAAACATACAGAGTTCTAATAATCCCAACTTCTAACCGGTTAACTGTTCACTTACAACCAGTTTCATGCTTATTTATGTTAATAGTAATGTTTCCTTAATTTATCCCCTCACCTTAAACCCTATCTCATGATCAACCCGCGCAAAGTTGCCCTTTACAGTTTGAATAACAGTTTTACCGTGCTCCGGAGCATCTAAGACATGGGCTGTACCTTGATTCCCATCTAAAACAATGATCTGAACCTTCCCTGGATCAATTTTCTGCTGAATAGTGAAGTCTTTTTTGATGTTTATTTCTCTTGGATTGTACACTCAAAGCGCCCCCTATGTTATGATAGAAGTACCAGTTCATATCAAGAACACTGAGGCTAAGCGCTTCGGTGTTTTTTAATTTAGACAGAAACCTCTTTTATCATGACTTCCACTCTCGGCTCTTCGCTATAAAACTTGCTAACTTTCAGGTCCACTACTTGGCTATCATCTTTGTAAATAAGATGATTCAGGGCATCTTTTACACCCTTTACATAGTTATCAATATCAGGCTTTGTAGTAGGCCTCAAAAGACCATTTTCAGCTTTCTCTTTCTTCTTTAATGAGTTTGAAACTGACTTAGGCATTGGTCTATACACTTTGACATCCATTGCAACAGGACCAGTAATAATTGTTTCTGGGCGATGCCGAGATGCAACCAATGCCACATACTGTTTGAAATACTTTGATTTTGCTGGATCTCGCATATGTACCTTCCCATTTCGTATTGATCCACGCGGCCGTCCTTGTGCGACTGGCTCACCATAAACAGTGAACTTAATGCAATCCAACTTTTCTTTACCTCCCGTCAAGCTGTTCCCATAGCTGAATTTCTTTTTCTATTCTCGGTGCAGAGAGTAAAATTAACAGCAGAGACACGACTGCTTTAAGCACTCAGCATCCGCTCCATTTGCTTTATTTTTTCCTCAAGTAAACGGATTGTTGGTGTAAGATCTTTACCTTTAGTTGGATTTGAAGGTCCAAATATATAAAGTCCACCAGTTGCTTTTACATTCATTTTCTCCTTCATTCCCAATCACCTAACCTATGGTTTAATTGCATTCGATCGCCTTTAATAATCACTATGTAATCACGACACATCTGGTGAATCCGTGAACCAAGAGCCTCGTCTATATCCAAAATATCATCGACTGTTAACTCCGAAGAAATCAGCAAAGGCTTATGATTCAAGTATCGATAATTAATGACCGACTGGATTTGTTCAACCTGCCAATCGGTTGCTCTTGGTTGACCGTTTATTGGTTTAAATAAGTCATCAAGAAATAGAACTTCGACCTTTCTCATGGCATCAAGTTTTGCTTCTAAGTTGTCA
Source organism: Bacillus sp. SJZ110 (assembly GCF_006715455.1). Taxonomy (NCBI): domain Bacteria; kingdom Bacillati; phylum Bacillota; class Bacilli; order Caryophanales; family Bacillaceae; genus Bacillus; species Bacillus sp. SJZ110. The sequence continues at coordinate 152,769 of NZ_VFNF01000004.1, read as the reverse complement.
AAGTTAGCTTTTAAATCACCCATGCCCTCTACGTAAGGGAAATACATGCAGTGTACTGATTTTTTCTTGATCAGATTATTCATAATCGCCGTGAGTAAATGAGTTTTACCGCTGCCTGGCTGTCCAAGTAATGCGATACTGTTTTGCCTCTCTCCTTTGATCTTTTGAAAATCTTTATAATATTCTACTGCACACTCATAAGCGTCCTTGATCATGTCTGGCTTACCGCCAGTGATGAAGTTACCAAAGAGAAGCTTTTCAAACTCTTCTGTAATGCCACTAGCTGCCATGAGTCTGGCAATTTTCTTTCGTCTTACACATTCACACTGTTTTGAATAAGTATCTTTCCATTCGCTAGCTTTATCCGGCGTGCAAACCTTCCCCAAAAGAAAATCATCTTCCGATACCATATCTTCTGGAACCATAAGATCTAACTGTTCATCTAAATGCCAAGGAGTGTCCTTATGGACTCGATAAACGACAATTCCACGATCTTTACAATAAGGACAATCAAAATCAGCCTTTTCTTCGGATGCGGCCTGTTTTGTTCCCAAAAAGCGGGCTGACTTTTCCCGAAGTTCCTGCATGATCGTTTGAAATGCGGTGTCTATACTGACTGCTTTGTTTATAGCCATATTGTTTCTCCTTTCTCTTTTGAGTGAATGGATTTGATAAGATGGCTTGAACGTATGACAAACTAGCTGCTTTCCCTTTTAATTGAAACGCTGTCTTGATAGCCCCCATCACTTTTTCTTCACCATAATCGTCGACCATGTATCCAATTCGCTGTGCCTCCATCGGGCCGACTGACCGAGCAACTTTGTTTTCATATAGCTCAAAGGCATTTTTCATTTTGTCATCAACCTCCTTATGTTCGATCTCAGCTGGTTCGAGAGCTTTTTTCTTCATGTAATTTCCTAGCTGTATGTAGTCTGCATAATGAAGTATAGTGACGATGAATCCTCTTTTTTGCGGAAGACGGTGCAATTTGATATATCCCTGTTTCTCCATTCGGTCTAGTGAGTATTTGATCTGTGCAGCTGACCAGTTAAAATCTTTTGCAAGTTCCACAACTTTGATAATGGTCTGCCCAAGTTCTAGCTCTTGATTTGGCCTGTATTCAGCTCTTTTGAACAAGTGGTCATAAATTTTTTCATCCCTAAACTCTTTGAATGGTAGTCGGGGTATGACCACATACCCCATTGCTTTTATGTCCAAGTCACTCACCTACTTCCTTTCACAGAGTGCAGTTTTGTTACGATGCCGACCTCAATCGAACGGAAGTTCATCTTCTTTTATATCTACAGGCTTGCCGTCAAAAGGATCGGCTTCTTGCGCGATTGGTTTTTCTGTTTCTTCTTTGTTTGAAGGCTCGGAATCGATAATTTCTGAACTATCCGCTTCATTGGTAATGTCAATCCGTTCCCTTGTTTCATCTTCCTCAATAACTGCTTTTTGCAGTTCCACAGAAAGAATCCCCCACTTACTCAAAACTGCTTTCAATACAGTTTTAAGAGCCATTGCATCCCAATCATTTTTCCATCCAAAATCAGACTTACTAAACTTTTTTTTGTGCTTTTCTACTTGTGCCTTTGTCCAGTACACTGTTTTTCGGAAGCCATTTATCAACTCAAAATAAGCTGCATAACCAATTACCGCGTCTGATTCTCGTTTTTCAAAATCAATCTCGATCTCCTCAGTCAGCGGATTCCACTTCTGCAATTCGCCTTCATGAATCGGTATGCAATTGATGGACTTATATTGGCCTGTTCGCAAAGCAAGTTGTATATATCCTTTGTATCCTAGCTGGAATTGAGCCTTTCCTCCATAAGGTACAATCCAGGCATACCCTAAGTTTTTATCTATAGGTAGGTCGAGTGTAGCTGCCACCATTGCAGATGAAATAACGCTCATAGGATCTGTTTTCTGTAACATCTGCTCGCTGTTGTAAAGGCTTAAGATAGAGGCAGTAAACTGTGTAGCCCTCTTCCCTAACACTTCTTCAAATCGCTTAATAACAGATGGTGAGGAAAGTAGCCCTTTCATGGTTGCTCCTTGAGGTTGCATAGGTGCGCTTTTTTGTTTCTTTTGGATGTTGTTCTTAATTGATTGATTAGTAGCCATAATCAGCTAACCTCCTTGATTCCAAAACGTCTGAAATGAGTTTCCTTTTTGACCTTTTCGTAAATATCCGGAAACTGCTCTTTCAGCTTTTTCGTGTCAACTCGATTTGAGATAACAGGCTTCCAGCAAGCTTGGTAGTTTCCGATAAACCCATACTCTGCATCCTTCATTTCATGTTTGATCTGGTTTTCTAATTCTTTTGCCTGGGTTTGAAGCTCTGAGATCTGTTCTTTAAGAAGCAAGTATTGTTGAATACGTTCTCGATTAGGCCCAGTTAAATCAATAGCTTTGTTATTTTCCGATTCGGCATATCGTTTTTTGAGGTATTCCTCTGCAGCACTTGAACCATCTAAAGCAGGAGCTTGTCCGCCTAAGACCTTGTCATTCCAGAACTCAATCTCTGCTTCAAAGATCATGTCAATTAACTCGTCGTCTCTCTCGATCTCTTTCCAGACAAATTTGTTTCCGCCGATCAGCACAGCAAAGTAAGCTTTCTGGTATTCAGGTCCAAGCACACCCAGATAATGCTGGACCTGAACGATATAGCTCTCGGGGATTTCTTCGTCTTCCCATTCTTTTAAGTTGTAGGCTGATGTTGTTTTACATTCAAGGATCGCTTTTTCACCAACAATCATTCGATCCACATTAGCCAAAATGAAATCATGTTCTGGATGTTTGAGTATTGCTTTTTTACGTCTAACCTTCTTGCCACTACGTATCTCAAATTCTTTTGCAACAATGTCTTCAAGCAATGATCCAAAGTAAGCAGCTTCACTTTGCGATTCACTAACAGGGACCTGTCCTGTTTTGTCTAACCATAATTCAAAAGGTGTCTTCCACTTGTTTAACCCCAAGATAATGGATGCATCTGAGCCGCCAATTCCTTTTCTCCTTTCAATAAGCCATTCATCACGGCTCATTTCCGAAGTCTTAGCAAGAACCTCAGCCCGTTTGCTTGTCATACCACCTAACCCCCATTGTTTTTATTGAGGCTATCTGATAAAATATTTGCACATGAGTTTTTTTAGATAGCCTTTAAAGAAGTCCACTTTGCCGAGTGGGCTTTTTTATTGCTCATTTTTAAATTCAAAACCAAGTTGCTCCCTTAGATATCTTTCCAAGTTCTCTCTCAGAATGATTTCTCCGCCATCAATTACATAATTATCAACTGGTGTTACTTCATCACCGTAAAAATCTATTTGCACATCCGTTTCAGTTAGCTTATCGTGCCAGTTGTTTATGACCATTGGGTTTTCGACCATTCATATTCTCCTCTCTGAATTTGTCTGCACGTCTATCCCATAACATATGGAATTCACTATTGTTACGAATCATCGCACACCATTTACGAACTTCCAGAGCAGTTGCCGGTTTATGAACAAAATGAACCATTATCCTATACACCTGCTCACTACAGTTAAGTTGATACCTTGCTGTTGCATTTTTAATGCCGTTTCATAAAGACGTCCTTTGTTTGCAAGTCGGCTAATATCCTCAGTAAGAACCTTGATGCTTCCAGCAAGACTAATCGCTTCTTCATAATCACCATCACGTAATGCCTCTGACAGCATGATTGATAGCTCTTCTGCTGATTCGATTTTTCTTTTTGCGATAAGAACATCTGATTTCAAGAAATGATTAGTATTCATATTGAAACCGCCTGCCTTTCTTCTTGTTTTGCCATAGCAACTTGATCAACTAGAGCTTTCCGTGTCCACCTATCTGCAAGCTCCTGCATTTTCAATCCGTGAGTACGAACAAGTGAATAAATCAATGTTTTGTTAGCCGCAATCAAATCAAAAATCTGCTTAATATCAGCCATTGGCAGCTCCTCTGTTTTACCTGGTCGGTTATCCGTGAGCCAACGGGCTAAATGTTTGGTTGCTTGCAGTGCTTCCTCCAATTGGTGAACCATATTAATCACCGCATTACTTGCACATTCATTGAGTGCCGGATCAATAGGAGCAGCGGCTGTAGGATGAAGTTTGAATAAATAATGGACAAGATCAATATGTTCATAGGCATCGCACTTCTCAAACCATTTAATACATAACTCCGGAGTAAGCTTGGCAAGTCCATTTTCAACATCTGAAACATACCTTTGATCCTTACCTCCGATTAGCTTTCCGATTTGGTATTGGGAAAGACCTGCAGCCTTTCGAGCACTACGCATAATCTGCGGTAAATTCCGCATGTTATATGGGTTGTTCTCCATATGTTTGCCTCCTGATATATTGAGTTTTCAGTTTTAAAATTGAAGTTAAAAGACCATGCTGTTTATAAATGACTTAGGCTGATTCCTTTTTCTTTTGTTGTGCAAGCTTCTCTTGATGCTCATTCATTCGCTGAACAAGTATGCCACTGAGGTATTTGTAAGCTTTGGCCTCTGCCAGTTCAAACAGCGGTCCTTTTTTCAAGATGACTTTCATAATTAAGCCCCCTTATCTGTCCTTGTCTTATATTTAGGACACATTTTGTGTCTACTTTGAGTAAAAAAAATTTCATCTACAGTTGTTCCATAATAGTCTGCAATCTTTTTGGCCAGACTTAAGGAAGGAGTTCTATCCCCTCTTTCAATAGCCCCTAGCATCTGTGGAGTTATGTTTAAGTCATTAGCAACTACTGTTCTTGACGTGTTTCCACGTAAGGAAAACAAAACTTCTCTTTCCACTCATAACACCCCCTTAGAAACGTTTTGTTTCCTTTTACGATTTATAATATACAGGACACAATACGTGTCCGTCAAGTGTTTTTAGAAACTTTTTGTTTCTAAATGTAGAAACGCTTAGTTTCCAAGTTATAATTAATAACAAGGAGTGAGTGTATATGTTAGGTAAAAGGATAGCAGCTTTAAGAAAAGAAAAAGGTCTAAGCCAATATGAACTCGCAGATAGATTAGGCTTTTCAAGAGGAAAACTTGCTAATTATGAACAAGGCACTCGCGAACCTGATTACGAAACATTAATTAAAATAGCCGACTTTTTTGATGTATCTACAGACTACCTTTTAAGAGGAAAAGATAAATCATCCAATATAATCACTGACGATGCAAAAAAAGTGTTAAACGATCCCGAAACATTCCTTGCAGCTAAAGACGGTGAAGTAACTGATGAAATTCTACAGGCTGCTTTGGAGATTATAACGGAGCAATTAAAGGAAAGACGGAAATCAGATAAATAAACGCAGTTAGTTTATTATTATATTTATTTCTGTTTATTATGTTTAATTCTGTTTACTAATAAGATTTAGATTCTCATTTATATCTCAATCATACCCTCATTTATAAAGTGACTTTTGAATCCCATACAAACCCTTACGTGGCAAGGGTTTTTGTTGTTTTTCTCATTTATATTTTCATTTATGTTTCTTTTACATTTTCATATATAAAAATGAAGTGGCCTGATTACATAAGGAGCGTTTATTGTGAAGAGAAACATTGAGTTTTTTTTAAGTTTGACAGGGAGCCTATTGGGTGTTGTAGCGTCTATTTTTGCTTTAGTTATCGCCTATCTTGATTTATTTTTTCATTTAATTAGATACTTTGAAATGACAAGCGACCTTCTTGTTGAGGCATGGGTATCTTTGGTCCTTTCATGTATTGGGTTTACAGCTTCAATTGTTGTCTTATTTAAGCCAAAGTTGAGCAGTGTTCTACTATTTGTCTCAGGGGGAGGACTTATATGTATTGATTGTTTCTATTTAATACCAGCTATACTTATGATCATCCCCGGGATCATGGTATTTGTAAGGAAAGAAAAATCTGCTCTTAAATCAGTTTGAATCTGAAAACAAAAGAACCGCGACTGGCGGTTCTTTTTTATAATGCAATTCATACTTTAAATAAACTTTTTGTAGATAACCCCCTAGAAACAAACCATCATTTGCAAGTATCCATGCAACAGGATACCCCCTCATCTAGACGCATTTTCCTATGAAAATAGTCTTGGTTTACCTATAATATTTAACGAATCCAATTTTTAGATTGTCGTCTTTAAGGAGGTTTTTCATCTTGAGGTATACAAACAGTCATTTAGAGGATTGGATTGAAAACTTATACAGGAAGATTGATATTACAGAACCTGAACAAATTAATTTTGAACGGATTGCCGAAGCTTTAGACATCAGACTGTCGTTTAAACCTGTTCCAAGCTTCGCACTTAAACACAGCGGAATTTATAACATATGCTTGGACAGCCGAAAAAGCCGAATTGAACAATGGTATGATTTCGCTCATGAATTTTGCCATATATATAGACATGAAGGTGATAAAAAAACAATGCCTGCAACTTGGACTGATTATTTAGAGTGGCAGTCCAATTATTTTACATACCACTTTTGTATTCCAACTTTCATGTTGCGTAATATTAATCTTTCGTACATACAATCACATGCAATTGAAAATGTGGCTTGGTTATTTAAGGTATCCCCTTCATTTGCTAAGAAACGTTTGAGCATTTATTACAGGAAACTGACTCATCATTTATTTAATCAAACAGTTACGGGAAATCTGTGTACCCCCCTTTTGTAATTAATAATGAAATCCTCATGCATTTGCGCGCATTGAAAAAAACAAAAAAAGACGTCTCCCTTCACGATCCGATCGGGCAGGATAAGGAAGGGAATGAAATAAGCCTGATTGACGTTTTGAAATCAGAAAACGAAGACGTGATAGATACGATCCAGCTCAATATGGAGCTTGAAAAAGTGAAACAATACATTGACATTTTAGATGACCGTGAGAAGGAAGTGATTGTCGGGCGGTTTGGGCTTGATTTGAAGAAAGAAAAAACGCAGCGTGAGATTGCCAAAGAGCTCGGGATCTCGCGCAGCTATGTATCGCGAATTGAAAAGAGGGCGCTGATGAAGATGTTTCATGAGTTTTATCGGGCTGAGAAGGAAAAGCGGAAGAAGGCGAAGGGGAAATAATGCAGAAGAGGCCGGAGCTCATATTCCGGCTTTCTCTATTTGAAAGAGTTATGAAAATCATTTTTTTCATCGCTGATAAGCTCTCCGAGAAAGACGGTCAGGATCATAACAAATAACTTGACTTATAAGTCCTTTGCTTGCATCCTCCCTCAGGCGATTCAACGCCGGACGTTCTAAAAGTTCTCCAGAAAATCCTTCATCGGCATACTGCAGCACATCCTTAGTCCCTGCTTTCTTTATACAGGCCTCGATCTGGCTGTCGATGCTCGATCCCTTGATCGCTTGTTCCTCGGTCGATACCCTTACATATATTGCTATCACCCTGGATCTCCTTCCTATAAAGTTTTATTAAATAATGATAGCAATCGTTAATGCATTTGTCAGCTTGCGGTCCCTCGATGATTATTACCTTCATAAAATGCATCACCCCTTGGGTAATGCTGCGTAATACCTGTTTGTCCTAATGAGATGATTTTCAATGAGTATGAAAACAAATAAAAAAACCGATGGTTTGAACCATCGATCTGTTTTCTATATCACTGGGCCCTCAATATAGTAAATCTAGCTCATTGGTTATGAAAGCTTATTTTCATTACACACTCTATATTCATTTGTTATCATTTCTATACGTTTATATCAATTATGGTAAAAAATGGTGACAAAAAAACCAATAAACGTCCATCCTAACTTTTTCATCTTATTTATTAAGAATTTTAACCTCTTCCTTGTAAAATAAAGAGCGATTTTCATCTCCAGACAGTTAATGCTATTTCATCGGGACATGTCTGTTAAAGTAGCCAATAAATACATTCAGATATCCACTTACAACCACGATTCAATTTGATCCACTACAGATTTCTGAGCTGACATTAAACAGATAGACTTATAAAAATCTGTACCAGTTCCCTTTCACAATTAGGACATTTCGGCGGCGTATCGGCATAATGCGAACTAATTTATTAATGTTCAACAACAGAATTTCGTCTATTGGCAATAAAGAATCCACAAATCATTGCAAGAATGGCCATCGCCCACCAGAACGTTGAGATCGCCTGATCATGATCGATGATAATCAAACGAATGACAGCTGTGATGCCAATATAAATGAAGTAGCGAAGCGGAAAATGAAAGTCTGATTTGAAGTATTTGATAATCAAAGCAATGAACTCAAAGTACATGAAGAAGATAAGCAGTTCTCCAAGCATCTCATAATAGCTGTCCACTTTGTTGAACAGTGACTTGTATACGAATAGCACAATGTACCAAGTCTCGCTGATCAGAAGTGCGCTTAAGGCTAACGCCAGAAAGAACAGACAGACGTTGAGAAGCGCTTGTAACAGGTAAGGCACCTTTTTGAATTTGTTAGAAAATCTCATCATGTTGTCTCCTATTTCAATATATTCGTGGTTTTTTATCTCAGCCTACATCTTGGTGTTCCAAAATCGTAGCACAATGTAGTACTTAGAATTCTTTTGTATACTGTGAAACTGTCCCTGCATGCGGGACATCATTCGCGCAATGCTTCTTTCACCGAGTCCGTTGCTTTCCGGTGTTATATCTGCAAGTTTAATCGTATTGCTAACATGGATCTCAAATATCTCTTGATCCGATACAAACGTGATGCTGATTTTTTCTTCCGGATCTGCGTATTTCAATAAGTTTGACATCACATTATCAAATACACGACCAAGCTCCTCCAAATTCACGTTAATATAGGTTTCCGGCAGCTCGCCTGAAATATGGACCCGAAAATGCTCCTGATGAAGGATAGCAATCTGATCTGATATTAGATCGTAGATCACTTCTTTCACTGCAACGGTCTCCAGATCGGCCTCATATTCCTTGTCCAGCAGGAAATACGCAAACAGATTGTCAGACAAGCTTTTTAATTGCAGTGCTTTACCATAAGCATTGGCTACATACCGATCTTTGCTGGCACCCGCTTCGCCTCCCTCTTTTTTGGCAAACTCCAGATTCATGATCAGCGACGTCAGCGGTGTGCGCATATCGTGCGACATTTCGGTAACCAGGCTGCGGCTCTCAGCTTGCAATTCCTCGATAGCTTTAAGTTTATCCAGGAAAGCTTTCCGCAGATCCTCAATGCTCTTTGCAATCATCGCTAATTCATCATGCCCTTTTATCGTCATCTCGTAGTCCAGTTCGCCCCCTTCAAGAATATGAATCTCTTGATGAATCGTTTTAAGGTAGCGAAGACTTTGGCGAATTCCGAAGAGAACAATGATTAAAAAGATGAGGGTTGCCCCGAGCAAATCCAATGCAAAGGCCAGATCATAATATCGGGAAGAGTAGAAACCGTCGATAATGACTCGTCCTTCACCATCGCTAAACTTGACAGGATGTGAATGATTTTGAGCGTACTGAGTCAGCTTTTCCTTTCCATAATCCGATTCGGAATAAATAGAATCATATTGCAGCTCCTGATCCTTGAATATGGTGAGGTTAATGTAATTTTCTTTTTTGACCCACTCGCCAAACGCTTTTCTATCTGATGTAGACAACTCATTTTCTGAAACGTACTTGCTGAATTTTTGAATGTATCTTGCTGACTCCTCGTGATAATACTCTTCCGAACTCAGATATCCCTCGATCAGATCATCTGTGATCTTTTGCAACGTCAGAAAGATCACACCACTCACAATCGCAGCAACCATTATCAGCAAAGCCAGTTTTTTGGTTAGCGTAAATTTAAGATGCGCCAAATCGATATCCTCTTCCCCATTCAGTTTTTATATAAACCGGACGTGCCGGATCATCCTCAATTTTGGAGCGCAGCTTCCGTATATGCACCATCACCGTATTGTTGGAACAGTAAAAGTAAGGCTGTCCCCACACACTCTCATATATATTTTGGGCAGAAAATATTTTGTTGCGTTTGCTCATCAGAAGTTTCAGGATACGATACTCCAGATCTGACAACTTGATTTGCTTCTCCTCTTTCCACACCTCATTAAATTCTTCGCTCACTCTTAGTTTGCCCCCGATAAGAAATGTTTCTTCCTGTTCCTTCTTTTCCTGATAGATAGTATATCTGCGTAATTGAGCAATCACTCTAGCGTGAAGTTCCTCTTCCGAGAATGGTTTAGTCATATAATCATCGCCGCCGGCGAGTAATCCCTCAGTTTTATCGAGTGTACTCGATCTGGCCGTCAGAAACAGAATCGGGACGTTAGAGGATTTCCTGATGTGCTGACATGTTTCAATTCCCGAAATGCCTGGCATCATAATATCCAAAATAACCAAATCAAGCGAGTCATTCACAAGTTGCAATGCTCGCTTTCCATCCTTGGCTCTTAGCACCTCGTAACCTGCACGTGTAAGGGATTCCTCCAAAAGATCACCAATATCCTCATCATCCTCTACGACTAATATTCGATAGGCCATGTCTCTCTCACCTCATGATTCTTGTTGTTATTTCTCGTGTGTCCTTACTATATATCGTTCATAGTAATAAGTACGTTATAAGATACTACGTAAATCTTAACAATTTATGAAAGCTGATGCTCGCCACAAATTTGTCACATTTTCTAAAAAAAATGATGACTCTTCATAAATTGTTAAGATTCGGTCTTTATATTTATCCATTGTAAGGCTCAAGTTTTTCAGATCCGCACTACACATTGCCGTGATAAATGGGAAAGGAGTATTGATATGATTGTACAAAAAGAAGGACGCGGGCAACCGGTGAGTCTGCGGGAACGGGTTCATTTTCTGGACATCGTACGAGGATTTGCCTTGCTTGGCATTATTATTGTCAATTATTTTCTGATCGTAGATTCAGTAAAGGGATTCGAAATGGCCTCCGATGACGTACTGCATAAGCTGGTTTCCTGGTTTGCCGAAGGGAAATTCGTTACGTTATTCTCCTTCCTGTTCGGAGTCGGGTTTATGATCTTTATGGATCGAGCCGCGCAGAAGGTAGAGAGTCCCAACAAGCTGTTTGCCCGCAGGTTATCTATCCTGTTGGGATTTGGCATTTTGCACATCACATTTGTTTGGGTCGGTGACATATTGGCCTTTTACGCCGTAAGTGGCTTCCTGTTACTCACCTTCTATAAACGCACGGCCAAAACGGTGCTTAGATGGATTATCGCACTTATCGTGTTTCAATTCCTGACTCCTGTTTTCACAATGTTGTACAATGTCATCAATACTGCAGGGTCAAAAAACCTAAATTTTTCAGAGTTTACTTTGTTTAGCCACAGCAGCCTTACCTACATGGAATCCATCAGCACTCGGTGGACAGATATGGTCACGATGGCTGCCGGCTCTTTCTCTATGATCTATTCCATGTTTCTCATGTTTCTGCTGGGCGTGTACTTTGTTAAGATGGAATTTTTCAAAGACATGGAAGCGAAAAAGCCTATATGGAAGCGTATCTGGATCATTAGCACAATCACTTTTCTAATAACACAAAGCAGTATATTACTAGACATGTTTAATCTTTCTGAGAATATGCTGTGGAAGGACATTTCCTCTGTCTTGGGTCAAAATGGCGGCATAACCGGAAGTATGTTTTATATGAGCACTTTTGCAATGCTGTTTCTATACGTTCCTCAGCTGCGAGGCCCTATGATGATATTCACCAAAGTCGGACGGATGTCATTGACCTGTTATCTGCTTCACTCTATCATTGGAACAGTTCTGTTCCTCAGGTACGGATTCGGGCTTGCGGATCATATTCAATCCGCCGGCACGTTCATGTTCAGTCTGGCCGTGTACTTCGTTCTTATGAGCTTTAGTACATTGTGGTTGAAACGGTTTAGGTACGGTCCGATGGAATTAGTATGGCGCAAGCTGACGTACGGCAAAGTAAACGGGAGTCCCAAAGCAACTCCGCTGCATTCGGAAAAATCTATTCAGAAATAACCCCCTTGCACAGATTGCATGACTTCAAATTAGTGTTGTTGAATGAAGCGGGCATTAAACGGACAGATTTGATATATGGACTAGTTATTTTTATATCATTTAGGCTTCTTTGGGCTAATAAATCCACCAGAGTTTACTCAATGTGCATTGCTCATGATCGAATCTAAATTGAATCTTTTACGCATGTTCATAGTCAAAGGCGCCTCATTCGACTATTTTTGTAACTTTTCGCAGGAAAAATTCGAGAATGATGACAAATCCCGCATACGACACTTAATACGGTAGTGAACAATAGTAAATTAGGGTTACATGCAGCTTGTTTTCCAATGAAACAAAGAAAAAGAATCATACAAAAAGACAGGAGAAAGCTTTTGAAGTATTTTAACGCCAAATTTACCGCGGAAGAAAGAGCGATGGAATCACTTTTTTGTGAAAAGGCCTCGCAGAGCAGCTCGAATGTTTTACTGAACGACTGAACTCTATATTTTAGCAACTGAGGGAGTGAACAATCATGAAAACTAAAAATGAACCAAAAGTTATTCTGGAACCAGCAAAGGAATCTGATCTGCCAGAATTCCAAAAAAAATTACAAGAAGCCTTTGCGATCGCCGTGATTGAAACGTTCGGTGATTGCGAAGATGGGCCGATTCCATCGGACAATGATGTTCAGGAGTCTTTCAATGCTCCCGGAGCAGTGGTATATCATATTCTTCAGGATGGTAAGAATGTCGGTGGTGCAGTAGTACGTATCAACAGCCAAACAAATCATAATTCGCTAGATTTATTCTATGTATCTCCAGAATATCACAGCCAAGGGATTGGTCTTTCTGCTTGGAAAGCCATTGAAGCACAGTATCCGGATACTGTGCTTTGGGAAACCGTGACACCTTATTTCGAAAAGCGAAATATCAACTTCTATGTGAATAAGTGTGGATTTCATATCGTAGAGTTCTACAATGAACATCACTCTGATCCGCATATGCATCGCAATGGACGCGAAGATGACAAGCCCCTGCCGGATGATGAGGACTTTTTCAGATTTGTAAAGATTATGAAAAAAAAGGACTAAACAATTGAACACGGCGAGATGCCGCAGAGAGTTGCTGGTAACTTTTTTATATTTCATTATCAGAGGAAGGTAATAATGATGTTTAAAAGGTGTTTTGATCCCTGTCTCATAAACAGGGGTCAAAACACCTTTGAATCATCGGTTTCTTTTCTGACATATACCACGCCCACTAGTCCCTCAACATAGTAAAAACATATCATGAGTTACAAAAGCTTTTATTCAAAGCATATGTTTACTTTATTTATACTTATTTTCATCATTTTTCAGAATTCTGGACACTAATCGGGTACCTATTAGAGACCAAGGAACTCTACATTTCATTAAGAAATACGTACTCATTGCCCTGCTTTAATTAATTTTAAGCCCTCGCACTATGCCCCCCTGAATTAAGTATTCGATGTAACTTTGAAATTAAGTTTATGAAAATCTGTCACAAACCCTTATTTTCATAACACATCATTTGTTTCAGCTTCCCTCGCGAATACCGGATTAATGCTCGGCTTTAAGATAGTCAACCAATCTCTCCGCACTGTTCTTAACATCTTCTTTTGAAAGATGAAGTGTCCCATATTGTGTAAACGCAGGAAGAAAACGCATTCCTATATAGTTAGCAGTGACTTGAAACGGTCTGATAAGCTCGCTGATCGTGATATTATATTCTCCGCCTGCTTGATAATCAGATTCCTGTGCGCCTAAGGAGATAGCTAAGAGTAGTTCTTTTCCATGCAATTTAGTTCCTCCAGTTCCATAAGCCCAGCCATGTGTTAACACATCATCTTCCCATTGTTTGAGTAACGCGGGACTGCTGTACCAATACATTGGGAACTGAAAAACGATACGCTCATGATCTAACAGGAGCTGCTGCTCTTTTTCTACATCAATGATAAAATTAGGGTATTCACCGTACAGGTCATGAACCGTAATGTCTTTCTCTTGCTTTAAACGATTCATCCAGGTTTTGTTGACAACAGACGTTTCCAAGTTAGGATGTATAACGATAACTAATGTTTTCATTAGACTGATTATCCTTTCTTTGCCAAATAGTTATTATTGCTTTTACGATAATGAATTGATTCTAATTTTAAAATAGCAACTTTATTTACACCTATTTTATCCTTTTTCATGAATTCAGGGCAACTAATTGGGCACCAAAATCAACGATGACTTAAGACATTGTTTTGTAGAAATCCGATATAACAGAATAATCCCTCATTTAGAAAATTTCCACCTTTTTCCTCAATCCTTACCAATTTAAACTCATTAAGGAGATACTTTATCACCAACTTTAAATAATAATGGAATAAGTGCTAATAAAATAATTCCTACAACCAACGTAGATATTATTAACTCCTTCCATACAATCAAATTCTTTAAAAACATTTGATAAATAACTAATGAGTTTACTGGAATGTTAAGCAATAAGCCCGTAAGAAGTCCAGGTGCATACTTTTTCATTACAACAGTTGCGATAAGATGTGGAAAAATAGCGTTGATAACCATAGAACCTAGAAAGCCAATGAAAATCCATTTTGCAATATCTGATTCTGGCATATATAAAAAACCAAATGCAGATAAATAAGCCAACATAGTTATAACAATGACAGCAAAATGAAATTCATTTGAAGTTACTGGCTTTTGAAACTTTGAAGATTGTTGTGACCACTCAGGTAACCAAATAGCTTCCTCAATATTATGCAGTGTAATAGCAAAACAAAAAAATGCTACGAAATAAACCACCTATCATTTCCTCCTCGGTGCCACAACCAATATGGTTTGGCAACATTATATTACATTTGAGGCTGATTGGATATGGTGTTAAAAGAGAGAAGAATCTGCCTTAGTAGTTGCTTCTTAATTATATGTGCAATAACGTGTTGTTACGTGGCATGTCATATTCAAATATAATAACTCTAAAGAAACAAAGATACCTATATAGTTTGGCATCCTCTTTTTTAGTTCGAGTCCCTCTATTTATTTTGGGCACAAAATAGACATAATTTATATTGACTCATTATACCCATCACATACCATACCCCTTAAACCAATCAGGATTAAAATGTTTTAAAAAAGGTGATCAAAGATGAAGTTATGGTCTCTTTTATTTTATGAATGCTGTCTTAATGCAAAACAACACTGGACACCACTAAGTCAAATGCATTTCATGGTACTATAGTCAAGACTTGTCCAAGTCACCATTATCAAAATGAATTTCATCAAACACTTGAAACATTTATTGAACGCGGCCAAGTGTCATAACATTAATAAGAAACCAACGAGTGATGAATCTTTTAATCTTTCATTTTACCCGCTGGCTCATATCAAAGGAGCTCTAACCAAATTTTAATAGCTGTCGCACTTATTAATAGCGCTAAAATCCATTGCAGGAATTTTGTATTTGCTTTTTGCCCAACTGATGCGCCAATAGGAGAAGCTATTAAACTAGTAATCATAAGAACCAGAGCTGGTACAAAAAGAACCTGGCCCGTGATTACTTTTCCAACTGTTGCGCCAATGGATGAAAGAAATGTAATCGCAAGAGATGAAGCGACTGTGACTCTAACAGGAATATTTAAAATCGATAACATAATGGGGACTAGGATAAAGGCGCCGCCAGCTCCTAAAATACCTGATACGCCACCAATGATAAACGCTAAGGAAGAAGCCAACCATTTATTAAATATCACTTCCTTATCTTCGCTATGTTCTTGTCCTTTTTGTCCTTTTTTAGGTATAAACATTAAAATAACTGCTATAATAGCCAGAATTCCGTATATAAAGTTAATTCCTTTTTCAGATATATAATGAGAAAAGTAACTCCCCAATACACTCCCTAAAAGGATGCTGCTTCCCATGTAAATCATTAATGCTTTATTTAGAAGACCACTCTTACGATAAGCCCAAACACCGCCGAGTGTCGCAAAAAAAACTTGAATAGCCCCTATCCCTGAAACTTCATGGGCAGTTAATGACATCACTCCCACTAAAGAAGGAATGTACAATAGCATTGGATAATTAATAACTGCTCCGCCAATACCAATCATTCCGGAAATAAAGGCACCAATAAACCCTATAATGAAAAGAGTTGTGATAAAGGCAATATCCACTTTGGTTTCCTCCTTTCAAAGGAAAAGGGTATCTTTTTATTCGATACCCTTTCACATTATTAGCCTTTTTTAATCCAGAATTTCAATACATCACCTTCATCAGTTTGCTCTAAAAGGTCATGTCCGCCTGATTTAGACCAGGCTGCAAGATCATTTTTAGCTCCCTTATCTGTTGCATGCACTTCTAATATTTGACCTGATTCCAGTTCATTCATCGCTTTCTTTGTTCTGACAATTGGCATTGGGCATGCCAAGCCTTTTGCGTCTAATACTTTATCTGATTTCATGTTCTTCTCTCCTCTTTTCAGCAGAAACTTGTGTTACCGTATTGCACAGCGGTTTGGGCCAATCTCCATTTCACGCTGTTTTTCTTCATCTGGGCTGATTTTCCCCATGTTTGTTTCTCGAATCTCTTGGTATGCATTTGGTTGCGGAGGCAAATGATCTGTTACTAGGTGTCTAAATTCTGTTTCATCCGCAATGTTCAAACCATGGTTCTCGCTAAATAATGTACTTAGTTTTTTACCAACACTTCCATTCTCATTTAGCTCGTCAATGATCATAAAGTGTGCCGGTAATACAATTAAATCCTTTGATAACGCTTTGTAACGGCTATAAAGCGTTTTTCTTAAATCTCCTACCCAATCTTCTGCCATACCGGCTAAGTCTGGTCTGCCGATTGAATCAATAAACAAGATATCACCTGAAAGAAGATACTGGTCATCGACGATGAAAGAAGTGGAGCCAATCGTGTGCCCCGGAGAATAAATCGGTTGAATTTTAATCGTTGTATTTCCAATGATCATGTCATTTCCTTCTTCCAACGGCTGATAATCGAATTCCACTTCTTCAGCATCTTTAGGCGGTAACCAGTAGGTTGCTTTTGTTTTTTCAGCAATGACTCTGCCGCCTGAAATATGGTCCGCGTGAAGATGTGTATCAAATACGTGAGTAATCGTTGCACCCTTCCCCTTCGCAAAATCTATAAAGAAATTCACCATACGTGTCGCATCAATAATTGCTGCTTCACCATTGGAAATGACCATGTATGACAAGCAGCCTTTACCGATTCGAACAAACTGATACATCTCACCGCCATCTTTTAAATCCCCGACTTTTACCGGCTCTAAATGTTCGCTCCATGCTTTCATTCCACCCTTAAGGTAGGATACAGAATGACCTGCTTCAGAAAGCATTTCGGATACCATGACGGATGAACCTTCTTTTGCGCAAACGACCAGCACTTCTTTATCAGAAGGAATTTTCTCCAAGATATCTTCTACGCCATCTAAAAGATCGAAATACGGTACATTTAAATGGTCAAAGTCATGTCCTTCAATCTTCCAATCGTTAAAATCATTTTCATTACGCACATCCAAAATAAATAAAGGTTCTTTGTTAAAGATTTTTTTTGTCGCTTCTTTTGGGGTCATTGCCTTTACGGTCATGTTTCAATACCTCCTATATCAAATCTTTTAGCGGGACTAAAACGTTAAGGATACATCAGCATCTTTAGCAAAACCAAAAAAGGTAACAGCCCCGCCTACTTCGATTCCTTCCATAAAATCATCTTTTGTTAAACCCATAACGTCCATCGTTATTTGACAACCAAATCATGCAACTCCCATTTCAATCAGTTAAGAATAGAAGGCACATTTGCGTTCCTACAACCTTCTGCGACATGCTCTTTTCCTTGTCGCAATATTACAGACTTTATAAGCATCAAACAGACCGCTATTTGCCGCAATAATCGCTACTCTTGTACTCATCTGTTCATCATGCTTTTTATTTATTCGGTTTTACCTGTCCAATCCCGCATACCTGGGACAACATTAATAACCTTTTTAAAACCTTGTTTTTTCATGGTGCGGGCCGCCATTTCACTCCTTCTTCCCGAATGGCAGATAATATAAATTTCATCATTTTCGTTTAATTCGTTAGCGCGCTTTTCCACTTCACCAAGAGGGATATGCACAACCCCTGGGATATGAGCTTTTTCATATTCCTCTATCTCTCGAACATCTAAAATGTTAAGAGACTCGTCACTATCTACTTTCTGTTTGAAAGCTTCTAATGAAATCTCAGGAATTGAAGATGCATTTTCTGATGAATGCTCTCCTCCTTTTCGAAGAAAATGACGAAGCATTTCTCCCTCTGCTTCAGTACCGAGATATTCATGGCCTGTACTTTTTGCCCATGCTTCCAGATCTGCTGTAGAACCTTTATCTGTCGCATGAATTTCCAATACTTCACCAGCTTTTAAATCCTTCATTCTCTTCTTCGTTTTTACGATAGGCATTGGACACGCCAAACCTTTAGCGTCTAGTACAATAGTTGCTTTCATCATTTTTTTCCTCCTTTTCTCATATAGGGGTGGGGGTATATAAATATACAAAAAGTTTCTCCCTAGAAGTTAATACCATGTATTCATACCCCCTTTTATATTTGTGATCTTTTTAAATCCTTGTTTCTTCAATATTTTACTTGCCTTTAAACTTCTCATTCCGCTTAGCAATGAGTAACATTAGATAAATAAGTTGACACTGCCTTCCTCAGCATCTGCCAAATAAGCTGCTACACCAGCATAGTCAATATCATCTAATAGTTCTTTTTCCTGTAAACCAAGAAGATCCATTGTCATCGTACAAGCTACGAGCTTTACCCCCTGTTCTTGAGCCATCTCAATCAACTGAGGTAAAGTAAGTACATTATGCTTTTTCATCACATTTTTAATCATTTTAGGGCCCATACCTGCAAAGTTCATTTTAGATAAACCCATCTTATCAGCACCACGAGGCATCATCTTTCCAAACATTTTTTCAAGGAATCCTTTTTTCACTGGAATCAGCTCTTCTTTACGTAAAGCGTTTAATCCCCAAAAAGTATGGAAGATCGTCACTTCATGATCGTAGGCAGCTGCACCATTTGCAATAATATAGGCTGCCATTGCTTTATCATAATCCCCGCTAAATAAAACAATTGTTGTGCGTTTTGTTTGTTCTGTCATGTTTATTCTCCTAACTAATTACCCCCACGGGTATATATTAAAGTCAAAAAATTTTTTCGAAAGATCTGCTATTATTCAACTTTTTAAATACCGGTAGGGGTATAATATGACGCATATAAAAATTCGTCAACCTTAGGTTGATGAATTTTTATCGGCTCTTTACCAATAAGTCAACTGCTTCTTTTACTAAATTTTGTGTGTCTTCGCCTTTTTCTAAACTTTCACGAACACAATGTTCAAGGTTTGTGCTCACAATTAAACCCATCGCTCGATCGATCGCATTACGGGAAGCTGCTAATTGGGTCACAACCTCTCTACAATCTTTTCCTTGTTCCATCATAGTCAATACACCTTTAATTTGTCCTTCAATCCGTCGTAAGCGGTTTTTAATCTTTTGATCATACTCCATATATCAATGAAATCCTTTCTTTCATTTATTTTTACATTTACATGTTGCCAGTTCATAACTGTTTACATGGATACCTTTGCGCTTTAGAAAACGCACTCCTAAATTTAATTCCACCCGATCACGAGCTATTATGTGTATTTTATCACGTGGAATCTCTAAATAAAAACGTTTTAGATACGCATATGGGATGTTTAAAATAATATTATCCGAAAAATTGGGTACATCGTTATAATGGCGAATATCTAATATTGTCATGTCTATAGTCTTTAATTTATCTTTATGGATACAAGAGATTCCGGTTATAGGATAATAACGTCTATACGTTGCAATGATAATCACAAAAATAAGAAGGAATCCAATAACTAAATAATTGATACTACTTACACCACCTTATTAACTCTTTGTTATTCACAAAACTATAATATACCCCCGTGGGTATATAGTCAAGTGTGAAAGTTACTTACTTTGAGCTGATAGATTCATTTCAATATCCGCGGATTGAAAAAATACTTACATTTCGATAATGCCAATTCTGCTAAAAGTAACTCTAATAAAGAAATAAGCCGATTTTATTTTAAATCGACTTTATTTTATCAATTACTTTTTAAATTAGCACAAGACTGCTTGGATATTACATTGGGTTTCATTTGCATAAAAACAATTCTTAGGTACTGGTTCCCCATGTTTCATGCTGGATGTGACTCCAATTACTCAGAAATCTGCGAATAACTATGCTAATCTTCCGCAGCCACTGCATCTGCTTTGGTTTTATGAACTGTACCAAATGGATGGTTCGGAGGAGCATAAATGGAGTAAAGTTTTAATGGCGTATTACCTGTATTAATCACGTTATGCCAAGTGCCGGCAGGTACAACAATGGCAGAATCATCATAAACATTTCTTTGAAAGTTCAAGTGATCTTTGCTCTTTCCCATTTTGACGATCCCACGCCCCTGCTCAATTCGTAAGAACTGATCGACGTTAGGATGGATTTCCAAACCAATGTCTTCTCCAATACCAAGACTCATCAAAGTAACTTGAAAATGCTTTCCTGTCCATAAAGCAGTACGGAACGTATTGTTTTGTTTTGTGGCTCTATTGATATTTACAACAAATGGTTTTGGTCCATAATCCTTCAAAAGAAGGTTTCTATCTTCATATGAAGAGCGCAAATCGGCACCTCTGTGTACGTTCTCCATCTCATTTGGAATAGTCCAATAAACAGATCTTCCATCATTATACATCGGTACAGTCACATAATAATAACATTGAGGCGAAAAAGGGTTATAGTACATTTTTTGATCCCCACAATTATAAATTTTTGTGATAGTATCCTATGCATTTATTAAGGGAGTGTGCTAAATCAAGAAAACTCATATTAAACACAAAAATGAATCTTCGATCACCGTTTGATTCACGGATGAATAATTTATCACCGACCTTGTAATCGTTTTCTGGATATTGAATTTCACTAGCCTTTGTTAACAAGACATCGAATGACACTTTTATATGATGGATTATCAAAAGTCGACGATCCTAAATGGCTTTTGAACATTTACATAGCACAACAACAGAGTATACGGAATTATGTTGTTTGTCCCCCCTATCCCAGCTCTTTTAGATTTATCCCTTTGGATGCGCCTTGATGGCCAGCTTTTCAGCAGCATAGTATTTAGCGCCTCCTGAAGCGTTATAGCATATTTCAACGCCGATAGACTTGCGGTTCCCAGTGCCGTTTGTACCGTCACCTGTATGTGGGCTCGTTTTTAGTAAACCAGTTTATATTCTTTTTGGGCACACAATAGAAGCAATTTTTCCATATGAAAATCTCGTAATCTTACACCTCCTTAACTTGAAGGAGGATTTTGGCATATGTATTTTCATACCCGTCAACTACCATCTCATCCAGCATATATTCCTCATATGCATTTTCCCCTATTTGCATTCCATTTCTTTCAATGAACTCAATGATTCTCCGGTATGCCTCTTCAGTATTTCCGCCTATTTCATATCCAACTGCATACAGGCCTTTTGGCCGTACATGATAATTTATGTTCTCTGCCCCATCTTTTACTTTTATATAAAAGTAACTGTAATTGTAGAAGTCTTTTTCTAAGATTTGTTCCCGTGCAAAGATTCCGCCTATCGGATATCCTTCATCTAATTCATATTGCTGAACTTCATGAATGAGTTCTGAAATGGCTGCCACATATTTTCGTTCCGGTAAGTTTAATGTTTTTCGGCTTAACATGAATGTTTCTTCATTTAAATATTCAAAAGAAATTGAGGAAAAATCAGTCTCAAGTGCTTGTTCTGTAAGCGTCACTTTTGTTTGTAAGATCGTTTGCAACTGCTTAAGCTCATTTATTTTTTTATCAATCTCAATAGACTTTTCTTTTAGAACATGCAGGATCTTGTCTGGTGTTTTTCCTTTTATTAGACATTTTATTTCTTTTAATGGAACCCCAAGCTCTTTAAATAGACTGATGACTTGAAAAATCTCAAATTGATGATAGGAATAATATCTATACCCATTTTCTTTTTTTATTTCCGGCGAGAAAAGACCAATCTCATCATAATGAAATAAGGTTTGTTTTTTTACACGGCAGAGCTTCGAAAACTCCCCTGTTGTGAAATACTTCTTAACATCTTCGCTCATAAAAACCTCCTTGACTATACGGTAACCATATACCTTATGATTTGATTGTACTTGAAAAAAGCTTCAAGCGAAAAGGATAGGTAAAAAGGGTTCAATTGAGTAAAAGGGGAATTCAGATGAAAAAATCAATAAATGAGCAAAAAACGATATTCATTATACTATTAAGCAACATCTTCGTAGCATTTCTTGGTATCGGTTTAATCATTCCAGTTATGCCTTCTTTTATGAAAATCATGCATTTATCCGGCAGCACAATGGGTTATCTTGTTGCGGCTTTTGCCATTTCTCAGTTAATTACTTCACCTTTTGCAGGTAGGTGGGTTGACCGTTTTGGGAGAAAAAAAATGATTATTCTCGGGTTGCTTATATTCAGTTTATCTGAGTTGATTTTCGGATTAGGGACCCATGTTTCAATATTTTATTTCTCGAGGATATTGGGTGGTATAAGTGCGGCTTTTATCATGCCCGCGGTAACAGCATATGTAGCTGATATTACAACCCTAAAGGAAAGGTCAAAGGCTATGGGGTATGTTTCTGCTGCAATTAGCACCGGCTTTATTATTGGGCCTGGGGCGGGAGGATTTATTGCCGGCTTTGGCATCCGCATGCCGTTTTTCTTCGCCTCCGCCATCGCGTTAATAGCAGCTGTCACTTCCGTTTTTATACTAAAAGAGTCATTGTCGACAGAAGAACGCCATCAACTCTCATCTCATACAAAGGAATCAAATTTTATTAAAGACTTGAAGAGATCCATTCATCCTGTCTATTTCATTGCATTTATTATCGTCTTTGTAATGGCTTTTGGTTTATCAGCTTATGAAACGGTATTCAGCTTGTTTTCTGATCATAAATTTGGCTTCACACCAAAAGATATTGCAGCCATTATTACGATTAGCTCCATTGTTGCGGTAGTTATTCAAGTTTTACTATTCGGGAAATTGGTCAACAAACTTGGAGAGAAAAGAATGATTCAGCTGTGCTTAATAACCGGTGCGATCTTGGCTTTCGTGTCTACTGTTATGTCAGGATTTTTAACTGTTTTGCTTGTAACTTGTTTTATTTTTCTAGCGTTCGATTTGCTACGTCCGGCCTTAACCGCTCATTTATCCAATATGGCCGGTAACCAGCAGGGTTTCGTAGCAGGCATGAACTCCACATACACCAGCCTGGGAAATATATTTGGACCTGCTTTAGGCGGTATACTATTTGATCTTAACATTCATTATCCTTTCCTTTTTGCAGGTTTCGTTATGATTGTCGGCCTTGGTCTTACAATGGTTTGGAAAGAAAAAAAGAATGATGCTGCAGCTTTGAATTAATTCATTTTCTATAAAGTCAAGTCATTTGGATGCAGGGAATGCCTCTGGTTAGGCACAATAAGAAAAGGTACTTAATTTGATAGGCTACATGTTGCTTGATGTGAAAATAGTTTATGCTGAGTTTTAGCAATATCAGGATTTCATCTGCCATCACCTTAAGCCGCAGCCTAACCGGGATAAGAAAAAAGGAGAATGTAGTATGAGTATAAACATAAAAGCAGTAACTGATGATAATCGTGCTGCAATTCTTGATCTGCATGTCAGCCAGAATCAATTATCATATATTGAATCTACAAAAGTATGTTTAGAGGATGCAAAAGAATGTCACTATTATAAACCTGTCGGGCTTTACTATGATGGAGATCTAGTCGGTTTTGCAATGTATGGATTGTTTCCCGAGTATGATGAAGATAATAAAAACGGACGAGTCTGGCTTGACCGATTTTTTATTGACGAACGCTATCAGGGAAAAGGATTAGGGAAGAAAATGCTTAAAGCCCTCATTCAGCACCTTGCTGAGCTATATAAATGCAAGAGAATTTATTTAAGTATATTTGAAAATAATATTCATGCTATACGCCTTTATCAAAGGTTTGGTTTTCGATTTAATGGTGAACTCGACTTTAATGGTGAGAAGGTAATGGTAAAAGAGCTATAGATATCCAAGCCTCCTTGTTTGCTGAGAAACGTTTGAACTTCGATAATGATTACCTGCTTAAACTGCAAGATCATTGTTTAAAAAAGCCTGGATGAAAATTTCATCTCAGGCTTTAAGCATCTTATTAGTCAAAATCTCATGTGCTTTATCCAGATGTTATTCTTTTTTCCGGACAATTTCTAAATAATTAATATGCCGGCCAACTGTTTTGTGCACTTTAAAAATATACCCATCGGCTTCTATAACGGATCCAACTGCAGCGTCTATTTGTTGAGTCATAAACCAGCCGCCTATCGTATCCACTTCGTCACTTGCTAACGTCGTTCCCAATAAATCATTTACATCCTCAATGAGCACTTTCGAATCTAAGATAAAGTGATTATCATTTACTTTTCTAATATCAGGCACTTCATCTTCATCAAATTCATCTCTGATTTCCCCAACAATTTCTTCAAGAATATCTTCAACAGTGACTAAACCTGAAGTGCCGCCATATTCATCCACAAGAATAGCGATATGTGTTCGCTCTTTTTGCATTTTTACCAATAAATCATGAATTGGAACGGATTCAATAACATGGATAACAGGAGTGATATGATTTTCTAACTTGAAATCCTCTTTTATCTTCTGGTCTGTGTCAATATAAGCTGACAAGAATTCTTTAGCATTGATAAAACCAATGATTGAATCTTTATCTCCATTTAGGACTGGGTACCTTGTATAACTCTCTGTCTTAATGGTCTTAACAATAGTTTCATAAGAATCCTCACTAGAAATCGCTACGATCTCTCTTCTCGGAATCATAATTTCTTTGGCAATTCTTTCATCAAATTCAAAAATATTATTTACATATTTCAACTCATTTTTATTGATTTCACCGCTCTTATAGCTTTCAGACAGTAAGATGCGCAGTTCTTCTTCAGAATGAGCAAGTTCATGTTCTGATGCAGGTTTCAAACCGAAGAGTCCTACTATAAACCGGGCTGAACCATTTAAAAACCATATAAAAGGGAACAGGATGCGGTAAAACCAAATAATTGGCTTTGCAGTCAAAAGAGTGATGGTTTCCGCTTTTTGGATAGCGAGTGTTTTAGGAGCAAGTTCTCCAACTACAACGTGCAAAAAAGTCGCAATCACAAAAGCAATCACTAAGATCAATACATGTGAGACTGTTTCACTTACATGAAAATGAGCAAATAAGGGGTGCAAAATCACTTCAAAAGTCGATTCTCCAACCCAGCCAATTCCCAACGCTGTAACCGTGATCCCTAATTGACAAGCTGACAAATATTCGTCCAAATGAGTAATGACCTTTTTGGCTGATACGGCACCTTTTTTTCCCTCTAATATGAGTTGGTCAATTTTTGATGACCTGATCTTTACTATCGCAAATTCAGTCGCAACAAAAAATGCTGTTAAGACAATTAAAATAGTAAAGATTATAAGGTTAATGGTTGTCAATGATTTGCCTTACTTAGTAAGGCGTACACCTCCGATATAAATATTTATTTTTCTAACCCGTTTTTTCTGAATAAACAAAAAACAGTATATATAACATTATAAGTTCAAAAGAACCTAAAATCAACTCTGAATGATGTAAATAATCATCTTTTTCCGTATGAAGAGTGGTTCCCATAGTATTTAACTAGCGATTGGTGACGTTTTAAGGCTTAAAAAAGAAAGCAAAATAAAAACACACCTGAATTTTCTGGTGTGTTCAATAATACCCAACCGTCTTAATTTATTTGATGTCTTTATTAAGGTTTTCTCTTAAAATTTGAATCAATTCCGCCTGTTGCTTTATATTTTTGCGGCCATTTCTATTAATTGCAGCAAGTTCACAGACAATTCCAGCTGAAATGAAAAACAATAAACCTTCAAACATTTTAAATCCCCCACCGTCTAAGTGATAGTCAAATGTGTTTTTTCTTTTTGCAATACCTGCTTATAATCTTCCTTACGCTGATATATGTTATTTAAAATGAGTCCAATAATGACAAACAGTGTTCCTACTATATCAAAAGCAGTTATGTTATATCCTTTGATCACCATGATTAACAATGTAGTGATGGGGACAAAGTTAATAAATAAAATCCCGTTAATGGATGATAGGATTTTAATGCCATAGTTCCAACTAAGGAGGGCTATGATACCTGGTAAAGTAATCATAAATAAAAAATCATACTTAATTGCTGCAACTACTTTAATACTCGGTACCGACACGTAACCTTGCGCGGTAAGTATAGCTGTCATGATTCCTGTTATAGCTGTGCCGAATAAACATGTCAATGTTGAATAACGAAGTGTGGACCACTCTTGGAATAACTGTCCCCCCATTGTGTAGACAACCCATCCTAAAACACCAATGAATATAAAGAGTAGCGAGAATAGATGATCCCCTAATGAAAAAAAGAAACTTATATTACCTTTGGTTATGACCATCGAAGCCCCCAAAAAGGCAATCAATATACTGATCATTGTGTATTTTTTAGGTTTCACATGTTTATATCCCCATAGAATAACAATTGAAAGCATCGGCATGAGTGCCTCGGCAATGGACGCTGTCATAATTCCAGACTTCCCCATCAACCTTTGACCTAAAAAAATAAGAACATTGTATACAGTAAACGCCATCACCCCAAATAAAATGATCCATTTTGCTTTACCCTCTAAATGAAATGATTTTTTTCCTTCTCTCACTAATAATAAAATCACTAACATAATTGTTACCACACCGTAGCGAATAAATGAAAAATAAAACGGATCAATAAATTCTAATGCATGATCTGCAACTGGAAACATCGCGCCCCAAGACATACTTGCCACTAAACATGTAAGGGCACCAATGAATAATTGACTTTTTTTCATTGAATTCCCCTCCTTTTCTTTAAAATTACAATGAGAATTATAAAAAGAAGTAAGCATCAAGTAAAATGAACAAAAGTGATGAAAAACATCATTGATAATGATACTTTAATGAAGGGGGGATCTTCATGGAACTGCGAGACTTACAAATTTTCAAATGCGTAGCCCATCACAAGAGTATTACCGGTGCTGCAAAAGAGTTAAATTATGTACAATCTAATGTAACTGCGCGGATTAAGCAATTAGAGAATGAGCTCAAAACACCTCTTTTCAATCGCCATAAAAAAGGGGTTTCACTAAGCCCAGAGGGCCGAAAAATGATTGAATACGTTAACAAAATTTTGAAAGATGTTGAAGAACTGGAGCAGGTCTTTCTAGATACTGAAATACCATCTGGAATATTAAAAATCGGTACAGTGGAAACAGTGAGGATACTGCCGACCATCATAGCTTCCTATTATAAAAAGTATCCTAATGTGGATTTATCATTGCAGGCTGGTCTAACAGAGGAACTTATTAAAAAGGTCATGAATCACGAATTAGACGGAGCTTTTATTTCAGGCCCTTTGAAACATTCTATTCTGGAACAGTATGATGTTTACACTGAAAAACTTACTCTTGTAACCAGTAACAAAACGTTTAATATAGAGGATGTTTCAACGACTCCGATTCTTGTTTTTAATCAGGGGTGCGGGTATCGGTCTAGGCTTGAACAATGGCTCAAAGATGAAGGTGTGCTCCCAAACAGAATGATGGAATTTAACATCCTGGAGACAATCTTAAATAGTGTTGCACTTGGACTCGGTATAACAGTGGTACCGGAATCTGCTGTTATGCATCTAGCTGCACAAGGTAAGGTTTATTGTCACCCATTACCTGAGAAAGATAGCTGTATCTCAACAATCTTTATACGCCATAAAGATGCGTACCTGACAAATTCAATGCATAGCCTCCTTAAGACCATTGATGAACATAAAAATATGAGTATGTCTTAAAGTGATTTTTCTCTTTCTATATTCTAACTTCTTAAATAAAAGAGAAGGCTCATCTCCACTTCGCTACCCTTATTCACAATAAAATAGAGCAGTAAACATGTGAGTTACTGCTCTGCTTCGTTTATCCACCGTTCATTTGTTTTACAATGTATTCAGCATCATTTCCTACGCCTTGAAGCAACGCTGAACCTCGCTTATGCTGCCAAGGCAACCCTATAAAGTACAATCCTTCTACAGGTGAAACACCTCTATGATGTATGATTCGACCTTCTTGATCCAAAACACCTTTTATATTTATCCAACATAAGGGATTCCTGAAACCAGTAGCCCAAATAATATTGTTTACTTCTAATGTAGATGAATCTTTAAAAATGATTTCATTTTGCTTTGCGGCAATGACTCTTTTTTTTAAGATGATCTCCTTCTGTTTTATTGCATGTTTTAATTCATGCCCAAATACTGGATCACCTTTCTTTTGAATGAATTTGCCTACTATTGATGTATGACTTGCATGTAAAACTCCTAATTTATCAAACCACCAAAAGATGCTTCTTTTTCCGATCATTAAAGGGAAATAAACTAGTTTATTACTACAGGCTAAATATGTAACTCTTTCTTTGGATAATTCAACAGCTATCTGAGCACCACTATTCCCACCACCAACTACTAGTACATTTCCATATGCCAATTGTTTTGAATTCTTATATTGTGATGAGTGTAGTTGATTAATATGATCAGCTAAATCCTTTGATATTGATGGAATACTAGGGGTATGAAAAGGCCCTGTAGCAATGACAAGATTCTTCGTTTGATATTCTTCCCGATTTGTTTTTATTAAGAAATAATTCTTTATTTTTAGGACACTTATTACTTCTGTCCGTAATTGGATTGGAATTTCAAATTTTTTAACATACTTCTTTAGATAAGCAACAATTTCATTTTTTGTAGGAAATCCATGTTTTTCTCCTTCAAGATGCATTCCAGGCAAAGAGCTATACATTCGAGAAGTAAATAAAACTAATGAGTCATACCGATCTTTCCAGCTCTCCCCCACCTCATGACTTTTATCCAAAATGATAAACTTTTGATCGGACTGCTTAAGATAATATCCTATCGAGATCCCTGCTTGACCAGCCCCGATTACGATAGTGTCGTACACATTATCACCCCGCCAATTTCAAATTGTCAGTAGACAGAATCTGCAAAATGCTAGTTGATCTCCTCACTATAAAGTTAGATAAAAAATTTAATGGTGATGGTGGTCACGCGGCTTCTCCATTTTGGGCTGACAAAGGATCGCATTGTCGTGATTATGCGCTTCGGTTTCCATTTGAATGGTTACGTGCGTAATGCCTTTATGCTCAAGTTCATGTTCAATTTTGCGTAAAATATTTTCACTTTCTGAAATGGTCAGTTGATCGTCCACAACTGCATGGCAAGAAAGAGCATTCAATCCGCTTGTGATAGACCATATGTGTAAATCATGAATGTTTTGAATTCCCTCTGTCCCTTCAATTGTACGAATGATATCAGAGACATCGATATTTTCTGGAGTTCCTTCCATTAAGATGTGAATGGAATCTTTAGTCACATTGTAACCGCTTCTTAGAACAAGAATAGCCACAATGATACTAGCCAATGGATCTGCCCAGCCCCATCCAAAGAAGATGATAAGTATGGCAGCTAAAATGGCACCTACAGAGCCGAGCATATCGCTTATTACATGTAAATAAGCTCCTCTTATATTCAGATTATTCTTTGTATCTCCGCCACTCATCATAATCCAAGCGACCAATAGATTCACAACTAACCCGATGATACTAATTGTAAGCATGCCGGTTGTTGCTACTTCTGGTGGATTAGAGAAGCGTTCGATTGCTTCATAAATGATATAAAGAGAAATAAGAATTAAGGCAGCACCGTTTATCACAGCTGCAAGAATCTCAAATCGTTTATAGCCGAATGTCTTATTGTGATTTGCCTTTTTTTCAGCTAATGTAAAAGCAATCAGGGCAACCATTAATGAAATTGAATCACTCAGCATATGGCCTGCATCAGATAAAAGCGCCAGACTATTTGTTAAAAATCCACCTATAGCTTCTATAATCATATAACCTGTAATCATGATAAAAGAGATCAATAAAACCTTTTTATTTGCTCCTTCATTATGATTGTGACTATGATTGTGACCCATAAAAACTCCTCCTTAACTAAAGTTTTTAATACATATGTATTTATTATTTCAAATCTGTTATGAAGCATTCTAACATGATGTAAATAATATTTATATATGAGCATGTGTTCATATATAAATATATCTGCTCTTTACTGAAATGTCAAAATATTTTTATAGAAATCCACAATACCTCCTTAATTATTCTCTTATAAACATAAAAAAGCGGAGCAAACCCATGGTTTGCTCCGCTAACCTAGTTTCTC
Organism: Bacillus sp. SJZ110; assembly: GCF_006715455.1. Classification (NCBI taxonomy): domain Bacteria; kingdom Bacillati; phylum Bacillota; class Bacilli; order Caryophanales; family Bacillaceae; genus Bacillus; species Bacillus sp. SJZ110. Next base: position 122,308 of record NZ_VFNF01000004.1, on the reverse strand, counting down.
TATCCTTTTCTTCAATCAAGCATTTGAGGGTAGTATTCAACTACAATTTACCTGTTAAAAATTGGGCCTCCCCAAGTCCAAAACTCCAGTCAGCATTATCATTTTCAACAATAGATACAATTAAATCAGTTGATGCGATACCACACTCAGATTCCAGTCTTTCGGCTAACAGCCTGTAAAATTTTTGTTTCTTCTCTTCCGGTCGGGATTTACTTGTAACTGAAAGTGAACTTAAGCCGGCAAATTTAGAAAATTTCGTGCAGAATGAAGGAACTCTTGATCAATTACCGGATGTTCTTCCTACCTTACGAAGAGGCGAAGCAAGAGGAAGGATGATTGTAAATTTGGTTGAACACATTTAATAAGCAATGCAACCGGCGAACAAGCACTTTGTCCTTCCTGCAGATCTGAGTGATATTGCTGTTGATTGATCAACTTGTTTTTGTTCGGAATATACTCAGTATATAGCCGCATATTCCCCCTGTAATAGCTGGAATGAGCCACCCCAGCCCTATGTTATACATAGGAAGAATCTGAGAGAAAATATGATTCACAACTTCAATTTTTATTCCCGCCTCCTTCAAACCGTCAAATAAGCTGATGATGAATGCGAATAATAAACTGCCTTGATACACTTCTGTCTTCCCTTTAAATACAGAATGCAAAAACGTTAAAAATATTAAGGAAATCGCGATAGGATACATCGTCAGTAAGACAGGCATTGACACCTTAATGAGCTGGGTTAATCCTATATTTGCGACAAGTGTACTAAACACTGATAAAACGACAGCAATTTTTTTATAAGAAATGTTCGGAAATAATTCATGAAAAAATGAAGAACACGCTGTGATCAGTCCGACACTTGTCGTCAGACACGCCACTGTAATCATTAAGCCCAATAAGATTGAACCATAAGATCCAAAATAATAGGATGAAACCTTAGCCAAGACCTCTGCTCCATTTTCTAAAATCCCCAGTTCTTCAACGCTGGAAGCCCCCATATAGGAAAGGGCTGTATACATAACTGCTAAGAGTACAGCTGCAATCGCGGCTGCTTTTGCACAAATACCCATCAGCTGTTTTTTGGTAGAAGCTCCTTGTTCTTTCAATGCATTCACGATGATAATTCCAAAAACAAATGCTACAAGGGCATCCAGAGTAAGGTATCCTTCCTGAAATCCTTTAAAAAACGCTTGTGATGTGTACCCTTTTGATGGTGCTTGAATGGTTCCAATTGGGCGAATAAGAGCTACCACTACAAGCAATCCGATAAATGTCAGCTTAATTGGCGTCAAAAATTTTCCAACTATATCAATGATTTTTGAAGGATTAAGTGATAACAAGCATGCCAATCCGAAAAATAATATTGTAAATATGATCAATGAGACAGGGCCTACATCATTTGATAAAAAAGGTTTTACCCCAATTTCAAACGATACGTTTCCTGATCTCGGGATAGCGAAAAAAGGCCCGATTGCCAAATAGAGAATCGTCGTAAATACAATGCCAAACACCGGGTGAACACGGCTGGCTAACGACTGTAAGTTTTGTTTACCCGAAAAAACAAATGCTGTTATAGCCAGTAATGGCAATCCAACTCCGGTCACTAAGAAACCTGCATTAGCGATCCATACATTTTTTCCAGCCATTTGACCAAGCATAGGCGGAAAAATGAGATTTCCTGCTCCAAAAAACAATGCAAATAGCATTAATCCTATAATGATGATATAGGAAGCAGACACTTTTTTTGACATTATATAGCCTCCGATTAAAGTAGACACTTCTTGAATAGCCAGGAAACATTACAGATGCTATTTGCACTGGCGCAGTGTTGATTCCAAAATAAGTTTGTGTCAGTTTTATATATTTTTATCAAGTTCAATAAAAGCATGATCATTTTGATAGTTTCCGATATCGGTTAAAAAACCAATTGCACCAAAACCATATAAACAACGGTTCCCCCCGCTATGGAAAGAAGCATATTTTTCTTCCACAAGTGAAGCAGTACAACTGCAGCTGCCCCAACCAATTCAGGAATGCCATGACTTCCAGAAAGCAGACTCACATCTTTTAAACAATAAATGACCAAAAGCCCGATTACCGCTGATGGCAGCACTTTACCAAGATACTGTACATATTTCGGTGTCGGTTTGCCAGACGGGAAAATCATGAATGGAAGGAACCGTGTCAGCATTGTTCCAAGCACGACCATTGCAATGGTGATCATTTGCTGCGTCATCGTCATCGTCATACGGAAACCTCAGCTTTCTCCAATGGTTTTCTCAGAACAGTCAGTACCCCTAAAATGGCGAGCATAGCAGGAATAATAAATTGGTTTCCGCCAAAAATGATAAGACAGGCTACTGAAAGTCCAAGTCCTGTGAGAGCACTGTAATGCTTTTTTTCTTTCATCCATTGTTCTATGAATATCACAATAAACAGAGCAGTCATCACAAAATCAAGCCCTTCGGTATTAAATTTCACGTACGACCCAAAAATACCTCCTATCGCTGCCCCCGCGACCCAATATAAATGATTAAGCAGTGTCACAAAAAACATAAACCAGCCCTTGTCAACATTCGTCGGAACATTAGCGGTATAATTGATAGAAAATGATTCATCGCACATTCCGAAAATCAGATAGAGCTTTTTCTTTCCAGTCCCTCTGTACTTATCCAACATGGAAATTCCATAAAACAAATGCCGGGCATTGACCATTAACGTCAAAAAAAGAGCATTCATAGGGTTGAACGCACCAAGTAAAAAATTCGCTGCAACAAACTCCATTGAGCCCGCAAATATCATAAAACTCATGATGATTGGATAGATTGCGCTAAATCCCAAAGAATGCATAAAGATTCCATAAGCTATCCCCAAAAATAAAAACCCCGCAAAAATCGGAATTGTATATGGGAATGCAGAACGAAATGCAGCCCATATTTGACCTCTCTTATTCATATGAGTGTTTATAGCAGGAGAGCTTAAATGTAACGATTCTTTATTTTTATTCAAATCAACAACCTCCTACATTTCATCAATTGGCACACTGACAGTTCTTTTTTCTGTACTCATGACTATGCTTGTGTCAACTCCACTAATAGCAGGGTTCTGCATTAATGAATCAATGATAAAATTCCGATAACTCTCCATGTCCTTCGCCACAATCTTAAGCATATAGTCATGGCTTCCTGTAAGTGTGTAGCATTCTTGAACCTGTGGGAATTTGTTTATATCCTCTAAAAATGAATGAATTGTCTCCCTATTTAAGGGTGATAAGTTGATGAGAGCTAGTGCTGTGACTTCGATTCCAAGTTTTTTCTCATCAACAATAGTCGTAAACTTTTTAATTATACCTGCTTCTACTAGGTTCTTTGTTCTTGCAAGGCAAGCTGATGGTGAAAGCCCAATTTTCTTAGATAAATTTAAATTTGATATTGAAGCATCTTCCTGCAATTCTCTTAAAATGGCCTTATCAGTTTCGTCAAGCATAATACTCATTTGATAACCCCCAATACATCTTAACAGAATTATATTTCATCCAATTTAAATAATAACGAATTTTTATTCGTTAATCAAATATTGTTTAAATTTAAATCCTTTTAAAATGTTATTAACAGAATAAAATTATCCTCATGATTAACTCATAATGAAATTAACTTACATCAGAAAGAAGTCATGGGACTTGTGTGACTTGATACCAACATCATAAGAAACTTATCAGAAGCCAAAAAGTTATTGCGGTCTCACCGAAATTTTAATTTGTGGTGCCCTATTGCCTTTTTCTGCGAACGAAAACTGTTAAAATTCACAAAAAAGAAAGTCTACTCTATTATTATTTTAAACTCGTCCTCTAATTCCTCTTGAGCCTTTAGTAAAACTTCTAATACATCATCAGCGTATGAACCTAAAAACTTTTTACTAAACTCAAAATTTACCAGACTAAAGTGAGCGGCAAATCCACCCACCCTGTCAGGCAATCCCATAAAGCGTCTAAATTTCTCCCATAGTAGTTTGGGAAGTCTAATTTATCTTTTAAAACATCATGTAAAACTTCTATATTTTCAAAGTCTCTTCCATCTATCAATATTTTTCTCATTAGAAACAATGCCCTCCATTATTTTATCTTAACAAACGTTTACTATGTAACAGCTGTTTGTCCAAATGAGGCTGAAAACAAATAAAAAACACCGATAGGGGGAAACTATTGGTGTTTGCAAGACATTTTCATGCCCGGTAGGCATAAATAATGCTAAACTTTGTTTTTGAAAAGCTATCATATCAAATTTTTATGTTACAGCTTTACTATCGTTTAATCTAATTGAGGAGTAAAACGAGTATGTTTGAAAATCACATATCCCCAAAAAATTAAAAACTAAGCGGCAATTCTTCGAGTGCTCTCATCAGAAAATTCCCTTTCCATTTCATTTGTTCCTTTTCGCCTTTTAACTGTATATTTGAACAGCGGCGTAATAAGGTGGAAATCGCAATCTTGGCTTCTAAGCGGGCTAACTGTGCACCAAGGCAAAAATGATTGCCATGGCCAAAAGCAATATGGCGGTTGTTCTTTCTTTCAATATCAAATATGTCGGCATTTGGAAATATCTTCTCATCACGGTTTGCTGATGCTAAAGAAATGATGATCACATCTTTCCGTTTAATCTCCTGTCCATGCAGTATAAACGGTTCAGCCGTCCAGCGAATTGTCGTTAGCTCAACAGGGCTGTGAAACCGCAATGCTTCTTCTATGGCTGAATTCATCAAGTCTGGCTGCTGGCGGAGCTTTTCAAATTGATCACCGTGACACATCAGAGCATATGTCATATTGGTGATTAAGTTTACGGTTGTTTCATGACCTGCAACGATAAGCAGCATAATCATCGAGTACAATTCTTCTGTACTTAATTGTGTGCCTTCACTTTCCGCTTGAATTAATGCACTGATTAAATCTCCTGCAGGTTCTCTCCTTTTTTTGCGAACTAAGGATTCCAGATATTCAACAAACTCCCCTAACAAGTGGTCATTCTCCTGAAGTCTTTCAGGGGCATCTGAAAAATCAATAATTGCTTGCGACCACACTCTGAATTTTTGACGATCTTCCAAGGGAATGCCGAGCATTTCACTTATCACGATAATCGGCAAAGGAAACGCATAATCGTCTACTAGGTTCATGAATTTGTTGGGCTGCACTTTATCCAATAAAGAATCTGCGATATGCTGGATTTTGTCTTCCAACTGCAAAATCATCCGATGCGTAAATGCTTTTTGAACAAGAGTTCGCAAGCGGTTGTGATCAGGGGGATCTGAATTAAGCATATGTTTTGTTAAAGACTCTTCATTCTTCAATAGAGCAGGACGTTTTTCTTTTGCGGTAAATACATTTTCATAGTTTTTCTTTAATTTTTCATTCTTTAATAAATGTATTGCATCTTCATATCTCGATATGAGCCAGCCTTTCCCCAGAGCTCCTAAAGATAATGGGTAGAGAGGCTGTGATTTTCGCAATTCTTTATAAAATTCATACGCTTCATCTTTAAATGCTCTCGAAGACAATTGACTTTCCGTCAAAATGGTTACACTATTTTTTTCTTTTGAAGACATTCATTCGACCTCCATCTTTATGAAAGGTTAAGATAATCTTTAAATATAAAATCAATACGATTTGTAAAATGATCTATTGAGATCAGCATTCGTGATAAGGGCCAAGATGCCGCCCCGCATTTTGAAATAAAAGGTATGAGTCAGTCATTAATCATTTTGCTGCCCAAACTCTTTCCCTGATAAAATGGCGAAACTCCTAATACTTCTAAATACCATGCCGGCTCTTATAAGGATTTGGAAGATTTTTCAGTCTCATTAGTCACCGCCAACATGTTCAATACTGAAAATCCCCCCATTTTGATTAATGTTATCCCCCCTGCTGCTATATAATCGATCAAGTTAATGTCGGGTTTATCACGATGTTTTAATAGAGCGGCAACAACCATTTCACCATTCTGAATGTCAACAAAAAAGAAATGCTTTTTAAAATATGCTCTTGTCAGTACTTTATGCATTTCAAAAATAAATGAATGATCTTTTTTTTCGCGTTTTACGAGTAAATCCATAAAAGAATATTAATTGAAAAATTCATGGAGTAGCTTTGCCACTTTGCTTCATTCATCTGCCCTTGCTTGTCGATAAAGAAACATTGATACATCTCCTCTGAGCAGTAAAGCAGGAAATCGAATTAAAGCGCCCTTCCTATTGGAAAGGCGCCTGCCGTTTTACTGTGCCAAAATGTTTTTCATCAGTGAGTTTTTATAAAATCATTTATTAATTGATCAGTTGTCAATATTGTGGCAAATTCATCATGCAATGTAGCTAGAGATATATTATGAATAGTCGCCGCATCATAATATGTATCATTTTGGTCTCTCATTCCGAAGGCTGCTGTTGCATCTGAAATCAGGTATGTATCAAACCCTAAATTACCACTCATTCTTGTGGTGGTTGATACACAGTGAGGCGTGGTTAAACCAGTTATGACTACAGTGTTTATTTCATTTAATTTTAAGAATTCTTCTAAATTCGTACCAATAAAGCTGCTATTTACTGTCTTGGTTATAATGACTTCTTCATCCATAGGCTTAACTATTTCCTTTATCGCAAACCCTTCATTCTTTGGATGGAATAAAGAATGAGGTTTATCAGAAGTGTGTTGTATGTATATGACTGTCCATCCTTTTTCTCTCCATAATTTTAGTATTTTACTAATGTTTTCTTCCGCCTTTACGTTATTCCGTTCTCCCCATTTTTTATCATCGAAGGCTTTTTGTACATCCACAATGATTAAAGCTTTTTTCTTTTCTTCCACAATATACCCTCCTATGTAGAATTTCTATTTATTACTACATTCTAAATACAAATTTTACTTTTGTACAATTGTTTAATGATGAATTTCAACTGACCGCCTTCTTTATTGGAAAATGCGTTCTAAACTGCAACTGTGTCCAAGCCGTTAACCTTCAATAATCTAATCTGAGAATCACTGGCTCTACAGAGAATGATAAAAAGCACTCTAATAACGAGTGCCGATATGAAAAACTATTGATTTAGAAGCCATTTGATACGCTCAGCTGAAAAGATGTAGTGGAGTATTATTAGACATAAAAAGACAATACCAACTGGTTTTAAATGACTAAAATAAAGCGCTGCAACAGCCATTGCAAAGATCAATAATTCAATAACTAACCTTGTTACCCCGTTTACAGCTATTACAGTTTGTCCACTTCGACTAGGATCATTAGGTACTGCAAATACAGACCAGACAATCATAACTGCAATAGGTAAAACCCAAGTTAAAACATATTTAAAATAACCATTAAAGCTTATCCAAGCAAACACCCCTAAGGAGATTAGTGCAGCGATTTCAAGGGTGAATCTTAAAAGTAAATTAGTCTGATTCAGTTTTTCCAACTCCTCTATAAAAAACACCCCCGTAGGAGATGCTCTTTCTCTGCTTTATTTCAGCGTATAAAAACTTTTCTGTTCTTCCTCTTTAGATTTTATTGTAGTTTTCGGCGAGATTACCTCTACTTTTGAAGAGATGATACCGACTGCTGCTGTTACCAATGCTCCGATAATAGAACGATGATAAGTATAATGAAATATGACAACTTTTCCCCTCCTATCCAGTTAATTATCCAAATAATTAGGAAGTTGTCTACAATTTGCAGAATTTGTCGAACGAAGTAAAGATTATACCTGGGAGGCTTTACTCATTGTATGAATTACAGTAATACACTACCTTCCCTTTTGAGAAAACGTTCCCCTCTTGTATCCATTTGTTGCAACTTAGCTAGACTCTTCCAATAGGCTTCCTTTTGGCGCAGCTGCTTCTAGTCGAAATTGAGCAACACCTGAATGTTTCATTGGAATTTCTGAACCATAGAGTAGCCTCCGCAATCGATGAACCTCAATAATATGGTTCTCCTAAGTTGTGAATATTATCTACTCAATTCATCTTTTCATATATTGAATATCTCTCAATCCCTCTTTATCATTTTTTTCAATCAATTGAAAATTTATGATGAAAATACTTTTTTTTCTTGTTAGTTGCGTTATAATACTTGAGTAACAGATAAAAAGGAGGAAAAAATATGAAGAAAGTTTTATTGACAATACTTACTTTCAGTCTACTTATTTCTTTATTTGCTATTGATGGCAGTGAAGTCAAAGCAAAAGAAGTAGAAAGTGCGCATCTCCAAAAATCAATAATTAATGGTTTAGATAAAATTGTTGATAAAAACGGCAAAAAACTTATAACTGAGGAAGAGTTATTAGAATTATTTAATTCAAGCGATTTTAGTCCAAATTCAACAAACCAAGTAAATTATTTCTATACTAATATTGATAACAAAACAACCATTTTAAAGTTAAATTTAGTTGTACATAACAACAAATTAACTTCAGTATCTTTAACAGATACCGAAGAACAATCAGCGACAATTACAACAGCAGTTACAAATCAAGAAAAGGCATCGCCACAGTTTCAAATGCTTAGAAAGGTGCCAAAACCTAAACCGAAGCCTAAGCCGAAAAAACCAAAAATCACTAAAGATGTTCCATATAAAAAGAATGGTGGTACAATTAAAAAAGATTTTATAAGTGAACATGCGTATAAAAGACACAAGTATGACGCAAGCCGAAAATCTACAAGTAATAGAACTCAATATGGAAAAGATGTAGATGTCGCTGAACTGAGAAGATTAACGATGACACAGCCCGATCAAGCTTGGTCTTCTCGTGACAAAGGTGGTCCATGGCGGACATTCTATAGAAAGCAATTTAATAAAAATATAAGCACAAAAGACACTTCTACGACTCATCATCGTGTCATTATTAATACAGCAGACAGTAGTAAAAATACACAATTTCCGTTATCCTTTAAGAACTAAAACATTCATTAGCGGGGAGCTAACCATGATTGAAAAATATACAACTGAAGTTTCTTTAGACTTTTTTAATGGTGACGAGACAGATTTAAAGGATACAATTGAGGAAATTAGACTTTTTGCAAAGACATATGAGAACGATAAAGTAACCGTCCTAAGTGTTATTGAAGACGAATCTTCAAAGGGAAAAAACTATAAGGTCCTTTTACAGCACGAAAGAGATACAGATAATCTAGGACGTAAATATGAATATGATGAAGAAAAACTATTTGGTTTCTTTGAAGATGAAGAATAGTTAACACCCTTAAAACGAATTCAAAAAAACCCCACTTTTAAAAGCGGGGTTTTTAAAGCAAATGTATTCCCTGTCTAGAAAGTTGTTGTGCAGAAGAGAACATATAAGTTCTTAGAAAAATACTTACCCAACTTAGTATCAATGGTAGAATTCCCACCAATATGACGTTTTTTGTACCCATTTCTGATATAAATAACCCGCCTACAGCTGAACCAATTGTTGTTCCTATGTTACAGGATGATATAAATAAGCCATTTGCGAAATCAGGAGCTTCAGGGGCTGAAGGTGCAATCAAATATTAATTAATATTAGCCATTGATAGTGCCGTTTCGTATGAAATGGCGATGGCATTCTTGTTTGGAATAAAAATGATTCGAATATGTTCTTATCATTGGTAAACGAACAAAAAAAGAACATGTTTTGAAAAAAGATTGATCAAAACATCTTCTTATATGTTGTCATAGCGTAACTTTTTATAAAAAGGTTGATTACATTTTCGGGGCTTCCAAACCAAATTTTGCCCATTCTTCTTTTGCTGGACCATAAATACCTGGAACAGTTAAACCTGCTTGTCTCATAAGAACAGTCATTTGTCCCCGATGGTGATTTTGATGTTGAATTAAAAACATCAAAAGTGAACCGTTAGGCAATTGTTGTCCGATAAAGTTGATACGTTCTTGAAGTGTATGGTCAGTCCATTGGGTTTTTAATGCCTGTACAAATGCATTACTGGCTTGATGATAGCTGTCAGCTATAAACTGAGCCGAAGTTGGAACAGGATAATCTTCAGCTGGGGCATGGAACGTTAAGTCTGTGTTTGAGGTAATGATGCGAATGGCAGCAACAGTATGCCAAGCAATACGGCCTAGAGTCCAATTTTGTGAAGTTATTTCTTGTTTAAGTGATTCATCAGTCAGACTATTTAATAGTTTCTGTGTAGCATCTGCTTCGAACTCCCAAGATTTCAAAAAATGGTCTAAGGTTTGAAACACAAAAATCCTCCTTTTTGTTTTTTCAATGTGCCTATAGGTTAATTATAATGCCTCGTTTCGTTAAAAAGAACAAAAAATTTTGGACAAGAATAATCATAGTAAAATGCGTAGACATTCTTAAACATAATGATTTACGCATCTTTTTAAAAACATGGTGACTCCTTGGTCTCCATTGTCAGCGAGAATCAAATATCATATGAAGACAATCCTATATTCTTATCACTTTACTGAGCAATAAATACCTTCCGTATACTTAGTGATGCCTTCATCGTAATCAGGATACTGATATGCAAGACTTTCTGATACAGCTTTTGAATACTTTCTAAATAATGCATAGCAAGTAAATAAAGACTTCCACATTTCCTGATACCCATTCACAGAATATGTAGACATGAGTTTCTCCCATTCTTTATATGAAAGGTACCGTTTCATAAATTTATAGTTCTTCCCCATACTAAATGAATACCCTTTCTGAGATGCGATATGCCAGGCCATCATTCTCAATAAATTAGGACGTACAATTTCATTTAAATGGTCAATGGCAAAAAGGATTTCATTTCTTGCTAGTCCTTTTACTACGTAAGTCGAAACCATCCAGAACTCATTACAGCAATCATCAAATTCCCTTGCAGTCGGCTTTTTCATCCAGTATTGGCGATCATTTGGGGTCACTTTATAGTTGATGAACGAATCCTTATCGAGCAAGACCTTAACCAAACCATCGTTATTAGCAAAATAATCTTCTGCTTCACGAATTGGAATAAGGGTTAGATCTAATTTGTTGCCATCCTCAAAAAGAATGATGTATGAAAACCAATTACCTAATTCGGGAGGAAAAAGCTCCATATCTTCTGGTTTTTGCATCATAATGCGCTTCCCAAAGATTTCGAGCCACTGATCATTTTCTTTAAAAGATTCTACATCAGTTACAAAATACGAGATGTCATAATCTTGGAAGTTGTCAGGAGGGATATTTCTGTTTGTACGTGACCCTTCCAAAGTGACCAATCGGATTCTCTCATCGTTCAAAGCAAAGTCCAAGAAAATGTCCATCATTTCCTGCTCACTTCGCATCGCATGTTCCTCCGTTTCAGCCTTAATATCTAACTGTAAAACCGAATATTGATCTGTACGTCTTATAGATTTTTTTACTCTTGAATGTGATGTATTCTTCTAAGCTTTATTTTACATGAAGTCCTTCTATATATCATTCAAAATTAAGATGCAAGACATCTCAAAATCAGATATCAACTATGAAGGACTACATGAATATTCAGTTTTTTGTAGAGCCGCCATGGGACGACACTATCTTTGACACACTTTAATCCCCCCTGCTTTATCGACATGTTAACTGGTATGAGAGATTGACAAAAAGAAGGAAAACGATATATTTAAGCGAATACGAGTTTTTGAGCAAATTTTAAAATGACACTTTTTTCAAAAATCATGTCTTAACGGGGGGATTCGGTATGAATGAATTTATGAAGAAGTTTTCCTTAACAAAACCGATTATTCAAGCTCCAATGGCTGGCGGTATTACAACGCCCCGACTTGCATCTGCAGTTTCGAATCAAGGTGCTCTTGGCAGCTTAGCATCGGGGTATCTTACGCCAGACCTGCTAGAACAACAGATAAAAGAAATGTTTGAGCTGACAGACGCTCCTTTTCAAATTAATGTGTTTGTTCCGCTTGGTCTAGAAATGCCACCAGAAGATCAGATTAAAAAGTGGAAAGAAAACATACCGTTAGCTAATCAAGTAAATCAATTCACATCTGTACAAGAAGAGTGGGATGACTTCTATCAAAAAATTGATCTAATTTTAAAATATAAGGTTAAGGCTTGCTCATTCACTTTTGATCTGCCGCCTGAAGACGCAGTAAAGGAGCTAAAAACCGCTGGATGCTGTTTAATAGGAACCGCTTCAACAGTAGAAGAAGCATTGTTAATGGAAGAACGGGGAATGGATATAGTAGTCCTTCAAGGAAGTGAAGCCGGTGGACATCGCGGAGCATTCTTACCTTCCAAAGGTGAATCTGCCGTAGGTTTAATGGCTCTGATTCCACAAGCAGCAGATGCACTGAGCGTACCTGTCATAGCTGCTGGGGGAATGATAGACCACAGAGGAGTAAAAGCAGCTTTAACCCTTGGAGCCCAAGGCGTTCAAATCGGTTCTGCCTTTTTAATTTGTCACGAGAGTAACGCACATCCAGTACATAAACAGAAAATACTAGAGGCAAACGAAGCAGATACAAAGCTTACGACATTATTTTCAGGTAAAGAGGCCAGAGGAATCGTAAATAAATGGATGGAAGAAAAAGAACAGTTTGAGACACAAACCCTTCCGTACCCTTATCAAAATACACTAACGAAGGCAATGAGACAGAAGGCTTCACTTCAAAATAACCATGATCAGATGTCTTTATGGGCAGGTCAAGGGATACGGTCATTGACTGAGGAAATATCGGTTAAGCAGCTTTTAAATCAGCTTTGCCAAGAGGATATAAAAATATAGGCACACCTCATTGATAGAGCAAAAAGCAAACTTCGACAGGCAGTTTGCTTTTTTTTCGTAATTTCATCCTCTGACTCTGGAAATCTCAATACTCCTACATTTTCAAAGCTAATTGATTCGGGTTATCAATCATCCCATTGATTTGGTGTGATCTTGATGAATTCACCACAATACATCACCAACATTTCGATCTTATCTCCCCTTCTCAAGTTTTGCTACCTATTCGAAAAATCGATAACTCCCATATTAAATCCGAATAGTAAAATGGTTTTTTTCGTTTGATTTAGATGATATAAAGTCATATGATAAAAAAAGAATGAGACAGAAAGCGTGAGAAGTGATGAAAATAGGATTTTTTGATTCTGGAATTGGTGGCATGACTGTATTGTATGAGGCCATAAAAGTTCTTCCTAATGAAGATTACATTTTTTATGCAGATACGGTAAACGTTCCATACGGTGAAAAATCAAAGGGTAAAGTTAAAGAATATATTTTCAATGCAGCTGAATTTTTGGCCAGTCAAAATATCAAAGCTCTTGTTATTGCGTGTAATACAGCTACTAGCATTGCGATAGAGGATCTTCGGAGAAATTTCGACTTTCCGATAATCGGAATCGAACCCGCTGTAAAGCCTGCTATAAATAAATGTACAGAGGAAAGAAAAAGAGTTCTGGTAGTTGCTACTAATTTGACCCTTAAAGAAGAGAAATTTCATAATCTAGTTAAAGAAATTGATCACCATGACCTTGTTGATTGCTTAGCTCTTCCAGGACTAGTTGAATTTGCTGAGAACTTTGATTTTGGTGAAGACAAGATCATTAAATATCTAGAGAACGAACTATCTTCTTTTGATCTGAAACAATATGGAACGATTGTGTTAGGATGCACTCATTTTCCGTTTTTCAAAAACAGTTTTGAAAAACTGTTTGGGATAACAGTTGATATTATTTCAGGCAGTGTCGGTACTGCAAAACAGTTGAAAAAAGTTCTTACAGATCGTAATCAGCTTGGTAAAGGATCGGGCTCAATCACCTTTTTCAATTCTGGCCATAAAATTGTGGACCAAGAAGTCATATCAAAGTACAAAAGATTGTTTGAAATATTAGATGAAACTCAAAGGAGTCATGTTGGATATTGAATGTAAATGAAAAAGACAATCTCCTGAAGAGAAACATGAACTAAGAAGCGGGCTTAAAAAGCCCACTTTTTTTCTAACAAACAATTGAGTTATACACACATATCTGATTACAGTGTTTTCTCTCTTTCCCCTCTTATTTCTCCCCCCTCTCTATAGCTTTTCTATTTCAATAAAACACAAGTCTCGATTGAAAAGTTATCGTAACATTTACACTTCACAGGAGATTTTTCACGATTGCGAATCGACCGTTTGCCAGATGCACAAAGTCATAATGTGTAAATTCTGTATCTATGTGCATGTTTATTATGGAATTATTTTCATAATGTTTTATAATACAAGATGATAGCGTTTTCTAATTATAATGATAGGGGGAAATAATGATGATGAAAAAAGGTCTGCTTGCGGGTGCGCTTACGGCAACCGTGCTTTTTGGCACATGTGCAGTAGATGTGCCGGGTATTATTAGTCCAAAAACCGCAGAAGCTGCATCACAGCTAACTGATGGAATCGGCGGGAGGGCTTACTTGAACAGTAATGGTGCCATTCTTGTTACGAAAATCCAGCTTCCTAGCTCCACTCAGGTTTCAAATGGGACAGCCTACATCTACTCTGGTTTTAGCGGAGGCACAGAATCCGATATTGGGCTTCAGTACAGTGATAAATATAATGTATGGAAACCATATATGAAAGTTGGTTCAAAAGGACAGGATCAGGTTCAGTACCTCGAAGGAGGAAGCCAATTCACGAATACGAAAGGCTTCCGTCCCGGCAGCACCGTACAACTTACCATCTACAAAAACCTTAACGGCAATACCCGCGCTACATACTGGGGCACGAACAATGCCGGATACAACGGCCGTCTCATCTCAGAAATCAGCAAAACAAATGTCGGCTCCATCTCAAAATGGAAAGCGCTCGCTACAGTTGCAACAACAGGGTCACGCCAATCTATCAAATCAAATTTTTCAACATCTTTTACAAACATCACCATCGACAACAAAGCAATAACACCTGTAATTGATACACAAGACTTCGCTAAAGTAACAGTCTCAGGCAACAGTGTCAGTTTGTCCGTTGTCAAAAATTAAAACATGTTAAACATACAATGCGTTAGGCTATTGAGAAGCTCTCGATAGTCTTAAAGGGGGCTTAACATGCCCCTTTTTTCATTTCAATTTAACTTTCAGTTAGCTTCGGTACATGCCGTCTATCTCCGTCTTTTATCTGGGTGAAGTAAGGGCAGCTTGCCCCTTCTGAACCTATTCCATTTGCTCAACGCAAAAGGTGTGCATCACTGTCTTAAAAATGTTAAAACAAATGGCAGATGGTGCACTTTATTTTTAGATGAGGCATGCTTACGCTCGATATGCAAGTCAAATGATTAAGGGTCTGCAAGAGAGAAGTTTTGGGTGTACTTTCATAAAAGAGGGATGTCCATATGGCTCGATTGCATCAGGAAGATTAACCAGCGATTGGCCGAGAACAACACATCACTTTGAAACGGATTCATTCCAAAATGATAAGTATGATCCAATAACTAATAAAGATCAGTTAGCAGTCCAGCCTTAAAAATATTTTTACATCAATTAAACTAGCATCACTATCGAATAAGCTCGATCTGCATATCATGTACTATCCTCTTTTAAGGAAGGTGATGTTATGAGGTCATTTCCATTAATTGTAGTTCTATTCATCCTATTAATCATCGTTGGGACATCTTTCTTTGGTGGCTATTAAGAACACACCTTACCTCATATCCATCAGACGCCATAAGAAATCTTTATGGCGTCTGTTTTTTATTAGATTTAAACAAAACCATTAAAGTGGGGCCATGCAAACACACCTATGGAGATTACTGCCACGACTTCTTTGTGAGGGAAATATCCTTCCCTTTATGGACTATTGTCGATCAAAAGAGAAAGTTGAAATACCTTTTTATGGTGAGATGAATCGAGGCTTAGACATATAAAAAACCGCAAAGCTTTCTTGAAGAAGCTTTGCGGTCTTTGGGTCTCTTCTTTGCTTCATATAAGCCAATAGATTTCAAGCGTAATCCACTGCCATACATCCAATGATTTTTTATTTTGAAATAGGTTTCTTCTACTCTTCCTGTGAGATGCTCAAGGTATGCCACGTCACAATAATGTGGCGGATCCTGAGTGGTCTCAATCAGTTTTTTCCCCATTCTATCAATTCTCCACAGAAAAAAATGGCTATGGCAGAACAACTTTCATAGAGTAATCATCATTTAATGAGCCATCATCTCATGGGCAATATCGTGTCCATCCATTTTTGACGGGTAGTAGGTAGGCCAGTTTTTGACTTCATCAAGTAAAGCTTCACGGTCGTCCCCCCAATAGAGATGGTAATGACTAGCTTTAGTCGAGTAAATACTATGATCACTAAACTGAATATACTGAGGCAGCCCTTCTGCTTTTTTAGCTAGTTTGAATATGTATCTTACCCCTCTATTGCCCGCATCATAGGTTAGAATTTCGTATCCGTCATACGTATACTTACCAGAATATTCTTTTCCATTTTTGAAGAACGTTACAGTATCTTTCTGGATTACAATACGGTCAACATCTGTTTGATAGCCCTTTTTATAATACTCTTTATATTCTTCAGCTGTCTTGCCGCCATCGTGTTCTGATTTATATGAAAACACTTCGTCAAGAGTACCATCTTGCAGGTATGGATATACAGATTGCCAATCTCCTTCCCAATCAGAAAGTAAGCGATCCTTTACTTGGCTGTTTTTAAAATAGCCTTCATATATTTTTTCTGTTTCTTCATCATGCGCATGACTATGATCGTGAGAATGTTCGTGTATATGCCTGTCAGATGTTTGCTCTTGCATTTTGGAAGAGTCTTCTTCAACTGCTGAGGATGATGTTGTTTGATTAGACTCACCTGCAGAAGAACCGGAAGTCTGACATCCTGCCAAAACTAGTAATGAACCAATCGTTAATATGCCTAGCGGCTTTGAAAATAAAATGTTCATTCCAACACTCCTTTTTTATTAAATCGAAAACGTTACGATTTATATTATACATACATCTTTTGCAAACATCAAAGGGAAAATGCTCTTCATGCGGATGGCCTATTTTAAAGGAATAACTGACTTTGTTCATCAGTTATTCCTTTAAAATACGAAAGTCTACGATATTTCCATATCGATCCGCTTCAATATGACAGCACCCCTCAAGCAGCTGTTTTAATTTTCTCCGTCCGCGTTGTACCCTTGATTTTGCTCCCGAGTAAGAAATGCCGAGCTTTTCACTCAACTCTTTTTGTGATAACCCCTGAAATTCAGTTAACTCGAGAGCCTCTCGATACTTTTCAGGCAACCGTTTGATGGTCGATCGAATACACACAGTTGCTTCCTTGGTGAAATTTTCTTCCTCTGCACTGTCATTAAAATGTAGAACATCAGGCAATATTTCGCTCGTTTTTTTTGTACGGTAAAAATCAATAATCGTATTTCTAGTGATCCGATAAATCCAGCTGTCGATCTTTCGTTCATCGATCAGATTTGGGAGATGCACTTGTATTTTCATAAATACGATTTGCAAGAGGTCATCAACGATAGATTGATCGTTAACCCTATATGAAATATATGTTTTTAACGGCTGATGAAATTGATCCCATAGATCCTCTATATTCATTTGAAAAAACCTCCTATAATTTTGCGTCTGCTTTACATTTGCTTCGTCTTTTTAATCGTAACAAAGAGCGAAACAATTGTTGAATCAATTGTATTGCAGCTGTTGCAAAAAATAATGATAAAGGAGAGGTTTGTTGTGGAGTATACCTATTTAGGGAGAACAGGATTGCGGGTGAGCCGTTTATGTTTAGGCACGATGAATTTTGGAGTTGATACAGACGAAAAGACTGCGTTCCGTATCATGGATGAAGCGCTTGATAACGGCATTCAATTTTTTGATACTGCCAATATTTACGGCTGGGGCAAAAACGCAGGATTGACAGAGAGCATCATTGGAAAATGGTTTGCACAAGGAGGACAGCGCCGCGAGAAAGTTGTTCTGGCGACAAAAGTATATGAACCGATTTCTGATCCGAATGACGGACCAAATGATATGAGGGGCTTGTCTCTATACAAAATCAGACGTCATCTGGAAGGATCACTGAAGCGGCTTCAGACAGATCATATCGAATTGTACCAAATGCATCATATCGATAGGCGGACACCGTGGGATGAGATATGGGAAGCTTTTGAGACTCAGGTTCGCTCCGGCAAAGTAGACTATATTGGATCCAGTAATTTTGCAGGCTGGCATTTAGTTAAAGCGCAAGCTGAAGCTGAAAAACGGCGATTCATGGGACTCGTCACTGAACAGCATAAGTATAGTTTATTAGAACGAACAGCTGAGATGGAAGTGCTGCCGGCTGCACGGGATCTTGGTTTAGGAGTAGTGGCGTGGAGTCCCCTTGCAGGAGGGCTTCTTGGCGGGAAGGCATTGAAAAGCAATGCCGGAATTCGTACAGCAAAAAGAGCAGATTTAATTGAAAAACATCGTTTGCAACTCGAGAAATTTTCAGATTTATGCAAAGAACTAGGAGAAAAAGAAGCAAATGTGGCTTTGGCATGGGTGCTGGCGAATCCAGTTTTAACTGCGCCGATCATTGGACCACGAACGGTTGAGCAGCTGCGTGATACGATAAAAGCCGTTGAAATCAGTCTGGATAAGGAGATTCTCCGCATGTTAAATGATATCTTTCCCGGACCTGGAGGAGAGACACCTGAGGCATACGCCTGGTGATATATTCATTACTCAATACTAACATTTTTCTTATATATTTATACTGAACTATCATATTAGGAAAGACAAGAGCTTGTTTGTCTCTTGTCTTTTCCACATCATGCTGAAAATGCTGGCTAAACATCGACAAAAACGCTGCCGTTTTATTCATTTAATGCTTATTTGATTACGAAATTACCGTACTCGTTTGAACGAACATGAATCGGTCCGTTTAAATTGTAGTTGTTCTCCTTGGCGATAGATCGAAGCACGTCCACACGGGCAACTGATTCTCTCCATTCGTCACGGGTGTCATGATTGGCCGGATTCATCAGATCGTCATAGCGTACGTCCAAGAATTTATTTAACCACTTCTTCTCGTCTATTCCTTCTTTAGGTGATCCGCCTGCTTTTTTGTTCGTACGTTTAATCAAGGCATAAAAAGAGTCAGGGTCATCACCATCGCCATGTTGAATAACCGTATCGTACATCACAGCTCTAGCCAATGCTGTTTTTAGTCCGGCATTGTCCGATCGTTTCATAGCAGGCTGATAATACAAATGGTCATTTACTTTGTCTTGAGCGGCGCGAAATTCCTTATCATTTGCAAGCGACTTCCAGGCAGAAGCGAATCCCTTGAGATTGCTTGTATCATCGCTTTCTTCCTTGGCCAGACGGCGCAATTCAGGCAGATACTTTTTCAGTTTGTTATTCGGAACTGCCTTTGTGTATACTTCCACTACTTCCAATGCATCCCCGGTAGCCGTTGTAAAGCCTGCCCGTCCGCATGTATAGCCTCGCCCGTCATCCAATCGCTCTACATATCCATATTGGATCTCCGTTGTGCCGTTTTCAAAGATACTTGTCAGCTGTTCCGCCCGGCGCTTTTGATCTTTATTCAGTCCCGCCGCAAAAACCGTTTCGCTCATCATCAGGGTAAAAAACATGGTGAAAACAAGTAATGAGATCGCTGCTTTTTGCATACTGATTTTCATTGCACTTCCCCTTTCCAAATATTGTAAATACAGACTCAGTATACATGAAGAGACTGCCCTATTGTTGAAAATACATCAATTTGTCAATATTTTGAAACTAAAGTAATATAGCTTGAATCTTACTCTTTTCATTGCCAATCAGCCTTAGCCCCTTTCACTGGGAAGGTCCCTTGATTTTCATACTGCTTCAACTTTCATTAACAAGATGCCATAAGGCTTTACTCTATTTTATAATGGAAGTGATCATCGAAAATCGTTAGGGAGGTGATGTAAATGGCAAGCAAGATGAGAATGCCAGATTCCGCAACGTCCCATGCAAAGCCTACTATTGGGAAGGCAATACTTTGCATGGGGTAGACTTTCTAAAAGATCGCCCAAGTAAGCTTTTCTGATATAGTGGCTTTGCACCTTATTTGACATAAAAAAATAAGGAGCTGGCAGAAATGGCATATGTAAAAGCAACCGCTATTTTACCTGAAAAGCTGATATCGGAAATTCAAAAGTATGTTCAAGGAAAAACAATATATATCCCTAAACCTGAATCCTCTCATCAAAAATGGGGTGCGTGTTCAGGAACAAGAAAGCTGATCGATGACAGAAACGCTTCTATTAAAAAAGCATTTAAAAACGGCAAAACCATTCATAATTTATCTGATGAATATCACCTCTCTATTGAAACAATAAAAAAAATTGTCTACTCTAAATAAACAAAACGGAAGCACTGATGAAATATAATCAGTGCTTTTTTTATGGCGAGTTTGTTTCTTAGCTATTTCCTGCATATGAACATTTTGGCCAATTGTGTAAAGTTAAAGGAGATGAGAAGAAAGGAAGGTCCTACAAATGACGATAAACAATGGAACGTTGCAAGTACCTGGAGCGAACATCCACTATAAAGTGCGTGGCTCAGGTCCCATCATTCTTTTGGTCCACGGCGGAGGCGGTGATGCCGACAAGTTCCATCATATTGCCAATCATCTGGCTAACAGGTACACGGTTGTTACTTACGATCGCCGCGGCCATTCCCGCAGCAATCTCACCAATCAGATTGAGGATTACCGTGTGGAAACACACAGTGACGATGCTCACCGTCTTCTAGCCAAAATCACCAATAAGCCGGCATACGTATTTGGAAGCAGCTCCGGGGCTGTTATCGGGCTTGATCTGTGCATACGCCATCCCGAACAAGTACATGTCATGATCCCACACGAACCGATCTTATTGCAGCTTCTGCATGGAAATGAGCTGAAACAAGCCGAGCAATTTATGGAAGACCTTAAGAAAAATCATCGAAGTGAAGTCATTAAGTTAATGTCAAGATTAGAGACAGACGAACAATCAAAGGCTGTGCTGACAAAGCGGCTTCTCGGCAATTCAACGTATTTCACTGAGTATGAAATTCAAGGAATTCTCAACTATACATTAGATTTCGAAGCATTAAAAACTGTGTTTACATCTTCACCGATGAAGGTACTCCCAGCTGGCGGAAGTGCTTCTCGGGAGCTTTTTCCTTATCGTTGCGCGAACGCCCTAGCGGAACAATTGAAAACAGAATTGGTTGAATTCCCCGGAAATCATACGGGGTACACAATATACCATAAAGAATTTTCTGAGAGGTTACACGACATGTTAGAAAAAGAAAAGAAACATACGTGTTAAGGATTAATTAAAATTTTCATAATAGGACAGGTAAAACTAACTATGGAATTAGAGAAGATTTCACGAAGCGTAAAAAGAACTTTTCACTAACGAGAACGCAATGTGAGATGTTTAACCAAAGTGATATTAGGAATTTCATCGAAAAATAGGTTTGTACATTACGTTCTCCTATTGATTATTTCCTATCTTAATTCCGTATTTATACCATTAGATTACAACTCTAAAGCGGCTCGTTATTTTGTCCTCAACAACAACCAGTGTCTAACATCATGAATCTCTTTTGAAAATCACCACAAATGCAGATATGGAAGACTTCATCGCAACAAAAACCATACCAACTATTGTTGTTGGTATGGTTCGTCCTAGATAGGCCCTTAAGAAGAGATTCTATTGTACGGAGTATTTAGCTAATTGCATTTGTAACCGACAGGGCCGTCTGATCCTGTGTACACATATGTGTCAGACACATATCCAATATTCACGACACCCCGGGAATCTTTCCACTGGATTTGGTCCCAGATATTACTCGTTCCATACTTCCCTGTAACAGTCGTTCCATAAGCGTAACAATAATAAGGAACACGGGAGCCGCTCGGAATGGAAAGCATAATAGGATAATTTGTACCAGGACCGCTGCGCATATTGACAGGCGCACCGCTGCTTGTTGAGACAGTAAAGTATTGAACGGCAAGTGCCTGACTGGAAAAAATAAATAATGATGCAATCATAACGGTTAACATACTCAGCATTTTCAGTTTAGTCAATGTCATCCCTCTTTCTTCAATTCCTTCATTTTAAAAAACGATAGAACATAGGCTACCAGCTGCATTTAGGAACAACCGGACCGTCTGAGCCTGTATACATATATGTATCAGAGACAAATCCAGGAACGATCTCCCCGCTGGCAAGCGTCCGCTCTGTGTAATTCCAAATATTACTCGTTCCATACTTTCCAGTTACAGTTGTACCGGTTTTGTAGCAATAGATCGGGATGCGGGTTCCGCTCGGAATGGTCGTTACAATTCCCCAACTTGTACCTGGGCCGCTGCGCATGTTGACAGGAGCACCGCTGCTTGTTGAAACCGTATAATACTGAGCCGCAAGTGCATGGCTAGAAAAAATGAACACAGATGCAATCATCACCGTTAGCATACTTAGCCTCTTTAACTTATTCACCTTATACCCTCCCCTTATAAATGCCGTACGTTTGACTTTCTTACATCCAGTTAAGGATTTACTTTCAGATACCATGCCCCCTCCCCTCCCATATATTTATCAATGTACCATAAACTAGATCTTTCAAAAGTGGAATTATTCCTATGTTTTCGACAATTAAGGATACAAAATAAATGGTAGTCAGGCTTGATATTGATGGTGTGTTACATTTGGCTCTTAATCATTTGTCCAGTCGGTAATCACGATTGACAATCAGGAAAAAGGACATGGATCAAGCGGCTTCGTTTCCACCAATTAACTCAATCAGTGTACTGCTTCCTTGTATCCACGCTTCTTCTCGATTCATAGATACTCCACCTTTTTCACCAATCAAAAACGGACACCATACAAATCAGCGTAAATGCTGCAAGTTCAGTGTCCGCAACCTATTATGACTTTGCTTTCTTTTACCAGGGCGTATAAAAATGATAAGGTACGTTATCAAACGTTATTCTATGATTTTGCGAGTCGAAAAATCATAACATTTTATATATTTCAATCAGATTATGATCTGGATCTCTAAAGTGAGCAACTCGGGCACTCCATTCCTTGCGATCATGCGGTTTATTCTCACATTTAACTCCTTTTTCGTGTAAATCGTCATACGTTTTATCAACATCTTCTACCTTAAACTGAAGCAAAAATTTTGATTGAGCTTCTCCTTCCAAGGACTTTTTTTCCTCTCCAACGATTTCAGCCATCGTTTCTCGAGATAAAAGCTCTATTTTCGTTTCCCCATTATCAAAGAGTGCATATTCCATTTCATTCTCTAACCAACTTATTGGAAGTCCTAATGAATCTTTATAAAACTCGACGCTTTTCTTAAAATCATTCACCAACAGTCTAATTTGTAACAGCTTCATATCGAGTGCCTCCTATAAAACCATACTTTTACTGGTCATCCAATTTAATGATACCAAAGAAACCTGACAGCCCTATGTCAAGTTTCCATAAATAAATTTCCACACTTCACCCTTATATCTGATTTAAGTGCAGTTTAGTCCATGTCATAAGAACGAGCAAAAACAGCGATTCTTAAAACAAAAAATGATACCGAGTGTATTTTCTGTATGCTTCAACTTCATTTCGGGAAATGTAACGTTGATAAAAGGAGGTTACATCAATATGGATCATCAAACATTGGCAGCTCATGAGGCTGTTGACTTACATGAAATCGTGAACTTTAAAACACTTTGTATAGCGAAATCAAAGTTAATGCAAGGGCTTGTGTTTGACCAAGAACTGAAGGAATTGATGGAAAAAGATGTACAGCAATCCATTCAAGACCTTACTGAATTACAAGCGGTTTATGAGCGTGCCTCATTTCAGGCCCCTGTCCCTCAAAGCCGCCCAACGCCAATCATCAATTGAAAGGAAGGTAAGCCTCTTTGAATAATGATCATTTAGACCCCATTAATTCGCTGAATGTGCCTGAACTAGCAGACACTACATTCGCGATGGATTTTCTTATACGAGCTAAGGAAGGCGTAAGGAATACTGCTGTAGCTTTGACAGAAACCGCTTCACCAGATGTAAGAGCACTGCTTCGGAAACAGCTGATGCAAGGAATTGCGATGCACCAAGAGATTACGGAACTGATGATCAGCAAAAAGTGGTTCCATCCATATGAGCTGAGCGAACAGTATAAGCTGGATCAGCTCTCTGCAAAAAACACGATCATGGTCGGCAATATGAACCTCTTTCCTGATGAAACAAATCGCAAAGGAATGTTTGACCGGACACCTGATGAACACTAACACTGGAGGTTTTACAGCATGAAGGCAGTAACGTATCAAGGCATTAAAAATGTTGTTGTCAAAGATGTCCCCGATCCAAAGATTGAAAAATCCGATGACATGATTATCAAAGTCACCAGTACAGCCATTTGCGGATCAGATTTACACTTAATCCATGGATTGATTCCTAATCTCCATGAAGACTATGTCATCGGCCATGAACCGATGGGAATTGTTGAAGAAGTTGGGCCAGGGGTTACAAAGGTCAAAAAAGGTGACCGCGTCATTATCCCTTTTACGATCGCCTGCGGTGAATGTTTTTTTTGTAAAAACCAACTGGAAAGCCAATGTGATCAGTCTAATGACAATGGGGAAATGGGTGCTTATTTCGGCTATTCAGGGCAAACTGGCGGTTATCCAGGCGGGCAAGCGGAATATTTAAGAGTGCCGTTTGCGAATTTTACCCATTTTAAAATCCCTGAATCTTGTGAGGAACCCGATGAGAAATTAAGCGTGATTGCCGATGCCATGACCACCGGCTTTTGGAGTGTGGATAATGCCGGCGTAAAAAAAGGCGATACAGTTATCGTTCTCGGCTGCGGACCAGTCGGCCTGTTTGCTCAAAAGTTTTGTTGGCTAAAAGGCGCAAAACGCGTCATAGCAGTTGACTATGTAAACTATCGCTTACAGCATGCGAAACGTACAAACAAAGTAGAAATCGTTAATTTTGAAGACCATGAGAATACAGGGAATTATTTAAAGGAAATCACGAAAGGCGGAGCGGATGTAGTCATTGACGCTGTTGGGATGGATGGTAAAATGAGCGATCTCGAGTTCCTTGCCAGCGGATTAAAACTTCATGGCGGAACTATGAGTGCATTGGTCATTGCCTCTCAAGCTGTACGCAAAGGAGGAACCATACAAATTACAGGTGTGTACGGAGGCAGATATAACGGTTTTCCGCTAGGAGATATCATGCAGCGAAACATCAATATACGCTCTGGACAGGCTCCTGTGATCCACTATATGCCGTACATGTTTGAACTAGTATCAACGGGCAAAATTGACCCGGGAGATGTTGTCAGCCATGTCCTGCCGCTTAGTGAAGCCAAGCATGGCTATGACATTTTTGATTCAAAAATGGATGATTGTATCAAAGTTGTGTTAAAGCCTTAAAAAACGGAGGTTACAGAAATGGAATACGCCTTACACGAAGTGCTTGAGGTTCAGGAAATGACTTCATTTAAGACACTTTGTTTGACGAAATCTAAAACAATGAAAGCACTGGTATCTGATCCGAAGCTGAAAGAAATCATGCAGCAAGATGTTGATATCACCACACGCCAGCTGCAGGAATTTGCCTCTATTTTATCTAATGCAAAGCACGAATGAGGAGATGAATAAATCATGAATCCTATCATAGAATATCTGACTGGCATGAATGTTCTAACAGACCAAATCATTGCTATGGACTTATTAATTTCAGCAAAAAACGGAGTCAGAAATTATGCGATGGCAGCCACTGAAGCCGGAACGCCTGAAGTAAAAGAAGTCCTTATCCGCCATTTGGAAGAAGCACTCGATATGCACGAACAACTCTCGAGCTATATGATGGAAAAAGGCTGGTACCATCCTTGGAACCCTGACGAACAAGTCAAGCTGAATTTAAAAAATATTGATACAGCCATTCAATTGCCGACCCTTTAACATACAATGACTGATTTGCTGAGGAACAGTATTGATTGGCCACAACTGTTCCTCAGCTTCAAAATGAGCACTGTTTGTTCGGGTCCTATGACCGTAAATAGATTAACCGCTTTTCTCCATCTGATCTCCGATAATGTTTGCAATTTCTCCAATCCAAATAAGGAATCGTAACCACCTCTTTTTATGCGATCTCTTGATGGAGAAAACAGGCCAGAATCAAAATCCTTCGTTTTAACCTGCCCTCTTCAAACGCAAGGAATGCTACCTTCTTTGCTCCACTGATCCGTGAAGACTTTCCGTTTTAGGCCTGCTTTTGAGCTTTGCCTCGTTTTCGCGCAATTTCCCATCATAATCTTTAATTTTTGTGTCTAATCTTTTAATTGTTTCATCAATTTCTTTCCGCTTCTCTATCAGCCGCTGTCGTTCGTCAGCCAGGATATTTTTTCGAGCTTCTACTGTACGGTCACCTTCGGTAAATAATGTTGTATATTCAATTAGCGCTTCTATCGATAGTCCCGCATTTCGCATGCATTTAATGAATTCAATCCATTTGATATCTTCTTCATCATAGTCGCGAATGCCGCTGTCTTTTCGTTTTACAGGCGGGATTAATCCTACACGTTCGTAATATCGGAGTGTTGCGGCTGTCAGGCCAAACTGCTTTGCCACCTGAGCAATATTCATGATCTTCACCTCTCTATCCTGTATGTTGTGAAGGTAACACTTAAAGTTAACTTTAAGTCAAGCTCAAAACAAGTGGTTAGCTGCTGAATCTGGGTTTATATATTCGGGACTTGCCTTAAAGCACACTTTAAACTCTATACTTCTCCATGCAATAAAAACAGGTTAGATGGAGGGATTGCTGAATGGCAAATAAACAAACTGCCGGAAGAGAACAATTAGGAGAATTTACGCCAAAGTTTGCTGAACTTCATGATGATGTTCTATTCGGTGGCATTTGGGCAAGAGAGGAACAACTTTCACCCCGGGATCGCAGCATGATTACAGCTTCTGCATTAATTGCTGACTGTATCTCACCTTATAAATCAGGTTCATTTTAAATGGTTTTTTAAAAAACCCTTGCCTTAAAGCAGACTTTAAGGTTTATCGTTATGTTGAAGACACCATAAAACATAAATAAGTGCATGTTTTTATTTACAACACTTATGATGAAGAAAGGATAGGTTCATATGTGTAATCAACATCAAACCCGTGTATTAAGCGTGTCACATGCAAAAGCCAAATTTGAACAAACGACGATTGAGCGAAGAGAATTACGGCCGCACGATGTCTTAATCGATATTAAATTCAGCGGTATTTGCCATTCAGACATTCATAGTGCTTTTGATGAATGGGGCGGTGGCATCTTCCCAATGGTGCCTGGACATGAAATAGCCGGTGTTGTAACAGCCGTTGGAACAGAAGTCACCAAGTTTGCTGTCGGAGACCGCGTTGGTGTCGGCTGTTTTGTTGACTCTTGCGGAGAATGCGAATACTGTCTCATCGGAGAGGAACAATTCTGCACGAAGGGTGTTGTTCAAACGTATAACTCAGTAGACTACGACGGAAACCCCACTTATGGCGGGTACAGCCAAAAAATCGTTGTCACTGACAGATTTGTTGTTCGAATCCCAGATCGTTTGGAAATGGATGTTGCCAGTCCGCTGTTGTGTGCAGGTATCACAACATATTCTCCGCTGAAACACTGGAATGTTGGCCCTGGTAAAAAGGTTGCGATTGTAGGCGTGGGTGGCCTTGGACATTTGGCGATTCAATTTGCACATGCGATGGGTGCAGAGGTAACCGTTCTGAGCCGCTCCATGAATAAGAAAGAGGAAGCTCTGGAACTCGGGGCAAATCATTACTTTGCAACAAGTGACCCAGCCACATTCACTACATTGGCCGGGCGTTTTGATGTGATCTTAAATACGGTATCGGCAAATCTCGATGTAGATGCCTATTTATCAATGCTTCGTATAGACGGGACACTTGTAAACGTTGGAGCTCCTGCCAAGCCGGACACATACAGTGTGTTTTCCCTAATCATGGGGCGCCGCAGCATTGCAGGTTCTCTAGTCGGCGGAATTCAAGAAACTCAAGAGATGCTGGATTTCGCAGCTGAGCATGGCATCGAACCTAAAATCGAAGTCATCGGAGCTGACCAAGTGGACGAAGCATACGAACGTATCCTCCGAAGCGATGTCCGTTATCGATTTGTGATTGATATTTCCACATTGTAATAGGTTAGTCCTTATATGGGCTGAACCGCTTATAATGAAACTCACGAAAAACGATCTCGTTAAGCAAATGTTTTGAAGGTCGGTCAATCTTCCTGTTATTCTATGAATAGAGAGTTATTAGGAGGGTTTTTTATGAGCAAAAAAATTGCAGTTCTTGTTACAGACCAATTCGAAGACATCGAATATACAAGTCCGGTAAAAGCATACGAAGAAGCTGGCTACAATGTTGTGGCTATCGATTTGGAAGCCGGCAAAGAAGTTACCGGTAAGCATGGCGAGAAAGTAAAGATTGACAAAGCCATCTCTGATGTGGATGCAAGTGACTTTGATGCACTTTTAATTCCTGGGGGATTCTCTCCGGATTTGCTTCGTGCAGATGACCGTCCGGGTGAATTCGCAAAAGCATTTGTCGAAAACAAAAAACCTGTTTTCGCAATTTGCCACGGCCCGCAAGTACTGATTGATACGGATCTTCTAAAAGGCAAAGATATCACAGGCTACCGCAGCATCCGCAAAGATTTAATCAATGCCGGTGCAAACTACAAAGATGCAGAAGTAGTCGTCAGCCACAACATTGTCACAAGCAGAACACCTGATGATTTGGAAGCATTTAACCGCGAATCATTAAATTTGTTAAAATAAAACGAGAAGGCACAGACTGTTCAGGTCTGTGCCTTTTTAAGACTCCTTCTTTACATTCTGAAAGACAGCAGTCGCGTCCCACACATTCAAGCCAAATTGGCCTTCTGAAAATGCGGAATCATTTGCATCAATCACAAGACGATCATCTAAATAGATTTTAAAGCGATCGCCCTCGGCCTCTGTTTTCAGATGATACTTTTTATTAACGTCTATCGGTGTTTTGTATTCAGCAATGACAGAAGCAGCACCATTCTCAAATTTAAAGAATTTCACTAGATCATGCTTCGCATCCACATTGGCAAGGTAACCGTTTTTGGCATCTTTGTCAGAGCGAAACATAAGTGCTCCTGCCCCTCTTCCGTTTCCATCCTTAATGGTGATATCAGATTCATAAGTGAAGTCTGACCCGGATGCTGAAGACAAGATAAAGGAATCTCCGTCCGACCTCCCTTGTTTCCCCTCAATTGTGTCGGCCCATGTGCCATTTACAGTCGTCCAGCCGGTCAAATTGGACATAAAAGGTGACGTTCCCCATACCTTTTTCAAAGGGTGTATCGTTAAAGATTTTACCTTTACACCGCCATTTGCAGCATATAATTCAAGCCCTTTGCTTGATCGGTCTGGGAGAATAATATCCGTTATGACCTGCTTTCCGTCATTCCCAAATACTTCAACCGAAGAGCGGTCAACAAAAATGCGCATCTTAACCTTCCCATTTACCGGCTTCAATGGGGCTGTTTCTTTTCCGGTGTTAAAGGCCGGATTAAAGGTGTTGTTGCCCGACTCGCTCCGGTCAACGAACAATTTGGCGTTCCTTCGGTCATAGCCGACCTTCGTAAATTGATTTTCACCTGTTCGGACCTTAAAACCAAATTCAGCAGCTGAACCAGGGCTTACTTTAAATTCTGCATTTATTTCATAGGCATCTCCAGATTGCCCTGCTAACACATTATGACTTGCAGGCGATATGGTCAGATTCTTCCACTTCTTAGAGGTCCCGCGAATGGTTTCCAGCTCTTTCACTGGTGTTTGGACCACTCTAACCCCTTCGGTAAACGCTTTCAATTCTAACTCTCTTGGAATGGACGTTGCACTTCTCCATGGGGATGTCGGAACATCATTCGCATATTGCCAATTGCTCATCCACCCTAACCATAGCCGGCGGCTGTCTGTTGATGGAATATCGGACCAGGATACAGCCGCATAAAAGTCTCTGCCGTAATCCGTCCAGAGAACTTTGTTTGACGGGTTTTCATTTTTAAAATGAGTTCCATCAAAGTCCCCTACAAAATATTGCATGCCTGATCCTCCCGAGACCGCTCCGTTTCCGACACTGACCTGCATGACCCATTTCTTTTGATTCGGATTGCCGTCTACCGGAAGCTCAAATAAATCCGGGCATTCCCATACTCCCCCGTGGCTTCCTTGATCCTGTCCAAATTCACTTGCATACGTCCACTGCTTCAGATTTTTTGATGTATAAATGAGGATACGGTCACCGGCCGCAAGCACCATTACCCACTTTTTTTCTTTTTCATACCAAAAGACTTTTGGATCGCGAAAATCTTTTTTACCCGGGTTTGGAATGACAGGGTTGCCAGCGTATTTCGTCCATGTTCTTCCTTTGTCGTTGCTATAGGCAATACTTTGCACTTGATGGCCTTCCCGATCCTGTGTATAAATGGCCACAAGCGGCTTCTCTTTGCCTGTTTGAAAACCGCTTGTGTTATTTTTATCTACAACTGCGCTTCCAGAAAAGATCGTGCCTTTTTCATCCGGATACAGCGCAACAGGAAGGTGTTCCCATGTAACCAAATCTTTGCTGACGGCATGCCCCCAATGCATGGGCCCCCACTGAAGCCCGTATGGATGGTATTGATAGAACAAGTGATATTCCCCGGCATAATATACCATTCCGTTTGGGTCATTCATCCAGTTTGCCTCTGGTGTGAAGTGGTATTGAGGACGGTAATCCTCATCATAGTAGCTTGAATCGGCTGCATCTGCCGAAAATGCCATAGTCAACAGCAGGGTGAACATGATCATGACTTGAATAAGTCTCTTTTTCATTTGTTCCTTCGCTCCTCTCTTCATGTTTGAACACTTTCAAGAGAGACTGCTAAGCAAGCTGGTCCGTTTCTGGCAATTCTCCTCTGTTTCGCTGTTATCCGAATGATTTATATATGAAAAGACTGCTGCAGTTTCTCTCTTTTTCCTTCACACACCTTATGCTAAGAATCCAGCCCAATACCCGAGAATCCCGATGACAAAGATGCCGCAAATAATGAGAAGAGGATTCACCCCTTTGCGAAGCATCCATGCCACCAATAACGTTAATCCGAGAGGCAGCGCACCCGGCATAATGCTGTCTAACACATTTTGTACCGTTTGAACATCTACTTTTCCGCTTTCATCCTTAATCCTGGATACAACGATTGGAATGTTGATGGTGGTCCATTTGGACACGAGAGCCCCCATAACAAATAATCCGAGAATCGAAGCGCCCTCTGTAAGCTTTTGAATGCGATTCCCCGCTAAATCCTGAAGAATCTCCATTCCTTTCACATAGCCATACTTTAATCCATAATATTTTGTGCTTAATCTTATGGCATTCAGCAAGAAAAAGAATAGCAAAGGGCCGGCAATGTTTCCTCCTAAAGCAAGGGAGGCTCCTAGCGCAGCTAAGACAGGACGAATCGTTCCCCAGAAAATTGGGTCGCCTACGCCCGCTATTGGTCCCATCAAACCAATTTTCATTCCGCTTATCGCTTTTCCGTCAATTCCTTTATTGTTCGCCATTTCTTCTTCCATGGCTGCCGTCACACCAAATATAGGCGCTGTCAGCCACGGATGTGTATTAAACCATTCCAAATGCCGCTGCAAGGCTTCGTTTCTTTTCGCTCCGGGACCGTACAATTTTTTGATCGCCGGTATCATGACATAACAATATCCCATTGCCTGCACACGTTCGAAGTTAAAGGAACCGAGTAAAAAATTTGAACGAATAAACATGCTGAAAATTTCTTTCTTCGTTAATCGTTTTTCTTTCTCCATTTTTTCTTCCCCCCTCATCGTTTAGGCATCAAGATCATCATCGTCATCATAAACAGCAACACTGCCACTGTCTGATGCGGCCGCGACTGCTCCGTGAGCGCTTTGTTTTTGCATCACCTGCTGGTATAAAAGCGCCAGACAGAGACCAAGGGCTCCAAATCCCACTAAGTTAAAATCGGTAAACGCCGCTAATAAGAAACCAATATAGAAAAATGGCTTTAAATAAGGAATATTCATCATATTGATCACCATGGCATACCCGACAACCACAATAATGCCTCCGCCTATTTGCAGTCCTTTTGTAATGACATCAGGAATATTTCCCAGGAACGCCTGAACAGCGCTGACACTAATTAAAGCAACAATCAATGTAGGAATCATGACGCGCAAAGCTTGAAACACCATCGCGGTAATATGCATAATTTCAATTCCTTTTATATTTCCCGCTTTCGCATATTGATCAGCGCGGTGGATGAAAAAGACAGTGATCGTCCGAACAAAAATCGTCAGCGCCTGACCCGCAGCTGCTAAAGCAACAGCGACAGCAATCCCTTCGCCAATTCCTTGATCAGCGGTAATAACTAAAATGGTTGAGATGACAGAGGCGATCGCTGTATCAGGTGCCATGGCAAGCCCGACGTTCATCCAGCCGAGCGCCATCAGCTCCAGTGTGCCTCCAAGAATAATTCCCGTTTTTAAGTCCCCGAGCACCAAGCCAACCAACGTACAGGCCACAAGCGGACGGTGTGTCTGCCCTTCATCCAATACACTTGCGATTCCGGTGATTGCTGCAATGATTAACAACAAAATAATTTGTAATGAAGACATATTCTCATCCCCTTGATTATTTTGTTACGTTCCGTAAAATCTGCACAAAATCCTCACTGGCATCTGAAGGCAGCTGCCTCAATTCCAGTTTCACGCCCTTGTCACTTAATGTTTCAAATGCCTTTATATCTTGTTCTGTGACACTGACTGATTTTGTGATTTGCCTGCGGTGATTTTCAAAACGCATTCCCCCGACGTTTACGGTTTTGATCGGTACACCTGCTTCTATAAGAGATACAATATCGG
This sequence comes from Bacillus sp. SJZ110, assembly GCF_006715455.1. Lineage (NCBI taxonomy): Bacteria > Bacillati > Bacillota > Bacilli > Caryophanales > Bacillaceae > Bacillus > Bacillus sp. SJZ110. Next base: position 89,352 of record NZ_VFNF01000004.1, on the reverse strand, counting down.
ACGGATTTTCAAACAAGAGCATTGCCGTTACCCCTTCGTAGCGCGGACTATGAAATGCTTTTGCCATTTTAGAAACCGAGACGGCACTCGCCTTTACATTTGAAGGCGCAACAGAAAGGATCAGCGTTTTTCTCATTTCGTCCTGAGCAATATCGTCGGAGACAACGATGATTCGGTCGGCTGCATGGACTTTTATCCACCTTGTCAGGATTTGGCCGTGAATAAAGCGGTCATCAATTCTTGCTAACACAATGTTCATCATAATTCATCCTCTCTTGTATCTTGATTGGCTGTTTTTACTTTTTCTAAATGTTCACTGCACACTTGAAAGCTTTGCTGACTCATTGCTTTTAAGTTGTTCAGCAAATCTTTGAGAGCCAGATGTTCTCTCAGGCTTAATACCTCCAGCAGAATCGGCAGGTTTACGCCGGCTGCCATATCCATTCTTTGATCCTCAGCAATAAAGGAAGCTGCCGCGTTATATGGCGTCCCTCCAAAAATATCGACTAAAAAAAGCACTTCATGTTCTTCCGGGATATCCTTGAGCGCCTGATGATATTTTTCTTGCAGCGTTTGTATTCCTTCCCCTTTAAAAAACGGCACTGCAATCAGGTTATTTTCTTCACCGAATATCATCCCTGAAGACTCTTTTAATGCTATGGGAAAATCTCCATGACCGCTGATAATAACTGAAATCATGTCTATTGCTCCTTTCCTGTTTTGTACATCCATATATAATGCAAGGATCGTGCCAACACAGTTGTGTTAAGCGTTTTCATTGTTATTTCAGCCAATCGCAATTTGTTGTTGAAACACTTAAAACGAAAAAAATAAACCTGTATTAAAATGGTGTTCCATTTAATACAGGTTCATATGAAAATACTGTTTTTAAAACAGCTGGCCATGCACTTCTTCAGCAAATATGGCGGCTATAAATAATTTTTCATCATCACTTATGCGAAGTCCGAGCTTTTCTTCATAAGGGGCTAATGTTCGCTCTGTCACGTACACCATTTCCTTCAGCTGATCATTGATCTCTTCTTCCTCTGAGAAAGCGATCGGATTTTGCTTAATTACCCTTTCAAAGGCGAAAGCCGTGTGCATAATGACTTTGATCAAAACCGCATTATTGAAAATGACCCCCAGCTCATCTTGAACGGTTTGCAGCCACTCCAATAACATTTCGATCACATGATGGGGATTCAAGAAGACAAGGTATTTTTTCAGGCTATCCTCGCAAAGCTCCCTAACAATAATATTTGCTTCGTTCAATCCATTGCTCAAGGGGATGCTTCCTTTTGTAATCGCCTGTTGAATCAGCTTCTCTCCCTCCCCTTCAATTAACACTTCTAAAGATACATGTGGAGCATTGATTTTAGGGTCTTTCGTTCCGACTGTCGCAAGGATTTCATACTCTTTTTCGATTTCTTTTATGCTGTTGGCCAGCTTAATCGATGATACGGTCAATATGTGAATCGGTGTATCATAGGCCTTGTTTACGATCGTGGTTAGAATGTCTTCCAGCTTTTTGGCCGTCCCGCTGCCCGTGGTGCAGATGGATACCAATGCCTTCTTTTTGCCGGGTGCCGCTGGCTGACGCTCCCACAACTCGATAAAATCCTTCGTGACCGATTGATAGATCGCATGCAAATTTAAATTCAAATAGTTGACCTTTCTGACAGCATCCAGCACCATTGAAGTCGTAACATTGCTGATCGTTTTAATAGAAATACCTGTCTTTTCCTCCAGCCTGCTTTCCAGCATTGCAAGCGACCCCATATCTACCAGCATTAAAACACCTTCGCCTTCATCAACCTGTTTCATTTTTTCTGCTACGCATTCAAGAATGTCCGAAGGTGAAACAGTAAGCGGCATGTCAACTGCTGCAATCGGCGTACTCCCCAGCAGTTCTGTCGCGACTTCAACCATTGAACTCGCCGTGCTGTTTCCATGAGCAGCCACGATAATACCGACTCTTTTGTTCTCCTTTAACGATTTGATGGAATGAATTAACATCGTTAAGTAGATGACTTCTATTTCAGGAATAGCCACTTTAAAATATTCCTGAATTTTATCTTTAAAAATCAACGCCACCCGATATTCTTTCACATGAGTATCACGAATTTCATCTGTCTCCTGTGTATTCAAAACATCAATTTGCTTTCCTCGCTTTAAAAATGCGTCAATATGCATACTCAAGAAATAAATAAACTTACGGTCAAATGTGCAATCAAGCTCATGTTCAGCTATTTCTTTTAACTGTTTTGTCATTTGAATCACATCATCTTCAACGAATGTCAGCAGGTTGTCTTTTTGAAAAGCTTGATGATGAAAAAAACTTCTGACATGCAAATGGACATCAGTCAAGATGTACTGGTTAATATCCTTTTTGGATAAACCTTCTTTCATAAGCGTTTTCACTTTTTCCTCAATCAAATGATATAAGTTAAATGAGAGGTCTTCGTCAATTTTTGTTGTTTCATCTTCTACAATCGGAGAGATAATCGTTGTAATATTGACATATTCAGAAATGGCTTTGCTTCTTTGCATGTTTTTGCTGCTGGACATCCATTCTTGCTTGATTTCATCAGGCAGATCGCGAACAGTCAGTTCAATAACTTCATTTCTGTCAAGGTTATGCAAAAATCCGTGTGCGCAAACTAACTGGACATTTGATTTCAGCTGTCCGACATTCCCAAATTTCGCAGAGTGAATAAGCGCATTATAGACATCGATATGCACACTCAGATTCTTCTTAATTCGCTCTGCTTCTTTCCCTAATAAAAACGTCGTCAGATCCACTCTTTCTTTAAGCGATCGTTCTTCAAGCGAAGGAATATGAATGGTCATTGGGATTCTTCGCAAAAACGTTTTCAATAGTGCAGAACTCGGATTTTCTGTAGTCGCACAAATAAACAATACGTTCGATGTTCGTTTATGTTCAGATTCTCCAAGCCTGTTATAAGAACCGCTGTCAATAAAATAAAACAGCATTTCTTGTCCCTCGGGAGGGAGACGGTGGATTTCATCCATAAAAAGAATGCCCCCATTGGCCTGTTCGACTAAACCCGCCTTATCCTCGGCAGCACCTGTAAATGAACCTTTTTTGTGTCCGAATAATTGAGAAAGCAATAATTGAGGATTGTTGTAGTAGTCTGCACAGTTAAATGTAATAAATGGTGCGCCGGCCTTCAATATGTCAGAGTAAATGGCAAACTGGTAAATTCGGTTCGCAAAAAGGGATTTACCGGAACCAGTCGGCCCTAGGAGGAGCATATGCAGACCGTTCGGCGGATAAAAGACAGCTGCTTTTGCCTGGGAGATCGCTTTCTTCAAACTCCCTTTTGCCCCTATCATAAGCTCTAGGGGATTCGTGGAAATGTGTTGATGATTTTGCTTTGAATTTCCGGAAAACGCCTGAAGGTCTTTCACTTCCATCATCTCTGTTTCCCATTTCTTGTTGAATAATTTTTCTGCTATCTCGACTGGGATGTATCTTACAGGAAACGTTTTAATTTTGATGACCTTTTTGGACCGGACGAGATTGTTCAATTCAAAGCTGACATTGGACCGCTCCATTTTCAGCTGCTCGGCAATCTCCTTTGCTGAATTCCCTTGTATTTTTAAAAGATGATCTAAGGTTGAATCATGAAAATTATGCTTGAGCTGATGGTATATTTTATCTATTCTTCTCACGTCTATCATCCTTTGTCCTTATTAGATAAGCCATTAACAAGAATATTTCGAAACTTTATAGTCCGCGTTGAGATTATCTGCTGATACACGTTTAAAAAGGTCTCTATAGCAGATTGACAAAACTGGCTTTTATGCGTATATGTTTACATGTTGAATCATTTGCATCTCATATTAGTATGATAGATGCTCAGTTCTGGAGGGCCAGTCCCCTTCAAAAGTAATAATCAGTAAACAGTTTATCATTCTCGGGGAATGTAATGATGTCAAAATCATCAATGACAAAAAATGAATCTTATAGATCATGACAAATTACCCAAATATAACCCCTTAAGTTCGCTCACAACTAAAAAGACGGACACAATATGTGACCGCCACAGTATTACAATTTGCAAAACTTCGTCATTTTTGCAATCCACTTTGAAGGTTAAGAAATCTGTAAGCTTAAAAACTTTATCTCCGATTCTCTCGATTTGATCCCCCCTGCAGGTCTCAAACATAGTGGGTATGCAATTATACAAATCGTTACCGATTCAAACTAGCCTGTCAGATTGTCCAAATGACTTTCCTGTTTTACTCTGCTATTCAGGTAGAATCACGAGTGAAAAATAGAGCCAGAAGACATGTAACAGCACTTAAAATAGTTTTAAAATTTAAAAATAAAAGTATCTATTCTTTTAAATGTTATAATATCCGATAAAACTTTACTCATCTTTTTATTACTGGAGGAAAATAAAATTGATAGGCAATTCTAGCAAAGACAATTTTGGCCAGCAACAGAAATTGTCTAGAGGCCTTAAAAACAGGCATATACAATTAATGGCGATTGGAGGTGCAATCGGTACAGGTTTATTTTTAGGTTCAGGTAAATCCATCCATTTTGCAGGACCATCCATTTTATTTGCTTACTTGATCACCGGCGTATTTTGTTTTTTCATTATGCGTTCGCTCGGAGAACTGCTCTTATCAAATGCGGGATACCACTCTTTTGTTGATTTTGTAAGGGACTATTTAGGAAACATGGCAGCATTTATCACTGGGTGGACCTACTGGTTCTGTTGGATTTCCCTCGCGATGGCTGATTTAACGGCGGTCGGCATTTATACGCAATATTGGCTTCCCGATGTGCCTCAATGGCTGCCGGGTCTTCTTGCGCTTATTATCCTGCTGATCATGAACCTTGCCACCGTTAAACTTTTCGGAGAATTAGAATTTTGGTTTGCATTGATCAAAGTCATTGCCATACTGGCTCTGATCGTAACTGGCATTTTCCTGATTGCAAAAGGTTTTTCGGCAGCTTCCGGCCCTGCCAGCCTCACCAACCTTTGGAGCCACGGCGGCATGTTCCCAAATGGATGGCATGGGTTTATCCTTTCTTTCCAAATGGTCGTCTTCGCTTTCGTGGGTATTGAACTTGTTGGACTGACAGCAGGTGAAACAGAAAATCCCCAAAAAGTGATCCCTAAAGCCATCAATCAAATCCCTGTCCGGATTTTACTTTTTTATGTTGGCGCACTTTTCGTGATTATGTGTATCTATCCTTGGAATGTGTTGAATCCAAACGAAAGCCCATTTGTTCAGGTCTTCTCTGCAGTAGGCATCGTTGTGGCTGCCAGTTTGATCAATTTTGTTGTATTAACATCAGCCGCATCAGCTGCAAATAGCGCTTTATTCAGCACAAGCCGAATGGTCTATTCGCTTGCAAAGGATCATCACGCACCTGGACTATTAAAGAAATTAACTTCTTCTAACGTGCCAAGCAATGCGCTGTTCTTTTCATCCATCGCCATTCTGATTGGCGTTAGTCTGAATTATTTAATGCCCGAGCAAGTCTTCACACTGATTACAAGTGTTTCTACAATATGCTTCATTTTTATTTGGGGCATCACGGTGATTTGCCATTTGAAATATCGAAAAACAAGGCAGCATGAAGCGAAAGCAAACAAATTTAAAATGCCTTTTTACCCATTATCCAACTATTTAACACTTGCATTTCTCGCGTTCATTCTTGTCATATTGGCACTCGCGGATGATACACGTATTGCTTTGTTTGTCACCCCGGTCTGGTTTGTTTTATTGATTATTTTGTATAAGGTGCAAACCCGCAGAGGACATAAGATGAAATAAAAAAAAGACAAGGGATACTCACTCCCTTGTCTTTTTTATGGGTCAAACACAAATTAAACTTTGGTTTCAAATTTCATTCACTTCATTTAAGTGTTAACTCAAACCAGTTTTGATGCCGAAACCTACTAATATTATTCCGGTAATTTTTTGAAACACTTTCTGGAACTTCGAGTTTTTCATCCATTTTTTTGCGTAATCAATAATATAAACAAGAAACAGGAACCACAACACCGCTAATAAGGTTAGGATTGAAGCTAAAATAATGAGCTGCTGGTTTATATTTCCGTTCAAATTGATAAATTGGGGCATGATTGTAACATACACCAAAACAGTTTTAGGATTGAGAATGTTACTGAGTGATCCCTGCATAAAGGAAGTTTTATAATAACGTTTCGGAGAACTTGCCATATTTTTTGCTTGGGATTGCATGTCATCTAACGAAAACATACTTTTAGCAAAAAAACTTTTTACACCTAAATAAATTAAGTATGCCGCTCCCAAATATTTGATCGTTGTGAAAAGAATCACTGACTTTGCGATCACCACTGATAATCCTAAAATGGCAATCACCGTCCAAAAGGAAAGTCCTGTTGCCAATCCGAGAATGTTATAACGGCCGGCTTTCGGGCCATACCTAAGCGTATTTTTCATCACAAGCATCGTATCTGCCCCCGGTATGATAACCATCATGGCAGCAATCGGTATGTATGCGAGTAAGCTGTGCATTGTTCTCTCCCCCTTTAAAAATCCCCTTAATCATATAGTGGCTACAAAAGTAACTACTTATAAAAAGTGTATCAATGTGTTTGGAATAAATCAATATGGTTTGTTAAAATAGCGATTACTAAGGCAGCGATTGCTCTTTATATTGGAGGATATATGAAAGAAAATATGTTAGACATTTTAAAAAACCTCAATTTTACAGAATATGAATCGAAAGCGTATTTGGCATTATTGCAAGAATCACCTTTAACAGGCTATGCCGTTGCTAAAAAATCCGGAGTTCCCCGTTCTAAAATTTATGAAGTCTTGGAAAGCCTTGTCATAAGGGGAGATGTTTTTGTCAGTCATGGAAATACGCCTCAGTATGTTCCTGTCCCCGCAAAAGAACTGATTAAAAACCGCCGGCTCAAAGCGGAAGAGCATTTTGATCAGGCTGAGAAATATTTTGAAAAGTTCGAGCAGACTGCTAATGACCGGGAAAACATCTGGAATATCACCGGCCGCAGTGAAATTCTTGAAAAGGTGAAGGCTTGTATCTTATCTGCCAAAAAAAGAATCCTCTTAGAAATATGGAAAGAGGATTTTAAGGAGATAGAAGCAGAGCTCAAACAGGCGGCAGAACAAGGCGTTATTGTCACCATTATTGCGTACGGAGACATCGTATCTGATTTTGCCAATGTTTATCTTCATGATATGAGCAGTGAAATTACAGAAGAGTATGACGGACGGTGGCTTGTCTATAGCGGAGATGATTCAGAAGTCGTAGCAGGCATTGTCTCACTTGGCAACGACAGCCGTGCTGCATGGACGATGCATGTAGGTTTAGTCATGCCTATTACTGAAGTGATCATTCATGATCTGTACCTCATGGAAATTCTGAAAAAGCATAGAGAGCTTTTAGAAGAGAGCTTCGGGAAAAATCTCATCCAGTTGCGCCGTAAATTTTCTATCCATTCAGATTTCAAAAAACATTATTTGGAATAATATTCGCATCGCTTAACCAAAACAAGGCTTGTACAAAACAAGCCTTGTTTTTTTATGCATAACCCCCCCATGCTGATTTACTTCTCTCTTTTAAAAAAATGTGATTCTGCGCAAACTATTTTTCAGCCTGCCGCGTCTATCCTAGGTAACAGCCTACGATATACGTATATTCAAAAAGGAGCCCTTTATTGCAATGAAGAAAAAACAAACAACAAAAGCGTTGCTTGTCACATGCATAACTGACCATAAGCAAGATTTCTACAGGTTGGCTTTCAGTTATGTGAAAAATCAAGATGACGCATTAGATATTGTTCAGGAATCGATAAAAAAAGCGCTGAGCTCAGTTGAAACGGTCAGGAACCCTGAGACGATAAAAAGCTGGTTTTATAAAATTTTAGTGCGGACAGCCATTGATTTTTTGCGCAAACAAAAAAAGATAAGAGTGATGGACGACGAAACGATAGAATTTTTAAGCAAAGGAAAGGAAGACCATTACAAGGATACTGATCTCCATGAAGCGCTTGACGAATTGCCGTACCGCTATAAAACCATTATTATTTTACGCTTTTTTGAAGACCTCAAATTAGAAGAAATTGCGGAAATTACAGGAGAAAACACGAATACCGTCAAAACGCGCCTATACAGAGCATTGAAGCTGATGCGCATTCAGCTGACGAAGGAGGATCTTTCTTAATGGATAAGAGATTACAGCAATTAAGAGAAGAATATAAAAATGTTCCGATTCCTAAAGAATTGGATATCATTGTTGAAAAAGCCCTTCAGCAAGAACCAAAAAAGAAAAGAATCGTCATGTGGCCGACATCAGCAGCAATCGCTGCAGCTATTTTATTCACTGCGCTTGTTAATATCAACCCTGACGCTGCTCAGGCTATGTCAAGGATCCCTGTCATCGGCAAAATCGTCAAAGCGATCACCTTTATTGAAATCAAAGAGGAAAAAGACCAATCAAGCATTGATGTCAAAACACCTGCTTTGTCCGGGCTTTCTAATAAAGAGCTGGAAAACAGCATTAACCAAAAATACTTGAAAGAAAGCCAGCAGCTGTATAAAGAGTTTATACAGTCCACATCCAAAAACAAAAAAGGGCATCTCAGCATCTACAGTGATTACGAGACGGTCACAGACACGCCAGATTTACTCTCGATCCGGCGCAATATTGAAAAAACACAAGCATCTTCCTACACACAAAGCCGTTATATTACAATTGACAAAAAGAATGATATTTTACTTACATTAAAAAGCTTATTCAAAGATGAGCGCTATATTAAAGTCATCAGTCAAAATATTAGAGAGCAAATGAAACAGCAAATGAAGGAAGATCCAAATAAAATATATTGGCTCACTGACGAAGATGCAGAACCGTTCAAAACGATTCTTCCTGATCAGACGTTTTACATTACTGAAGACCATAAACTTGTGATCTCATTTGACGAATATGAAGTCGCCCCCGGCTATATGGGCGTTACCGAGTTTACAATTCCAACCAGCGTCATTTCTAACTTGCTCGTGGGAGAACGTTATATTCGATAAAATAAAAACATCCATCTAAGATTATGGATGTTTTCTCTCTTCTCTTTCGAGGTCGTAACCTCGCTATCAAAAACAACGAGAATATTTGCATACTATTGGAGGAATTCCCATGTATCACAAGACACAGCATCATCGATACATCCCTGGACTTGATGGCCTTCGCGCTTTTGCCGTCCTGTCAGTTATCGCTTATCACCTAAATTTCAATTGGGCTAACGGAGGTTTTATCGGAGTTGATATCTTTTTTGTTTTATCCGGATATTTGATTACATCTATTCTATTACCGGCATATGGAAATGATATCAATCTTGATTTTCGGGACTTTTGGGTGCGCCGCATTCGGCGGCTTCTGCCGGCAGCGTACCTTATGATCTTTTCCACTGTTGTGTGGGTCGTATTGTTTGATCGAGAACTATTGCACACTGTACGTGGAGATGCGATCTCTTCTCTCTTTTATATGAGCAATTGGTGGTTTATTTTTCACAAGCTATCATATTTTGATAGTTTCGGTTCCCCATCACCTCTAAAAAACCTTTGGTCGCTGGCGATTGAAGAACAATTTTATATCATATGGCCGATGTTTTTAGTTGTTGGAATGTACATAATGAAAAGCCGCGCCAGATTGGCTGCGGTGATATCATTGCTTGCGCTTTGTTCAGCCGTGATGATGAGCGTACTGTATGAACCTGGCGGAGATCCGAGCCGCGTTTACTATGGCACAGACACTCGTTCGTTTGAACTTCTCATCGGATGTGCCTTGGCTTTGGTATGGCCAATGAAAAGGCTGTCTTCCAACAGGCTGCCAAGCAAACTGAAGCACACTTTGCACGCCACTGAATTTTTGGCATTTTGTATTTTAGTGTTGTGTGTCTATTTCACAGATGAATACGAGCCTTTTCTTTACAGAGGCGGAATGCTATTCATTAGCGTGACTGCCGCAATCCTTATTGCATGTGTTTGCCATCCGAGCAGCTTTTTAGGCAATCTGCTTTCATGGAGGCCGCTTCGGTGGCTTGGAACGAGGTCTTACGGAATTTATCTTTGGCACTACCCTGTTATTGTGTTAAGCACGCCAGTTCAAGAAATCGGAAACCCTGTTCTTTGGCATATCGTGCTAAAGGTCATTGTGACATGTATACTTGCCGAGCTTTCCTATCATTTTATTGAGAAGCCGATACGGACACAGGGATTTAGGTCATTTTTCCGCCGTGTTTTTATACATAGAATCAAGGAATGGAAAACGACATCTGTCATCAGCAAACTGTCAATTGGTTTCGTCATTTTCGCTATACTTATTTTTGCAGGAGGGCTGTCTGGGTTAGCCGGAGAGCAAAAGCACCCTACCAAATGGACCTATAGCTCACAAGAAACAAATGCTGACACCAGCCAGGCTTCTGGGGATAAAAAGAACGCTGCAGCAGATAAAAAACACAATCCTGAACAAAAGACAACAGAATCGGATCAACGTCAAAAGGAAAACAAAGATAGTGGGCAAGAGACTCATAAAAAGAAAGACACGCAATCCCAACAGCAGAAAAAACCAGCAGACACTGCGAAAGAAGTTTTAGCTATAGGAGATTCCGTCATGCTTGATATTTCTTCACACCTGCGTCAGTCATTTTCAAATGTGACGATTGATGGAAAGGTAGGAAGACAAATGTCTCAAGCTTTGGAACTCGCAAGGGAGTACAAGTCTTTTAATCAGCCGAACAAGGCTGTCATCATTGAGCTTGGAACCAATGGCTACTTTACAAACAGCCAAATCGAACAACTGCTTCAATCTTTCTCAAAAGCCCATATCTATCTTGTCAATACACGGGTTCCCCGCCAATGGGAAAGCAAGGTTAATGAATCTTTACAGCACCAGGCAAGCGCACATCAAAATGTTACGTTAGTTGACTGGCATACAGAAGCCCTTCAGCATCCGGAATATTTTACCCCTGATGGTGTTCACTTGGTTCCTAAAGGGGCAAAAGCTTTGACCGCTCTTATTGTTCAGGCGATGAAATCATAAAAAAGAGATCCTATGCGGATCACTTTTTCACTTTAGTTTCTGATCGTTGATTATGTCTCCTTTCAGCAAGGCTGCCCTTATGTTTACATTCCGTTTACGTAAGGGTAAGCCAAAATAGAATGGAGGGATGATGGTGACAGTAAATGAAGAACATGACTTCCAAAAAGAGCTGAAACGATATGAACTTTTTTTCAAAAAACGATATAAGATTCTTTATACAGTAAACGATTTTATCATTGGTGCTTTGTTTCTCGTCGGGAGCTTTTTCTTTTTTTATGACCGATTAATGTCGGCAGGGATATGGCTGTTTGCGATCGGAAGTTTGCTGCTGTTAATTAGGCCGACCATTCGGCTGATTCATGACTTTCATTACCGTAAGCATGTGGAACAGCAATTCAAGCATCAATCTTCAACAGATGACTGATCTTAAGGAATAAGCAAGAACAAAATGCCAAAAGCCTGAGTTGAAAATCAAAAACAAGACTTTTAGACTATTTATTTTTAAAAATAAGGTAAAAAGAACTAAACTTTTGCCTCTGCATGCCGATATGAATAATAAGGCCGGCACGATACTCCCTATAACATCCTTTTCAGTAGATTTCATTATCGTGCCGGTTTTCTCATATGCAAAGCAATCCCGCCAATCAGATTGGCGGGATTTTATATTTTACATTCCTGTCCAAACGTCTTTCACATAACGTCTTTGATCTTGCAGCTTTTGCAGCCATTCAGCTGATTCTTCCTGACTTGCTCCTTTTTCAGCTTCATACGCCAATCGCAAAGTCTTCTCTACATCAGGAGCCATTTGTGATCCATCACCGCATACGTAAATATGAGCCCCTTTTTCAATGAGTGTCATCAATTTCTGCGTATCTTGCTTGAGCAAGTGCTGGACATATTCTTTTGGTTCGTTTTTGACGCGCGAGTAGCATCGGCGGATTGTGACCAAACCTTCCTGTTCCGCTTGATCCAGCTCTTCTCTGTAAAGGTCGTCATGGTCCGGGCGGCGGCAGCCGAAGTATAAAAGTGCTTCACCAAGGGTGCTTCCTTCCTTCTTCAAAACCGATCTTGCCTGAATAAAGCCCCTGAATGGCGCAATTCCTGTGCCCGGCCCGACCATAATCATAGGCGTTTCAGGCTCATCCGGCATCTGGAATCCGGACTGCGGCGTACGAATGAAGCAGGCTGCTGCATCACCTGTATTCAACTCTGCTAAATAATTAGAGGCGACACCCCGGTATTCACCTCGGCCGCTCCATGCTGAGGCTTTCACAACTCCTACCGTCATGCTCACGATATTTGCATGAACTTTCGGTGAGCTTGAAATGGAATAGTATCTCGGTTTTAGTGATGGCAAAAGTGCTAAAAACCGTTCAAACGGCATTTCGCAAGCAGGATAATCCTCTAAAAAATCAAGCATGGTAAGACGTTTTGCAAGTACCTGCTCTTTGTAAATGCCATCATCTGAAACGAGCTGTTCCAGCTCTTTTTGATGCGGCGGACAAACTGTATAAGAGGCCAGCTCCCGAAGCTGAAGCCTTGATGCCGGTTCCTGCAGCTCTACATAGGACGACAATAAATCCACTACTTTGATCGGCCGATCCATCGGCAGATGAGCCATATGAGCGCTTCCGCTTACTTTTATCACATGATTGGACTGCAAACCGAATCGGCTGAGAACCCGCTGAACAAGCTCCCTGCTGTTCTTCGGCAGGATTCCGATATGATCGCCTTCTTTATATGTTTTACCAGCCGGAATTTCCAATTCAATATGGCGGGTTGAACGCGTGCTGTCAGCTGTCTGGAGTTCTCGATTCTCTAACACAACCCCTTCAAACGCGCCATATGCTTTAGCAACCGGCGTTTCCGTCGCTTCACTGAGAAAAGCAATCGATAATGAAGGCCTGTCTTCTTTCTGGGCTATTTCGTTAATATCAAATGCGTCCATCGTTTCCTTCCAGAAGCGGTTTTCCCAAGACTCGCGATCGCTTTCAAAATCATCGGCGGCGTCACCTTCCCCAATCTCTGTTAAACGCGATGCCCCCTTTGCTTTCATCATGTCATCAATCAGGCGGGGAATCCGCTGATACGTGCTGGCCCAGCTCCGGTTCCCGCAGCCGAATACCGCATAGGAAACACCTTTCAATTGGCCTTCCTCAAGCTCTTTCAGCCACTCTACAAAGCCGGCAGCATTATCAGGCGGCGACCCATTATAAGAAGCCGTTACAATGACGACTGCCCCTTCTTCAGGGAGCTTGCCGATATAATCATCAAGCGGAGCCGTTTCAGCTGTAAAGCCCATCTGGCGGCCTTGAGAAGCCAATTCACCGGCTATTCCCTCAGCTGTCCCAAGGTTTGAACCGTAAAGAACGAGTAAAGGTGTGCCGTGTTTAGGTTTGGTTTCTTTTGGCTTTGTTTCTGATTTGATTTCTGCCTGTTCTTTTCTCTGTACATTGATTGCCGCTGTTTTCCGCGGTTTCACAGTAATTTTAAAATCATCCGGCTTGATCGTTAATGCTTCTTTGATTTTTAGTTCGTAGCCAGTATGGTTAATCAATTCAAAATGCTTTAATACAAGACCGAGAACCATTGTCGCTTCTTGAAGAGCAAACTGCATGCCAATACAAGCGCGCTGTCCGTTTCCAAACGGCTTATACGCATGGTGAGGGATACTTGAAGGATCCTCAAACCGTTCCGGACGGAAATCTTCCGCATCCGGCCCCCAAGCGTTTTGGTCCCGGTGCAGTTTTGGAATTAAAACAGTGACTGGCTGCCCTTTGCTGATCGGATATTCCCCGCCTAGAACAGTATCCTCCTTCGCATATAGAGAAAAAGCCGGAGCTGTTGGATACAGTCTGAGGGTTTCATTTAAAACCATCCGAGTGTATTTGAGCTGCTGGATTTGTTTATATTCAGGCGTGTCATCCGTTAACACGCGATCCGCTTCCTCCTGAGCTTTTTTCAGTTTTTCTGGATGTGTAAGCAGACAATAAATCGCAAAGGAAAGCAAACCGCTTGTTGTCTCATGTCCAGCAATTAAAAATGTGATGATTTGATACCTTATGTTTTCATCATCCAGCGTTTCACCGGTTACTGGATCTTTGGCATAAAGCATGAGAGACAAGAGATCCTTGATGTTATCATCCGGATTCGCCTTTCGCTCCGCTATCATTCTATCAACCAGGGAGTTCATGACTTCTATATCCTTTTGAAACTGCAGCTTCGTTTTCACCATCATCTTATCTTGCAGGCCCAGTCTTTTTGATTGATTCATCGCCTCTTTTAAGGCACGGAGCATACTGGTGATAAACGGATGCTGTGAATCACGGTAAAAGCTGTTGAATCGATAGTTAAATCCGCATAACCCAATCGTATCAAGCGTCAGACGTGTCATATCGTCTGCTACATCAATTTCTTCATTAGGGTTTAACCGGCTCCATTTTTGAATCAGCTGGGTTGCGATATCCAGCATCATAGAATGGTAGCCTTTCATCGCTTTTTGACTAAAACTCGGCAGCAAAATGCGGTGGGCTTTTTGCCAGTTCGGTTCGTGCGTCCAGCTTGTAAATAAGCCATCTCCCCCGAATTCGCGCACCTTTTGCAAGCCTTTGCCAAGGTTCTTGTCAAAGCGGCTTTCATCACACACTTCAGCCACAAGATTGTGGCCCGATACAAAAACACTGGATACTCCCGGAAAATCAAAACGGAAAATCGGCCCCAATTCATCAGCTATCCGCCATAAGGATTGAGAAAGCTGTTCTTTTTCAAGATGCGGAAGATTTTTTAAAGGTCCGTATGTTTTGGGCTGAGGTATTGCGCTTGCCTGTTTCATTAACATCTCCCTTTCCTATTTTTGTGATGAATGAAGCTTAATGGCGTCCCAGCAGCATTGTTCCAATTCAGTAATTAAATCAGTGTCCATCTCTATATCACCTGTTTGAACGAGCTGATATATCTTGAGAAACGCCCCTAATACAATCGCAATTAACACATTAGAGGGCAGGCTGCGAATCACGCCTTCCGCTTTTCCCTTATTAAAATAGTCATCAAGCATTTGAGTCAGATTTTCTATCAGTTTTTTGCTTGTATGATTTAAGTAATGAGCATCTTTTTTGGTTTCAAGAAAAAAAAGCGCATAGTCGCTCTCTTTCGTAAACTGAACGAGACAGCAAAATACGTGGTGAAAGCCTTCTCTGACAGGCAATTCTGAAACGTCTTGCTTCAGTTTTTCCGTAAATCGCTGGATGCTTTCTTGAAACAGCACGTTTACGAGTGTTTCTTTGCTGTCAAAATAACGATAGATCGTTCCTGTCCCTACATGAGCACGTTCAGCTATCATAGGAATAGTGGTAGCGTCAAAACCCCTTTCCGTAAAAAGTGAGACCGACGCTTTCATAATCATGTCGTATTTACTGCTGGATGCGGATAGCATATAATGTTACAACCTCCGATTCGTTGCGGAATGAATATTCATTCCTTTTGTTCACAAAGAATGTCTGCCCTGTCTGAAATCACCTCTTTGTTCTCTCTTCTGTTATAAGTTTAAATGAAAAAAACTTTTTTTAATATAAAGTATATGCAAAAAATAAAAAATTAAGAAAATATACCCAAATCCAGATGTAAGAATCTTGGATATATTTCCCGAGAAATTTTTTATTTAACAGCCACAATACATAGACAGGAATCACGCCTGATAACAGAAAGATCCCTAAAATGCTGATCTTTCAGCAGTTGAATATACGTTTTCTCTTTTTCACCGGTATTTGTGTCAATACTGATATAAAACCGGCCGTCAATTTGAAGCACCCTGTAAATTTCTCTTAATGCAAGCCTAATATCGGTGCAGCTCTGAACTGTATGTAAAGAAAAGACTTTATTAAAGGTACGGTCATCAAAGGGAATGTCCTCTGGATAGCCATGAAAAACCTCCCCGTTCCCCATATTCTTTCGATTCGCACGTGATATCTGTCTTACCTTTCGCTTTGAAGGATCAATGCTTTTTAGGCTTCCCTTTTCTAGTTTCTTGGTTATGCTTTTAAAGACAGTGCCATTTCCGATTCCAATTTCTAAAATTCTGTCATTTTCTTGTATATCTATAGAGTCAATCATCATATGCTCAATTGTTTTGGTTAGCTTATATTTCCGAGAAAATAATTTCCGAAAATTGGATCGTTTATAGAGTCTATTTTCTAGCAATTTAAACACCTGCTTTTGGTTTCCTATGTTTATTTATTATCTTAAAAAAATAAACATCATCTTCATTTCTAAAAGTGAAGGAAGGTACCAACTAGACGGCAATGTATTGAAAAATGTTTCAATAGAACTAAACTTTTTCATTTTTTTCCGCAAAAAAAGCAGAAAACATAATGTTTTCTGCCCTCTTTCTAATGCCAATGATAAGGGAATACATACAGCCTTTGCTGCTGCATTGCCATCAGCCTCTGCTGTCGGAATGGATTTCCATAACCATGTTTGAAGGAATGCGGCATGGACGCATAACCATGGCCAATCGACGGCAGTCTTTTTTGATAATCGTTCATCATGCCATCACCTGCCTCACAATAACGTTGATTTACTATATGCAGGCGCGCATTTTCTTGACAGCTATTTCGCTAAACTTGGTCCTTCTCCATTGTATAATGCATCAATAATTCCCTTCTAAGCATATGCCATTCCCCCTTCAGTTTTTTTCGTTGCTTTTAGCGCCAGTTCGTTAAATAAAGATGCTTTAACTGAGACTCTTTCATTTCATCATAAATCTGCTCAATCTGCTGTTCTCGTTCGAATTCTTCCAGGCTTTTAAACCGTTTTTTAATCGTTAACGTTAAAAAGAATAGGTTAATCGTCATATCGCTCACCCCCTTTCAAAGTCCGCATCAAGCGAAATAACCCGCGGCACAACCCTTCTGCCGCGGGCAAATAAAAACCGCAGACAAAAGAAGACACCAATGCCTCTACTGCCTGCGGGGAGTTGCGTATGTCCGACTATTCCGAATTTAATGCGTGCGATAAGCATCGGTTAAGGAAGGACACGAACTCTTCCACAGGCTGAATAAATCATGAACTTTTACATGTGTATCACGTACAGGTTGACGTCGTTGTCTCATTGTCATTTTGGTTCAGCCTCCTTTGCTTTTTTCTTACTTTGTAAGTATATCCACCAAATTCCATTTTGTAAACATCTTTTTCTAAAAATGGACGGAAATTGTGCAAATCATCGAATGGATTTGCCCGTTGGTCATGACACCTGCTTCATTTCTTTTCTGGAGTGGTCTTTCTTATGATATGCAATAAAATAAATGAGACCGACAAATACAGCTCCGCCGATGACATTACCGATAAAAGCCGGAATGATGTTTCCGATGAACTGCCCCCACGTGAATGAACCTGCAAAAATGGCAGCAGGAATCACAAACATGTTGGCGACAACGTGCTGAAATCCGATAGCCACAAAAGCCATGATTGGGAACCAGATGCCAAGGATTTTTCCTGCTGCGTCTTGGGCGCCGAAAGAAAGCCACACTGCAAGACATACAAGCCAGTTACAGCCGATGGCGGAAATGAGAACCTTGCCAAAGCTCATATCAAGCTTTCCTTGGGCAACGGCAATCGTTTTTTCTAAATAAGGACCTGTTTCAGTCAATCCAACCAAATGCCCGAAAAAGTAAGCAACAAACAATGCGCCGATTAAGTTCATAATTGTGACGATTCCCCAGTTAATCGCTAACTCTTTTACTGATATTTTTCTCGAAAATAACGCCATCGCAACTGACATCATATTGCCTGTGATCAGTTCAGCGCCAGCGAGAACGACAAGGATCAGGCCGACTGGAAATACTGCTGCACCAATCAAACTGGACAGGCTCCCCCATTCTTTCGGAAGATCGCCAATTACCCTGATATCAAGCAAATACCCAAGCGCGATAAATGCACCGCCTAAAAACCCCAGCACAAGCAGTGACGGCAGCGGGAGCTTGATTTTTTTCATCCCTGCTTCAATTGCTGCTTCCGCTATTTCATCCGGTTTTCGAAAAGCCATAATTAAACGCCTCCATTACTTCTTCTTTTCTGACAGTTATGCAAGAAAGGCAATAAAAAAGGCAGCACTCAAATAACCTGTGTCAAACCAGGCGTTTGAATGCTGCCTAACTTGTATGCATACCCATACAACAATATCAAGCAGTATATAAGATATTGAAAGAGAATATATACAGTTCGTGCATACATTCCATTGCTTTAGCCTTCTATAACTGTAGCAACATCATAACAAATGTGACAAATTTGTGTCAATGACAAATATACTAGCTTTGCAGAACTTCTTTTTGCTCATCTATTTTTCGGTCAAAAACAAATACAGATACAGCTATGTTTTCCTCAATTTTAATATCAGAAAACAAATGGACTAGCTTAGCTCCCATGAGTTCCTCCATTCCTTCCGGTGTTTGTTTGGAATAAAGGTCTTGAATTAGGCTTGTCCGGGCCGCATGTACCATCTCTCTTCCTTCAGGCGTGCGGGCGATAAACTGCTCGCTTGCACTCAGATTTCCGTATAGTGTTGAAACTGCCATGTTTTCTACAAATACAGTATGAATTCTCTCAGGCCCTTTTCCGAACAATTCTTTACGAAGTTTTCGAATAATATCATTGAATTCATGAATTTTTTTAGACATGCTGATTACCCCTTCCGATATTGCCTTATAAAGGCTTTTCCCGGTTCCCCTCAGGACATTTCACTTGGTTAAAATTTTCCTGCCATATTGTATTATAATAAATATCACATTATAATAAAAGCAGTGTTGATGGATTTGTAATAGGATCTTGTTATGAGTCTATCGTTTTATAAAAATCAAGGATTGGTCTGTTAGTAAGACTTGCTAGTGAACTATTCCGCCATGTGTGTTTACACCTTCTTAGAATTAAGGGCAGGTGTATCTATACATGGCTTTTTTTGACTTCTTGAAAGAAAGATGGAGGGGAATATGAATATGATGGACGTTAAGTCGATCAGTGTCCGTGTAGACGGAACAGAAATTCAAGCACGAGCAGGGGCCACAATTTTAGATATTTTAAATGAAAACGGAATTGAGTACCCGCAGATTTGCCACGTACCAGAGGTTGACCCGATTCAAACTTGTGATACTTGCATAGTAGAGGCAAACGGCAAGCTGGTTCGTTCATGCGCGACGGTTGCAGAAAACGGGATGTCTATTGATCTTTCAGGAAATCGAGTGAAAGAAGCGCAAACCGAAGCGATGGACCGCCTTCTTGAAAATCATTTGCTGTATTGTACAGTTTGCGATAACAACAATGGCAACTGTACGCTGCATAATACAGCGGAAATGATGGGGATCGAGCATCAAAAATACCCATACACGCCAAAAGAAGATCCTTCTTGCGCGGTTGATATGTCTCACCCTTTTTACCGCTATGATCCAAACCAATGTATTGCCTGCGGCCAGTGTGTTGAGGTCTGTCAAAACCTTCAGGTAAATGAAACACTCTCAATCGACTGGGAACGCGAACGCCCTCGCGTCATTTGGGATGAGGGAGTTCCGATCAATGAATCTTCCTGTGTCAGCTGCGGTCAGTGTGTAACAGTATGTCCATGTAATGCACTGATGGAAAAATCAATGCTCGGGCAGGCTGGTTTTATGACAGGCATTAAAGAGGACGTCATGGAACCGATGATTGATCTCGTGAAAAATGTTGAACCGGGGTATGGCAGCATTTTTGCCATTTCTGAAGTCGAAGCGGCAATGCGTGAAACAAGAACGAAAAAAACGAAAACTGTATGTACGTTCTGCGGTGTCGGGTGTTCATTTGAAGTATGGACAAAAGGACGGGATATTTTAAAGATCCAGCCTGTTTCTGATGCTCCGGTTAACGCTATTTCCACATGTGTCAAAGGGAAATTCGGCTGGGATTTTGTCAATTCAAAAGAGCGGATCACAAAGCCTTTAATCCGTAAAAACGGAGCCTTTGTGGAATCTTCTTGGGAAGAGGCCCTCGATCTTGTCGCAAGCAGATTAGGATCAATTAAAGAGCAGTACGGTAAAGGCTCTGTCGGGTTTATTTCTTCTTCTAAAATTACGAATGAAGAAAACTACGTCATTCAAAAACTAGCGCGTCAGGTATTTGAAACAAACAACGTCGATAACTGCTCACGCTACTGCCAGTCTCCTGCTACAGACGGATTGTTCCGCACTGTCGGCATGGGCGGTGACGCCGGCACGATTAAAGATATTGCCAAAGCAGGTCTCGTCATCATTGTCGGTGCCAATCCGGCGGAAGGACACCCAGTGCTCGCAACACGCGTCAAACGGGCACACAAGCTCCACGGTCAAAAACTGATTGTTGCCGACCTGCGTAAAAATGAGATGGCTGAGCGATCCGATCTGTTCATCAGCCCTAAACAAGGCACAGACCAAGTTTGGCTGATGGCTGTTACGAAATATATGATCGACCAAGGCTGGCACGATCAGGCGTTTATTGATGAGAACGTCAATTACTTTGAAGATTATAAAGAAACCCTTAAAACGTATACGCTTGATTATGCAGAACGCATCACAGGCCTTTCAAAAGAAAACATCATTCAAATTGCTGAAATGATTCGTGATGCTGACGGCACTTGTGTCCTTTGGGGAATGGGTGTCACACAAAATACAGGCGGTTCTGATACATCAGCAGCCATTTCAAACCTGCTTCTCGCTACGGGCAACTATCGCCGTCCAGGTGCCGGCGCTTATCCTCTGCGCGGACACAATAACGTGCAAGGCGCATGTGATATGGGAACATTGCCAGGCTGGCTGCCGGGATATCAGCATATTACAGATGACAAGGCCCGTGCTAAATTTGAAGAGGCATATGGTGTCGAGATTGATGGAAAGCCTGGTTTAGATAATATTCAAATGCTTCATGCCATTGAAGAAGGAAAAATGAAAGCTATGTATCTTGTCGGTGAGGATATGGCACTGGTCGATTCAAACGCGAACCATGTGCATGATATTTTATCAAGCCTTGATTTCTTCGTGGTACAGGACATCTTCCTGTCAAGAACAGCTCAATATGCTGATGTCGTCTTGCCGGCCACTCCTTCACTTGAAAAAGACGGAACATTTACCAACACAGAACGCCGTGTCCAGCGATTGTATCAGGCGCTTCCGACGCTTGGTGACGCAAAACCGGACTGGTGGATTATTCAAGAGGTGGCAAACCGTTTAGGAGCGAATTGGAATTACAGCCATCCAAGTGACATTTTCTCTGAAATGGCGAGTCTTTCTCCTCTGTTTGCCAAAGCAAGCTATGAGGTGCTTGAAGGCTGGAACAGCTTCCTATGGGGCAGCTTCACAGGTGAAAGCACACCGCTTCTGTATGAAGACGGATTTAATTTCCCTGACAAAAAAGCCCGTTTTGCCCTTTCTGATTGGACCGAGCCAGCGGCATTTCCGGAGGAATATGACCTTCATATCAATAACGGCCGGATGCTGGAGCATTTCCACGAAGGAAACATGACAAATAAATCGAAAGGCATCCAAGCGAAAGTGCCGAATGTATTCGTTGAGATCTCACCTGAGCTTGCACAAGAGCGAGGTGTTTGTGACGGTTCGCTTGTACGGCTCGTTTCTCCGTTCGGAGCAGTCAAATTGAACGCGCTGATCACAAATCGGGTACGGAAAAATGAACTCTATCTGCCAATGAACTCGACAGACAAGGAGTCAGCGATTAACTTCTTGACGGGCCCTGCAGCTGATAAACGGACGAACACGCCTGCTTATAAACAGACAAAGGTCCGCATGGAAGTGCTTGGCGGCTGTGAAACAGCGCCGCTTCCAAAAACAAATCCGCGCAACAAAAAACGGCATCCGCAAAACGGAGTCGAAGCGGAAAGAAAATGGAACCGCCCTGGCTATGTCCATCTGACTGATTAAACGATAGGAGGAAAACGAATGGCCACTCCGATTACAACGATCAAAAAAGAAACAAAAACAGCTGAGCAAATTAAGCTTGAAAAAATAGAAGAACTGAAAGAGCTGCTGGCGGAAAATGAGGACTCCGTCTCTAAAACGATGACGTTAATGAATGAACTCAATGATCTTGGAATTTTTGATGCGGCAACAAGCATGCTCAGAGCGAAGGAAGACATTGCCAAGATTGCGCTTGGCCAAGTTTCCCGCGAGCCTGTCACCAACCTCATCAACACGATGATGGCCGCCGGAGGCGCATTGACAAAAGCCGATCCTGAGTTTACAGCAAAGCTTTTAGAAAGCGTAATGGCTGGGACTGAACAGGCACAAAGCTTTTTAAAAGAAGACAAGAAAGTCGGGGTTCTCGACCTGTTAAAAGCAATGAACGACCCTGACATTAACAGAGCCGTCGGCTTCGGCCTTCAGTTTTTAAAAGGCATGGGAAAAGAACTTCGAGAACAATAACAGAAAAACAGCCATCGCTTGATGATGGCTGTTTTTTTATTCGTCGGCTTCTTCCAAACGCTTCTTGTAAATAAGTGAACGGTCAGCGCAAAAGAAGGCACCGGCTAAAAATACGCAATCCGCTAAAAACATCGTCGATTTCTGGCCTAATGTTAAGCCTTGATCAGGGAGAACTGCGCCTATATATAAAAAAGTGCTGACTGCAAGCAATGTAAAAGCAAAATGCTTGTAGTCTTCTTTTAAAGATTTCATTCTATTTTTGTTCAAAAGAATCACCTGCCAGATTCATAGTATACGACTATTATAATATAATCCGGCGACTTACAGAGAAAGTAATTCTATCCATTTGTTATATATTTTCAAGCGCTTGGCCGATATCTTCCAACAAGTCTTGCGCATCTTCAATTCCTACAGAAATTCTGATCAAGCCGTCCGTAATGCCGAGCTCAAGCCGGCGTTCTCTCGGAATAGAGGCATGTGTCATTCTTGCAGGAACAGAAATTAAGCTTTCAACCGCCCCCAGGCTTTCAGCAATGGTAAACAGTTTCAGATTTCCTAAAAACGCATCAACCCGTTCTTCACTGCCAATATCAAAGGAGATCATGCCGCCGAAGCCCGATCCTTGCGTTTTTGCAAGCTCATGTCCGGGATGATTTGAAGAACCAGGGTAATATAACGTTTGGACAGCAGGGTGATTCTCAAGAAAGCTTGCGATTTTCCGCGCATTTTGATCGATCGCTTCCATTCTGAGTCCCAACGTTTTGATTCCTCTCATTAACAGCCAGGAATCTTGAGGGCCAAGCACGCCGCCTGTGGAGTTTTGCACAAAATGCAGCTCTTCTCCAAGCTCTTTCGAAGCTGTCACAACTAAACCTCCGACGACATCACTGTGTCCGCCAAGATATTTTGTCGCACTGTGAAGTACGATATCAGCGCCTAAAGTAAGCGGCTGCTGAAAATAAGGAGTGTTAAAGGTATTGTCTACAATAAGCAGAACACCCGCTTTTTTTGCGATATCAGCCATGAGCGTCAGGTCGGTGATTTTGAGCAACGGGTTTGTCGGTGTTTCAATATAAATGGCTTTTGTATTAGGGCGAATCGCTTTTTCAACTTCTTCCCTGCTGCTCGTATCAACAAATGTTGATTCAATGCCAAGACGGTTAAGCACCTTTGTCATCACGCGATATGTTCCGCCGTACACATCATCAGTCAACACGACATGATCTCCGCTGTTAAACAGCATCATAACCGCTGTAATGGCAGCCATTCCTGAGCTGAACGCATAGCCTGCTTCCCCGCTTTCCAGTTCTGTCACAAGTGCTTCGAGAGCGGTTCGAGTAGGATTGGCCGTTCTTGAATACTCGTAGCCTGTATGCTGTCCTGCTTTCGGCTGCTTGTACGTGCTTACTTGATAAATGGGCACGGAAACTGCGCCTGTTTTCTCATCACCTGTGATTCCGCCATGTATCATCAATGTTTTTTTCTTCATATCAGATGCCTCCTTCGTATATTTGTTTGCTGATATATCGATCGCTGCTGTCAGGAAATACTGTGACAATGTTAGTTCCAGCGGATGCTTTTTTCGCTTCCTCCAATGCCGCATAAAGCGCTGCACCTGAAGAGCTTCCGATCAGCAGGCCTTCTTTTTCTGCCGCTTCTTTCACAAGTCTAAACGCATTCTCATCTGTTACGGTGTAGATCTCGTCAAAATGGCTCTTATCCATATAATCGGGGATAAACTCCATGCCGATGCCTTCTGTTTTATGAGCGTGAGGCTCTCCTCCGTTTAAAATCGAGCCCTCCGGTTCAACAATCACCGTTTTGACTGCTGGATTTTTTTCTTTTAAGAAGGAAGCTGTTCCTGCGAACGTGCCCCCTGATCCTGCCCCTGCGACAAACGTATGAATATTCCCGTCAAGCGCTTCCCACATTTCAGGTCCAAGCGTCTTATAGTAAGTCGATGGATTTACTTGGTTTTTGAATTGCAAGACGCAATAAGAATTTTCAATTTCAGTCTCCAGCTGAATGGCTTTTTGAATGGCTCCCTGCATTCCGTCTTGACGCGGTGTATGAATGATTGATGCGCCAAGCGCTTGCATAATTTGCTGTTTCTCTCTGCTGAAATGTTCAGGGACACAGAAAATCGCTTTCAGCCCATATTTTCTGGCACTTAACGCAAGGCCGATCCCTGTATTGCCTGCCGTAGCTTCTATAATCACTCCGCCGGGTTTCACCTTGCCTGAATCGAGCGCGTCACGAATCAGCATATCTCCCAGTCTGTCTTTGATGCTTCCCCCTGGATTCATAATTTCAAGCTTGGCATACACCGCGACTCCTTCTGGAACATCAAAGTTCTTCAAGCGGAGAAGCGGTGTATTCCCAATCAGCTCGGTAATGTCCGTAATCACTGTCATATATGTCCTCCTCCTAATTAGAGGTTGTTTTTAGAGAAAAACGGAGGAGAACGTTCTCCCCGTTTTAATGAATTCGTTTGATCACCTTTAACACAAGCTCTGTTGAATGGACAGCCGCCTGCTCTAAAAATTGGTCAAATGAAACATGTGATTCTTTTCCTGCAATATCAGATAACGCTCTGATGACGACAAACGGCGTTTTAAATTGATGGCACACTTGAGCCACTGCCGCAGCCTCCATTTCAACCGCGTACAGATCAGAAAATCTCGCACGCACCTCTTCAACCCGCTTCGGATCGTTCATGAAAGAATCGCCTGTTGCAATTGTTCCTTTTGCAACCTGAATGCCGTCGAGTTCAGATACCGCTTCTTCAGTGATGCTAATCAGCTTTTCATCCGCTGCATAAGCAGCCGGAAGACCCGGCACTTGGCCGTATTCATAGTCAAAAGCCGTTACGTCTACATCGTGGTGACGAACGTCAGTGGAAATAACGACATCCCCTACATTCAATGTATGATGAAATCCGCCGGCTGAGCCTGTGTTAATGACATAATCAGGCTTGTAACGGTCAAGCAGAAGCGTCGTGCTGATAGCAGCATTTACTTTTCCAATTCCTGATTTTAAAAGAATCACTTCAGTTCCTTCATATTCGCCTGTTGTAAATTCACAGTGTGCGATCGTTTCTGTTTTTGCATTTTCAAGTTTGTTTCTTAAGATGGTAACTTCCTCTTCCATTGCTCCGATGACTGCTAGTCTCATCTATTCACATTCCCTTCACTTTACCGTTTGATCGCCTCCATTATCCACACGAAGTCGTTTTGCTGAGTGAATCGGACTGCAAAACCTTCAGCTGTAAACATTTCTTTCAACGCATCCAATGTAGGATAATGCTCTGTCTCTAAATCATTTGCAAGCTGATAAAAGCCTTGAGAACGGGCTTTATCGATAGCCTGTTGATACGCTTGCGCATTTTCAAAGACGGTATCGGCAAACACTATTTTATCATGCAAGTGAAGGTATTTGCCATATTGCTTTATGGCAGCCCGCTTTTCTTCGTCAGTCAAATGATGAAAAGCATATGAACTGACAATTGTATCAGCCTGAAATGGCGGCTCAGGGAATGTCAGGAAGTCTCCATCAACGATTTCCGACCTGCCTGAAAGCTTGTCAGAAGCCAGTTTACGCATTGCTGGAGAAGGTTCGATTCCAAATACAGTTTTGCCTGCATCGAGCAGCTTAGCCGTCAAATTCCCTGTCCCCGGGCCAAATTCTAACACATGCGTTCCAGATTTGCTGACGATGGCATCAAGGATATGATCGTAGCCTCTGAATGCTTCTTTATACTGAATATCTAAACCTTGTACTGTTTGATCATAAGTTGCTGCCCAATCTTCAAAGAGAGGGATAAATTCACGTCCCATATTTGTCACACTCCATATTTAATAATTCCTATAAGCATACTATGAATTAATGATGGAACAGTTCCTATAATACCACATCTTCTGAAAAGCAGGTACTAAAACACTTTGTGTATTTTATGCCATCTCATATTGCGCATTGACCGCAAAAAAGCTTATACTTCATATGACTTGTGAAAGCTGGAGGGTCAAGACATGAATTTTCAATTAGATCTGATTAAAGACAAAGTGGAATTTTTTGAAGCGGCTTCATTGCAGGAGCTTGAAAAGAAAATCAATACACAAATTGAAAACAATAAAGCCATCATGCTCCGGGTGAAATCTGTTTCACACCAAACTGCTGTGGCAGAAGGAAGAATATTGTACAGCGCGGTGGTTCATTTCGCAGCTGAAGCCTAAAACAAAAGCAGCCGGTTGTAACCCGGCTGCTTTTGTTTATTTTAGCTTTTCTACTTTTGTCGGCTTCCAGCCTTTTTCATCGACCCATGTAATCGTGACTTGATACTTATTCCCAGTCGCCTTGTCCAAAATTTTGCCTTTGGCATCCTGAGGGCTGCCGTTATTTCCAAGCCAGAGCACCGTCATGTTATCTGTTGAGACACCAGTTGCGTACGAAATGGCTTTCAGCATCTCAGCCCAGTCTTGCGAGCTTGAATCATAAGTAGCGGCATGCTCGCCTGTTTGCTCAGTTCCGACTGCTTTCCAGTCAGGATTTTCATACGTTTTTTCCACATCGCTCGATGAGCCGCCTTCTGTTACTTTTGCATCTTTAAGCCCATCACCGGCTGAATCTGAGCTTGAATCTGAATCAGAATCATCCTTTTTAGAAGAAGAATCATCTTTTTTGGAATCAGAGTCAGAAGACTTCTCAGAATCCTTTTCGCTGTCAGATGTATCTTTCTTGCTGTCTTTTATATCCTCATCCGATTTCTTTTCCGTCTTTCCTGAAGCCGGAGATTCCTGTTTTTGCGCCGTTTCAGAATCCTTGCTGACATCTTTGCTAGAAGGACTGTTAATGAAGAGATTCGCTGCTACTACGACAATTAGTATGGATACGATTGCGATTAAAATGTTAAGCACTAAATTGGCTTTTCTGCGTTTATCACGATTTTCATAACGAGATTGATTATTGCTCAATAATTCTGCACTCCTTTATCCCTCTTGGCTCAGCATATATTTTAACATGTGCTGAGAAGTTGTTCTATTTCTGATTGATTTCAATTTCGTGTACTTTTTTAACAATATCATAAAACACCGAATTTGTCAGAGCCTTATCGCCCGGTGTATCCATGTGTAAAACAACCAGAGCGTATTTCGGCTTATCCGCGGGAAAATATCCGGCAAACCATTTTTCATAGAGCGTTTCCTTCTCTTTTGAAAGCTTGCCTGTCTGGGCTGTGCCCGACTTCCCTGCTACAGTATACGGAAGATCTTGAAACCTTCTGCCCGTTCCGGAAGGAGATTCTACCACCCGCCGCAGTATTTTTTGAAGCTGCTGTGACGTATATTTGTCTATCGTCTCCCCTTTGAGCTTCTGATCTTTAAACGTAACGAGCGTTGTGCCGTTCTTATACTCAATTTGTTCGGCAATTTTCACCTGCCGTTTTTCTCCGCCGCGGGCGATTGTCGCCATCATATTGGCTACCTCCAGCGGGGTTACCTTTACATTTTTCTGCCCAATTGCTGTTTGCGCAATGGCTTTTTTGACTGATTTGTCTTTTTCATCCCCCCAAATCACGCCACTTTTTTCGTTATACAGCTGGCGGAAATCGGTTTCGTGGTACAGTTTTCCCTCCCAGCCTGCCCGATCAGTGAGAGCCAGCTTCTCGGACATATCTTCAATAACCGAGCTGTCTTTTTTCATTAATTGTTCTGCAAGACTCGTAAATGTGTAATTACAGCTTTGTGCAAAGCTTTCATCAAAAGACAAGGTTCCTTTGTCGTCCCCCGGTTCCCCGTACAGGTTTAAATTGCAATTAAAGGTTTGACTAGGCTTCACCATATTATTTTCGATTGCAGCTGCGGCAATGACTGTTTTAAAAACTGATCCGGGATAGATTGGCGTCAGCATATAATTTTGAAGTGTGTTTTGCCGGGACACATCCGCATCTGGTTTGCTTACAATTCCCAGAACACTGCTATTTTCGATGTCCAGCAGCACAGCTCCTCCTTTTTTCAGCCCCTGTTCATCCAATACCTCCTCCATCGCTTTTTGAATGCTTTGATCGATCGTTGTTTTGACCTGGAGCGGATAAAATGTATTGGCTTCAGCTGTATATTTGACGTCCATGCCAAACAAAGGGTTTCCTTTTCCGTCCACATGATATAAAAGCTTTGTGTCTTGTTCCGGAAGCAAAAACTCGTCAAATGTCCGTTCTAAACCGGTTGTTCCGATTTCTGTTGTAATCGGAAGGCTCTCCTTGTCAGGATATTTCTTGCGAAGCAGCGCCGGATCTTGGTTCGTGCTCCCTATCGTATGTGAAGCAAGGCTGGGCTTGTCTTCATTCTCCATATATACGCCGTAAATGCCGGGATATTTCAAAGAATTGATTTTTGTGATAGATTGTTTTGAAAGTGTTTTGATTTTCTTTTGCTGCAAAATGACCGGTTTTTTTGCCTTACCTAGTGTCTGGCGCAAATCATCTTCAGACATGCCGAGGATGTCCGCAACTTTTTTGATCGGCCAATCCTGCGTCAGCAGAAAAGGGAACAAAACAACCGCAGGCTCGCTTTGTCCTGTCAGCGCCCGCCCGTTTCGATCTAAAAAAGAGCCTCTTCCATCTGAAATGAGCACTTCCTCCGTCCGCTGTTTCACGCTTTCTTGAATCAAATTAATTTTCTTTTTAGAAAATGATTCTGTGAAAAACAGCTGGATTTCTGCAAGCCTCAGCAGAAGCAGAAAAAATACAATCAAAAATGCGATGACTGCCAGCTTCATTCGTTTCGATATCTTCATAAAAAAACACCTCACCCACATTGTGGACGAGGTGTTTCGCTGCTAAACAAATATTATGAAATTTTCACAATTTTCACGAGCATTTCTCCGCCCGGTGTTTGTACTGTGACTTCTTCATCTACTTTTTTGCCCAAGAGGCTTTTTGCGATCGGTGAGTCGTTTGAGATTTTCCCTTCAAACGGGTCAGCTTCCGCGCTTCCGACGATCGTATATGATTCTTCATCACCGTCAGGCAGTTCGACGAAAGTGACGGTTTTACCCAAACCGACAACGTTAGAGCCGCCGTCATCTTCAATGATTTTCGCATTGCGAATCATATTTTCAAGAGTCGTCACGCGGCCCTCTACAAATGCCTGCTCTTCTTTCGCTGAATCGTATTCAGAGTTCTCGGAAAGGTCTCCGAAGCTTCTCGCAATTTTGATTCGCTCTACTACTTCTTTTCGTTTAACCGTTTTCAAATATTCTAATTCTTGTTCAAGTTTTTGTTTTCCTTCTGCAGTCATAGGAAATACTTTCTCTTGTGCCATGTCCCTTCACTCCTTCTGGTTGTCCCTCAACATCTTCGATTATGTATGAGAGCATAAACTAAAAAATACAAGAATGAGAACACAGGGCAGTCCTCGTTCTTCTCTCCCATATAGGTACTGTTTATCTTAAACTGAATCGTGTCGTTCTGCAAATATTTCGCGTTTATAAACAGGGAAAGAAGGGAATTCGCACATTCCCTTCCTGCCTATACATAATATGGTCAGAGTTATTTATGTCTATGCTATGGTATTACAAAATCGCGTTTTGTTCAAGAATGGTTTGAATTTTTGTGACCATCAGATCAATTGCGACGTGATTCTGACCGCCTTCCGGGATAATAATATCAGCGTATCGTTTCGTCGGCTCGACGAATTGGTTATGCATCGGACGGACCACTGACACATATTGTTCAATGACAGAATCAATAGAGCGTCCGCGCTCATTAATATCTCTCATAATCCGTCTGATGATACGCAAGTCAGCGTCCGTATCAACATAAAGCTTGATATCCATCAGATCACGAAGCCTTTTGTCTTCAAGAACAAGAATGCCTTCAAGGATAATAACATCCTTTGGCTCTACGTGAACCGTTTCTTCTGAACGTGTGTGAAGCTTATAGTCATAAATCGGCTTTTCAATCGGGCGGTAATTCAATAGATCCTGAATATGCTCGATTAAATAGTCATTATCAAACGCAAGCGGATGATCATAGTTTGTGTTCAGCCTTTCTTCAAACGGAAGATGGCTTTGGTCTTTATAATAAAGGTCCTGCTGGATCATTAAAATTGAGTGTCCTTTAAACTGTTCATAAATGGACCGTGTGACACTCGTTTTTCCTGAACCGGAACCTCCTGCGATTCCAATGACTACTGGATTCTTACCCATGGGCTGTTACTTCCCCTTTCTCATCATGTTGCTCGGATAAATCTTTTTGTCTAGTTTGAATTTGACAATTTGCAGGGGATGGCGGGCAGCATCTAGCTCATTTCCGTCTTCGTCCCAAATGGTTTCAATCGTATGTGTAAAGTTTTCGATTTCTGGACCGAAAAATTCCACTTCGTCGCCTTTTTTGAAGAAATTGCGCTGCTGAAGCGTGACCATTTGTGTATCTTCATCATAATTCAGCACTAAGCCGACAAAATCATATGTCGTTTTCTTGGCGTGTTCGCCGAACATTTGCTCTTCATAGCCTGGCGTTCCTTCAAAGAAAGCTGTCGCAGTGTCCCTGTTGGCGCACTTATCAAGCTCTTCAAGCCATTCTTTTTGAATCACAAAGTTTTCTGGATCAGCGCAATAAGCATCGATTACTTTGCGGTATACGCTGACAACAGTTGCTACATAGTGAATGGATTTCATGCGGCCTTCAATCTTTAAGCTGTCGATCCCCATTTCAATCATTTTTGGAATGGATTCAATCAGCTTCAAATCTTTCGGGCTCATCGCAAATGGTGCATCTTCTTCACCATACAAAGCAACGGCGTTGGCACCGTCTGTTTGGTAGAGATCATAATCCCAGCGGCATGACTGGCAGCAGCCTCCGCGATTGGAATCCCGCGCTGTCATGTGATTGCTCAGCACACAGCGGCCGGAATATGCAATACACATTGCGCCATGAATGAAGGATTCGATTTCGATATCTACCTTTTCTTTCATTTCTCTGATTTCAAGAGCGCTAGTTTCACGTGCCAGCACGACGCGGTCGAGACCTTCTTCCTTCCAGAATTGGACAGCCTTCCAGTTCGAAAGAGACTGCTGTGTGCTCAAGTGAACCTCAACATTCGGCGCAACTCTGCGGCATGTTTCGATAATAAGCGGATCTGCCACAATGATACCGGCAACGTTGGCGTCTCCAAGTGCTTTTAAATAGTCTTCAAGCCCGTCCATATTTTCATTATGGGCGAAAATATTCGTTGTTACGTAGATCTTCGCGCCATATTTCTTTGCGAATTCAACGCCTTCTGCAATTTCTTCGATCGTAAAGTTATCGGCATTCGAGCGCAGCCCGTATTCCTGTCCCCCGATAAAGACCGCGTCCGCTCCGTAATGAACAGCGATTTTCAGCTTTTCAAGATTACCCGCAGGTGCGAGAAGTTCCGGCTTTTTCGTAATCACACGCTTTCCATTAACGATTGTGGATATTTTATCATTTACGGCAGTCATAGCTTAACCTCCTTTTGATTAATAAACCGTTTCCTTGAAGAAGAATCCGGTATCAATTTTTCTGTTTACTGGCTGGATGCTTTCAATGTGTTCGATCCAGTCTTCTTTTTTCGCTTCGTATTCGTCACGGTTTTCCACGCACAAATCAATTGCTTCTCTGTACATTTTGGTGACTTCTATTAGGTATTCAGGCGTTTTCAAAACACCATCGATTTTGAAAGAATCAATTCCGGCATCTATCAATTCCTCGAGCTCATCAATGATGCACACATCGTTCGGGCTCATGATGTGAGTGCCGTTTTCATCTTCGAAAATCGGATATTTATTATCGCGTTCTTTATCGTGTAAAAACATGCCTGATTCTTTTTTCTTTCTTTCAATGTCCATGACTTTGCCCTGATATTCAAAATAGTTTCCAATCAAAGAACGCTTCGATTGGAACATGCACGTCATTCCATGCACCTGGATTTCAATTTCGACTTCAGCATTTTCTTTAATCTCAACAATGCTGTCCATGTTTAATTCTCTGGCAAGCACAGAACGCGCCGCACCCTTGCGTCCCCAGTAGTTGCATGTATAATAGTTGGTGCCTGTCGTTTCTGTGCTCCAATGAAGCTTCAGATCAGGCGCAGATTCACGGGCAGCCATCAGCACGGCAGGATCGCCGAATACCGCTGCATCGACACCGGCTTCTGCTAAGAAAGCCAGATATTCGCCAAGCTCACCCACTTTATCGTTATGGAAAATTGCATTTACAGCAACGTATATTTTTGCCCCTTCTTTGTGAGCAATCTCTACGGCTTTTGTTACATCTTCACGAGAAAATTCTCCGGCTAATCTCAAGCCGTATCTCTGTTCCCCAACTAAAAACGCAGTTGCCCCAGCCTGTATGAGCGGCAAAATGTCCGCTGTACTCGTCGGCGTCACCAAGAGCTCTGGTTTTTTCATGACGTTCACCTCTTCTTTTTACTAATCGCAAGTCCGTCCCCGACAGGAATAATCGCAGTTTGATAATCCGGATGATTCATCAGCCAATGATTATATTCATCAATTTTTGCTACAAGCCTGCGCCTTCTCTTCGGTTCTATTTTGCTGTAATCCTCTGCCACCAGACCTTTAAACAGCACGTTGTCTGTTATAATCACCCCGTCCGGTGAAAGCATCGGTTCATATAAATGAAAAAAGTTTTGATACTGACCTTTTGCAGCGTCAATAAAAATGACATCGTAAGGCGCGGTTACATGAACGGCGTCGGCTAATTCAAGCGCATCTCCGTAAAAAACATGAATCCGGTCATCAAGCTGAAATTCCTTGATATTGTTTACCGCTTCTTCATGCCGTTTCTCATTGCGTTCAATTGTATATATTTCAGCAGACGGCAGCTCCAGCGCCATCCGAATGGCTGAATAACCAATGGCCGTTCCGATTTCTAGTATTTTTTTCGGCTGTTTCACAGACAAAATTTGAAGCAGCACCTCCATGCCCGCTTTTTCCATAATCGGGACATGATGTTCTTCTGCATATGCTTCAAGCTTCTTCACGTTATCCGGCCGAGGCTTTAATAATGCTTCTATATAGTCATTTATTTGTTCATACCGGTCAGTCACTACAAACAGCCTCCCGTTCTAAAAAGGAGTGCCCCAGTCTTATGCGCAGGACACTCTCTGAATACATCATGATACATCGGTAAACAACCCGATATATTTTATCATAAAACCTTGCGGAAAGCGAACAAAAGGAGAGCTTTTTGCTCTCCTTTTATTTCTCATTTTTTGAGGAAATGTATTTTTCTTTTGCTTTATTATGCTCTTTTAGCGTTTTTGTAAATACGACCTCACCATTTGATTTGGCCAAGAAATACAGATAGTCCGTTTTATCCGGATGCAGCGCCGCTTCCCATGACGACATGCCGGCATTGGCAATCGGCCCTGGCGTCAGCCCTGTGTTTTTATACGTATTGTATGGTGAATCGATTTCCAGATCCTTATAAAGAACCCGATCTTTATGCTTGCCTGCCGCGTACAGGACGGTCGGATCTGTTTGGAGCGGCATTTTCTTTTTCAGGCGGTTATAAAAGACGCTCGCAATTTTATGGCGGTCGGCTTTTTCAGTCGCTTCTTCTTCTATCAAAGAAGCCATTGTCAGCAGCTTATGCACAGAAACTTTGTTTTTCTTCATTTCTGATTTATATGTTTCCACATAAGAATTTGTCTGCTTAATCATTGCCTTGATAATGTCTTCAAGTGATGTGTCCG
The DNA here is from genome assembly GCF_006715455.1 of Bacillus sp. SJZ110. Taxonomy (NCBI): domain Bacteria; kingdom Bacillati; phylum Bacillota; class Bacilli; order Caryophanales; family Bacillaceae; genus Bacillus; species Bacillus sp. SJZ110. The sequence goes on along the minus strand of NZ_VFNF01000004.1, from coordinate 55,099 downwards.
GATCGTTAAAAGGGTATGTAGCCGGGAATAGGTACCCTTCAAGCGGGTGCTTAATGTTTTTATTGAAAACATCATTTGTCACAGTGTCCGGGAATTCTTTCTTCAGCTGATTGATAAATGTTTCATCGTCCAGCTTCGCTATGACTTGTTTTTTAGAGTATTTTGTTTCATCCGCAATAGCAGCCGCGATTTGGGTCAGCTGTGCTCCCTCAGTCACTGTGATTTGAAAAGCGTAACCTGTAGCCCCGCTTGTCAGCTTCTGAATAATGGCATCTAAATCCATACCTTTATTCAGATGGTAGAATCCGGCCTGAAACCCGGAAGCACCTTTATATTTCACATAGTACTGAAACGCCTTCTCGCTTTTTATGACATCATTTTTCTTTAATATCGATGCGATGGCTGAAACAGACGAACCGCTCGGAATGTTAATATTAACTGTCGTTTTACTGTCTTTTTCAACAGGTTCAAGCAATGATTTCCCATATAAAAATGCCCCGCCAATGATGAGAAACAGCACAACAATGGAAGACAGTATGATTCTTTTTTTATTAAAAAACGATTTTTTTTGCTGATTGATATACATTAGGTCTCCTCCCATCAGCTCTTATACTACATGATTCATTGTATTTCGGCAATTTATTACAAAAAGAGGCCTGCATAAAGCAGAAAAAAGCCGGAGCAGTATAGCTCCGGCTTTGGTTTGGCGCGATGTTTTACTCTTCGTCTTCGTCCGCTAAGAATGTGTTTAATGTTTCTTCGATCATATCCCATTCTTCGTCAGTTTCAATCGGGAATAGCTCACCGTTTTCACCGTCTTCGTTTGGCGTGAAGCTGGAAGCAAGAATTTCTACTTCTTCGTCATCTTTTGATTCGATTGGATAGTACAAGACATAAGACTTGCCAAACTCTTCGTTTTCAAATGTAAACAGCACTTCACAAAGCTGTTCATTTCCTTGATCGTCAACAATTGTAATATTTTTTTCGCCGTGTTCCATTTTCTTCACCTCTGGCTTTAATTTAAGCTGTCAAGATATCCTTGTAAAATCATAACAGCCGCCATTTTATCAATGACTTTTTTTCGTTTTTGCCTGCTGACGTCAGCTGCAATCAGCATTTTTTCAGCCGCCATTGTGGTAAGACGCTCGTCCCACAGCACAACAGGAACATTGTACGTTGTTTCAAGCACTTTCGCAAATGTTTGGCTGGCTTCGCCTCTCGGGCCGACTGTTCCGTTCATGTTCTTAGGAAAGCCGAGCACGATTTTATCTATAGTATAGTCCTTTATCAGTTCAGATAAACGGGATAAACCATAATCGCCTTCTGCTTCATTTATCTTTATGGTCTCAATGCCTTGAGCAGTCCAGCCCATTTCATCGCTCAGAGCTACACCGAGTGTTTTGGTTCCTAAATCGAGTCCTAATATTCTCATTCTTTATTTACGCCTCTTTATGCTGTTCTAAATAAGACTTTACCAATTCCTCGATTAATTCGTCTCTTTCAAGTTTGCGAATTAAATTGCGAGCGTCACGATGCCTAGGAATATAAGCGGGATCACCTGACAGCAAGTATCCGACAATCTGGTTGATTGGATTGTAGCCCTTTTCCTGAAGCGCGTCATACACTGTAATCAGCACCTCATTTACGTTAGTCTCAGCAGAATCATCGGAGAAATTAAATTTCATCGTTTTATCAAACGAGCTCACCGTTTTGCACCTCTTTCCCAAATTCGCAGGCAAAGTTCAGCCTGGGGTCCTAATCTTACCATCATTCTACACTACATGGGCGAATTATAAAACGGATTTCACCCAATCTTCTACAGAAGCCAAAGCTTCTTCTAATTTTTCCGGCTGTTTACCGCCTGCCTGCGCCATGTCCGGACGGCCTCCGCCGCCTCCGCCGCAAACTTCCGCAGCTTGTTTAACCAGCTTGCCGGCGTGAAGGCCTTTCTCAATGAGGTCCTTTGTGACTCCGGCAGAGATATTAACTTTATCGTTTTGTACCGCACCAAGCACGATCACCGCAGAGCCAAGCTTTGCTTTGAGTTCATCGACCATAGTGCGGAGATGATTCATGTCTTTTGCATTTACTTTTGCCGCAAGCACGTTTACGCCGTCAACTTCTTTTACTTTCGACAGGATTGCTCCTGCTTCCACGTTGCCTAGTTTTGCAAGAAGAGATTCATTTTCTCTTTGTGCATCCTTCAGTTCAGCCTGCAGAGCCGCGACCCGTTTCGGCACTTCTTTGATATTTGTTTTCAGCTCGTCAGCGGTCTGCTTCAATACAGAAATCTGGCTGTTCATTTCGACGTAAGCGCCTTGTCCCGTTACAGCTTCAATCCGTCTTGTGCCTGCTCCGATTCCGGATTCAGAAACGATTTTAAACAAGCCGATTTCTGCTGTATTTCTGACATGGCAACCGCCGCACAGCTCTAAGCTGTAATCTCCAACTTGAACGACACGGACAATATCGCCATATTTCTCGCCGAACAGTGCCATCGCACCCATTTCTTTTGCTTCAGCGATCGGTTTCAAATCAATGCTGACCGGGATGCTCGCCCAGATCTTTTCGTTTACGATTCTTTCAATTTGTTCGAGCTCTTCTTTTGTCACTTGGCCAAAGTGCGAGAAGTCAAAACGAAGACGGTTTTCCGTTACAAGAGAGCCCGCCTGATTGACATGAGTTCCAAGAACATCTTTTAGAGCCTGATGCAATAAATGCGTTGCCGTGTGGTTTTTAATGACGCCGCTTCTCATATGGTCTTCAACTTCAGCCGTAACATGCAGGCCTTTTTGAACAGTACCGCTCTCTACAACACCTTCATGCACATGCTGGCCGTTCGGCGCTTTTTGAACATCTTTAATTCTTACAACTGCCTGCTCGCTTCGGAGATAGCCTTTATCGCCAATTTGGCCGCCGCTTTCTGCATAGAACGGTGTTTCATCAAGAATGATTTGAACGCTTTCTCCTTCATGAGCCTCTTCGATTAATTGGCCGTCCTGAAGAAGCACAATGATATTGGCATCAGCTTGGGTTTGAGAGTAGCCGACAAATGTGCTTTCATCTGTCACGTCGCGCAGTGCGCCGCCCTGCACCTGCATGCTGCCGACATCCTGGCGGGCGTTTCTTGCCCGTTCACGCTGCTGGTTCATTTCCTCCTCAAAGCCCTCATGGTCAACCGTCATGTTCTCGTCTTCTGCGTATTCTTCAGTCAATTCAACCGGGAATCCATACGTATCATACAGTTTAAACACATCAGCACCTGAGATAACGCTGCTGCCCTTGTCTTTTTCTTTTTTGATCATTTCTGACAGGATCGCAAGCCCTTCATTAAGGGTCTCATGGAAGCGTTCTTCCTCGGTTTTAATGACTTTTGCGATGAAATCCGCTTTCTCTTTCACTTCAGGATAGAAATCAGCCATGATTTCTGCGACAACCGGCACTAAATCAAACATGAACGGACGATGGATGTTGATCGTTTTGGCATAACGCACGGCACGGCGTAATAAGCGTCTTAATACATAGCCGCGGCCTTCATTTGACGGCAGCGCACCGTCACTGACAGCAAAGGCAACCGTTCTGATATGGTCAGCAATCACTTTAAACGCAGTGTCTTTCACATTGTCTTTGCCATATGTTTCACCAGAAATCGATTCTGTTGCTTTAATGATCGGAACAAACAAATCGGTGTCAAAGTTTGTCGGAACATTCTGGATGACAGATACCATTCTTTCAAGACCCATGCCTGTATCAATGTTTTTCTTTGGAAGCGGTGTGTACGTTCCGTCAGGGTTATGGTTGAACTCTGAGAACACAAGGTTCCATACTTCCAGGTAACGGTCGTTTTCCCCGCCTGGGTAAAGCTCCGGATCTTCTGGATCATTACCGTATGCTTCACCGCGGTCGTAAAAGATTTCCGTATTCGGTCCGCTCGGCCCTTCACCGATATCCCAGAAGTTCCCTTCCAGACGGATAATTCTTTCTTCAGGAATACCGATTTTTTTCGCCCAAAACTCATATGCCTCTTCATCTTCAGGATGAACCGTAACAGAGAGAAGCTCTTTGTCGAAGCCAATCCACTTGTCGCTCGTTAAAAACTCCCAAGCCCATGTAATGGCTTCTTCTTTGAAATAATCGCCGATGGAAAAGTTTCCGAGCATTTCAAAGAAAGTGTGATGGCGCGCAGTTTTACCTACATTTTCTATATCGTTTGTTCTGATCGCTTTTTGAGCGTTTACGATTCTTGGATTTTCCGGCACGACACGGCCGTCAAAATATTTTTTCAGTGTCGCAACACCGCTGTTGATCCAAAGCAGTGAAGGATCCTCATGAGGCACTAATGACGCGCTTGGCTCTACCGCATGTCCTTTTTCTTTAAAGAAATCCAAAAACATTTGACGCACTTCCGCAGAAGTTAAGTGTTTCATTGTATTTCCTCCTCTATAAAAATCGAAATTCTCTTCAGTGACAGCAAAAAAGCCCTCCCCCTATGCAAACCAACGTTTACACAGGGACGAGAGCTGTCTCGCGGTACCACCCTGATTACGGGCATTCATGCGCCCGTCACCTTTAACCCTGTAACGCAGGATAAGCGGCAGTGATTAACTGCACTCAGGATTAGCTTCCTCCGATCTTCTGATAAAGCTCCTTTCAGCTTATGGAGCTTCTCTCTTTAACAGGGCTTCGGCGTACTCAGATCCGTCACTCGAGATTCGTATGTATTCTACGAGAAATTATAGACAAGCGGCACGCCGATGTCAATGCTCCGTCCTCATCCGCAAAAAATGGATCATCATTACTTTTAAAACAGCCGTCGCAGGAACAGCCAGAATCATCCCGACGATTCCCGCAAGCTCCCCTCCGGCAAGGAGTGCAAGCATGATAACGACCGGATGCATTTTAAGGCTTCTGCCGACAATGAACGGACTGAGGATATTTCCTTCCATAAACTGCAGAATAAACACCGTAATCACCACAACAAGAACCGCCTTCACTGAGATCGTCATCGCAATTAACAACGCAGGAACAGCTCCGATGAAAGGGCCAAAATACGGGATGACATTCGTTACTCCAGAGATAAGGCCAAGTATCAGTGGATACGGAAGCCCAAATACCCAGAACGAAATGCCTGCAATCACGCCAAGAATCAAGCAGACCAAAAGCTGGCCGCGGATATAATCGCCAAGCGAATCATCCACATCCCGCAAAAAGGCGCTGCCCCGCTTTCTCCACGACTTCGGAGTCAAGTACCATACTGTCTTTTTCATTAATTCAATGTCCTTCACCATATAAAACACGAGAAAAGGGATTGTTGCAGCAATTAAGAAGTAATCAAGCACATTGCGGATCCCGCTGATCGCACCCTCGATCGTTCCCGCAAAAAACGTCTCCGTCTGGCGGATCATTTTATCTATACGGTGATGCATACCATCAGGCCAGTCATCCGTATGGTTATGCACATGAAGAAGAAGCCCGTTATACGTTTCGGCAAACATGGGTATATTTTCTGACAAATCCGTCAGCTGCACGATTAAAACAGGCACCCCTTTATACAACGCCCAGCCAATCCCGCCAAAAAAAAGTACATAAATGACCAAGATGCTCAAAGTCCTAGGCAATCCTTTGCCATGCAGCCATTCCGTGACCGGAAGCAATAAATAAGATATAAAAATAGAAATGATCAAGGGAATAAAGATCGTTTTTATGACGAGCCAAAAGGGTGACCATAACATATCAAGCATAAAAAAGACATAGACTGTTAACAGAACCAGCAAACAAATAGCCACCCACAACAAAAGCTGCACCGGTTTTTGGAGCATCTGCTTTCACCTCACCTATATCTTTTGAGGTTTACACGGAATTATTCTTTATGTTTCTTTAGTTAGTCAGAAGTCATGGACATTTTTTCACATTTAATTTTCAGAAAAGTTTGATCATTTACTTTTTGGTCAAATTTTCTGATAGGAGGATTGCGATGATCACATTTCAAAATGTAAACAAGCATTACGGAGATTTTCACGTGTTAAAACAAATTAATCTTCAAATCGAAAAAGGTGAAGTCGTTGTTATCATCGGCCCATCCGGTTCCGGTAAAAGCACATTGCTCAGATGCATCAACAGACTTGAGACGATCAATGAGGGAGTGCTCACAGTAAACGGCACCGCCATTAACGACAGAAAAACTGATATCAATAAAGTGCGGCAAAATATCGGGATGGTGTTTCAGCACTTTCATTTATATCCACATAAAACAGTGCTGCAGAACATCATGCTGGCTCCGGTAAAAGTGCTTAGACAATCACCTGAACAAGCAAAGGAAACGGCGCGGTACTATCTTGAAAAAGTCGGCATCCCAGACAAGGCTGACGCCTATCCTTCCCAGCTTTCCGGCGGGCAGCAGCAGCGTGTTGCCATCGCAAGAGGACTGGCGATGAAGCCGGAGGTCATGCTGTTTGACGAGCCGACATCAGCACTTGATCCTGAAATGATCGGTGAGGTGCTAGATGTCATGAAAACACTCGCCAAAGAAGGCATGACAATGGTTGTCGTGACACACGAAATGGGGTTTGCCAAAGAAGTTGCCGACCGGATTGTCTTCATTGACGAAGGAAAGATTTTAGAAGAAGCAATGCCGGCTGAGTTTTACGCGAACCCAAAGGAAGAACGGGCCCGCTTATTCTTAAGCCGTATTTTAAATCATTAAAACAGAATGGGGGAGCTTGTATGAAAAAGATTTTTTCTTTAGCATTGATTTCTTTATTCGCTGTCATCTTGCTTGCCGCTTGCGGCAGCAAGGGATCAAATGGAGAAGCCTCAAAGGAGAGCAAAAAAGATACGCTAGCCGCCATTAAAGACAATGACAAAATTGTCTTCGGTGTAAAAACGGACACTCGACTGTTCGGTCTTAAAAATCCAAGCTCAGGTGAGATTGAGGGTTTTGATATTGATATTGCCAAACAAATCGCTAAAGACATTTTAGGTGATGAGAAAAAAGCTGAATTTAAAGAGGTCACCTCAAAAACAAGGATTCCTATGCTGCAAAACGGGGATATCGACGCCATTGTCGCCACAATGACGATCACTGATGAACGAAAAAAGGAAGTTGACTTTTCTGATGTCTATTTCGAGGCCGGGCAATCGCTTCTCGTGAAAAAAGGCAGCAAAATCAAGAGTGTCGAGGATCTTGACAAAGGCTCAAAAGTTCTTGCAGTAAAAGGCTCCACCTCCTCTCAAAACATTCGTGAAAAGGCGCCTGAAGCATCTGTTTTAGAATTTGAAAACTACGCAGAAGCCTTTACAGCCCTTAAATCGGGGCAAGGCGATGCCCTCACCACAGATAATGCGATTTTATATGGAATGGCCGATGAAAATAAAAATTATCAATTAACAGGAAAGCCTTTTACAGATGAGCCTTACGGGATCGCCGTGAAAAAAGGGCAATCTGCTCTCGCGAAAGAAATCAACGCTTCACTTAAAAAGATGAAGTCGGATGGCAGATACGATGAAATTTATAAAAAATGGATCAAAGAAGACCCAGCTGAATAACAACCATCCCGGGATGAGCAGGCGATGCTCATCCCAATTTGATAAGGAGTGAATAGGCAGATGAATGTGTCAATTCTTTTCGATAACTTCGGCATGTATATGGACGGTTTTTACCATACCTTGCTCGCAAGTGTTATCGCGCTGGCCGGCAGTTTTGTCCTCGGCGTCGCTGTAGCGGTTATGAGAATAACAGTCTTTAAGCCGCTGCAATGGCTAGGGACCGCATATGTAGAATTCATCCGCAACATCCCTCTTCTTTTAATTACCTTTGTTTTCTATTTCGGACTTCCAAACGCAGGCCTGAGGCTTGACGGTTTTCAAGCGGGAACGGTTGCTCTCACCATTTATACCTCTGCGTTTATCGCTGAAGCCATCAGAGCAGGAATCCAGTCTGTTTCAAAAGGGCAGATGGAAGCGGCACGCTCGTCAGGCTTTACCTACAGCCAAGCCATGCTCCATATCATTTTGCCGCAGGCAATCAAAATCGTCATTCCGCCTTTAGGCAATCAATTTTTAAACTTAGTCAAAAACTCTTCGATTCTTGGGGTTGTGGCCGGATTGGATCTTATGTACCAAGCCGATTTAGTTTCGTCGAGCACACTCGTTGTATTTGATGTTTATATTTTTGTGGCGCTTTTTTACTTAGTGCTGACGATTCCGCTTAGCATCGGTGTTAACTATCTGGAAAAACGGCTGGAAAAAAGCTATTGATAAGGAGTGAGTTACATTGGATTTCATCGGTGCTTATTCACAGGAGCATTTAGCGTTTTTATGGGATGGCTTTCTCGTCACCTTGTACGTTGCTTTCATCTCCATCATTCTGAGCTTTTTCTTCGGTTTAATCGCAGGCACCCTGCGTTATGCGAAAGTTCCCGTTCTTTCTCAATTGATTGCGGTTCTCGTTGAAACGATCAGAAACCTCCCCTTGCTGTTAATTATTTTCTTTACGTTTTTTGCCCTTCCGGAAATTGGTATTAAGCTTGAAATTACAGCTGCTGCAATTACAGCACTAACGATTTTTGAATCCGCTATGCTATCTGAAATTATCCGAAGCGGACTGAAATCAATTGACAAAGGACAAATTGAAGCGGCGCGCTCCTCCGGGCTGAGCTATACACAGACCCTGTTCTTTATCGTTATGCCGCAAGCGCTTCGCCGCATGGTTCCGCCCATCGTAAGCCAGTTTATTTCTTTATTAAAAGATACATCGCTCGCTGTTGTGATCGCCCTGCCTGAACTGATTCACAACGCGCAAATTATTAACGGCCAAAGCGCAGACGGCAGTTATTTTTTCCCGATCTTTTTACTTGCGGCCCTTATGTATTTCGCAGTCAACTACAGCCTTTCACTCGCAGCAAGACGCCTCGAGGTCCGGCAAACATAGAAAAGGATACTCTTTGGAGAGTATCCTTTTTGCATTAAAACATTTTCGTAATTCTTCTTCTCATCCGCTTCATGCTTCGATTATTCAGCATGTCAGATTGAGTCGCCATTCGGTACACGAGAGCTCCGGCTCCCATTGCCAAAAGAGAAGTCATCGTCCGATTCATCCTGCGCATCTCCTTTCATGATTAAAAATTGATGCTGCGTTCATCCTCAGAAAACAAATCATCCAAGCTGCTTAACGTTCCGTCTTCTTCCACCTGATGAGTTGCAATCTTCCCTTTCGCCACTGTCAGTTCAATAAAACAGCCCCAACAATAATATTGGTTCACGCCGATTTTGCCGATATCCTTACTTTTGCAATTCGGGCATATAAGCATAACTCACACCTCTATCCGTTCAGAACGATCTCGTCTTTCCGCACCTCGACAAGCGAATCCGCTCTTTGGATCTGGCGCTTGCTTCCCGCCAGGTCAGAAAAGAAACCGTCCGAGAGTTCATATGCTACGATTATGCCCCTGTCCAAACAAAAGTATACATCTTCCAGCATCCCCAATATATCGCCCTCTTGCGATTTCACAAGCTTCATCTTCATCTGCTCGTATGTGAAGCATGATTTCGGAAGAGGCAAAAGCTGTTCTGAACTGACCGAAGCCAATATGCGGTCATCAAGAATGGAAGAGATATCACACGCCCGTAATAGCGCATGATGATGATGCAAAAAGCGTTTTTGTGCAAGAATAAACCCAAGACAATCTCCTTTCAGAGAAAAACAAATATCGGAAATTGTCCCAAGATAACTAGAAGTTCGTTCTGAGTATACTGGGAATCCTTCTACTTCATGGCATGTTCTCAAAGTGTGATCAACCACCTTTTGTTGAACAGGCTTAGGTTTTGCTTTGCGCCTTAGACTCATACGATGAAATCAATTCCACTGCAAATGAAAAAACTCCCGCTTGCACGGGAGCATTTTATTGCTGTTCTTCTTTCATAAAATCGAATGGTGTAATGCCTTCCATGCCAATGTTGGCGTCGTGTACGCTGAACGGGAGCTCTTTTTGCAAAGCTTCAAGCTCGGCATCCATTTCCTCAACCTGTACGGACAGCCTGTTTTTCAAAGAGGTCTGTCTGACAGTTGCATCATTATTTTTTACGCCCCACTCCAGCGCCTCCTCCTCACCGCATAAAATGAGAAATTTCTTCGCTCTTGTAATCGCGGTATAAAGAAGGTTTCTTCTGAGCATTCTATAATAGCCTTTCACAACAGGCAAAACCACAATCGGAAATTCACTTCCCTGCGATTTATGAATAGAACAGCAATACGCATGGGTAAATTGATTAAAATCTTTTTTCGTAAACGTCATTTCATTGCCATCAAAAGAAACAACGGCCATGTCTTCTTTTTCTGTATTTTCCTTTGCATAAAATATCGACGTGATTTCGCCAATATCTCCGTTGAATACATTGTTTTCCGGCTGATTGACAAGCTGCAAAATTTTATCTCCGGTTCTGTAGACAACATCCCCGAACTTCAATTCTCTTCGTTTTTCTTTAGGAGGATTTAAAATGTCCTGCAGCATCACATTCAATTCATTAATGCCGGCTTTTCCTCTGTACATCGGAGCGAGGACCTGAATGTCCTTTGCTGTATAGCCTTTTTTCAATGCATTGGCGACAACCTTCTCAACTACTTCTTTGATTTGCGACCCGCCGCAGCGAATAAAGGAACGGTCCTTTGTCGGGGCAGTCAAATTGTTCGGCAGCAATCCATTTTTCATCTGGTGGGCAAGCTCGACGATTGATGACCCCTCCGCCTGGCGATAGATGTCTGTCAGTCTCACAGTCGGAATCACCTGGGATGCCAGCAAGTCTCTGAGCACTTGTCCCGGACCGACAGAAGGCAGCTGGTCTTCGTCTCCGACAATGATGATTTGTATATGATCAGGGATCGCCTTGAACAAATGATTCGCCAGCCAAATATCAAGCATACTGGCTTCATCGATAATTAACAGCTTCCCTTCGATCGGCTGATCCTCTGTATGAGTAAAGCCTTCAGCACCGTTCCAGCCAAGCAGCCTGTGTATCGTGACTGCAGGGAGTCCCGTTGATTCACTCATCCGTTTTGCTGCTCTCCCTGTCGGAGCGGCCAAAACAACCGGAAAAGCTTCATCCTTTTTATAAGCTGACGGATCTAGTGACACACCGTGAAGCTCTCCGTAGAGCTCGACAATCCCTCTGATTACCGTCGTTTTTCCTGTTCCCGGGCCGCCTGTTAAAAGAAGCATCGGCGAGGAAAGGGCTTTTTGAATCGCTTCCTTCTGGCTGGGGGCATACTGAACGTTCATCCGTTCTTCCAGTTCTCCCAACGCGAGCAAAAACTCTGATTCGGGAAACTGGTTCTCATATTCGGTTTGGCTAGCGATATGTTTCACACGCTTTGCAACGTTTTGTTCTGCGTAAAACAGCGAAGGAAAATAACAGCGGCCATCTTCTATGACAATGTCTTTATTTTCTCCAAGGGCAATAATCGCGTTAGCGGCATCCATTTCTGTGATGCGCTGCCCTTCCCTTGCTGACTGGTTTAACAGTGATTGAGTGTCGATGATCAGCTGTTCCGTTTCTATGTACGTGTGCCCCTCTGACAGACAAGTCGTTTCAAGCGTGTACAAAATAGCAGCTTTTACCCGCTCAGGATGGTTACCCGAAAGACCCATTCTGCTGCCCAGCTCATCCGCTTTCCCAAACCCGATGCCTTCTACATCCTTCACAAGCTGATAAGGATTTTCCTGAATCTTTTCAAGCGTCTCGGATTCATAGGCTTGATAGATTTTCATAGACAGCTGCGGGCCAAAGCCAAACTGATTCAAGGAAATCATGATTTGCTCCAGTCCCTGATGCCGCTGCAATGCGCCAGCCAGCGTGTCGGCTTTCTTTTTTGAGAGTCTGGGAACATCATAAAGCACTGAAGCATCAGCCAATATTTTATTAATGGCGCTGTCGCCCAGCTTTTTCACAATTTCTTCAGCTGTTTTTTTGCCGATCCCCTCGAATAAATCACTCGATAAATATTGAATGATGCCTTCCTTAGTCGTTGGAATCTCCTTTTTGAAATGCTCCGCCTGAAATTGGAGCCCGAACTTTGGATGGGTTACGATCTTTCCGTAAAACGTGTAGGTCTCTTCTTCTTGAAGCGCAGGGAAGTAGCCCGTCACGGATACGGCTTTATCTTCAATGGCTTCGGAGGTCTCTGTGACTTTCACTTTCAGAACCGTATATAAATTGGTGTCATTATGATAGATGACTGTGTTGACTGTCCCTTTTAAATAGGGCTCTTCCTCCAGTTTAAGCTGATCCGGATGCTGCTGCACGAGCTGTCCCTCCTCCTGTGCCTGTTATGATGGATCAATCAGTTTTTTAGCATGAAGCGCAAGCATATGATCTGGCTGGATATCGATTGCCTTGTCCAGCATTTCAATCGCTTTTTCTCGGTTTTCTTTATAAGCATAAGCGACACCGGCATTATAAAATGCATCTGCATGCCCCGGGTCTTGCTCTGTCACAGCTGCGAATTGGCTGAGCGCTTCGTCCAGCATGCCCTCGTTGGCTAAGCACATCCCGAATTGAAAACGCGCTTCCGTATCGTTTTCATTCAGTTCGACCGCTCTTTGTAAATATGGCAGTGCAAGCTTAGGCTGTTCGAGCTTGACAAGTACCGTTCCGAGCATGTAAAACAGGTCACCGTTTTCCATCCCCGCACGTAACGCTTTTTCAAACATGTCTTTGGCTTCTTTGTACATTTCTTTTACAACATAGACATTTCCTGCTCCATAATAAGCAGTGGCTGCGCTACTGTCTAATTCAAGCGCTTTATCATAAAACGCAAGCGCACGTTCCAGCTCGTTTACGGATGAAAGCAGGTTGGCAAAATTGATATAGGGAATCGCGTCTTCTTTATTTTCTTCAATCGCTTTTGTAAATGCCTCTGCCGCTTTCTCGTAATCGCCTTCCTGCATCGCCTCTATACCGAGTTGATTATAATCCACCGATCATCTTCCTTTCATTAAAAAACCCCAACTCAGTGTTGAGGTTTTTCATCTTTTATACGTACCACAATTTTGTTCCGTCTTTGTACACATCATCAATTGTCCCGCCGCCAAGGCATTCTTCGCCGTCATAGAAGACAACGGCTTGTCCCGGCGTTACAGCGCGGACTTGTTCATCAAAGATGACTTCCGCTTCACCCTCGCCAGTCATGCGCACCGTTACTTTATGATCTTCTTGGCGGTAACGGAATTTAGCCGTGCAGGAAATCTCTTCGCCCTTCATGATATCCGAACGTACCCAGCTGATATTTGTTGCTGTGATTTTATCGGAATATAAAAGAGGGTTATGGAACCCTTGATCTACGTAGAGGATGTTCTTTTCAAGATCTTTCCCTACCGCAAACCACGGCTCGCCGCTTCCGCCGATGCCAAGGCCGTGACGCTGTCCGATCGTGTAGTACATCAACCCGTCGTGGCGGCCTTTTACTTCGCCGTCCATCGTCATCATATCGCCCGGCTGTGCAGGGAGATATTGGCTGAGAAACGTTTTGAAGTTGCGTTCGCCGATAAAGCAGATGCCTGTACTGTCTTTTTTCGTCGCCGTTGCAAGTTCTGCTTCTTTGGCGATTTCACGCACACGGCTTTTTTGAAGTTCGCCGATCGGGAACATGACTTTGCTCAGCGTATCTTCTGTCAGCTGATTCAAGAAGTACGTTTGATCCTTGTTTTCATCAATGCCGCGCAGCATTCTGACTTTTTCGCCGCTTCTGTCTACTCTTGCATAGTGGCCAGTCGCTAAATAGTCGGCGCCAAGTGACAATGCATGCTCTAAAAAGGCCTTGAATTTAATTTCTTTGTTGCACAGTACATCCGGGTTTGGTGTTCTGCCTGCTTTATATTCATCAAGGAAGTATTGAAATACCTTCTCATAATATTGCTTTTCAAAGTTTACGGCATAATACGGAATTCCGATTTGGTTGCAGACGCGGATCACATCTTCATAATCCTCTGTCGCCGTGCAAAAACCGTTTTCGTCCGTATCATCCCAGTTTTTCATAAAGATTCCGATTACATCATAGCCCTGTTCTTTTAACAGCAGGGCCGCCACAGATGAGTCTACTCCGCCGGACATGCCGACGACGACTCTTGTATCCTCCGGCCGTTTTTCCATTTCATTCACTCCAATTACTACGCCGCCTTATTATGTCAGCCGTTTGACAACGTCGGCCACATGTTTGGCAGCAGTTTTCACTTGCTCAGCCGTATTGCCGAGGCCGAAGCTGATTCGAATAGAGGACGTCAGCCGGTCACTCTCTTCTCCGAACATAGCAGTCAGAACATGTGACGGCAGGACTGAACCGGCCGTACACGCTGAACCGCTGGAGACAGCGACACCCGCCATATCAAGATTGACCAGCAGCGCTTCCACTGACACACCGGGGAAATAAAGATTCAGAACATGCGGCAGACTATGCTCTTTGTCCCCGTTGATCTCGAATGCCACACCTGCATCTCTAAGCGTGTCGGCAAAGATTGCTTTAAACGATTGATACTTCTCGTTTTTTTCGTCCCGTTCTTCACTTGACAGCTTGATCGCTTCTTTCAGCCCGACAATGCCTGGAACATTTTCGGTTCCGGCACGGCGTTTTCTTTCTTGCTCTCCTCCGAATAAAAGCGGTGAAAGCTTCACATCTTTACTAGCATATAAAAAGCCTGTCCCTTTTGGCCCGTTGAGCTTGTGCCCGGAAACAGACAGAAGGTCAATATGGCTGTTTTTCACGTCAATTGGCAGCAACCCGAATGCCTGAACAGCATCGGTATGAAAATAAGCTTTGTGTTCCTTTAACAGCTCACCGATTTCTTCGATCGGCTGCACTGTTCCAACTTCATTATTTCCATACATCACTGTCACAAGGATTGTATCATCACGCAGTGCTTCTATCACCTGTTTTGCACTGACTCTTCCATTTTGGTCAACGTCCAGATACGTTATGTCAAATCCGTCTTCCTCAAGTTTTTCACATGTGTGAAGCACGGCGTGATGCTCAATTTTTGTTGTGATGATATGTCTGCCAAGATCTTTTCTTGCAAGTGCGGTTCCCATGATCGCCAAGTTATCAGCTTCCGTTCCCCCGCTTGTAAAAATGATCTCCTGCTCTGCCGCTCCGATTTCTGCTGCGATCTGCGCTCTTGCTTCATCCACCCATTTTCGAGATTCTCTGCCAAATGAATGAATACTGGAGGGATTACCGAAACTGCCGGAGAAGTGCGGTATCATTTTTTCCAGCACGCGCTCATCCATCGGAGACGTTGCGGCATGATCTAAATAAATCCGTTCCATTATGTTTACACCTCTGATCTAAATATAGAACATATAAGCTTCTTGCTCTCCGTCTGTATAGCTGGCAAGATCCTCTAATGTTGTACTGTCTAAAACCTCTTTTACAGCATCCCGGATGCGAATCCAGAGCTCACGCTTGGCAGGCTCCTCATCTTCCAGCACTTCAACAGGGCTGATCGGCCCCTCAAGCACACGGATAATATCTCCCGCGGTAATGGCATCCGGCTCACTGCCTAATACATATCCGCCATATGCGCCTCTGATGCTTTTCACTAAACCGGCATTTCTGAGCGGCGATACCAGCTGCTCCAAATAATGCTCGGACAAATTATTCGTCTGTGCGATGCTTTTTAATGAAGTCGGGCCTTCACCGTGCTTTTTTGCAAGCTCGATCATAATGGTGAGCCCGTATCTTCCCTTAGTTGATATTTTCAACATGAACACCTCTGTTATTTCATGATTTTCCACATTTATAATGGTAATTTCTATATGTTTCGTCCGTTTATTATCTTATAGACCAACTGTTATTATAACATACCTTCAGCGAATTTTCATTGAGGCAGAAGGAAAGGGGCCTTTACCCTTTTCTAATGTACGGTTTTCCGTTACCCTGTAATTAAGTAAGGAGAGATGATAGATGAAGCCATTGGCATATCGGATGCGTCCGACAAAAATAGAGGATATTATCGGCCAGCAGCATCTGGTGGCTGAAGATAAAATTATTGGCAGAATGGTCCAGGCAAAACATTTGTCATCCATGATTTTGTACGGGCCGCCCGGAATTGGAAAAACATCAATCGCAACAGCAATCGCCGGTTCAACAAGTATTGCTTTTCGAAAGCTGAATGCTGTCATTAACAATAAAAAAGATATGGAAATCGTAGCTCAGGAAGCCAAGATGTCCGGCCAAGTGATTTTGATTCTGGATGAAGTCCACAGGCTGGATAAAGGAAAACAGGATTTTCTATTACCCTATTTAGAAAACGGGATGATCATTTTGATCGGAGCAACGACGGCTAACCCGTATCATGCCATTAATCCGGCGATCAGAAGCCGGACCCAGATTTTTGAGCTTGAACCGTTAACACCTGATCTGATTAAACAGGCACTGGAACGCGCGCTCCATGATGAGCATCGGGGCCTTGGCACCTATTCTGTATCCATTGATGATCAGGCGATGGAGCATTTTGCCCACGGATGCGGAGGAGATGTCCGCTCCGCTTTAAATGCGCTTGAGCTTGCCGTGTTGTCAACGAAGGAGTCAGCAGACGGTGAAATTCACATTACATTAGAAACCGCGGAAGAATGCTTGCAGAAAAAAAGCTTTTCTCACGATAAAGATGGTGACGCGCATTATGATGTACTGTCCGCTTTTCAAAAATCGATCCGCGGCTCTGATGCCAACGCTGCTCTTCACTATTTGGCTAGATTAATTGAAGCCGGTGATCTGGAGAGCATCGCAAGACGATTGCTTGTTATCGCCTATGAAGATATCGGTTTAGCAAGCCCGCAAGCCGGCCCTAGAGTGCTGAACGCTATTCAGACCGCTGAGCGAGTCGGGTTTCCTGAAGCGCGAATCCCGCTGGCCAACGCAGTTATTGAGCTTTGCCTCTCACCGAAATCAAACTCTGCCATTCTGGCAATCGATGAGGCCCTGGCAGATATCAGAGCCGGAAAAATTGGTGATGTCCCGAAGCATTTAAAAGACGCGCATTATAAAGGAGCTCAGGAATTAGGAAGAGGAATCGACTATAAATACCCGCACAATTACGACAGCGGTTGGGTCGAACAACAATACCTCCCTGATTCTCTGAAAAATAAGCAATACTATAAGCCGAAACAGACAGGAAAATTCGAATCCGCCTTAAAGCAGGTGTATGATAAATTAATGAAAAGAAAATAAAACAAAAACAGCCTTGATCATCAAGGCTGTTTTTATACATTATTTATCCTTCACACGTTTGATTTCTATGTCTTTCAAAAGATCCATGACAACATGTCCGCCCATAATCAAACCTGCAACTGACGGCACAAAAGCATTAGAGGAAGGCGGCATTTTTGCTTTACGGATTTTCGCTTCGTCATTTCCCACTTCTTTTCTGACATCTTCCCGAATGACAATCGGGCTTTCATCAGAGAAAATCACTTGGACGCCTTTTTTGATCCCCTCTTTGCGTAATTTCGTACGGACGACCTTCGCAATTGGATCAGTGTGCGTTTTTGAGATATCAGCGATTTGGAAGCGTGTCGGATCCGTTTTATTTGCAGCACCCATGCTGGAGATGAGCGGAATATCCCGTTTTAGACATTCTTTCATTAAATGAATTTTATAACAAATGGTGTCTGACGCATCAATGACATAGTCAAGATCATAGTCAAAAAACTGCTCATACGTTTCCTCCGTATAGAACATTTTTAACGAGATTACTTCACACTCCGGGTTAATGTCTGCGATCCGCGCCTTCATTAAATCAACTTTCGGCTGTCCGACAGTTGAAAGCAGCGCGTGAAGCTGACGGTTTACATTTGTAATGTCGACATCATCTTTGTCGACAAGCAGAATGCGGCCGACGCCTGACCGCGCGAGCGCTTCCGCCGCGAACGACCCAACTCCTCCGACTCCAAGCACAGCAACTGTGCTGTTTTTCAGCGTTTCAAGGCCTTCTTTTCCGATAGCTAATTCATTGCGTGAAAACTGGTGTAACAAGAACCTCACTCCACATTCGTATTCTGGTTTCATCTATAAAATGGCTGATCCATGAGCAGCCGTTTTTCTGCGCACAAAAAATAAAGTCCCAATAGTGCCGTTGCAGCTTTCCTTTGTTTTGAACCCGCTCTCAGCAGGTGGGTGCCCTCTTTTAAATCTTGTAAGTCCTCTTTACCGAATGAAAAGAGGCATGTACGCCATTTAAAAATGCGGGCTCCCAAATCAAAAAAATGTTCGGTCAAAACTAGGTGTACAACTAACACATCAGGACTTTATTTAACTTGTCAAAATCATATCACAGACGATTTTGATTTTCAAGAATCGAACTGCACATTCAGTTCTTAACTTTTTTCTTGATAGAAAGATGAAGCTCGTCAAGCTGAGCGTCACTTACTTCTCCAGGCGCCTCTGTCATCAGGCAGCTTGCACTTGCCGTTTTCGGGAATGCAATCGTATCTCTCAGGTTCGTACGTCCTGCGAGAAGCATAACGAGACGGTCTAAGCCAAGTGCGATTCCGCCGTGCGGAGGAGCGCCGTATTCAAATGCTTCCAGCAGGAATCCGAACTGTTCAGCCGCTTCTTCTGGTGAGAAGCCGAGAAGCGCAAACATTTTTTCCTGAATATCCTTTTCGAAAATACGGATTGAACCGCCGCCAAGCTCATAGCCGTTTAAGACGAGGTCATAAGCTTGTGCTTTCATGTCTTCAGGCGCTGTTTCAATCAGCTCAAGGTCTTCCCGGACAGGCATTGTGAACGGATGGTGCGCTGCGTAGAAACGGCCTTCTTCCGGATCATGCTCTAATAGCGGCCAGTCAATGACCCATAAGAAATTGAACAGGTTTTCGTCAATCAGCCCACGCTCTTTCCCAAGCTTTAAACGCAGCGCGCCGAGTGATGCGGCCACAACTTCAAATTGATCCGCTCCGAACAGCAACAAATCACCTTCAGCAGCATCAAGTGCTTCAATCAGCTTAGACTGCTTTTCTTCATCAAAGAATTTAGCGATCGGTCCTTTCACTCCGTCTGCTTCAACTTTCACCCAGGCAAGTCCTTTCGCCCCATAGTTTGCAGCAAAAGCGCCAAGAGCATCGATGTCTTTTCTGGAGTAATCTCCGGCACCGCCTTTTACGTTGATGGCTTTGACCACACCGCCGTTTGCTACAGCTGATGAGAATACTTTAAATTCCGTATCCTTCACAATGTCAGACACATCTGTCAAAAGCATGTCAAAACGCGTATCCGGTTTATCAGAACCGTACTTGTTCATTGCTTCGTCATACGTCATTCGAGGAAGAGGAAGCTTAATTTCCACGCCTTTTGTTTCACGCATAATCTTTGCCATCATATCCTCAGCCAATGACATAATGTCTTCCTGGCTCATAAAGGACATTTCAATATCAATTTGCGTGAACTCAGGCTGGCGGTCCGCACGCAAGTCTTCATCACGGAAACAGCGGGCAATCTGATAATACCGTTCAATGCCTGATACCATCAGAAGCTGTTTAAATAGCTGCGGAGACTGCGGCAGCGCGTAGAACTCACCTTCGTGCACACGGCTCGGCACCAAGTAGTCACGTGCGCCTTCAGGCGTGCTTTTTGTTAAAATCGGCGTTTCAATATCAAGAAACCCGTTTTCATCTAAAAAGCTGCGGACAGCTTTCGTCACATTATGACGCATCTGCATCGTTTGAAACATAGCCGGTCTGCGCAAATCTAAGTAACGGTGTTTTAAACGAACGTCCTCTGACACTTCTTCTGCTTGATCAGAAATCGCAAATGGAGGCGTCTTTGCAGCACTTAGTACTGTCACTCCGTCAGCGTGAATTTCGATCGCACCTGTCTTCAAATTCGGATTGACTGTTCCTTCTTCCCGCGCCACTACTTTTCCTTGAACATCAAGCACGTATTCATTTCTGATGCCTTCCGCAACAGCAAGCGCTTCTTTTGACACATCAGGGTTGAAAACGACTTGAACAATTCCCGTACGGTCACGCAAGTCAATAAAAATCAATCCGCCGAGGTCTCGTCTTTTTTGGACCCAGCCTTTCAGCGTTACAGATTCGCCAATTGCTTTTTCAGTTATATCACCGCAATAATATGTTCTTCCAAACAATGCGTTTCACTCCTTATCCCTTTTGGTTTGCCTTCATCACATGTATAAATTCATCAAGTGCCACTTCAATCTGTTCGCCCGTCTGTGCATCCTTTACATTGATTTTGTTTTGGGCAAGCTCATCTTCACCCAAAATCGCAATAAATCTGGCCTTTAAGCGATCAGCTGTTTTAAACTGGCCTTTCATTTTCTTATTTTCATAATCGATTTCACTGGAAATGCCTGCTTCTCTCAGTTTGTACACCAATGAAACAGAATAATCCTTTGCTTTTTCGCCGAGTGTGACGATATAGCAGTCGATTCCCTTATCAACAGGCAGCTCTCTTTTTTCAGCATCAATTGCGGCAAGCAAGCGTTCGATGCTCATCGCAAATCCGATGCCCGGTGCTTCAGGTCCGCCGATCTGTTCGACAAGCCCGTCGTAGCGTCCGCCGCCGGCAAGTGTCGTAATCGCGCCAAAGCCTTCCGCATTGCTCATAATTTCAAATGCGGTGTGGTTGTAATAATCCAGCCCTCTCACAAGGTTCGGATCGATTTCATACGAAATGCCAAGATCATTTAAGTATTGTTTCACTTTGTCAAAATAAGCGGCTGATTCTTCATTTAAATATGTCAAAATCGAAGGTGCCGATTTCATCAGCTCATGATCTCGGTCTTTTTTGCAGTCCAAGATTCTAAGCGGGTTCGTGTGCAGACGGGACTGGCAGTCTGAACAAAATTCTTCGATGCGAGGCTCGAAGTGTTTCACGAGCGCTTCTCTGTAGCTTTTGCGGCTATCTTGATCGCCGAGACTGTTTATGACAAGCTTAACGTTTTCTAAACCTGCTTTTTCATAAATACTCATCGCAAGCGCCATTACTTCAGCGTCGATTGCAGGGTCTTTCGAACCAATCGCTTCAATTCCAAACTGATAAAACTGGCGGTAACGGCCCGTCTGAGGACGTTCATAACGGAACATCGGCCCGACATAATAAAGCTTTGTCGGCTGTACAGGATTTGCGAACAGCTTGTTTTCATTAAAAGCGCGAACCGCAGCAGCTGTTCCCTCCGGACGAAGCGTCAGGCTTCTGCCTTTGCGGTCCTCGAAGGTATACATTTCTTTTTGTACGATATCCGTTGATTCTCCGACGCCTCTGGCAAACAGTTCTGTATGCTCAAAAATCGGTGTGCGGATTTCTTTATATTGATAAGTGCGGCAAGTGTCTCTCATAATTTGTTCAACATACTGCCAGCGATCTGATTCTCCAGGCAGAATATCCTGTGTTCCTCTCGGAATGTTATATCCCATAGGTAGACCTCCTTATGTATTCCTTATAAAATATCCAATGATCGTTAATGATGAAAATGAAAAAAACTCTCGCCCCTACTATACATGATAGTAGGGACGAGAGTTATACCCGTGGTGCCACCCTAGTTGGAATACGTTCATATTCCCGCTCGATCCTTTAACGCAGGTTCACGTTCACTGCCTAATGGCGTTATTCACGCGTTCAGCAGGAAACCTCCGGAGTGTTGTTTCGAGAAAGACGCAATGGGATCCGCTTTCAGCCTGGGGCGGGTTCCTCTCTAATCATGCAATCTGACCTACTCTTCTCCATTATTGGTTCAAATCTTTCATCATTTGCTATGTACTCAATTTCTATTATAATAATGGGATTGGGGTTCTCTGTCAAGCTTTATTCCGGTTGTTTTTCCTCAGCGCTGCTTCTTTGGACATAAGACCAAATTCAGATGCTGTTTCCGTAAGATAACCAGTCGTATCGGGATCTGCGTGATCGCTGTAATGCAGATTCGCTTCACCGTCGTGAAATGCACGTCCCATTTTTGGATGATATTTCATGATTTGCACACCTTTTTGATTGTATTTACGCTTAGTATAAACAAATCATTTTATTTTTATTTAAAAATCAGAAAGGACTTTACGATATTAAACAAGAATGCTTTTTTAATGATCATCAGAAAGGAGGACACAATGAACAAGAAATACTTTGTCCTTATTGTATGTATTATTTTCACCGCAGCGCTATTCCCGACCTTTTCATCCGTTACAGCTGCTCAAGGAGAAGCGGTCATCGCAACAGATGAAATGAACGTCAGAAGCGGCCCTGGGCTTAGCTACGGCATTACAGCGGAAGTAAAAAAGGGAGAACGCTATCCGATTTTAAAGGAAGATGGAGACTGGGTGCAGATACAGCTTGGTTCCGGAGAAAAGGGCTGGGTAGTCTCCTGGCTTATTACAAAGGAAGACCAGGCCAGCACAAGCTCCTCAGGAAGCAGTGACACTGTGACATCAACAGACCCCGATCTGCGGATGAGAAGCGGCCCGGGCACTTCCTACGAAGTCATCGGCAAATTCCCGCAAGGCAGCCAAGCATCTGTCATTGATAAAGATTCGGGCTGGATCAAGATATCCTATCACAGTGCCACCGGGTGGGTATCATCTGAATATGTCACATCAGGAGGCAGCAGTTCAGCGTCTGATGAGAGTGACCAAACCGAGGATTCCGGTGCGTCAACGACGGGCACAGTCGGTGTTTCTTCGCTAAATGTAAGAGCCTCCGCCTCACATGACGCGGCAATTATAACAAAACTTGATCGCGGAACGAAACTGACGGTTCTCAACGAGAAAAATGGCTGGGCTCACATTGAGGTGAACGGGCTAAAAGGCTGGGTTGCAAGCCATTACCTTTTGACTAGTTCTGTTCCAGCTGATGATTCAGCAAATGCCGGCAGTTCATCCTCCGCTAAAAAAGCCTATATCATGTACGGAGGAACGAATCTAAGAAGTGATGCGTCAACATCAGCTTCAATCGTTGAGCGTGCTGCCAAAGGAGATTCATACACCATTACCGGTTCAAAGGGAAGCTGGTATGAAATAAAGCTTGATAACGGGCAAACTGCTTATGTAGCCAATTGGGTGGTCCAAACGTCTAAAAGCGCAGAAGAAGCAGGTGAACCGCCAGTCTCTGATTCCCCGTCTGGAAACGGCTCTCTAAACAATAAAACGATTATTGTTGACCCGGGACATGGAGGAAAAGACAGCGGAACGATCGGGTATTCGGGGAAATTCGAGAAAAACCTGACGATCAAAACGGCAAAACTGCTCGCCAGCAAACTTAGATCGGCTGGAGCGGATGTATATGTGACACGCCAGGATGATACCTTTGTCAGCCTGCAGTCACGGGTCTCTACCTCTCACTACCGTAACGCTGACGCCTTTATCAGCATTCATTATGACAGCTATGCGGATACCTCTACAAGAGGCAGTACAGCATATTACTACAGTCCTGCCAAAGATCAGGAACTCGCATCAGATGTCCACTCAGAAGTGGTGAAGCGTTCTTCCATTCCAGACCGCGGCGTATTATTCGGAGATTATTATGTGCTCCGGGAAAACAGACAGCCCGCTATGCTGTACGAGCTGGGATATGTAAGCCATCCGCAGGAAGAAGCCATTGTACATAGCAATTCATACCAAGAAAAAGTAACAGATGGGATCGAAAGCGGATTAGAGAAATACTTCCAATAAAAAAAGCTGCCTTTTGGCAGCTTTTT
The DNA here is from genome assembly GCF_006715455.1 of Bacillus sp. SJZ110. Taxonomy (NCBI): domain Bacteria; kingdom Bacillati; phylum Bacillota; class Bacilli; order Caryophanales; family Bacillaceae; genus Bacillus; species Bacillus sp. SJZ110. The sequence continues at coordinate 31,412 of NZ_VFNF01000004.1, read as the reverse complement.
TTATTTTGAATCCATAATGAGCGTAACCGGTCCGGAGTTTGTAAGCTGAACATCCATCATTGCTCCAAACGTTCCGGTCTCCACTTTGATTCCTTTTTCACGAAGCAGGTCATTCCATTTTTCATAAAGACCTAAAGCTTTATCAGGTTTGGCCGCGTTCATGTAGTTCGGCCGGCGCCCTTTTTTCGTATCTCCATAAAGCGTAAACTGTGAGACGGATAAAATCTCTCCTCCTATATCTACAAGAGACAGATTCATTTTTCCTTCACTGTCATCGAAAATACGGAGATTGACAACTTTATCGGCTAAATAAGCTGCATCATCTTCTGTATCATCATGAGTGATGCCGACCAGCACCATGAGGCCTTGTCCAATTTGGCCGACGACCTCTTCGTCCACTGTAACGCTTGCTTCTGTTACTCGCTGAACAACTAATCTCATTTTCTAACCCCTTTAGTTCATGACGCGGCGCACAGAGTAGATATCTCTAATCTGTTTAATACGCTCGACGACTTTGTGCAAGTGATTGATATTCTGAATAAAAATCGCCATATGAATGGTTGCCACTTTATTGCGATCCGATTTGCCAGAGACAGATGAAATATTTGTTTTCGTTTCATTCACTGCCTGCAGCACCTCGTTCAGCAATCCGCGGCGGTCATACCCAAGAATCTCTATCTCAACATTGTATTCTTTGCGCTTTTGAACCTGTGACTCATGCTCCCACTCTACCGGGATCAGCCGCTCTTGGGCTTCATTCGTTTTGACATTCGGACAGTCTTCGCGATGGACCGAAACCCCTCTGCCTTTTGTGATAAAGCCGACAATATCATCACCTGGCACAGGATTGCAGCATTTTGATAAACGGACAAGGAGGTTGTCGATGCCCTTGACACGAACGCCAGCTTCCCGTTTTCTTCCTTGCGGGTACGGCTTAGGTTCCCCAGTAACTTCCTGAACGATCTTTTCCTGTTCTTCCTGATCGCGCTGCTTTCTCTCTTTTTCTGTTAGGCGGTTCGCCACCTGCAGAGCCGTAATGCCGTTGTAACCGACCGCCGCGTACATATCCTCTTCATTTGAGAAATTAAATTTGTCAGCAACCTTTTGAATATTCTCCGGCGTTAAAACATCCTTCAATTCAAAATCCAGGTTTTTAATTTCTTTTTCGACCAACTCACGGCCTTTTTCGACATTTTCTTCACGCCGCTGTTTCTTAAAGAATTGACGGATTTTATGCTTCGCTTGGGATGTTTGGGCAAGCTTCACCCAATCCTGGCTCGGACCGTAGGAATGCTTAGAGGTGAGAATTTCAACGATATCACCTGTCCGAAGCTTATGGTCAAGCGTAACCATTTTTCCGTTTACTTTGGCACCGATTGTTTTATTGCCGATTTCAGAGTGAATCCGGTAAGAAAAATCAATCGGAACAGAACCGGACGGAAGCTCGATTACATCTCCTTTTGGCGTAAAGACATACACCATATCAGAGAACAAATCAATTTTGAGCGATTCCATAAATTCTTCTGCATCTGTCGATTCATTTTGAAATTCTAAAATTTCACGGAACCAAGAAAGCTTTTTCTCAAAGGTTGCACCTTCATTGGCTGCTTTTCCTTCTTTATAAGCCCAGTGAGCCGCAACCCCGTATTCCGCTATTTCATGCATTTCAAAGGTGCGGATCTGCACTTCAAGCGGATCGCCTTTAGGCCCAATAACCGTTGTATGAAGCGATTGATACATATTCGGCTTCGGCATTGCGATATAATCTTTGAATCTGCCGGGCATCGGTTTCCAGCATGTGTGAATGATGCCAAGCACCGCGTAGCAGTCCTTTATGCTGTTCACAAGAATACGGACAGCCAGCAAATCGTAAATTTCATTGAATTGCTTATTTTGCAGCACCATTTTTCGATAAATGCTGTAAATATGTTTCGGGCGTCCCGAGAAGTCAGCCTTGATATTTACTTCTTCGACACGTTTCTTCACTTCATTGACAACCTCATCAACATAAAGCTCACGTTCTGCACGTTTCTTCTTCATGAGGTTGACAATTCTGTAATATTGTTGAGGGTTCAAATAACGGAGCGCCGTATCTTCCAATTCCCACTTAATTTTTGAAATCCCGAGACGATGCGCCAAAGGAGCAAAAATTTCCAGCGTTTCATTGGAGATTCTCCGCTGTTTTTCCTGAGGCAGATGTTTCAGTGTCCGCATATTGTGAAGACGATCCGCCAGCTTGATCAATATGACCCTGATATCTTGAGCCATAGCGACAAACATTTTGCGATGATTTTCCGCCTGCTGTTCCTCTTGAGATTTATATTTAATTTTGCCGAGTTTCGTTACGCCGTCTACAAGCATTGCCACTTCTTCGGAAAATGCTTCTTTCAGGTCATCGAGCGTCACATCTGTATCTTCCACGACATCGTGCAAAAATCCGCCCGCGATTGTGGAAGGGTCCATTTCAAGATCGACGAGAATCCCCGCAACCTGAATCGGATGAATAATATATGGCTCGCCCGATTTGCGGTATTGCTCGCGATGAGCATCTTCAGCGTACAGATATGCTTTTTCGACAAATGCGATATGCTCATCAGATAGATAGCTGCGCGCTTTATCTATAACTTGCTCGGCAGTCAATACTTGTTCGTTCGCCATGGAATCACCTTTTTTAAAATGTAAACTGTATTGTAGTTTATTATCAAGAAAAAAACGAAAGATGTAAAGAGCAGAAGTTCAAATAGCCAAATATTATATAAAATAAATGCAAAACAATAGGAAAAAAGCACCCTGACATGGAGTGCTTTTTCGTTATGCGGTTATCCTTAGTATTTCATCAATGTTAAGATGTCGTAATCTTCGAGCTTATTTCTGCCGTCAAGGTAAGAAAGCTCGATTAAGAAAGCGATACCAGCAACAACGCCGCCAAGTTCTTCAACAAGTTTGATTGTCGCTTCAATTGTGCCGCCTGTCGCAAGCAGGTCATCTGTAATAAGCACACGCTGACCAGGCTTAATCGCATCTTTGTGGATCGTTAATACGTCTTTTCCGTATTCCAAGCCATAATCCACTTTGATTACTTCACGAGGCAACTTGCCTTCTTTGCGGACCGGCGCAAAACCTACGCCAAGCGCGTAAGCAACGGGACAGCCGATAATAAAGCCGCGCGCTTCAGGGCCAACGACCAAATCAATTTGCTTTTCTTTCGCATATTCAACAATTTGATCTGTGGCATAGCGGTATACATCGCCTTTATCCATCAGTGTCGTAATATCTTTAAATTGCACGCCCTCTTTCGGGTAATCCGGTACAATTGTTACGTATTGTTTTAAATCCATCTGTTTTATGTCCTCCTCGTACTTTCATAAGCCTCTGAATCTTGTTTCATCAGCTTATTCAGCCATTCCTTCAGCTCTTCAGCAGAAGAATAATTCAGCTTTTGATCCAGTTCCATCAGCTGCTGTTTCGCCTGATATGTTTGTGAGTCTGTTAAGTCGCGTTTCTTTGCTCCGCTCACAACAGACAGCACACCATTCTCTATTTTAACAAAACCGAGATCAAAAAACACCTTTGTCATGAAATTGATTGTTTCAACGGACCAGCCTTTATGTTTTGCAAGCTCTGAACCGTGTTTTTTCACGTCAAAAGCGCCTCTTTTCAGCAAGAACGCATAATACCATTTAAAGTGGTCTCTTGCGGGAAAAGTTGATAAAAAGTGGTCCTCATGATTGAGAAAAATAAAATATATCCGCTCAGGCGCCTTGCCTTCCAGCAAACGGGCGAGCATGTCCAGCGAAGGCGGCGGATCCAGTAATACAATATATGCACCATCGAGGTCAAACGCCTTTGCTTGATCTTTAGAACTGATGACGTGCACTTCTCGGCGAAGGTCTTCAGTTTGAAGTAATGTTGTTGAGTCTTCTTTGAAAGAGACAATGGCCCGTTTAGCAGATGGAAGGGCGGAAACTGTGTCTTCCCACGTCCGTTTTCCCCTTAAATCAAACAGCTGCCATTCAGAAACAGCGGCATCCTTTATCATAAGCTGCGGCTTTTTTCGATTGTTCCATTCGTTGATTGACATCTCACCGACAATGGAAATTCTTGAACCCGGTACGATGCCTTCTTGAAGCTCGCCTTTATTAAAACCGACGCAATCAAGCTGGGACGACTCGTTTCTGATCGTCATTTTGACATGAGTTTTATTTGCCCCTATCTTGCGGACATCTTCCAGTACTGCGTTTTCTACGAGAACGTGCGGTTTCGGGTTAAGCATGCCAAAAGGAGACAGCATGTTCATTTCTGCGATGCTTTCAACTGTAATGTCCTCGACGCTGCAGACAAGGTCGACTTCCTGTACGGGAATAAAATCCTCTTCCGTAAGCGTATTGTCCGCTATTTCGTTCAGCCTGCTTCGCAAATCCGGCACATCTTCAGCTTTCAGCGTCATCCCCGCAGCCATTGGATGGCCGCCGAAATGAGGAAGAATATCTCTGCATTCAGAAAGGCTCTCAAATAAATTAAAGCCTCTGATGCTTCGGGCCGAACCTTTAGCGATTCCCTTTTCTTCATCAATGCCAAGAACAATGGCCGGTCGGTAGAAGCGGTCCACAAGCTTTGAAGCCACAATCCCGACGACTCCCGGGTTCCATCCAGCTTTGGCCACGACAATTGCAGTTTGATCGAGCCCTTGCTGTTCAACCATTTCAATCGCTTCATCCGTCATTTTGCTGACCATTTTTTGGCGCTCTTTGTTCAGCTGGTCAATTTCTGCGGCAAGCTCTTCCGCTTCAAACGAATCCTCTGACATAAGCAAATGAACAGCGGGATCCGCCTGTTCGATTCTTCCGACGGCATTCAGCCTTGGTGCGAGCTGAAATCCGACTGTTTCTTCGTTCGCTTCTCCGATGTCTCCGCCTGACAGCTTAATCAGCTCTTTTAAGCCGAGCCGATTTGTCCGTCGAAGCCTTTCAAGTCCTAGTGTTGCAATTAATCTGTTTTCGTCATGCAGCGGGACTAGATCGGCAATGGTGCCGATAGCCGCCAGGTCAAGCAGTTCATCAGGAAGTTCACCCAATAAAGCGTGGGCAAGCTTAAACGCGACTCCAACCCCGGCAAGCTCTTTAAACGGGTAAGTGCAGCCAGGCTGCTTCGGGTGGACGATCGCATGGACATCCGGAAGCTCCGGTCCCGGTTCATGATGATCGGTAATGATGACATCCAGTCCGAGTTCCTTTGCCACCTTCGCTTCATGCACAGCGGCAATTCCTGTATCAACCGTAATGATCAAAGAGAAGCCCCGATCTTTAATCGAACGAAACGCCTGTTCATTAGGTCCATATCCTTCTTTAAAACGGTCAGGTATATAAAAATCAACTTGAGCCGACAGTTTTTGCAGCGTGTGAAGCATCACTGACGTACTTGTAACCCCATCGGCGTCATAATCGCCATATATCATAATCTTTTCTTGTTGTGAAATCGCCTGTTTTATTCGATCTGCCGCTTCTTTCATGCCTTTCATTTCAAAAGGATCATAAAAATCGGCATCCTTTGTATGTAAAAACAGCCTAGCGCTTTCTGCCGTATCAAAGCCTCTTTTTACAAGCAGGGACGCAACAAGAGGTGTTATATGCAATTGTTCTGTGAGTGATTTGACCTTATCCTGATCTGGTCGCTGGATTTCCCATCGCATTTTTGACGCTAACATAAATTCACCCCTCAACCACCCTATTATACTAGAGCAGGCTGAGGGGTTTCAAATAATATTCGAAAACTAGTCTTTTTTCTCAATCATGGCTGATGCATCCTGTGTGTCAGTCTGATCAGCAAGATGAGTATCCTCTTGTTTATGTATTGCTGTTCTATTTTCTTTCCGCAAGGTTTTTATTTCCCGCTTCAATTTCATTACCTGAAAAATGCCGACAGAAAATACGATCAGCGCTCCCATTAAAACTGAGCCCAAAATAACAAGAATGAGCGGCCATTCTGATCTTCCAAACAGGTAATCAACTTCTACGGATCGAACATTAATGACTGCGAAAATAGCGACAATTAAGGTGAAAATAAGTGCGAAAATAATGGTCCATTGTTTATTCATTCTCTTTTCCCCCAAACTTCTTATTGAGGTAACTTTCCCCATCAAGACTGGTTTTAAACATGGCTTAACACTAGGTTAAGCTCCCTTTGCTGTTAATTTTTCCCAGATCAGCCTCTTCAGTCCGGTTCCCTCACCGGAAATCACAAGTGTATCGCCTTCGTCAATGACTGTTTCAGAGCTCGGATTCAGTTGTTTATCCTGATTCTTTTTTACAATTGCAATGACCGTTACATGATATTCCTGACCCACATTCAAATCACCAATCGTCTGATGAATGGCAGGCGCTCCCGCCTCTGCTTTACACCACTCTATAATCAAATCATCAAGGGCTGACTCGACCTGTTCTAACGCTTTCGGTTTATATGCCATTCCGCCAAGAATTGCAGACATTTGCCTTGCTTCAGCGTCATCAAACTGCACGGAGGCAACACATTCCTCATGGTCGTTTTCGTCAAAATAGTAAAGCTCTCTTCGTCCGTCATGATGAATGATAATTGAAATTTTATCACGGTTTCTAGTAATCATTTCAACTTTTTGTCCTATGCCCGGCAGCTCTGATTCGCGAACCCTCATATATAAACCCTCCTACATATCTGAAAACCAGTCATAAACACTTTTAATACCATATATATGTTTAAATGTAAGCGTATTTCATTATAGCAAATGTCTATTTTAAGTTCAATGAAACTTCAAAAAACAGGCTGCCCTGCAGAGGACAGCCTGATATTTTTTATTGCGCCGAATCTTTTTTCAGTTCTCTTCCTTTCCATGCAAGCCAAATTTGTGCGGCAATGTATAGAGAAGAATAAACGCCTGTTAACAGCCCGACCAATAAAGCAATTGAGAAGTTAGTAATAGAAGATGCTCCAAAGATCAGCAATGTCACAACAACAATCACAACAGTTAATACAGTGTTAATTGAACGTGTAAAGGTTTGCTGCAGGCTCAGGTTTACAATATGGTTCAGATCGGCAAATGTTTTCGGCTTGCGCTTTTTCATATGCTCGCGGACCCTGTCAAATGTAACGATTGTATCGTTAATGGAATACCCGATTATCGTCAAGATGGCCGCGATGAACGTAACATCTACCTCAAGCCTTGTAATACTGAAGAACGTGACGATAAAGAATGCGTCATATAGCAATGAGGCGATGGCAGCAATCGCCATTTTGTATTCGAATCGGATTGAAACGTAAATAATGATGCCAATAGAAGCTATAGCAACTGCGTACAGCGCATTTCTTGCCAGCTCCTTACCGACTGTCGGTGAAACTGTGCTGACATTTGGCTCTGATCCGTATTTGTCTTTAAAATACGTTTTTACTTTTGCTATGGTTTCTTTATCTGGCACCCCGACAAAACGGGCAACACCGATATTGCTCTTTTCGCCTGACAGAACTACAGTATCAGGGTCCATACCCAGAGATTCAAAATCCTTCTCAACTTGCTCTGTTGTCAGCTTATGGTCGCTTTGCACTTCAATCCGTGCACCGCTAGCAAAGTCAATGCCAAGATTCAGCCTGAACACAAGCAGGATAATAATCCCGGCAACCGTGACTGCACTGGAGAAAATAAAGAAGTATTTGCGTTTGCTCGTGAAATCCCATTTTTGGAATGGCGTATGCGGCTCTGTATTTTCATCCGTATCCTGAATATCCATGATATGTTTCTTATTGACACCAAACCAGCCTTTTTTCCGATCAAGCCATCTGCTTTCCACAAGGAGAGCGAGGAGAAATCTCGATAAGAAAACGGCAGTGATAAAGCTTGTCAAAATCGATAGGATCAGCATTGTCGCAAACCCTTTAACAGAGCTTGTCCCAAAGATAAAGAGCACAACCGCTGCAATAATGGTTGTAATATTCGCATCAAAAATCGTCGCAAATGACCGTCTGTTTCCTGAACGGAAGGCAGAGCGGACTGACTTTCCTAGCTTGAGCTCTTCTTTAATCCGCTCATAGGTAATAATGTTGGCGTCAACAGCCATCCCGACACCTAAAATGAGAGCGGCAATTCCCGGAAGCGTGAGTACGGCATTCATCCAGTCAAAGATCTGGAGTGTAATGTAGATATAAACAGATAGCGTAATCACCGCGATTAATCCCGGCAGACGGTAATAGAAAAGCATAAATAAGAAAATAATTGCGATACCGACAATACCGGCAAACACCGTATCATGGAGAGCCTGCTGGCCGAATTGTGCGCCTACTGATGTTGAATATTTTTCAGTCAGTTTCACAGGAAGTGCGCCTGCGTTTAAAATGCTGGCTAAATCTTTTGCTTCTTGAACCGTAAATTGCCCTTCAATTGTAACGTCAGTTGTGTTTAATTCCTGACTTACATTTGGGGCGGATACATATTTAGGGTGCTCTTTTTGAACCTCTTTTTTAAAGGAATCCCCTTTTTCATAATCCATCCAAATAACAAGCTGGTTGTTCGGCGCCATTTTCATGACCTTTTTGGTCACTTCGCCGAATTTATCAGCATCTTTTAGTTTAATGCTGACAATCGGTTCATTTGTTTTGGCGTCATACGTTTGTTTAGCTCCGTTTTCGACGAGGTCAGAGCCATTCAGCAATTCTTTGTCATTCGTATCTCTGAAAGAAAGCTGCGCTTCAGTCGCCAAAATTTCACGCGCTCTGTTTTGGTTTGTCACACCAGCGAGCTGAACGCGAATCCGGTTATTCCCTTCAATTTGGATGTTCGGTTCGCTGACACCGAGAACATTGGCCCGGCGGTTCAATGCCTCTACTGTGCTGACCAGAACGTCTTTTGTGATTTTGTCACCTTTTTTTACAGGCTGTACATCATACAGCACCTCAAATCCGCCTTGCAAATCCAATCCTAACGTAATATTGTTAGCGGCAGGCTTCGTAAAGTAGCCCAAGCCCGTGCCGATCAATAGAACGAAAAGGAAAAACGCAATCAAGCGTCCTTTTTTCATTATGTATATCCTCCCTTAAACCTGTGCGAATCAACCTGCTATCTCAGCAGTTCTTCCAATGCTTCCTGGCCCTCTTCACTGCCCAGCCAATTAGACGTTTTAAATGACTCAACGGTTGCATAGTTCATAAATTCGCCAATTTTCACTGATAAAATATCACTCGCCAGTTCATAAATGTTCAGTTCCGTTTTCTTTTTCCACTTCTTATCTGTTAAGTATGACCACAAACTTTCGAGTTCAACATCATCATACCCGAGAATCTTAAACTCTTCCAGTTTGCTGTAAAGAAACGGCCTGACGTGGTCTTTATATAGATCGGCTGGATGCTTCTCCACGAATTCCACGCTCCTTTTTTATTGTTTTTCAAGAAGACTTGTCATGCTTGGACGATATATACGCATATCTTTATTGTATATGATTCCAGGTAGTTTGAGAAGGCAGGGGGTAAAAATGGCGAAACAGACGTTTTTAAAGGGCACTCTTATCCTTATCGCAGCAGGAATGGTTACAAGAATGCTCGGGTTTGTCAACCGGGTGGTTATCGCCCGTTTTATCGGTGAAGAAGGAGTCGGGCTTTACATGATGGCGGCGCCTACCTTCTTCTTGGCCACTACATTAACTCAATTCGGTCTGCCGGTCGCGATCAGCAAGCTAGTCGCTGAAGCCAGTGCGCGCGGAGATCATCAAAAAACGAAAAATATTTTAGTCATGTCTCTGACCATCACGGGAGTGCTCAGCCTCATCTTTACACCGCTGTTTCTGTTTTTCGCCCCGGTTATGGCTGAAACGATGCTGACAGATAAGCGAACACTGTATCCGCTCCTGGCCATTACGCCGGTAGTGCCGATTATTGCTATATCGAGTGTGCTGAGGGGATACTTTCAAGGAAAACAGAATATGAACCCGCTTGCTATGTCACAAGTCCTTGAACAGGTCGTCCGCATTTCACTCGTGGCTGTCTGCACAACGATTTTTCTCCCTTACGGAATTGAATATGCTGCAGCGGGGGCAATGCTATCCTCAGTGGCAGGGGAGCTGGCATCACTTCTTTATTTATTCGTTTGCTTTAAGTATAAAAAGACAATTAAAATCAGAAAGCATTTTTTCCAGTCAATTAAAAACGGAAAACAAACCTTTACCCAATTAATGAGCGTGTCCCTTCCAACAACCGGGAGCCGCTTTATCGGAAACCTCTCTTGGTTTTTCGAGCCAATCGTCGTCGCTCAAAGCCTTGCCATCGCCGGTGTGGCAACAGTTGCCGCAACAAAGCAATACGGGGAACTGACCGGCTTTGCCATGACGCTGCTGACTCTGCCCAGCTTTATTACATATTCTTTGTCGACCGCGCTTGTTCCTGCGATCAGTGAAGGAATGGAGCAGAAAAAATTGCAGGTGGTGGAATACCGCTTGGAACAGGCGATGCGTCTCTGTCTGCTCAGCGGAGGCATTTCAGTTGTTATTTTATTTGTATTTGCAGATGAGCTGATGAGAGTGATGTACGGTTCCTCAGGCGCAGCTGTATTTATAAAAGTAATGGCCCCATTTTTTCTGCTTTATTATTTCCAAGGCCCGCTTCAAGCTGTGCTGCAGGCGCTTAATTTGGCTGGAGCTGCGATGATGAACAGCTTAATCGGAGCGCTTGTCAAAACAGGCCTTATTTTTGTCCTTGCCACAAGGCCTTCTCTTGGCATTATGGGCGCGGCATTAGCCATTGTGACAGGCATGGTGCTCGTCACGCTATTGCACGCAGCAACCGTAAGCAAAGTGCTGCCGATCAGCATCAAAATCAAGGAGTATGCGCTCAGCTTCGCTGTTATTGTAATTTGCGGATTTATCAGCTCCGCCATCAAACAATATATAAGCTTTGGAGCATCTGAGGCTGTCAATCTAGCCGGATGGATTGCGGTGAGCGCCGCCATTTATATAATCCTCCTGCTCGTTTTCCGTTTAATTAAAAAAGATGAGCTTCGCCGCATTCCCATTATCGGACGTCTAATCGTCCGATAACGGTTACGGGCGGTGCCCATCTTTTTCATCAATAAATAATTCTCCGTCTGTAAACGAGCAAAAAGAAATATCTGAAGGGTTTGTGTATCCGTGTTTTTGCAAACTTTCGAGCAGCCATTTTTTATCTTTACTGATTCTGGACAGGTTTTCTGTTTGAATGAAGCCGTCTATAATGAGCGGCATTTCGAGCTGTCGATGCTCTCCGCTGTTTTCTTTCTTTACAATAGTCAGTTTGCCCGACGGCTCTAAAATAGCAAATGATACGTCAGCTACTCTGTCGATGCTATTTTCTCTGAGCTGAACCATTAAATCATCAAAATTATAACGCTGTGATTTCATGGCGTCTTCGTCAATTTTTCCATATTTGATAATTATGGTCGGCTTACCGTCAAGAAGCTGGCGGACTTTTCGGTTTTTTAAAGAAAAGTATGCCAAAGTCACTTGAATGATCATTAATACAAGCATTGGCAAAATGGTATGAAATAGATGATCGTCTACGTTTTCTATGGCTAAAACGGCAATTTCAGCCATCATGATAAAGACAACGAGATCTAATATACTAAGCTCTCCGATCTCCCGCTTGCCCATGAGACGAAAAATGATCAATATCACAAAATACAATACGACTGTGCGAAACGCAATAGTGAGAAGCTCTTCCATCATGCACCTCCAACTCATTATAGGTTGCAACAAAATGATCAATTTATGTAAGAAAAACCGATTGCATTTCACAAAGCTTTTACGTCTAATTCATGGGATAAGGGAATACATTTTTACAAAGACGAGCCATCAGCATGTCTGACGGCTTTGTGCCAAAAGAACAGAAGCCTTTTAATACAGGCAGAAAGGAGACAATCATGGAGGAGACGAAACAAGTTGGAAAAGGCATTCTTTACGGCTTAATCGCCATATTTGCAGCCATGCTCCTGACAAGTTTGGCGGTTTCACTTTTATTGACCGCAACCTCGCTGGAAGAATCATCATTTAACTGGCTGATCACAGCTATCTCATTTCTCTCTTTATTTATCGGCGGGTTCATTTCAGGCGGGAAAGGCAAGGAAAGAGGCTGGATGATTGGAGCATTGACTGCCTTAAGTTTTTCTCTGATTATCTTATTGTTTCAGTATTTAGGATTCGGAAAGACATTTACAGCAGAACAGCTGATCTTCCATCTGGGATTTTTAGGGGTGTGCATGCTGGGCGGGATTTTCGGCGTGAACATGAGGGGAAACAGGTCTTCCACATAAAAAAAGAGCGGGCTCACTTGCCCGCTCTTTTTTGTTTGCTATGTATAGCTCCTGCTGTTATTCAGCAGCAGAAACTTCTCTGATCGCGCGGCGGTCGAACGTAAGACGTGTGTTATCACCAGTCTTAATTACGACTTTGCTTTCGTCGATAGAGTCAACAGTACCGTGCAATCCCCCGATTGTCACTACTGAATCGCCTTTTTTCAGTTCCTCTTGCATTTGGCGTACAGCCTTTTGCTGCTTTTGCTGAGGACGAATCAGCAAGAAGTAAAGGACCGCAAACATTAAAATAATAGGAACCAATGTACCTAAAGTGCCAGTCATCATTTTCACCCCTTTCTGTAAGCCTGTTATGTTTATTTAGAAGCTTTTCGCATTTGGCTTGTTATAGCCGTAACGCTCAAAGAACTCTTCTCTGAAATCACCCAGACGATCCTCGCGAATAGCCTGTCTTACCTGCTCCATTAAGTGTAACAGAAAATGAAGGTTATGGTAAGTTGTTAATCGAAGGCCGAATGTTTCATTGCAGCGAATCAAGTGCCTAATGTACGCGCGAGTGTAGTTTTTACATGTATAGCAATCACACTCTTCATCAATCGGACGGAAGTCTCTTTCAAATTTCGCATTTTTCATATTGAGTCGTCCTTCAGCAGTAAACACTGTGCCGTTTCTTGCAATCCGTGTAGGCAGCACACAGTCAAACATATCGACCCCGCGGATCGCTCCGTCGATCAGTGCATCCGGAGAACCTACTCCCATCAGATATCTCGGTTTATCCTTCGGCAAGAGCGGTGTTGTAAATTCGAGTACACGGTTCATGACATCCTTCGGTTCACCTACAGACAATCCGCCTATAGCATATCCCGGAAAATCAAGGGAAATCAAGTCCTTCGCACTTTGTGTCCGCAGATCTTCATATTCTCCGCCTTGTACAATACCAAACAGCCCTTGTTCATCCTGACGATTGTGGGCATTCAGGCAGCGTTCCGCCCAACGGCTTGTCCGTTCAACTGACCTCTTCATGTAGTCGTACTCCGCCGGGTATGGCGGGCATTCATCAAACGCCATCATAATATCAGAGCCGAGTGCGTTTTGGATCTCCATCGCTTTTTCCGGAGATAAAAACAGCTTGTCTCCATTTAGATGATTGCGGAAATGGACACCCTCTTCCTCTATATTACGAAACTTGCTTAAAGAAAAGACCTGAAAACCGCCTGAATCTGTTAAAATTGCGCGGTCCCAGTTCATAAATTTATGGAGCCCGCCCGCTTCTTTGACAATGTCTTGGCCCGGACGAAGCCATAGATGATAAGTGTTGCTCAAAATGATGCCTGCATCCATTGCTTTCAGCTCTTCAGGCGACATTGTTTTGACTGTCGCCAGTGTGCCGACCGGCATAAAAACCGGCGTTTCGAAGGAGCCGTGAGGCGTATGCACTTTGCCCAGCCGCGCTCCTGTTTGTTTGCATTCTTTTATAAATTCATAGCGTATTGGTTGTTCAGCCACTTTTGATGAGGCCTCCTGTTCTCAAATTATATAATCAGCATCGCGTCTCCGAAGCTGAAGAAACGGTATTCCTCTTCGACTGCATGGTTATAGGCACGCAGAATGTTTTCTCTTCCAGCAAGCGCGCTGACCAGCATAATCAATGACGATTTCGGCAAATGGAAGTTTGTAATCATTCCGTCAATGGCTTTAAATTCATAGCCCGGATAAATAAAAATAGATGTCCAGCCGCTTGATGCTTTAAATTGCCCGTCATGTTCCCCGGCAATCGTCTCAAGCGTGCGTGTCGAGGTCGTGCCGACAGAAATGATCCGACCGCCATTTTCTCTTACTTTGTTTAAGGCTGCAGCCGTTTCTTCTGACATTTGATAAAACTCTGCATGCATATTATGCTCTTCCACTTCATCGGCACTCACAGGGCGAAACGTTCCAAGGCCTACGTGCAGTGTGATGAACTCAATTTGCACGCCTTTGTCTTTCAGCTGCTGTAAGATTTCTTCCGTGAAATGAAGGCCAGCTGTAGGCGCAGCAGCAGAGCCGATTTCTTTTGAATATACTGTCTGGTAGCGCTCTTTGTCATCAAGCTGTTCTTTGATATATGGAGGGAGCGGCATCTCTCCAAGGGATTCAAGCACCTCGTAGAAAATACCGTCATATTGAAATTCCATCTTTCTGCCGCCGTGCTCAAGCTCTTCCGTGCAGATTGCCTTCAATCTTCCGTCTCCAAATGTGACAACAGTTCCTTTTTTCACCCGTTTCGCCGGTTTGGCAAGTGTTTCCCATTTATCACCGGTTTCCTGTTTCAACAAAAGAAGTTCCACTTTCGCGCCGGTATCCTCTTTTGTGCCGAATAACCGCGCAGGCAGTACCCGGGTATTGTTCAGGACTAGACAATCGCCTTCGTTAAAGAAGCTGATAATGTGTTTAAACGAGCTGTCAGTAAGCTGCCCTGTATGTTTATCGAGCACCATCAGCCTTGAAGCATCACGCTGCTCCAACGGTACTTGTGCAATTAAACGTTCTGGTAGTTCAAAATCAAATAAATCGACTTTCATGATGATTTCACCTTTATTCTAGTCTTTTGTTATTTCATTCTGCCAAAAAGATTAAGCAAAATTGATAATACCACACTTATAATAATACAAGTGACAACCGGGAAGAAAAACGTGACATTTCCTTTTTTTACAAAAATATCTCCCGGCATCTTGCCGACAAAATGCAAAACTGCTCCGATAATAAGCAAAACAGCACCAAGAATCATAATGATCTTAGGAAATTCAGTCATATCGGGGAGCCTCCATTTGGAAATGATGATAAACGGCCGGTGTCACGATCCTTCCACGCGGCGTTCTTTGTATAAATCCAATTTGCAGCAGATATGGTTCATATACGTCTTCAATCGTATGCGGTTCCTCGCCGATGGTAGCTGAAATCGTATCAAGGCCTACTGGGCCGCCGTTGAATTTTTCGATCATGCCCATCAGCAGCTTATGATCAATATGATCCAAACCGAGGCGGTCAACCTGAAGCCGCTCCAGCGCATTCTGAGAAATGTCTTCCGTAATCCTGCTGTCACCCAGCACTTGGGCGAAATCGCGCACCCTTCTCAGCAGGCGGTTCGCCACGCGGGGCGTCCCTCTCGATCTTCTTGCAATTTCAAGCGCCGACGGTTTATCAATCTCAACCTCGAATACATCAGCGGTTCTTGTGACAATATCCGTCAGTTCTTCTTGTGTATAGTACTCAAGGCGAGACATGACGCCGAATCTGTCTCTTAAAGGAGCCGTCAAAAGCCCCACCCTCGTCGTGGCTCCTACCAGCGTAAAAGGCGGAAGGTCGAGCCGAACCGAGCGGGCAGATGGGCCTTTGCCAATCACAATGTCCAGGCAAAAGTCTTCCATTGCAGGATAAAGCACCTCTTCGATCGATCTGTGCAGCCTATGTATTTCATCAATAAATAATACATCTCCCGGTTCCAGCGCCGTTAATATAGCAGCCAAATCACCAGGCCTTTCAATCGCAGGCCCTGATGTCGTCCGCAATTCCACTCCCATTTCATTAGCAACAATCGAAGCAAGCGTTGTTTTTCCGAGTCCGGGCGGCCCGTACAGAAGAACATGATCCAGCGTCTCCTGTCTCATTTTCGCCGCATCTATAAACACGCGCAAATTTTCTTTTACCTTATGCTGCCCGATATACTGTGCCAGATTTTGCGGCCTCAGGCTTTGCTCTATCACTGATTCATGGTTGTCTGCTTCACTTGAGACGAGCCGTTCATCCATGAACATCACCTTACTTTAATAGTTTTTGTAATGCTTTTTTCACATATTGGTCTGTTGTCAGCCCAATTTCTTCTTTAAGGTGAGGAAGCACATTTTTGATTTCTTTTTCAGCATATCCGAGAACCCTGAGGGCTTCAAGTGCTTCTTCAAGAGCCGTTTCCGCTGTTTGCTTTTCAAGCCTTTCTTCATGATTAAACAGATTTTCAATCATTTCAGGCACAACATCTGCCAGCTTTCCTTTTAAATCTAGAATTATCTGGCGTGCGGTTTTCTTTCCTACTCCAGGAAACTTGACCAAAAAAGCTTCATCTTCATTTTCAATTGCTTGGATGACCGCTCCGGGATCACCCGAGCCCAAGATGGCAAGTGCTCCTTTCGGGCCAATTCCGGTCACGTTTAACAGCTTTGTAAAGAGCGCCTTCTCCTCTCTTGTTGAAAAACCGTAAAGCGAAAAAGCATCCTCTCTGATATGATGGTATGTAAAAATCGTTTCCTGGCTTCTCTCCTTATATATAAACGGATTCGGCGTGAAAATCTGATAGCCGATGCCGCCGTTCTCTATGACAATATATTGGGGAGATACATAATCAATCGTCCCTTTAACAAATTCAATCACGCAAATTCACCTCTTTGACTGTTCTTCATTGTACCATAAAAACAGCCAAAGTCTTATAGAAAAGTTAACATATGTTCGCTTCTCTCTCATTCTTTCACGAAAAAAAAGACATGAATACATGTCTTCAATCAGCGGACGTTACCCGCTGTATGTCTTCATATGTTCGATGACATCCTCAAACTCCGCTTTTGTCCGAAATGGAATGCCTTTCAGCAGATTTTTTTGCATATGGCTTTCCAGCCTTTCTAAATCAATTTGAAAAAAAGACTGAATTGGTTCGGAAGCTGGCTCAGGCCGCCCATGAAAAGTGGAAATCACTCCATTATCCGATACACCGATATACCCGTTGACCTTGCTGAGCGGAGATATATCGTCCATTTGCTTCCGGAAGAGCACATATCCCTTTTTTTGTTCCACAAGCGTCCATCCGGCATAAGCTGCCCAAAAATCATCCATAGAAAACACTTTTTCATGCCTATGCTCAATGCTGACATCGCCGTCCAAATACACCTTTTCAAGCTGCACATGCACCTGCAGCGAATCATAGTGCTCCACTTCCGCGCCAAGTGCGCGGGAAGGAGCTCCTATTAAAAATACTGCCGCTGAGCAAAGAATGCCCAGCAAAAGATACGCCGTGCTGAATCGTTTCACCCTCTACACCTCTTTGCACACGTTTATGATTAGTTTGACCAAAGAGGCTACTGCTTAACCGTTTTATCAAAATTTGTCTGCACATTTTCCCTGACAAACCGTTCCTCCGTATACACATCTGTGCTTTGCTCAGAAATTGTCAAGAATCGCGTCAGAAAGGCACTGAAAAAATACAATGCCGCAAAGATCCAAATCACGCCGCCTGCACCGAGCGGCCCAATGAAAAGACTCACGATGCCCGGCGCGATAAACGCACATAAACCAGATCCCAAATTCAACACTGACATGGCAGCACCTTTATTATCAGGTGCAAGCGTCGGCAAAAGCGCGCTTAATGGAACGTACCCTGCTAAAGCCGCGCCGTAGCAGCAGGCGATAATCATGAGCACCCAATACTGATGCCCGATCAGCTGAGGCGTGTAATACAGCGCCAGCGTAAAAATACCGCATCCGACACCGCCAAACCACATGACCGTATTGCGCCAGCCAAGTCTATCTCCGACTGCACCGAAAATGATATTAAACACAATATTCACAAAAAACAGCGTCCCCCATATTTGCAGCCATTCCGAAACCGAATACCCGTATCGTGCTAAATAAGTAGGAAGAAAGATGGCAAATCCAAATTGTCCTATCGCATTAATCGTCTTGACCACTCCGCCGATGCCTACCTTTGGGTTTTCAAACATAATCGTAAATGCCTTCGACAGTTCTTTCCATTTCGGCTGATCTTGTTTTTGTATCGGAGTAAATTTATCTTTGTTAAAAAATAAGGCAAGAATTCCGCCTGCCGCCACAAACAGTAAAGCGCTCCAAAGCGTATTGATTTCTCCAAAGGCCGGAACTGCATAGCTGGAATAGAACGGACCGAGCACGTTAAGGCCGCACGTAAACATAAACCAAAACCAGCCGACGGCTTTGCCGAGAATATTTTGAGAGGTGCTGTATGACACCCATACGAGAAAAGAGTATGCAAACAGCGGATATCCCAAGCCTCTAAGAGCATAGCTGCCCAAGAGAGCCGGATAATACATATGAGGAATCGCCCAGCCGATAAAAGCGGCCGAACCGAGGATAAATGCAAGCAATCCGACAGTCATCGTTTTTCTCGGCCCCCAAGTTTGGACAAACGTTCCTGAAAGCCAAGCTGAGATGGTGACAGCAATGCCGTACATGGTAAATAACGATGCGGATTGCTGCATACTGAGACCATGATCAACGAGAAAAGGAGACAGCCAGCCTTGTTCGAGGCCGTCTCCAACCATAAAGATGACAACGCCAATATAACCCCAAACCATGTGAGAAGGAATTCCGATTTTGTTCAAAACATTTCCTTTAGCATGTACTGTATTCATTTTCTCCACCGCCTACTTAAAGTATCAATGGAGTATATACCCAAGCTTGCTGAATTGTAATCCTGTTAGATTAAAAAGCGATTTTTTCAGTGTGCTCAATGCTGACAGGCATGCCAAAAGCAAGCGATTGCTGTGCTGCTCTGGCGATCCTTCCGGCCTGTAAACCGTCATTGCCGGTGCAGGGAGTCTCCTGGTTTGTGCCGATCGCTTCTGCAAAACGGAGAATCTCCTCCTCATATGAATCCTTATAGCGTTCAAGGAAAAAGAAATGCGGTTTATCCTTCATCACAAAATCAGCTGTTGACACCTCAACCGTTGTCGGCCTGCTATTGTCAGCCGCTGCAGAGCCTTTCGTCCCGAAAACCTCAACCCGCTGGTCATATCCGTACACAGCTTGGCGGCTGTTATCAATCACAGCCATGGCACCGTTTTCAAAAGTCAGTGTAATAACAGCTGTATCAATATCACCCAGCTCCGCAAAAGAAGGATTCACCAAAGCCGCCCCTTTGGCATACACTTCCGTCACTTCGCTTCCCATAATATATCTGGCCATATCAAAATCATGGATCGACATATCCATAAACAATCCGCCTGACGTACGGACATAATCTATATTCGGGGGTTCTGGGTCCCGGGACGTGATTTTTAATAAATGAGGTGTACCGATTTCACCATTTTCAACAATCGTTTTGATTTTCTTAAAATGAGGATCAAAGCGGCGGTTAAATCCGACTTGAAGTGTTACCCCGTGTTTCCGGACAGCCGCAAGCGCTTCACTCGTTTCGTCCAGAGAGAAACTAACGGGCTTCTCACAAAATATATGCTTTTTCGCCTCGGCTGCTTCTTTGATCATCTGTGCATGTACGGCTGTAGGAGAGCAAATAAAAATAGCATCAATATCAGGATCATGTAATAAATCACGATAATCAGAGGTTATGTATTCAATCTGATGACTGTCGGCCCAGCTTTTTATACGGCTTGCCTGAATGTCAGAGACTGCTTTTATTTTCATGTGAGGAATCCGGCTTATATTTTGAACATGAAGTTTGCCGATGCGGCCTGCACCGATAATCCCTGTCACAATCTGTTTTGTCATGGCTTCTTCCCCCTTGATCATTCACGAAAGCGCTTTATTTAAAATTAATACTATCCCATTTGTAAGCGCTTTTCAAGAATGGAAATTAAAAGTTCTATGTCACTTTTATCACAATTCATGCTTATAAGTAGCCTTCTTCTTCAAGACCAGATACACTAGAATTAGGCTCTTTTTCCTGAACAGTTTATGATTTTCCTATAAACAGCTGCATAAAATAGAGCAAAGAAGGTGAATGAAATGCTGACAAAAGCAGAGGCACTGGCCCATTCCGTCATATACCGCAAGAACAGCAGATTTGATAAAGTCAAAGAGAAATCCGAGGAATTAACACTAATCGGCAAGGGAAGAAGCGCCTATGTGTTTGCCTTAACAGAAGGCGGTCGAAAAATGGCGCTGAAAGTATTTTTTCCGGAATATCGAGCGACAGCAGTCAAAGAAGCAGCGATCTATGAAAAATTAGCCGGGTCCGCATTCTATCCTGACATTTACGAAACTGGCGATTCATTTATTCTCATGGAATATATTAAAGGTGAAACCTTTTATAACTGTCTGAAGAAAGGCATTGCAATCAGTGATGACATGATTCAGCAGGTTGAAGAAGCGCTTTCTGACGCCCGGGCAGCCGGACTGAACCCGTCAGATATTCATTTGCGAAATCTGATATTGACAAAAACCGGGGCGGTGCGGGTGATTGATGTTGCGAGATTTGAGCAAACAAAAACATGCACGCAGTGGGACGACTTAAAATCCGCATATCATGCACTCTACAAAAAACCGATATTCCCCAAAAAGATTCCGGGTTTTTGGCTGGAGATCATCGCATTTTTATATAAGAAAGATTGGTTTCAAAAGCATTTCGCACAGCGGAAAAGAAAATATTCTTAAATCAAAAAGGCAGCCGCACAAGCGGCTGCCTTTATCATGTATTTTTTACTTTCTGACGGCAGAAATCAGTTTCATTTGTTCAGGCGACAGCTTAATTCGATAGCCTCTCACAGTTAAGTAGACCGCTTCTGGGTCCTTCTCGTCGGAATGACAATACGTTTTTTCCATTTCTGTCTCCCCTCACCCTTTATTGGCTTTATTTCATCTTATCATTGCTTTATTAAGGTAATTTTAAAGAAATGTAAAGATCATATGAATCCGATATATAGTAAAATGAGAGAAAAAAAGGGAGAGAGTCACATTAAGACACGCAGCAACATCCCGCTTATTATGTTTGCCCTGCTGGTCTTCTTCGGCGGCGCCATCTATTGGATGTTATTTTCACTAAAAAACGTTCCGAAAGGCAATCTCGTCCAATCGGTTGAATCGCCGGACGGCAGCTATACGTTAAACACTTATGTATCCGAAAACACCTTGAGCTTAGATGCAGCCAGAGGTGAACTTGTAAATGAAAAAACACTTGTCAAGAGAACAATCTACTGGAATTACCCGGACAGCCGCCCAGCAGTGACGTGGATCAATCACAATACAGTGAAAATCGGCAATCAGACTTTACATCTTGATACTGGTGAAACGTATGATTGGCGAAAAGATGATCATTGGATCCGTGAAGAACCGCCGCAGGCGTCAGTGAGGTGATGAAACATGAATAAGATGAACGGAACAAATGATGACAAGCATTTCAATCATTTTGTGATTGCTTTATCCTTTATATACGGTTTGACTGAACTAGGCTATTTGTTGCTGAAAGATTTTATAACAATTGCCATAAGTTTACCTCTGTAGAAAAACGCAGCGTAGTCGATACGCCGCGTTTTTTCTTTTTCCCTTCCTCTTCTTATTGATAATTACAGGTCATATAATGTGACAAATCGATTGTAGAAATAGTTCGATTAGACCAAAATCCTTTTTATACATGTATTCGAATTTGAAGTGAGGGGGAAGCTTGATGGCAGATTTTGTTGCTAGTTTGAATGCGGTCTTATGGAGTACGCCCGTCATTTATATTTTATTGGGAATTGGATTCGCCTTTTCAATTATGACCCGTTTTTTACAAGTCCGACATTTAAAAGAAATGATTGTTCAGATGTTCAAAGGCAAGAGCTCTGAAGCCGGCGTTTCATCTTTCCAAGCGTTATCGATTGCGCTGTCCGGCCGTGTGGGCACAGGAAACATCGCGGGAGTGGCGACAGCAATTGCATTCGGCGGACCCGGTGCGGTGTTCTGGATGTGGGCGATTGCCTTTATCGGGGCGGCGAGTGCCTTTGTAGAATCAACGCTTGCTCAAATTTACAAAGTGAAACAAGATGGTCAATATCGGGGCGGCCCTGCTTATTATATAGAAAAAGGCTTAGGCATTAAGTGGTTTGCCGTCTTATTTGCCGCTGCTGCCCTTATTGCAATGGCCTTTCTAATGCCGGGCGTACAGTCCAACTCCATTGCGGCTGGGATCCAAAATGCATTCGGCATCTCTCCTTTCGTCACAGGGTGTGGTCTGGTTTTATTATTAGGGTTCATTATTTTTGGCGGCGTCAAACGAATTGCCAATGCGGCGCAAATGATTGTTCCATTTATGGCAATTGGATATATCCTGCTGTCTTTGATTATTATTGTCATGAATGTGTCTGAATTGCCTGCTGTGATCTCATTAATATTCAAAAGCGCCTTTGCATTGGATTCCGCTTTTGGCGGCTTAATCGGCATGGCGATTTCCTGGGGCGTTAAACGTGGCATTTATTCAAACGAAGCCGGCCAGGGAACAGGCCCGCATCCGGCAGCTGCTGCAGAGGTTTCTCATCCGGTCAAGCAGGGACTGGTTCAGGCATTTTCTGTTTATATTGACACCTTGTTTGTATGTTCCGCTACAGCTTTCATGATCTTGTTTACCGGCATGTACAATACCCAGGCTGCAGATGGTTCCTTTATCGTTCACCAGCTTAAAGGCGTAGAAGCGGGACCTGGTTTCACACAAGCGGCAATTGACAGTGTTCTTCCCGGATTCGGTGCAGGCTTTGTTGCCATCGCTTTATTCTTCTTCGCTTTTACAACAATTATGGCGTATTACTACATCGCAGAAACAAATATCGCCTATTTAGCACGAGGCAGAGAAAGCAAATGGGCGATGCTTGGCTTAAAACTGATTATTTTAGCCGCCACGTTCTATGGTACTGTGAAAACAGCTTCACTTGCTTGGGCATTAGGGGATGCAGGGCTTGGCATTATGGTATGGCTGAACGTCATTGCCATTGTGCTGCTTGCCAAGCCGGCGCTCCTTGCTTTAAAGGATTATGAGCGCCAAAAGAAGCAGGGCTTAGACCCTGTCTTTGATCCAAAAGCGCTGGGTATCAAAAACGCTGATTTCTGGGAGAAAGAATACACTCATGAAAGTGAACGTGTCTCCTGAACATACTAATACCGGCCCGATATGACATCGTGCCGGTTTTTTATGAGCGATAGTTTGTATACACTTCTTGAACATCATCGTCATCTTCAAGGACGTCTATTAATGTTTCCAGCTTCTCAACAGCCTGATCATCGGCTTCTGCATAGGTATTGGGAAGCATGGTCACCTCCGCCGAAGAAATTAGATATTTCGATTCGAGGGCTGTTTTCACCTCTTCAAAATGCTCAGGCTCTGTGAAAACCTCATATAGGTCTTCTTCAATTCGCAGCTCTTCTCCTCCTGCTTCAAGCACATCAAGCATGAGCTCATCTTCTTCTATTTGCCGTTCAGTACGGTCTATCGTAATGAACCCCTTTCGTTCAAATAAAAAGGCTACACATCCGCTTTCTCCCAGACTTCCGCCATTTTTATTAAAGGCTGTCCGCACATTTGACGCCGTTCGGTTTTTATTATCTGTTACGCATTCAACCATGACGGCAATCCCTGAAGGGCCGTAGCCTTCATAGGTGATTTCTTCATAGCTGCTTCCATCTTGGCCTCCCGCAGCTTTTTTAATGGCCCGATCTATATTTTCATTCGGCATATTGGCGCCTTTTGCTTTTTCGATGACAAGACGCAATGCTGAATTTGCATCTGGATCCGCTCCGCCTTCTTTCGCTGCCACATAGATTTCTTTTGCAAGCTTCATAAATATTTTGCCGCGCTTTGCATCCTGTGCATTTTTTCTTTTTTGAATGTTTTTCCACTTGGAATGGCCTGCCATGTTTTCACCTTCTTTTACATTTTCTATGTACACTTTAATGGGAATTGTTCGCTGATGCAAAGAAAAAGGCTGCCGAATATCACTTCCGGCAGCCCTTCCTTCCTAGCGGTTGTTCATTTTATGAAGTTTTCTGAACAGCCCTTTATCTGTTGATACCTGGACATCACGGCCATTTGCATAGTTGCGCGCTGCTTTTACGACATTATCTCTGTCAGACTTTGTGAACTCTCTATGGCTTCTGACTGCGATAACTACTCGGTCATCCGATACCATAACTTGTGTGTCATTGACGTTTTTCACTTGTTTCACACGGTTGGCAATTTTTGCAGCCAGTCTTCTGTTTTCTTGGTTGTCATACCCGTTGTTCGCTGCATTCCGATTCATGTTTCGGTTATTCGTGTTGTTATATGTTCCGTCAGTTGCCAAAGGAACACGATCGTCAGCAGTAACACGGTCACGGTTATTTACATTCGTGGTGTTTCGGTTACCGTCGTTCTGATCCTCCATTAATTCAGAAACAGGACCATCGTGGTCGATTCCGTCTCCCTGTCTATCGGCGTCATTTTCATTTGTATAATATCCGATTGGACGGGTATTGCCGTTATTGCGCGTATCATTCATAGCATTATCGTTTGCTCCGCATGCTGTTAAGCCGGCTGTCATTAGAATCAGGCTAGCGATCGTCATTTTTTTACCCAATGGAAAAACCCCCCGTGGACGAATTGAGCATGTTTGCTCGCTTTTATCATGTGCGTATGGGGGGCATGTTAAGCTTGTCAGTTCTCTCCATTTGGCAGTGATCTGCTTGAAAACAAAAAAAGGAACGATTTACATCGTTCCGAACGATCACTCATTTTCTTCTTCCGGCCGGCCAAACATTTGGTTTACAGAAGGCTGGTTCGTCATTGGCATAGAAACTCCTGCCGAATATGGGTTTGGATTTGGGTTAGCTGTGCCATATGGCATATTAGGGCTTCCGTAAGCTCCCATTCCCGAATGGCCAGGCGCAGAGAAATATGGCTGATGATCACCGTCACAGCCGCAGTCGTCATGATCTTTGTATGGCATGTAACCATGAGCCGCAGCAGGCTGGTATGCTCCCATTACTTGGGGAGTGCCGTAATAAGGGCCATACGGCATATGTCCATACGGAGATCCATAAGCCGGAGATGCGTATTGCGGCGCACCGTATGAACCGTAATGTCCGTGATGGCTGTTTTCATGATGCTGGTTTTCATAACCCGGGTCATACTGAGGCGATACAAAGCCTGGCTGGTATCCATGCATCGGATGCATTGGATAAGCTTGTGCCGGATAGTACGGATAGCATAATCCTGATCCTGGAAGAATTGGCGAAACAGGCACCGGACACGGTACGAAATGAGCCGGATAATGATAATAAGGCTGAACAGCCGGCATCGGCATATTCGGAACTGTGTGATGAACGTTTTCCTCTTCTACACCGCCTACCTCTGGCGCCTTTGGCATATTAGGCATATTCGGATAATTTGCATTTTCCATATTACTCATAGCCTCCTGTTGTGGAAATTGGTCTTGCATATGATACATATGATCCATATTTCCGTCATGATGTTTTTTCGGCTCCTCCGGTTTAGGAGGCGACCAAGGCTGGAAAAGCTGTTTCATATCATAATAATCGTTCACATCAGCTTCAGGGTACACATTTTCCTGCAAATTAGGCATCGGCGGGACATACGGCATGGACTTCTTTTCTTTCGGCTTTGTGTCTTCTACATCGACAACGGATTTAGGCTTCTCTTTCGCATATGGATGTTCTTGCTTCACACTCCCGGCCGCAGGACTTTTGCCCGCTTTTGGCTCTTTTCTGACCGGGACTCCTTCTGACGGCACTTTTATTTTCATTCCAGGCATGATTAAGTCTGGATTGCTAAGCTGTGTATTGAGTTTTTTCACTTCCTCAACATCGACTCCGTACTTTTCAGCTATTTTCCAGAGCGAATCACCTTTTTGAACGATATGGATTTTCAACGTTTTCCCCTCCTATGCAAAACGTGAACAGTTCAGCTGTGATTACAATATGTTTCTTCACAACATATGCCTGAACAAAAGAAGTTATGAGTAAAGGAAGGGAAAATATTTCTGATCTACGTGATCGAAAGCATTCGATTCAGGGCAAGGAGTGCATCTTCCTGAATGGCTTTTGGCACTTTGATGACGCCTGAAGGTTCTCCTTTTCCAATTTGTTCCAGCGACCACAACAAATGCGGCAAATCAATTCGGTTCATTGTCAGGCAAGGGCACATGTCAGGGTTAAGTGATTCGATTTGTTTATCTGGATGCTTTTGAATGATCCGCTGGACAAGATTCATTTCTGTCCCGATTGCCCACTTACTTCCCGCCGGAGCCTGGTTGATTGTGTCGATAATATATTTCGTTGATCCGTTATCATCGCTTAATGTCACGACTTCGTGTGAACATTCCGGGTGCACAATGATCTGAATGTCGGGGTCTCGCTCTCTCATATCATGGATATTTTTAGTGGTGAATTTCTCGTGAACAGAGCAATGCCCTTTCCACAAAATCACTTTCACATTCGTATGCCCGGATTCAGCTACTAATTCATCTTTCATCGGGTCCCACACAGCCATATCTTCAAGCGCAATGCCCAGATCATAAGCCGTATTTCTCCCTAAATGCTGATCAGGCAAAAATAAAATTCTTTTTTTCTGTGTAAACGCCCATTCAAGCACTTTTTTCGCATTTGAAGAAGTCACAGTTGCTCCGCCATGTTTTCCGACGAATGCCTTGATCTCCGCAGTGGAGTTCACATAAGTTAAAGGTATGATCGTATCTCCAAATATATGCTGAAGCTTCTTCCATGCCCTATTGGTCTGCTGCATGTCAGCCATGTCAGCCATAGAACATCCTGCTCTCATATCTGGCAGGACGACCGTTTGCCGCTCGCTTGTCAGCATATCGGCGGTTTCTGCCATAAAGTGAACGCCGCAAAATACGATATAATCCGCTTCTTTGTTTTTTTCCGCTACTTGGGCCAATTGCAGGGAGTCGCCTGTTTGGTCAGCAAATTGTATCACTTCATCCTTTTGATAATGATGGCCTGGTATAAAGAGCCTGCTGCCGAACTTTTTTTTAATGGCGGCAACGCGCGTTTCCATATCCTTTCTCGATAGTTCTTTATAACTTTCGGGCATCATATCATTCGATTGTTTGATCACATCAAGAATTGACATAACGGCATTCCTCCACAGATTCATTTGATAACGTAACATCCATGCTGATATCTAAACTTTTGACGGAATGAGTCAGAAATCCTAATGAAATATAATTCACACCCGTCCCTTTAAAAGCAGGCAAAGATTCTAACGTAATCCCGCCGGAGGCTTCAGTTTTTATATGATCCGGTGTGAGCTTTGCAAAATGACGGACCGTATCAGGCGGACAGTTGTCAAACATAATAACATCCGCGCCAGCTGCAATTGCTTCCCGCAGCTGTCCCTCCGTTTCAATTTCCACCTCGATATTTACCATGTGCCCTGCGGCCTGACGGGCTTTTTTGCATGCCTCTAAAATAGAGCCGCATGCTGCGATATGATTATCTTTAATCATGATGCCGTCATACAAACCGAATCGATGATTATACCCGCCGCCGGCTCTGACAGCATATTTCTCCAGCATTCTGAGCCCCGGTGTTGTTTTTCTCGTGTCACAAATTTTAATCTGTTCATCATCCAGACACCGAACAGCCTCTCTTGTCATTGTCGCAATTCCTGACAGCCTCTGAATAAGATTTAATACGACCCGCTCTCCTGAAAGGAGCGCAGCTGCGGGACCGTGTAACTCGGCAATCACTTCACCTTTATGCAACATGTCCCCATCTTTTTTGTGTAAAATGATTTGAACATTTTCGTCCAATAACGAAAAGCCTTCTTTTATGATCGCTGCTCCTGCAAAAGTACCCTCTGACTTTACAACAATCTCCGCTTCACAGCTCTGTTCTCCAAAAATAGACTGCGATGTAAGATCCCCTGTCCCAATATCCTCAAGAAAAAAGTGATTCAGTAATTTTTTCAGCTGTAAATGATTCATTGTTCCAAATCCCCTCGTTTTTTCTGATCTTCGTTCCTTTTTTTGTATGGACAATTTGTCTTCCTTGCCAGCTCACCTCAGCATGAGGAAAATCGGTGCGGAAGTGAGCCCCTCTGCTTTCCTCCCGCAAAAGCGCAGAAAACGTCATCAGCTTTGCAGTTTGCCATAGATGAGAAAGTTCCATCTGCCGAATTGTGATATCCTTCACATTTACTTCCTGAAAAGGCAGCGTATGAAGCCAGATGCTAAGCTCAATCAAACTGCTTTGTTCCCGCAAAATAGACATGTGGCTTGTCATTTTGCTTTGCAGTTCATGCACCTCTATATCCGGCACCTCGTAGACGACACTGGTTTCTAGCCCTGATTGATATTGCCTGTTATAAACCGGTTTTTGGATAATATGCTCTGCTGCCCTTTTTCCAAATACCAGCGCTTCCAATAAAGAATTGCTTGCAAGCCGGTTTGCTCCATGTAAACCGGAGCATGCTGTCTCGCCAATCGCATAAAGCCCCGGCACTGTCGTTTCTCCCCAGCGATTAACTGAAACACCTCCCATTAAGAAATGCATTCCCGGAGCAACAGGAATTTTTCCGCTTTGAATATCAACCTCTGCTTTTTCACAAATAGCGGTGATGGTAGGGAAACGCGTTTCAAAATCAGAAATCGCACTGAAGTCTATATAAACGCGATTTCCTTTTGCCATTTCTTCGTGAATAACCCGTGAGACAATATCTCTTGGAGCCAGGTCACCTAAAGGATGCCGTTCAGCCATAATCCTGCGGCCGTTTTCGTCTACTAAACATCCGCCTTCCCCTCTGACAGCTTCTGAAACAAGCCCGTAGGATACACCATTTTTCACAAGCAGTGTCGGGTGAAACTGAGTAAACTCCAAATCCGTTAATTCCGCCCCGGCCCGGTAAGCCAGAGAAAGACCGTCACCTGTGACAGTAGGATCATTCGTATGGTGAAGAAACAGGTTTCCACAGCCGCCGGCAGCCAGCACAACTTCGTCTGCGTGCCTTACCTTGAGCCGCCCTTTGCTGTCTTTTGTCATGACGCCGATACATCGTCCGTCCTCTATAAGCAAATCTGCTGCCATTTCATTCTCGATTAACTTGATTTTGCTGTTGATCCGTTTGAGCAAATAATCGATAAGCAGCCTGCCTGTTGCGTCTCCGCCTGCATGAAATATGCGGTTGTATGAGTGGGCCCCTTCTCTTCCAAGACAAACACCGCCTCGTTCATTGCGGTCGAATGGAAATCCACGCTCCAATAGGCTTTGAACCATCATTTTTCCATCATGTAAAATGTCTGCTGCAATAGCTAGATTATTATGGCCGCACCCTGCGTATAACGTATCCTCCAGATGGGCTTCAATCGAGTCATCTTTTGCATAGGCCGCAGCAATCCCGCCTTGTGCATAGACAGAATTGCTGTTTTTGACGCTTTTTTTTGTGATAACAGTCACTTCGTATGAGGGTGGGAAAGCTGCAGCTAAGGAAAGTGCCGCCGCCCCTGAACCGATGACTGCAATCGTCTTTTTAGACATATGCCATCCTCCTGTTGTTTACACCTGTCTTGACACCTATATTTACACAAGGATAAAATAAACTCAAGAGTTTTTTATGGAGAACGGATGGAGGAAGACCGGATGATTTATTTAGATTATGCAGCGACAACGCCTATTTGTGAGGAAGCCCTTACTGTATATCAGAAGCTTAGTATGGATATGTACGGAAATGCCAGCAGCCTGCATGATGCAGGAGGAAAAGCAAAGCACATACTGGAGTACTGCCGTGAAAAAATCGCCAACATCATTGGCGGAGAAGCAAGCGGCATCTATTTTACAAGCGGCGGCACTGAATCCAATTTTCTGGCCATTCAATCATTGCTAAACGGCCTGCCAAAAACGAAAAGACATTTTATTACGACTGCCATGGAGCATCAGTCCATTCACAATTGCGCTGCTTTTTTGGAACAGCAGGGATATGATGTAACAGTCATTGAACCGAATGAATACGGGCTTATTACCGAGGAAATCTTACTAGCCCATATCCGGCCGGAAACAGGCCTTGTATCTATTCAGCATGCAAATTCTGAAACCGGGATCATTCAGCCCATTCAACACCTGTCTTCATACCTGCACAATAAGGGGATTCTTCTTCATTGCGACGCTGTTCAAACGTTTGGAAAGATCCCGATCAATACAAAAAATCTGGGAGTAGATGCACTCTCAATGTCCAGCCATAAAATCCACGGTCCTAAAGGAGTAGGGGCGGTCTATATCCGGCCGGATGTCCCTTGGAAACCCGTTTATCCTCTGACTACTCACGAATACGGATTCAGAGCCGGCACCGTAAATGTTCCCGGGATCGGTGCCTTCACTGCCGCTGCAGAATTGATCGTAAGCGAAATGGAAAAACAGATATCCCGCAATGAGGCATTAAGAACATACTTTCTAGACCAAATCCGTATTCGGTCTCTCCCTGTAACCCTTGCGGCAGACACTTCGCAAGCAGAATGTCTTCCGCATATTATAGGGTGTTTTTTTCACTCATTTGAAGGACAATATGTTATGTTAGAATGTAATCGGAGTAATATTTGCATTTCAACCGGCAGCGCTTGTTCTGCAGGTTACCACGGTCCGTCTGAAACAATGAAAGCATTAAGAAAAACCGAACAAGAAGCTCTGCAATTTATCCGCATCTCTTTTGGCAGGCATACAACAGCTGAACAGCTGGAACAGTTATTACATACGTTTACAGTGCTTTGGGAACAAAAGAAAGGAGAATTTGATATTGACCGAAGAATTAAAGCTAATGGGCGCCAACAGGCGTGACCAGCTTCTTCTGTGGCTGAAGGAATCTAAATCACCGCTGACAGGAGGAGAACTCGCAAAAAAAGCGAACGTTTCAAGACAGGTTATTGTACAGGATATATCGCTCTTGAAAGCGAAAAATGTACCGATTATCGCCACAAGCCAAGGATATGTATACATGGATGCAGCCGCTCAGCAGCACCAGCAGGCAGAAAGAATCATAGCATGTCTGCACGGTCCTGAACGGACAGAAGAGGAACTGCAGCTCATCGTCGACGAAGGCGTTACAGTAAAAGACGTAAAAATCGAGCATCCCGTGTATGGAGATTTAACTGCAGCCATCCAAGTAGGCACCCGGAAGGAAGTTAGCCATTTCATTAAAAAAATCAATTCTACGAATGCTGCCTACTTATCACAGCTGACCGACGGCGTGCACCTGCATACACTGACAGCACCTGATGAACATCGCATCGATCAAGCTTGCCAAGCCCTCGAAGAAGCCGGCATTTTAATTAAAGACTAAAAAAAGCCCTCTAGAGGGCTTTTTTATAATTGGTAAGACTGGTATGCACCCAGGAGCTTCACTTTGCAGCCG
>NZ_VFNF01000003.1:0-438771 GCF_006715455.1 Bacillus sp. SJZ110 | reverse complement strand
ATGATCAGGTTGATAGGTCTGAGGTGGAAGTGTGGCGACACATGGAGCTGACAGATACTAATCGATCGAGGACTTAACCATATTTTTGAATGATGTCACACCTGTTATCTAGTTTTGAGAGAACACTCTCAATTTGTTTGGTGGCGATAGCGAAGAGGTCACACCCGTTCCCATACCGAACACGGAAGTTAAGCTCTTCAGCGCCGATGGTAGTCGGGGGTTTCCCCCTGTGAGAGTAGGACGCCGCCAAGCAAGCTTAAACCCAGCTCATTGAGCTGGGTTTTTTATTTTATATCTGTGCCGATTTGCTTTCGTTAGTATCCATTTTACTAATATTTTTGAATCCCAATACAATCACCAGCATGATCAACATGAGAGTCATAAATAATCAAAATGCAGGTTGTACGGGAGACTCATCCAGACTCCATCCGACTGCGATTGGCAGGATAGAGCCGCCAATCCATTGGCAGCGAGCAGCATGCCTGTCGTTTGTTCGGAAACCGGCTCGGGTTGCCAAATGAGAGAAAAGATATTACTGTCATTAAAACGATTCTTGGTTTCATCCGGATATGATAAAATGTCTCAGACTATATTTAAGCCATTTTTTTCTTCAGCATTCATCTTGCGTAATTGATAAAAATTTATTATGATACTCTTTGTATGACAACTCCTTGCCTCAATACAATATACTCAACGTTTCCCCGTTTTCCCCGGTTGTTTTTCTTTTCATTTTCTCCCGTAAAATAAAAAAAGCTCCCAATACAATAGATATGGTGCGGATTAATTTTTTACTAAAAAGGAGTCGTTATATTTGAATGATAGTTTTACATTAAAACAGCAATGGTTCGGCAATATCCGAAAAGACATTCTTGCTGGCATTTTAGTTGCGTTAGCATTAATTCCTGAAGCGATTGGCTTTTCTATTATAGCCGGCGTGGATCCGATGGTCGGTCTTTATGCGTCATTTTGTATAGCCATTATTATTTCTATTTTTGGCGGCAGACCTGGCATGATTTCAGCTGCGACAGGCTCAATGGCAGTCGTTATGGTGTCGCTGGTTGCTGATCATGGGCTTCAGTATTTATTTGCGGCTACGATTTTGACTGGCATTATTCAAGTGATTTTAGGTATCAGTAAAATTGCAAGATTAATGAAATTCATCCCGCGTTCTGTGATGATCGGGTTTGTGAATGCGCTGGCGATCCTTATCTTCTCTGCGCAGCTTCCCCAGTTTGAAGGTGCTTCTTGGAGCATGTATGCGATGCTTGCCGGGTCGTTGGTTATTATTTATGTGCTGCCAAGGTTTACGACTGCTGTTCCGTCTCCGCTTGTGGCGATTATTGTGATGACAATTATTGCGGTCACTTTCCATGTGGATGTGCGGACTGTTGGTGATATGGGCAATATTTCTAGTTCGTTGCCTCATTTCTTAATCCCTGATGTTCCGTTTACCTTTGAAACACTGCAAATTATTTTTCCTTATTCAATTGCTTTAGCGTTTGTCGGGTTGCTTGAATCTTTGCTGACAGCACAGATTATTGATGAAATGACGGATACGGACAGTGATAAAAATAAAGAGAGCCGCGGACAGGGAATTGCGAATATCGTGACTGGATTCTTTGGCGGAATGGCAGGCTGCGCTATGATCGGACAATCTGTCATTAATACAAAAGCGGGCGGTCGCGGACGTTTGTCAGCATTTGTTGC
Organism: Bacillus sp. SJZ110; assembly: GCF_006715455.1. Lineage (NCBI taxonomy): Bacteria > Bacillati > Bacillota > Bacilli > Caryophanales > Bacillaceae > Bacillus > Bacillus sp. SJZ110. Next base: position 437,064 of record NZ_VFNF01000003.1, on the reverse strand, counting down.
CGGTGCTTTTCTGATGTTTTTAATGGCGGTGTTAAGTCATGTCGTGGTGAAAATCCCAATGGCGGCGTTAGTAGCTGTAATGGTTATGGTGTCTGTCGGCACATTTGATTGGTCTTCCTTAAAAGGTCTCAAAAAAGCGCCGCTCACGGACTCGATTGTCATGGTTGTGACTGTAGTTACGGTTGTTGTGACGGATGACTTATCTAAGGGTGTATTTGTCGGTGTTCTTTTAAGTGCCGTGTTCTTTGTGGCAAAAATCTCGAAGCTGAAAATCGTTTCTCATGCAGAGGATCAAAAGCTTAGAACGTATCAAGTGAAGGGGCAAATCTTTTTTGCGTCAGTGACGGATCTTGCAAATGCGTTTATTTATCAAGAGGATATTGAGCGGGTCGTGATTGACTTAACTGAAGCTCACGTATGGGACGATTCTGGAGCGGCCGCACTTGATAAGATTGTTGCGAAGTTTAAGGAACAAGGCATTGAAGCTGAGTTAAAAGGTTTGAATAAAGCGAGTAAATCTCTAATGAAACAGATGGCATAAAATAGAGAAGCCCAGATGAATGAGATCTGGGCTTTTTTATATAACATACACTTAAGCAGCATTGATATAATAGAGAGAAGAGAAATTTTAAATAGGGGACTTGCATATGATGCTTCAGAAGCTGAACCGTGTATTGGGGAGAGTGATGCCGCTGTTGACGCCGACTAGTGTGGTGCTGGGCGTGCTGCTGTCTCAGTTTTTAAATGGGTATGAATGGGCTGTGCCTTGGATCTTTGCTTTTATTACGTTTGCAGGCAGTTTAAGCGCGAACTTTCAATCTTTGAGACATGCATTGTCTCACCCTCTCCCTATGATTCTTGCACTATTCGTTCTTCATATTTTCATGCCGCTTTTTGCTTGGGGCAGCGGCCATCTTATATTTAAAGGTGATCCTTTGACGATTACCGGTTTAACATTGGCTGTTGTGATTCCTACGGGGATTACAAGCCTGATTTGGGCAGCGATGTACAAAGGGAATGTCGGTTTGACACTTTCGATTATTTTAATTGATACTGTGCTGTCACCGCTAATCGTACCGCTGAGTCTTTCATTGCTGGCCGGCGCTCAGGTTCATATGGATGTGTGGGGAATGATGAAAGGTCTGATTGTAATGGTCGTGATTCCTTCTTTTCTGGGCATGCTGTTTAATCAGATGTCATCTCCAGAAAGAACTGCGTCTTTGAGCAGTGTGCTGTCGCCTTTTTCAAAGCTTTGCTTGATGGCAGTGATTGCGATTAACAGTTCAGCGATTGCTCCTTATTTCAAATCCATTGATTTGAGATTTGCAGGAATAGCTGTAACGGTATTCTTTATCGCGTTAACAGGTTATGCCGCTGCTTGGCTGATCGGAAAAATGATGAAAAGGCGGCAAGAGGAAATAGTCTCTCTTATATTTACGGGAGGCATGAGGAATATTAGTGCCGGCGCAGTTCTTGCCGTTACGTTCTTCCCGTCTCAGGTTGCCGTTCCTGTTGTGATTGGCATGCTGTTTCAGCAGATATTGGCTGCTTTGTTTGGCTATATGCTGAATCGTTTTGAATTAAAACCAATGTTGCAGAAAGTATAAAAAACCGCTCATAGGGTTGAGCGGTTTTTTCCGTATAGCCATTCGAGCGCGTTGATGAACTGTTTGCAGAAATACTTGCGGTGGTGCACCGCTCCTTTTTCAATTGAAAGATACAACTGGTCTTCAGTGAAGCCTTTTTCTTTTAGACTTTGATGAACTTGCTTTGTTTTTTTCAGCATATGTCGCTGAATGGATTGTTTTTCACGGCCTTCTTCACTCCCGACAGACATGAAAACACGTACAGTGCCGGGCTTTAAAGAAGTTATATGAATGGTTTCCGCTGCGTTCTCGTACCAGTATGAACCTGATATAGAGCCTATTTTCCCGAACATTGACGGGTATTTTAATATGGCGAACATTGAGATGAGGCCGCCTAATGAGGCACCGATCATTCCTCTTGACTGCGGTTCCCTGGTGACGTTCCAGTTTTCTTCGATTAGCGGAATGAACTGGTTCGTTATATCAGACAGATAGTGATATCCCATTCCGCCGAAGTCCGTGAACCGATCACTGAGTGATGCAGCCGGCCAAGGTGTGTATTCATTTAGCCGGTTTTCGGGTTCGATACCGATCAGCACGAGTTCAGGCAGCCTTCGCTGTTGAAATGCGCTTTCTAATAATTCGATTTGGTTTTGGAACAAAGAACTGCCATCTTGCACATAAACAGCAGGAAATCTCCTGCTGTTTGTGCTGTAGGAAGGAGGGAGGTACAGCGTGAACCTCCTGTTGCCGGCTTTGTGTTCTGAAAGAGATCCTTTCAAGCATTCTCCCCCTTTTTTTGCTTGAAAAGCAGATATAAGAAATAAGGAACTCCGAGGATCGCCAAAATGATGCCTGCGGGCACTTCTGCGGGCTGAAAAAACAGTTTTCCGGCAAAGTCTGCGCTTATCACAAGAAGCATCCCGATTAAACCGCTCAGTGGCAGGATATAGCGATGTTCGACGCCAGCCAGTCTCCGTGAGATATGGGGAGCAATTAAGCCGACAAACGCCATGCTTCCCGCTACGGAGACACAGGCGCTGATGATTGCTACACAGGCAACGAGCAGGATGGTTTTTTCTTTATTTGATGAAATGCCGAGGCTTCTGACTGTGTCTTCATCAAAACGAATGGTGTCGAGCAGGCGGGATTTGCCGATAAGAATCGGTATAAACAGCAGCATCCATGGGAGAACGGCTGTGATATACGTCCAGTTGGCAGACCAGATGCTTCCGTTTTTCCACACCATGGCCATTTGATAGTCTTGCGGGTCCATTTTTAAAGATAAAAACAAAGACAGGGCGCTGAATCCTGAATTGATCGCAATCCCTACCAAAATAATTCTTCCTGAATCTAAATTGCCTCTGTGCCATGCAAATATGTAAATCAGGATCGCCGCGATGAGCCCGCCTATCAATCCAAAGAGCGGCATTCCCATCGCTGCAGCTATGGATGTCACTTCCTTCTGGCCTTGGAATAAGAGCATAAACGCTACAATGCCAGCTCCCGCCCCTGCGTTGATTCCGAGAATTCCAGGGTCAGCAAGCCCGTTTCTCGTGATGGCCTGGATAACAGCGCCTGCAATGCCAAGACCGAGTCCAATAATAGCAGCCATGACAACCCGCGGCAGTCTTAAATCGAACAACAAAATTTCATACTGCGGATTCGGGTCGATTTGAAAAAGAGTGGAGAGCAGCTCAGCAGGACGAACAGAAAATGATCCGCTCGTTAAGCTGAAATAGCTGACAACAAGAATCAAAGCGATGAACAATGCATATTTTTTAGCCATTTTGCTCCCCTCCTTTTCGTTTAATTAAATAAAGGAAGAAAGGTACGCCGATAATGGATGTTACGACCTCAATCGGTGTTTCAAACGGATAGTTGATAAATCTGCTTGCGAGATCACACAAGGTTAAAAAGATTCCGCCCAAAATACAGGAACACGGAATCAGCCTGCTGTAATCAGAGCCGACGAGAAATCTCGTGATATGCGGAACAACCAACCCGACAAACGCAATTTTCCCGGCCAGCGCTACGGCACTGCCGGTTAAAATGATGACGGAAAGCATCGCCATGATTTTAATGGTTTTTTTCTTTTGCCCCAGGCTTTTAGAAATGTCGTCCCCTAATGATACAGCGGTTACCTTTTTGCTGAGAGAAATGGCCATTATAATGCCAATCAGGAAAAACGGAGCGGCAAGCTTCAGGAAATCTGGACTCATTTGATGAAGTCTGGCACTGTACCAGAAACTGAGATCCTGAGAAATTTGAAAATAAATCGACATGGCCGCTGATAAGCTGCTGAGCAGCATGCTTGTGACTGTGCCGATGATGGCGAGCTGCACGGGGGTAAATCCGTTTGGCATCATGGCGGCAAGGCCGAATACTAACACAGCTCCTAACGCTGAGCCGATAAAAGAGTATATCATCATTTCAATTGAAGATGATTGCGGGAGCAGAACCATGCAAAGCGTAATGATAAACGCTGAACCATCTGAAACACCCATAATGGATGGCGAAGCTAAATAATTGCGCGTAATGCCCTGCATAAGCGCTCCAGAAACAGCAAGGGCTGCCCCTATGAGCAGAGCGCCGGCAGCCCTTGGAATCCGGGAGTGCCATATAATTTGATGGTCTGTGTTTCCCGGATCGAAATGAATAAGAGATGTAAAAACAATATCTGTGCTAAGATGCTTAGCCCCATAAAGGATTGAAAGCAAAAGCGACAGGGTTATAGCAAATGGAGAAGTAATCAATATGATACGTGTCCACTGTTTTGAATACATACAAAAACCTACTCTGAATTAGTTTTGTGTCAATTTTTGAGTAGCCGCTTTCAGGAAACGGACTTTGCTCCAAGCTGTACCGCCTTGTGCGAGAGGGTCCACTGAGTTGACATACACATGGTCTTCTTTGACTGCTTTAAGGCTTTTCCAGATTGGATTTTTCTCTAAATCTTTTAAGGCATCAGGTTTGTCTGCATTTTCATCATCAGAAAATTGGACGAAAATATGGTCCGGGTTCATTTCACTTAATTTTTCTAATGAAATCAGCTCTTGCGCTTTTGCAGCTTTTACTTCGTTCGGCGCCTTAAGGCCTAAATCACCGTATAGTGTGGAGTTGAAATACACCTGTTCAGGGTAAATGTAAATGTTGCCTTGTCTGATTCTGATGACAAGCGCTTTTGAATCTTTCGCTTTATCGTTGATTTTTGTTTTTGTTTCTTTTAGATCCTGTTCATAGTCTGCAATAATTTTCTTTGCTTTTTTCTCTTTTCCAGTCAGCTGGGCAAGCAGCATCATGTTTTCCTTCCAGTTTGAAGAGATATGAGAAACTGGGATCGTCGTGCCTGCTGTGCTAATTTTTTGCAGCGTTTTTTCCGGAAACTTTGTTGAAGCAAGGATAACATCTGGCTTCATTTCAAGAATCTTTTCGATATTTGGCTCCATTTTTTCTCCGGTTGGTTCGGCTTTATCAGTGATGTCTTTGAACATATCAGGGAATTTGCCGGAGAATGAAATTGCGCCTTGCGGATGAACGTCAAGCAATTTCGCGTCTTCCATTGATTCAACGCTTCCCGTAATGGCAATTTTGTCTGTCGGTACAGTTACTTCATATGTTTTATCAAGGTATTCAATTTTCTTCTTCTCAGATGCTGTGCCGCTTGCCTTGCTGGCAGTTGATTCATTTTTACTGCCGCAAGCTGCCGCTGTCAGCGCGAGAAGCAAGATTAATAAGGTAAGAGATATCTTTTTCATCTATAGAGCCCCCTGTTCAATTGATAACTATTATCAATTGGAATTATAGAGAATGAACAGATATAACACCATGGACAAATTCCTGATTTATCATGGATAATCTCCGGATAGTAAAGAAACAGTTTGCTGAACGATGCGTTCGTGCCCGCAAGCTGAGTATTCATTCCACGGATCAAGGGATAGAAGATAAACACGGTTATTCTGTACCGCGCTTAGGTTTTGCCATGCTTCTGTCTGCTGTAATTGCTGGTAGTAAGCTATGGTCTCCGGCTCTTTAAAAAGAAAAAGCATCATACAGTCAGCTTGGTAATTTGCGATATTTTCTAACGAAATCGCTTGTTCTGAAGGTGTGTCAGCCGTTGTTGCCGAGCTGAATCCTAAATCCCCAAAGAAAACTTCGCGGACGCTTCGGTTATGTGCCAGATAGAAGTTTTGCTTATGCAGCCTCAAAAAGAGAAAACGCAGCCCTTGAACGTGCTGAAGCGTTTTTTTGGCGGCTGTTGTCTGCTGGTCATAATCCGCTAGCCACTTTTCTGCTTCGGACTCCTCCTTTAAAAATGAGGCAGTTTGCAGAAAGTGGGTTCTCCAGCTTTCTTCTGAAGGAAGGTACATGACTTCTGCGATGCGATTCAGGCGATCTTGTTCTTCTGGAGAAATAGAATCCATGCTGACAATCACATCTGGTTCTGCCTGTGATAACGTGTACAGGTTTTCTTCCCACTTTTCATTAAACCGGTATGCACTGAGCTGGACGGGTATATCTGTCGAATAATGCTGATAGTAGTAAGACGTCCATTTCGGATGCAGAGCGGCCGCAAAAGGTATGTGGTGAAGAGGGATGAGATGGCCCATTGTGCCCCTTCCGTATGCGGCGATTTTCTTTCGGCGTTTTTTCATATAGCTTGTAGGTGAACAGCCTGTATGTTTTTTAAAGATTCTGCTGAAATAAAATTCATCTTGATAACCGGTTTGGTGTGCAATTTCTTTCAATTTGCAGTTTGATTTTGCCATGAGCCGTTTTGCCTTTGTGATTCGTGTTTTCGTAATAAATTCTGTTACGCTCTGTCCTGTCCATTTTTTAAAGCTTTCACTGTAGTGTTTGGCACTGATTCCTGCCATTTGCGACAGCTGGGCAAGCGTGATTTTTGTATCGGCATGGGTTTCGATATAGTGTTTTGTTTTTTCGATTGCTGAATGTGTATCCGTTTGATCAGATAAACTGGCAGTAAAAAGGTCATAAATCAGGCTTTGTACTTCAATTACACATTTTAGCTGAGAAAGCTGAGACGATTCATTCCATAGTGCGGCAAGCTCTTGAAGCCGGACGGCAAGATTTTCGATATGTGAAACATTCATAAGCTTCAGTTTGGCTAATTCCGATTCTGTGCACGGTGTGAAAATATCTTGCCCGGTTTCCTTGATATAGCTTTGAAGCCTGATCATACAGGCATCTATATGTCCATCGGCTGCCGGCGTAAAGCCAAAGGTCTCGTTAGGCGGACAAACATAAAGTGTCTTTTTTTGCAGAGGATTGGTGTTTGTTCCGATCGAAATATAGCCGTTTCCTTTTAAATGAAAAATCAGCACGAATGAATCGGCTAATTGCTGTTCTGAGAAGAGATCACTTGTCTTTTTTAGATATTCAATTTGTATCGGTTGATAAATCACTGCATTTTGCACGAGTAGACCACCTTTTCAGAGGCTTTTAATTGATAATCATTTTCAATAAAAATTGTACCAAATAAAAGAAAGTTTTCCTATATAAAGCGGGTGGGTTTTTAGAATGAAAAAAACCCTTACACATGTGTAAAAGTAAGGGTCTTTCGTTCGGTAAGAATATGTTACACGTGTAACATACGATGCTTACGTTCTAATAAATGAGATATTTTTTTCTTGTTTTGCTGAATTGTTGGAGTGTTTTTTCATAGCTGTTTATGATGTCCTCAACCGAAGTTCCATTTTCAATTTTTGTCCTGATCCAGCCGTTGCCTGCCAGTTTATCGAATGAACCTGTTGACAGGAACTCAAAATCCTCAGGATAGAGATCGTGTATGGTTTTAATGACTGAAAGACCCGTTTTAACGGCTTCAAACTTATCTCTGTCTGTCACATAGAGCTGCACACCGTGGCAAAGCGTTCCTTGATGTTTAGAAAACGTCGGTGTGAAGGATGCTGCCCTAAATGTTACGCCCGGCAAATGGAGGCTGTTTAATGTTTCTTCAAGTTCTGTGCTTTTGATAAAGGGAGCTCCGATCAATTCGAATGGTTTTGTTGTCCCTCGCCCTTCGGATATATTTGTTCCTTCAATCAGCCCGGTTGCAGGATAAACAAATGTGCTTTCCACCGTCGGCATGTTAGGCGAAGGGAGGACGAAAGGCAATCGGGTATCGTCAAAATCCATTTTTCGTTTCCAGTGTTTCATTTTTACCACTGTAAGATCGGCATCAATATCAAATTCTTTGTTGAACAGTAAAGCCAATTCGCCTATCGTCATCCCATGCTTCAATGGAATGGGATACAATCCGACAAATGAGGCGTATTCAGGTTCTAAGATTGGTCCTTCAATATGATTCCCGCCTTGAGGATTCGGACGGTCCAGCACCATAAATGGAATGCCGTTTTCTTTAGCGGCTTCCATTGCGTATGCCATTGTATAAATGTACGTGTAGAAACGGGTCCCGACATCCTGAATGTCAAACATTAGAATATCGACATTTTTCAGCATTTCTGGAGTCGGTTTTTTCGTTTTTCCGTAGAGGCTGTATACGGGTACCCCGGTTTTTTCGTCAATGTAAGAGCCTACTTCGTCTCCAGCCTGGGCGTCACCGCGGACGCCGTGTTCAGGGCCGAATAAAGCTGTCAGTTTGATATCTGGGTTCTCGTAAAGAATATCGACACTGCTTTTCAGAGATGCGTTTACTCCGGTTGGATTGGTGATCAGTCCGATGCGTTTTCCCTTGAGCTGTTTTTTATAGTCTGGCAAGAGCGTGTCTATACCAGTCTGGACTTTAGGTTTTTTAGCCGTTTGATTCTTCGAATCGGGTGAAGCAGAGGCAGCGGTTATCGTTCCGAACATCATGAGCCCTGTCAGAAAAGCGAATATTGTTTTTCTCATGTGTCCCTCCTTATTAAAGCGGTCTTCCAGTTTTGATATTTAATCCGTAGCCAAATGGGTAAAGGGTGTTCCCTGGTTTCGTGACTGACGGAATGTCAACTGGAAGTGTGCCTTTAGGTTTTGCCTGACCGAATATCGCCATCACTCCGGCCGGAATATTAGGTTGAAGATAACGGCCATTTGCGTATCCTTTAAAGCCATAGACTGCAATCAGTGCCTTTGCTTCTTCGAAATTGGCTGCATCATAGGGGTTGCGCAGGCTCATTAAGACAAATGGTTTGTTGTGCTGCAGTGCGGCTTTCATGACAGCTCTCGGAAACACGGTGGCCCATTTGCTCGAATCTGATATTGTGTCGTCGATGACACCGTCGTTGACGACAGGGTCATTTTTGACGACATAGGAGCCGGTTATGATATAATCAGCCTCTTTTACTTGTTTTGCATGCTCGGCATTAAATATTTGGTTGGCAAAATTCATTTTGTCGACAGATACGGGTTTGATTTTCTTTCGCTTGATGAGATCGTGAATGGTTTGTTCGATTGAAGCAGTTTGTTCTTCGTAAGGTGCCACAATTAAGATGTGGCTGCCTTTTTTAGGCTTGAACGGCAAAGTGTGCTGTTCATTTTTTAATACAGTTACTGCTTTTTCAGCTATTTTTTTCTCTGCTTTCAGGTGCTGCTTGCTTCCTACGATTTTTTGGGCTTTGGCTATTTTTTCTTTTGTACTGTCGCTGTTTCGCGCTGGATACATGCCGCGTTTTATTTTCAGGGAAATGATTCTTTCAACTGATTTGTTGATTTGTTGTTCAGGAATATCCCCGTTTTTCACGGCTTCTTTCAAAGCTTGAATAACACGTGCGAATTTCTGTTCTTCTTTCATTGAAGTGACTGAGGCTGGCATTAATGCAATATCGACACCAGCTTTTACGGCCATGACCACAGCCTCTTCCTGTCCGAAATGATCTGCGATTGCCTTCATATTGAGTGCATCGGTAACGATCACACCATTAAAGCCCATTTCCTGACGAAGAAGACCTGTCATCACTTTTTTTGAAAGTGTAGCTGGAACCAGAATGTCCGATCCATCGAGTTTGCTTTTGTAAGTGGTGTCATCAAAGGCGGGAAACTGAACATGGGCTGTCATCACCATATCAGCACCAGCATCAATTGCTTTTTGAAAAGGATATAGCTCGACCTCACGAAGCCGTTCTTGGCCATGGGAAACGAGCGGCAGTCCATAATGGCTGTCAACGTCCGTGTCTCCATGTCCCGGGAAATGTTTGAGGGCAGACGCGATATCCTGCCGCTGCAACCCTTTCATCGTGTATAAACCGAGGCGTGATGTCAGTTCTCGATTGGAGCTGAATGACCGTACGCCGATTACAGGATTATTAGGATTATTGTTAATGTCCACGACAGGGCTGAAATCTGTATTGATGCCTAAGGCAGAGAGCTCTTTCCCGATGATGCTGCCGGTCTGATACGCATTGATTCTGCTTCTGGCTGCGCCCAGCGCCATATTCCCTGGGAAATTAGTGCCCTCCCCTAACCTCGTTACAATGCCGCCTTCCTGATCAATACTCAGCATGAGCGGGATTTTTGGACTTGCCTTTTGGTAATCGTCTGTCAGTTGGACAGTTTGTTTTGTTGTTTTTACATTTTCTGCAAAAAGGATGATGCCTCCGAATTGATATTTCTTGACGAGGCTGGCGACTTCATCATTCATTTCTGTAAGGGCTTGCGGAGAGGACTCGCCTTCCTTTTGCCAATTTCTAAAATCAGGCATCAGCATCTGGCCGAGTTTTTCATCTAACGACATACGATTGACAATCTGATTGGCATCGATTGAACGTTTGGATGCAGAGGCTTCTGTCTGTCTGGCCCCGAAAAAGCATGAAAGAAAGAGAACGGCTGAAAGGATAAGCGGAAAGACAGGTCTCATAGAAACTTCCTCCTATCGTCTAATCATTCACTCCATCGCTTCATAAATCGCGGTTATGACACTTCCATAACTGCCTGTTGCAAATTGATCACCCTCAAAGACGTTTGGATTTTCTTCTGGATCAATAACTGGTGTATGCTTTTTATTTGTTAACAATGCGATGCCTAAATTGTATGCTGGATCAATAATTGTAACTGTCCCTGTCCAGCCGGTATGCCCGTAAGCATTTTCACTGGCATGAGGGCCAAACATCCATTCCATGCTTATACTTCCGTTCCGCCTCCAGCCAAGAGCGAATGTCGGGTCTGTTGCTGAAGGTGCTGTAAACAGGTCGGCTGTTTTCTGATCAAATAAAGAAATGTTTCGGTATGAACCTTTGTTTAACATGACTTGCAGCAGTATGGCCATATCATCTGCATTTGAGAACAATCCGGCATGCCCAGACACGCCATCCATTGAGTAAAACGCTTTTTCGTCATGCACCTCTCCTTGCAGCGTGTTTGTGCGGATGTTAGGGAATTGAATAACGCCGTCACGTGTATTGCCCATTCGTTCAGTAGCTGCGAACTGTTTCGGTTTAAAGCCCTTTTGCAGCGGATTGTACAAGGTATGCTTCAGCCTGAGCGGTTTGTAGAGCTCTTGCTCCGTGTAGACATCAAGCGGTTTGCCAGTGAGTTTTTCGACAATACACCCAAGTAGCATATATCCAATGTCACTGTATACGTGTTTTGTCCCGGTTTGATAATCGAGCGGAATTTTCGTCAAATATTCAATCGTTTTGTCCCGTTCTTGGGAATAGTACTTGCCGGCTTTTTCCGGCGTGTAAAAGTAAAAGCTTGATGGGAGCCCTGATTGGTGCTGGAGGACATCAATGACACGTATCTTGTCTTTTCCTTTTATGAGGTCACCCGGCTGATCCTTGAAACCCGGCAAATATGCAGAAACTTTTTCATAGACGTCAAGTTTTCCTTGGCTGACTAAGCGCTGCAATGCAAAATTTGTTGCGTACATTTTTGTATTCGAGGCTAAGTCAAACATCGTTCTGGTTTTCATTTTGGCTGGACGGCGCAGCAGTTCTGACCCTTCGTACTTTTTACTGTAGCCGTATGCTGCTTTTTTTATGATGCGTCCATCCTTCACCACCACAAGAACGGCGCCTGGAAATCCTGCTGCAATATCCCGTTCTATCATCTGATCTACCTTCTTTAGCTTCTTCGTCGAGAATTGTGCAGTTTCTGCATTTATGGTTTTCGGCTCAACCAAGTTGTCTGCTGTTTGTGCGAAGGTTTCATTTGGCGCGAATATCGATAGGGTTAAAATGGCACTGAATATGAACAGTGTCTTTGTTTTCACAGGCTAGCCCCTTTCTGTGCTTCTATCCCGTTTACTATCCCTAATACAGAAACAATTTAATCGAACTGAGAAGCCATTTCATCTTTATATCCGAATGCATAGGTCAATAAAAAGCCGGCCGCGTAGGAAATAAAGAGCCCAACGATATACAGGATGATTTGCGAAGGCAGGACTAGAAAAGAAAGCGGCAGTCCGGAGACACCAATCGCAATGGTGGCTACTTGAAAATAAGCTTGAAAGGCGCCGCCGATTCCAGCTCCTAAACATGCTGTTAAAAACGGGCGGCCAAGCGGCAGCGTGACTCCGAAAATAAGCGGTTCACCAATGCCGAGCAGTCCCGATGGAAGCCCGCCGGCGATTGCTTTCCTCAGTGTTGTTTTTTTCGTCTTCACGAAAACGGCAAAGGCCGCGCCTACCTGTCCTGCACCTCCCATAGCCAAAATAGGGAGCAGAGGATCATTGCCAATTGAATTGATCAGTTCCATGTGCACAGGCGTCAAGCCTTGATGCAGTCCGGTTACGACGAGAGGAAGGAAGGTTGCGCCCAGAATAAAGCCTGCAGCGATGCCGCCGATGTCCAGGATGGACAGTAGGCCGGATGTAATAGCATCAGAAATGAATCCGCCTAAAGGCATAAATACGACATACGTTACGATTCCGGTGATTAACAGTGAAACGGTGGGTGTGACAATGATATCGAGTGATTGAGGAATAAAACGGCGAATAAATTGTTCGGTGTAAGCAATGAATATGGCTGCGAAAAGGACGCCGATCAGACCTCCCCTGCCCGGGAGAAGCTCTTCTCCAAATAAACTGATTTTTGCGATCTCCGGATTGATAATCAAGATCCCGGCCAAAGCACCAAGTGCGGGTGTCCCGCCAAATTCTTTCGAAGCGTTAATACCGACGAGAATGCCGAGATAAGTGAACAGCCCTGATCCGATGACTGTCAGGATAACCGCAATTTGTGAGTCTGCAGAGAGCCAGCCTGCTTGAATAATTGCTTTGGTAATCCCAGTAATTAAACCGGAAGCGACTAGAGCGGGAATAAGAGGGATAAAAATGCTGGCAATTTTACGTAAGAAAAGTTTAAAAGGAGTGGCGTTTTTTCGATTGATATCGGCTTTCTTTTTGGCCGCTGCTTCTTTGACATCGGCACCTTCTTCTGCTGACACGAGCTTTGAGAAAGCAGCTGTAACATGATTGACGACTCCTGTGCCGAGGATAATTTGTAAGGTTTCAGCTTCAACGACCCCCAATACGCCGTCAAGCTTTCTTAAACCCTGAGCATCTGCTTTGCTTTCATCGTAAGGCGTAATGCGCAGGCGTGTCATGCAATGCGTATATGAAGAAATATTGGATTTTCCTCCGCATAGATCAAGGATTTTCTGTGCGAGATGATGGTAGTTATTTTCTTTGCTCATTAAAACCCCTCCCCTTCAAGATGCCTTATTTTATTCTCATAGATTGTATGGCTGCTCTCGTTTTATCTATATAACCGGTTGTCGTTTCATACTGCTCAGCCGCCATGCCTAAAAACAAAACATCAATTATAAAAAGCTGGGCGAGGCGGGAGGAAGTGGCTGCACTTCGAATCAAGGCTTCATTGGAATGGGCTGTATACAAAGGGACATCAGCCAGTGCGGAGACGGATGTCTGACTGAATTGTGTGAGGCTGATCGTTGTGATGCCTTTTTCCTTGGCCATGGCAAACAGTTCAATGATTTCCTGTGTCTCTCCTGAAAACGAAATGGCGAATACGATGTCGTCTTTATCTGCATTTGCGATTAAAGATGCCACAAGATGAGTGTCTGTAAACGCGGTTGCTTGTTTATGAATGCGAAGCCACTTTTGCTGGGCGTCCTTGGCGACAATGCCGGAAGCCCCGAGGCCGATAAAATGCACGGTATGAGCTTTGAGAAGCAGAGAAACCGCTCGTTCAAGCTCTTTGTAGTCCATCAGGTCTGAAGTATCCTGAATGGCTTGAATGGCATTGCCGGCCGTTTTTTCGGAAATGGAGGGCAGCGGCTCGTGGGGAACAATATCCCGGTAGCCCTGAAACGTAGGCTTTGCCAGATCGCCCGCTACTCTCATTTTTAAATCTTGAAATCCTTTTAAACCGAGTGATTTGCAGAGCCTGATGACGGCAGCGTCACTTGAATTGGCTAAGGCGCTGATTTCGTTGACCGTGCTTTCGATTGCTTTGTGGGGATGGGCTAGGATATAATCTGCAAGTTTGCGCTCGGATGGAGGGAGCTTATGCTTCATTGATTGGATGATCGCTAAACCGCCTGTGGCCATTCTAGTTCTCTCCTTATCATGGATGGTAATGTTCGATTGCTTTGTCAATGAAACCGTTTGCTTCATCGAGTAATGTCTTTGCTTGTTTCTGATCTGTGCTTGTTTTGAGCATGACGATTGCTGTTTTGACGTGATGATCGGCTTGTTCCAGAGTGTATCTGGCTGTGTCGTATGAAGCGTTTGTAAGGCTTTGGATAATGCTGATGGCGCGTTCTTTTAGTTTTTTGTTGCTGACGTTGACGTCTACCATCAAGTTTTCGTAAACCTTGCCGATTTTGACCATTACAGCGGTAGATATCATGTTTAGAATCATTTTATGAGCGGTTGCGGCTTTCATACGTGTTGATCCTGTAATGGCCTCAGGTCCGACGACAACCTCAATGCTGTGATCCGCATCCTTGCTGATGGCGGAGTTTTCATTGCAAGTAAGGGCGATTGTGTGTGCTCCGACTTTTCGGGCGTATCTTAGGGCGCCTGCGGCGTACGGTGTGCGGCCGCTTGCTGCGATGGCAATGACGGTGTCATTTGAAGTGAGCTGTATGTTTCTTAAATCTTCAGCTCCTGCTTCTTCACTGTCTTCAATGCCCTCTGCTGCCTGTAAAAAGGCTTTGGGGCCTCCAGCCATGATTCCGATGACCTGATCAGGGCTTACGCTGTAGGTGGGAGGACATTCAACAGCATCCATGACGCCGAGTCTGCCGCTTGTGCCGGCGCCTGTATATATGAGCCGGCCTCCATTTTGAAACGATTCATATGCGCAGTCTACAGCTGTTTTGATGTCGGGGAGAACCTCCTGGACGGCTGCAGCGACTTTCATATCTTCGTTGTTGATCATTTTGAGGATGCCAAGAGTGTTTGCTTTGTGGATTTCAACTGTTTGGCTATTGCGTGATTCCGTTGTGAGACGGTGAAGGTTTAATGGTTCTGACATGAGGATGCCCCCTGTTTTAAAATAATATATCTCAATATTCAGTATATTCATTTCTGTTATGATATTTCAACTATGTTTTTAAGTTTTTGAAATTTTATTTCACTCAAGACTATAAGAAATGATGAAGGATCAACTGTTCTCCAAGCGGCCCGATTCTTCGCCGTCCTTTATCAAGGAACCCGCTTTTCATATATAGGTGTTTTGCGCGTATGTTCAGATGATTGACGGCCAAGATGATTTCGTCGCACCATGGAAAATATCCGCTCACAAAAGCGGGAAGCAAAAGCATGGCTTTTTTCGCATAGCCTTTTCCGTGATGCACAGCGTTTAAAGACAGGGAGCTGAGCAGTAAAGCAAATGGATTGTTAGAATAAGAAGCAAGCGTTTCTTTTGATGCATGTAAAATGAAAAAACCGACTGGAAGGTCGTCTTTTAAGATGACAACCGGGTATCGGTCCTGTATGCCCAGAGCCTGAGACAGCACCTCTTTCGGGAGGGAGGTAAAGCGTTTGTCATCGTTGGTGAGCGTGAATGATTGGAGCTCGGGCAAGTGTTCAGGCTTATAGAAGGATAAAGAAATGTCTTGAGTCATGGGGTGGCCTCCTTACAATATGTCGTTAAGCTCGTTTTCCGAAATGACGCGGTAGCCCGCTTGTTTTAACAGTGCGGCGGTTACTCCGCTGCCGGTGATTTTTTTGCCAGAGAATGTGCCGTTATAGATAAAACCGCTTCCGCAAGATGGACTGTTTTCTTTTAATATGACGGCAGAAGCGTTGATTTCTTTTGCGTAAGCCAATGTTTTCGCGGCGCCTTCCATATATAGTTCTGTGACGTCTTCTCCTGAAGCTGTCACGATTTTCGCTGTTCCATTGAGGACATCCTCGCCGGTGCCTCCTATGATTTCTGCGGGTTCGCGTGGGGTAGAGAAGCCGCCGAGAAGTTCAGGGCAAGCCATAACTGCTTTCTTTTCATCGACGAGTTTTCTGATTTTCTCCGACGCTGCGTGAGAGCCGTTATATCTGCATTCAATGCCTCCAAGGCAAGAACTGACTAGAATCATATTGGTTTCTCCTCTCTTGCTTTGCTTGTCTCTATCATAAAATAAATGGCTTTAGTTGGGAGGCTTTTTCAGTTAAAAAAGGAGTTAAAAAGTTTGAAAATAAAAAATTTAATTTTCCTCTTTACAAACAGGGGGTGACCTGTATATAATAACTTTTGTCAGCTCGACGAGAACACAACGGCCCGTTGGTCAAGCGGTTAAGACACCGCCCTTTCACGGCGGTAACACGGGTTCGAATCCCGTACGGGTCACCATTTGGAGGATTAGCTCAGCTGGGAGAGCATCTGCCTTACAAGCAGAGGGTCGGCGGTTCGAGCCCGTCATCCTCCACCATCTTGCCGGTGTAGCTCAATTGGTAGAGCAACTGACTTGTAATCAGTAGGTTGGGGGTTCAAGTCCTCTTGCCGGCACTGTTTTTTCAAAATTTTATGTGGAGGGGTAGCGAAGTGGCTAAACGCGGCGGACTGTAAATCCGCTCCCTCAGGGTTCGGCAGTTCGAATCTGCCCCCCTCCACCATTATTGGGCTATAGCCAAGCGGTAAGGCAACGGACTTTGACTCCGTCATGCGTTGGTTCGAATCCAGCTAGCCCAGTCACAGACACCTTTGATCAAAGGTGTCTTTTTTCTTTTCGGAAAAATCATTCCAACTTCTAACTGTTCAGTCTGTATAATAATTTTAAAAATATGTTAAGGTAGTTTATTCACGAATTACCATCTACACCCTGCCAAAAATTTGATAAACTTATTTTATAAAAAAATTGAAACCTTTTGAAACGAAGCTCGTATACATACAGACCGGTGAAGGCAGAGGTTAGATAAATATGGAAATGATGATTAAAAAAAGAATTAAACAAGTCAAAAAAGGCGACCAGAATGCATTTGCGGACATCGTAGATATTTACAAAGATAAAATTTATCAGCTTTGCTACCGTATGCTTGGCAATGTGCATGAGGCGGAGGATATTGCACAGGAAGCTTTCATCAGAGCGTACGTTAATATCGACAGTTTTGATATTAACCGGAAATTTTCAACTTGGCTTTATCGAATCGCGACCAATTTGACCATTGACCGCATTCGCAAAAAGAAGCCGGATTATTACCTCGATGCAGAGGTGGCTGGTACGGAAGGCTTGACCATGTATTCTCAAATCGCCGCAGATGGTGTTTTGCCTGAAGATGCAGTTGTGTCGCTGGAGCTCTCAAACACGATACAGCAGAAAATTTTAAAGCTTCCTGACAAATACAGAACAGTCATCGTATTAAAGTATATTGACGAACTCTCATTAATTGAAATCGGGGAGATTCTAAACATTCCTGTGGGGACTGTGAAAACGCGGATTCACAGAGGCAGAGAGGCTCTTAGAAAACAATTAAGGGATCTTTAAGTGGGGTGATGAAATGAGCTGTCCTGAACAAATTGTGCAGCTTATGCATATGCATCTTGATGGAGATATCCTTCCAAAAGATGAACACGTATTAAATGAACATCTGGAGACATGCGAGAAATGCAGAAAGCATTTTTACGAGATGGAGAAATCCATAGCGCTCGTACGGAGCACATCGCATGTCGAAGCCCCCGCGGATTTTACCGCTAATGTCATGGCAAAATTGCCTAAGGAGAAGAAAAGAGCTTCTGTAAAAAGATGGTTCAGATCCCATCCCGTTATCGCAGCTGCTGCGGTATTCATCATTTTGATGGGCGGGGGTTTTTTTAACAGCTGGCATAATGACCACAATTTCAGCGTGTCCAAGCAGCCGAATCTTGTGGTTCATAACCATACTGTGACCGTACCAGAAGGTGAGACGGTCAAAGGTGATGTCACTGTCAAAAACGGCAAGCTGATTATTAAAGGCAAAATAGACGGGGATGTAACCGTCGTAAACGGCGAAAAGTATATGGCCTCTGCTGGACAAGTCACCGGTCAGATTGAAGAAATCAATCAATTATTCGACTGGACATGGTACAAGATGAAGTCTGCGGGGAAAAGTGTACTCGATGCATTCAGTCCGGACGGAGAAGAGTAAAGCGCGTTAGCCGCTTTGCTCTTTTTTTTGCGGGCTGAGAGGGCTGGCACATTTCACTTGCTAAATCGAAATGTGGTATAATGGGCTCGCTATGTAAAGTACATATGCGTAACACGTAAAACACAAAATACGAAATGACTGAAATCTTGGAGGACGAGGAAATGGCTTTTGAGGATATCCCTTTTTTGCAGTACCTCGGCAATGCCGTTGATATTCTCCTTGTTTGGTATGTGATATATAAATTGATTATGGTGATACGCGGCACGAAAGCGGTTCAGCTGTTAAAAGGAATTGTAGTCATCGTGCTTGTTCGTATGGCCAGCCAATATTTGGGCCTCAGCACACTTCAATGGCTGATGGACCAAGCGATAACATGGGGATTTTTAGCAATTATTATTATTTTTCAGCCTGAGCTGAGAAGAGCGCTTGAACAGCTAGGCCGCGGCCGCTTTTTTTCGAGGAGCGGCACGCCTGTTGAAGAAGCGCAGCAGAAAACGATTGAGGCCATTACTAAAGCGATCAATTATATGGCGAAACGCCGTATAGGCGCCCTGCTGACCATTGAGCGGGATACTGGAATGGGGGATTATATTGAGACTGGCATACCACTGAATGCCAAAGTCAGCTCTGAGCTGCTGATCAATATTTTTATCCCAAACACCCCGCTTCATGACGGTGCGGTGATTATGAAAAATAATGAAATTGCCGCGGCCGCCTGTTATCTGCCGCTTTCTGAGAGCCCGTTTATTTCAAAAGAACTGGGCACGCGGCACAGAGCAGCTGTCGGTATCAGTGAAGTAACAGACAGTTTGACGATTATTGTGTCTGAAGAGACCGGCGGCGTCAGTGTGGCAAAGAACGGCGACCTTCACAGAGAGCTTACAGAAGAAGCGCTGAAAGAAATGCTTGAAGCCGAGTTTAAGAAAAACACCAGAGACACTTCTTCTAACCGCTGGTATTGGAGGGGCAAGAAAAATGGATAAATTCTTAAACAACCGCTGGGCTGTGAAAATCATTGCTCTGCTTTTCGCGCTCTTGCTTTATGTGGCGGTTAACAGCAACCAAGCACCGACTCCGAAAAAACCGGGTGAATCTTTCTTTCCGACATCAACAACTGATGAAGCAACTCTGACTGATATTCCGGTTAAAGCGTATTATGATGATGAAAATTACGTCGTGACGGGTGTTCCGCAAACGGTTAATGTCACGATAAAAGGCTCGACAAGCGCCGTGAAAAAGGCTCGGCAGACCAAGAACTTTGAAATATATGCTGATATGGAACATTTGAAAACCGGCACACATAAGGTTGAGCTTAAGGCCAAAAACGTGTCGGATGGGCTGACAATCTCAATTAATCCGTCTGTTACGACAGTGACCATTCAGGAACGGACGACCAAAAGTTTTCCCGTAGAAGTGGAGTACTACAACAAAAGCAAGATGAAAAAAGGCTATTCTCCGGAGCAGCCGATTGTCAGTCCGAAAAATGTGCAGATTACCGGATCGAAAAATGTCATCGATAATATTTCTCTTGTAAAAGCTTCAGTGAATTTGGAAAACGCAGATGAAACGATTGAAAAGGAAGCGAAAGTGACTGTCTATGATAAAGACGGAAACGCGCTTCCTGTCGACGTGGAGCCCTCGGTCATCAAGATTACCGTTCCGGTGACAAGCCCGAGTAAAAAAGTGCCCTTTAAAATTGAACGGACAGGAAGCCTTCCTGACGGTGTCAGCATAGCGAATATTGAATCCAGCCCCAGTGAGGTAACGGTTTACGGCTCACAGGATGTGTTGGATTCTCTTGAATTTATTGACGGCGTCAGCTTAGATTTAAGTAAAATTAACAAGGATTCCGATATCGAGGCAGATATTCCGCTTCCTGACGGTGTCAAAAAAATCTCACCGTCAAAGGTGACTTTGCATATAGAAGTCGACAGTGAAGCGGATCAGAAGTTCGAGAATGTCCCTATCAAGACTGTAGGGCTGAGCAGCTCACAAAACATTGAATTTCTTGATCCTGAATCACAAGCGATAGATGTAACGGCTAAAGGCTCTCCCGCGAATATAAATAAACTGAAAAAATCAGATATTGAATTGTATGTGAATGTTTCAGATTTAGAGGACGGGGAGCATAGCGTGAAGCTTGAAGTGAACGGGCCACAGAATGTAACTTGGTCCTTGGGGCGGAAAAACGCCAAAATCAAGCTGACGTCTAAGAAAAGCAATACATCAACGAATGATAACAGCAGCAATACATCAGGGAACCAGGATGACACAGATAAACAAACAAATGATCAAAAGAACAATCAGCAAGAAGATACAAAGAACACTGATAAAAACAACAACGATCAAAACCAAGACGAAAATAAAGATCAAAACCAAGATCAGGATGAGGATGAATCCACTGCGAATTCACAATCCTCATCGGAATAAAAAAGGAGCGATTATAAAATGGGCAAGTATTTTGGAACAGACGGTGTAAGAGGTGTCGCCAATAGTGAGCTTACACCTGAGCTGGCCTTTAAAGTCGGACGTTTCGGCGGTTATGTGCTGACAAAAGACAAACAACGTCCAAAAGTGCTGATAGGCCGCGATACACGCATCTCCGGCCATATGCTGGAGGGAGCCCTTGTCGCCGGACTTTTATCCATTGGCGCAGAAGTCATGCGCCTGGGTGTCATTTCTACACCAGGTGTATCTTATTTGACAAAAGCGATGGATGCAGAGGCGGGCGTCATGATTTCCGCTTCTCATAACCCAGTGCAGGATAACGGCATCAAATTCTTTGGGGGAGATGGATTTAAGCTTTCTGATGAACAGGAGGCTGAAATTGAGCGCCTGATGGACGAACCTGAGGATAAGCTGCCAAGACCTGTCGGAGCAGACCTTGGACTTGTAAACGATTATTTTGAAGGCGGACAAAAATATCTGCAATTCTTAAAACAGACAGCTGATGAAGATTTCACAGGCATTCATGTGGCATTGGACTGTGCCCATGGCGCAACGTCATCCTTGGCGACACACCTGTTTGCTGATTTAGATGCAGATGTTTCTACAATGGGGACTTCCCCGAACGGATTAAACATTAATGACGGCGTCGGTTCGACTCATCCCGAAGCGCTCAGCGCGTTTGTCAAAGAGAAAAACGCGGATCTCGGTCTTGCGTTCGACGGTGACGGCGACCGCCTGATTGCTGTCGATGAAAAAGGAAATATTGTAGACGGCGACCAAATCATGTACATATGCTCAAAACATCTGAAATCAGAGGGCCGTTTAAAGGATGATACAGTGGTTTCAACCGTGATGAGCAACCTCGGCTTCTATAAGGCGCTCGAAAAAGAAGGCATCAAAAGCGTACAGACAGCTGTCGGCGACCGCTACGTAGTAGAAGCAATGAAAAAAGACGGCTACAACGTCGGCGGAGAACAGTCAGGACATCTTATTTTCCTTGATTACAACACGACAGGGGACGGATTATTGTCTGCTATTATGCTGATGAACACTTTGAAAGCCACAGGCAAGCCGCTGTCAGAGCTTGCAGCTGAAATGCAGAAGTTCCCGCAGCTGTTAGTCAATGTGAGAGTGACTGATAAATATAAAGTTGAAGAAAATGAAAAAGTAAAAGCAGTTATTTCTGAAGTTGAAAAAGAAATGAACGGCGACGGCCGGATTTTGGTGCGCCCTTCAGGAACTGAACCGCTCGTCCGTGTCATGGCTGAAGCGA
The DNA here is from genome assembly GCF_006715455.1 of Bacillus sp. SJZ110. Classification (NCBI taxonomy): domain Bacteria; kingdom Bacillati; phylum Bacillota; class Bacilli; order Caryophanales; family Bacillaceae; genus Bacillus; species Bacillus sp. SJZ110. The sequence goes on along the minus strand of NZ_VFNF01000003.1, from coordinate 415,271 downwards.
AGACGAAAGAGCTGTGCGATGAGTATGTCAATCGCATTGTTGAAGTCGTCCGGTCAGAAATGGGATTAGAGTAACGAAGTCTATTATCAGAGAGTGAACAAGACAAGCGAGGTTTACATAAGATAATTGTGAGACATACGGCAAAGTTGTTTAAAAAACAATTGACCGTTTATGCCACATGTTGTAAAATCAAGCTTGTCTTGTTCTTATTTTCTCAATAGGAAAAGAAGACGGGATTATTGCTTTACCTATAATTATAGCGCCCGAACTAAGCGCCCGGAAAAAGGCTTAGTTGACGAGGATGGAGGTTATCGAATTTTCGGCGGATGCCTCCCGGCTGAGTATGCAGATCACAGCCGTAAGGATTTCTTCAAACCAAGGGGGTGACTCCTTGAACAAAGAGAAATCACATGATCTTCCAAAAAACATGTAGGAGGGGACGATTGAAAGTCCCCTTGAAATTTGACTTTCTTCGTCTCCTTTTACAATCTTAGGAGGAAGAAAAATATGTGTGGAATCGTAGGTTATATCGGTCAGCTTGATGCGAAGGAAATTTTATTAAAAGGGTTAGAAAAGCTTGAGTATCGCGGTTATGACTCTGCTGGTATTGCTGTTGCCAACGAACAGGGAATCCATGTGTTCAAAGAAAAAGGACGCATTGCAGATCTTCGTGAAGTTGTGGATGCCAATGTAGAAGCGAAAGCCGGAATTGGGCATACTCGCTGGGCGACACACGGCGAACCAAGCTATCTGAACGCTCACCCGCATCAAAGCGCACTGGGCCGCTTTACACTTGTTCATAACGGCGTGATCGAGAACTATGTTCAGCTGAAGCAAGAGTATTTGCAAGATGTAGAGCTCAAAAGTGACACCGATACAGAAGTAGTCGTTCAAGTAATCGAGCAATTCGTCAATGGAGGACTTGAGACAGAAGAAGCGTTCCGCAAAACACTTACACTGTTAAAAGGCTCTTATGCAATTGCTTTATTCGATAACGACAACAGAGAAACGATTTTTGTAGCGAAAAACAAAAGCCCTCTATTAGTAGGTCTTGGAGATACATTCAACGTCGTAGCATCTGATGCGATGGCGATGCTTCAAGTAACCAACGAATATGTTGAGCTGATGGATAAAGAAATGGTTATCGTCACTGATGACCAAGTTGTCATCAAAAACCTTGATGGTGACGTGATTACACGTGCGTCTTATATTGCTGAGCTTGATGCCAGTGATATCGAAAAAGGCACGTACCCTCACTACATGTTGAAAGAAACGGATGAGCAGCCTGTTGTTATGCGCAAAATCATCCAAACGTATCAAGATGAAAACGGCAAGCTGTCTGTGCCTGGCGATATCGCTGCCGCTGTAGCGGAAGCGGACCGCATCTATATCATTGGCTGCGGAACCAGCTACCATGCAGGACTTGTCGGTAAACAATATATTGAAATGTGGGCAAACGTGCCGGTTGAAGTGCATGTAGCGAGTGAATTCTCCTACAACATGCCGCTTCTGTCTAAGAAACCGCTCTTCATTTTCCTTTCTCAAAGCGGAGAAACAGCAGACAGCCGCGCGGTTCTCGTTCAAGTCAAAGCGCTCGGACACAAAGCCCTGACAATCACAAACGTACCTGGATCAACGCTTTCTCGTGAAGCTGACTATACATTGTTGCTTCATGCAGGCCCTGAGATCGCTGTTGCGTCAACGAAAGCATACACTGCACAAATCGCAGTTCTTGCGGTTCTTGCTTCTGTGGCTGCTGACAAAAACGGCATCGATATCGGATTTGACCTCGTCAAAGAACTCGGTATCGCTGCAAACGCAATGGAAGCTCTATGCGACCAGAAAGACGAAATGGAAATGATCGCCCGTGAATACCTGACTGTATCCAGAAACGCTTTCTTCATCGGACGCGGCCTTGACTACTTCGTATGTGTCGAAGGCGCACTGAAGCTGAAAGAGATTTCTTACATCCAGGCAGAAGGTTTTGCCGGCGGTGAGCTGAAGCACGGAACGATTGCCTTGATCGAACAAGGAACACCAGTATTCGCACTGGCAACTCAAGAGCACGTAAACCTAAGCATCCGCGGAAACGTCAAAGAAGTTGCCGCTCGCGGAGCAAACACATGCATCATCTCACTGAAAGGCCTAGACGATGCGGATGACAGATTCGTACTGCCGGAAGTAAACCCAGCGCTTGCTCCGTTGGTATCTGTTGTTCCATTGCAGCTGATCGCTTACTATGCTGCACTGCATCGCGGCTGTGATGTTGATAAACCGCGTAACCTTGCGAAAAGTGTTACTGTGGAGTAATAAATGTTTAACCCCTTTGGATAAGATTATCTAAAGGGGTGTTTTTATGTCCAAAAGAGAAAGAACGTCTACAGTGGAAAAATGGATTAAAGAAGTTGATGGTACAGGACCCGACTATCGATCGGCCATAGCTATAGATTTAAGATGTTTCCACATAAGGTCGGTCAATCAGGTTAAAAGGCATTAAGACTTTTGCCTAACTGAGTTTTCTGATGTTAATACAGATATAAGAGAGCAGTTCCTCATTAAGATACGCTTTTGATAGCAGTTGGAATTTAGCATGCTAGAAATCCGAAAACCGGAGAGCCTATTGGAATGATAACGTTTTTTTTTATTGTCAATTAATAAAGGCAAAGAATTCTAGAAGTCGCACTTACAATGTACTTGTAGGCCTTAGGTTTTAAAGCTCATTCTTTTTTTATTGAGTACATTCCGGTTTAAGTTGAAATGATTCAGTAAAGGACACGCCATAAATAAAAGGTAGCGTATGACTCCCATGTTTTCCATGAAAACGATATTTCTAAGATTTCATCTTTCGTAGGCTTTCGATTCATATTACGTAATATTTTTATCGAACGAATTAGACCCACATCATCGATTGGAAAAGCTGTCGGGAACCTAAGGCAGCGCATTAGAACATAATTGGCTGTCCAAGGACCGATTCCTCGTATTTTAATTAAGTTTTTTTCAGCATCTTTAAAGTTCATTTTCATTAATTTTTCCCTCGATAATTCCCCACTTGCCATTAATCTGGCTATTCCAATGATATATTCACTTTTTTTTACCGTCATTTTAATATCTGCCAGGTCGGTAGGGGTTAACCGTGCAATTCGCTCGTACGGTGGGAACACCCAATACTTTTTACCATTCCATTCAATAGAATCGCCAAATGCTTCTACAAATTGCTTCTTTAAGGAGTACGCGAAGGCTAAGTTAATTTGTTGCCCTAAAACTCCCCAACATAAAGCTTCAAATAAATCGGGAATGCCGATCACTCGCAACCCATAAAATTTTCGGGCAGGCATTTTAAGTAATGGATCTGCTTTTGCCATTTCATAAAATGGAGTTAAATCGTTATCAAGATCAAACCATTCATGAATATATTTTACAATCTCTTCCCGTTTCCACTGCTCAACAGGTCTAGAATCGTTTAGGAATTGAACAATCATTTGTTTATTATTGATTACGCTTACCTGCACTAAGGACCGAATTTCCCCAATGGCTATAACTTTTGTAATGATATTGTTCTCTATTTCATACATGCATTCATTTTTTTCCCTGGTTAGGTAGCCAAGGTTAGCATTCATGTCGAAAATTTCAGGTAATGTAATGACAATAACATCATTGACTTCATGCCATGCCACTTTTTCTTTCTCCTTATCTTAAATAATTATAAGAAAACTCACGCTGGTTGAAATTAGTTTATCACATAATCATCTTTACTCATTTTGTTATCTTGCTATTACATTCTAACCATCTTATTTTTTTCTATTTATGAGGTTATAGTGTAGTTATCAAGAATGTTAAACGGGAGTAGATAAAAATGGCCCAAGATATAAAAATCGCGTGTCGAAAATTTAAATTGGGATTTAATTCAAAATGAATTAGATGAGCCATGTAAGGACAGGTGAGATAAATGCCGGATAATATCAATAACGGACATAAAGAGAGCCATGATCATAGAATTTTGAATGATGCAGAAATAATAACAGATGAAAAGTGGCAAGCAATTATAAATAATGATGCAACGTATAATAATCAATTTTTCTACGCTGTAAAGTCGACAGGGGTATTCTGTAAACCATCCTGTAAATCTCGTGTTCCGAAAAAAGAAAATGTATGTATTTTTCCAAACGCAGAACAAGCTCTCCGCGCAAATTTTCGCCCTTGTAAACGTTGCAAGCCCACTAATGAAAAAATGCCTGATCGCGAGTGGGTTGATTTAATTACTGAATATATTGATAAAAATTTCTCAGAAAAATTAACGCTAGAATCGTTAGCAGATATTTGTCATGGGAGTCCGTATCATCTGCATCGAACATTTAAAAAAATTAAAGGCATTACACTGGTTGAGTATATACAACAAGTTAGAGTACACGCGGCTAAAAAGTATTTGATTCAGACAAATAAAGCGATTGGAGATATCGCTACATGTGTGGGTATGGCTAACGCGCCTTATTTTATTACTTTATTTAAAAAGAAAACTGGACAGACACCAGCACAATTTCGTCAAATGAGTAAAATGGAGGAAACGTACAATGGAAACAAAGAATAAAGCAACCCTTTATTGGTCTTTATTAATGTTCAAGGATTGGAATTTTTATATTGCTTCAACTTTAAAGGGGCTTGTGTTTGTAGGCTCACAGAACAAACCAATCGAGGAATTGTTCGAATGGGCTAAGAAACGCTTTCCAGGAAGTCTTCTTGTTGAAGATGATGATAAGCTTGAACCCTATGCCGTTGAAATCACTCAATATCTAGAAGGAAAGCGGAAAAACTTTACTGTTCCAGTTGAGTACGCCGGTACGCAATTTCAGATAGCCGTCTGGAATGCACTTTGTGAAATTCCTTATGGACAGACGAAATCCTATTCCGACATTGCAAATGATATAAATAAACCAGCAGCTGTTCGTGCTGTAGGTGCGGCTATTGGGGCTAATCCGGTATTAATTGCTGTACCGTGCCATCGTGTAATAGGAAAGAATGGCTCATTAACTGGCTATCGGGGCGGATTTGAAATGAAGACACTGCTCCTCGATCTGGAAAAGCGAGCTTCATCTGAAATGGATGTTCCTCATTGAAAGTGAATCATCTATAATGGGTTGGATTATTTTAGAGGAAAGTAAAGACCAGTTTACTGATAAACTTGACAACTTTTAAAATTTAGCATATCTTATACGTAACTTAATAATCGATGCAGATGTTTATTTTTCCTTTTAAAATATGTAGGCCTTTAGCATTCTTTTCATATTTCATTTTAAATATTGATAGGATGAAAAAGTATCCTAATAAAAAAGGAAGAGAACATGAGTCGATTTATTTGATAATCAGGACTATATTAAAGGAAATTAAACATAGCATAAAGTAAAGACCAATAATAAGGTAGCACTTCAAAAAACTTCGCTGAAGTTAGTTGAAGTGAAGCCGACAATTTTCAGGATTCAATGATCTAACATAATCATTGAAATTTTGAAGTTGTCGGCTTTTTTGTTGGAAAAAAATAGAGATAAATAAAAATTGAAATAAATAATAGACAAATATGATCTGATTGAAAGGTCTTTTGACCAATAATGAGTTTTAAAAAAGGGAGAATTTAGAATGTTAGTTTCGCTGAGTTTGTCATCATTATTAACATTATTTTTTATTATGCTTATGGCTTCTGGGATTAGTGGACTATTGTTTTTACATCCGCGTGTACCCTTGAGTTTTGTTCGCATTCATATTGGGATCTTGGCTTTACCACTTTTGGTTTCCTTACTGATTCTTGCCAATAGTGGTGTGAGTGGAAATGTTGGCCCTTGGCACTTAGATTCCTTAGCTTGTTTAATGACTTTCTTTGTTCTTGCAATTGGATTCATCATTCAGCGTTTTTCTGTACGTTACTTAATGGGGGATCGATCTTATCGAAAATATTTTACGCTTTTTACTTTCACAACAGGAGCTGCTTCAATGACATGGTTAAGTGGTGATCTCCGCTTGATGGTTCTATTTTGGGGAGCAACTCTTGTTGGTTTAACCTTACTTATAAGGTTAAACAGTGCTTGGCAAGTGGCTAGTGAAGCAGCCAAAATTTCTGGACGGTTATTTTTGTTAAGTTGGTTTTCTTTGTTTTTTGCGATGATGTGGCTTTTTCATGCCACAGGTCAATGGCAGCTATCATTGGTTGTAACAAATGAAAGTTTAGCTGGGCTGGGAGAATGGGAGAGAACAGGGATTCAGCTATTGATTGTACTGGCGGTGATCATTCCTGCAGCTCAATGGCCGTTCCAAAGATGGTTGGTTGAGTCTATTGTTGCTCCAACCCCTGTTTCTGCAATTATGCATGCAGGTTTAGTAAATGCAGGAGGAATAATACTAACTCGATTTTCACCTCTATTTCATGGTGGTATCGCTTCGATTATCTTACTTCTGCTTGCTAGCATTTCTGTATTGATTGGAACTGGAATTAGTTTAGTCCAGGTTGATTATAAACGTCAGTTAGTAGGCTCCACGATTGGACAAATGGGGTTTATGCTCATTCAGTGTGCATTAGGCGCCTATATAGCAGCCATTATTCATCTTATTTTACATGGTTTATTCAAAGCTACGTTGTTTCTACAAGCTGGTTCAGCAGTAGGGCGTCATGAAGTATCGGCTCGCACTAATGAAAGAACATCCTATTTATGGGTCATGGCTGGTCGGATTTTATCCTTAGTAATAGGCGTTGCTTTTTGGCTCGCTGCTCCTGGAGAGGGATATCAATTCATTAGTGCGCTGATCTTAGGGTGGTCATTGTCCGTTTCTTGGAATCAGCTTGTCGCTTTTGGAGAGGGCCGAATTGGCCGAATTGCCGGCTTAACTGTTTTAGGAGGAGCAGCCCTCGTATATTTTATCATTCATAACCTTTTCTATAAGTGGCTGCATACAACCGTTTTTCAAAGTGTTCAACCTCCAATGTCAGCTGTCATGATTGTCGTATGTCTCTTATTATTTGGCAGTGCTTTAGGTACATGGGTTGCTCGTTATCGTTCTTCCGTTTTTTTCGCGGTGCTCTATCTTTGGTTAGTTCGATTAGGTGAAGCAAAACCAAAGTCAGTAGAGAGTCACCCAGACTACCTTAAACAATATATTTCATAAGGAGCTAATCTGAGATGGGCATTACATCCGTATTAACGAAAGATAATGTAAAAAAGATAGATACAGATATTGATGTTCAAGAAAGGGATCTTAACGTTTTCATTACATCTGCCAGCCGAGTGATTGCGCCACTTTGGCCTATTTCTACATTTGCTGCACGTAATCCGTGGATGGGACTTGAAAACCAACCTTTTGATCAGGTTGCAAGTTGGTTGAAAAACAGTCGTGATGTTGATATATACCCTAGTGCGTCTATGATCCGTTCAGCAAAGAATAAAGGTGAGATTGATGAAGATTTTGTGGAAATGGGGCTGCAGCGTTGGCTTGATTCACATTCTTATCACATCCCACGGGACGTGGCAGAGCGATTTTGTCATGCTGCATTAAAGTTAGATCCCCTGCCTTCCGACCTTTTATCATCACATAAGCTGGAGAAATTAGTAAGTGAATGTAGTGGATTGGATCATATCGAGAATGTGTTTATGCAGCCACTAAGTTCGCATATAGAGAATCAAGATGGTGAAAGGCTAGTCAATATATTAGATCATCATGTCATTAAGTGGAGTAAATTATATCTTGATGACTCTCAAGCAGGCTGGACAATGCCTAATCGTGAGGAAGGTTTCTATCGTGCTTGGCAGCATCTCATTCAATATGATCCAGCACTTAGCAAAAAGGAGCGAGAAAGGGTAAAGGATTGGCCGAAAGAGGCACATTTGGCTTTACAGGAAGCCTTATTCGCACTAGAAATCCCAGAGTCAGAAATCCAGACTTATCTTGAAGGTCATTTACTTTCATTACCTGGATGGGCAGGGATGATGCTTTGGCGCTCCCAACAATCGAGCCACGAACATGCACTCCTAACAGAATATTTAGCGGTTCGAATATCCATGGAGTGGGCTCTTATAAAGCCATATTTACCTTTGACTAATGAACGATCTAAGAAAACAATTTCAATTGCTCCCCTTATAGCAGCTTGGATTCATTGGGGTGGGCTTACATTAGAAGAATGGTCACAGATGACGGCCATTGAACAAAACGAATATTTATCATTTGCCTACAGCTTTGATGAGAAACTTCGCAAGAAACTTTGGTTAGAAGCTTGGGAACAAACGTACACTGATCGATTAAGCCAGAAGATCATCTCGAAGCAACGTGAAACCGGCCGTAAAAAATCTGCATTAGCTCAATTAGCATTCTGCATCGATGTACGATCAGAACCTTTTCGTCGTCAACTAGAAAAAGAAGGCCCGTTTGAAACGATTGGTATTGCTGGTTTCTTCGGGGTGCCGATTGCAACTTGTGAACTTGGCAGTAAACACAGTCATGCTTCCTTGCCGATCATACAAAAACCGCAAAATAAAATAAAAGAGTTCGCAGATGAGGATGTATTCAAAAAATACAATCAACGGAAGCAAGCAATTCATTCTTTAAGCCATACCTTTAAAACGATGAAGCAGAATGCGCTTTCGAGCTTACTACTGCCTGAGCTAAGCGGGCCTTGGCTTACTCTGCAAATGGCAGCCCGTAGCTTTGTGCCAAGAAAGGCGGGTCGTTTCATTCGTAATCTCCGTGAGGCTTGGTTGCGCAAACCTGATACAAAACTCTCGCTTCATCATGATGCTTCAGAGGCAGAAATACCTGTGGGTTTTACTGATGAAGAAAAAGTGAACTATGCTCGCCAAGCATTAAAAATGATGGGGTTAACAGAGAACATCGCACCATTGGTCGTGATTTGCGGGCATGGCAGTCAAAGCACTAATAATCCTTATTCTGCAGCCCTTGATTGTGGTGCCTGCGGTGGAGCGGCCGGTGGATTCAATGCAAGAGTTTTAGCTGCTTTATGTAATCTATCAGAGGTACGAGAAGCTCTTTTAACTGAAGGAATTAAAATCCCTGAGGATACGGTTTTTGCAGCGGCTGAACATAATACAACAGTAGATGAGTTACATTGGCTTTATGTACCAGAGCTTTCCGAAGCTGCACAAGAAGCATTTGAACAAATTGAAGCCGTTATGCCGAAAGTGAGACATCATGTAAACGCAGAACGTCTAGCCCAATTACCGAATTTCCAATCGAAGCTAAAAAATCCGAAGGCTGAGGCAAACCGATTTGCGGAAGATTGGAGTGAGATACGTCCGGAATGGGGACTGGCTCGTAATGCCGCCTTTATTATCGGTAAACGTGAACTAACTCAGGATTGTGATTTGGAAGGCAGAGCCTTTCTCCATAATTATGATTGGAAGCAGGATGAAAGCGGTGAACTCCTAGCAAATATTATTGCAGGACCTGGAACTGTAGCCCAATGGATTAATTTACAATATTACGCATCAACGGTAGCACCTCATTATTATGGCAGCGGAAATAAAGCAACTCAAACCGTTACTGCAGGTCTCGGCGTTATGCAGGGGAATGCAAGCGATTTGTTAGCCGGACTGCCTTGGCAATCCGTCATGGAATCAGATCACGAGGCCTATCATTCTCCTCTTCGTTTATTGATACTCATCCAAGCACCTAGAGAATATGTAGAACGGTTATTAAATAATGATTCAGCATTTCTGCAAAAAGTTCAAAATGGATGGGTCCGACTGGCTAGTCTTGATCCAGAAGGATGTTGGGAAAGCTGGTAATGATGAATCTAAGCATTTATCAAATGGATTTGTTACTCAATACAAAAATGATAAACATAAGGAAGAGGTGTGCTGTATGAATGTAAACCAAAATAAAAAAGTATTATTTTTGACGGATATTGAAAACGGTTTGGAGCCTATTTTACAAGAAGCGACTAACACTTCTGCAGAGAATATGTTGACTATACAAAGCTATGGTGCCAGTATTTCACATCCTTATGGAGAAATTATGAGGTCTGTTATTTTTGCGATTTACCAGGAAGATGTTGAGAAGATTTTTGTAGTAGGAACAAAAGATAAGAAGACTTCCGCAGGTAATGGACTAACTCAACTTGAAACAATGAAAGATAAAATACAAACATTGGATTATCTCTTTCAAAATTGCAAGCCTGAATTTTTTGGTGGTACGGTCGATGAATGGCTAAATGAAAATAGCAGTGACACCATTGAAAAAAGTGTTGATATGATTCGACGTCATCCCCTAGTGCCGTCATATGTTAAAGTTAGAGGTTTATTCGTTCATCATAATGATGGAAAACCCTCAATCGTGAAGGTTCCTGATGTTAAAACAGGTCAAGCCTTACCTGATCATTGCTTGTCACGATGAAATACAGGTTCAACTTCTAAACGCACCCATATATGGAGAAAGCAGTTCTAAGGAGATTGTATGAGCGCTAATTTAACTGATTTTGTCACGAAAACAATCGAGGAAATGAACTCGTTTGATCGTGAAAATATGGAATGTATGAAAAAACTAATTAGAAAAGCAATTGATTTTTATCATCTAAAATCTTATGAAGAAGTTGAGGAAACCCATTCAGGAAACGTTCGATTTTTGCATGTCCACTCTATGATGGAAGAAAATATGTTATCCAAAATGATAGTGGTCACAAGAAACGGTAAAACTGATTTGGATATTGAAGGTGTATATGAAGGATATGTTGTAAGAGAATATTAATAGACGAAATCACAAATAGAATATGCCAATTTTTTTGCTCAGGAGATGTATTAGATATGAAAAAGTCGAAGGGTTCTATTGAATCAGAGATCAGTAAGTCCATTACTCAATGGGAGAAGGATTATCTTGGGCGGGGGTCTGTATCTGTTAAGACTGATATACTGCGGGACATGATCATCGTCAATTTAAAAGGGATTTTAACACCAGCTGAATATGTAGTTTGTGGATCAAAAGAGGGTATGTTATCTATCAAACAAACTCGTTCGGAGTTAGTCGAATCAGGTATAGAAGGCCTTAAGGATATTATCTTAAAAATAACCGGAGAAAAAGTGAAAAGTTTTCATACTGATTTAAGCTCCCGGACAGGTGAACGAGTGATGGTGTTTAAATTATGTAATGATCTAGAGAAAAATTTGGAAAAGATCTTATAATCTAAAGAAAATAAATGTTTTGACGGTATGGAATTTGTTGTGAATTGAACATAATGAACTGCCGATTCTTTTGTTTTACAATTATGGCATCATTGATAACTTTTATTCATATCCTAAGCGGACATAAAGAGATGTCAATTCATAGTACACTGTCTTGTTATTCCTGTCGAAAGATCTAACATCCGCTGTTGTTATGAGCGGATGTTTTTTTACATCTATTTTAAATACATGAATTTGATGCTGGTGATTAGTCACTTGAACAATATTTGAAAAAATCCTTGTCACCTGCCGGGTTCCCCCAAGTGTTTAGTGACACGATTATGAGACCAATTTCGTAAAACTTGATGATAAATTTAAGCGGTGAACAAAATTGATATGCTGTCTTCAGTTTCATTTCACGGAATTAGCTTTAATTAAATATATCCAAAATACGGATTGACATATCGGAATATAACGATATAATAATCGATATGGAACCAATTGAAGTATTCAAAGCCTTATCAAATGAATCAAGGCTGCAAATTTTGCAATGGCTGAAGGAACCGGATCGTCATTTTGCACCCCATGAAGGGATTGATATGAACACAATCGGGGTATGTGTCAGTCAAATCACAGACAAATTGAAAATGACGCAATCGACGGCTTCCCAATATCTTACCATCCTTTTAAGAGCCGGCCTAATTAAGGCGGAGCGAATCGGAAAGTACACGTATTACAAAAGAGATGAAGAAGCCATTGGGAAACTTGCTGACTTTCTTAAAACAGAGATATAAAAATAAACATCAAAAGATGTTTATTTTTACACCATACATATCGACATATTACGATGTGTTTATTTTTTATAATAACATATCGATAATTCGTGATATGTTTATCAATAATTGAGGAGTGAATGTTTTATGTCTAACACTTGGAAAATTTATATTTTAGCCATTGTCAGCTTTTTAGTTGGAACCTCAGAGTACATCATTTCCGGAATTTTGGATCAAATTGCTCATACTCTCGGGATCACTTTAGCTGCCGCGGGCCAGCTTATTACCATTTTCTCACTTGTATATGCTCTTTCTACACCCGTACTTATGGCGTTGACAGCAAGTATGGATAGACGCAAATTGATGATGTATGCCCTAGGTTTGTTTGTGTTCGGTAATGTCCTGGCTTTTGTACTGCCTGGTTATGGATGGTTTATTGCAGCGCGGATCATTATGGCGATGGGAGCAGGTGTGGTGGTTGTCACCGCATTAACGATTGCCGCTAAGATTGCATCGGAAGGGAAGCAGGGAAGTGCCATCGCTACGGTCGTGATGGGATTTACCGCTTCTTTAATCATTGGTGTTCCGCTTGGAAGAATGATAGCAGTAGCATTAGGCTGGAAGTCTGTATTTGGAGCCATTACTTTGTTGGGATTGATCGCAATGGTCGTTATTTTCTTTACTCTTCCGCATACTGAAGGGGATAAGCCTGTGCCTTTGCTTCAACAGCTTGCTCTTTTCAAAAAACGGAAAGTGGCTATGGGATTGTCAATCACTTTCTTCTGGCTCGGGGGATATTCTGTTGCTTACACTTATTTGTCACCGTATCTCTTGAACATCTCAGGTATAAATGGCAAGCTGCTCAGCGGTGTTTTGCTTATATTTGGAATTGCCAGTTTGGTTGGATCGAAGTTTGGGGGATATAGCACCGATAAATGGGGAGTGTCCTTTACACTCGTTGGCGGGATGACGTTGCATATCGTCACACTGATTCTGCTGTCATTTGTTACTCATTCCTATATCGGAGTGTTGGTGATTCTTATATTATGGTCGTTTGCCGCATGGTCTACAGGTCCGACACAGCAATTTCACCTGGCTACCATAGAACCGGAAATGTCAGGTGTTTTGCTTAGCATGAATCAGTCAATGATGCAATTCGCCATGGCGGTCGGCGCAGGTATAGGAGGGGTTTTTGTGGAAAACGTATCATTGGCCTCGATTACCTGGGTTGGTGCGTTAGGGGTTATGATTGCCATTATTGCATCATTGCTGATTTTCAATTCGCAACCGAAACAAGCGCTAAAAGATATCAATCAATAATTTCGAAAGATCTAACATCCGCTCGTTATACAAGCGGGTGTTTTTTTAAAAAGCTCAAGTAGAAGGCACACTGAAGCTGAAAGGGATTTTTGCCGACGGAGAGCTGAAGCACAGCAAGTTATAATATACTAGGAAGGGAAATAACGGTATGGCGGAAGGGTTCTAGCGCTTCTCGCCTGTAAGATCATTACTTTGAGGATGTGTCATCGTGAATCAAAAGACGTACATTGAAATGAGCAGGACATCGCAGTACATCAACAAAATGAGAGAGTATTCAGTGCTAATTGATGGGGCTGAGATGGGAACTATCAAAGATGGAGGAAGGCTGCGAATTGATTTACTGCCTGGTGAGCATGTTATTCAAGTGAAGATTGCTTGGTGTACAAGCCCAACTTTGAGGTTTACTTTAGCGGAAGGAGAAGTGTTGAAGTTTAGATGCGGAAGTCCGCTTCGAGGTTGGAAGTTGCTTTTGGCACTTTTTTCTGTTTTGGCCCGTCCTGAAAATTATCTGTTTATCGAGCAGGAAGAAGAGAAAAAAGCTTTGTGGTGACTTTGTTGTGTGAATAAATAGGAATAAATAGATTAAATACCCCTGAATTATGTTTTGTGAAAGATTGATATAAGCGGTAGCCTTCTCAATGTCGTTCTCGGTTGGAGAAGGCTGCGTATAAGAAATTCTCGGACTTTGCGGATAGACCTTCCGATTTCAGGATTAATGTCTTCTGGGTGGATGAGTCCGATTTCATCATGGTATCGCAATGTTTTTGTTGATACTTTGCATATCTTCGAAAATTCACCGATCGATAGCAAGCGATCACCTCCATGCTCCAAATGTACACCTTTCCGTAAGGGCAAAGTCAAATGTGAAAATAAAACTGTGCCAAAGTTAATCAGAAATTTATTTTCATATTGTATCCTTTCAGTATCAAGTGAAAGGAGCATCATATGAAAACATTATGGAAAGTCCTAAAAATTGTTTTTGTCAGCTTGGCTGCTTTGGTTTTGCTTGTATCCGTCTCGGTCTTTATCTACCACCATTACCAACTAAATAAGGAAGCAGCACTCCTTAAAGAAAAAGGCACATTAGTCGATGTTGACGGTAAAAAGATGAATGTGTATCAAGAGGGAAGCGGGAAGGATACGTTTGTGTTTATGTCCGGTTCGGGGATTGCTGCGCCTGCTTATGAAATGAAGGGGCTGTACAGCAAGTTTTCAAAAGAAAATAAGATTGCTGTTGTAGATCGGGCAGGTTATGGATACAGTGAAGTGTCTCACGATGACAGAGATATTGATACGGTATTGGAACAGACGAGGAAAGCGCTTATGAAAAGCGGAAATAAGCCTCCTTATATTTTAATGCCTCATTCGATATCCGGGATTGAAGCGATGTATTGGGCACAGAAATATCCTAAGGAAATCAAGGCCATTATTGCGATGGATATTGGATTGCCCCAGCAGTACATCACGTATAAATTGAGCGGAGTTGACAGATTGAAAGTGAGAGGGTTCCACCTGTTAACCTCGATTGGTTTTCATCGGTTTATGCCTTCCGCTGTATATAATCCTGAGGTGATTCGGCAGTCGTTTTTAACTGATGAAGAAAAAGAAATCTATAAAGCCATTAACTTTAAGCAATTTTTTAATGCAGATATGGAGCATGAGCTTTTACAGTCTTACCAAAACGGCAGCAAATCTGTGAATCTGCCGGCGCCAAAGGAAACTCCCGTCTTGATTTTAGATGCGGTCTCAGACCAAAATAGACATTCAAAGTATGCTATACAAAACCGAAAAGACTATGAAGCGTTTGCGGCTCAATTCAATACTGCCGATATAAAGGAACTGAGGGGAACACACAGTATTTATTTATATCAGCCTGATCAAATATATAAACTGTCCATGGAGTTTATGAGAAAGGTTCGCTAGGATGAAGGGTTATCATATTTTAATCGTTGAAGACGATGTGATGATTGGTGATTTGCTGCAAAAGATTTTGCAGCGTGAGGGATATCGTGTGATATGGAAAACAGATGGAGCGGATGTGCTTTCGGTGATTCAGAAGGTGGATTTGGTCATTATGGATGTGATGCTGCCGGGTGAAGACGGGTATCAAATGTCTGCAAAAATCAAAAAGCTGGGGCTGGGCATTCCGGTTATTTTTCTCTCGGCCCGTAATGATATGGACAGCAAGCTTCAAGGTTTGCAGATCGGCGAGGATTATATGGTAAAGCCCTTTGATCCGAGAGAGCTGCTATTAAGAATGCGGAATATGCTTGAGCATCATTATGGCACCTTTACGCAAATCAAACATTTGTATATTGATGCGGTAACGAAAAAAGTGTTCAATGAAAGCCTGCATGATGAGGTATTGTTTACTGCGATTGAGCGGAAAATTTTCTTTTATTTATATGAAAATAGAGATAGTATCCTGACAAAAGAACATTTCTTTGAATATCTATGGCAGCTCGAAGATAGAAACCCGAATATTGTCAATGTGCATATTAAAAAAATCAGAGCTAAAATCAATGATCAAGCGGGTGAGATGATTGAAAATATATATGGAGAAGGGTATCGGCTGAATACCGTTGTGAAGAGATGAAGCTCAAGACAAAATATCAGTTGTTATTGTTTACGGCCGTCATTAGTGTTCCGATGCTATTGCTGGCGGTCAGTGTTTTGATGTCTGTGATTTATGACAGCATGTTTAAAACGATGAATCATGGTATGCCCTTTCACAGGTCGTTTGCGTACCCGGCAATGATCGTTGTATTTTTGATATCGCTCTTATTGTTAGCTTTTTTATTTTCAAAGTCGATTCATTCTCTGTTGCATAAAATCAATCTATTAAATCAAACCATTCGGCATTTGGCGAGTGATCAAAGGGTGCCCGATAAAATTGAAGTGAAGCGTGCTGATGAAATCGGGGAACTGATCAAGTCGGTCAATTTGTTAATTGAACGGACGACATATCGTGAACTGGAGCTGAGACAGCAAGAGGAAATCAAAAAGGAGCTTTTGCAAAAACTGCGGCATGACATTAATACACCTTTAACGGCTCTCAGGCTGCAGTTATTTTATTTGGAAGACCAATGTCATGGTCAGGCTGTATTCGAATCATTGTATCAGCAAATCGAATATATCTCGGAATTAACCAATGAATTCAATCTATATTCCGCTGAGACGCTGGAAAGCTCTTATATTGTAAATGAAGAAGTGCGTCTAAACGAGCTATTAGAAACAGCGGTAAAAAAGTGGGATTATTTATACAGTATGAGTGGGATTGAGCTGCACTATAAGCCGGCAGATCAAGATGTGATATGGATGAGCAACGCGTTATGGATGCAAAGGCTGTTTGATAATATTTTTCAAAATACGTTAAAGCATTCAAAAGCTGAAAAGATGGAAGTCACGATTGAACATGGCGATGTTTTTATTCGTGATGACGGTATTGGATTTGATCGGAATGAGAGCAGTGAGGGACTTGGGTTAAAGATTATTGAGGATACATGCAGGCTGCTTGCGATTACTTATGAGCTGCATACAAATGATAACGGAACGGGGTTCTTGTTTTCAAAAGAGTGACCCCGCTGATGTTTTTCTTTCTCCTATAAAATTTATATAATAGGGAGAAAGAAATGGGGTGAACATCATATGTTTAAAAAAATCATCAAAACGATTAAGTACCTCTCAAGCAGTTCTAGTGACCGATATCGCAGACATCGGCATTACAGCAGCAGCCGGCGCAGACATTATCGCAGCTACAGCAGCAGCTCGGGCAAAAGAAGACACTACGACCGTTATGGCGGCAGTCATCGTTACAAACGCCGGAGCTACAGCAGCAGTTAATCCAAAAAAGTTCTTGTTCCGCTTTTGGGACAAGGGTTTTTTTATGTGACCGATTGAATGGCCCGGTTTAGATCCTCGCGAATGGAAGCGGTGTGCTGATACTCTTCCTCAATGCCCAATAATCTTTTCAGCAGCAAGGTTACTTCCTTTGTCAGTGTTAATTCCTCCAGCCAAGTGCCGTTTTTCTTCTTTTTTCCTTTATATTGAGAGTACAGCAGGAATAACAGCGTTTCTCCGAGATCGAAGAAGTCATCCTGTTTTCGTACCTTTATTTCCTCCATTTCTTCAGGAGTCAATTGTTTGGCAAGGCCGAAATCGATGAGGCAGAGCCTGCCGTCATTGATGATGATATTAGGCGTTCTGATGTCGCTGTGGAAGATAAGGCGATCATGCAGGTATTCTATAATCTCAAGCAGGTGCGAAATCAGTTGTAACGCCATAAGCTCTGTGAACGGCTGTTTTCGAAAAAATAATAATTCTTCTATATTTTCTCCCTCAATGAACTGCATGACATAATAAGCCTGTCCGTCTATGATGAACTCATCTATGAAGCCCGGAATTTGCGGGTGGTGAATGCTTTTGAGCAGTTTTATTTCCTGCTGGAACCGGACTCTCTCTTTTTCCTTTTTCGCTTTTGTCGGCCGAAGCTGTTTTAAGACATAAGGTGTTTGAGTTAGGATATCGGTGCACAAATAAACCAAACCGTAGCCTCCCATACCGAGACACTCTTCGATTTTGTATTGATGATTTAAGATAACGCCGTTCTTTAGAGGGCGGTCAAATAGCAGTTTTTTTAGAAGTTTTAATGCCATGTCTGCACTTCCCTTGGTTGTACTGACTATAGTTTACCTTCTAGACTGAGAATAAAAAAGAGCCGGATAACCGGCTCGGTATAAGTTAAAACTGCTTTGTCACGTCGTATTCATAGTCTATTTTTGCTTTTACGTTGCTCATCGTCGATCTGGCTGTCGCTAATGTATTATATTTAAAACTCCATACCTTTGCCACACTGAGTTGATCTGACAAAGAGATATCATAAGACCCTGAAGTCGAGCTGTTTACAAGAGCACGGCGCCATTCGTTGTTTTCGCTCGTCATGATCAGGTGGCGTGTATTTCCCTGGCTTGGTGTTTGAGTGGCGGTTGTCTGAACTCTGGTTACAATGGCATCACGCGGTATCCCGGATTGGTTTGTTAAATCAACCTTGATCACGCTGGAATCAGAACCTGAGGGGCTAAGGCTTGTATTTCCTTTATTTTCAGCAACGCCGCTGAATTGGAATGTTCCGCTGCCTGATTTGATTCGTTCTTCAATTGAAAGTGTAAAATACATGTTTCCGGTATAGGTGCCTCGTGACACTTTCACATAAAAGGTATCTGTCGTGTTTTGGGCGTCTGCATTTGCATAAATAAAAGAAGAAAACGTATTAGGGTTAATGACTTCTGTCCCTTGAGAAACAGGTATTCTATTCTTATCATAAATTTCAATTTTCATCCCTGTATACGCGCTCTGGTATGTACTCCTCACGTATACTTTTTCTCCCTTATTAGCCGTAAAAGTGAAATAGGCTTCATCTTGTCCAGCTTCCAGTATTGTTGTATCGATATTTTTATATTTCCAATAACCGATCGGCATTGCGGTATCAAATGAATTGTTTTCTGTGATAGCAGTGACTCCGACAGCTGATGCCGAATACGTAAAGGTGAATAAGACAGACAGCATAACAGCGAATGGAATAAGCCATTTTTTCACCACGCAAACAACCTCCTTTTATTTCCATCATACATAATAACGATTTAGGTGTAAATAAATGTTTTTTGAGGTTAATATATACATTATATTTGCCGATAAAAAAGAATAAGAGAGAATACTCGGGAGGGAATTCAATGCGTCTGAATCGGCAATTTATCCGCACTCAGCTGATGGCACAGAACATATTGAGCAAGAATGCGCCTGCCAAACGGGAGAATGCGACTGAAAATCCAGCGGCAGTTCTGGAAAAGGCATACAGCAGGCTTAAGTCACAATCTTCAACTGGGGGAATCAATCAGTTCAATTATTCTAAAACCAGCGTGTCGGGAAACAGCGGGACGTTCAGCAAAGTGTATCAATCAGCGAATGATCGAACAGTGACAGACACAGGGGAAGAAACAGTGATTCAATGCCAAAACCCCTATGAATCTGAGAGTGATATCAGAATCAAAATACTAGATGAAAAATACAGCAGGATGAATGCGATTAACAAATCAAAGCCTGATCCCTTAGGCTATATTAAGGATAAGTACCAAAATTCAAAGTCTCCTTATTTCAGAAGTGATCTGTCAGCTGCAGAAAGACAGGCCGCATACGATAATGAAACAGAATGGCTATTCAAAGGCAAGGCCCAAAACTATAACCTCCAGGATGCTGCGTTTCGGAATGTCACATTTCATGGGGAAGTGGAAGCTGAGAATGAAAAGGTGTATCAGCGGGGACAGGTTAACCAGCAGCTGCAAGTGCTGTTGAATCGAAACCATATTCATATTCCAGAGGGGACAGAGCTGACGTTTACAATCACACCGATTGACTATCAGGTGCGGGTGAGCGGGACAGACGATCAGGATCTGATCAAGCAAATTGAGCAAGTGCTGCAATCTGGAGACAACAGCAAAGAGCTATTTTTGCACATCATGAAAAGCCAAAGCAGTGATTCAACACAATTTTCCGAAGAGGCCTATCAAAAGTATCAGGCTGCTCGTGAGATGTATGAAGTTACAGGCTACCATTTGAAGGATTTAGAAGTGATTGATGGGCGGTATGTCACGCCTGATGGACGTGACTTATTAGACGTCTATAAAGAAGAACTTGAAAAAGATCCAGTGCAGAAACAAACGGCTTCTTATGCTATATCTTACTATCGTTCAGAGCTCAGTAAAATCGCGGAAGCCGGGTATAATGCCATTCCGGATTTCATCCTATCAATTGATTACAGCAATGGATCTCTGAGAGATGTGGGACAAAGCAAGAGCTATGGGACCGGAGATACCGGGTGGCTTGAAGCATTAAAGCGTCAAACGGGTGTGAATTATTAGGTAAGCTGTTCATGTAGAACAGCTTATTTTTTATGAGAATCTAAGGGGTGTATTAATTTAAATATTCAAATAATTTTATTATTTTTATATAAAAGATTTTAAAAGAAGTGAACGATTCAAAACTCTGAACAAAGGTGTTTACCTGAAAAAAACAATTGTATTTTCCAGAGAAATTTATTATGATGAAATAAGTAATTTAGGAGATTATATAACAATTTTAAGTTTGAATTTTCTGATTGTTATCACTGATTCATGTGAAGGCAAGCAGGTCTGCTGTTTTCTCATTTATGAGTATTTTGTTAGGAGGAGGAAGAGGAGTGGCAAATAAAGAATTAAAGAGGGGCCTGGGCGCGCGCCATATTCAGATGATCGCCTTGGGCGGTACAATCGGTGTTGGCTTGTTTATGGGTTCTGCCAGCACGATTTCATGGACTGGCCCATCTGTCCTTCTGGCTTATGCAATATGCGGAATTTTTATCTTTTTTATTATGCGTGCGATGGGTGAAATGCTGTATGTCGAGCCGAGCACAGGCTCTTTTGCGACGTTCGGCCATCAATATATTCATCCGATGGCAGGTTATATAACAGCATGGAGCAACTGGTTCCAGTGGATTATCGTCGGCATGTCAGAAATTATCGCTGTCGGTTCTTATATGAAGTATTGGTTCCCGGATTTGCCTGCTTGGATACCTGGTATCGTGGCAATGGTGATTCTTGGTGCGGCGAATTTAATTTCTGTTAAGTCGTTTGGGGAATTTGAGTTTTGGTTTGCGATGATTAAAATCGTGACGATTATCTTGATGATTATTGCGGGAATCGGAATTATTTTCTTCGGTTTTGGCAATGGCGGAGATGCGATCGGTTTGTCGAACCTGTGGTCTCACGGGGGCTTCTTTGCAGGAGGTTTCTCAGGTTTCTTCTTTGCACTGTCTCTTGTCATTGCGGCCTATCAAGGAGTTGAGCTGATCGGGATTACAGCGGGTGAAGCAAAGGATCCGCAAAACACGCTAAGAAATGCGATTCAAAGTATTATCTGGCGTATTTTGATTTTCTACATTGGCGCTATTTTTGTGATCGTGACGGTGTATCCTTGGGATGAGCTCAACTCACTCGGAAGTCCGTTTGTGTCTACGTTCTCGAAAATCGGGATTACGGCAGCGGCCGGCATTATTAACTTTGTCGTGATTACTGCGGCAATGTCCGGCTGTAACAGCGGTATTTTCAGCGCGGGCCGCATGCTGTATACACTGGGTGTCAATGGACAAGCACCGAAATTCTTTAAGAAGATTTCACGCAATGGTGTGCCGCTGTATGGCACAATTGCGGTGCTGATCGGTTTGGCTGTCGGTGTTGTACTGAACTATATCGCGCCGCCGAAGATCTTTGTCTATGTATACAGCGCAAGCGTGCTCCCAGGGATGATTCCTTGGTTTATCATTTTGATCAGCCATATCGGATTCAGAAAAGCGAAGGGTGCTGCATTAGATAAACATCCATTCAAAATGCCGTTTGCTCCTTTTACTAACTATTTGACGATTGCTTTCTTGCTGATGGTTCTGGTTGGCATGTGGTTTAACGATGATACTCGTATCTCTCTGATTGTAGGCGTAATTTTCTTAGCGCTTGTGGTCATTAGTTATTATGTGTTTGGGATTGGCAAACGCACGCAGGCCAATTTGACAAAAAGCGAACAAGCAGCTGAATAACGATAAAAAAGAGACATTCACGGATGTCTCTTTTTTTATTTTTCGCGTATGGATTTTCCCTATTTTAGCAAGCTATAGGGTAAAGATAGCAGAAGGAAAGGTGTTCATGAAATGGATGTTACACTCGGTTATTTGCGCGAATCACTCTCGAATCATCTAGAAAATGAAGTCTGCCAGCGTATTTGCAAGAAGATGCTGGCGAAGCGTTATGCAAATGAAGAGGAATTTGTAAAAGACTTAGATGATAATGAAATGTCTTTTTTGAACCATGTATTAGAAAAAGAAATTAAGTATGCCCAGAATGAACAGGATCAAAAACGGGCCAAGGAATTAAACGAGGTGTATGAATTACTGCTTTGAGAAAGGCGGGTAAGAAATGGGAGCAATTGAACGAAGCGGATATACATTTCAGCCGGAGTTTAGCGTTGTCCGTCAAAACGGAGCCATCCATGTGTACCATCAAGGAGAGTTTGTGGAAGAAATCGAATTTGAATTTAACGGGGAATATCCCGATCATGATTTGATTGAAGAGCTTGTGAATCATTATTGTTTTGAGCATGAGATTTAGAGCCCTGCCGTGCAGGGCTCTTTTATTTAGGATGTGATCAGGCCATACTTTTTCAGGATATCCACGGTGATGTTTTTGGCTTTTGTGCCGGAATCATCGACATTGGTGACAAAGACATAAGAGCCATGCTCTGTTTTGATGAATCCGACAAACCATCCTAATCCCATATCAGTCAGGCGAGTTCCGGTTTTCCCGTAGAGCGTGAAATGATCGCCTTCCTCTTGAATCATCATGCGCTTGACGATTTTCATCACCGGCTTGTCAAATGGAAGCTCCTCTTTAGCCAGTTTCTCCAAAAAAGTTTCTTGTTCCAGCGGAGATATTGTGAGCGAGCTTTGCAGCCAAAACTGGTCGATTCCCCCGCTGATATCCTCGTTGCCGTAAGATAGTGTATGAAGCCATGATTTCATCCTTTCCTCGCCGATATCTCTCGCTAATGCCTGATAATACCAGATTGCGGATTCGCGCATGGCCGAGCCAAGCGTATGGTCGCGGTTCCATGATTCGAATTCACGCTTGACCCCGTCCCATCGTTTAACATCGTATTCATCTCTTACAGCTTTGACCTGCAAACCGATTAAAGCGTTCACGACTTTAAAGGTGGATTGCGGAGTTTGTCTTTGATTTGCCCGTTTTCTGTTATAGACAAATGTCTGCTCCTTTTGTAAATCGTGAAGAATGAAGGTTCCATCCGTATCCTTGAATTCATCATCGACATTCATTCTGCTGACATTCAAGTGTTTTTCATGAGCAGATGACGCTGCGTGGACGGAGAAGCCGCCGATTCCTGCAATACTCAGCACAGCACAACATATATCCATTTTTTCATTTTGTTCTCCCCTTTGTTTTGATTAACTACCTTTTCTCTCTTTCGTTTGTTCTTCCTTTAAAAAATAATCAAAAAGCGCTTAAATTTGGTTTTGCAAACAAATACTGTTACTGGGTTTATAGTCGGAAGATAACGTGAAAATAGAGGGTAAAAAGGAAGGCAGGGTAAGCGGATGAATGAGCAGATTCCACATGACAAAAGTCTCGATAACAGTCTGACACTGCTGAAGGAAGGGTATTTATTTATTAAAAACAGAACAGAGCGCTACAATTCAGATCTGTTTCAGGCCCGTTTGTTGGGAAAAAACTTTATTTGCATGACTGGCGCTGAGGCGGCGAAGGTGTTTTATGATACGGATCGATTCCAGCGGCAGAACGCTTTGCCTAAGAGGGTGCAGAAATCGCTGTTTGGTGTTAATGCGATTCAGGGAATGGATGGCAGCGCGCATATCCATCGGAAGATGCTTTTTCTGTCATTGATGACACCGCCGCATCAAAAACGTTTGGCTGAGTTGATGACAGAGGAGTGGAAAGCAGCAGTCACAAGATGGGAGAAGGCAGATGAGGTTGTGTTATTTGAAGAAGCAAAAGAAATCCTGTGCCGGGTAGCGTGCTATTGGGCAGGTGTTCCGTTGAAGGAAACGGAAGTCAAAGAGAGAGCGGATGACTTCATTGACATGGTCGACGCGTTCGGTGCTGTGGGACCGCGGCATTGGAAGGGAAGAAGAGCAAGGCCACGTGCGGAAGAGTGGATTGAAGTCATGATTGAAGATGCTCGTGCCGGCTTGCTGAAAACGACTCCCGGAACAGCGCTGCATGAAATGGCTTTTCACACACAAGAAGATGGAAGCCAGCTGGATTCCCGCATGGCAGCCATTGAGCTGATTAATGTACTCCGGCCTATTGTCGCAATTTCTTACTTTCTTGTGTTTTCAGCTTTGGCGCTTCATGAGCATCCGAAGTACAAGGAATGGCTGCGGTCTGGAAACAGCCGGGAAAGAGAAATGTTTGTGCAGGAGGTCCGCAGATATTATCCGTTCGGCCCGTTTTTAGGGGCGCTTGTCAAAAAAGATTTTGTATGGAATAACTGTGAGTTTAAGAAGGGCACATCGGTGCTGCTTGATGTATATGGAACGAACCACGACCCTCGTCTATGGGATCATCCCGATGAATTCCGGCCGGAACGATTTGCGGAGCGGGAAGAAAATCCGTTTGATATGATTCCTCAAGGCGGGGGACACGCCGAAAAAGGCCACCGCTGTCCAGGGGAAGGCATTACAATTGAAGTCATGAAAGCGAGCCTGGATTTCCTCGTCCATCAGATTGAATACGATGTTCCGGAACAATCACTGCATTACAGTCTCGCCAGAATGCCGTCATTGCCTGAAAGCGGCTTCGTAATGAGTGGAATCAGACGAAAAAGTTAAATCAAAAAGCTCTCTTCCTTTATCGAAGAGAGCTTTTTGATTACTTCTTTTTTTCATCGTAGTATTGGACGGGATACATGGAGCCTTCTGATACCATTTTGTTATCCTCGATATCTTGCGGGTCCGGGTGGCCGGCTTTATCAACTGGGAACGTTTCCATATCGGGCTGTTTTGTTATTTTCATCTTCATGCTGTGAATGAATTCTCTTGCCTTTTGGCGATTTGACGGGTCTTTTAATAGATAAGAAGTGATGCCGACAGTTGAAACAGCGAGACCTGAAAGTAACAGCTTTTGTTTCATGGTGATACTCCTTTCTATTTTAAGAATAGTGTTTCCTGTATCATTCCCGTTTTGGAAATTGCTAAACCTGTTGTGTTTTTATCATTGTTATTAACAGTAAATTCCATTTAAGAAGAAACTAGTGACTTCATTCCTGTATTGGAAGGTAATATACATTGACTTATTATAGATTTCAGTCAAAATTCGATAAATATTGACAAAGTAAAGTAATCAGAATAATAATATAATTAGCAAGAGAATGTCATCATACATGAAAGGTGTTTACGATATGAATCAATTGCATCGAAGAATGGGAACGTTTTCCCTCATGATGGTCGGGCTCGGGTCGATGATCGGTTCAGGCTGGCTGTTCGGGGCTTGGCGTGCGGCTCAAATAGCAGGACCAGCTGCTATTATTTCATGGGTTATTGGAATGGTCGTCATTTTATTTATTGCTCTTTCTTATAGTGAACTAGGTTCTATGTTCCCTGAAGCGGGGGGAATGGTCAAATACACGCAATATTCACACGGTTCGTTTATCGGTTTTATTGCGGGCTGGGCCAACTGGATTGCGATTGTGTCCGTCATTCCGGTTGAAGCGGTGGCCTCCGTTCAATATATGAGTTCTTGGCCTTGGGAATGGGCGAAATGGACAAGCGGTTTGGTGAAGAATGGAACGCTGACTGGGGAAGGACTAGCGTTTGCCTCTGTATTGCTTCTCATTTATTTTCTGCTGAACTACTGGACAGTCAATCTATTTTCGAAAGCGAATTCATTAATTACGATTTTTAAAATTATTATTCCGGGTCTTACGATTGGAGCTTTGCTGTTTGTCGGATTCCACGGAGAAAACTTTACTGGCGGTCAAAGCATTGCGCCGAATGGCTGGGCAAGTGTGCTGACGGCGGTTGCCACTTCAGGTATCGTTTTTGCGTTTAATGGTTTCCAAAGCCCGATTAATATGGCGGGTGAAGCAAAAAACCCGGGGAAATCAATCCCGATTGCGGTTGTTGGCTCTCTTTTCGTTGCGACAGTGATTTATGTCCTGCTGCAGATCGCCTTCATTGGAGCTGTGAATCCTTCTGATATTGCTCACGGCTGGAGCCATCTGAATTTTAATTCTCCTTTTGCTGATCTGGCGATTGCGCTGAATATTAACTGGCTAGTTATTGTGTTATATGCGGATGCATTTGTATCACCGTCTGGAACAGGGATTACGTATACGGCGACAACGTCCCGAATGATTTACGGAATGGAAAAAAACAAATATATGCCAAGTATATTCGGGAAGCTTCATCCGATTTACGGCGTTCCGCGACAAGCAATGTTCTTTAACTTGATTGTTTCGTTCATCTTTTTGTTCCTGTTCAGAGGGTGGGGCGTATTAGCGGAAATTATTTCCGTTGCTACGTTAATTTCTTATATCACCGGCCCGATCACAGTCATGACATTGAGACGGACGGGGAAAGACCTGTACAGGCCTCTTCGTTTAAAAGGCTTGAACGTGATTGCCCCGCTTGGATTTATCTTTGCGTCACTGGTGCTGTATTGGGCGCGCTGGCCGTTAACAGGACAGGTTCTGTTTATTATCCTGATCGGTCTTCCGATTTATTTCTATTATCAGGCGAAGGCGAAATGGAAAGGGTTTGGCCGAAACTTCAAAGCCGGCGTCTGGATGGTGTTTTATCTGCTGGCCATGATGGTCATTTCTTATTTGGGCAGTGATAAATTCGGCGGCCTGAATGTCATTCATTATGGCTGGGATATGGTTCTGATTGCGATGGTATCACTTGTATTCTATGTGTGGGCGCTGAAGAGCGGCTACCAGACAGAATACTTAAAGGATGCGAAAGAGATAAATTCTCAGCTGCTTAATGGACAGTCAGAAGCTGCTGCCGGAAAAGAATAAAATATGAAGAAAACCTTGCGATAGTTGTCGCAAGGTTTTTTGCTTTTAATAACCCTTTTTTACTTTGTGGAAAAGACCAGGATAGTTGGTGAACACTCCTGTTACGCCCCAATCAAGCAGGCGATGCATATCAGCTTCATTATTGACTGTGTAAGGATGAAGCAAGAGGCCGTGGCTGCGGATCATACGGACGTTTTCTTGATTTAAAGCTTTATAATCCGGGCCCGCACCGACAGCGTATGTTTTGATTTCTTCCAGGGCAGCATCTGTCATTGACGCCATTTGTTTGGCTTCCAGCAATTGAACGGTCGGCAGGTTTGGCTGTAATTGATGGATTTTTACCAGGCTTTCTTTGCTGAACGATTGAATGATCACCTGACCTGGCTTAGAATGCTTCCCCAGTAATTTATGTTTCTGCAAAGAAGCGATCAGTTTTTCTTCCATACCTGGGTAGGTGTCAGGCGATTTTGTTTCAATGTAGTAGTTCGCGTGCTTTCCGAAACGGTCTAATACCTCTTCTAATGTAGGAACTTTAAGGCCGACGTACTGCGGCTTTGCTTTTTCCGGATAGGCTTCATTAAACCAAGAACCGGCGTCAAGCTTCTTAATGTCTGCGAGCGTATGGTCTTTCACCCAGCCCGTTCCGTTTGTGGTGCGGTCCAGTTTTTCGTCATGCATGACAATCAATTTCCCGTCTTTTGTCATTTGCAGATCCAATTCAATATAATCAGTTTTCATTTTCTGAGCGGTTTCGTAAGACAGAATCGTGTGCTCAGGCACATATCCAGAAGCCCCTCTGTGCGCGACGGTCAGGATACGGTCAGGTGACAGCAGGTTTCCTTTTGACGCTGCCGACACTGGCGTTACCATAAATGAGAGTAAGCCCAGCGACAGAACAAACAAGGCCAGTATTCTATTTTTTCTCATGATTTCTCCTCCTTATAGATAAGCAATACCTGTCTTTCATATTAAAAAACGGATGTAAACGGCGTGTTGGAAAACTATTAATCTTTTATGTGTCTTTCTTAAACATGCTCTGCCCGTTTTCCTGTATTCCACGTCAAAGCCAAGAAGACGATGGCAAGAATGCAGGAAGAGATCAGCATGATAAAGCCGCCGTTCCAGTTAAAACGGTCCACGATAAAGCCCATAATGGCGTTTGCGAAGGCGGATCCGCCGATGTATCCGAAAAATCCGGTCAAACCGGCTGCAGTTCCGGCTGCTTTTTTCGGTGCTAGATCAATTGCTTGAAGGCCGATCAGCATAACAGGTCCGTAGATTAAGAAGCCAATGCTGATCAGGGCGATATTGTCCACGAGCGGATTGCCGGCCGGATTCAGCCAGTACACCAATACGGCAATGAAAACACCCGCCATAAACAAAACGCCTGCAGGTGCCCGGCGGCTTTTGAAGAATCGGTCACTGATCCAGCCGCACAAGATTGTTCCCGGTATGCCTGCGTATTCGTAAAGAAAATACGACCAGCGCGAGTCTTCAGGAGAAAAGCCTTTGGCTTCTGTTAAGTAAGTAGGCGCCCAGTCAACCACGCCGTATCGCACGAAATAAACAAATACATTGGCAAAAGCGATGTACCAAAGAAATTTGTTGTTCAGCACATATTGAAAAAGAATTTCTTTTGTTGTTAATTCTTTTTCCTGATTTTTAAAAGCGTGTTTTGGATAGTCATTCCGATACTCTTCAATTGGCGGGAGTCCGCAGGATTGAGGCGTATCACGAACCAATAAAACAATTAAAAATGAAATGATAATGGCGATGATGGCAGGGAAGAAAAACACGCTTTTCCAAGTGACGAACATCGCGATCCCAAGAGTGACAAGCGGAGCAAGAATACCGCCGCCTATGTTATGGGCGACATTCCAGATCGACATTTTTGTGCCGCGTTCACTTATGGAGAACCAATGGGCCATTGTCCTGCCGCATGGCGGCCAGCCCATTCCTTGAAACCATCCGTTGATAAACATAAAAATAAACATGATGGTGACGCTCGAAGTCACCCAAGGCATTGAAACGAATAGAATATTAACGATTGCTGATAAAAATAGGCCTGTCGCCAGAAAATATCTCGGATTACAGCGGTCAGACACCATCCCCATGATGAATTTGCTGAAGCCGTACGCAATGGACACAGCGGCCAGCACCAAACCCAGTTCTGTTTTCGAAAATCCCTGTTCCTGCAGATAAGGAATGGCAAAGGCAAAGTTTTTCCGTAGCAGGTAGTAGCCTGCGTAGCCAATGAAAATACCAATGAATACTTGCAGTCTGAGCCGTTTGTATGCCGCATCCATCTTTGAATCATCCAGTCTCTCAATATGAGGAGCCGGTTTAAATATATTAAGCATTAATAATTATCCCCCTTTGCTGTTTGTGCTGGATGTGTGGCGTGCCTCCTTTCCCGAAAAACAAAAAGAGCCAGAAAACACCCCTTGTCAAAAGGGGTTGGATTCCTGGCTCTCCTCATCTCCATCCAAGATATTAACTTATCATGATAGCGCTTTCTTAAATTATCATAGTCCGGAGCGAATGTAAACGGGTAATTTTCAAATTGGGCCTTAGGGAAGTAAATATTATCCTTTTACTAAATGCAATTATATTTTTTTACTAGTAACATAAAAATCTGGAGGGAGGCTGTTTAAAGGTGGATGAATTAGATATCGCATTCTTTATTTTACCGTTAGGAATTATGCTGCTATCAATTGTCGGGACCTGTATTTGTAAAAACCCGTATCTGATGCCAATGCTTAGTTTGGTGATTTCTCTTGTGCTCACCTTTACCATTTTTAATGAATCATTTTTGGGATGGGCTGTTGTCTATAGCTTGGTTTCTCTGGCTTTATCCTATATCACATTGATTGTGGTAAGGAAAAGGAAGGAATCAGGAAATTAAAAAGACCTCACTTTCTAACATATCGTTGACTAAAGCAACTATATATGATTATAATTGCCTTAGTCAACAATATTAGAAAGTGGGTATTGATTTGAAAACAAGAGAATCATCTGTCGGGTTAAAATTCAGAAAGTTCAATCGATTTTATACAAACGTCCTTGGTTTCCTTAATGAGCACATTTACGACAGCCCGTTTTCCTTAACAGAAACACGGATTTTATTTGAGATTTATAATACGCCTAATTGTACGGCAAAAGCTCTTCAGGATAAACTGGGGCTTGACCGGGGATATATCAGCAGGATTGTGAAGCAGTTTGAAAAAGAAGATTTGATCTATAAACAGAGGAGCAAAGATGACGCTCGCCACCATTATATTTTTGTCACAGAAACAGGAAAAACGATTTATAAAAAGCTGGAGGAGAAAGCCAACGAACAAGTAGAACTGATGCTGAAGGAAATCAACCAAAAGGAGCAGCACAGGCTTGCCGAGGCGATGGCAGAGATTGAAGCGATCCTTTCACAGTCGCTTTCTGCCAGAACATCAGAGATATCGATTAGAGATTATTTTCTTTCGGAGGATCTTCAACTCCTTATTGAGAAACAAAGACAATTTTACGCGGAGGCTCACGGTTGGGATGACACGTTTTTAGCTTATCTTCAGGAGACATTTGACGCTGACATCGAAAAAATATGGATTGCGGAAAGCGGCGGGAAATTTGCTGGCTCTGTCGGGTTGGTCAAGCATGATGAAAAGACAGTCCAGCTCAGATGGTTTCTGGTTGATGCGGATTTTCGGGGCAGGGGGCTCGGCACGCAATTGCTGGAGCATCTGGTTGCATACTGCCAAGACATGAAGTTTGACCGCATTTTCCTTTGGACGGTGAGCAACATGGCTGAGGCTCGTCCGCTCTATAAAAAATTTGGATTCAAGATAAGTGAAGTGAAACAAGAAGCGCCATTATGGGGACAGCAGCTGACAGAAGAACGGTGGGATTTGGAGCTGTCATGAAAAGACTGCATTATGCTTGGATCATCGTCTCCGTCACCTTTTTGATCTTATTGGCGGTTCAGGGGGTGCGGCTGTCATTTGGTGCGTTTGTGGAGCCGTGGGAACGGCAGTTTTCAATGGATAGAAGCACCATCTCGCTGATTTCGACGGTGAGTTTTATTGTTTATGGCATATCACAGCCTGTGATCGGTCGGCTTGTGGACAAATGGGGTGCCCGGGCTGTTTTGGCATGGAGTGCGTTACTGACAGGAGTCAGCATTTTCTTAACATACCTTGTGACTTCGCCTTGGCAGCTGTTTTTGCTTTATGGGCTGGGTGTCTCGCTTGGAGTGGGCGGAGCATCGAATGTGGCGGCAAGTGTATTGGTCGTCAATTGGTTCAGCAAAAAGCGGGGACTAGCCTTTGGGATCATGGAAGCAGGCTTTGGCGCGGGGCAAATGCTTCTCGTTCCCGGCTCACTCATGTTGATCCATTGGTTTAGCTGGAAGCTGACGGTTGTGGTGTTGGGACTGCTGTTAATCTTGATTGTCTTTCCGGCTGCGCTGCTGATGCTGCGGAACAATCCTTCAGAAAAGAATACAGAGCCGATAGGCGGACTGGCTGCATCAGAAAAAGAAACAGCACCCAAAACAACAGCTCTTTCAGTGGCCGGGATGTTTCGTATGAGGCAATTCTGGTTCTTGATTTTTCCGTTTTTGATCTGTGGATTTACGACCGTGGGGCTGATGGATACCCATTTGATTCCGTTTTCTCATGATCATGGCTTTTCAACGACAGTCACGAGTGCTGCTGTCAGTCTGCTGGCAGGCTTTAATATTGCTGGCATCTTGCTGTCCGGAATTGTAGCGGACCGGTGGAGCAGCCGGAAAATCCTGTGCTTTTTATATGCGGTGCGGGCGCTGTCGATCGTGATTCTTATTTACAGCCACGAGCCCTACTTGCTTTTAGCCTTTGCGATTCTGTTTGGATTAGTGGACTTTGCAACGGTAGCACCGACTCAAATCCTCGCCACCCAGTACTTTCAAAACTACTCGATCGGCCTCATGATTGGCTGGCTGTCACTCGCCCATCAGATCGGATCGGCACTAGGTGCGTATGTGCCCGGCGTCATCTATACGGTAACGGGTGAGTATACACTGGCTTTTTATTTGTCGATTGGAATGCTCGTGCTTGCGAGCGTAATGAATGTGATGCTGAGGGAGCCAGCTGCGGTCACGCGTGACAGTGCGGCTGTGGTAGACAAGTGATGAGGACAAAGGGAAAGCATCTCTGATTTCGAGATTATTCAGAGATGCTTTTTTTGTATTTTTGTTCTAATACGAAGTCGATCATACCGACTATGCGGGCGTTTTCGGATTTTTGTTTGAAGCGTTCAGAAATTTGAACTTTTCTTGAAAATGGGGAAACACCAAATACCCATATTAGGCCAATTAACACAAAAAACATTTGTACACCCATTTCTATTAAATCATTATAATGAGAACTGAAAAAATAAATATATAACGTTATTAATGTTACTGTAAATACGATTTTGACAGTGTGTTTGAATGTGAGCTGTGGTTCAATTAAACACACTTTCATTTGGTTGAGTGTGAAAGAGTCTTGTTTCATTAGGTACAAAAGTAAATCATTATCGTTTTGACTGATAGGGTACAAGTCAGTTTCTATTTTTTTTGTGATCTCCTGATATTTATGTATATTACTTTTCATATAGAATCCTCCCTTAAGAATAACTCCATGAGTCCTCTAAAAGGACCCATGGAGATCAAGACTATTAATAATGTACGGAAGAGTACTGCAACTGCTCCTGCTTCAGGGCCTTTTTTAAATGTAATCGAAGTTTTAAGTCCAGAAGTAGCGTTGTTATATATTGTAACGTCAAAAAGGTACAAATTAAGTATTCAATGTTTGAGTTATTGAATTACATAAAGTTCAGTCGGTAAGCAAAGACTGTTAGATAGATTTTGATAAACTCGATTTGGAACACAGTGAGCGCCGTTTGTGTCTGCCCATACACCCCGTGTATAGATGCCGTTAAACATCCATTTTACATCCATTCTCCATCAGCTTCGCTTTCGGTTTCATCTCCGAAATGTAGAGGCCTAAAAGCGTAAGGGCGCCTCCTAGAAGAGCGATCCATGTCATGTTTTCATGCAGGATCAGGACGGAAGCGGCGATTGTGATAACCGGGACCATGTATATATACGCACTGGATTTGACGGCTCCGAGCACGCCAACTGAATAATTCCAAGTGGCGAAGCACAGGGCCGAAGCGCCAATCCCTAAGAAAAGCATGTTGAGTATATTTGAAGCAGATGAAAATCGGCTTAGGTCAAAATGGAAGTCGAACAAAAATAAAGCGGGAACCATAAACAATAAACCATACAAAAATACTCTCTGTGTCAGCTCGATGATGTGGTATTCGTAAGCGCTTAATTTTTTCATGAATATCGAGTATCCGCCAAACACGAGAGCAGCCCCGGCTGCCATGATGTCTCCGAGCGGATTTAGACGAAGTACTACATTGCCGTTAAACGTAATCAATAAAAGCCCGATCAGTGCCGAGACAAATCCAATCAAAAAAGTCAGACGCAGTTTTTCGCCTTCGAGCAGAAAATGGGCCAAAACCGCAGTGATCATCGGTATAATGGACACGATCATGCCGACATTGGATGCGTATGTATAGGTGAGAGCTATATTTTCTAATAGAAAGTATAAGGTTACGCCAAATAAACCAGCCCCGGCAAACAACAGCTCCTGCCGCCAATTTCTGAACGGAATCATGTTGGGACGGACGAGGATAAGAGCGATAAAGCCCATCAAAAACCGATAAAATAATATTTCCATTGGAGAGAAGTCAGCCAGCAGAACTTTTGTCGAAATAAAGGTCGTCCCCCAAATCAGAATGGTCACAATGGCTGCGATATGCCCCGAAGTTTCTCTTTGTATGTTCATCTGTGAAGCTCCTTTTCAAAAATCTTCATGTATTGCTTCGGCGTCAGCCCCACCTGCCGTTTAAAAAACTTCGTCATATGACTCTGATCGCTGAATCCTGTCTGAAATGCCGCATCAATCGGTCTTACTCCTTGTTCAAGGAGTTTTTTGGCTTGATTAATCCTGATTGTTTCCATGTAGCTATTAGGGGTAATGCCTTTTTGTTTTGTAAATGAACGCAATAAATGATACTTGCTCCAGCCTGTTAATTCACTCAAATCATTGAGTGTGACATTTTCGGCATAATGCTCTTCTAAAAATTCACAAACCATTTTGACTTCGTCTGATGGTTCTGGAACGCTGCTAAGGAACGTGACATCTGAATAATGGCGGATCAGCTCCTCTAATAGATGAAGAAACAGCTCCTCCTTACGCAAAGCTTGTTTTTCCTCGGATATCAAAATATGCAATTCCTGCAGGCTGGCTGTCAGCTCATGGCGGAATAACACATGCTGGGAGAAATAAGGGAGATGCCCGGAGCCAGTAATCTCTTTCACCGCCTTCTCCATGATATCCGGCATGACATTGATACACCGATAATCAAGCGTCCGGCCGTCAATCTGTTCACAGCTATGCGTGTCACGAGGGTTAAAGAGGAGAAGATCACCTGGATTGATGATATATTCTTGATCCTGACAGGCCAGATACCGTTGCCCTTTTTCAATAAATCCAATCACATAATAATCGTGAAAGTGGTTCGGGAACTTTTGCATAATTCCCTTGAAACGGTAGGCTTCTATATGAAGGTGTGGGTCAAGCTGCAGTGTGCGGGTTTCATTTTGCATGGGATGCCTCCTGTCGGTGTGGTGGTCTTGGATTAAGTGTAGCATGATTTTGGGAGATTTCTTGTATGATGTTGCTGTTTAGGAATAGAGAAAGCAGACCGTTATTGGTCTGCTTTCGTTTAAGAATTTAAAAGATTTTAACCCCCAATAATAATTTTATCTTTTTTAATAAAAATTTATTTTTCAAATATTTCAGTTATAATGGTTTGGAACAGATAGGAGGGGCAAAGATGTATCAATCAAAGAAGGTTTTATTGTTAGGTTCAGGTGAATTAGGTAAAGAGGTAGTGATTGAAGCCCAGCGTCTTGGGGTACAGACGGTGGCAGTTGACAGTTACGAGCATGCTCCGGCGATGCAGGTCGCGCATAACAGTTATGTCGTTGATATGCTGGACCCAGAGCAGATCAGAACCATTATTGAGAAAGAAAAGCCGGATTTGATTGTGCCTGAGGTTGAGGCGATCGCGACGGATGAATTGCTGAAGCTTGAAGAGGAAGGATTTCACGTCATCCCGAATGCCCGTGCGGCCAAGCTGACGATGGATCGGGAAGGCATCAGACGGCTTGCGGCGGAAACGCTTGGACTTGCGACGGCTGGCTATGAATTTGCGAATACATATGATGAATTTATACAAGCGGCAGCACAGATCGGTTTTCCTTGTGTCGTTAAACCATTGATGAGTTCTTCTGGAAAAGGCCAAAGCATCTGCCGCTCTGAAGCGGATTTAGAGAGCTGCTGGGAGACGGCGATGGAAGGCGGACGGGTGAAAAACGGCCGCGTGATCGTTGAGGAGTTTATCCCATTCGAATCAGAAATCACACTCTTAACCGTACGTGCGGTTAACGGTACGGCATTTTGCGAGCCGATCGGTCATGTGCAAAAGGACGGGGATTATATCGAATCATGGCAGCCGCATGATATGACAGAGCAGCAAATAGAAGAAGCGAAGCATATTGCGAAAACGATCACGGATGAGCTTGGCGGATACGGCCTGTTTGGTGTTGAGCTGTTCCTTGCGAAAGATAGGGTATATTTCAGTGAGGTATCTCCTCGTCCGCATGATACGGGTCTTGTCACGCTGGTGACGCAAAATTTGTCAGAATTTGCGCTGCATGTCCGGGCGATTCTCGGCTTTCCGATTACAGAAATCACACAGCTTTCTCCTGGCGCCAGCAGGCCCCTCAAAGCGCCGGAAGAATTAGCGGATTACACTGTTGAAGGATTGGAAAACGCACTGGCAGTCCCAAAGACTCAAATGCGCGTCTTTGGAAAGCCGATAACGAAAGCCGGACGTCGTATGGCAGTTGCGCTCTCTGCTGCTGATTCAGTTGAAACGGCAAGAGAGAATGCAAAGAAAGCGTTGGAACAGCTAACGATAAAATAGAGTTTGAGCAGGTCTTGTCATGGTACAAGGCCTGTTTTTTTCTTTCTCCGTAAAAGTTTTATCATAAGAATCAGAAACCCGATTATAATGTAAAAGTCTTCCATCAATACGGGTGGTTGACACTAAAGGAGGGAGATGACAAAATGAAATTAGTTCCAAGATTCAGAAAACAATGGTTCGCTTACTTAACGGTTTTGTGTTTGGCTTTGGCAGCAGCGGTATCTTTTGGCGTACCGGCAAAAGCGGCAGAGAACCCGCAAACTTCTGTATCGAATACTGGTAAAGAAGCTGATGCTACGAAAAACCAAACGTCAAAAGCAGAACAGGTTTCTGCCCCTTATGAGGGAACCGGAAAAACAAGTAAATCGTTATACGGCGGCCAAACGGAACTGGAGAAAAATATTCAAACCTTACAGCCTTCGAGCATTATCGGAACTGATGAACGCACCAGAATCTCCAGCACGACATCTTTTCCATATAGAGCAACCGTTCAATTGTCAATCAAGTATCCCAACACTTCAAGCACTTATGGATGTACCGGATTTTTAGTCAATCCAAATACAGTCGTCACGGCTGGACATTGTGTGTACAGCCAGGATCATGGATGGGCTTCGACGATAACCGCCGCGCCGGGCCGCAATGGTTCGTCATATCCGTACGGTACTTATTCAGGCACGATGTTTTACTCCGTCAAAGGATGGACGGAAAGCAAAGACACCAATTATGATTACGGAGCTATTAAATTAAACGGTTCTCCTGGAAACACGGTTGGCTGGTACGGCTACCGGACTACAAACAGCAGCAGTCCCGTGGGCCTTTCCTCGTCAGTGACAGGATTCCCGTGTGACAAAACCTTTGGCACGATGTGGTCTGATACAAAGCCGATTCGCTCCGCTGAAACGTATAAGCTGACCTATACAACCGATACGTACGGCTGCCAAAGCGGCTCGCCTGTTTATCGAAACTACAGTGATACAGGGCAGACAGCTATTGCCATTCACACGAACGGAGGATCGTCATATAACTTGGGAACAAGGGTGACGAACGATGTATTCAACAATATTCAATATTGGGCAAATCAATAAATACAGCAAACTAGCCATATTCATGTCTATTTTGTTTTTATGCGGGTGCAGTTCGCAGACGCATTCTTCTCCAAAAGAAACGACTATTCCTGTCACTCTTCATGTGGAGGATGCTAAGGGGCTGCCGGTCGAAGGGGTTCAAGTGACGATTGTCAAAGCGCCCTCTTCAGATGAGGAGCCGAGTACAGAG
Source organism: Bacillus sp. SJZ110 (assembly GCF_006715455.1). Classification (NCBI taxonomy): domain Bacteria; kingdom Bacillati; phylum Bacillota; class Bacilli; order Caryophanales; family Bacillaceae; genus Bacillus; species Bacillus sp. SJZ110. Next base: position 378,049 of record NZ_VFNF01000003.1, on the reverse strand, counting down.
ATTGGCGAGATACTCGGTAAAACAGACAAAAACGGAGATATCAAATGGGATACCGGCAGAAAAGGCGATTACTCAGTCGCGTTGACGAAGGGTGAAACATCAGTAACCCATCACATCTCGTTAACAGAGGATAAAAAAGATCATGCCATTCCATTAGTCTTCAAAGAATAGCAGTTTCCTTGATTTTAAGGGAACTGCCTTTTTTATTTATTGCAGGAAACCAAACTATATACTGGAAATTTATTATGTGAGATAATAAGAAATAGGTATTTTTTCTTACGAGACAAAAGGGGCGTTATCCTTTATTTTATATTAATCAAACCCGGAGGAAAAAGAAGAAGATGATACAAGATTCAATGCAGTTTGCCGCGGTTGAAAGTGGTCTGCGCTTTTACCAGGCATATGATCAAAGCCTTTCTTTGTGGCCGATTGAGTCGGAAGCATTCTATGTTTCTACTCGTTTTGGAAAAACACATATCATTGCAAGTGGGCCAAAGGACGCACCTTCGCTCATTTTGCTTCACGGGGGCCTTTTCAGCTCTGCGATGTGGTATCCGAATATCGCAGCGTGGAGCAGTCAATTTCGTACATATGCGGTCGATATAATAGGAGACAAAAATAAAAGTATACCATCAGCAGCCATGGAAACGAGAGCTGATTTTGCAGAATGGATGAAAGATGTCTTTGATTCTCTTGGACTTGAGACGGCACACCTGGCCGGCCTTTCGCTTGGCGGGTCCCATATCGTGAATTTCTTACTCCGCGCGCCTGAAAGAGTAGAGCGGGCGGTTGTTATGAGTCCCGCTGAAGCGTTTATTTCATTTCATCCGGATGTCTATAAATACGCTGCAGAGCTTACAGGGGCAAGAGGAGCTGAATCATATATCAAGTGGATCACAGGCGACAGTTATGATCTGCATCCTTTACTGCAAAGACAAATTGTGGCGGGCGTGGAATGGCAGGATGAGCAAAGGAGCCTGAAGCCGACAGAAAACGGCTTTCCGTACGTGTTCACAGACCAGGAATTGAAATCAATACAAGTCCCGGTACTGCTGATGTTCGGTGAGCACGAGGTCATGTACCATCAGCAAATGGCCTTTGAGCGGGCTTCGGTATTGGTGCCGGGAATTCAGGCTGAAATCGTAAAGAACGCCGGACATCTGTTATCTCTGGAGCAGCAAGAGTACGTCAATCAACGCGTCTTGTCCTTTTTATGCGGGGGGATAAAATAGTAAGGAACATGAAAAGATTGGCATTCATTTTTCAAAAGGTAACAAATGTTGTATAATAATAGAATTTGAATGCTGCTTTTTTTGGGAGCATTCTATGTTATCATGCTTATTGGAGAAAAATTTTTCCTGTAACGCTATTCGATCACTATCGTCAAATAATATAGATGGTTTTACAATTGGAGGTTTGGTTACACTGTGAATTACATCCCCTGTATGATTACGATAGGAAACTTCATTTGCGGATTGCTGGCGATTCATTCCTTGCTATATCACAACATTCATTCAGCAGTGCTTTTTATTTTTACAGGCATGTTCCTTGATTTCTTTGACGGGATGGCTGCTCGTAAGCTGAATGCCGTTTCTGATATGGGGAGAGAACTGGATTCGTTTGCCGATCTGGTTACGTTTGGGGTGGCTCCTGCTATGCTTGCTTACAGTGTCGCGTTGTATACCCTGCCATTTATCGGGATCTTATGCGCATTGACGTACAGCATTTGCGGAATGCTTCGCCTCTCTAAATTTAACATTGAACAAAGCAAGCTCCCGACGTTTATCGGTATGCCGATTCCGTTTGCGGGCATGTGTCTCGTTATTTTAAGCTTTACCTATAACCCGATCCTTCTGGCAATCGGCACTTGCGGACTTTCATATTTGATGGTGAGTAAAATAAAATTCCCTCATTTTAAAAAACATGCGGCAGAAAACCTGGAGTCTGGGAGATGGAATTAGTTCAGCAGCTCATAGCGGATTACGGTTATCTCGCTATTTTTTTGATGCTGGTATTAGGAATTGTAGGATTGCCGATTCCAGATGAAGTGATGATGACCGTTGTTGGCTATTTCACGCATACCGATGTATTGAATTATGAGCTTTCGATATTGATTAGTTTTGTCGGGGCTTTGTTAGGTATGCTGATCAGCTACATGATTGGCAGAAAAGCCGGACGCCCGTTTATCGACAAGTACGGCAAGTGGGTCGGCTTAAAAGAAAAAAGAATGATGAAAGTGGAAAAATGGATGAAGAAATACGGTCCATATTCTCTTATTTTAGGTTATTTTATTCCCGGCGTCAGACATGTGACGTGCTACTTTTCGGGGATCGGCAAAATGGATCTGAAAACGTATGTTGCGTTTGCGGCAATCGGCGCCTTTTTATGGTGCTTTGTTTTTATTACAATCGGAAGGGTTATAGGGATTATTCATGTTTAATACGGCTGTAAAGATTCTGTATCGATCATTGATAGAGCTGACGAATCATCGTCTGTCATCCTATCTGATTAAAGGATTTTGCGAGTCAAAAATCAGCAAACCGGTCATTCCGCTTTTCTCAAAACATTTTCGGCTGAATTGGGATGATGTGGACGGTACGGCTGCTGATTACGGATCGCTGTCTGAATTGTTTATTCGACAAATAAATCTGGAGCGGCGCCCTGTGTCAAAAGAGGCGCATGCGGTGGTCAGCCCTGTTGACGGTGTGGTTCAGACGGTAGGAATCATCAACCCGAATCAAACCTTTACGGTGAAGGGAAAAGATTACTCATTCGCTGAACTCACCGGCTGTAAAAGCGCAGACCATCAATACAACGGCGGATACTTCGTCGTGCTGTATCTAAGCCCGAGGCATTATCACCGTTTCCATTCTCCGATCAGCTGCAGGTATCAAAAGCTGGCCGAGCTCGGAAATCGCTCATACCCGGTAAATCAACTAGGCTTAAAATACGGGAAAGATGTGCTGTCGAAAAATTATCGGTTTGTGTACGAGCTGAATAGCGGCAGCCGAAATGTCCTGATGATTCCTGTCGGCGCGATGAATATTAATTCTATCGTGCAGACGAGCACCCGTGCTGAATTGGAGATCGGCGAAGAGCTGGGATACTTTTCATTTGGCTCAACCGTCATTTTGATTTTTGAAAAAGACGCGTTCCAGCCGTCCGCCCATTTAGCAGAAGGCCAAGAAGTCCAAGTCGGAGAACTGATAGGTTACGAAGAGTAAGAAGAGGAGCTTGCATAAACGCAGCGCCTCTTTTTTTGAAGAAAGGTGAGATTCATGGAGAAACAAATCATCAGCTGGATTACAGATTATCAGAACACCGGAGATGAAGCCGTCCTGCGGCAAGTGCGAGAAGTATGCTGGCCGATCGTTGAAGCGGTTTTGCAAGAGAAGGCAATAGATGATGAACAAGCGAACAATTTGCGCGAAAAAGGAATCGAGCGGTTTCCATTCATCATCAGCAAATACCAAGCGGATGTGCAGCTTCCGGTTGAGACATTTTTACGAAATACGTATCGGTTTTACTTTCATCAGGTGATGAGAGAATCCAGCTAAAGCTTCTTTCAACAGAGAAGCTTTTTTTGTTGGCAGGAAAAGGAAACTTTTTCTATATCTATCTCGTAATGACTAGAGAACCTAGCAGAAAAGGAGAGATAGAATTGAAACGAATGATAGTGAGAATGACCCTGCCGCTGCTGATCGTTTGTCTGGCGTTTTCTTCTTTTTCAGCCTCTGCCCGTGCTGCTTCTGAAGAAAAATATTGGGGTTCATGGATTGAACGACATGCACAGCCGCTGGATGCTTCCAATGCTTCAAACAAAGACCTTCGCTTTCTGAAGAAGGTGCTGAAGGGAAAACGAATCGTTCAGTTAGGAGAAACCACACACGGCGCTGGTGAAATCAACGCCACAAAGGTCAGAATGATCAAATATCTCCACGAAGAGCTGGGATACGATGTATTGGCATTTGAGTCCGGTTTTCCTGATACAAATGCATCCTACCTTAATATGGACCAATTAACCCCTAAAAGCACGATGAAAAACTCCATTTACGCTGTATGGCACACAGAAGATGTCGTTGAATTGTTTGATTACATGAAAGAGCAAAAAGAGAAAGGCGATCCGCTGATCCTTACCGGTTTTGATATTCAAAGCATGAAGAATTCATTCAATGATGCTGTGACTCAATGGGTAAAAGCGGTGGACCCTGAGAAAGCAGAGTTGCTCTCCCAATCAGAAAATAATTTTTCAACATTAGTGACAGACAGCAATACGTTTGATGAATTTTCGCAAAAGAAGGAAAAGCTTGTGAAAAACTATCAGAAGCTGATCAAGTTCGCTGAAACACATGCTTCAGAGCTAAAAGAAAACCTTCCAAAAGAGCCGAAAGCTTATGAGATGTTTATGCATTCTCTTCAGCTGAGAATTGACGTAATGGAAACGTATATGCTGGAAGAAATGAAAGAAAAACTAGAGGAGTATCCGGAGAATATTGAGGATTTTTCATTCTTTATGAGAGACCGCATGATGGCTGAGCAATTTCAGTGGGTAGCCGACACCCTTTATCCGAAAAAGAAAATCATTGTCTGGGGCCACAATTACCATCTACGCAAACAGAATACGAAGATGATAAAGGACTGGGTACAGCTAAACGGCCCTAACATGGGTGATTATTTGCCGGAGCGGCTGAAAAAACAAACATATACGATTGGCATTTATGCTTACTCAGGTGCAAGTCTGGATAGTTCTGATAATAAGACGGTTATGCCGGTTACAAGCCCGCCGCCGTCTGGAAGTCTTGAAGCTTTGCTGAAAGCTGCGGATCATCCAGTTGTTTTTGTTGATTTTCTCCATACAAAAAACAAGAAAGGCACTTCGTGGATGTATACCCCGCGGACTGCGCTCTATTGGGGGTACATGGAAGAGCAGATGATCCTTAAGGAACAATATGACGGTGTCATTTGGCTGGAGCATATCACGCCCTCTGTCATTATCAAGTGAGCGGTGTCCCCTGTGCTATAACAGGTGGAGTGTACCTTTTGTTTGATAGTTTTCAGATAACTACATTGATTAGTAAATGAATGGAAAATACTTGTCTACTGTGAGAAACCCTTGTGCCGCTTAGGTTTGTAAGAGCTTGGATATTTTTATCAGTCTGGGCGGATCTGTTCATCTTTGCGGCATTTTCCTGTATGATATAGTAAGAGTGTGCATAGCAACTAACTATAATTGAACAGGGTGTTTAAAACATGGAAAAACAATACAGAGTATTACTTTACTATAAATATGTTCCGATTGAAGATCCAGAGGCGTTTAGAGAGCAGCATCTGGCTTTTTGTAAGGAGCTTGGTTTGTTAGGCCGTATCCTTGTTTCTTCTGAAGGAATTAACGGTACGGTATCAGGTACGGTTGAACAGACTGAAAAATATATGGAAACAATGAAAGCTGATCCTCGTTTTGCGGACATGGTATTTAAAATTGATGAAGCAGAAGGCCATGCCTTCAAAAAAATCTTCGTCCGCCATAAAAAAGAGCTTGTAACGCTTCGTCTTGAAGATGATGTCGATCCGAACGAAACAACAGGCCAGCATTTGAAGCCTGCAGAATTTTATGAGAAGATGCAGGATCCAAACACAATTGTCATCGACGCGCGTAACGATTACGAGTATGACCTTGGCCATTTCAGAGGTGCGGTCCGTCCTGACATCGAAGCCTTCCGTGAATTACCTGAATGGATCGAAGAACACAAGGATATGCTTGAAGGCAAAAAGATTTTAACGTACTGTACAGGCGGCGTGCGCTGTGAAAAGTTCTCGGGATGGCTGGTGAAGCAAGGCTTTGAAGATGTAGCACAGCTTGACGGCGGAATCGTGACATACGGAAAAGATCCTGAGGTGCAAGGCAAGCTTTGGGACGGCCAGTGCTACGTATTTGATGAAAGAATCAGCGTGCCTGTCAACCGTGTCGAGCACGTGATTGTCGGTAAGGACTACTTTACAGGAGAACCGTGTGAGCGTTATGTGAACTGCGCAAATCCATCTTGCAATAAAAAAATGATATGCACACCGGAAAATGAGTATAAATATATGCGCAGCTGCAGCCACGAATGCCGCACGAACCCAAGAAACCTGTATGTGAAAGAGCATAATATGACAGAAGAAGAAGTAAACGCAAGACTGGCAGCGATTGAAACAGAAGATCACGCTGCTGCTGAATAAAAAAAGAACACCTCGGATTGAGGTGTTCTTTTTTCTATATGCTTTCGGTTTGGCTGTTTGCGGAAACCCATTCTTTTTGGCGGAAGGCCTTTTCCCATTTTGATACCACGATACAGGCGATCGCATGTCCCGGTACGTTCACGCCTGTTCTCGCCATGTCCATGACGCGGTCAACACCCGCGATAATGGCAACGCCTTCAGCCGGCAGTCCTACAGCATTGGCAGTCGCCAGAAGAACTACAAGCGATCCTGAGGGTACAGCTGCAATGCCTTTACTGGTCATCACAAGCACAAGCATCATGAGCAGCTGCTGGGACAATGTCATGTCTACTTGAAAGGCCTGTGCGAGAAAGATACAAGAAACCGATAAATATAAGCTGGAGCCGTCACAGTTCAATGACAAGCCGGAGGGAACGACAAATGATACCACTCGTTTGGGACAGCCGTATTTCTCCATTCTATCCATCAGCTGAGGGAGAATGGTTTCAGTGCTGGTGGTGGAAAATGCAATTAAAAACAGATCCCATATCATTTTCAATACTTCGAAATACTTAATCTGAAAGATGAGACCGACAAGCGGAAAGAGGACAAAGAGGATCAGGAACAGGCCAAGGAATACGGTGCCAACCAGCTTAAACATAGGGAGGAGGAGTTCAATGCCATATTGGCCTACAGAAGCAGCCATCAGGGCTAACACGCCGATAGGAGCAGTGACCATGACGATTTGCGTGAGCTTGAACATAATCTGAGCTGTAGATTCAAAAAACTTCATTACTGGTTCAGAAGCTTTGCCGATACCAGCTGCGGCGACACCAAATAAAATGGCGAAGAAAATAACGGCAAGCAAATCATTTCTGGCCATGACATCAATAATGTTTGTAGGGATAATATCCAGGACCATTTGCTTGAAATCAACAACTTTGTCTGTGTAGCCGGAAAGTTCATGAATATCTTTTTTTGCCAAATGGGAGAGGTCAAGCCCGACACCTGGTTTTAAGACATTCGCTAATAAAAGTCCAAGCCCTAATACCAACGTTGTAATCACTTCGAACCAAATGATCGTCTTGATGCCGAGACTGCCCATTTTTTTCATGCTTCCGCTTCCTGCGGCTCCAATGACAATGGTAGAAAACACAATCGGCACAACAATCATTTTAATCAGGCGGATAAATCCATCTCCGACAGGCCTCAGTGCCATCCCGAAATCAGGAAAAAAGTGGCCGATCACCGCGCCGACAGCCAAAGCGATTAAAATTTGAAACGCGATTAATTTTTTCAAATGAATCCCCCTTTAGAACGATAGAATGTAGGCATATTCATATCATTCGTGATTCAAATGCAAACACCTTTTTTCAAGTTATTTTATTTTGACAGCGCTTTCATTATGTTGGCGAAAAAGTCCCCCGCAGCAGGGGGGACTTTTTTACTTCATTTGAATGTGCTTTAGATCTTCTTCAGAGGTATTTGTGAAAATAACCGGTGTTATGGCTGAAGCGGCATGCTGCTTGATGTAATTGAGATCAAAGGTGAGAAGCAGTTCGCCTTGTTTGACGGCTTGTCCGCTTGTGACATGTGCTTCAAAGCCTTCCCCATTCAGTTTGACGGTATCAACGCCGACATGAATCAGGATTTCAGTGCCGCCGGCGCTCATAAAGCCGATGGCGTGTTTTGTCGGAAAAATCGAGACGATCTCGCCGTCCGCAGGTGCAACGACTTTTCCTTCTGATGGTATAATCGCAAATCCCTCGCCCATCATTTTTTCTGAAAAGACTTGATCAGGCACATCCCCTAAAGAGACTGTTTCTCCTTTAATCGGATAAATAAAGGTCTCACCGGAATCGGGCTTCAGCGGTTTGTCAGTTACCGTGTCCAGCGCGGCGGCGGTGGCAGGGACGTCTCCGGCCATGATTGTTTTGATGTCGTCTTTTAAGGCATCGGACTTGGTTCCGAATATTGCCTGGAAGTTGTTGTTGACCTCCAGCACACCTACTGCACCAAGCCGTTTTAATTCATCCTTGCTGACTTGGCTTGGCTGATGAACGGTCACACGAAGCCTTGTGATACATGCATCCAGGTTAGCGATATTTTGCTGTCCGCCCAAGGCCTGCAGCACGTGAAAGGCAAGCTGGTCTTTTGCAACTGGAGCTTTCTCCTCATTCTGACCGTCTTCATCTGTCTCACGGCCGGGCGTTTTCAAATTCCATTTCAGAATCGCAAATCGGAACAAATAATAATAAATGAAAGCAAACACGATCCCGACAGGAATGACAACCCAGCCATTTGTAGACAGTCCGTAGTTCAAGACGTAGTCAATTCCCCCGCCTGAGAACGTATAGCCGTGGCGGACATGGAATAAATCACAAACGACAAAGATGACGCCGGCAAGAATAGAGTTAATCAAATAGAGCACGGGCGCAACGAACAAGAAAGAAAACTCAACCGGTTCTGTAATTCCGGTCAGCATAGATGTGAGCGCCGCAGAAATCATCACGCCGGAGATCATTTTTTTCTTTTCCGGACGCGCGGTATGGATAATGGCAAGAGCAACGGCCGGCAGACAGAAAATCATGTAAGGGAAATCCCCCATCATAAAGCGCCCGGCTGTCGGGTCTCCCGCGAAAAACCTTGTCAGGTCGCCGGTTACGGTGTTGCCTGTTGATGGGTCTGTGTATTCTCCCATCATAAAATAGAAAGGCGTATAAAAAATATGATGCAGGCCAAAAGGAATCAGCAAACGATAGATCGTTGCATAAAAGAACAGGCCGACTGTTGAATCGGCAATTAAACTGCTGGCTGCGTTAATTCCGTTTTGGATCAGCGGCCAAACGAATGAGAAAATGACACCGATCACCAATGAACTGACGGAAGTAATAATCGGGACAAAGCGTTTTCCAGAGAAAAATCCAAGGACCGGATGCAGCTCGATTGATGAAAATCGCTTATATAAATAGGCGGCGAGAAGCCCGATAATGATTCCTCCGAAAACCCCCATATCAATCAGGTGCTCGGCTCCTTCATACGGAGGCTGAAGGCCGAGTAATTTTCCCATATTGTCGAGGGTGACGGTTAAAATTAAGTATCCGATGACAGCGGCAAGTCCGGCTACACCTTCTCCGCCGGCTAATCCGATCGCGACCCCCACGGCGAAAATCAGCGGGAGATTATCGAATACAACGCCGCCCGCATCCTTTATAATAGGGATGTTCAGTAAGTCCTTGTCTCCGAAACGGAGCAAAAGACCGGCTGCCGGCAGGACGGCAACCGGAGTCATCAACGCGCGGCCAAGCTGCTGCAGAATTTGAAATGCCTTTTTAAACATGACAGTCTCCTTTTATTGTTTTATGAGCATGGTGCAATCTTTAATTTTTGAGCTGCTTTATAATCGGCGATAACGGTTACATGATTGTGTATTTGAAGAATAGAGGCTGGTACATCTGTCGTGACAGGACCTTCAGCCATCTTTTGAATAGCGTCTGCTTTTTCCTCGCCGCTTGCTAAAAGCACAATATGTTTGCTGAATTCCATGATGGTTTTAATGCCCATTGAAATCGCGAGTCTCGGCACCAGCACTGGATCGCCGCCGAAGAATCTGGCATTTGCCTGTATCGTGCTTTCCGAGAGCTTCACAACACGTGTCCGGTCTTCAAAATCAGATCCCGGTTCATTAAAACCGATATGGCCATTGGCGCCGATGCCGAGAATTTGGACATCAATGCCTCCCGCTTGGCGGATGAGATCCTCGTATACTTTGCATTCCGCCTCAAGCTGCGGGTTGTCTCCTTGCGGGATATGAATATGATCAGGTTGCATATTGATATGCTGAAATAGATGCTCATGCATAAAGTGGTTATAACTTTGCGGATGAGATGGAGAGAGACCAGCGTATTCATCCAAATTAAATGTAGTAACCTTTGAAAAATCAATTTCGCCTGCCTGATAGCCTGAAATCAACTGCTTATACAAGCCGACCGGTGTGCTTCCTGTTGCCAGGCCGAGAACGGCATCTCTCTTAGCTTGTATTTGTTCTTTAATAATGGCAGCGCTTAACTTACAGAGTTCTTCGTAGTGCTCGGCGATCAGAATCTTCATGTGACACCCCCTCAAAGAGATAGACAAGCACCATATTTGTTATGACCAATTTATAATACTTGTCATTACGAATTTAGCACCAACATTATTAAACTGTCAATATTAATTTCTGAAAATTTGTTATAAAAGAAGGATACAAATCTTTCATATTGGGATGGCAAATGGTATTATGGTCTCAATGAAAAAGAACGGATTGCATACAGAATGGGGAGAATGAAATGACAGCTTTATATTCTGTTATCAAGTTTAAAATCATTGAGTTAATTAAATCGGGCAAATATCAGGCGAATGATCAGCTGCCGACAGAGAGTGAGTTTTGCGAACAATATGATGTCAGCAGAACAACTGTGAGACTGGCTCTGCAGCAGCTAGAGCTTGAGGGATATATTAAAAGAATTCAAGGAAAAGGGACATTTGTATCGGCGGCAAAAATACAAACGCCGATTCCGCATAAGATTACGAGCTTTGCAGAACAAATGAGAGGCCTTCGTTCTGAATCAAAAGTGCTTGAGCTTGTTGTGATTCCTGCCGATCACTCCATTGCCGAGCTTTTGAAAATGAAAGAGAATGAACCTGTCAACAAGCTTGTCAGAGTCAGATACGCCGAGGGGGAACCTTTGCAGTATCATACCTCATATATTCCCTGGAAGGCGGCACCGGGGCTGGTGCAGGAGGAATGCACCGGCTCGCTGTTTGAATTGTTAAGGACAAAATACAATATTGAAATCAGCAGGGGCACGGAATCGATCGAACCGATTTTAACGGATGAAACGATCAGCGGCCACTTATTAACCAATGTCGGAGCGCCTGCGTTTTTATCAGAATCCCTTACCTATGATAAAAATGAAGAAGTGGTGGAATATGCGCAAATTATTACCCGGGGAGACCGAACGAAATTCACCATAGAACAGTCATATCATTCATAAAGCAATGTGTTTTAAGAAGGGAATGGTGGTTCTATGTTTTTATTGACGAATGGAAAAGTGCTGTGGGGAGCAGTGATTGCTGCATTCATCTTTTCAATTGTATTTTACCCTTCTCTGCCGACGCAGATGCCGATTCATTATGATGTTGCGAACAGTCCGAATCTGACGGTTAACAAGCTGGCGGGGACTGTGATGCTGCCTGTTTTGATGGTGATGTTTGCATGGGCGCGGAAGATCAATTGGCAATTTGTATTCGCAGTGTATATTTTGCTGATTTGCCACATTGTCGTCCTTTGTTTAGCGCTCTAAATCAAACAGCCAGAATAAAACTGGCTGTTTTCTTTAATTTCAGCTTCATCTGACAATGAATGTGGTGTATAATAGCTGATGATCCTAAAGAATATTCTGAAATTTATAGGTGTGAAGCGGCGTATTATTAAAGGAAAGGCTGTATACTTTTTGCAGCTTTAAAAAGACTGAATATTTAAACAATTATGTGAAAGGTGTGCTGATTAGATTGAATAAGCTTATTGAACGAGAAAAAACTGTATATTATAAGGAAAAGCCCGACCCGTCTTCCTTGGGGTTTGGACAATATTTTACCGATTATATGTTTGTGATGGACTACGAAGAGGGGATTGGATGGCATCATCCGAGAATTGCGCCGTACGCACCGCTTACGCTTGATCCGTCTTCATCTGTTTTTCATTACGGCCAGGCTGTTTTTGAAGGGTTAAAAGCATACAGAACAGAGGATGGCAGGGTGCTCCTGTTCCGTCCGGATCAAAATATCAAACGGCTGAACAGATCGTGTGAGCGCATGAGCATGCCCCCTTTAGACGAAGAGCTGGTGCTTGAGGCATTGACGCAATTAGTTGAACTTGAGAAAGATTGGGTTCCAAAGAAAAAAGGAACGTCACTGTATATTCGTCCTTTTGTCATTGCCACAGAACCGAGTCTCGGTGTGAAGGCATCCAGGAGCTATACATTTATGATCGTGCTTTCGCCTGTCGGCTCCTATTATGGCGACGATCAGCTGAAGCCGGTTAGAATCTATGTCGAAGATGAGTATGTGCGGGCGGTCAACGGAGGAGTCGGGTTTGCAAAAACGGCTGGAAACTATGCCGCCAGTCTTCAGGCACAGCGGAAAGCGAATGAACTGGGCTATGACCAGGTACTGTGGCTGGACGCCATCGAAAAGAAATATGTGGAAGAAGTAGGGAGCATGAACATCTTTTTCGTCATAAACGGGGAAGCTGTCACACCTGCTTTAAGCGGAAGCATTTTAAGCGGGGTTACACGTGCGTCTGCGATTGAATTGATTCGAAGCTGGGGCATTCCGGTTCGTGAAGAGAGAATATCGATTGATGAGGTGTATGCGGCCTCTGCACGCGGAGAATTGACAGAGGTCTTTGGCACAGGCACGGCAGCCGTCGTTACGCCTGTCGGTGAACTCAATATTCATGGAAAAACGGTAATTGTAGGCGACGGGCAAATCGGGGACCTCTCGAAAAAGCTGTATGAAACGATAACAGATATTCAGCTTGGCAAGGTGAAGGGCCCGTTTAACTGGACAGTGGTAGTGTGAAAACTGAAAAAGAACCTGCCTGGAGGCAGGTTCTTTTTATTTTGAATGAGTCATATCAGCAGCCGGCTGGCTTTTGTGGTTTTTTACATAATATATTGCATAGCAAATGGCCATAAATGGAACGCCGCAATAGAGTGCGATTCTTTGATTCGGATCAAAGGCAATGCCAACAACGGAAGCCAGGCATAACAGGAACGCAGCAATCGGCACGAACGGATACAAAGGGGTTCTGTATTTCAAATCAGTAACCTTGTTTCCCGCTTCGATATAACGTTTTCTGAACATGAATTGAGAAGCAGCGATACCCATCCACACGACAACGACGGCAAAACCGGAAATCGACACGAGCACAACGTATACAGTGTCTGGCGCAAATACGCTGGACAGCAACGACAGAATGCCGCCGATCATGCTGAACACCAGCGCGTTAAAAGGGGTTCCTTTTGACGTCAGCTTTGCAAATGTCGAATGAAGCGTTTTTTCTTTTGATAAAGACCACAGCATCCGGGAAGAAGCGTAGAGTCCGGAATTAGCCGCTGACAGGATCGCTGTCAGGATAACAAAGTTCATGATATCGGCTGCGTATGGTACACCGACTCTGTCAAAGACAGCGACAAACGGGCTTTTGATAACACCTGCATCTTGAATCGGAATCAGCCCTGACAGCACAAAAATTGTTCCGACAAAGAAGAGTGAGAGACGCCAGACCGTTGTTTTTATCGCTTTTGGTATTGTCTTGTCAGGATCAACGCTTTCACCGGCTGCGATTCCGATTAGTTCCGTTCCCGAAAAGGCAAAATTAACGGACAGCATCGTCATCAAAATCGGGACAAATCCATTTGGAAAAAGCCCGCCTTCCGCCATGAAGTTGGACAGCATCGGAGCGGCTTCTCCGCCTTTGATCGGGATGATGCCGAACATGGCAGAGCCGCCTAAAAGAATAAATAATACAATGGCTAATACTTTGATGCTGGAAAACCAAAATTCTGATTCAGCGAAAAACTTGACCGAAAATGCGTTAAGCAAGAAAATGAACAGCGCAAAGACGGCACTCCACATCCAAACCGATGTATGGGGGAACCAACGCTGCATTAACAGGCCGGCTGCTGTGAATTCTGATCCCAATGCCACGGTCCATGTCAGCCAGTACAGCCAAGCGACCGTAAATCCGGTGCCCGGCCCTATGTATTTGGCTGCATAGGTGTGAAAGGCGCCGGTCACAGGCATGGCGACTGACAGCTCACCGAGGCATAGCATGACCAGATAGACGATGCCGGCCCCGACTAAGTAGGCGAGTATCGTTCCGGCCGGGCCTGCTTGCTGAATGGTATAACCTGAGCTTAAAAACAGCCCGGTTCCGATGACACCTCCCAAGGAAAGCATAAAGAGGTGCCGGCTTTTCATACTTCTCTGAAAGGTTGTCTCATTCTTGTTGTGGGCAGAGTTCATCTTTTTCCAACTTTCTATCAGCGATTTATTTCCTCCTAATAAAAAATCTCATGTCAGAAAGTGACACGAGACTCCGGCGAACCGGCTTTAAGTTAGAATATACAAACTATTCCGATAAGTCAAGTTGTTTTTAAAGAGCGGGCCCAAGCCGCAATTTCTTGAATATTTTCGGGTTTTGTCCGGCAGCAGCCGCCAATTAGCCTCGCTCCTTTTTCATGCCAGGTGCGGGCGCTCGCCCCGTAAGATTCTGCGCATGCTGCGCCGTTCCATGTTTTTGTTTCCGGATCATATTGCTCACCTGAATTCGGGTAGACAATGATCGGTTTTGACGTGTTCTTTTTTAACTCCTCTATCAAGGAAGGGATATGCTGAAGCGGCGTGCAGTTGATGCCGAGTGCTGCAATTTGGCGGTGTTCATCAAGCCATGATGCGCAGTCAGCTGCAGGTGTTCCGTCACTGATATGCAGGCCGTCTTTAGCACTGAAGCTGATCCATGCATACGTTTCAGGAAATTCCTTCAACAGCCGAACAATCGCTTTGGCTTCAGTCAGACACGGAATCGTTTCGCATGCCAAAACATCAGCTCCGGCTTCAATCAGCGCCTTCATCCGGGGGCGATGAAATTCAATCAGTTCATCTTCTGATATTGCGTAGTTGCCGCGATACTCAGACCCGTCTGCAAGATAAGCGCCATAAGGGCCTATAGAAGCCGCAATGATCGGTTTTGGCCGATTCAAACGGTTCTCTTCAAGCGACCAAAATTCATCACGTGCTTCAGCTGCGATGCTGACGGACAACTCGATGAGCCGGCGTGCTTCCGCTTCGCTCAGCCCGCGTGCGGCAAAGCCTTCAAATGTAGACTGATAGCTGGCAGTGATTGCACAATCGGCGCCTGCCGCGAAATAATCAGTATGTACTTGTTTAATCAGATTTGGCTCTTCCATCAGGATTTTTGCCGACCACAGACTGTCATTCAAATTACAGCCCTTGCGTTCAAGCTCGGTCGCCATGGCGCCGTCTAGCACAATAAGCGGGTATGTATCTAGTATGTGTTGGATAGGATTCATAGAATGTACCGATGCCTTCTTTCAGATTTTTTTGAAAAAGATATGAAAATCGTAATGGAGGCTTACGTGTTTGTCAATAAACGCAAAAAGAGAAAGGTGTTCAGCCCATATGTCTGAACACCTTTTCTTATGATATTTGTTTGTTGTGCGTGTCAGTCTTTGTGTCTGAAACCGGCCAGCACTCAATGCCATTGTGGTTTTTGAGCACATTTTTATAAAAGACCGGATCTTTGCCTGCTTTTTTCTGGCGTGTATAGTCTTTCAGCGCCGTAAAAACAACTTTTGATAGTAAGAAAATCGCGATTAAATTCACGACGACCATCAAACCCATGAACAAATCAGCAAGATCCCAGACGAGCTGGACTTTGGCAACACAGCCAAACACGATCATTGCCAGCACGCCGATACGGTAGACAAAAATCAGTTTTTTGCTTTTGTTCAAAAAGCCGATATTGGTTTCGCCATAATAATAGTTTCCGATTAAAGCACAGAATCCGAATAACAAAATCAGAATGGCGAGAAAGCCTGATGCCCATGATCCGACATGGGAGCTGAGAGAGGCTTGTGTCAAGGCGATTCCGCTCAGACCCGGAGTATGATAGGCATCCGAAAACAGGATGATAAAGGCGGTGCTTGTACAAATGACCAGTGTATCTGTCAGTACACCAAAAGCTTGGATCAGCCCCTGTTTGACGGGATGGCTTGTTGTGGCGGTGGCAGCGGCATTCGGTGCGCTTCCCATTCCCGCTTCGTTTGAAAAGATTCCCCGTCTGACGCCTTGCATGAGTGCCGCGCCCAAAGCCCCGCCGGCGGCCTGGTCAAAACCAAACGCATTTTTCACGATTAGCGCAAGCACACCTGGCAGCTGCGTAATGTTGGAGAAAATGACGAAAAACGCAACTCCGATATACAGGACAGCCAATACGACGACAATGGATTCAGCCAGCTTTGCAATGCGCTTGACTCCGCCAAAAATAATCGTGCCGAATACAGCAATTAAAATGAGTCCCAATGTCAGGCGGTTTGTGCCAAACGCGTTTTCAAAGGCAAGGCTGACTGTATTGGATTGAACCGAGTTGAAGACGATACCGAACGATAAGGTGATTAACACAGCGAACAGCGCGCCCATCCACCTTTTGTTCAGCCCTTTTTCCATGTAATACGCCGGCCCGCCGCGGAAGCCGTTTACATCTTTTACTTTATAAATCTGAGCCAGTGTGCTTTCCACAAAGCTGGATGCTGATCCGATAATAGCGATAATCCACATCCAGAAGATTGCACCGGGCCCGCCGAGTGCAATGGCGATGGCAATACCCGTAATATTTCCCGTTCCGACACGGGCCGCCATGCTGATGCAAAAGGCTTGAAACGGAGAAATGCTGTTTTTTGACCGGGAAGCAGCACCTTCTCTTAATACCCTGACCATTTCTTTCAGCATGCGAACCTGTAAAAACTTAAGCCTGAACGTAAAATAGATTCCCAGAGAAAGGAGCAAAACAATTAATAGCTTTGACCACAAAAGATCATTTGCAATACCGACGATATGTTCCAGGATTTGCTGCATACAATCACCTCTTTTTTCATGTTTAAAAAATGCTGAGCTCCCACTCCTGCGCCATATGCTTCAGCAGCATACCGCCAGTGAGGCTGTTGCCGTATTCATCAATGGCAGGCCCGTAAATGCCGATGCCGCATCCGGATTGAAAAGGCTGTTCTCTTCTGGCACTTGGAGGCACCAGCGCCATGATGCCGCCGGAGACGCCGCTTTTGGCCGGCACGCCGACAAACGCCGCATATTTGCCTGAAGCGTTGTACATGCCGCACGTCAGCATTAATGCCTTGGCCAATTTTGCCACATCTTTTGGAATCACCTGCTCGCGTCGAATCGGATGATACCCGTCATGAGCAAGGATCAGGCCGATCAACGCAATGTCTTCTGTGGTGCTCTCCATAGCGCATTGCTTCAAGTACACCTCAAGTGTTTCTTCTACGTCAGCTTCTAAAAAGTTTGTTTCTTTTAAATAGTAGGCCAGCGCTCTGTTGCGGTGGGCGGTTTCCCATTCAGAACGGAATACTTCCTCATGAATTCTCGGCCGTTTTCCTATCAAAGTTTCCATCACCGAGTAAAGAAACTCGAGCTTTTCGTATGCCGATTCTCCGGGAAGGATCGAAGCGATGGTGAGGGCACCCGCGTTGATCATGGGATTGAAGGGCTTTCCCGGCTTGTTGATTTCGAGCCGAATAATTGAATTAAAGGCGTCACCTGTCGGCTCGACATCTACGCGGTCAAGCACATAGGGAATGCCGCGGCTCATGCAGGCGGCAATAAAGCTAATCACTTTTGAAATGCTTTGCAGGGTAAAAGAGACGTTCCAGTCGCCGGCGTGTATCATCGTTCCATCAGGCTCCAATACACAGATGCCGAGCTGTGAATCATTGACTTTTCCTAAAGCGGGGATATAGTTTGCGCTTTGTCCATTGGCGGCAAAAGGGCGATAGTATTCAACCCAATCATGAAGCTGTAACGCCGGGTTTATGTCTTTCTGGTGCTCTTTTATCAATTCTTTCATCGAATTCCTCCTCACTGATTTTTTCTTAAAGGACTGAGGTGTATCAAAACGAAGGCTAAGGGGGCGTTAAACGCTTTCATAATAGCGGAAGGTATAATTACTGTATAATGGAGACTACAGAATCATACAAAATACGACAAAAACATTTTGAAAATAAGCAGTAAGATTTATAAAAACCTCATGTTCTGGGTCAAAAGCAATTTGCAGGTTTTCTCCCGATTCCCCAAAATTAAAAGCGAGGATGTGATCAACATAAAACTGGAACGGTTTATTGAAAAAGACGGATATATATTGGCCCTCATGCTGATTACGGTGCCGCTGGCCGGTGAACTGAAATTTTATCCCCTCAATGAAGAATTCCGGGTCAGCTTTGGGGCACCGGTTTTTTTCTTCTTTTTATCATTGTTGCGGCATGTGCCCGCTGTGCTGCCGGGTTTTCTGACTGGAGCGGCTGTTTTCATCTTTCGCGTCTTTCTGGAATTATGGGGCGGAGGACACAATGGACTGACTCCGATTCTGTATGATCAAGCGTCTGGCTTTTTCTTTTATATGACTTATGCCTGTCTGTTTTCCATATTAAAGGCCAATCGTTTCCGTGAACGGCCGATTATGCTCGGTTTCATTGGGTTTATGATTGAAGTTGTGTCAGATTGTGTCGAGCTGGCTGTGCAATTTCTCATTTTTCATACGGTTGTCACGCCTGAGAAAATCACTGACATTGCGGTGATTGCGATTTCTCACACATTTATTGTGATGAGCTTTTATAGTGTGCTGAAGCTATATGAAACACAATCGAGAGAAAAACAGACAAGGCAGCAGCACGAGCACATGCTGATGATCGTTTCCAATTTATATGAAGAAACGGTGCACCTAAAAAAGACATTGAAAACGACAGAGAAAGTGACAAACGATTCGTATCAGCTCTATCGGGAAATGAAGGGCAAGGATGTTCAGCTGAGCGGCAGAATCCTGAGACTGGCCGGAGAAATTCATGAAGTGAAAAAGGACAACCAGCGGATATTCGCAGGGCTTTCAAAACTGATTTCGAATGAGAGTTTGAGAGATTATATGAGGGCTTCTGATTTGCTGCAGCTCGTGATTCGAATGAATGAAAAGTACGCTGAAGCACTAGGGAAGCAGATTGATTTTTACTGCTCGATCGAGGGAGAGCATGACGAATATCACGTATTTATCGTGCTTTCGATCATTAATAATCTAACAGCAAATGCGGTAGAGGCTATGGATGAAGAGGGAATGGTCAGCCTGAGGCTCCGTAAGCCAAATGAGAGTATGGTAGAATTCCAGGTGGAAGACAATGGCCCAGGGATTTCCGAGAAAATCGGAGACATTGTGTTTGACCCGGGCTTTACTTCAAAATATGACGAATTTGGCACGCCTTCTACAGGTATCGGACTTTCCTACGTAAAGGAAATCGTGACAGAGCTAGAAGGGGATATCACGTTTGATAATCAGCAGCGGGGAGTGGTGTTTGCCATCAGGCTGCCTGTCCGGCATTTGATTCAGAAAGGGTGAACCGAAAGCTATGCGTTTTTTTATTGCAGATGATGACCGTGCGGTGCGGTCAATTTTAAGGCAGATCATTGAGGACGAAGATCTCGGGGAAGCTGCTGGTGAAGCTGACGACGGAAGCCAAGTGGAAGGGCATATGCTGCAATTTAAGCAGATTGATATTTTATTAATCGATCTGTTAATGCCCGGAAGAGACGGCATTGAGACGATTCGTCAGATCCAGAATACGTACTCCGGCAAAATCGTAATGATCTCTCAAGTGGAGGCGAAGGAAATGGTCGGGGAAGCGTACTCGCTCGGCATCGAATATTTTATCCATAAGCCGATTAACCGCATTGAAATTGTCACGGTTCTCCAAAAGGTGAAGGAGCGGATCGAGCTTGAACACTCGATTGGAGCCATCCAGCATTCTCTAAGCCGGCTTGTCAATCGGACTGAACGGAAAGCGCGTCCCCAGCAGAAGAGTGACAGCGGTTTAAAAGAGGCAGGAACATTCCTGTTGTCCGAGCTGGGCATGATGGGAGAAGGCGGCGCACATGATCTCATGGCGGTCCTGCAGTATTTAGCAGAACACGAGCAATCCGAGCCGCACGAAAAACAAAGCCCTTCGTTAAAACAAATATTCACCCAAGTAGCGGTACGGAAGCTGGGGACAGGGGCCTCACAAACGGACGTCAATCGCGAAATGAAAGCCTCGGAGCAGCGTATCCGCAGAGCGATTATTCATTCGCTGCACCATTTTGCTTCACTGGGCACAACTGATTTTTCGAATCCAAAATTTGAAACCTATGCATCGAAATTCTTTGATTTTCCGGTTGTCAGCCAGAAAATGAAAGAACTCCAATCCAAGGATGCAAAACCCCTTGCACCTGCTAGAATAAATATGAAAAAATTCATCCACGTGTTTTTTTTGGAAGCAAAGCTTTTGCATGAGACGATGAAACAAAGAAGGATATAAACCAAACAGCCGGCTGACCAGGCTGTTTTTTTGCTGCGCAGAATCCCGGCCGGACAGTGATTTACCGCTTTTTTATAAAATATCAGAAAATAAAGATATTGACTTATTGTTTATTTGTCTTACAATTAAACAAAAGGATATATGGGGAAGGAGCGGATGTGAAAGAAAAATTAATAAAAGCGCTTACAGATAGAGGCTGTATACACAAATAACAGGAGGTTATGTTGATGAGCCGTATCAGAAAAGCACCCGCTGGAATTTTAGGTTTTCCGGTTGCTCCTTTTAACACACAAGGAAAACTGGAGGAAGAAGCTCTTTTTCAAAACATTGAGTTTTTGCTGAATGAGGGCTTGGAAGCGATATTTATCGCTTGCGGGTCTGGTGAATTCCAATCTCTCAGCCAGAAGGAATATGAGCAAATGGTGGAAGTCGCAGTCTCGGCAGCCGGAGGAAAGGTGCCGGTCTACACGGGGGTGGGCGGCAACCTCAGCACAGCGCTTGATTGGGCGCAGCTGTCGGAGAAAAAAGGCGCCGATGGCTACTTGATTCTGCCTCCGTATTTGGTGCATGGCGAACAGGAGGGGCTGTACCAGTATGCGAAAACGATTATTGAAAGCACTGACTTGAACGCGATTCTTTATCAGCGCGATAACGCAGTTCTCTCTGTTGAACAGATCAAACGTCTGACCGAATGTGAACAGCTTGTCGGTGTCAAAGACGGGGTAGGAAATATGGATTTGAATATCAACCTCGTCTATACGATCGGCGACCGCTTGGGATGGCTCAACGGAATGCCGATGGCTGAAGTGACGATGCCGGCATATCTGCCGATCGGGTTCCACTCTTACTCTTCAGCGATTTCAAATTATATCCCGCATATTTCGCGAATGTTCTATGATGCATTGAAAAACGGAAATGACGAGCTTGTGAAGGAACTCTATCGGCATGTGATTCTGCCGATCAACGACATTCGCAAACAACGAAAAGGCTACGCCGTATCCTTGATTAAAGCCGGTATGGAAATCATGGGTTTGAATGTAAGGAATACAGCCAGACCGCCTGTCGGCCCGGTTGAAAAAGATCATTATCAGCAATTGGAAGCAATTTTGAAGCAGGCGGCTGACCGTTTTCCGAAAAAAGCCGCGACGGTTTGACCAGAAAAAACACGAAAGGGGCAATGGGCATGTCTGTGATCACGGAACAAAACACGTACCTCAACTTTATTAAAGGAGAGTGGGTTAAGTCTCAATCAGGCGATATGGTCAAGGTCGAAAACCCTGCCGATGTGAATGATATTGTCGGATATGTACAGAATTCAACGGCTGAAGATGTGGAACGTGCCGTCGCCGCCGCCAATGAAGCCAAAACGGCTTGGAGAAAGCTGACGGGTGCCGAGCGCGGCCAATACTTATACAAAACAGCGGATATCATGGAGCAGCGCTTGGAGGAAATCGCCGCCTGTGCAACGCGTGAAATGGGTAAAACATTGCCGGAAGCGAAGGGAGAAACAGCCCGGGGGATTGCCATTCTGCGCTATTACGCCGGAGAGGGCATGCGAAAAACGGGTGACGTCATTCCGTCTACTGACAAAGACGCGCTCATGTTTACCACCCGTGTTCCGCTCGGTGTGGTCGGCGTGATTTCTCCGTGGAACTTCCCAGTGGCGATTCCGATTTGGAAAATGGCGCCGGCATTGGTATACGGCAATACCGTTGTCATCAAACCGGCGACAGAAACAGCTGTGACATGCGCGAAGATCATTGCCTGCTTTGAGGAAGCGGGGCTCCCGGCAGGGGTCATCAATTTGGTGACAGGCCCGGGTTCTGTTGTCGGGCAGGGGCTTGCTGAGCATGACGGTGTAAACGCCGTTACGTTTACCGGTTCAAATCAAGTCGGAAAAATCATCGGGCAAGC
Source organism: Bacillus sp. SJZ110 (assembly GCF_006715455.1). NCBI lineage: Bacteria > Bacillati > Bacillota > Bacilli > Caryophanales > Bacillaceae > Bacillus > Bacillus sp. SJZ110. The sequence goes on along the minus strand of NZ_VFNF01000003.1, from coordinate 355,739 downwards.
CGCTTTAGCGAGGGGAGCTAAGTACCAGCTTGAGATGGGCGGCAAAAACCCTGTCATCGTAGCTGATGACGCTGACCTTGAAGCTGCGGCTGAAGCTGTCATAACGGGGGCCTTCCGTTCAACCGGCCAGAAATGCACCGCGACAAGCCGTGTCATTGTACAAAGCGGAATTTATGAGCGCTTTAAAGAAAAACTGCTCCAGCGCACAAAAGATATTACAATCGGAGACAGCTTAAAAGAGGATGTCTGGATGGGACCGATTGCCAGCAAGAATCAGTTAGATAACTGCCTGTCATACATTGAGAAAGGCAAACAGGAGGGGGCTTCCCTTTTAATAGGAGGAGAAAAGCTGGAGAACGGAAAGTATCAAAACGGCTATTATGTTCAGCCTGCCATCTTTGACAATGTGACATCTGAGATGACAATTGCCCAGGAGGAAATTTTCGGTCCGGTGATCGCCTTGATCAAGGTGGACTCGATGGAGGAGGCGCTGAACATTGCCAATGATGTAAAGTTCGGTTTAAGTGCATCCATCTTCACGGAAAACATCGGCCGAATGCTTTCTTTCATTGATGAAATCGATGCCGGGCTGGTTCGGATCAATGCAGAAAGCGCAGGTGTTGAGCTGCAGGCGCCTTTTGGCGGCATGAAGCAGTCGAGCTCCCACTCCCGAGAACAGGGTGAGGCAGCGAAGGACTTTTTCACAGCGATCAAAACCGTTTTTGTGAAGCCGTAATGGTGCTGGAAAGAGGCATGCGTCTCTTTCCCAGCTTTATCACAGCCAGCATATGATTCTCTACTTTGAAAAGGAGAAGATACTATGAAAAAAGACTTTGCGAATGTTACACCGGCGGGCAAAAAAACGTCCGTGCGCTGGTTTATCGTGTTTATGCTGTTTCTTGTGACCTCTATTAACTACGCGGATCGAGCGACGCTTTCCATCACCGGAGATTCCGTCCAGCACGATTTGGGATTGGACTCGGTCGCCATGGGATATGTCTTTTCTGCCTTTGGCTGGGCCTATGTCATCGGACAGCTTCCGGGCGGCTGGCTGCTGGACCGTTTTGGTTCAAAGACTATCATTGCGTTAAGCATCTTTTTCTGGTCGTTTTTTACGCTGCTGCAAGGGGCGATTGGCTTTTTCTCCGCCGGCACAGCGATTATCCTGCTGTTTGCACTGCGTTTTCTGGTTGGTTTATCAGAAGCGCCTTCATTTCCCGGAAACGGCAGAGTTGTTGCCTCATGGTTTCCAAGCTCCGAGCGCGGGACAGCTTCAGCCTTTTTTAATTCAGCACAATACTTCGCAATCGTCATTTTTTCTCCTTTAATGGGCTGGCTTACCCACTCTTTCGGCTGGCATTCCGTTTTCGTTGTCATGGGTATTGCAGGCATTCTTCTGGCTGTCATCTGGCTAAAAACGGTGTATGAACCGAAAAAACATCCGAAGGTTAATGAAGCTGAACTTGCGTACATCGAACAGGGCGGCGGGCTGATTTCCATGGATGACAGTAAAAGCAAACAAGAAACAGAATCGAAATGGCCGTATATCAAACAGCTGTTAACGAACCGCATGCTGATTGGCGTGTACATCGCGCAATACTGTATTACGACTCTCACCTATTTCTTTCTCACATGGTTTCCGGTATATTTGGTTCAGGCCCGCGGCATGTCTATTCTTGAAGCTGGGTTTGTCGCTTCCCTGCCGGCGCTGTGCGGATTTGCCGGCGGCGTCCTTGGGGGCATTGTGTCAGACATCTTACTAAAAAAAGGCCGTTCACTGACCTTTGCAAGAAAAGTGCCAATCATTGCCGGCATGCTGCTGTCTTGCAGTATGATTGTCTGCAACTATACAGATTCAGCGTGGCTTGTCGTTGTTATTATGTCGCTCGCGTTTTTCGGAAAAGGCTTCGGCGCATTGGGTTGGGCTGTCGTGTCGGACACGTCTCCGAAAGAATGTGCAGGATTAAGCGGCGGTTTGTTCAACACTTTCGGCAATATTGCCTCGATTACAACACCGATTATTATCGGATACATTGTTAATGCCACTGGATCTTTTAATGGCGCGCTTGTGTTTGTCGGCGCTAACGCGATTGCGGCGATCCTAAGCTATTTGCTGCTGGTCGGGCCGATCAAACGGGTCGTGTTAAAGAAACAAGAACAAGACCCCGATCAATCGTTGCCTGTCTAATACTTATGAAAGCGCTTTATAAAGGGAGGAAAATGCATGAGTTCACCGATACAAGAGCAGGTTCAAAAAGAGAAAAGATCGAATATTCCCTCAATTTATGAAATGAAGGTGATTCCTGTTGCGGGACACGACAGCATGCTGCTGAATCTAAGCGGAGCACACAGCCCGTTTTTTACCAGGAATATCGTAATCTTAACGGACAGCAGCGGAAATCAGGGAGTCGGCGAGGTGCCTGGCGGAGAGCATATTCGCCGCACACTGGAGCTGTCAGAGCCGCTTGTTGTCGGAAAATCTATCGGTGCGTACCAAGCGATATTGCAAACGGTCAGAAAGCAGTTTGGCGATCAGGACAGGGGAGGGCGAGGAAACCAGACGTTTGATTTGCGCACCACTGTGCACGCCGTCACCGCACTGGAAGCGGCTTTGTTAGATTTGCTTGGAAAGTTTCTTCAGGAACCGGTCGCGGCTTTATTGGGCGAAGGGAAGCAGCGTGATGAAGTAAAAATGCTCGGCTACCTCTTTTATATCGGCGACCGAAAGCGGACGACCTTGCCGTATCAAAGCGATGAGCAGTCAGATTGTGCGTGGTTCCGTCTGCGCCATGAGGAAGCGCTGACGCCGGAGGCCATTGTGCGTCTTGCCGAATCCGCACAGGAGCGCTATGGCTTTCAGGATTTCAAGTTGAAAGGCGGGGTGCTGCGGGGAGAAGAGGAAATCGAAGCTGTTACCGCATTATCGAAACGTTTTCCAGAGGCAAGGATCACTCTTGATCCGAACGGGGCATGGTCATTAGAGGAAGCTATTGCATTATGCAAAGGAAAGCAAGATGTGCTCGCGTATGCGGAAGATCCGTGCGGGGATGAGAATGGCTACTCCGCTCGTGAAGTAATGGCTGAATTCCGCCGCGCGACAGGGCTTCCGACTGCGACAAATATGATTGCGACTGACTGGCGGGAAATGGGTCACGCGATTCAGCTCCATGCGGTCGATATACCGCTGGCTGATCCACATTTTTGGACGATGCAAGGGTCGGTGCGGGTTGCGCAAATGTGCCATGATTGGGGTTTGACATGGGGCTCGCACTCCAACAACCACTTTGATATTTCCCTTGCGATGTTTACCCATGTGGCAGCAGCGGCTCCGGGGCGGATCACGGCGATTGATACCCATTGGATCTGGCAGGACGGGCAGCGATTAACGAAACAGCCTTTTGAGATTTCTTCTGGCTGTGTCAAGGTGCCGGATAAGCCTGGACTAGGCGTCGATATTGATATGGAACAAGTGGAAAAAGCGCATGAGATCTATCGGAAAATGAATTTAGGCGCACGGAATGACGCGATCCCAATGCAGTTCCTGATCAGCAACTGGGAATTTGACCGGAAGCGCCCGTGTCTTGTGCGATAAGTTTGATTGAAAATATTGTCATATCCGCTATTTTGTCTTACAATTGAACAACTGAAGGGAGAGTTGTTCGTGTACGAAGGTTTAGAGGATTTGAAAGTCGATACAGTCAATCGGAAAACATTAGCCAAGCAGGTCATCGAACGGATTGTACATTTATTATCGAGCGGACAGTTGAGGGCCGGAGACAAATTGCCGACAGAAATGGAACTGATGGACATTTTGCATGTCAGCAGGCCTGTGCTTCGGGAGGCACTCAGTTCACTTGAAACGCTGGGCGTCATTACGAGAAAAACACGAGGGGGCACATATTTCAACGATAAAATCGGCATGCAGCCGTTTTCCGTCATGCTTGCCTTGGCCACTGATAATCTTCCGGCTATCATTGAAGCGCGGATGGCGCTAGAACTCGGACTCGTGACAATTGCCGCGGAAAAAATCAATGAGGAAGAGCTTCAGCGTTTGCAGAAGACGATCGACGATATTGCCAACAGCACTGACAATCTTTATGGTGAAGCGGATAAAGAGTTCCATCGAATTATTGCGTTAAGCGCCAATAACCCCGTCGTTGAAGGGATGATTCAGTCCCTGCTGATCACCCATGCGAAAATTGACAGCCAAATTCCGTACAGGGAGAGAGATGTAACGGTCGAATATCACAAAAAAATCTACGACGCCCTTGCCAAAAGAGATCCGTACAAAGCACATTACCACATGTATGAGCATCTGAAATTTGTCCGTGACAAAATTCTAAAAGGAATGGATGAAAAATAATGGTGAGCAACCGCAGTTGAAACGTAAGAGCTGCGGTTTTTTTAAACCAATTTAGAAAACGCTTACTAAAATATGAGGAGTGATTTTCATATGGCGATGAACCTCAGGAAGAACCAAGCCCCCCTTTACATCAAAGTGCATGAAATAGATAACACCGCGATTATTGTAAATGATGGAGGACTGCCAAAGGGCACTGTTTTCTCATGCGGGCTCGTACTTGAAGAGGATGTTCCTCAAGGCCATAAGGTGGCCCTCACCGATCTCAATCAAGGGGACGAGATCGTGCGTTACGGAGAGGTGATCGGATTTGCTGATGAGACGATCAAACGCGGGAGCTGGATACGGGAAGCCCTCGTGAGAATGCCCGCTCCTCCGGCGTTAGACGATCTTCCTCTCGCAAACAGGGTGCCGCAGCCGCGGCCGTCTCTTGAAGGCTATACGTTTGAAGGATATCGAAATGCGGATGGCAGTGCGGGGACAAAAAATATTCTCGGCATCACGACAAGTGTTCAATGTGTTGTTGGCGTTTTGGATTATGCAGTCAAACGAATAAAAGAAGAGCTGCTGCCGAAATACCCAAATGTCGATGACGTTGTGCCGCTGCATCATCAATACGGATGCGGCGTGGCGATCAATGCGCCCGACGCTGTCATTCCGATCCGCACAATTCAAAATCTCGCGAAGCATCCGAACTTCGGCGGAGAAGTAATGGTAATCGGATTGGGATGTGAAAAGCTCCTCCCGGAAAGAATTGCCTCCGAAAATGATAATGACATTCTATCGCTCCAGGATCATCGAGGTTTTGCGGCGATGATCCAATCCATTTTGGAAATGGCGGAGGAACGGTTAATCAGGCTGAACAGCAGAACCCGGGTGTCATGCCCTGTTTCGGATCTGGTTATCGGCCTGCAATGCGGCGGCAGTGATGCGTTTTCCGGCGTGACGGCGAACCCTGCCGTGGGGTATGCGGCTGATTTATTGGTTCGCGCAGGTGCAACGGTTTTGTTTTCTGAAGTGACAGAGGTGCGGGATGCCATTCATTTATTAACGCCGCGGGCTGTCAGTGAAGAGGTCGGACAATCACTGATCAAAGAGATGAAGTGGTATGACAGCTATCTTCGGCGGGGAGACGCAGACCGTAGCGCAAACCCGTCACCAGGCAATAAAAAAGGCGGATTATCCAATGTGGTGGAAAAAGCGTTAGGCTCGGTAGCGAAATCAGGCACAAGCCCCATCTCCGGCGTGCTCGGCCCTGGTGAAAGAGCAGAGCAAAAAGGCCTGCTGTTCGCGGCGACACCGGCAAGCGATTTTGTGTGCGGCACCCTGCAGCTGGCTGCGGGCATGAATCTGCAGGTGTTTACGACAGGGAGAGGAACACCATATGGCCTGGCTGCTGCGCCGGTTCTGAAAGTATCGACTCGGCATTCCTTATCAGAGCATTGGGCTGATTTAATCGATATCAATGCCGGCCGAATCGCGACAGGAGAGGCCAGTATCGAAGACGTAGGCTGGGAAATCTTCAGGACGATTTTGGATGTGGCAAGCGGCCGCAAACAAACGTGGGCAGACCGTTGGGGTCTTCATAATGATTTGTGCTTGTTTAATCCTGCTCCAGTGACTTGATTCATGTTTTTATAGCGGAAAGATGGAATATGCTGTAAAATGAAAATCAGCGTATAGGAAACGGAGGGGTTACAGCATGGCATTCATTAGATTCCGAGTGACACGAATTCAATAGTGAACAACTCTCGCCTGAATGCGAGAGAATCGGGATGAATCCGCCTATGTATGAGCCCTTACATGATTATCAAAAAAGAGGGTGGCGTGCCTGCCCTTTTTTGTGCCTTCAAGCATCCCTTCTCTCTACTGCAGGCCGGAGCATGAGAAAGGGGAAATGGGATGACAAACCTTAACGAAAAACCGCTTATCACTGAGATTGTCGGGCTTGCACGCAGCCAAGGTTTGACGGTTCATTCTGAGAACGCGCAATTGAATGAAACCGGAATGGACTTTCAAGTTGTATTTGCCAAGGACGACACAGGTATGCCATGGGTGCTGCGAAAACCGCGGCGAAGTGATGTTGTGGAAAGAGCATCTGCAGAAGGCATAACGCTTGCCTTTCTCCGCGCGAATCTGACTGCTGATGTGCCGGATTGGAGAATTCATACACCGGAATTGATCGCTTACCCAATGTTAAAAGGAACGCCGGCTGCTGGAATTGACTTGGAACAAAAGCAATATGTATGGAATATGGATCATCAGCCGCCGTCAGACGACTTTGTCCGCACACTTGCCGACATACTGGCTGAATTACATGGCACGGATCAAATATCTGCTGGGCAATCCGGAATAGAAGTGATAAGGCCAGAAGATTTCAGGCAAATGACAGCAGACTCTATGGTTGATGTGAAGAATAAGCTTGGCGTATCTACGACGCTTTGGGAAAGATGGCAAAAGTGGATAAATGATGATGCATACTGGCCGGGTTTCTCTTCTTTGATACACGGCGATCTCCACCCGCCGCATATCCTTATCGATCAAAATGGACGTGTCACAGGACTTCTGGATTGGACAGAAGCGAAGGTTGCTGACCCAGCCAAGGATTTTGTTCTTTATCAAACCATTTTCGGAGAAAAAGAAACTGCCCGTTTGCTTGAATACTATGATCAAGCAGGCGGCCGGAAATGGGCAAAAATGCAGGAACACATTTCAGAGATGCAGGCGGCGTATCCGGTGGAAATCGCCAAGCTAGCTCTGCAAACACAGCAGGAGGGACACATCAATATGGCGCTGGAAGCACTCGGTGTAACATCGGATTAAGAATTGACTTCGTTTCATGAACCGAGTATTATAAACTCTACAAATAATAGAACGGATCAACAATCGTGAGGAAGAGCAAGTACGTGTCAGAATGGAGGTTCAGAGAGTCGGTGGCAGGTGTGAACCGATCCTCCCCTGATGCCGAATGGGCTTCTGAATTGCTTTGCTGAACGGATAGTAGGCGATGCCGGGTTTCTCTCCCCGTTACCAAGAGAGGAGTATCGAAACATAGATTTTCTGTACTTAGAGTGAACGGCTGTATAGCTGTTAATAAAGGTGGTACCGCGAGACCCTCGTCCTTTGCATAGGACGGGGGTTTTTTGTGTTTCTTAAAGGAGGTGACGGCCAATGGACGATGGCTGGTGGTGGCATAGCAGATGAGTTAGAAAGGAGGATATCAAATGGTCATTGCAACTGATGATCTTGAGGTCGCATGTCCTAAATGTGAAAGAGCGGGAGAAATCGAAGGAACACCTTGCCCGGCCTGCAGCGGAAAAGGTGTTATTCTGACTGCTCAAGGATATACGCTTCTGGATTTTATCCAAAAGCATTTGAATAAGTAAAGGAGAAAAGCTGAGCTGAGATGAGAGCAGAAGAGCAGAGTAAGATTTGTGAGACCGCAGCAGGAACGATTTTTTTGCTGATCGGAACAGTTTGTTTTGCGTCTAAATCGATTTGGATAAAATGGGCATACCAAATGGGTGCTGAGCCAGATGCCGTGCTGCTATACAGGCAGCTGCTGGCTGTTCCGCTGTTTTGGCTGATTTTTTTAATATACCGACCTCCAATGCCAGACGGTAAGAAAAAAGGAGACCTATGGAAGGCTTGTGGCGCGGGAGTGTTTTGTTTTTTTCTGTCTCCCTTGCTTGATTTTATCGGGCTGAACCATGTATCCGCAATGGTTGAACGTATATTGCTGATGAGCTATCCGTTGTTTGTGTTTGGATTCGCCGCGTGTCGTGACCGGAAAATGTCCTCAATTCAGGACCTTTTCGCAGTTCTGGCGGTCATGTTTGGGCTTTTCTTGGCGCTGGGCGGCTGGAATGCTGAGCTTTTCCAGGCGAATATGATTGGAGCTGTATTCATTTTGTTATCTTCGGCCGTCTATGCTGGTTATCTTGTCCTTTCCGGGCATCTCGTCCATCAAATCGGGGGGATCCGTCTCAATGCATACGGGATGACAGCTGCTGGAGCTGCCATGATGCTTTACACAGGGATAAAATCGGCGGCTGGCATGAATACGCCAATGGCAGCATATCCGCTTTCTATGTATGGTTTGTTCGCGGTAATTGCAGTCGTAACCACTGTGATTCCATTTGTGCTAATGCTTGAGGGCATAAAACGAATCGGGGCACAGCGAGCCGCCGCCATTTCAATGGCAGGGCCTGTCCTGACGATTTTCTATGGAGCTTTATTTCTCGGTGAACGGCTCGGGCTTATTCAAGTCATTGGATGCGCTGCCGTATTCTTTGTCATTACGGGCATGGAATACAGGAAGCTGAAAACAGGAAAAAAAGAATAATTTTTATAAAACACACACGTTTTTCAATTACAATAAGTGTAATTACGTGTGTGTTTTTTGATTTTGTAAAGGTTAGGTGAGAAGATGCAGCGCATATTGCTTGTAGAAGACGACCACTCAATCAGTGAAATGGTGGATCATTATTTAACAAAAGAAGGCTTTGGAATTGTGCATGCTTTCGACGGAGAAGAGGGCATCCGGCTGTTTCAGCAGGGTTCATACGATTTGGTCCTCCTTGATATCATGCTCCCGAAGCTGAACGGCATGGATTTTCTGAAAATCATCCGGGAAAAAAGCAATATACCGGTCTTAATGATTTCGGCAAAAGATGGAGATGTGGACAAGGCATTGGGACTGGGCTTTGGGGCGGACGATTATATCGCCAAACCGTTTTCGATGATTGAGCTGACAGCCAGAGTAAAAGCCGCGATACGGCGGGCGACGCAATATTCGGCAGAGGAGCCGGCTGGGAATAAGGTGATCCGGATTCACCAGCTTGCGATAGACGTAGACAATGTTTCCGTTTTGAAAAACGGAGAACCGCTCCAGCTGACGTCAACAGAATGGCAGCTGCTGTGCTTATTCGCATCAAATCCTAAAAAAGTGTTTACGAAAGAACAAATCTACCGTTCCGTTTGGAATGAAGAGTACTTTGATGATCAGAACATCATTAACGTACATATGCGGCGGCTCAGAGAAAAGATTGAGGATGACCCCTCCTCCCCTCAATATATTAAAACGCTATGGGGCATCGGTTATAAATTAGGAGAGTTTTAGAATGACAGTGCTATGGGTGGCCGCTGTCATCGCTCTGGCGTGTCTGAATGTGATTCAATTCATAATGAAAAAGAAGCGGGACGGGAATCTGGCTTACACGGCTGACCAGCTTAGCTACATGCTCAGCCGGGATTCGGCAGGACAAATTTTGCTTCCTACAGACGATCATGCGCTCAAAGGCTTGCTTGTTAACATCAATCTTATCGTTGAGAATCGTCAGCAGATCAGCGCCCAATTTGCCAAAACAGAGCAATCCATGAAGCGGATGCTGACCAATATGTCGCACGACCTGAAAACGCCGTTAACGGTCATTCTCGGTTATATCGAAGCCATTCAAAGTGACCCGAACATGCCGGACGAAGAGCGGGAAAGATTGCTGGGGAAGCTCCGCCAGAAAACGAATGAACTCATTCAGATGATCAACTCCTTTTTTGATTTAGCGAAATTAGAATCTGAAGATAAAGAGATCCCGATCACCAAAGTACATATGAACGACATATGCAAACGAAATATCCTGCACTATTATGACGCTGTTCAGTCAAAAGGCTTTCAAGCAGCCATCGATATACCGGATACGCCGGTGTATGCGCAGGCGAATGAAGAGGCACTGGACAGAATCCTGCAAAACCTATTATCCAATGCGATTCAATATGGCGCGGCCGGCAAGTTAATCGGCATGACGCTGTCTTATGATGAGAGGAACATCGCCATCACCGTATGGGATCGCGGAAAAGGGATTAGTGAAACCGATCAGCAGCGGGTGTTTGAGAGGCTGTACACACTGGAAGAATCCAGAAATAAAGCATTTCAAGGAAGCGGCCTGGGTTTAACCATCACAAAACGGCTTACAGAAAAAATGGGAGGCACCATATCCGTCCAAAGCAAGCCGTACGAACGGACTGCATTTACGATCACATTGAAACGCATGACATATTAATCGTAAGAATTTCTTAAGGTTTGAGAAATAAAAATGACAGGGCTCGCCGCTACAATAGAAAACAGGAAAAGAGAGGGAAGGAGAAACAAAGTTGACTTATATCGTACAAACAAACGGGCTGACCAAAACGTATCAGGGCATAGAGGTCGTATCCAATGTCAGCATGCATATTAAAAAAGGTGAAATCTATGGCTTTCTCGGCCCGAACGGCGCGGGGAAAACAACCATCATGAAAATGCTGACGAGCCTTGTCAAACCGACAAGCGGTGAAATCATCATCCTTGGGAACAAGTTCACCCACACGTCATATGAGGTGCTGGGGAACATCGGCAGTATGATTGAATATCCGATTTTTTATGAAAACCTGACAGCTGAAGAAAATTTAGATCTGCATTGTGAATATATGGGATACCACAATAAAAAAGCCATACAAGAAGTGCTGGATATGGTGAATTTAAAACAAATCGACAAAAAACCCGTCAAAACCTTTTCCCTCGGGATGAAGCAGCGCCTTGGAATTGCGCGTGCCATCCTCACGAAGCCGGACCTGCTCATTCTGGATGAGCCGGTGAATGGTCTTGACCCTCTCGGCATTAAAAAGATCAGGCAATTGTTTCAAGTGCTGAGCAAAGAGTACGGGATGACACTGCTGATCTCAAGCCACCTGCTGGGTGAAATCGAACAAATCGCGGACACAATCGGCGTCATTCGGGACGGCAGGCTGCTTGAAGAGGTATCAATGGAGGATGTCAGGGGCCAGAACACTGAATACATCGAGCTTGTTACATCGAATCAGACAAAGGCCTGCTTTGTTCTTGAGAAAGAGCTGCAATTAACCAACTTTAAAATTTTAAATGAGAAAACAATCCGAATTTACGAAGCCGAAGCCTCACAGGCTGCTATATCCAAAGCGCTGATTTTAAATGATGTAGACATTGAATCAATGAACAAAAAGTATACGTCGCTGGAGGATTATTTTATCAAATTGATCAACGGCAATAGCATCAGTGCGTAAAGGAGGAGAGAAACGTTGATGAATTTGATCAGAATCGAATTAAGAAAAATGAAAATAGGCTGGTATGTCAGAGGCGCCATCATTGCCAACGTGATCATTATGGGTTTTATGTGGCTGATCAGTTATTCCGAAAAAGCCGATGGCGGGGTTTCGTTCCAAAGTACGGATGAAGCATTCCTCATCATCGGTACCTTCGTCAGAGCGGTATTTATCGTATTTGGCGCTGTGCTGATCGTAAAATTGGTGATTTCGGAATATAAAAACAAAACCATTCTTGTGATGTTCACGTACCCGATCAGCCGTAAAAAGCTGCTCACCGCTAAGCTCATGATCGCGGGCGGACTGACGTTTATCACGATTTTACTTTCAAATATACTCATAGCCGCCGGTTTCTTTTGGCTGAACTCGATCTACCATTTCATACCGGGAGAGCTTACTTCCGAGATCATTTCTCAACAGGCGGTCAAAATGGCGGTTTTCGCTTTTGGCGCCGCTGGAACCAGTTTAGTTCCCATCTTTTTTGGGATGCGTAGACACTCGGTTCCGGCGACCATCATTTCATCTGTAGTAATTGTGATGCTCATCAGCTCAACAAGTCCGGGCTTCTCGATTTCATCTGTTGTGTATATCCCGTTATCGTTAGCGGCATTCGGATTGTTCTTTTCCTACATGGCGATCAGGAATGCGGACAAGCAGGATGCGTAAACAAAGGCGCCCAATATGTATAAAAGGCCGATGCTGTCAGCACCGGCCTTTCCATTATGAGTCTGTTCTTGTTTCAAGATAATGCTTCTTGCCAATCTCTTTGCTCATCATATAGAAATGGAAGCAATATTCACCGATTGCCATGACAATCGCGCCGAATAAAGCCGCCAATGCAACTTCACCGCCAGTCATCCCCATAGAAAGCGGCATGCCCATCAGCCAGATCACGAGAAAGGCCAAACCAAAATCAGCCAAAGTTGCAATCATATTATTCCATTTCGGCAATACATAAAGATCGCCCAGTAAATAAGAAATAACCCCTAACACAATCGTCATTAGCAGCGTATCACCAAACGTGAACCCAAAGCCCAGACCAAGCACCAGATACAACACAATAATCGTCATAATACCTTTAATAGCGAGCGCTTTCACATGTGTCATTACAATTCCTCCTTTTGTCATTTGATTTGTTATGTATAATTCCTCAAATGTAAAAAGTTAAACCTTATTTTTTTTCGGAGGCGGGTGCAAATCTGCTGGGGAGGGGTCAATGATGTGAATCCAGGAATTGAGGCTGCGGCGCTTCGACAGCGGAAATGTGAAGCTTGTACTGCACCGGACGCTGCTTTGATGCCCAACAGCCCATTATGTTTGCTGTTTTTAGATGAATAAATTTAAAAACTTCTCCTGTCCCTCCGTCATCACTTCAGAAGTAATGAAATATGATGAAAAGAGATCAAGGGGAGGTGACGTGATGGCGGTCGTGAGAGCAACGAGTGCGGATGTCGATTTGATGGCAAGGCTGCTCAGAGCGGAAGCGGAAGGTGAAGGCAAGCAGGGGATGCTGCTTGTCGGCAACGTTGGAATTAATCGGCTGCGGGCGAATTGCTCAGATTTTAAAGGCCTCCGCACCATCAGGCAGATGATTTATCAGCCACACGCGTTTGAGGCTGTGACTCATGGATATTTTTATCAAAGAGCGCGGGATAGCGAGCGTGCCCTTGCACGCCGGTCGATTAATGGTGAAAGGCGCTGGCCTGCAAAATTTAGTTTATGGTATTTCAGGCCGGAGGGGGACTGTCCAGCCCAGTGGTATAACCAGCCGTTTGTGGCCAGATTTAAGTCACACTGCTTTTATCAGCCGACGGCGGAGACGTGTGAAAATGTATATAACACATTTTAGAGACAGGACACCGTTCAAGTTGAACGGTGTTTTTCTTTGAAAAGATGCAATGGAAAATATTCCTGTGAGATAATCGAAGAAAAAAGAGCTGACGGAGATGACAGAATGGCAACAATTGACCTGCAAAAGAAAAGTGTAAAGATCGTACTGGAGAAAAAGCAGTTAACGAAGGTGACGGCTCGTGTCGGACTGGTTCTTGATATTACGGGATCGATGAGACCGCTCTACAAAAACGGGACGGTTCAAAATGTGGTGGAGCGGATTTTGGCAGTGGCTGATCAGTTTGATGATAACGGTTTGCTGGATGTATGGGTGTATGATAATGAATTTTCCCGATTAAAGCCAGTTTCAGAAAAGGATTTTTCGGGCTATGTCGATCGTGAAATTTTAAATAATGACCGCTTGCATAAATTCGGCAGAAATGATGAGCCGCCAGTCATGAAGGACGTGCTGCGCAAATATGTTGCGGAGGAACCGAGCTCGTATCCTGCTTTCATTGTTTTTATCAATGACGGGGGCTGTAAAAAGTCAATCAAACCGATAATTGAAGCTTCTTCTGATAAACCGGTGTTCTGGCAGTTTGTCGGCATCGGAAACGGAAACTTTGATTTTCTCAATAAACTGGATACGTTAGAAGGGCGTGTCATTGATAACACGAATTTCCTGCATATCGAAGAGATTGACCGCATTTCTGATGATGAGCTTTATGATGCTCTGCTTGCTGAATTTCCATTTTGGCTGAAAGAAGCGAAGGAAAAAGGGATTGTAAGAGAACAAGAGCCTCCTGCTGAAAAGCCGAAAAAGAAGGGCTTTTTCAGCAGATTGTTTTCGAAATAACTGATAAGGCACTGAGCCATTCTGCGAAATGGCTCGGTGTTTTTGTTTTTTTAAGATCATGTGAAGAAAAATAGTCCGAATGGGCGGCTTGCAAACGACAGGATATGCAGAAAACGCGTCATTCAGCCAGCTTTCGGCATGTTTCAGCGGCAGGCTTGTGAGGGAAGACCTGTTTTTAATGTTCAGCGCTTACAATCGGTTCACACTTCTTCACAGTCGTTTAACAATGATTTCCTATAATGGAGACGATCAATGAGGAGAGAGGGGATCTTGAATGGCATACGACAGTCGTTTTGATGAATGGGTACAGAAACTGAAAGAGGAAAGCTTTCAAAACAATACGTTTGACCGCCGTAAATTTATTCAAGGAGCGGGGAAGATTGCAGGACTTTCTCTTGGATTAACGATTGCCCAGTCGGTTGGGGCCTTTGAAGTAAATGCTGCGCCTAAATTCTCAAGCTATCCGTTTACATTAGGGGTAGCGTCAGGTGATCCGCTTTCTGACAGTGTCGTGCTTTGGACGCGCCTGGCACCAGATCCGCTGAACGGCGGAGGAATGCCGAAGCAAGCGGTGCCTGTCAAATGGGAGGTCGCAAAGGATGAGCATTTCCGCAAAATCGTAAGAAAAGGCACTGAAATGGCTAAACCGAGTCTTGCCCATTCCGTTCATGTGGAAGCGGACGGGCTTGAGCCAAACAAAGTGTACTATTACCGTTTCAAAACCGGCCATGAACTAAGCCCTGTCGGAAAAACAAAAACACTGCCTGCCCCTGGCGCCAATGTGCCGCAAATGACCTTTGCATTTGCTTCCTGCCAGCAATATGAGCACGGATATTATACGGCCTACAAGCATATGGCAAAGGAAAAGCTTGATCTTGTTTTCCATCTCGGTGATTACATATATGAATACGGCCCAAATGAATATGTATCAAAAACAGGCAATGTCCGCACGCACAACAGTGCGGAAATCATTACGCTGCAAGACTATCGGAACCGTCACGCTCAATACCGTTCTGACGCCAATCTTAAAGCTGCACATGCGGCATTCCCTTGGGTTGTAACTTGGGATGACCATGAAGTTGAAAACAACTATGCCAATAAAATACCTGAAAAAGGACAGTCGGTTGAAGCATTCGTGCTCCGCCGCGCGGCAGCATACCAGGCATACTATGAACATATGCCGCTCCGCATTTCCTCTTTGCCGAATGGCCCAGATATGCAGCTGTACCGGCACTTTACGTACGGAAACCTAGCGTCCTTCAATGTGCTTGATACCCGCCAGTACAGGGACGACCAAGCCAATAACGACGGCAATAAGCCGCCTTCTGATGAATCGCGCAATCCGAATCGGACCCTGCTTGGAAAAGAACAGGAGCAGTGGCTCTTCAACAATTTGGGCAGTTCGACAGCCCACTGGAATGTGCTGGCGCAGCAGATTTTCTTTGCCAAGTGGAATTTCGGGACAAGCGCAAGCCCGATCTACAGCATGGATTCGTGGGACGGCTACCCGGCTCAGCGCGAACGGGTTATCAATTTCATTAAAAGCAAAAATCTGAATAATATTGTCGTACTGACAGGTGATGTACACGCAAGCTGGGCATCGAATTTGCATGTCGATTTCGAGAAGACAAGTTCAAAAATATTCGGAGCCGAATTTGTCGGAACCTCGATCACTTCCGGAGGAAACGGAGCCGATAAGCGAGCGGATACGGACCAAATTTTAAAAGAAAATCCGCACATCAAGTTCTTTAACGACTATCGCGGATATGTCCGCTGTACAGTGACGCCTCACCAGTGGAAAGCCGATTATCGGGTGATGCCGTTTGTGACCGAGCCGGGCGCAGCCATTTCCACGAGGGCTTCATTCGTTTACCAGAAAGACCAAACTGGGTTGAGAAAGGTATCATCCACAACAATCCAAGGCGGGGTGAAGCAATCCGATGAGGTCGAAGAGGATCGTTTCTTTGCGCACAACAAAGCCCACGAAAAACAAATGATTAAGAAGCGGGCAAAAATCACGAATTAAGGAGTGAAAAAACATGTTTTCAAACATTGGTATACCGGGCTTGATTCTGATCTTTGTCATCGCCCTCATTATTTTTGGCCCTTCCAAGCTGCCGGAAATCGGGCGTGCTGCCGGACGGACACTGCTGGAATTTAAAAGCGCCACAAAATCACTTGTGTCTGGTGATGAAAAAGAAGAGAAATCAGCTGAGCTGACAGCGGTAAAGCAGGACAAAAACGCGGGCTGAATGCTGATGAGGCAGACACCGGGTCTGCCTCTTTTTTTATGAAAGGGAGGGCTTTTTTGAATGGATAAAAAAGAAACCCATCTGATCGGGCATTTAGAAGAGCTTCGCCGCCGGATTATCGTCACCCTTGCGGCATTTTTTCTATTTCTCATCACGGCTTTTTTGTTCGTACAGGACATTTATGACTGGCTGATCAGGGATTTGGATGGAAAGCTGGCTGTGCTTGGGCCGAGTGAAATCCTCTGGGTGTATATGATGCTTTCCGGCATTTGTGCCATTGCGGCTTCTATCCCTGTTGCCGCGTACCAGCTGTGGCGTTTCGTTGCACCGGCGCTGACGAAAACGGAGCGCAAGGTGACGCTCATGTACATACCAGGTTTATTTGCGTTGTTTTTGGCGGGCATCTCCTTCGGATACTTTGTCTTGTTTCCGATCGTGCTCAGCTTTTTGACTCATTTATCCTCCGGCCACTTTGAAACGATGTTTACGGCTGACCGCTACTTTAGGTTTATGGTGAATTTGAGCCTGCCGTTCGGCTTCTTGTTTGAGATGCCCTTGGTGGTGATGTTTTTAACAAGGCTGGGCATCTTAAATCCTTACAGATTGGCCAAAGCGAGAAAGCTGTCCTATTTTCTGCTGATTGTCGTGTCCATATTGATTACACCGCCTGATTTTATTTCTGATTTTCTCGTGATGATCCCGCTTCTTGTCCTGTTTGAAGTGAGTGTCACCCTATCGGCGTTTGTCTATAAAAAGAGGCTGAGGGAAGAAACAGCGGCGGCCGCTTAGTGCAGTGTACCGCCCGGTGACTTCACATCCTCATCATATTGTGCGGCCGTAACAGCGGCGATTCTCAATGCCCGGACAATCGTGTCCAGGCTGAGGCTCGGCGCTGTTTTGTCGATTGTTTGCTGCGGAATGTAAGGAATATGAATAAAACCGCCGCGAATGTGCGGGGATGTCCGGCTAATGTGATCCATTAACCCGTAGAACAAATAGTTGCATACAAAGGTCCCCGCTGTGTAGGAAACCGCAGCTGGAATGCCGTGTTCCTTCATCTTAGCAGTCATTCGTTTCACGGGAAGCCCTGTCCAGTAAGCGGCGGGCCCATCTGGAGAAATCTCTTCATCAATCGGCTGATGTCCTTCGTTATCGGGGATTCGCGCATCTGCAAGGTTGATCGCCACCCGTTCCGGTGTAATCTGCATCCGTCCTCCTGCTTGGCCGACACAAATTACGATATCCGGCTGATGTGTTTGAATGGCTTGGCGCAGAGTGCCCAGAGCGGATCTAAAGACGGTTGGAATTTGTTCCGCTGTAATTATGGCTTCTTCCGTCTCGAAGCCATTAAGCCGTTTCGCCGCTTCCCATGATGGATTGACGGTTTCTTTGTCAAAAGGGTCAAAGCCAGTGATCAGCACTTTTTTTCTCATTCTCCCATCTCCTTTTTCTTTTATTCTATTGTTTATTTATGGGTTTTTCATCAAAATAATGTAAAGGAGTGAATCATAATGGAGCATTTGCCGCAGCAGTATCGTCATTTATTCCCAACCTTGCAGACGCATACGATGCTTGCCAGCTGTTCTCAGAGCGCATTGGCAGAGCCTGTATCAAGGGCGATCCAGGATTATCATGATAGCCTGCTGTATATGGGGACGAACTGGAAAGAAGCGATCGAAAAAACAGAGTTTGCGAGAAACGAGTTTGCAAAGCTGATCGGGGCTGAACCGGATGAAGTGGCGATTGTGCCGTCAGTTTCTGATGCACTGGTTTCTGTAGCATCGTCCTTAACTGCATTTGGAAAGAAGCACGTTGTATATACAGATATGGATTTTCCGGCGGTGCCTCATGTTTGGCAGGCACACTCCGATTATACCGTATCCGTCATTCCATC
This sequence comes from Bacillus sp. SJZ110, assembly GCF_006715455.1. NCBI lineage: Bacteria > Bacillati > Bacillota > Bacilli > Caryophanales > Bacillaceae > Bacillus > Bacillus sp. SJZ110. Next base: position 337,434 of record NZ_VFNF01000003.1, on the reverse strand, counting down.
AATAGACGGCGTGCTGCCGCTTGAACAATATGAAACGCATATTTCGGATGAAACAGTACTGACGTGTGTTCCTCACGTTCATTATCGTGACGGCTATGTTCAGGATATAAAAGCGATTGCCGAGATTTCTCAGAGAAAGAGCTCTTTATTGTTTGTAGATGCTTATCAATCAGCCGGGCATATTCCCATTGATGTGAAGGAATGGGGCGTAGATATGCTGGCAGCAGGCACCCGGAAGTATTTGCTCGGCATACCGGGTGTGGCTTTTCTTTATGTGAGAAAGGAGCTGGCTGACGCACTGAAACCGAAAGCATCAGCTTGGTTCGGCAGAGAGAACGGATTTGATGGGGCTTATGCGAAAGGCGCGCGTCGTTTTCAAACGGGCACCCCAGCTTTTATCAGCGTATACGCAGCTGCAGCGGCTTTATCGCTGCTGAATCATATTGGGGTTTCTCATATCAGGGATCATGTGAAAACGATCTGTGCCGATGCAGTTCAATATGCCGCTGAAAAAGGCCTGAAGCTGGCGGCGGGACAAGAGGGGATTCAGCCGGGCATGGTTGCGATCCGGGATGAGCGGGCATCGGAAACGGCGGCGTTGCTGAAGAAGAAAAAAGTGATTTGCGCGCCGCGGGAAAAAGTTATCCGTCTCGCTCCCCATTTTTATAATACGAAGGAGGAAATGCGGCACGCGATTGATGAAATCGCGGCGAAAACGATCCACAAGTAAACATGAAAAATCCCCTGAACATTAGTCAGGGGCTTTTCATATTAATGATCTACCTTCACGCGCTTCATAAAGAAAGCGCCAATCAAACCGATAATGGCAACAATCATTGCAAACACAAATGCGTGCTGTACACCCGCTGTCAAAGCTTGTGGGATGACTGCCGGATCGGTAGGGTTTTTAACTGTACTCATATAATCATGCTGGCCTGCAGCCATAATGCTGACCGCAACCGCTGTTCCGATAGCGCCAGCCATTTGCTGCAGCGTGTTCATAATGGCGGTGCCGTCTGGATAAAATTCACGCGGCAGTTGGTTTAAACCGTTTGTCTGTGCAGGCATCATGATCATAGAAATCCCGATCATCAAGCAGGTGTGCAGGATGATAATCAGCACAGCTGTTGAAGTGGTCGTTACATTTGAGAAGAACCATAGTACAACTGTGACAATCACAAATCCCGGAATGACAAGCCATTTCGGCCCGTATTTATCGAACAAGCGGCCTGTAACAGGGGACATAAATCCATTTAAAATACCGCCCGGCAAGAGAACAAGACCAGATGCAAATGCAGTCAGGACTAAGCCGCCTTGCAGATACATCGGCAGAAGCAGCATAGATGACAGAATGACCATCATACAAATGAACACCATGATCACACCCAAAATAAACATCGGGTATTTGAACGCACGGAGGTTCATCATCGGCTGCTTCATTGTCAGCTGGCGGATTGAAAATAGGATAAGGCCGACAACGCCGACAATCAGTGACACGATAACAGTCGGGCTGGACCATCCCCCGGAGCCTTCACCCGCGTTGCTGAATCCGAACACAATGCCGCCGAAGCCAATCGTCGACAGGATGATAGACAATACATCGATTTTCGGCTTTGTCGTTTCAGATACATTCTGCATATATGCGATACCGAACACAAGCGCCAGCACAAGGAATGGAAGAGAGATCCAGAAAATCCAGTGCCAGTTGAGGTGCTCCAGAACCAATCCTGAGAAAGTTGGGCCGATGGCGGGCGCGAACATAATGACAAGACCGATCGTTCCCATTGCGGCGCCCCGTTTATGAGGCGGGAAAATCACCAAGATTGTGTTAAACATTAGGGGCAGTAAAAGACCGGTTCCAAGTGCCTGAACGATCCTTGCCGCCAATAAAAACGAGAAGCTCGGCGCAAGCGCCGCGATCAAGGTTCCTATAATTGAAAAGATTAGTGACACGGTAAAAAGCTGTCTTGTTGTGAACCACTGTAACAGCAGTCCTGAAACAGGAACAAGGATACCGAGTACAAGCAGGTAGCCCGTCGTTAACCATTGGACGGTTGCCGCTGTAATGTTCAATTCCTTCATAAGGTCGGTTAACGCAATATTCAGTGCTGTTTCACTGAACATGCCGATAAAACCGGCCAACAGCAAGGAAATCATAATCGGCATCACTTTGTATTGCTGAGATGCTTTAGCTGTTGTTTCCAAAATCATTTCCCCTCTCTATCAACTGCATGTAGGATGTCGTTTTTTTATCTCTTCAGCAGGTCAGGAATGCAGCTGGAGATATGATGGAGCGGCGTACTGTTTTTTGCCGTCAAAGATAAAAGAATACCGCCTTCAATCATCGCGTTAACCACAGTGCTGGCTTCTTTTGCACGGCTCTCGCTGCAGCCAGTCTGCCGCAGTTTTTCCTCATATACAGAGGCCCATTCTTTGTAGGCTTCATGACAGGCTTCGCGCAACGGTTCGCTTTTCAATGACGTCTCAGCCGCTAGCAAGCCCACAGGCAAGCCTTCAATGTCTTCCGTACATGAAAACTGGCAGGAGAGCTCCTTCAAAAAGGCTTGAATGCCTTCCGCTGGATCGGTGCAGGCTTCCATGCAGTCCGCGATTTTCTGACGGATATACTCCTTCATCTCATTCACGGCTTCGATCGCAAGCTGTTCTTTACCCCCGGGAAAGTGGTAGTAAAGAGAGCCTTTAGGCGCGCCGCTTTCCTTTATAATCTGGTTCAGCCCCGTGCCGTAATACCCTTGCAGCTGAAAAAGCCGGGTAGCTGCCGAAAGGATTTTCTCACGGGAATCTCCATAACTCATAACATTCCCACCTTACTGAATTGCAATCAAAAATATAGTGACTGGTCTATTATCTTGATTCAATCATCAATTGTCAAGAAAAATTCATTGTATGAAAAGACAAAAAAAGAAGGATATGACAACAAAAAATACTGAGAGAAAAGCTGACTGATCTTTTGACTGAATAGATAAAATGTTCAATGATTAATCATCATATGGATGTAAGGAGAGAAATAGATGAAAAAACAACGAATGCTCGTACTTTTTACCGCACTATTGTTTGTTTTTACCGGATGTTCACATTCTCCTGAAACAAAAGAATCCCCGAAAGAAAAAACGCAGACACAAAAAGTCTCTTCGGCTTCTGCCTCTGAAAAAAAAGGTCTGCCAAACATTAGAATTTTAGCGACAGGAGGCACGATAGCTGGTGCCGATCAATCGAAAACCTCAACGACTGAATATAAAGCAGGTGTTGTCGGCGTTGAATCACTGATCGAGGCAGTTCCAGAAATGAAAGACATTGCAAACGTCAGCGGCGAGCAGATTGTTAACGTCGGCAGCACAAATATTGATAATAAAATATTGCTGAAGCTGGCGAAACGCATCAACCACTTGCTCGCTTCAGATGATGTAGACGGAATCGTCGTGACTCATGGAACAGATACATTGGAGGAAACCGCTTATTTTTTGAATCTTACCGTGAAAAGTGATAAACCGGTTGTTATTGTCGGTTCGATGAGACCTTCCACAGCCATCAGCGCTGATGGGCCTTCTAACCTGTACAATGCAGTGAAAGTGGCAGGTGCCCCTGAGGCAAAAGGGAAAGGGACGCTTGTTGTTCTTAACGACCGGATTGCCTCAGCCCGATATGTCACCAAAACAAACACAACCACAACAGATACATTTAAATCAGAAGAAATGGGCTTCGTCGGAACAATTGCAGATGATATCTATTTTAATAATGAGATTACCCGTAAGCATACGAAGGACACGGATTTCTCGGTTTCTAATCTTGATGAGCTGCCGCAGGTTGACATTATCTATGGATACCAAAATGACGGAAGCTACCTGTTTGACGCTGCTGTAAAAGCCGGAGCAAAGGGGATTGTATTTGCCGGTTCTGGGAACGGGTCTTTATCTGATGCAGCCGAAAAAGGGGCGGACAGCGCAGTCAAAAAAGGCGTTACAGTGGTGCGCTCTACCCGCACGGGAAATGGTGTCGTCACACCAAACCAAGACTATGCGGAAAAGGACTTGCTGGCATCGAACTCTTTAAACCCCCAAAAAGCACGGATGTTGCTGATGCTTGCGCTTACCAAAACAAATGATCCTCAAAAAATCCAAGCTTATTTCAATGAGTATTGAAGAAAAGAAGGCAATAAGCCTTCTTTTTTTTGGCTTTTTAGGACCAATAATGACCTCTGAATCTTAAAATTTCTTTAAAAATAAGCCAAAATTACCCTTTACTTAATTAATTTGGTAACGTAATATAATTGGAGAATTTGTTACAAAAAAAGGAGGATATTATGAAATTTGTAAAAAGAAGGATCATTGCACTTGTAACAATTTTGATGCTGTCTGTTACATCGCTGTTTGCGTTGCAGCCGTCAGCAAAAGCCGCTGAACACAATCCAGTCGTTATGGTTCACGGCATTGGAGGGGCATCATTCAATTTTGCGGGAATTAAGAGCTATCTCGTATCTCAGGGCTGGTCGCGGGACAAGCTGTATGCAGTTGATTTTTGGGACAAGACAGGCACAAATTATAACAATGGCCCGGTATTATCACGATTTGTGCAAAAGGTTTTAGATGAAACGGGTGCGAAAAAAGTGGATATTGTCGCTCACAGCATGGGGGGCGCGAACACACTTTACTACATAAAAAATCTGGACGGCGGAAATAAAGTTGAAAACGTCGTGACGCTTGGCGGCGCCAACCGTTTGACGACAGGCAAGGCGCTTCCGGGAACAGATCCAAATCAAAAGATTTTATACACATCCATTTACAGCAGTGCCGATATGATTGTCATGAATTATTTATCAAGATTAGACGGTGCGAGAAACGTTCAAATCCATGGCGTTGGACACATCGGCCTTCTGTACAGCAGCCAAGTCAACAGCCTGATTAAAGAAGGGCTGAACGGCGGGGGCCAGAATACAAACTAATGAGATAAATAACCTTGAAGAGTCCTATTCTTCAAGGTTATTCTACTTTTAGCACAATGGTTTTCGCCGCCATATCATGAACGGTTTGTTTTTTCTTCGTAAATGCGGCTGTCAAATAGATCAGGCGGGAGAATACATGCACCCACGCTATGATGTAACGGACAATCGCCTGTAGGAAAGAAATTTTCTCGTGTGTTTCGTCCCTCACGATTTGCAGCCCGATGATTTTTTTGCCCAGTGTGCCCTTCCAATTTGTCAGCGGCATCAGCAAAGGATACACAATCAGCATCAATATGGCGACAATAATGACACCGGCGGACCCATCGCCAAACGTAAATCCGGCTGCCAAAATCACTGCTGCGGCAATGATTACATCAAGTACAAGCGCGCAGGCGCGCAGCATGAAACCAGCTAGTTCCAATAGAAACACTCCTTAAAATGTTAAATAAATACCTAATGATTGTAAAAAAGAAGGGCCTAAAGTGGGAATAGGTGATAAGCCTTAAATCACAAAAGTTGGTGAAAATGTCATAGGTAAATTGGCATAATCAGCCAGCTTATCACATTACCAAATTCTTTTTTAGCCCGAAACCAAGCCCTCAGAAGTTATTTTTGTTAAAATAGAAAAGTTACAACAGAATTCGGAGGGTTTATTGTGGGAAAAGTGAAACGAAATGCCCCTTGCCCATGCGGCAGCGGCAAGAAATATAAAAAATGCTGCGGAAGTAAAGTTGTCGACTTCCCGGCGGAACTAGCGGCAAAAGAAGCGAAACAAATTCAGGAAGACTTAGTGGAGTATGCCTTCACAGTACATAGAGAAAGCATTTCAGGCTTTATCAACCAGCATGATTTTCTTTCTGCTATGGACAGACAGACGAAAGACATCAGCGTATTTAACTTAGGAATCTGGGGAATCTTCTTCCACCCGCTTGCTGGTGAGAAGACAATCTTCGAAGAGTACCTTCAGAAAAAAGGCGATTCGATCACTCGTCCGAAAACGCGTGAGATCGTAGAATCATGGCAGAGCATGACGCCTGCTTTATTGCTGCTGAAGGACCTGAAGGAAGGCATCATTCACTTTGAAGATGTCATTACGGCAAAACAATTCGAAGTGGAAATGGACGCCAGCAATCAAGACCTTCCTCCAGTGGGAAGCCTGATTCTTGGATACCCAATCCACGAAGCGGAAAAAGCAGAATTCTTCATGCAGTTCACGATCTTCCCGGTGAAGAGAACAGAAGCGCTGATCAGCAAGGTGAAGAAATATGCGGATGCCGCTGTGAAGGAAGGCAAAACGCCGGAGGACTTCATGAAGCAGGAATTCAACAACGTTCTGTTCGCGTTGTTAGCTGAGAAAGATGAAGAGCCACAAGCAGAGAAAGCGGAAGTAAGCACTGTTGAGTGGGCAAACGACTTGGAGAAAGAAACCGCTGCGGCTATTGAAGAAGGCATGAGCGGGGAAGAGTATCCGACTGAATTGATCCCAGCTGTTATTGACATCTGGAAAACATTCTGCGAGAAAAAATCACCTGTCATCAGAAAGCCGGAAGCTTTTGCTGCGGCAGTTGAATATTATGTAAACGCGATTTCTCTTAACGGCGCGTCCGTTTCTCAAGCTAAACTGGCGAAAAAATACGGCGTCAGTGCATCAACGATTTCCAGCCGTTACAAAGAAATTGAAAGCACGCTGCAAGATGAAGCAGATCGTTTTGCCCAAGCGTTATCCTCATAATGAAAAAAACCTTGAAAAGCCTGGCTTTTCAAGGTTTTTTATTTCTGAAACGGAATTTTGATTTCTAACCGGAAGACGGGGTGGCGGTAGGTAAAATCCAGCCTGCCAAAAGCGCTCTTCACCAGTTTTTGAATGATATATGTGCCCATGCCTTCATGAGCGCCGTTTTTCGTTGAGCGGCCAAACGATTGATAGATTGTATCGAGCACTTTTGGGTCCATCCCGGGAGTGCTGTTTTCACAAGTCAGTACATAAAGTCCGCTGCGCAGTGAAGTCTCGAGTTTAATCTCTGCTTTTTCTCGGGCCTCCTCCGCGCTGTCGAGCGCATTTTCTAATATGTTGCCGACCAAGCTGACCTGATCAGCAGGCGAAAACGGAAGGGAAGAAAGCGGTGTATGCATATGCAGCGAAACACTCACATTCGAGGCGCGGGCTTTTTCTAAAAAATCATAAAGCACCCCTGCAACGTACGCGTTCTCTCCCTTCAAAAATCGGTCATATTGACTGTATTGATCCGCCCAGTTTTGAATATATGCTTGTGTATCTGCCTTGGGCTGAGCTGATTTGATTGCAGTGATATGTTTCATTGTGTCATGATTCCGGCTTCTCACATCAATCAGCATTTGATTGGCGTGCTGTTCAGCTTGAGTCAGCTTATCAATTTGATCAGAAAGCCTTGCCTGCAAAGCAGACTGTCCGATACGGAGCCCTTCACACCCTGCAAATATTACGATTACACATAATGCCTGCATGATGTCTGTGCCGATCAGCACCACTCCCGCCGACATCACTTGAATCACGGCAATCCATGCACAAAGCCCTGAGGAACAGTGTTTCCACACCCGCTTCGTATTCCAAATGTACAATCCTGCAGCAGCTGCGCCTAAAACAGCGGTGAGCCAAGAGACTGCTGTGCTGTGTGAAAGAGCAGCAGCTCCCTGATAACATATGAAACTAAATAAAACCAGATAAAGACATTGAAAAAGGGTAATCACGTTCCGAACTCCTCAAAAATAGTAGTTTTGAAAATAATCAAGCTGCTGCTTAGTGATCATCGCTTTTTTAGACGTTCCCTCAAAGGAAACAGTGAATGAATGCTTGGTATAAGCGGAAAAATGCTTTATGTAATGAATGTTGATAATAAAGGAACGATGCGAACGAAGAAAATCCTTTTCGGGCAGGTCGCCTTTAATATCATTTAATGTTTGATACGTTTGCACCTCTTCGGCGGTTGTCACAATCGTCGTCGAACGTCCCGTCCGTTCTGCGAAAATAATATCCTTCTTTTGCAGGACGTGCATTTCAGACTTTTGCTTTATCAATATACGCCCATTCAAACTCGTTTCCGTTTTCTTTTTCAAGTACCGGTCGAAGGAAGCGGCCAGACGGTCGGCATAGTACGGCTTCATAATATAATCATGGACGTTCAGGTCAAAGGCGTGAACCGCATAACCGCCGTGGCCGGTAACAAAAATCACATCCACATCAAGTGAATGGGATTTGATCAAATCAGCAAGCTCGTAGCCAGATATATGGGGCATCTCGATATCGGCAAGCAGCAGATCAATGTCTCCATTCTTTACCCGCCTGTAGGCTTCCTCCGCTGAATCGGTGGAAAAGACAATTTCGACGTCCTGCATTCTGGTCACGATCGCTTCCAGCTTCTCTAAATCTACTCGATAATCATCTACAAGTCCGACTTTTACCATTATCATTCCCCTAGTTACATAGAATCATCTTTATTCTATCCCATTTCGCGACATAAAAAGAACTCTTCGCGACAACTTTATCCAACTAATCCAGCTTTTCTTATATAGTCATTACTAGAAATAAAGATAAGGGAGATTGTGACATGATTACACTGACCGATTGCAGCCGCAGGTTTCAGGATAAGAAAAAAGTAGTTAAAGCGGTGCGAGATGTAAGCTTAACAATTGAAAAAGGAGAAGTCGTCGGCATTCTCGGAGAAAACGGTGCCGGCAAAACCACGATGCTGAGAATGATTGCTTCCTTGCTTGAACCATCACAGGGTGTAATCACAGTAGACGGCTTTGACACGGTCAAGCAGCCGGCTGAGGTCAAAAAAAGAATCGGTGTCTTATTCGGAGGAGAAACCGGGCTTTACGACAGGATGACCGCTAAAGAAAATCTCCAATACTTCGGCAGGCTGTATGGGCTGAACCGCCACGAGATCAAAGCAAGAATAGAAGATTTATCGCAACGGTTCGGCATGCGCGATTATATGAACCGGAGAGTGGGCGGGTTTTCGAAAGGCATGAGGCAGAAAGTCGCCATTGCCAGAGCGCTGATTCACGATCCGGACATCATTTTATTTGATGAGCCGACAACTGGGCTTGATATTACGTCAAGCAACATCTTCCGCGAATTTATACAGCAGCTGAAAAGAGAACAAAAAACGATTCTTTTCTCCAGCCACATTATGGAGGAAGTGCAGGCGCTCTGTGACAGTGTCATCATGATTCACAGCGGAGAGGTGATTTACCGGGGGGCGCTTGAATCACTATACGAGAGCGAGCGCAGTGAGGATTTGAATTACATCTTTATGTCTAAGCTTGTCAGGGGGATTTCTTAAATGCTGAGCCATATTTATAAAAAAGAAATGATCGACGCTTTGCGCGACAGAAAAACGATTTTACTCACAATCTTAGTGCCGATGATTATGATGCTTGGACTTGTCTTCTTTTATGAAAGCATGCTGTCCGACAAAGGGGAGCAGTACACGCTGGCTGTCGGCCATTCGCTTCCGCCCGCACTGGAAAGCAAGCTTAATGAGATTGACGAAATCAGCGTAAAAACATTTGCAAAGCCTGAAGAGGCAGTTGATGAAGGAAAAGCAGATGCCTATCTGAACGTCCCGAAAGAGTTCGACTCATATGTCAACAGCATGACACCTTTTAAGATTGATGTTTACGGTAATTCAATCGATCAAGGGTCGTCAAATGCCATGCAGCTTGTGCAGTCTGCCTTAGATCAGTACAAAAATGAAATTGTGCAGCAACGTTTAACAAATAAGCATATTGATCAATCGGTGATCCAGCCGTTTACGATTCAGCAAAAGGAAGCGGATGAGGAGAAAGGGACTTCCGCTATTATGCTTTCCGCCATTCTGCCCATGCTGATTCTGACTTCCATTGTTTCCGGCGCAATGCCGATCGCTCTTGATATCATGGCCGGTGAAAAGGACCGGAAGTCAATCGAGGCGCTGCTATTAACGCCAGTCAGCAGAAACAAAGTGCTGGTCGGCAAGTGGCTTGCGGTTTCCACTTTTGCCGTGGCTTCAGGTGTATTGGCTTTGGTGTTTTTGATTTTGTCCACCGTGTTATTTACCGAAAATTTAAAAACGGCCTTCCAGCTGGGAGATCATATGTGGAGTGTAATCGGCGCTTCAGCCTTAATCATTGTGCTCTCTGCATTGCTGATATCTGCGATGGAGCTTTTCATCAGCATCATGTCCAGCTCGGTAAAAGAAGCGCAAAGCTATATGTCTCTCGTCGTCTTTCTGCCTGTGTTTCCGATGTTTTTCATCTTCAGCAAGGCACCGAACCAATTTGACTTATCATACTTTCTCATCCCGTTTCTGAACCTGCATGCGTTATTTAAACAGCTTTTATTCGGGATGGTTGACCCGGCTGCCATTTTGTATACGGCGGGAACCATCGCCGTGCTCATCGCCATCTTCTTTTTACTAGCCAGAGCCTGCTTCCTGAAAGACAAATGGGTTCTTCCAAAATAAACTTGCAAAAGGAGAAATACACTTTCTCCTTTTTGTATATCCTGAAAAAAGAAGGAAAATAGAAAAAGGATATCTAATACAAAAAGTGACCCTGCACTATTTTTCATCAAAATTGGTTTCAAAGGAGAAGGAACAATGGATCAAACACGTACACTCGGCAAAACGAAGCTGAAGGTGAAGCGGATCGGATTCGGCGCGAATGCGGTCGGCGGGCATAATCTATTTCCAAATCTAAATGATGAAACAGGGAAGGATTTAGTGCGCACGGCATTGGATGGCGGCGTCAACTTTATCGATACCGCCTTTATATATGGATTGGGGCGATCTGAAGAATTAATCGGCGAAGTCGTACAGGAACGCGGCGTACGGAATGAGCTCATCATCGCCACCAAAGGAGCTCATAAAGAAGTGAACGGCAGCATTGAATTAGACAATAGCCGGGAGTTTCTTCGCAGCGAGGTGGAGAAGAGCCTGAAGCGGCTGAAAACAGATTACATTGATTTGTATTATGTTCACTTTCCGGATGGAAAAACACCTCTCGCTGAAGTGGCGGGCACTTTGAAAGAGCTGAAGGATGAGGGGAAAATCAAAGCGATCGGCGCTTCGAACCTCGATTATCAGCAATTGCAGGATTTTAATGCTGACGGCTATTTGGAGGTCTTCCAGGCCGAATATTCTCTCATACAGCGTGATGCCGAGAAAGAGCTTCTTCCATACTGTGAAAAACAAGGCATCTCCTTTATTCCTTACTTTCCGCTTGCGTCCGGACTGCTGACAGGAAAATTCACGCAAGACACAGTCTTTGATGATTTCAGAAAGGATAAACCTCAATTTCAGGGTGAAACGTTTATCCACAATCTCAAAAAAGTAAATAAGCTGAAAGCAGTAGCGGAGGAAAAACAAGCGGATACGGCACATGTCGCCTTGGCGTGGCTGTTAACGAGACCGGCGATTGATGCCATTATTCCAGGAGCTAAACGACCTGAGCAATTACAGGATAACCTGAAAACCTTGAACATTGAACTGACCGAAGATGAAGTGAATTTCATCAGCGACATTTTCAAATAAAAAAGGAAATAGCCTCCGAGGCTATTTCCTTTTGGTGTTTTATTCTTTGATGAATGCTTCGACTAATTCTGCTGCTCTGTAATCATCCATATCAAGCTGCCATTGGTCGATGTCATTTTTCTTCATTTTTACTTCAACTGTTTTTTCAGATGAAGCAGGTCCAAGCTTTTTAAATTCCTCAGGGTAGACTTGAAGCGCGTATTTCACTGCCTCTTCATAGCTGGCACTAGAGTTTTTACTGTAGTAGTCTTTCACTTTGTCTTCGATACGGTCTGAAAGAGAAGATGCATCTACAGGTTTAACTGTGGCTTCAACAATTGCTTCGTCTTTAGAGATTGAAGTCGTTTTTGCTTGAATGGAAGAGTTTTTGCTTAATCCCTCTTTAATGCCGTTCACGATATTATCAAGCGCTTTGCTGTCCGCATATGTGCTGGAAAGGCCGGAAGCTGAGAGATAACCGTCTTTGGCTGATTCATTGAAATCATTTACAATTTCATTTTTGTTAGCGCCGGTGATTTTTTCGAAATCGGCGTTATCTTTGCCGAAAAGAAGGACATCAACATAAGCTGATAACGCTTTTGCAGAATCTTGGAGCTTATCTGCCGTCGCCAGGATTTTTTTGTCTTTTCCGTCAATTTTAAAAGTAACTGATTTTGGCTTTTTATCACCGTAAGATTCCGGCGTATAGTTGAGCTCGTATTGCTTGCCTTTATCTACAACGAAGAAAAGATTTCCTTCAACGGATTTGTCAGCGTTAATCGTGCTGCCTTGAAGCTTTTCGCTATAGTCTTCAGGGTCTGTGTCAGACATTTTGGTATCACCTTGATACAATGTGAAATCCATACTGTCTACATTCAACGGGTCTTTTCCTGTGTTTTTAACCGCGACATTGACTTTTAACACAAGCTGGTCATCTGAAGTGGACTTATCATATTTAGACGGAAGTGTGTAAGAGACATCCTTGATTTTGACTTGAGCTATATCTGAGCTTTTTTCTGTTTCTGATTCTTTCTTCTCCGCGCTTGTTTTGCTGCCGGAACAAGCAGCTGTAAACATCATCAGCAAAAGAATTAGGAAAACAGCGTACGTTTTTTTCTGAAACATTCATTTTTCCTCCTCAAATGGTTTAGGAAAGGGAGTCTTTTGTCTTTGAGAAATGGATCTTTTTGAATGGATTAGCATCATATAACCAAAAAAATCAGTTCTTTTCTCACGGTTTTCACCGGATTTTCTGGAAACTCCGCCCTCCTTTGTCATGAATGGACCTATAAAAAGTTACAACGGAATTAATTTTAAGATTATTAGCTTTTATATTGAATAGGTTCATCATCCTATTTTTGGTGAAAAATGTTCTGGTAAAACTGGTAAACTCAGAAAACTGTGTATTTTAGACTATTACTTTTTGATTAGTTGAAGGGAACATAAGAAGGATGAAAGGGGCTGCCTTTGTGAAGAAAGAGGAACTGAAACAAAAAGCATTGGAAATCGGCCGGGTGCCGACACACTTAAAACTGGAAATTGAAGATTATGGCGGTGATGATAAAAGAGCTCATTTTTGTTGGGCAGATCCTCAGGATGAGAATATCGGCATTATCGTGGAACTTGGACCGGACGGGGAGCTGGAATCCCTTTCCCGTGATATTGAGCCTGAAAGCGGAGAAAGGCTGTCTGAGGAGAAACTAGAGGATATCATTTGCCAATTTGTCGAGACTCATCATCCGGGGGCACTCTCTGCCTTTGTTCGTGAAGAAAATGACCGTGCATACGGCGATAAAGTGAGATTTTCATATGTTCAAATGGAGGCTGGGCTTCCTCTCCCCATGAGCGGATTTATGGCTGATGTTTCCTTATCAGGTGAGATCGTTTACTTCCGCTATTACGGCAAAGCGGGCAGCATCATCAAGCCAAAGAGGGTCGCGGATGTTGAAGAGGCATTTGCCTTTATCAAGAAGGACGTGGAGTTCGACCTTTTGTTTGAGGTTCTCCATCGTTCTGTTTACAAAAACGGAGATGATCAGCCGCATTTGGTGTATGAGCCTGAATGTAGGGCCATTACCGTACCTGCGGATTTGGTTCAAGAAGAACAAGGAGGAGTTGATGATGACGATAATTACAGGGAGCCTGAGAGCTTTCCTCTCCCTTTATTCGAGGGCATCCGCGAAAAGGCCGATCCTGACAGCATGATTGGTATTGAAAATGGGTTTGTCAAAGAGCGGGAAGCGGATTTGGGAGATGGGAGAATCGGAATCGTTTGGCGGAATCCGGATGACCCTGTGTATCAGCCGGCGGATAAAAGCATGGACAGCTGGTTTAAGGGACGGACTCATCAAGTGCTGAAAACCATCTATAACAAAGAAACCGGAAAACTCGAAGGCGTCATGTCATTTATGGAGGAAAAAGGGCCGCTGACAGTAACTGAGGCAGAGTCCGAAAAAATCGCGCTTCGCTTTCTGTTTGCTTTATTTCCGAATGCCGATCAATATTTTAGGATCAGATACGATGAAAAGGATGAAGAAGAAAACGCAGTCGCTGTTTTTACATTTGAAGCGCATTGTCACGGAGTTCCGATCCGATTTGGGCAGATCAGAATTTGTGTCAGCCGCCAGACAGGGTATATCACCGTTTATATGGGACCGGATATTGACCCAAATAAGCTGGCAACCATTGATCCTGTGCCGGCTATTTCAGTTGAACAAGCCAAGTCTATCTTTTGGCAGCATTTTAAAGTTGAGCTTGGCTGGGAAAGAGAGTACGGGGATGATGAAGAACACAGCTACCGGCTCGTCTATAAGCCGGTGTATCCGCGTTTTATCGATGCACATACAGGAGAGCCTGTCTTCAGCATATGGTGAAACAGCCAAAAGTCACGCAATTGCCTCAGATATAGAAGAGAGTATGTGATGAAAGTAACAGAAAGAATCTCGAAAAACAATGACAATAATAGAAAAGGACCTTTCTTCACTTTAAAAGAAGAAAGGTCTTTTTATATAATAAACAGGATTCTCTTTGTCGTAGACTCTTTGAAAGGGATGACTTCATTGGTTAATAAACAGCTGAAAAAGAAGGCGCAGGAGATCGGAAATGTACCGACGCATTATGAGCTTGAGATAGAAGATTACGACCAAAAGCAAAAGAAGAACGGGCAGGCATATTTTATCTGGAAGGACCCTAAAGATCCGGAAAAGCACATTACAGTTGAACTTAGAAATGACGGCGCTTTGCTCACCTTTTCAACAACTGTCCGCTCCGAGACAGACAAACAACTTCCAGATGCCGAGCTGAAGCTGACGGCTCTTCAGTTTGCCGCTGCCAATCATCCCGGCACATTTATGAATTTTCATTTTCAAGGCAAGGAAGAACGGGGGCAGCACATCCGGTTTGTCTATACCAAAATGGAGCTGGGGCTTCCGATTCCCAATTCAGGTTTTTTAATTGATATGACACGCAGCGGTCAGATTGTCCACTTTCTATATTACGGGGAAGGGTATAAAGCCGAAGTTCCGACGGAATTTGTAGCAAAAGAGAAGGTTGTGTCCCATTACTTAAACACAATGTCTTTTGAGCTGATGTACGATGTCATTGATGGCGAACAGGAACCAAGGCTTGTTTATGAACCGATTCTCCCGGGATACAGCTATCCCGCAGATGTAGACGAAATTGTGCCCGACCAGCATATCGCAGATGAAAGAATAGAAAACACGGCGCCACTGCCGCCGCTTCAGAACAAGGAAGAAGTTGATATATTTGCCTTGCTGGGTTTTACCTCTGATATGCAGAAAGTCAGTGAAAGAGACTTTGGAGAACAAATTGGAAGCACATGGCGCAGGGGCGCTGCGCCGGAGCGTAAGGATTTAAGCATAGGAAGCTATTTTGAAACGAGAAATAAAAACACAATCAAAATGAAGACGGATAAAAGAACCGGAAAATTAAAAGCAGCTCTTTCTTTTATGGAGCGGCAGAACAACCGCCAATGCTCCACGGAAGAATGCCAAGAGATAGCGCTTCAATTTTTGTATGCCCTCTATCCGAGAGCGGCTGAGTTTTTCAGGGTGAATCCCGTCCGAATTGATGAAAGAGGGAGAGTCCGCAACCATTTTTCTGTCTGGTATAAAGGAGTGCCGCTGCGGTTCGGCGCTGCCCGCATCATTGTCAATCCGGAAACTGGGTTGATTGACGCTTTTATGGCGCCTGATATTGAACCTGAACAATTGGAAGCGATAAATCACAGGCCGGATGTTTCCGCTGAAGAAGCGAGAGAAGCATTTTTAGCCGCTTTTGATGTGAAGCTGGAATGGCAGCCCGATTTTACAGCAGGCAGTGACCAGCACTACAAACTTGTCTATAAGCCGGTTTACCCTTCCTATATTGATGCGCACAAAAGGAAAAAGAAAAGGCTGTGAGGGGTGTCTAGTTAGGAATCATCTCCAAGTGGGGATAGTCCTTGAATCGTTTCCAATCCCCGCCCCATTCGAAACCGAGTGTCTTAGCGATCTCGACAACCTCCAGCCAATCTGATTTTTCGTTTTGATTGCCGTCATATTCCATATCCCATATGATGCTGCCATCCTTTTTTTGAAGGGCGAAATCAATCGCTAAACCATAGTTATGATACGATTCCCCTCCTCTTGCATAGGTGACAATATTCCCTTTTTTTGTACGTCCCTGTTTATATAATTCATCTTGTTCCTTAAAGGACCTGAATCCTTCAGTAATGACGACGGTAATGCCTTTATTCGCTGCAGCGGCTTTGAGTGCATCGGCATTCTGCTTCACAATCGGATGAAGATCCGAGGGGACAGGCATGTCCTGCAAGGCGTTTTGAGAATGCCATTCATGCCGAATATAACTAAAACAAAGATCTAGAAGAAATAGAATACATAAGATAACAAATGTTTTTGCGGGTAACTTCATATCGGTCTCACTTTCTCAAGATGTGCTGAATGTTAACGCTTTTAAGTGATTGACTCTCTCTAAAAGCGAACAGCTATGATAAAATATAACATAAATAGTAGCAGGAGGAAGGAGGCAGACCGATGAGAGCAAAGATTCCATCAGAAGAAGTAGCAGTAAAGCTGAATGAATGGTACAAGCTCATTCGCGCATTTGAAGCAGATCAAGCAGAAGCGTTAAAGCAGGAGATTGAATACGATTTAGAAGATATGGAAGAGAACCAGGACTTGCTTTTATATTTTTCTTTGATGGAATTCCGGCATCGAATCATGCTTGATAAGCTGATGCCGGTGAAAGACAGCGACACCAAGCCTCCGTTCTCTGATATGCTGAACGAAATTGAAAGCAATCAGCAAAAACTCACGGGCTTACTGGAATACTACTTTTATTATTTCAGAGGAATGTACGAATTCAAGCAGAAAAATTTCATATTAGCGATTGACCATTATAAACATGCCGAGGAAAAGCTCGAGTATGTCGAGGATGAGATCGAAAAAGCTGAGTTTCTTTTTAAAGTCGCAGAAGTGTATTATCACATTAAACAAACGTATTTTTCCATGAATTATGCGAGCCAGGCGCTTGATATCTATACGAAATATGAACTGTACGGTCGCCGCCGGGTTCAGTGTGAATTTATCATCGCCGGAAATTTGACCGATGTGTATCATCATGAAAAAGCACTGACCCACTTGTGCAGCGCTTTAGATCATGCCAGGCAGCTTGAAGAAGCGTACATGATCGCCGCTGCCTATTATAATGTCGGACACTGTAAGTACAGTCTGGGTGATTACAAAGAAGCGGAGGGCTATTTCAAAACAGCCGCCGCCATTTTTGAGGAGCACAACTTTCAGCAAGCTGTTCAAGCTGTATTTTCACTGACCCATATCTACTGTAAAGAGGGAAAATACGACAAGGCAGTAGAGGCGTATGACCGCGGGATAAAGAGCGCGGCTGAATGGGAGGATGACATGTACTTGACGAAATTCCGCCTCATTCATGAGCTGTATCTTGGAAGCGGCGACCTGAACGTGCTTACAGAATGCATTGACCTGCTGGAATCCAGGCAGCTTCTTGCAGACGCCGAAGATCTGCTGCATGATACAGCGGAACGTTTCAATCAGCTGGAACATTACGAGTCCGCCGCTTTCTTTTACCGCAGGCTGATGAATATTAAAAAGAAGCTTGCCGAGCAGCGTTTTCAATAGGAAATGGCAGAGAACTACAGGTTCTCTGCTTTTTTTTGTGCTGTTTTCAACTCGGAAAAACAGGGTATTTTCCACTGCATAGTGAGAAATCAGAGGAGGATATCAAGTATGTACAAAGATTTAACCGGAAAAACAGCGATTGTGACAGGGTCTTCAAAAGGAATCGGGAAAGCCATTGCGGAACGGTTCGGACAGGAGAAAATGAATGTTGTTGTAAACTACCACAGCGACCCGTCTGGAGCCGATGAAACCCTGAAAATTATTAAGCAGAACGGAGGGAAAGCCGTCGCAGTTGAGGCGGACGTGTCAAAAGAAGAGGGGATTCAGGCGCTCTTGGACACAGCTTTAGAGCATTTCGGCACGCTCGATGTGATGGTAAACAACTCTGGTTTTAACGGCGTTGAGGCGATGCCGCATGAGATGAGTCTTGAAGATTGGCAGAGAGTGATTGATGTCAATGTTACCGGAACCTTTCTGGGAGCGAAAGCAGCACTTAACCACATGATGAAAAACAATATCAAGGGCAATGTGCTGAATATCTCAAGTGTTCATCAGCAGATTCCGCGCCCTGTCAACGTTCAGTATTCCACATCCAAAGGCGGCATCAAGATGATGACGGAAACGCTGGCGCTCAATTATGCGGATAAGGGAATCCGCGTCAATGCGATAGCGCCCGGCACCATTGCCACAGAATCAAATGTTGATATGAAAAAGGAAGAGAGCAGGCAAAAACAATTGAAAAAAATCCCGATGAAGGCCTTCGGAAAGCCTGAAGAAGTGGCGGCAGCAGCAGCTTGGCTCGTATCTGAGGAAGCAAGCTATGTGACCGGCGCAACACTTTTCGTCGACGGCGGAATGACACTTTATCCATCTCAGCTTGAATAGAAGACAAAACAGGGGGATTGCGGGATGAAAACGGACTGGTGGAAGGATGCAGTGGTGTACCAAATTTACCCGAGAAGCTTTCAGGACAGCAATGGAGACGGAATTGGGGACTTGCGGGGGATTATTTCCCGTCTTGACTACATAAAGGAACTCGGGGCAGATGTGATTTGGATTTGCCCGATCTATCCTTCTCCGAATGTTGATTACGGGTATGATGTGACAAACCATAAGGCGATTATGGATTCTTACGGAACAATGGACGATTTTCACGAGCTGTTGGACCAGGTGCATCAGCGGGGATTAAAGCTGGTGATGGACTTTGTGTTAAATCACACCTCGGTCGAGCATCCGTGGTTTAAAGAAGCGGAGCTGGACAAAAACAGCAAATACCGCAGCTATTATTATTGGCGTCCCGGCACAAAGAACGGCCCGCCGACAGACTGGCTCTCAGACTATGGCTGCCCGGTCTGGCAATACGAGGAGCACACCGGAGAATACTATCTCCATATGAATGCCGTCAAACAAGCTGATTTAAACTGGGAAAATCCTGAAGTTCGCCAGGCGGTGTATGACATGATGAAATTTTGGCTCGATAAAGGGGTCGACGGTTTGCGAATTGATCAGCTCCATCTCATTTCTAAGAAAGAATATCTTCCTTCGTATGAGGACTATATCAATCAGCAGGCAGAGCCGAAGCCCTTTCAGCCAAATGGCGAACGAATCCATGACTATTTAAAAGAAATGACAGATGAAGTGTTTTCCCAATATGATGTCATGTCTGTCGGAGAGGTCGGCAGTGTCACACCGGAAGAAGGCCTGAAATATACGGGAACAGATAAGCATGAGCTGAATATGATTTTTCACTTTCAGCATATGGAGCTTGATCAGCAGCCCGGAAAAGAACATTGGGATTTGAAGCCCCTTGAGCTTTCTGATTTAAAATCGGTTTTGACAAAATGGCAAAAGAAGCTTGAGCATCAAGGCTGGAATACATTGTTTTGGTGCAACCATGACCAGCCCCGGATTGTGTCCAGATTCGGAGACGATGGGGAATACCGCAAAGCATCAGCGAAAATGCTGGCAGCCGTACTTTATTTTATGAAGGGCACGCCGTATATTTATCAGGGAGAAGAAATCGGGATGACAAACGCGCCGTTCACCCGGATTGAAGACTACAAAGATATCCAAACGATCAATATGTATCATAAACGGGTGTTTGAAAAAGGCTATGATCCAAATGATGTGATGAGATCGATCTTAGCCAAAAGCCGGGATCACGCCCGGACCCCGATGCAGTGGAACAGCGGCAAAAATGCCGGATTTACTGACGGCACGCCTTGGCTGAAGGTCAATCCGAACTTCACCGCAATCAATGTGGAGGAAGCGCAGGGAGATCCTGATTCTGTCTTAAACTATTACAAAAAGCTGATCAGCCTGAGAAAGCAGTACGCTGACCTCATGAAAGGGAGCTTTGATCTTTTGCTTCCGGACGATCCGCAGTTGTTTGTATACATGAGAGAAAACAGTAAACAGCAGCTTTTGTCGGTCAATAATTTTTCAAAAGAGCAGGCTGTTTTTCAGTGGCCTAAGAACTGCGGCAAAGCTCAGGCCTCACTGCTTCTCAGCAATTATAACAACGATGATCTTGCTGACGAAATGGTGTTCCGGCCTTATGAGAGCAGGGTCTATCTTCTGGACAAAACAAACTAATGATTG
This sequence comes from Bacillus sp. SJZ110, assembly GCF_006715455.1. NCBI lineage: Bacteria > Bacillati > Bacillota > Bacilli > Caryophanales > Bacillaceae > Bacillus > Bacillus sp. SJZ110. The sequence goes on along the minus strand of NZ_VFNF01000003.1, from coordinate 317,164 downwards.
AAGTAGCCCGGCATTCTTAGCCGGGTTTTTTTAGTACATATATTCGCTCTGCAGGCGGGAAGAATAAATGAAAATGAAATTTATTCTTGCAAAACGTAATGACTTCGGTTTATTATGATATAGGATTACAAAATCGTTATCATTTTGATTTAAAGTTACTGAAAAAGAGGGGATATACGATATGTTTAAAAAATGGAGCGGTTTGTTTGTGATTGCAGCGTGCTTTTTATTGGTTGCAGCATGCGGCAACTCATCAACAAAAGGGTCGGCGGATTCAAAGGGTGATAAACTGCACGTTGTCACAACGTTCTATCCGATGTATGAATTCACAAAACAAATTGTAAAAGACAAAGGCGATGTGGATCTGTTAATCCCATCTTCCGTTGAACCGCATGATTGGGAACCGACGCCGAAAGACATTGCTAACATTCAGGATGCTGATTTGTTCGTTTATAATAGTGAATACATGGAGACATGGGTTCCGTCAGCTGAAAAAAGCATGGGCCAAGGCCATGCCGTTTTCGTTAATGCAAGCAAAGGTATTGATTTAATGGAAGGCTCTGAAGAAGAACACGAAGAGCATGATCATGGGGAGCATGAGCACAGTCATGCAATGGATCCTCACGTATGGCTCAGCCCTGTTCTGGCACAGAAGGAAGTTAAAAATATTACGGCGCAAATCGTGAAGCAGGACCCGGATAACAAAGAATACTATGAGAAAAATAGTAAAGAATATATTGCAAAACTGCAGGATCTTGATAAACTATATCGTACAACCGCAAAAAAAGCGGAGAAAAAAGAATTTATCACGCAGCATACAGCTTTTGGCTATCTGGCAAAAGAATACGGCTTGAAGCAGGTTCCGATTGCAGGGCTGTCACCTGACCAAGAACCGAGTGCAGCCAGCTTGGCAAAGCTGAAAACATATGCCAAAGAACATAATGTAAAAGTCATTTACTTTGAAGAAATTGCATCCTCAAAGGTCGCAGATACGCTCGCCAGTGAAATCGGCGCGAAGACAGAAGTGCTGAATACACTGGAAGGCTTGAGCAAAGAAGAACAGGATAAAGGTTTAGGGTATATCGACATTATGAAACAAAACCTCGATGCCCTGAAAGATTCACTATTGGTTAAATCATAAGATAGTGTGCGCCGGAGGGTGCACACTATTTCTTTGTGAGAAAGGAAGATTAACATGAATCTCGTCTCATTGAAAGATATCGTTTTCGGCTATTCCCATACGCCTGTTTTAGATAAAGTATCACTTGATATTGAAAGCGGTGAGTTCGTCGGCATCACTGGACCAAACGGCGCCTCTAAATCGACGCTCATAAAGGTAATGCTCGGCATGCTGAAACCGTGGGAAGGCACAGTGACGATCAGTAAAAGGAATACAGAAGGGAAACGCCTGACCATAGGGTACGTCCCGCAGCAAATTTCTTCATTTAATGCCGGCTTTCCGAGCACGGTGCTGGAGCTTGTTCAGTCAGGCCGCTATACAAAAGGGAAATGGTTTAAACGTTTAAATGAAGAAGATCATCTTGAAGTAGAAAAAGCACTGAAAATGGTGGAAATGTGGGAGCTCCGCCATCGTAAAATCGGTGATTTATCAGGCGGACAGAAACAGAAAATCTGTATCGCCAGAATGCTCGCCAGCAACCCGGATCTGCTGATGCTGGACGAACCGACGACAGCTGTTGATTACGACAGCAGAAAAGGATTTTACGAATTTATGCATCACCTCGTGAAAAATCACAATCGCACAGTTGTGATGGTTACTCACGAACAAAACGAAGTACAGCAATTTTTAGATAAAGTGATTCGATTAGAGAGAGGAGAAAAAGGCGGATGGAAATGTTTGACTTGGAATTCATGCGACGAGCTTTTCTAGCAGGCGGCATGATCGCCGTCATGGCTCCGATACTAGGAGTGTATCTCGTTCTCAGAAGACAGGCCTTAATGGCTGACACACTTTCACATATCTCATTGTCAGGTGTTGCCATCGGCTTTTTTCTCAGCACCAATATAACCGCAGCAAGCATAGTCGTCGTGACCATCGGCGCGATCGGAATTGAATACATGCGGCGGGCGTATCGGACTTATTCAGAAGTGTCCATTGCCATCTTAATGGCAGCTGGTTTGTCCTTCGCGATGTTTTTAATCAGCCTTTCCAAAGGCACAGCCAATATGAGCATCGATCAATACCTATTTGGATCGCTTGTGACAGTAAACCAGCAGCAGGTCTATATTATCAGTATTATCACACTGCTGATCCTGCTTTATTTTATCGTACTGAGAAGGCCGCTCTACCTGCTGACGTTTGATGAAGCAACAGCCAAAACATCGGGAATCAATACAAACGTTCTCTCGTTGTCATTCAGTATTGTCACAGGCCTTGCGATTTCAGTCATTATTCCGATCATCGGGGTCCTTCTTGTATCGGCCCTGCTCGTATTGCCGGCAGCCTTCGCCATCAGAATTGCAAAAGGCTTTAACATGGTTTTCATTACAGCCATACTCATTTCATTATTCAGCGTATTTACGGGACTGACATCATCCTATCAGCTCGGGACGCCGCCAGGTCCGTCTATTACCCTTCTATTGATCGTTTTGCTATTAATCGGATTTGCAGTTCAGGGAGTTTGGACGTTTATCAAAAAAGAAGCTCAGCGCAAAAAAAGAAGCCGATAACATGAAAAGCAGTTTTCCCTAGGGAAAACTGCTTTTTTTATAGAAACAATCCGGCAAGGCGCTCATACGATTCTTTTTTCGCCTCAAAATCAAACACATTGCACAGAACCATGATTTCATTTGTTTCGTAGCGGCCTGTGAGGTCTAACAGCTGTTGTTTGACAGTGGTTGGAGAACCGATCACCATCCGCTTTCTGTTTTCTTCTATGAGTTTTTTATCGGACGCTGTATAGGGATGAACTTTCGCTTCCTCGATGCTTGGCACGCGGCTGTCCAAGCCTTTTCCGACGCGAAGAAGCCACAAATCCTGGCTTAATGCGAGTTCTTCTGCCTCTTCATCTGTTTTTGCGCAAATGACAAAAATCGTAAACAGTGCGGATGGATTCGAAAAATGGGCTGAGGGCCGAAAGCTTTCCCGGTAGATGCGGAATGCATTTTCTCCTCGCTCGGGATTAATGAAATGCCCAAATACATATCCAATCCCCTGGTGCGCCGCGCGTCTTGCGCTGTTTTCACCAAGACCGAGCACCCATAGCTCGGGTGCCGTACCAATAAGGGGCGCCGCTTTGATTCCGGCATACGGATGGTCGGGAGGAAGGGAATCTGTTAGAAAATAAGAGACATCCTGCAGCTGTCTGTTAAATTCGGTTAAGCTTTTTTTCACCCCGTCCGTTAATGCAAGCCTGGTTTTTGTCGTGCCGCCGGGGGAACGACCGACGCCGAGGTCAATCCGGTTTGGATACAGGGCCTCAAGCTGGCGAAAGGTTTCAGCCACTTTAAATGGGCTGTATTGGGGCAGAAGCACGCCGCCTGATCCGACACGAATGGTGTTTGTCTGTGCTGCGATGCGGGCGATCATGATTTCAGGCGCTGTGCTTGCCAGTCCTTTCGTGCTGTGATGCTCGGCAAACCAATAACGCTTATAGCCCCACTCTTCGCTAAATCGAGCAAGCTCAACCGAATGCTGAAGAGTTGTCACAGGGCTCTCTCCTTTAGAAACAGGTGCCTGATCAAGTATGCTTAAATGAATCAAAAGGCCGCTTCCTTTCTGTCTGTTTTTAGATGGTGACACCAGAATAGGCAAAATGACTTGCCCGCGTCAAATGGTTTGTTTAAGAAGCGCACTTTATAGCATTTGCAAATCATATATCAAATATGGAAGTTTTTTTTCGAGGTTTTTCGTCAATTATTCTTAACTTTTACGAAACTTTGATATAATAACAAACGTATATATTAGTAATTTACGGCTTATTTTCCTTGTGAGCGTAAAAATAAATGTGACTATCTTCACATTTCGATGAGTAGGAGTGAATCGTGTGGCAATTTCTTTAGAAAAAGGTCAACGAATTGATTTAACAAAAGGAAAAGCCGGTCTGTCAAAATTGATGGTCGGTCTCGGCTGGGACCCAGTGTCCTCAGGCGGAGGATTCTTCAGCAAACTGCTTGGCGGAGGCGGTCCGAATATCGACTGTGACGCTTCAGTGCTGATGCTGGAAAACGGAAAATTCACCGATAAGAAAAACCTGATTTATTTCGGCAACCTGAAAAGCCGCTGCGGCGGTGTACAGCATACAGGCGACAACCTGACGGGTGACGGTGCGGGCGATGATGAGCAAATTATGATAGATTTAGATAAAGTGCCTGGAAACATCGATAAGCTTGTATTTGTAGTGAACATTTACGATTGTGTCAGAAGAAAACAAGATTTCGGCATGATTCAAAATGCGTTTATCCGCGTAGTTGATCAATCTAATCACGAGGAAATGCTCAAGTACAATTTGAGAGACAATTACGCCGGCAGAACAAGCCTGATTACAGCAGAAATCTACCGCAGCGGCAGTGAGTGGAAGTTTGCGGCGATCGGTGAAGGCACAAACGATACGAGATTAGAAGATATTATCAGCCGATACGTATAAAAGAAAAGGAGTGGATGAAACATGACAATTTCATTGGCAAAAGGACAAAAAGTAGATTTAACAAAAACAAATCCGGGTCTTTCAAAGGTTGTTGTCGGTTTAGGCTGGGATACGAACAAGTATGACGGCGGACACGACTTTGATCTTGACTCAAGTGTGTTTCTGTTAGACGCTGCAGGCAAATGCGCGTCACCAAACGACTTTATTTTCTACAACCAGCTTGAAGGCGGCAACGGTTCAGTCGTTCATTCAGGCGACAACCTGACTGGTGCTGGCGAAGGCGACGATGAGAATGTAAAAGTAAATCTCAGCGCTGTACCGGCAAACATTGATAAAATCTCATTTGTTATTACCATTCACGATGCAGAAGCGCGCAGCCAAAACTTTGGACAAGTATCAAACGCGTTTGTCCGCATCGTAAATGAAGAAACAAATGAAGAGCTCATCCGTTACGATCTTGCAGAAGATTTCTCTATTGAAACGGCAATCATTGCAGGGGAGCTTTACAGACATAACGGCGAGTGGAAATTCTCAGCAATCGGCTCAGGCTACCAAGGCGGCCTTGCCCGCATTGCAACAGACTACGGTTTGCAAGTCGGTTAAGACAAATACGAAGAGCAGAAAGGAGAGAGGCAGTATGGCCATTCAATTATCAAAAGGACAGCGCATTGATTTAACGAAAACAAATCCGGGACTGACAAAAGCGGTGATCGGCTTAGGCTGGGATACAAACAAGTATTCCGGCGGACACGATTTTGACCTGGATGCTTCGGCCTTTTTAGTTGATGCGCATGATAACTGCGTAAATGATCTCGATTTCGTCTTCTATAATAACCTTGAACATCCGAGCGGCGGTGTCATCCATACGGGTGACAACCGCACGGGTGAGGGCGACGGAGATGATGAGCAGATTATCGTTGATTTCTCAAAAATCCCGGCTCACATTGAGAAAATCGGCATCACAGTGACCATTCACGACGCTGAAGCACGCAGCCAAAACTTTGGACAAGTTTCCAATGCATTTGTCCGCGTTGTGGATGAAGAAACGCAGAATGAGCTTCTTCGCTTCGATTTGGGAGAAGACTTCTCCATTGAAACAGCTGTTGTCGTTTGTGAGCTTTACAGACACGGCGGCGAGTGGAAATTCAATGCGATCGGCAGCGGATTTTCCGGCGGGCTGGCTGCATTGTGCCGGAATTACGGTTTGCAAGTGTAAGCGAGTGACAAATAGAGAAGTCACCGTTTCAAATTATAGGAGGAAAAAACTTGGACTTTTTACATCATATTTTGTCTACGTATGCTTCATTTTTCGATTGGAAAATGTGGGGGGAAGTTCTGACTGATCCTGTTTCCTGGGGTTTGATCGGTTCCCTTGTTGTTCTGGAAGGCCTTTTATCGGCCGATAACGCGCTTGTTCTTGCGGTCATGGTTAAACACCTGCCGGAAAAACAGCGAAAAAAAGCGTTAACGTATGGTTTGTTTGGAGCTTATATTTTCAGGTTTATTTTCATCGGGCTCGGTATGCTTCTCATTAAATTCTGGTGGATCAAGGTGCTTGGCGCGCTTTACCTGGCTTGGCTCGTCATTAAGCACTTCTGGATAGGCGAAAAAGAAGAGGAAGCGGACGGCATGAAGAAAAACTCTTGGATGGTCCGCACGTTCGGGATCTTCTGGGCGACTGTCATTTCAGTAGAATTAATGGATCTTGCCTTCTCTGTGGACAGCATCCTAGCCGCGTTTGCAGTATCTGAAAAAGTATGGGTGCTTCTGATCGGCGGTATGCTTGGTATTTTAATGATGCGTACAGTGGCAAAAGTGTTCCTTGTGCTGATTGATAAAATTCCTGAGCTGGAAAACACAGCATTCGTGTTAATCGGCATTATCGCGCTGAAAATGGCGGGGAGCGCTTTCCATTACGAAATGCCGCACTCTGTATTCTTCATTATCATTATCGCTGCATTTGCGGTAACATTGATCATTCACTACATCAATAAACAAAAGCAGGTGCGCGAACAAACAGCCGCTTCAAAAGAAGAATAAAACAAAACAAGGAGGGAGGTTCAATGTCCTTCCTTTTTTGTTACCGAAATATCGTTCAATGACAAACCGGAAAGGAGGATATGATGAGACAAGAAGAACTAACCATTCATAAAGCACTTCCGGCTGATGGCGATTGGAAAAGCCTGCTGTTTCAGCCATTGCCGGAGCGGGATCACTATGAAACTGCACAAGGCCTTTCTTTTTCTCGTCTTGCCGGTCAGATATTGGGCACGCCTATTGATGAGACAGACTACTATAACGAGCTATATGAGCTGTCTGTAAACGACCGCATAACGATTTTGAGTGAAACGCTCGATAAAACAATCGAACCGGAAACATTTCAAAAGCTTCAGCATATTCATTCCATCAATCAGAAAGAAAAAGGGCTGTCAGTCAGCCGCTTTGTTGCCTTTCTGGACGGGGAAAAGCTGATTGCGAAGCACTCAAATCCCCTGATGCACCGCCATTTAAGAAAAGCGCTGATGACGCTTTTACATACCTTTGCGGACAGTCATGAAAAGGGGCTGAATCATCCTGATTTTCGCAGAGTGCTGCTTGATGTCTCGAAGTTTTCCTTAAACCATCTGAATCCTTGGCTGGAAAAAACCGATATAGAGCGGGAGATGCCGAAGATTGTTTGGTATGGAGATGCGACGAAAAGCCAGCTCTATTTCTTATATTATCTGATGCTGGTCGGCTGTGATGTACTGCTGTTCCATCCGGCGGGAATCGATCAGCTGGCGCTTGTCGACCCGAAGCAGGAGCTCAGTTTTACGGAAAAGCTCCCGGATGTTTCGGAGCTTCAGCCGTTTCCGAAAGAAAAACCAGACCGGAAATCAACAGTGGCTTACCGCTCAACAAAGGAAATTGAACATGTGCTGAATCACGAGGAATCCATGCTGTATAAGCCGTGGCAGTTCAGAGATCACACACCGGTGTCCGTTACGCTGAAAACGACCTATGATGAATTGTTTTTAATCACGAAAGAACGCGCCTTTATTCGGCCGAATTTCAAAGCTGATAAACATTCCATTGAGATTCCGAATGTATTCGCCAAAATTATGGGCGTGTCGAAAGACAATAAGGAATATTGGAACAGGCTTCATACTCTAGCGGATTATCAGGAAACAGAAATGGTCAGAAGCTTTCCATTTACAGAAGAAATAAAGTCGAACTATCAATTTCACTACAGCCACGCACTTGATCAAGAAGGGAACATTGATCCGGACAAGCTGATGGCAAGCAATGTGTGGCAGTACAAACAGCTGCCGGCGGGCGTTCAGACTGCCATTGCCAAAACGATTTCGAGAATGTGCAGGCACCCGCGGCTTAAAGCTTTGCATCAGGAACAAGTCAAGGATGTTCAAATCTATTTGTTTAAACAAACAACAAACCTGCCTGCTAATCTGCTGAAATTGATTCAAATGTTCGACTATGCGCAAACCGTTCCGAAACTCGTTTTATATCATACGGAAATGAGCGGCGGACTCACGCGTTCGGATGCTGCTGCCCTGCTGTTCCTGAATGAAATCGGAATCGATATCATCATTTATAATCCGCCCGGACACCAGGATATTGAGCAGTTTATTGAAGAGGACCAGTATGATATCCACTGGCTGGATGACATGGTGTTTCAGCAGGACTACAAAGAGCCTTCGCTTGTGAAAAGGCTCTTCAGAACCATTACCCAAAAATAAGGAGAGAAGAAAAGCATGACAACAGAAAATCAAAATCCGCTTGTTCTCGATAAAAATGAAGAGATTTCCCAGCAAAAAGCTGACGATATCCGTCTTCAGCTCCGTCAGGAACCAGAAGTGAAGCGGCTTGCTCAACAAATTGACGTCAAAAACCAAATGGAGCTGCTTGAGTACGGCAAGGAGCCGGCCGTTGAAATATCCAAGTTCTCTGACCGCATCTTGGGGATGATGAAAACAACAAGCGTGACAGACTCCGGCACAATGCTGACTCAGCTTGGGAAAATCATGGACCGCTTCGACAAAAATGATTTTGATGAGCCAAAGGGATTAATGGCGAAAATTTTCAAACGCGGCGGCAGCATGATTGAAAAAATCTTTAAAAAGTATCAGACGCTTGGCGGAGAGATTGAAAAAATCCACGTTGAGATTTCAAAATACAAAGATGAGATGACGAAGACGAACTACACGCTCGATGAAATGTATGAAAACAATATCAAATACTATATGGAGCTTGAAAAATACGTCGTTGCCGGGCAGATGAAACTGGAAGAGATGCAGTCGATCCTTCCTTCATATGAGGAAAAAGCGGCAAGCGGGAACCAGCTGGCGCAAATGCAGCTCGATACGTTGCGCAACGGCATTCAGGCGCTTGAGGAACGGGTGTATGATCTGGACATGGCACGGATGGTGGCGCTTCAAACCGCACCTCAAATCCGTCTCCTGCAGCGAGGAAATGCAAAGCTGATCGGGAAAATCAACTCCGCGTTTATCATTACCATTCCGATTTTCAAAAACGGCATTATTCAGGCTGTTACGGTAAAGCGGCAAAAGCTTGTGGCTGATTCCATGAGCGAGCTTGACCGCCGGACAAACGAGATGCTGAAACGAAATGCTGAAAACATCTCAAGCCAAAGTGTTGAAATTGCCAGAATGGCCGGCAGACCGAGCATAGATATTGAAACGATCGAATCGTCTTGGAACACGATTGTCAGCGGCATGCAGGAAACAAAACAAATCGAGGAAGAAAACAAACGCCTCCGCGAAGACGGCGCGAGACGAATTGCACAGCTTCAGGATAATATTAAAAAAGTAGCATTGCAGCAATAATAAAAACCCCGCTTGTGGAACATAAGCGGGGTTTTTCAATTACATCATTTAGTTAATGACAATGTGTAAAGACAGGTGTAAACTTAAACGGTAATCATTTTGCATATCAGAGGTGTTGGCAATGGGAAAACAACAGCCTATATCCCAGCGTAAACTGCTGGGCGTCGCCGGTTTGGGGTGGCTGTTTGATGCAATGGATGTCGGAATATTATCGTTTATTATCGCCGCGCTCCATGTAGAGTGGAATCTGTCGCCCGAAGAAATGAAATGGATCGGAAGCGTCAATTCCATCGGCATGGCTGCGGGTGCGTTTTTGTTTGGTTTGCTTGCTGATCGAATCGGCCGCAAAAAAGTGTTCATCATCACCCTTTTATGCTTTTCCATCGGAAGCGGCATTTCCGCTTTTGTGACGAGCTTATCGGCATTTCTAATCCTTCGTTTCGTGATTGGTATGGGACTTGGCGGCGAGCTTCCAGTCGCTTCAACACTCGTTTCGGAAGCGGTTGTGCCTGAAAAGCGGGGCAGAGTGATTGTGCTTTTGGAAAGCTTTTGGGCCGTTGGCTGGCTCGCAGCGGCCTTGATTTCTTACTTTGTGATACCAAGCTTCGGCTGGCAGGCTGCCCTTCTGTTAACTGCGCTGACTGCTTTTTATGCGCTGTACCTGCGGACGAGTCTGCCTGATTCGCCGAAATATGAATCGCTTTCTGCCAAAAAGAGGTCGGTGTGGGAGAATGTAAAAAGCGTCTGGGCAAGACAGTATATACGGCCGACGGTGATGCTGTCGATCGTTTGGTTCTGTGTGGTGTTTTCTTATTACGGCATGTTCCTATGGCTCCCGAGTGTCATGCTGCTGAAAGGCTTCAGCATGATTCAAAGCTTTGAATATGTCCTGCTGATGACGCTTGCTCAGCTACCTGGCTATTTCTCTGCCGCATGGCTGATTGAAAAAGCGGGCCGGAAGTGGATACTCGTCGTTTACTTGATTGGCACAGCAGGAAGCGCCTATTTCTTCGGAACGGCGGATTCCTTAAGTCTTCTGCTTACGGCTGGAATGCTGTTATCGTTTTTCAATCTCGGTGCATGGGGCGTGTTGTATGCTTATACCCCGGAGCAATACCCGACTGCGATTCGAGCAACAGGTTCAGGAACGACAGCAGCGTTTGGAAGAATCGGCGGCATCTTCGGGCCTTTGCTCGTCGGAACGCTCGCAGCCCGTCATATTTCGTTTTCGGTCATCTTTTCAATCTTTTGCATTGCAATCTTACTCGCGGTTGCTTGTATTTTGATTATGGGGAAAGAAACGAAACAAACTGAGCTAGAATAGGAAAAGCACCTCTTAAAAGAGGTGCTTTCAGCGTGTCGACAAACCCTCGCATTCGTTGTCAGGACTGCGCTTCGGTGCTCAATGCGAAGTGGATCAACGGCTAAATTCTCAGGCGTCCTGCCTAAACGCCGTCGTCATCACATCCTGTGAATGTCCGCTCCTATGCTCGTCCTTCCTAGACTTCAAGGGTTTTCAATCACGCTGAAAAGATGACAAAATCCTAAAATGAAAACCATTTTAGGATTTTGTCAACAATCTGAGGCACCTCTTGAATGAGGTGCTTTTTTTACAATTGCGCCCGGGCTGCGGATTGGCGTTTCCCGGTTTTACTGATTTTCTGGTAGAGCGTCATAGAAAGTATGAACAAAATGGCAGTAAATCCTGTGACAGCTCCGAAATGCTGTGTGCTTTGATATAAAAAACCTGCAATACTTGTACCGACAGTGGTTCCGGCATACATAGCGGCATTGGAAAGGGAAGCGATGGTGCCTCGCGCATTTGGTGCAATGGATTGAAAGACACCCATCATTAACGGAAAGATGATGCCAGCTGTAAAAAACGTGAGAAAAAAGCTGGCTTCTACTAAAAACAAGTTTGGAAAGAACGGAAGAGCGAAATAGAGAGCGCCCATTAGCAGCATCCCGCTGATCAGTGTTTTAAACATGCCCAGCTTTTCTGAAACCCGGCTGCCGATAAGGCTCCCGAGCATATTTCCCAGTCCGAGTACAAGCATAGCTGCGCCAATTTGTGACACGGTTAAATGATAATCCGCGGAAAGCCAAGTACCCAGAAAGCTGAACGATGCGAAGTTTCCGGTTTGAAACAGAAAATAGGCAAGCAGAATAACCGATGTTTTCGGCAATGAAAAAAGCTCCCGATAGGGGTTGACAATTGATGGGCACGCCAATGGTTCAGAAGGCCGGATATCAGGCATGACAACCGCCAGGATCAATAGTAGAATAAGCGAGCACGCTGACAAAACGAAAAATGGCGTATGCCATGTAAAGGAAGCGAGAAACCCTCCAATAGGAAGTCCGAGCATTTGTGAAGCGGCCAAACCTGCTGTCGCAATCCCCATGCCTTTTATGATCTGAGAAGGCCGGACAATGACTGGGATGGATGCCCAAATTTGAGGCGTCACAAACGCAGCGCTAACGCCTGCGGCAAAACGGAACAGGCACATGGCGGCAAAAGAGGGAGCGATGCCGCATAAAAACGTGGATAGGATAAAGCCTGCAAGTCCCCACAGCATGACTGTTTTCCTGTTCAGCCGGTCTGAGATTGGGCCTGCAATGAAAGCGAAGAGCGCATAACCGAGTGCATAAGCGCTGACCATCCAGCCTGACAAATCAGTAGAGACATGAAACTGATTCTGTAAAAGGGGGAGAAGCGGCGAAAGCAAAAAGGTATCCGTGCCAATGACAAACATGACACTGAAGAAAAGCCAAATGCGATTCAAATTTTATCACTCCTATTGTTTTATAACTTTGAAACTATGAAACAGATATGTATAGAGAAAACCCTTTGTTAGAGGGTTTCCAAAAAGCCAGGCAGGTAAGTTTGAAATGTGTCTTCACGCAGACTGACGTATTTTGTCCGCGAATCTTTCCGGGTTGCCGTCAATCCCGCTTCACGCAGCGTTTTAAAATGATAAGATGCCGTGGTTTTGACAATATTGCACTTTTCACCTACTTCACCGCAGCTGAGTTCTTTTCCGCTGACATAAAGCGTACGAATAATGGCAAGCCTTGATTCATCAGACAGTGCTTTAAAAATTTGCGCTCTGATTTGATCATCTGATTGTTTCATAGTCATGAAACTATAATACATAATGGGTGTTGGAAAAGCAACTTATTTTTCCAGTAAAGGAGCAGGAAGTCATAAGAGGAAGGAGGAATTCAATTCCAATAAAAGCGTTTTCAAATAAAGATAGGAGAAAAATCACCCGTAAAATACAATCATATAGGAGGATTACAGAGCATTTAGAAGCATAAATAAGATCATGTGGTCACATGGATGTTTATAAAGAAATGGTACAGAATAAAAGAGAATATGCTGTTTGTGTGGGAAGTTACATAAATGTTACGGTAATAAAGATTGCTTAATATGGAGGGAAAATATGAGTGTAGATGAGAAACCAATTAAGATAAAAGTCGAGAAAGTCTCTAAGATTTTTGGGAAACAAACAAAGAAGGCAGTTCAAATGCTTGCCAACGGAAAGACAAAAAAAGAGATCCTGAAAGCAACCGGATCAACCGTTGGTGTTAATCAGGCAGATTTTGAAGTATATGATGGTGAGATATTTGTCATCATGGGTCTATCAGGGAGCGGTAAATCAACTTTAGTACGGATGTTAAACCGGCTTATTGAACCGACTGCCGGAAATATTTACATTGATGGTGACATGATAACAAATATGTCTAAAGACCAGCTCCGGGAAGTCCGCCGGAAGAAAATCAGCATGGTCTTCCAAAAGTTCGCTCTGTTCCCGCACAGAACGATACTTGAAAACACAGAATACGGACTGGAACTTCAAGGTGTAGACAAACAAGAGCGGCAGCAAAAAGCGCTTGAGTCTCTTAAGCTCGTTGGACTGGAAGGATTTGAACACCAATATCCAGACCAGCTTTCCGGCGGGATGCAGCAGCGTGTCGGCCTTGCCCGCGCGTTGACAAATGATCCGGACATCCTTCTGATGGACGAAGCGTTCAGTGCGCTCGATCCACTGATTCGTAAAGATATGCAGGATGAGCTTCTTGATCTTCACGATAATGTCGGAAAAACAATTATCTTTATTACGCATGACTTGGACGAAGCGTTGCGGATCGGCGACAGGATTGTCCTAATGAAGGACGGCAACATCGTTCAAATCGGCACGCCTGAAGAAATCCTGATGAATCCATCTAACGAATATGTTGAGAAATTCGTCGAAGATGTTGATTTGTCTAAAGTCCTCACAGCAGGCCACATTATGAAACGCGCTGAAACAGTGCGGATTGATAAAGGGCCTCGCGTAGCATTGACACTGATGAAAAACCTTGGAATTTCTTCAATTTATGCAGTGGATAAACAAAAGAAATTGTTAGGTGTTATCTATGCGTCTGATGCGAAAAAAGCGGCTGAGTCTGATTTGTCACTTCAAGACATCTTGAATACAGAATTTACGACTGTACCAGAGAATACGTATCTGACTGAGATTTTTGACGTTGTGTCCGATGCGAATATTCCAATTGCGGTTGTGGATGAGAAGCAAAGAATGAAAGGAATTGTCGTAAGAGGCGCGCTGATTGGCGCACTTGCCGGCAATAACGAGTATATCAATGCTGAAGGCACTAACGAACAAACACAAGATCCTTCTGCACAGGAGGTGAAATAAGATGGATAGACTGCCTAGAATACCTTTAGCAGATATTATTGACCGTTTTGTTGACTGGATTACGATGACGTTTGGCGGATTCTTCGACGGAATCGCTAACGGATTGGCCGCTTTTGTAAATGGAATTGTCACGGGTCTTGGATTTATTCCATCTATTTTGTTAACGATTATTTTCGCCGCACTTGCGTGGTGGATCAGTACAAGGGGAATTGCGTTATTTACGTTGATTGGATTCCTCCTGATCGATTATTTAGGATATTGGGACCCAATGCTGCAAACATTGGCGCTTGTTTTGACATCTGTGATTATTTCGATTGTGGTCGGGGTTCCGATCGGAATTTGGGCGTCTCAGAAAGAAACGGTTCGCCGTATTGTAACGCCAATTCTTGATTTAATGCAGACAATGCCTGCTTTCGTATATCTATTGCCGGCGATTTTCTTCTTTAACATCGGTGTTGTGCCGGGTGTTGTTGCATCTGTTATCTTCGCGATGCCGCCGACAATCCGCATGACTGTTCTCGGTATTAAACAAGTGCCGGCGGATTTGATTGAAGCGACTGAGGCATTCGGTTCTACAACAGCTCAGCGTTTGTTTAAAGTTCAGCTTCCGCTTGCGACAAAAACGATTTTGGCCGGAATTAACCAGAGCATCATGCTTGCGTTATCAATGGTTGTTATCGCCGCAATGGTCGGTGCACCGGGACTTGGTTCTGAAGTATACAGTGCCGTTACACAGCTGAAAACCGGGGTCGGAGTAGAGGCCGGTATCGCCATCGTTATCGTTGCCATTACCCTGGACCGTATTACTCAAAATATTAAAGTGAAGAAGAAAAGCAGGGGGAATGCCTGATGCTTAAAAAAATCATCGGCATCGGCGTTTCCGCCATGCTGGCGCTCTCACTTGCGGCTTGCGGTTCAGAAAACGATGAAAATGCATCCGCAGCAGAACAAGTGAATAAGACCATCATCGGGATTGACCCCGGTTCAGGGATTATGTCCCTGACTGACAAAGCGATGAAGGATTATGACCTGAATGACTGGACATTGATTTCAGCGTCAAGTGCTGCGATGACCGCTACGCTTAAAAAGTCATACGACCGTAAGAAACCGATTATCATTACAGGATGGACACCGCACTGGATGTTCTCCAGATATAAGCTGAAATATCTCGATGATCCGAAACAATCTTATGGCAGCGCAGAGGAAATCCATACGATCACACGCAAAGGCTTCAGCAAAGAGCAGCCGAATGCCGCAAAGCTTCTGAGCCAGTTTAAATGGACGCAGGACGAAATGGGCGAAATCATGATCAAGGTGGAAGAAGGCGAGAAACCTGCCAAAGTTGCTGCTGAGTACGTCAATAAACACAAGGATCAGATTGCCGAATGGACAAAAGGCGTTCAAAAGGTGAAGGGAGACAAAATCAACCTCGCCTATGTGGCGTGGGACAGTGAGATTGCAAGTACAAACGTCATAGGCAAAGTCTTAGAAGACTTGGGCTATGAGGTAACACTTACTCAGGTAGAGGCTGGGCCGATGTGGACTGCAATTGCGACGGGAAGTGCGGATGCATCCCTTTCCGCATGGCTGCCGAATACCCATAAAGCATACGCCGCTAAATATAAAGGCAAATATGATGATATTGGCACCAGTATGACTGGTGTGAAGATGGGGCTTGTTGTTCCTCAATATATGAAAAATGTCAACTCAATTGAAGATTTGAAGAAGTAATGAAAAAAGCAGCCTGGCTACAGGCTGCTTTTTTTGCGTTAAGAAGCGTTAGCGGCAGCAAGTGATTCCGCCTTCTGAAATGTTTTGAGCACGGCGTTCGCTAAAATATGAATGCCGGTAAACATCGCGTTTCTGTCAAAGGTCATGTGCGGATGATGGAGCCCCGGCTGGAGCCCGCAGCCTAGTCCGAGCATCGTTGTTTTCAGATTCGGCACCTTCACGGCGTAAAAATGGAAATCCTCTCCGCCGGTGGTGACAAGCGGGTCATCAAGCCGCTCAGCCCCGATGATATCTGTAATGGCTTCTGCCATGATCGCTTCAGCTTCTTTGTTTTGTGTTGCCGCAGGAAGGCTGTGTTCTTTTTGCAGCTCGATTTTGGCGCTGAATGCGGCGGCGGCCGCTTCACAGGCTCTTTCTGTTTCGGCGATTAACGCCTCCATGGCTTCATTGGTCTGTGCGCGCAAATCAAGGCTGAACGATGCTTTTCCTGGAATGATGTTAGAGCTTTCACCGCCGGCTTGAAGTTTTGTCATTTTGACGGTATGCGGGATTTGCGGGTCAATATGAATGAGTCCGAGCTTATGTACAAGAAATGCCGCAATTTCAATGCTGTTTTTCCCGAGGTGCGGACGGGCGCCATGAGCCTCTTCCCCGATGATCGTTCCCTCAATGTGCTGGCTTGATCCGTGCAGAATAGACGGAGCGCAGCGGCCGTTCTGTGTTTCCTGAATCGGACGGACGTGAACGCCATACAAATAGTCGATATCATCAAGCACGCCTTCTTCTATCATTTTCAAGGCGCCGCCGCCTTTTTCTTCTGCCGGCTGAAAGATAAAACGGATTGTGCCCTTCGGAAGCTCAGGTTGTTTTTTGAGCAGCATTAACGTGCCCAATGCCATTGTCATATGTGAATCGTGTCCGCAGGAATGGTTGGCGCGAAATGTGCCGTTAACCTCCTGCCACAGCGCGTCAATATCAGCGCGTACCGCTACAACAGGTGAGCCTGAGCCGATTTCACCGACAACCCCGGTGCAGTCTGAAAACGTGCGCGTCCGGCACCCTAAATCCTCAAGCTTTTGTTTCAAAAATGAAGTTGTCTCATATTCCTTCCAGCTGACTTCAGGGTTCGCGTGCAGATGCTCGAAGATGTCCATAATGGTTTGTTTCATGTCTTCTGAAAGCTTTTGCATGGTTAGAAATACCTCCTTCTATCAGAATGAATTTTTACCTTCTTTACTTTATTTATATTGAAACAGGAAGATAGGCTGTATATAATATAGCACATATTGCTACTTTTCAGAATAATGAATATATTCAAACAGAGGGGATGGATCGAACATGAGTATGCCAGCAGCCGAAACACAGCCTAAGAAAAAACGAACGACATTTAAAATGCCTGACGCCTATGTCCTCTTATTTATGATTGCTTTCATTTGCGCAATCGCTTCATATATTGTGCCGGCAGGTGAATTTGACCGCGTGACAAAGGGGGATGTCACGACCGCTGTTCCAGGAAGCTATCATTCAATTGAACAGTCTCCGGTCAGCTTGATCAGCTTTTTTACTTCTCTACAGGATGGAATGATTGGATCAGCACCCATCATCTTTCTGATTTTATTCACAGGCGGCACCATTGCTATTCTAGAAAAAACCGGTGCCATCAATGGCCTGATTTACAATGTCATCAGCAAATTCCGCACAAAGCAATTATTATTTATTTGTATTGTCGGCGCATTGTTCTCCATTCTCGGAACAACCGGGATTGTCGTGAATTCAGTTATCGGTTTTATCCCCATCGGCCTCATTGTGGCACGATCCTTAAAATGGGACGCAGTCGCGGGAGCCGCTGTTATTTACATCGGCTGCTACGCTGGATTTAACTCCACCATATTATCACCGTCACCGCTCGGTTTATCACAATCAATCGCGGAGCTCCCTCTTTTTTCTGGAATCGGCCTGCGAGTTGTGATATACATATGCTTTTTGCTGTCTTCTATTATTTATATCTATTTGTATACGAGAAAATTAAAAAAATCAAAAGATGCCAGTGTGTTAGGAACAGATTGGTTCCCTGCGGCAGGAATGGGCGAAGCCGGTAAAGAAGAAGATCAGTCAGTGCCGTTTACCGTTCGCCATAAGCTGATTTTGGCTGTGGCGGGACTCTCACTTGTCGGATTTTTATACGGCGCTTTGAAGCTTGGCTGGTCAGATTCCCAAATGGCTGCGACATTTATTTTTATTTCTGTCCTTGCCGGTTTAATAGGCGGACTTGCGGCGAACGATATTGCCAAAACCTTCATTACGGGCTGCCAAAGTCTTGTATACGGGGCGCTGATTGTCGGGATGGCACGAAGCATTTCCGTTATCCTTGAAAATGGAAAGCTTCTCGATACTGTCGTCAATGCTTTGGCTTCACTTTTGGACGGATTCAGCCCGATTGCCGGGGCAATCGGCATGTATATCGCCAGTGCGCTGCTTCATTTTCTCATCTCTTCAGGTTCTGGCGAAGCCGTTGTATTTATTCCAATCCTGGCGCCGCTCGCTGATTTGATGGGAATCACGAGACAGGTTGCGGTTGAGGCGGTTATGCTTGGAGAAGGGGTCGTCAACTGTGTGAACCCGACATCCGGCGTTCTCATGGCGGTGCTTGCCGCCAGCGGTATTCCGTATGTCAAGTGGCTGCGGTTTATGGTGCCGCTTGCTCTGATTTGGTTCTTGATCGGGCTTGTCTTTATCGTGATCGGCGTCATGATCAATTGGGGGCCGTTTTAACGATTGCTGCCCGCCGGCTTGTACGGCGGGCTTTTGAGTTATTCATTGCAGAAGCGCAGGCTGTTATTGTAACATGTAAGCCATAAGCCATTCGTAAAAGTGCGGGAGGAAGGTCATGAATAATCTGCGTAATAGACTTTCAGGCGTGAATGGGAAAAATAAGAGAGTAAAAGAAAAAGAACAAAAAATCTGGTCGGAGATTGGGATGATAGCGGGAGCATTTGCGCTGCTTGATGTGATCATCCGCGGCATTATGTTTGAATTTCCGTTTAAAGAATGGGCTGCAAGCCTTGTGTTTTTGTTCATCATTATCTTATATTACTGCATCAGGGCTGCGGCATCCGGAATGCTCATGCCGAGAATAGACACCAAAGAAGAACTGCAAAAACGGGTGAAGCAGCAGCGAATAGAATCAATTGCGGTCGCCTTTGCGGTAGTGGTGCTTACGATGTACGACAGGGGGATTCCCCATACATTCTTCGCTTGGCTGAAAATGATTCTTCTTTTTATCGTCTGCGGCGGCGTTCTGTTTCTGCTTCGGTATGTGATTGTGAAGCTGGCTTACAGAAGAGCTGTAAAAGAAGAAGTAAAAAAGAAATCATCTTGAAAAATAGATGGTTTCTTTTTTTGTTTGGAAAGCGAGGGAAGCGTTCACAGTTTCGGGCAGCTTTTTTTATAGGAACATTGATTTGTATTCACTCTGCCAAGTTGTTTTGATAGAGTGATTGTGATAATTTAAAATGTAAGCGTTAACAAAATTATCCAGTCTTCACATCAGTTTGAAAGGAGGAAGCGGAAGAATGAAGTAAGAGGGATTTTTGACTCCGAAGTAAGTCTTCAAAAAATCAAATAAGGAGTGTCAAGAATGTTTGCAAAACGATTCAAAACCTCTTTACTGCCGTTATTCGCTGGATTTTTATTGCTGTTTCATTTGGTTCTGGCAGGACCGGCGGCTGCGAGTGCTGAAACGGCGAACAAATCGAATGAGCTGACAGCACCGTCGATCAAAAGCGGAACCATTCTTCATGCATGGAATTGGTCGTTCAATACGTTAAAACATAATATGAAGGATATTCATGATGCAGGATATACAGCCATTCAGACATCTCCGATTAACCAAGTAAAGGAAGGGAATCAAGGAGATAAAAGCATGTCGAACTGGTACTGGCTGTATCAGCCGACATCGTACCAAATTGGCAACCGTTACTTAGGTACTGAACAAGAATTTAAAGAAATGTGTGCAGCCGCTGAAGAATATGGCATAAAGGTCATTGTTGACGCTGTCATCAATCATACCACCAGTGACTATGCCGCGATTTCCAATGAGATTAAGAGTATTCCAAACTGGACACATGGAAACACACAAATTAAAAACTGGTCGGATCGATGGGATGTCACGCAGAATTCATTGCTCGGGCTCTATGACTGGAATACACAAAATACACAAGTACAGTCCTATCTGAAACGGTTCTTAGAAAGAGCATTGAATGACGGGGCAGACGGTTTTCGCTTTGATGCCGCCAAACATATAGAGCTTCCGGATGATGGGAGTTACGGCAGTCAATTTTGGCCGAATATCACAAATACATCTGCAGAGTTCCAATACGGAGAAATCCTGCAGGATAGTGCCTCCAGAGATGCTTCATATGCGAATTATATGAATGTGACAGCGTCTAACTATGGGCATTCCATAAGGTCCGCTTTAAAGAATCGCAATCTGGGCGTGTCGAATATCTCCCACTATGCATCTGATGTGCCTGCGGACAAGCTAGTGACATGGGTAGAGTCGCATGATACGTATGCCAATGATGATGAAGAGTCGACATGGATGAGCGATGATGATATCCGTTTAGGCTGGGCGGTGATAGCTTCTCGTTCAGGCAGTACGCCTCTTTTCTTTTCCAGACCTGAGGGAGGCGGAAATGGTGTGAGATTCCCGGGGAAAAGCCAAATAGGCGATCGCGGGAGTGCTTTATTTGAAGATCAGGCTATCACTGCGGTCAATAGATTTCACAATGTGATGGCTGGACAGCCTGAGGAACTCTCGAACCCAAATAGAAACAACCAGATATTTATGAATCAGCGCGGCTCACATGGCGTTGTGCTGGCAAATGCAGGTTCATCCTCTGTTTCTATCAATACGCCAACAAAATTGCCTGATGGCAGGTATGACAATAAAGCTGGGGCAGGTTCATTTCAAGTGAATGATGGTAAACTGACAGGCACGATCAATGCCAGGTCTGTGGCTGTGCTTTATCCTGATGATATTGCAAAAGCGCCTCATGTTTTCCTTGAGAATTACAAAACAGGTGTAACACATTCTTTCAATGATCAACTGACGATTACCTTGCGTGCAGATGCGAATACAACAAAAGCCGTTTATCAAATCAATAATGGACCAGAGACGGCGTTTAAGGATGGAGATCAATTCACAATCGGAAAAGGAGATCCATTTGGCAAAACATACACCATCATGTTAAAAGGAACGAACAGTGATGGTGTAACGAGGACCGAGGAATACAGTTTTGTTAAAAGAGATCCAGCTTCGGCCAAAACCATCGGCTATCAAAATCCGAATCATTGGAGCCAGGTAAATGCTTATATCTATAAACATGATGGGAGCCGGGCAATTGAATTGACCGGATCTTGGCCTGGAAAACCAATGACTAAAAATGCAGATGGAATTTACACGCTGACGCTGCCTGCGGACACGGATACAACCAACGCCAAAGTGATTTTTAATAATGGCAGCGCCCAAGTGCCCGGCCAGAATCAGCCTGGCTTTGATTACGTGCAAAATGGTTTATATAATGACTCGGGCTTAAGCGGTTCTCTTCCTCATTGAGGGCAATGCTAGACGGGACTTACCGAAAGAAACCATCTATGATGGTTTCTTTTTTGTTCATAAATCAGACAAAACTTTTCTCTTGCAAAAGTTTGTGAAGTATTGCACAATATAAATGTGAAATACTTCACAAATAAAAGACATCAAAGAGAAACATACCCTGGAAGGATGATTAATGATGAACAAACATGTAAATAAAGTAGCTTTAATCGGAGCGGGTTTTGTTGGAAGCAGTTATGCATTTGCGTTAATTAACCAAGGGATCACAGATGAGCTTGTGGTCATTGATGTAAATAAAGAAAAAGCAATGGGCGATGTGATGGATTTAAACCACGGAAAGGCGTTTGCGCCACAACCGGTCAAAACATCTTACGGAACATATGAAGACTGCAAGGATGCTGATATTGTCTGCATTTGCGCCGGAGCAAACCAAAAACCTGGTGAGACACGCCTTGAATTAGTAGAAAAGAACTTGAAGATTTTCAAAGGCATCGTTAGTGAAGTCATGGCGAGCGGATTTGACGGTATTTTCTTAATCGCGACAAATCCGGTTGATATCCTGACTTACGCAACATGGAAATTCAGCGGCCTGCCAAAAGAGCGGGTGATCGGAAGCGGCACAACACTAGATTCTGCGAGATTCCGTTTCATGCTGAGCGAATACTTTGGCGCAGCGCCTCAAAACGTGCACGCGCATATTATCGGAGAGCACGGCGACACAGAGCTTCCTGTTTGGAGCCACGCGAATGTCGGCGGTGTGCCGGTCAGTGAACTCGTTGAGAAAAACGATGCGTACAAACAAGAGGAGCTGGACCAAATTGTAGATGATGTGAAAAACGCAGCTTACCATATCATTGAGAAAAAAGGCGCGACTTATTATGGGGTTGCGATGAGTCTTGCTCGCATTACAAAAACCATTCTTCATAATGAAAACAGCATATTAACTGTCAGCACATATTTGGACGGGCAATACGGTGCAGATGACGTGTACATCGGTGTGCCGGCTGTCGTGAACCGCGGAGGGATCGCAGGTATCACTGAGCTGAACTTAAATGAGAAAGAAAAAGAACAGTTCCTTCACAGCGCCGGCGTCCTTAAAAACATTTTAAAACCTCATTTTGCAGAACAAAAAGTCAACTAACCGCAACTTTAGAGTAAAGGGCTGATTGTCAATGTGGGAGCAGTTGTATGATCCGTTTGGAAACGAGTATGTGAGCGCACTTGTGGCGCTCACTCCGATTCTCTTTTTTCTTTTGGCTTTAACTGTTTTGAAAATGAAAGGCATTCTTGCGGCATTTCTTACCCTAGCCGTCAGTTTCTTCGTCTCCGTTTTGGCATTTCATATGCCGGTTGAAAAAGCGATTTCTTCTGTTTTGTTAGGAATCGGGAGCGGGCTGTGGCCTATTGGCTACATCGTCCTGATGGCGGTGTGGCTGTATAAAATCGCAGTGAAAACCGGGAAATTTACCATTATTCGGTCCAGCATTGCCGGCATTTCGCCTGACCAACGATTACAGCTATTATTAATTGGTTTTTGTTTTAACGCGTTTTTAGAAGGCGCGGCCGGTTTTGGTGTTCCGATTGCGATTAGTGCGGCGCTGCTCGTCGAACTTGGTTTTAAACCGTTAAAAGCGGCGGCGCTCTGCTTGATTGCAAACGCCGCCTCCGGAGCCTTTGGGGCGATTGGGATTCCTGTCATCACAGGGGCGCAGATTGGTGATTTGTCTGCTCTTGAGCTGTCTCGGACATTAATGTGGACACTGCCGATGATCTCATTTTTAATACCATTCCTGCTTGTATTCTTATTAGACCGAATGAAAGGAATCAAACAGACATGGCCCGCTCTTCTGGTTGTGAGCGGTGGGTATACAGCGGTTCAGACACTGACAATGGCGGTGCTCGGGCCGGAATTAGCAAACATTTTGGCGGCCTTATTCAGCATGGGCGGGCTTGCCCTCTTCCTCCGCAAATGGCAGCCGAAAGAGATTTACCGCGAGGAAGGGGCCGGCGATGCTGGTGAGAAAAAGGCATACCGTGCCGCTGACATTGCGAAAGCGTGGTCTCCTTTCTACATTTTAACTGCGGCGATCACCATCTGGAGCCTTCCTGCCTTCAAAGCGCTTTTCCAAGAAGGCGGGCTGTTATATCAATCAACGCTCCTGTTTAAAATGCCTTTTCTGCATCAGCAAATTATGAAAATGCCGCCGATTGCGCCATCTGCCATGCCGTTAGATGCAGTCTTTAAAGTTGATCTGCTGTCAGCGACTGGTACAGCGATTTTAGCGGCGGTCATCGTGACAGGGCTGTTCAGCAAAAAGTTCTCCTCCCGGGATGCCTTTGCTTCCCTGAAGGAGACAGGAAAAGAGCTGTGGGTGCCGATTATGACGATCTGCTTCGTGATGGGGTTTGCCAATCTGGCCAACTTCGCAGGGCTCAGCTCTTCAATTGGGTTAGCATTGGCGAAAACAGGAGACCTGTTCCCGTTTGTCAGTCCTGTTCTTGGCTGGATTGGCGTGTTCATCACCGGTTCTGTTGTCAGCAATAATGCTTTGTTCGGCCATTTGCAGGTTGTCACCGGAGCGCAGATCGGTGCGGGTTCAGACTTGCTGTTAGCCGCAAATACGGCGGGCGGTGTCATGGCGAAACTTGTTTCTCCTCAATCTATCGCCATCGCTGCCGCAGCGGTAGGCCAAACAGGCAAGGAATCTAAACTGTTTAAAAGGACAGTGGCGTACAGCCTGATTCTGTTATTGATCATTTGTATATGGACGTTTATTCTTGCAAGATTTGGAGTGTAATAGAAAAAAGCAGTACATGCCCAGCATGTACTGCTTTTTTCTGTTAATTTGCTTTCTTTGTCATTTCGGCTGTTGTTTTTACTCTGGCTTTCCCCATAAATAAAATGGTAACCGCCGCGAGGACAATTGGAATCAAAGCGAGCAAAAAGACATACGTAATACTTGATGACATCGCGTCAATAATGCGATTCAGGATCGCATCAGGAATCTGGGAACGTGTTCCCGCTTGGAATATCTCCTGCGGGTCGCCAATATTTTGCGCAGCACCTGATCCCGCTGAGCCTTTCATACCGCTGAAGGCGTCACTCAGCTTGTTCGTGAATACGTTTGTTTGCACCGTTCCGAAAATGGTGACGCCTAAGGTCATGCCAAATGATCGCAAAAATGAATTTGTAGAGTTTGCCGTTCCCCGAAAGCGAGGTTCAAGATCATTCATCGATGCCGCCGGCAGCAGGGAGAAGTTAAAGCCTACACCAAAGCCTGAAATCATCATAAAGACTGTCAGCCATACACGTGCTGTGTCAGGCGTCATATTGGAAAGAAGCAGCATACCGATAAAGAAAGCTATAACAGATATCAGCATCAAATTGCGGAAGCTTGCCTTCGTTTGGAAGATTCCGCCGATCATGCTTCCGATGACTGATCCAATCATCATCGGCGTCAGAATGAAGCCCGCGCTTGTCGCCGAGCTGCCGTAGACCGCCTGAACGAAAATCGGAATAAATACCGCTAAAATAATAAATGTTCCGCCATACAGGAAAGCGAGAATCTGTGCTGTGGCAAACAAGCGGTTCTTAAACATCCAGAAAGAAATAATCGGCTCTTCTGCTTTTCTCTCCACAATAAAAAAGGCAATGAAGAAAACGGCGAATACAATAAACAGCCCGATGATCTGAATGGAATTCCAATCGTATGTTTTGCCGCCAAGCTCAAGGGCGAACATCAGGCATACAATGGATACGACTAAGGTAATCGCGCCGCCCCAGTCTATTTTCTGCTTTCTGTGCTCCAGAGATTCTTTGTAGTAGCGAATAATGAAAAACAATGACAATGCGCCGATCGGCACATTGATGTAAAACACCCAGTGCCAGCTGATCGAATCTGTAATGATCGCGCCTAAGAGCGGACCAAGAACACTGGATAATCCAAATACAGCACCGAACATGCCGGACATTTTTCCGCGTTTTTCCGGCGGAAACAAATCAAAGATAATGGTAAAGGCAATCGGCAGGAGCGCGCCGCCTCCGATCCCTTGAATGGCCCGGAAGATGATCAGCTGATTCATCGTCTGGGCAATCCCGCATAAAGCCGAACCGATTAAGAAAAAAATAAGTCCAAACAGGAAAAAACGTTTTCGGCCGTACATATCGGAAAGCTTGCCGTAAATCGGCATGCCAGCCATAACCGCCACCATATAGGATGCCGTCACCCAGGCAAATTTATCGAAGCTTCCAAGATCGGCTACGATATTGCCCATCGCGGTGGCAACAATCGTATTGTCCATTGCAGACATCAAGATGCCCAGCAGGAGACCGAGGACCACAAATTTGGTGGAAGCCTGTTTTGCTGTTGTTGTGTCCATTTGTTCTACCTCCTCTTACTTTTCTATGTAAGTTCTGATATCATGATAATAGTTTGATCATTGAATATCTCGATTATCAAGATAAACTCGATTTTATAGGGAGGACTGTCAGTTGTCAACAAGAAATTCCAGAAGTGAGTTGGAAAAGACTGCTGTTCAGCTTTTTCGAAAACTGGGCACAAGAACGGTTCTGTTTCATCAGGCAGCCGCTCAAGCTCTCGGTCTGTTTCCTACCGATTTGAAATCAGCTGACATTTTAAATGAAGCAGGTCCGATGACGGCCGGAGAACTGGGGAAAAAAACCGGCCTCAGCACGGGTTCCGTCACGGCGCTTGTTGACCGGCTGGAAAAAGCGGGGTATGTGGCTCGTGAAAAGGACCCGAACGATCGCAGGAGAGTCGTAATCGTCCCTTTGACTGCTTCGAAAAAACATATAAAGGATTTGTTCCGTCCTCTGTCTGAGTCAACGATGGATTTGTGCCGCGAATATACGGAAGAGGAGCTGGAACTCATTTTCAGTTTTGTAGGCAAAGCCGCCGATATTATGGAGGAAGAGCTTGAACGTCTGAAACAGTAAGTGAATTTGTGCATAGCTTGGCCCTTTCCCGAATAAATTGTACAAGATACATAAGAAGGGAGTACGGGCCGGTGAACATTTTTTTGAGCTATATTGTGCTGGGACTGTCCTTGTCTGCGCCTGTGGGGCCAGTGAATGCGGCGCAAATAGACAAAGGAATTAAAAACGGTTTTTGGCATGCATGGATTTTCGGTTTAGGCGCCATGACAGCGGATGGGCTGTACATGCTTTTTATCTATTTCGGGCTGTCACAGTTCTTGACCGCTCCATTTGTAAAAACGTTTTTGTGGCTGTTCGGCTTTTTTGTCCTGACCTATACCGGAATTGAAACGCTGAAAAACGTCAGAGAACCGATGGATGTGCGAAGCTCGCGGGGGAAACCGTCATACAGGAAAACATTCGCATCGGGTTTCCTCATTTCATTGTCAAACCCATTGAGCATCCTTTTTTGGCTTGGAATTTACGGAAGCATTCTTGCGAAAACAGCAGAGGCCTACAATATGAATCAGCTTCTAATCTATAGCTCCGGCATCATGATCGGCATTTTAATCTGGGATTTCTGCATGGCTATCACAGCCAGTACGTTCAGAAACCTGCTTCATGAAAAGCTATTGAGAGGATTGACTGGAATCGCCGGTGTATCCCTCCTTGTGTTTGGCTTTTACTTTGGTTATCAGGGCATCAAACAGTTATTGGGCTGATTCATGAAGGACAGTCACCTGCCGCTTCCAGTTTTAATATAGTATCCAGATGATACTGGAGGTGGATCAATGGTGAATGGGATTTACACCAAAAGTTTTCTGGAACGTATTCAGGAAGAGCTTCCTGAATGGCAAAGAATCGCTTTTGAGCTGCTGGCAGAAACTCTGGGGGACGACGCGGATACATTTCCGTGCATTCCCGGACGCCAGGCGTTTCTGACTGATCAGCTTCGGATTGCTTTTGCCGGAGATCCGCGGGAAAACCGCACAGCGGAGGAACTGGCTCCGTTGCTTGCGGAGTACGGCAAGATATCGCGGGACACGGGAAAATACGCATCCCTCGTTGTGTTGTTTGATACACCGGAAGATTTGGCGGAGCATTATTCGATTGAAGCGTATGAAGAGCTGTTTTGGCGCTTTTTAAATAGACTGAGTCATCAAGACGAAAAAGAATGGCCGGAAGACATTCCGGCCGATCCTGAGCATTATAAATGGGAGTTTTGTTTTGACGGCGAGCCGTATTTCATTCTGTGCGCTACACCGGGGCACGAGGCAAGAAGAAGCCGGAGCTTTCCTTTTTTTATGATCACGTTTCAGCCAAGGTGGGTGTTTGATGACCTAAATGGATCTACTGCATTTGGCCGTAACATGAGCAGGCTGATCCGATCTCGTTTAGAGGCCTATGATCAGGCTCCGATTCACCCGCAATTAGGCTGGTACGGAGGAAAAGATAATCGTGAATGGAAGCAGTATTTCCTCCGTGATGACGAAAAACAGGTATCGAAGTGCCCGTTTTCTTATTTAAAGAACATGTTCAACAAAATGAAATAAATCAAGGACTGGCAGGGCGATCTTTATGACCCTGCTTTTTTTGATAGATCATGGTAACGATGGCGATAATCACGAGAAAACCTATGCTGACGAAAAAACCGGGCCGGCTTGATTTTTCAAACAATGTACCGGACACAGCTGCAGCAATCAGAACCATCGCTAAATAAATTTGCGTTTTTCCCATGCCCTCGGGATCAGTCAGCTTTTTGCTGGAGAACAGGATAAACAGCCAAGTGTATAAAAGCATAAGCCCCGCAGCTGTTGTCATATGCTCATAAATGTTTTTAGGCAGCACTAACGACAGAATAATGGAGAGGACAAGCCCCGCAAACGTCAGCCCAAGTGCCGGCCAGCATATTTTTTTGCCTTCCTTTAGAGTAAAGCATTTCGGCGCGTCGCCGTCATCAGCCATTGTACAAAGCAATGTCGTAACCGCAAATAGCGAAGCGACAAGGGTCGAGAACCCTGCGATGATGAAAATCCCGTTAAATATATCAAGGATGATCTCAAGGTTATATCCTTTTAATGACGTAATGAACGGACTGTCCTGTTCAGTAAACGTGTGTAACGGAACCAAAAGCAGAGCAAGCCCGATTGAAATGATATAAATAATCGCCAGCGTCGCCAGCATCAGTTTCCCTGATTTAGACGCTTCCTCAGGTTTTTTTAAGTGAACCGCCATCAGCCCCATGACCTCAATTCCGCCAAAAGCGTAAAACGCGTAGATTAAACCTGTCCACAGCCCCATGGCGCCGTATGGGAAAAACTCACTCGTCTTATTTGGAACATGTATGCCATGATTTCCGCCGGACAGGATACCGCATAAAGCCAGGATGGCAATGACAATAAACATAAAAATAGCAGCTGTTTTAATGACTGCCAGCACGTTTTCTGTTTTTTCAAAGACGGACAGGCCGGTGAAAATAATAAGGAGCCCCAGTACTGCGTAGATTGAGGCAAACACCCATAGCGGCACTTGAGGAAACCAATGCTTCGTAAAGAGCGAAATGGCTGTCAGCTGGCTTCCGGTAATCAGCATTTCTGATGTCCAGTACACCCAGCCGTTGCTGAAGCCTGCCCATTTGCCGAATGCTTTTCGGGCATACGCACAAAACGAGCCCTTTTCCGGCTGCTTCGCCGACAGCTTGGCGAGCTGTTCAAAGACAAAATACGTACCGATCCCTGCGATCAGAAATGAAAGGAGAACGGAAAAACCGCTTTTTACAATTGCGATGCTGGAACCGAGAAAGAAGCCTGTTCCAATCGTGCAGCCGACTCCGATCAGTGACAGCTGCCACCAAGCCAGATTCCCTTTTGGCTGGTCTTTTTTTGTTTGGCTCATTATTTATTCAACCCCTTTTATCTAAGGTTAGATTGTGATCTGTCCGAAGCTTATATACATCGGATTTTTGCCTCTTTTTACATGGAGAAGGAAGCGGACGCTCATACTAATGAAAAAAGGAGCAAACCAATGACACAGCAATATATTGTGGAGCCGAAAAAAGGGCTAGGGCTGAAGCTGAAAAAGGGGCAGATTTTAAAGGTGGTTGATGTAGAAGGGCAGCAGGTGGCTGATTTTGTCGCATACCATGCCAAGGATTTTTATGAACACCTTGATCAGGGAGCGACGATAGACGCCAATCACTCCATTCATGTGAAGGTCAACGACCATCTCTACTCCAACCTGTATAAGCCGATGTTAACCCTGATTGAAGATACGGTCGGCAAGCATGATCTGCTGCTGCCCGCCTGCCGTCCTGATATGAACAGGCTCTTATATGGGAAGCAAAAGGATGAGTTTCAGGATACGTGCTATGACAATATGAACCGTGCGCTTGAGCAGTTTGGCGTACCGAAGCCTCACATGCATTACCCATTTGCGATTTTTATGAATACTGTCCTTGATGAGAAAGGGAATCTGTCTGTGGAAACGCCGCTTTCGAATGCCGGAGATTATGTAAGGCTCAGGGCGGAGATGGATTTAATTGTCGCGTTTTCTTCCTGCCCGATTGAAAAAGGGAAATGCAATGGCGACAGTGTGACATCCATACGGGTTGAAGTCAGCTGATCTCTCTTGTTCACTGTGAATGAAGACCTGTGCTATATTTAATAGGGATACATAACAGTCATGATTCATTTTCATTGATTTGGGGAAATGATCAGTAACAAGGGAAAATGTACAGGAGGAATGATTGGGATGAGCATGCAGGAAAAGATTATGCGTGAGTTACATGTGAAGCCCTCAATTGATCCAAAGCAAGAAATTGAGGACCGAGTCAATTTTTTAAAACAATATGTAAAGAAAACTGGTGCTAAAGGCTTTGTATTGGGAATCAGCGGCGGCCAGGATTCAACACTTGCGGGAAGACTCGCTCAGATTGCGGTGGAGAGCATTCGCGAGGAGGGCGGAGACGCTCAATTTATCGCGGTCCGTCTTCCGCATGGCACACAGCAGGATGAAGACGATGCCCAGCTTGCTTTGAAGTTTATTAAGCCGGATAAATCATGGAAGTTTGATATTAAATCAACAGTCAGCGCTTTTTCTGATCAGTATCAGCAGGAAACAGGCGATCAGCTGACTGACTTTAATAAAGGAAACGTAAAAGCAAGAACAAGAATGATCGCGCAATACGCGATCGGCGGCCAGGAAGGCCTTCTTGTGTTAGGAACAGACCATGCTGCTGAAGCAGTGACTGGTTTCTTTACGAAGTACGGTGACGGCGGAGCAGACCTCCTGCCGCTGACAGGCTTGACGAAGCGCCAGGGAAGAACCCTGCTGAAAGAGCTGGGTGCACCGGAACGCTTATACTTAAAAGAACCGACTGCCGATCTGCTCGACGAAAAACCGCAGCAGTCGGATGAAACAGAGCTTGGCATTTCCTACGACGAGATTGACGATTATCTCGAAGGAAAAGAAGTATCAGCGAAAGTATCAGAAGCGCTGGAAAAACGCTACAGCATGACTGAACATAAACGCCAGGTTCCGGCGTCTATGTTTGATGACTGGTGGAAATAAGTTGAAGAAAGCCCGCTCTCGGAGCGGGCTTTTGTCGTGTACAGAAGCTTTATTTGATGCGGATATGATTCAGCTTTATCATTAATCTGTCGGTGAACCTTCGGAGGCTGCCTCTCGTATCAGGATCTAATGGGAGTTCGGCTCTCGCGGCAATGTTCTCTGCCACATCCTGAATCGACAGGTTGTCTGTTTGAATGTGGTCCTCAAAAATGGGTGATGATAAACCTTCAACGCAGCGGTCAATTTGTTTGGCGGCCCATGAGTTTTTTCCTTCTGCTCTGGTGCGCAGCCTTTTTAACAAGGTTTCCTTTGAAGCCATTAATGTAAAGTGGTGAACGATCCTTCCTTCCTGTCTGAGCCTGCCGATGATCTCATTGAAGTATTCAGGATGTACAATCGTCATAGGCACAATAATGATGCCGCGGTATGTATCTGTCAGAGAAGCTAGCAAACTGTAATTGAACGCCCGCCATAAAGGATAGCTTTGAAAATCGTCCTTTGCGATCTCCTGCGGCACCATGGAGCGCAGCGCAAAACCCATTTTCTCGGGATCATACACGTAAGATGGGTTCAGCCTTCTGTGCAGTTCGAAGGCTGTTTGTGTTTTTCCGGAACCGAATGCCCCGTTTATCCAAATGATCATCGCCATTTCTCCCTTCCTATTTATCATACAGAAAAAGACCCTTCCATCGAAGAGTCAGCTGGAAAAACAATAAAGGCGGAAGGTTTTAATGCTTTTTTGCGTCGAAGTATTAAAATACCTGGGGAAATGTTGTACAATGAATGTCATTCAGGCAAAAATGGCTAAACAACAAAGCGCACTATAAGCTTGACCGGTAAAGCCGGTATCTATATAAATATTCGCTAAATAAGCATATAATGAATATAAAATTTCATTCCTTAGGAGGATTTCGCCGAAGATGAACGCTAAACGAGCCATCCCAGTAAGAGAAAGAAATATCGTCCTGATCGGATTCATGGGTGTAGGAAAAACAACAATCGGCCAATTGGTCGCTAAAAAATTATATAGAGATTTTATTGATATTGACCAGCAGATCGAAAAGGATTTCAATATGTCAATTCCTGAGATATTTGAGAAAAAGGGAGAAGACTTTTTCCGGAAAACGGAGAAGGAATATATTTTAGACATCTGCCATCATAAACGATTCAAAATCGTATCTCTGGGCGGGGGATCTTTTAAACAAGAAGAAATCAGGAATTGCTGTCTGGAAAACTGTCTCGTGCTTCATCTGGACCTGTCATGGGAGAACTGGAAGCAGCGCGCGGATTTATTGATCGAAAGCCGCCCTGTACTGCATAACCGTTCAATGGATGAAATGGAACAGCTGTTTAACGAAAGAAAAGTCATTTATGACAAGCACAATTCAAAAGTGGCAACAGACAACCTTTCCCCGGAAGAGGTTGCCGATTACATTGTTGAGACATTAAAAATTGGCTGGGATCTTTATCAGCCGATGTAAAAAGCCGTGCGCAGCGCACGGCTTTTTTTATCGTTTTATCCCTTGTATCAAAATCGCTTTTAAACAAAAGGAGATGGGCTGTCCGTTTTGGTTCAATGTAATACAGAACGTGTCGCGTGCTTCGTCTGATGCGTGATTCAAGTGGGTAATGATTTGTTTTTCTCGGTCAGCGGGGGTTCCGCCTCGTTTGATCCAGCTATCGTATTGAATCGGCAAATTCCACTTTTGGATGTCTTGATAGGCCAGTTGATTGGCGCTGAACATCGCCTGCCATTCTGATAATGAGCTTTCACGAACATGGGAAGGGTCTCGAAGCCGGTTCAAATGATTGACAAACTCATCAAGAACGGGATCTTCAGGCGCGTAATGATCAACTAAGAGAAAACGTCCGTCCTGTTTTAGTACGCGTGCAACCTCTCTGACAGCTTTGCGGACATCTGAAAAATGGTGGGCTGCGTATCGGCAGGTGATGATGTCAAATGAATCGTCGGGGAAGGGGAGTGACTCTGCCGTTCCTTGCTGAAAGCGTACGTTTTCAGCTCCTTTTTCTTGCGCGAAGGAGGACGCAACCTCAACCATCTCTTTCGTCGCATCAACACCGATGCACTCCTGTACATAAGGAGAAAATGCCAGGGCCGTATGGCCGGCGCCCGCTCCGATATCCAGCACCCGATGCTCTGCCCGGCATTCCGCTGTTTTGATCATCAACCCCAAATCTTCCCCCTCGGCAAATACCTTTTCATCCCGATACATCTCGGCGTTTTTAGAAAACGGTGTTTCATTTGTCATTTGAACCAGCTCCTTCTTTTCGTAAATGATGATATGGATTATGTTAGCAATTTCTGTTATGATTCGTCCAAGATATAAAAATGATGAAAACGATAGGTTCAACCTATGGAGGCTGAAATGGATATTAAAGTGATGGAATATGCAGCGGAAATTGCCCGGCGCCAAAGCTTTACAAAGGCGGCGGAACATCTTCATATCGCACAGCCGTCTCTCAGCCAGCAAATCAAAAAGCTTGAGGCTGAGCTGGGGCTTACCCTTTTTCACAGATCTCATGGCTCTGTTACACTGACACCCCACGGCAGGCGTTTCATTGAAAAAGCCGAGGACATCATTCGTTCCAGAGATGATTTGCTTCGGGAAATGCAGGAGCGATCACAGGGAATCGGTCATAAATTATCCATCGGGATTCCTGCTGTAACAGGGAGATATCTCTTTCCTCCGCTGCTGAAGCAGTTTTTGGCGCGCTATCCTCATGTGGAGGTTCAGCTTGTTGAAAAAGATCCGGTTTCATTAGAGGAGATGACGGCAAAGGGAGAAGTTGACCTTTCTGTTTTATCCTTGCCGATCGAGGATGAACGGCTCTCCATTATACCCTTGCTCACGGAACCGATTGTTCTCGCGGTGCCGAAGGAAAAACAAAGGTGGATGCCGCCGGAAATGGTCGCGCTGATTGAGAAAGCGCTGGAAGAAGATGAGGGACACCAGCCGTGTGTGCCGCTTGACATGGTAAGGAACGTGCCATTTATTCTGTTAAAAGAAGGCTTCGGCTTTCGCAGGACAGTTCTCGATCTCTGTGCGGAAAGCGGCTTTAAGCCGAATGCCGCCTTTAAGACAAGCCATATTGAAACCGCCCAATCTCTTGTGGCTAACGGATTAGGTGTGACAATGGCGCCGAATATGGTCAGAAGGGATAAAGATCCGGGTGTGATCTATTTATCGATTCAATCCGCGCCATCACGAACCCTCGTCTTCGTCTTTTTAAAGAACCGCTATGTCAGTCTGACCGCCCGGGCCTTTATGGAACTAAGCCGGGAAAGTCTTAAACAAACGTTTGATGAAGGCTGTCTGGGAAACAAAGATGAAAATATTTAGAAAACAAAGCCGAAACGTGGTAGTATAGGAATACAAACTATATCCTATAAAACAAAGGGGAATAATAGGAAATGCAACTATTCGATCTGCCGCTCGACCAATTGCAAACATATAAGCCTGAAAAAACAGCACCGAAAGATTTTTCTGAGTTTTGGAAATTGTCTTTGGAGGAACTTGCAAAAGTCCAAGCAGAACCTGATTTACAGCCGGTTGACTATCCTGCTGACGGAGTAAAAGTGTACCGTCTCACATATAAAAGCTTCGAAAACGCCCGCATTACCGGATGGTACGCGGTGCCTGACAAGGAAGGCCCGCATCCGGCGATCGTGAAATATCATGGCTACAATGCAAGCTATGATGGTGAGATTCATGAAATGGTAAACTGGGCACTCCATGGCTACGCCGCATTCGGCATGCTTGTCCGCGGCCAGCAGAGCAGCGAGGATACGAGTATTTCACCGCACGGTCACGCTTTGGGCTGGATGACGAAAGGAATTCTGGATGAAGATACATACTATTACCGCGGTGTTTATTTGGACGCCGTCCGCGCGCTTGAGGTCATCAGCAGCTTCGACGAGGTTGATGAAACAAGGATCGGTGTGACAGGAGGAAGCCAAGGCGGAGGTTTAACCATTGCCGCAGCAGCGCTGTCAGACATTCCAAAAGCCGCGGTTGCCGATTATCCTTATTTAAGCAACTTCGAACGGGCCATTGATGTGGCGCTTGAACAGCCGTACCTTGAAATCAATTCCTTCTTCAGAAGAAATGGCAGCCCGGAAACAGAAGTGCAGGCGATGAAGACACTTTCATATTTCGATATTATGAATCTCGCTGACCGAGTGAAGGTGCCTGTCCTGATGTCAATCGGCCTGATTGACAAGGTCACGCCGCCGTCCACCGTGTTTGCCGCCTACAATCATTTGGAAACAGAGAAAGAGCTGAAGGTGTACCGCTACTTCGGACATGAGTATATCCCTGCTTTTCAAACGGAAAAACTTGCTTTTTTTAAGCAGCATCTTAAAGGCTGATAAATGTGAAAAGCCGCCGCGCATATCATCAGGCGGTTTTTTTCTGCAAACTGCCGGAATGAGAACAGACTGGAGACGAATAGATATGAAACAAAGAATCATTGATGAATTAAAACGGATCGAGCAGTCATACGGAGTTAAAATCGTGTATGCCGTCGAGTCAGGAAGCCGCGCATGGGGATTTCCCTCGCAGGATAGTGATTACGACGTCCGCTTTATTTATGTGCCGAAAAAGGAGTGGTATTTTTCAATTGAGCAGGAGCGTGATGTCATTGAGGAACCGATTCACGATTTGCTGGATATCAGCGGCTGGGAGCTGAGAAAAACGCTTCGGCTTTTCAAAAAGTCAAACCCTCCGCTCCTCGAATGGCTGTCCTCAGACATTGTGTATTATGAAGCATTTACGACCGCAGAGCAGTTAAGAAAACTGCGGACGGAGGCATTTAAGCCTGAAGCAAGCGTGTATCACTATATCAATATGGCGAGAAGGAACGTCAAGGATTATCTACAAGGACAAGAGGTCAAAATTAAAAAGTACTTCTACGTTCTTCGGCCTATTTTGGCCTGCCAATGGATTGAAAAGCACGGAACCATACCGCCAATGGACTTTACTGTTTTGATGAATGAACTTGTTGCTGAACCCGAACTGAAGGCTGAAATGGAAACCTTGCTTGAACGGAAAAGAAGAGGGGAAGAGCTTGACCTCGAAGCAAGAATCGATGTTATTCACCAATTCATTGAAACGGAAATCGAAAGAATCATGGAAGCGGCAAAAGAACTGAAGGCAGAGAAAAAAGATATGACACCTGAGTTGAACCGTTTGCTTTTGAATACGGTTGAAGAAGTGTGGAAGGATGGAGGAAGCTGATGTTTTTTGTCGCTTCCTTTTCTGCTTTATTCGACAGAATCCCCCCCGACTTTCTAACTATCTGATTGTGGCAAATCCACAAAAATAATCAGAATCTTTGTATTTTGAGAATATTGTGAACGCCTGTTTTGTCCATTTACAATAAACTCATACAAATACTTCTTAGATTGCGGGGTGTTGAGGTTGGAAGTGATCACAAGAGATTTTTTCTTATTTTTATCCAAAAGCGGCTTTCTCAATAAAATGGCGAGGAACTGGGGAAGCCGGGTAGCAGCGGGTAAAATTATCGGCGGGAATGACTTTAACAGTTCAATCCCGACCATTCGACAGCTTAACAGCCAAGGCCTGTCAGTTACTGTCGATCATTTAGGCGAGTTTGTGAACAGCGCCGAGGTCGCACGGGAGCGTACGGAAGAGTGCATTCAAACCATTGCGACCATCGCGGATCAGGAGCTGAACTCACACGTTTCTTTAAAAATGACGTCTTTAGGTTTGGATATAGATATGGATTTGGTGTATGAAAATATGACAAAAATCCTTCAGACGGCCGAGAAACATAAAATCATGGTCACCATTGACATGGAGGACGAAGTCAGATGCCAGAAAACGCTTGATATTTTCAAAGATTTCAGAAAGAAATACGAGCATGTGAGCACAGTGCTGCAAGCCTATCTGTACCGGACGGAAAAAGACATTGACGATTTGGATTCTTTAAACCCGTTCCTTCGCCTTGTAAAAGGAGCTTATAAAGAATCAGAAAAAGTAGCTTTCCCGGAGAAAAGCGATGTCGATGAAAATTACAAAAAAATCATCCGAAAGCAGCTCTTAAACGGTCACTATACAGCGATTGCCACACATGACGACAAAATGATCGACTTTACAAAGCAGCTTGCCAAGGAACATGGCATTGCCAATGACAAGTTTGAATTTCAGATGCTGTACGGCATGCGGTCGCAAACCCAGCTCAGCCTCGTAAAAGAAGGTTATAACATGAGAGTCTACCTGCCATACGGCGAGGATTGGTACGGCTACTTTATGAGACGCCTTGCAGAACGTCCGTCAAACATTGCATTTGCTTTCAAAGGAATGACAAAGAAGTAAAAAAGGAGAGATTATCATGACAACACCTTACAAACACGAGCCATTCACAAATTTCCAAGATCAAAACAACGTGGAAGCGTTTAAAAAAGCGCTTGCGACAGTAAGCGAATATTTAGGAAAAGACTATCCGCTTGTCATTAACGGCGAGAGAGTGGAAACGGAAGCGAAAATCGTTTCAATCAACCCGGCTGATAAAGAAGAAGTCGTCGGCCGAGTGTCAAAAGCTTCTCAAGAGCACGCTGAGCAAGCGATTCAAGCGGCTGCAAAAGCATTTGAAGAGTGGAGATACACGTCTCCAGAAGAGAGAGCGGCTGTCCTGTTCCGCGCTGCTGCCAAAGTCCGCAGAAGAAAACATGAATTCTCAGCTTTGCTTGTGAAAGAAGCAGGAAAGCCTTGGAACGAGGCGGATGCCGATACGGCTGAAGCGATTGACTTCATGGAGTATTATGCACGACAAATGATCGAACTGGCAAAAGGAAAACCGGTCAACAGCCGTGAAGGCGAGAAAAACCAATATGTATATACGCCGACTGGAGTGACAGTCGTTATCCCGCCTTGGAACTTCTTGTTTGCGATCATGGCAGGCACAACAGTGGCGCCGATCGTTACTGGAAACACAGTGGTTCTGAAACCTGCGAGTGCTACACCTGTTATTGCAGCAAAATTTGTTGAGGTGCTTGAAGAGTCCGGATTGCCAAAAGGCGTAGTCAACTTTGTTCCGGGAAGCGGAGCGGAAGTAGGCGACTATCTTGTTGACCATCCGAAAACAAGCCTTATCACATTTACGGGATCAAGAGAAGTTGGTACGAGAATTTTCGAACGCGCGGCGAAGGTTCAGCCAGGCCAGCAGCACTTAAAGCGTGTCATCGCTGAAATGGGCGGTAAAGATACGGTTGTTGTCGATGAGGATGCGGACATTGAATTAGCGGCTCAATCGATCTTTACTTCAGCATTCGGCTTTGCGGGACAAAAATGCTCTGCAGGTTCACGTGCAGTAGTTCATGAAAAAGTGTATGATCAAGTATTAGAGCGTGTCATTGAAATTACGGAATCAAAAGTAACAGCTAAACCTGACAGTGCAGATGTTTATATGGGACCTGTCATTGACCAAGGTTCTTATGATAAAATTATGAGCTATATTGAGATCGGAAAACAGGAAGGGCGTTTAGTAAGCGGCGGTACTGGTGATGATTCGAAAGGATACTTCATCAAACCGACGATCTTCGCTGACCTTGATCCGAAAGCAAGACTCATGCAGGAAGAAATTTTCGGACCTGTCGTTGCATTTTGTAAAGTGTCAGACTTTGATGAAGCTTTAGAAGTGGCAAACAATACTGAATATGGTTTGACAGGCGCGGTTATCACAAACAACCGCAAGCACATCGAGCGTGCGAAACAGGAATTCCATGTCGGAAACCTATACTTCAACCGCAACTGTACAGGTGCTATCGTCGGCTACCATCCGTTTGGCGGCTTCAAAATGTCGGGAACGGATTCAAAAGCAGGCGGGCCGGATTACTTGGCTCTGCATATGCAAGCAAAAACAATCAGTGAAATGTTCTAAGCGGGACTAAATGGGCATCCTCCCTGCGGGGGTGTCCATTTCATCCATATACTATAAAAAAGAGGAGGAAGTGCCATAGAAAACACACAGCTGATTATTTCGATTTGTATTTATATGGCGGGAATGCTGCTAATCGGCTACTTTGCTTACAAGCGTACGTCGAATCTGACGGATTACATGCTGGGAGGACGCTCTTTGGGTCCGGCAGTAACTGCTCTCAGTGCCGGCGCTGCCGATATGAGCGGCTGGCTGCTAATGGGGCTTCCGGGCGCCATGTTTTCTACTGGTCTGAGCGGCGCTTGGATCGTCATCGGACTTTGCCTTGGAGCGTGGGCGAACTGGCTTTACGTCGCACCGCGGCTGAGAACCTATACTGAAAAAGCGGGGAATTCCATTACAATTCCCGGATTCCTGGAAAATCGCTTCGGAGATCAAACAAAGCTTCTCAGACTGTTTTCAGGAATTGTCATTTTAGTCTTTTTCACGTTTTATGTATCGTCCGGAATGGTGTCCGGCGGCGTCTTATTCAACAGCATCTTGGGGATGGATTATCACACCGGCCTGTGGATTGTGACGGGTGTTGTTGTGGCATATACCCTGTTTGGCGGCTTTTTGGCAGTCAGCTGGACAGATTTTGTTCAGGGGATCATTATGTTTGCCGCACTCATTCTTGTGCCGATCGTTACGTTTTTCCACACGGGAGGAGCAGGTGATACAGTTGCTGAAATCCGCTCTGTAGATCCTGATATGTTTAATATTTTCAAAGGAACGAGCGTCCTTGGCATTATTTCTTTGTTTGCCTGGGGGCTGGGATACTTTGGCCAGCCGCATATTATTGTGCGTTTTATGGCGATCACGTCTGTCAAAGAGATCAAAAGAGCGCGCAGAATCGGGATGGGCTGGATGATTTTGTCTGCAGTAGGCGCAGTGCTGACCGGTTTGGGCGGAATCGCTTATTACCATCAGCGCGGCATGACACTGAAGGACCCAGAGACGATTTTTATTCAATTAGGGAATATCTTGTTTCATCCGATTATCACGGGTTTTCTGATTTCAGCGATTTTGGCTGCGATTATGAGTACCATTTCTTCTCAGCTGCTTGTGACATCAAGCTCTCTGGTAGAAGATTTGTATAAGTCGATGTTCAGACGCTCAGCTTCAGATAAAGAGCTGGTGTTTTTAGGCCGTCTGGCTGTTCTGGCTGTTTCAATTGTCGCGTTGGTTCTGGCTTGGGAGAAAAATAACACTATCCTTGGATTGGTCAGCTACGCGTGGGCGGGCTTCGGTGCATCATTCGGGCCGGTTGTACTGCTCAGTCTGTTTTGGAAACGAATGACCAAATGGGGGGCACTCGCCGGCATGATTGTGGGAGCAGCGACTGTAATCATTTGGGCGAATGCCGGTCTTTCGGACTTTCTGTATGAAATGATACCTGGTTTTGCTGCGAGTCTATTATCTGTGTTTTTTGTCAGCATATTGACGCAGGCTCCGTCACAAGCTGTCACAGACCAGTTCAACGACTACCAAGATACAATGTCACAATAAAGATCGAAAGGAGGAGGAAGGGGCTGTCCCTTTTTCCTCTTTTCTCCTTTTAAGCGGCCATTTTTTTCTTTTGGAAACAAACGTATTTTTTTCTATACAAAAAGACCCCGTATGGATATGATTAAAGTAAAAAAAGTATAGGAGAAAAAGGTATGGAAGAGCTTTTAGAGAGAGTTTTTTCATTTTCAGATGTTGATAAACTGATTGATTTTATTAGCTATGAGCTGCAAAAGCCAGTGATACTGGAAAGCGCGGATTTCTTTTTGTTAGCCTATAATTCTTACTATATTAACCATTTTGATTCTGCCAACCAGCAGACTATTTTTTCGAAAAAGTGTCCGGTCCAGATTTTTGAGAGGTTTCTGAAGGACGGAATTATTGAAAAATTGAAAACAGAGCCTGAGCCTTTTCGCGTCAATAAAATTGAAAGCATTGGGTTAAACCAGAGGGTGGTCGTGAGTGCAAAGCACAAAGGGGAAGTCATGGGCTACATCTGGATTCAGGAGCTGGACCAAAATCTGACGGATGAAGAGCTCGACTTTTTGTACGAGACCTCCTTCCATGTCGGGAAAATCATTTATAAAACGAATAAATTGAAACAGGAAAAGGAAGAAAAAGCAGAGGATCTCATCAAACGGGCGATCTATCAGCAATTTACCTCTGAGAAGGAACTCAGACGGGAAGCTGAAAGGATCAACACCGTGCTGCCTTCCATGTTTTCAGTTGTTATCCTGCACGCCGCAAATGGGGATGGGGAAGCGGTAGAGGATTTAAAGGAAAATATCAGGTCGTACCTGAATTTACGGGATAAGGTCAGTCATGTCTTAACGATCGAATCAAACATTGTCATCGTCGTAGCGAGTTTTTCCCAAAAAAGCTCCGTCTCCTCAGCAGCTTCTGAGTTTATTAACAAGCTGTTAACACATTTTCACTTTCAGAAAATACCTACCCCTATTTATATCGGTATCGGAAACGAATATAATCACCTATTAAAACTTGGCAAGAGCTACACAGAAGCACTTGAAGTCATCAAAGCCGCAGAAATCACTGGCAATCAGGAAAATATTCCATATGAATATGCCAAACTCGGCATTTACCGCTATTTAGAAAGCATCGAACAGAAAAATGAATTTTTAGAATACGAGAATAAAGATTTAGCTTTATTAAAAGCGAAAGACGAAGAAAGCAGCACTGAGCTGCTCAAAACCTTGGAAATCTATCTCCTCAACAACTGCAAAACAAAACCAGCGGCAGAACAGCTCTTTATTCACCAAAATACATTGAATTACCGCATCAAACAGATTACTGAGATGACGTCGATCGATTTAAGCGATTTCAGAACGCGGTGCCAGCTCTATCTCGATTTGATGCTGATGAAAAAGAAATAAAAAAGAAACCAGTACTTGTACTGGTTTCGTCTTCACTTAAAATCCTCTGTAAACATACGGATCATCAGGTTTTTTAATGGTATTCCAGTCAGTTACTTTGACGACAGGGAGAGTTGACTTGAATGGCTGGTAATATTCTGAGGCCAGAGTGCCCTTAATGTGAATCCATTCATCATCCTTGATGTCCATGTCCTTCGGAAATTCCACAAGCATCCCGTACACGCCGGAATCAGCGATACAGTGAATGATGCCAAACCTTAATACGAACAACTGATTTTTGTTAATTGCGTTTCCTTTGTAAGCAAATCCATGAAATTCTATCGTCCGTCCGAGAAATTCACCCGGATAGTTATAGATGGTTTCCATTCCTTTTAGGAAATCGTCATCGGTCAGAGAAATCTCTTTTTTGCTGGAATACTTATTAAACAGCTGTTTCATTTGTTTGTCATAGCTGTCTTGCGCGTAATAAAGGCTGGCATCAGGCCGCAAATACTGAGTTTGGGAGTAGTGATCTCCGCTCTCCATCGCCTTAAACGAGAACCCTTTTGTTTTGACTATGGATGAGTCAAGCGTTGCAATCGGGAAGAAGATGCCTGACACCAAAGGAAAAAGAAAAACAACATAAATCAAATAACGCTGATAAAATGGCTTGTTTTGTTCATGGTCATGCTCGTGATCATGGCCGCACCCGCAATCATGGTCATGGTGATGCCCGCTTTTTTCAGGCGACTTGATAAATAGATATGCTTGGACGGCGGTCAGAATGGCCAGCAGGAAAATCGCAATAAAGGAAAGATAGGCATATTTCATATTGATATATTTTGTTAGATTTCCTGAGGCATGCAGATGATAAAAGAAAAACGTAAATCCCATCAGCACCAATAGACGAAACATCCAATCACCCTTTTACCAGTAGTGATCCCGCTAAAACAATCACGACAATGTATGTAATCAGCAGGAAAACAAATCGTTTTTTGAAGGCCGCAAGCATCATCAATAGATTCTTAATATCCACCATTGCGCCAAAGACGAGAAAGGCGATTAACGATCCTAATGAAAATGTGCTGCTGAAGGAAGACGCGATGAACGCATCAACTTCTGAACAAAGCGACAGGACAAACGCCAGACCCATCATCACGAGGGAAGAGGATACATCATTCTGCCCGATCGCAAGCAGAGTGGATGTTTTGACATACGTCTGCATAGCGGCTGCGATAAAGGCGCCGAGGATTAAATATTTCCCCACGGAGAAAAATTCATCAATGGCATGCCGCAAGGTCCCGCCCAGTTTTTGGAGCAAGGTGCCGTGATGATGATGGTGGTGCCCGGGTTCATCAGGCTTTAAAAGCTGGTTATCTTTAAATTGATAGGATAAAATGACCCCGATGATCAGCGAAACGGCGAGAGCCAGTCCGCCTCTGTAAAAGACCACGCTCCATCTATTCCCGAACGCAATATAAGTAGAAAATAAAACGATAGGATTAATGATAGGCGCGGTCAGCATGAAAGCAACGCCCGCATGCAGAGGAACTCCCTTTAACAGAAGCCGCCTCGTAATCGGGATGATGCCGCATTCGCAGGCGGGAAATAAAACGCCGGCCAGCGCACCGAATAAAACGGCGAGAAAACGGTTTTTCGGCATGATTCTTGCAATCATTTCTTCAGAAACAAACATTTGAATGATTCCGGAAAGTATGACGCCAATCAGAATAAACGGAATGGCTTCTATTAAAATGCTGATAAAAATAGAATTCAGCTGAAGAAAAGATGATTGTGCTGTCACAATAAAACCTCCGCTCATGTTAAGCTGCCTTTCTTATGATACCAGAAAAAAAGGCA
This sequence comes from Bacillus sp. SJZ110, assembly GCF_006715455.1. Classification (NCBI taxonomy): domain Bacteria; kingdom Bacillati; phylum Bacillota; class Bacilli; order Caryophanales; family Bacillaceae; genus Bacillus; species Bacillus sp. SJZ110. Next base: position 273,465 of record NZ_VFNF01000003.1, on the reverse strand, counting down.
CTGCTTGTTTGACGGAGGAGGGGAAAGGATCGTTTCACTTTGGTTAGGATTCCAAAAAACCGAGTAGGATACTGTCTGTTTCTGCAGCTTCTTTTCCGAGCCAAATCAGGTGTCCCCATGAGTGAAGCAAACAGAGAACAGCGCCACGAATGTGCTCTTTTGCATGATGTGCATGTGACAAGTCAACCAATCCATCATAAACACTTTGCATAATCAGCACGGGACATATGATGGCTTGCAGGTCTTTTAAAGAGACAGCGGCGGTTTGTGACAAGTCAATCAGAAATCCTTCACCCGAGCGCTGCCGGCTGTTCATTTTCCGAAATGCTTCTATGTCTTTTTCATTCATCAAGGACTTGATTCGCTGAAACGGAAGCGTGCTGAATTGGGGGCTCATAGCTCGAAACATCAAACGCGGGAAAGCGTTATTCAAGGAAGAAATCAGCTTCCATATCCACTTTTCCACCGGCGGGCGGAAGAGAATTCTCCCCAATTTATATTCAGTGTCTTTTGGGGTGAGCCACTCTTTGGTGACCGCGGATTGCAGGGTCAATGTATTTACTCTTTCCGGATAATGTGAGGCAAAGCATATGCCGCTCGGCCCTCCTGCTGAGATGGCGATCACATGGACACTGTCGATTTGTAAATGATCTAATAATTTCACATAGAAACGGCAGGCGTTGGCAAGACTTTTTCCAATTTCTTTTGACGTTCGTCCATAGCCGGGCCTTGAAGGCGTAATGATGGAATACCCTTGCTCAATCAACGCTGTGTATCCGAATTCCTCGTAACAATTTGAATGCCCGCCATGCATGACAAGGATGGGGGCACCCTTTCCAGCCACTGAATATTCTAGTGTATGTCCTTCGAAGGTGATCGTTTCGACTCGTCTTTTCATCTGTTACTCCCATTTGTTTTTTGCCTATTATAGGGTTTTCAGCAATTGATCACAAGGTGAAGAAATGAATAAACACAGGCTCGTGAAATATGATATACTTTGTATTGATATTCATTCTCAATTAAAACTTTGATATAGATGTGAACGGGAGGCAGGACGGATGGCTGAGAATCAAGAGGTATATGACGTTACGATTATAGGCGGGGGGCCGATTGGGCTGTTTACTGCTTTTTACTGCGGGATGCGGGAGCTGAAAACAAAGGTAATCGAATTTTTGCCGAAGCTCGGAGGGAAGGTGTCTTTATTCTTTCCTGAGAAAATCATTCGCGATATCGGCGGCATACCGGGGATTGCGGGAAAGCAGCTGATCGAGCAGCTGAAGGAGCAGGCGGCAACGTTTGATCCTGATATCGTATTGAATCAGCGTGTGACCGGGTTTGAACGCCTGGATGACGGCACCATTGTTCTGACGGGTTCTGAAGGCGAAAAGCACTATACAAGAACTGTGATTTTGGCTTGCGGCATGGGTACACTTGAGGTCAATGAGTTTGACAGCGAGGATGCGGCCCGATATGCGGGCAAAAATCTTCATTACGGAGTGGAGAAGCTCGATGCGTTTAAAGATAAGCGCGTGGTGATATCAGGCGGCGGAGATACTGCGGTCGATTGGGCTAATGAGCTTGAACCGATTGCGGCGTCTGTGACTGTCGTTCATCGGCGTGAGGAATTCGGCGGAATGGAAAGCAGCGTGACGAAAATGAAGCAATCATCGGTGCGGGTGCTTACGTCTTATCGTCTGGAGCAGCTGAGCGGCAATGAGGAGCGCATCCAAAAAGTGACGATTTGCCATACGGAGACTGGCCAGAGGGAAGACATAGAAATTGATGAGCTGATCATTAATCATGGGTTCAAAATTGATCTCGGGCCGATGAAGGAGTGGGGACTGGAGATTGAAGAAGGCAGGGTGAAAGCTGACAGACATATGCGAACGAATCTTCCGGGCGTGTTTGTGGCGGGCGACGCGGCTTTTTATGAAAGCAAGCTGAGATTAATTGCCGGCGGTTTTACCGAAGGCCCGACAGCAGTCAACAGCGCTAAGGCTTATTTGGATCCTAAGGCCGAGAATATGGCGATGTATTCAACCCATCACAAAAAATTGGTACATAAATAAAACAGCCCTTGGGGGAAAGGGCTGCCAGCCATCAGCTGTGAAGGAGCTTTTTTTGCGTCTGTTGATTCTGAATGAAAGCTAGCAATTCATCCTGTTCTTGTACGGCTGTGAATCCATAAGCCCCGGCAGCTGAGTCATCGCCTATACAGACGATAGGAGGCCTGCTTGCTGACAATTCCGGCGAAATGCCAATTTGTTCGCCACCATTGATCAATTGCTGAACGGACAGCTTGTTCGGGCAAATGACCATGTGCAGAGGGGATTCACTGATGGTACGCTGAATCATGTGGGTGAACCGGTCATCTATGACGTTTTCATGAGTGATATAAAACGAACAGGATTCATGCTTTTGCATGAATTCCACTGCATGGCGGCTCCCGACAACAAGACATTTCTCTGAATCAGGCTGAATGGCGGTGACAAGAAACCCCCGTTTTTCAAGCTCCGTCTTTGCTTGTTCAGATGCTGTACTCAGTTTGGCTGTCAGCTGGCGGATGTCGATTTTCTGAGAAGCCAGTGCTCTGAAAAATTCACAAACTGCCCGGCGCGATGTGAAAAAAACGTCTTCAAAGGTGCCAATCTTTCGAAGAATGTCTTCATTGACAGGCATGTTTTCGGTCCGCCATTTCGGCCACTCGATGACATCGGCGCCGGAATCGCGCAGCTTGTCTGCAAGCGGGTCTTCATCTTCGCCATGAGTCACAACCATCAAATGCCGTCCGATGAGCGGTTTGCTTTCAAACCAGCTGTGTGTTTGAAAGTTGACGATGTCTCCGATGACGATAATCGCAGGGTTTGTAATCTGGTGTTCCTGCACTTTTTGCTGGATGTTCTCAAGCGTTCCTTTCACACTCCGCTGGCGGCCCCACGTTCCCCATTGGATGACAATGACAGGGACAGAAGGTGATTTCCCGTATGAAATAAGCTGCTGGCAAATATAAGACAAGTTCTTGACACCCATGTAAAAAACAAGGGTTTGTACGCTTCGTGCAAGCCCTTCCCAGTCAAGGTTCGGCGTGCCTTTTAATGATTTATCATGCGCTGTAATCATGGCAAAAGACGATGCGAAATCCCGATGCGTGACGGGGATGCCCGCATATAGCGGCGCTGCAATTCCAGAGGTGATTCCCGGCACCATTTCATAGCGAATGCCGTGCTCATGAAGAGCATCTGCTTCCTCGCCGACTCTGCCGAATACGCTCGGATCTCCGCCCTTCAAGCGAACGACGGTTAACCCATTTAATGCTTTTTCAACCAGCAGGGCGTTAATTTCTTTTTGTTTCATAAAATGGCGGTTTGGCAGTTTTCCGCAATAAATAAACTGGCAGTCCGGTGATGCAAATTCGAGCAGCTTCGGGTTGGCGAGCCGGTCATATAAAATCACATCTGCTTCCTCGAGCGCCTGTTTTCCTTTGATGGTGAGCAGGCCTGGGTCGCCGGGTCCGGCTCCCACGAAATATACGATTCCGTTCTTCATGATCATGTCATCCTTCCGTCACTGTAAAAAATGAAGGACCACTAGAAAAGTGATCCGGTCTTTTGATCAATATACGAGATAAACATGTTCTCCTTCGATCAGCGTTTCATATGTTTTGACGCATCCGTGGTCAGGTTCTTGGACGATTCCGTCTTCTAAGGAAATTTTCCAGTCGTGCATCGGGCAGAAAACATATTGACCGCTGACGATGCCTTCTGCCAGGACGCCGCCTTTATGCGGACAGCGGTTTTCGATGGCGCGGATGCTTCCGTCTGAAAGCTTGAAAACCGCGAGCTCCTTATCTTCAATATACACTGTTTTGCCTAATTGTTCAGGCAATTCTTCAATTTTTCCGATACATACTTTTGTTACGTCTTTGTTTACCATGCCCATTCCTCCTCAATGATTGTTTTTGTCATTATGATGTGGTCACGACATTTTCAAATAATTCTTTCGAGGTTTGTTTATCCTCTAAAAAGTCTTTCCACGGATCCTTGTGGACAGAGAGTGTTTCATTCATTCGGTCGTTCAGCTCCTGCCGCTTTTCCGGATCGTTTAACACGGATTGGACATGGGATAAACCGACGCGCTCAAGCCATGCGGACGTACGCTCCAGATAGTTTGCGGTTTCCCTGTAATATTGCAGGTAAGCGCCTGCGTATTCTAAGACTTCTTCATTTGTTTTCACCTTCATCAGCAAATCGCCGGCACGCAAGTGGGTTCCGCCGTTTCCACCGACATAAAGCTCCCAGCCTCCGTCGATGCCGACAACGCCAAGGTCCTTAATGCCGGATTCCGCACAGTTTCGCGGGCAGGCAGACACGGCCATTTTGACTTTGTGCGGCGTGTTCAGCCCTTCGAATTTTTTCTCAAGCGCAATGCCCAGTGCCATGGAGTCTTGTGTGCCGAAGCGGCAGAATTGCTCGCCTACACAAGTTTTCACTGTGCGGAGTGTTTTTCCGTACGCGTAGCCCGACGGCATATCAAGATCTTCCCATACCTTCGGAAGGTCTTCTTTTTTCACGCCGATAAGATCAATTCGCTGGCCGCCTGTCATTTTCACGAGCGGGATCTCATATTTGTCAACGACATCGGCGATCTTGCGCAAATCTGTGGAGTTGGTCACGCCGCCGTACATCCGAGGAACGACTGAGTATGTTCCGTCTTTTTGAATATTGGCGTGCATTCGTTCATTAACAAAGCGGGATGTCCGGTCATCCTCGTATTTGGTTGGATTGATCATGCCTAAGTAGTAGTTCAGAGCGGGCCGGCATTTGGAACAGCCTTCTGGCGTTTTCCAGCCGAGCACATTCATGACTTCTCTTGTATGTGACAGCCCTTTGGCTTTGATTTCTTCTACGACTTCATCTCTCGACAATGTGGTGCAGCCGCAAATGGATTCTTTTTGCGCTGACGCATCAAAGTCTGATCCGAGCGTATGCTGGAGGATTTCTTCTACGAGTGGCTTACAGCCTCCGCATGAGCGGGATGCGCCGGTGCATGCTTTGATCTCGTCCGTTGACGAGCAGCCCTTTTCCTGTATGGCTTGAATAATCGCACCTTTTGACACGCCGTTACAGCCGCAGATGATTTCATCGTCGCTCATCGCTGCGGTTATGCTTGTGCCTGCTTGTTGGTCGAGAGGCTGTAAGATTGATATTTTTGAGGTTTCAGAGATATCGGCTTCTTTTTGAATCATAGAAAACAGGCGGTTGCCTTCGCTGCTGTCGCCGAATAAAACAGCACCGACTATTTGATTGCCTCTCAGGACGATTTTTTTATAGATGCCGTCCTGCTCATCGAAGACTTTAATCGCTTTTTTCTCTTCTGATTCGTTAAAGTCACCGGCAGAGAAAACCTCGACGCCTGATACCTTTAACTGTGTGGAGAGAACGGAGCCCTCATACGGTTTTGTTTCGATGCCGCAAATATGCTTCGCCAGCACTTTAGCCTGTTCATAGAGCGGTGCCACAAGCCCGTAGGCGATTCCTCGGTGCTCGGCACATTCGCCGACCGCGTAAATGTGCGGGATTTCAGTCTGCATATAATCGTTGACGATGATGCCGCGGTTAACCGGAATGCCGCTCTCGGCGCCGAGTGTTGTATTCGGACGGATGCCGACAGCCATGACGACTAAATCAGCTTCAATGCTTGTGCCATCTTTGAAGCGAAGGCCTTCGACACGGTCATCACCGACAATTTCTTCTGTTTGCTTTTCAAGTAAAAAGGTCATACCTTGTTTTTCTAACTCGTTTTGCAGCAGGCGTCCTGCCGTTGCATCAAGCTGGCGCTCCATCAGGAATGGGGCAAGGTGGATGACGGACACGTCCATGCCAAGATTCAGCAGTCCGCGAGCTGCTTCCAAACCAAGAAGTCCTCCGCCGATGACGGCAGCTTTTTTATATTGTTTTGACGCGGCGAGCATTGTGTCTGTATCTTTTATGTCCCGGAAAGCTGTGACGCCTTTTTTGTCTGCGCCCGGAATCGGAAGGATAAAAGGGACCGAGCCTGTCGCCAGGATCAATTCATCGTAAGGCTGGATTCTGTCTGCATCTGTGATGACTGTTTTGTTTTCCGTGTCCACTTTGATGACTGTTTCATTTGTATACAATTGAATGTTGTTTTCTTCGTACCAGTCCCAATCGTTTAACGTAATATCTTTAATATCTGTATCGCCTTGAAGCACTTTTGACAAAAGGATTCGGTTGTAATTGGGATGCGGTTCGGCACCGAAAATTGTGATCTGAAACTCGTCTTTAGCAACACTCAGTATCTCTTCAATGGCCCTTACCCCGGCCATTCCATTACCAACAAGAACTAGCTGTTTTTTTCCCATCAGATGATCCGCTCCTTATCAATGTTTTTTCCAGCGTAGCACAGCAAAAAGGAATATTTAAGATACATGTTATAAAATGTAACAAAATATACGAAAAGTTCTGAAAATTTTATGAAAAATTTAAATAGGTCTGATTCGGACGGCGCATACCTTAAAACCGGGCATTTTACAGGCTGGATCTAAGGCTTCCCCGATTAAATCATTCACATTTTGAGCGTCTGCCCAATGGATGGGAACAAAAACAGTATCTTTTCTGATTTGTTCTGATAATTTGCTGCGGACGGTGATGCTTCCCCGCGGCGATTCTATTTTTACCAGTACACGGTCCTCGATATTGTAGGTCGCTGCTGTTTGCGGATGGATTTCCATAAACGATTCAAAATGTCTCGCGGCAAGGGCGGCGCTTTTTCTTGTTTGGACGCCTGTTAAGTAGTGAGACATGACTCTGCCTGTCGTTAAATAAAGCGGATAATCGGCTGTCGGCTTCTCTTTTGGAACAGGTGGTTCGTTTGGAATCACACTTAATGCCGCTTTTTGATCCGGATGAGCAAATGATTCTGTAAACAAGCGCCCAGTTCCGGGATGATCAGATTCCGGACACGGCCAATGAATGCCGCCTTCACGTCTGAGCCTGCCGTATGAGATGCCTGAATAATCGGCAATCCCGCCTCGGCTCGCTTCTCTCAATTCATTAAAAATATCCTCCGCTGACGTATAAGAAAAGTAGCGGCCCTTGCCGAGAGCGGATGCGAGATCACAAATGATCTGCCAATCATGCTTTGCTTCGCCGGGGCATGGCCGGCTTGCTTCTCTTAATGTCACGCGTCCTTCTACATTTGTCATGGTGCCTTCATCTTCTAAGTAAGAGGAGGCAGGTAAAATCACATCTGCGTATTTCGCAGTCTCAGAAATAAACAAATCGATTGCAACAAAGAATGTCAGTTTCCTTAAAGCCTTTTCCACGAGATTCGCATTTGGGCTGGAGACAGCAGGATTGGAGCACATGAGGAACAATCCTTTGATGTCGCCGTCGTTGATTTTTTCCATCATTTCATAGGCTGAGACACCTTTTCGCGGCAGATCATCCTGATGGATTCCCCACACTTTCGCAACATGTGCCCGGTGTTGTTCGTTTTCAATAGATCGATAGCCCGGAAGCTGATCGGCTTTTTGGCCATGCTCTCTTGCACCTTGCCCGTTGCCTTGTCCGGTGATCGCCCCGTAACCTGAGTAAGGCTTGCCGATTTTTCCTGTGATCAGCACCATGTTTAAGAAGCCTTTCACAGCCGCTGTTCCATCGGTTTGCTGTTCAATCCCGCGGGCTGTAAACAGCATGCCGGACGTTTCCTTGGCAAACTTTACAGCCGCTTTTCTTATATCCACCAGGGGGACACTCGTCTGTTCGGCGATGTCATTCAGGTCCAACGAGTCAGTATACTGCTTCAGCTCTTCGAATCCATTTGTTCGTGATTGAATGAAATCCTCGTTTATAAGCTGTTCGTCGATGATGATTTTGACGAGACCGTTGGCAAGAGCGGCGTCTGTGCCGGGTTTGATTTTCAAATGAAGATCGGCGATTTTTGTTGTCGCTGTTTCACGCGGATCAATGGCAATGATGTAAGCTCCGTTTTCTTTCGCTTTTTCAAAATATGGCATAATCGTAGGCTGGCACTCCGCGATATTGGTGCCGGCCAGAATGATCACACGGGTGTGGGGAATGTCTGATAAGGGATTCGTTAAGCCTCTGTCCGCGCCGAATATTTGGTTGGCTGCGGTTGCTGCGGCGGACATACAAAGCCTCCCGTTGTAGTCGATGTATTTTGTCTGTAAGCCCACCCGTGCGAATTTCCCTAACAAATACGCCTCTTCATTTGTAATCGAGGCGCTTCCGTATACCGCCATAGCGTCATGGCCGTGTTCTACTTGGATCATTGTCACTTGGTCTTTAATGTAATTCAGTGCTTCTTCCCAGGAAACAGGCATAAACTCGCCGTTTTTCTTCAGCAGCGGCCGGGTGATGCGGGAGGAGTTCAGGGCATGCTGGTGGGCGTTCATGCCCTTCATGCATAGCCGACCCTGTGTTGTAGGATTATCAATCCCGATCGCAGTGTACTTTTTGCGCGTGACGATGGTTTGTTCCACGAGCTGCATTTTGCACTGCATGCTGCAAAACGGGCATTGAGTGTCATATGTTTTTTCTGATTGGACGTCTTGCTGTTTATCACGGAAATATCTAAGCAGTCGTTCAGTCAAAATGCCTCATCCTTTCTTATATGCACCCGTCTCTACAGTCGGGTTTTGAATCAGTGACAGATCTGTTTGGAGGCTTTCCAGCAGCTGGGCCCTTAGGTCTTCTTCGAATAGCACTTCTCTGATATGAACGATCCCGAGACGGTCTATCCACTGATGAACACCTTCTAAGTAATGAGCCGTTTCCCGATAATACTGGATCAGTCCTTTGATCATGCCGGCAGTGCTGTCTTCGTTCTCAGTCACGCAAAACAAAGCTCCTGAACGGGCATGAGTTCCCCGGACGCCGCCGATGTGAATGTCCCAGCCAGCTTGTGTCCGAATTGCGCCGACATCTTGCAGGGCGGCATCGGTGCAGTCTGTTTCACATGATAAGCTGATAGAAATGGGAGCGGGTAAGGGAAGCATCTCAAGTTGTCTTTCGATTTGGGCTGCCAGCTGCTGAATTGATCGATTTTGCCCGCATGTACATGCTTTGATGCTTTGCAGCGCGTGTCGGTGTTCATTAGTGTAAACGGGCATCTTCAGGTCTTTTTTTATGTTCGGGAGATCCGCAGGCTTGATCCCGGAAAGCTTCAGCCTTTGGCCGTGAGTGATGGATACGTCGGGAATGCTGTATGCCTCAATGATGTTGGCGATGGTTCTTAGCTGCTCCGCGTTTGTCCGCCCGCCGTACATTTGCGGAATCAGGATGCATGTCTCTTCAGTGGCTGGCTCAGGCTGGACAAACCCGGGGTACAGCATTTCCAGATAGTATTGAATCGCAGGAACACAAGTACTGCATCCTTTTTTTGTTCTCCAGTCAAGCTGGTCCATCACTTCTGCCGGATTAGTGAATGGCCTGCGCTGAAGCTCAGCGATGATGTCGTCTTCTGTAAAATCAGTACAGCTGCAAAACGAAGGTGTGCCGGCGGGCTTCGTATATTCGCTGTTGGTCATGTATCTCAAAAGGTCTTCAACGAGCGGTTTGCATCCTCCGCAGGACCCAGTGGCTTTGGTGCAGTGCTTGACTTCCTCAACAGTTGTTAAGCTATTCGTGTGCACCGCGTCTTCAATCGCGCCTTTCGTCACTGTGTTGCATTGGCAAATCGTTTCACTGGAAGGCATGGATTCTAATAAAGGGCCGCTTGTCTCCGGTTCGATGATCTGCTTTTTGACAATGGAGATGTCTCGTTGTTTAAGCAGGCTGTCGAGAAGCCGCTGCTTGTCACGAGTGTCTCCGAATAAAATAACACCGGCCAGTTTGTCATCTACAAAAAGCGCTTTTTTATAAACGCCTGCTTGTTCGTCGTAGATTTTGATGCTCGTCGTGCGTTCATCCTCTTGGATCTTTCCTGCTGACCACACATCGATTCCAGCTATTTTTAAAGCCGCAGATGGTGCTGAGCCTTGATATTCCTCACATGGAACGCCGCAAATATGACTGGCGAGAGCTTTTCCCTGCTCATAAAGCGGTGCCACCAATCCGTACACCGTCCCGTTATGTTCGGCGCATTCACCAACGGCGTAGATATTCGGTTCGCTTGTCTGCATGAAGTCATTCACGATGATCCCGCGGTTCACTTTGATTCCAGCGGATACAGCTAATTCAATATTCGGTCTGACGCCGGCCGCCATCACAATCAAGTCTGCTTTTAATGAAGAGCCATCTTTAAAATGGATTCGGTCTGCCTTGGTGGCGCCGGAAATGGAGACGGTGTCTTTCTCCAGAAGAAAGGTTAGGCCTTTTTGTTCCAGCTCTGTTTGCAGCAGCCGCGCCGCTGTTTGATCGAGCTGTTTTTGCATGATGCCGGCGGAGTGGTGAATGACGCTGACATCCATACCGAGATGCTGTAAACCGACTGCAGCTTCCAGTCCTAATAAGCCGGCTCCGATTACCGCAGCCTTTTGAAAGTGCTGAGCCATCTTCATCAGCGCTTGGCAGTCTTCTATTGTCCGAAATCCATAGACACCTTTTTTGTCTGCCCCGGGGATAGGGAGAATATGAGGGGAGGAGCCTGTTGCCACAATGAATTTGTCATAAGACAGGATGCGCTTGCGATCCGTTATGACCTGCTGCTGATCTGTATCAATCTGAATAACCGTTTCGCCTGTGTAAAGCGTGATCCCGTGCTTGTCGTACCAATCCTTGCTGTTCAGTGTAATATCATCGAGTGACGCTTCACCCTGCAATACAGAGGATAAGAGAATGCGATTGTAATTGGGATGCGGCTCGGTTCCGAAAATGACAATCTCAAACATGTGATGATTCAGCTTTAATACTTCTTCAATACAGCGGATTCCGGCCATGCCGTTTCCCGCTAACACCAATCTTTGTTTCTTCATGTATCAGACCTCCTTTGGCGAAGCTCGTAAGTTTTCTCCTATTAAAAATTATGTCACAATGCACTGTTAACGCATTAAACGTGTCACAAAAACTTACACATGTCTTTTCCAGAAAATAATGGTCCTATATCCTTGATTCAGAAAATGTAAAATAATGAGGGTCTAGAAAGGGGAATCTTATGAAGCTGTCGGAACTGAAAACTAGCGGTCATCCACTCACTTTGCTCTGTTCCTTTTTATACTTTGATGTCAGTTTTATGATATGGGTTATGCTAGGGGCGCTGGGTGTTTATATTTCTCAGGATTTTGGCCTGTCTCCTTTTGAGAAAGGGCTTGTCGTAGCTGTGCCGATTTTATCTGGATCAGTGTTTCGTATCATTCTTGGTATTTTAACGGACAGAATCGGACCGAAAAAAACGGCAGTGATCGGGATGCTGGTGACGATGATTCCGCTGCTTTGGGGGACATTCGGCGGCCGTTCCCTGACTGAGCTGTATGCCATCGGGATTCTGCTTGGCGTGGCGGGGGCAAGCTTTGCTGTAGCGCTGCCTATGGCCAGCCGCTGGTATCCGCCTCATTTGCAGGGACTTGCGATGGGGATTGCCGGAGCGGGGAACAGCGGCACGTTGTTTGCAACCCTGTTTGGCCCTCGTCTGGCAGAGCAGTTCGGCTGGCACATTGTCATGGGAATTGCGCTAATTCCATTATTGATCGTCTTTATTCTTTTTGTATCCATGGCAAAGGATTCTCCTGCACAGCCGGCTCCGCAGCCGCTCAAAAGCTATCTGCATGTGTTCGGGCAAAAGGAAACATGGTTTTTCTGCCTGCTGTACAGCGTCACATTTGGCGGATTTGTCGGGCTCTCAAGCTTTTTATCTATTTTCTTTGTTGATCAATACCAGCTGTCAAAAATTCACGCGGGCGACTTCGTTACATTATGTGTAGCGGCGGGGAGCTTTTTCCGGCCTGTCGGGGGCTTGATTTCGGATCGTGTCGGCGGCACGAAAGTTCTTTCTGTACTGTTTGTCATCGTGGCACTGTGTATGGCCGGAGTCAGCAGCCTGCCATCTCTCTCAATGGTTATTGTTCTATTGTTTGTCGGAATGATGGGGCTCGGAATGGGTAACGGCGCAGTATTCCAGCTCGTGCCGCAGCGTTTTCGCAAAGAAATTGGCATGGTGACGGGAATCGTCGGTGCGGCCGGAGGAATCGGAGGGTTTTTCCTGCCGAACATCTTAGGATCTCTCAAACAGATGACAGGCACATATGCTATCGGTTTTATCACGTTTTCCTGTATCGCGCTGCTGGCGTTTGCACTTGTGCTTGCCGCAGGCTATTACTGGCGGAAAAGCTGGAGCGCGGAAAGCAGTCCGGCGGATGTTTAGGATTTTGACGGACACGCGTTTGTGCGTGTCTTTTTTATTTTCTCTTGATTTTCAACAGTGAACCGATCAAAATAAATAGTAATTATTACGATTTGTTAGCGAGAGGAGTTTTCTGAATGAATCAACATACGCTGCTCCCGAAAAAAACGGAGCGTCTTCAATACTTTGGATCGGTCAGTCCGATCAAAGGCGAGAAACCAGTGGAAAAAGAGAAAATGACGGACCTGCAAAATATCAGGAAGGATTATTTTTTTGACATTCAGCATGTAGGTGTCGCTAATGTGTCCCATCCAGTGACAATCACTTCTGCCATGATGCCTGCCGAGCAAACAACGGCTGCGAACTTTACAATGACTTGTGATTTGCCGAGAAATCAGAAGGGGATTAATATGAGCCGGTTAACAGAGCTGTTGCAAGTCTATCATCAAAACGGCTGGGTTCTCTCATTTTCCTCTCTTCAGCAATTTACGAAAGAGCTTGCAGAAAACATGGACACATCATCTGCCTCAGTTGAAGTGAGGTTTCCGTGGTTTTTCGAACGGAAAAGCCCGAAGCTTGAGAAAGCGGGTTTGATGCATGCTGATATATTCATGTCTGTCACCTATCGCAAAGATCAGCCGTTTAAACAGCGTGCCGGCATCTCAGCAAAAGTAACGACTCTGTGCCCTTGCTCCAAGGAAATCAGCGAATATAGTGCCCATAATCAGAGGGGAACGGTCAGCGTTTGGGCGGATATTCATCCGGCCGCATCGCTGCCAAGTGATGTTAAAGCTGATTTGCTTCACGCCGCAGAATCAAATGCTTCTGCGAGACTGCATCCGGTATTGAAGCGGCCTGATGAAAAAGCCGTGACAGAAACGGCCTATGAAAATCCGAGGTTTGTTGAGGATCTCGCTCGGCTGATTGCTGCAGATTTGTTTGAGCTTGAATGGGTGTCAGCCTTTGAGATTGAATGCCGCAATGAAGAATCGATCCATCCCCACGATGCCTATGCGAAGCTGTGTTTTTCGAAGGAAGTGGATAAAATATGAAACTCTCATTATTCATTGTTGCAGTTCTTATGCCAGTCAGCCTGCTGTCAGCCTGCTCCGATCATGCAGAAGAACACGCAAGTATCAATTTAAAGAAAACGGTCGAAAACATAACGGACGTTCGAAAAACAGCAAAAACAAGCATTGATTGGACGAAGCCTTCGGGCGGAGAATATCCGGATATTAAACAGAAGCATGTCTGGATTGATGTGAATGTGAAGGAGCAGAAGGCTTACATCAAGGAAGGAAGCAACACCATCTATACAATGATGATCTCTTCTGGTCTTGATCAAACAAAAGATGATGCTACTCCAAAGGGCACCTTTTATGTAGAGCCTGAACGGGGAGAATGGTTTTTTTCCGAAGGATACCGGGAAGGCGCAGAATACTGGGTATCATGGAAAAATCACGGTGAATTTCTATTTCATAGTGTGCCAATGACAAAGGATCAAAAAGTCATCAAAACGGAAGCAGAAAAACTAGGAACAAAAGCATCTCACGGTTGTATCAGGCTGACCATTCCAGATGCGAAATGGATATATGAAAATATCCCTGAACATACAAAAGTGGTGATCAGCTGAATTGAAAACCGTTGACAAAAAGGAAAAAAGACCATACAATTTAAATCGTAACAATTACGTTTTGAGATAAATGGCTTATCATTGTCTGTATCTGTGAAAAGCGGAAAGGCTAAGGATCTTGCTGTCATTGATCCCCATGAAGCGTCTCTTGAAAACTGGAGACGATACACAAGCCGCATTCTGATGAGATATTTGCGCTCTCCATCGGTTCAGCATTTCAAGTAGATCAATTGCTTTATGCAAGCTGCGGTTTTCCGAATGTCGGCAAGGATTTGCGATGGGGAAAAGGATTAAACGCGGTTGGAGCCTTTACTGATTTAGAAATCGGGCGGCAGCGAGAAATAAGCGCGAATAGCTGCTCTACACCATTGTACATACGGCGAAGTATTCAATTTAAATCGTAATCATTCTATTTTAATGGAGGCACTATTATGAAAAAAATTCCGGTTACCGTACTGAGCGGTTATCTAGGTGCGGGAAAAACAACATTGCTGAACAGCATTCTGCAAAATCGCGAAGGCTTGAAAATAGCGGTTATCGTAAACGATATGAGCGAGGTGAACATTGACGCGGGCTTGGTCAAGCAGGAAGGGGGTCTTTCCAGAACAGATGAAAAGCTTGTGGAAATGTCAAACGGCTGCATTTGCTGCACGCTTCGCGAAGACTTATTAATTGAAGTTGAGAAGCTGGCAAAAGACGGACGGTTTGATTATATCGTCATCGAATCAACAGGAATCAGCGAACCGATCCCGGTGGCCCAGACTTTCTCTTATATCGATGAAGAGATGGGAATCGATCTTACAAAATTTTGTCAGCTGGATACGATGGTGACAGTGGTTGATGCCAACCGTTTTTGGCATGATTATCAGTCAGGTGAAAGCCTTCTGGACCGCAAAGAAGCATTGGGGGAAGAGGATGGAAGAGAAATCGCCGACCTCTTGATCGATCAAATTGAGTTTTGCGATGTACTGATCTTAAATAAATGTGATTTGGTCAGCGAGCAAGAGCTCGAACAGCTTGAAAACGTTCTTCGTAAACTGCAGCCAAGAGCCAGGTTCATTCGTTCCGTCAAAGGAAATGTAAAACCGCAGGAGATTTTGCATACAGGGTTATTTAACTTCGAGGAAGCGAGCGGATCGGCCGGCTGGATTCAAGAGCTGACGGCAGGCCATGCGGAACACACCCCGGAAACAGAAGAATACGGTATCTCTTCATTTGTATATAAGAGACGTTTGCCGTTTCATTCTACACGATTTTACCGTTGGTTGGATCAAATGCCAAAGAACGTGGTACGTGCCAAAGGAATCGTCTGGTGCGCATCTCATAACAACCTTGCTTTGCTGATGTCGCAAGCAGGTCCGTCGGTTACGATTGAGCCTGTATCTTATTGGGTGGCGGCGCTGCCGAAGCTTGAGCAGGAGCAAGTCAAGCAGCAGGAGCCGGAAATCCTGGAGGAGTGGGACCCGGAGTTCGGTGACCGCCTAACGCAGCTAGTTTTTATCGGAACTGACCTGGATGAAGAAGCGATTACGAAAGAGCTTGATCAATGCCTGCTGACTGAATATGAATTTGATTCCGACTGGTCGCTGTTTGAGGACCCGTTTAAATGGAAGCTGAATCAATAGAAAAAAAGCCGTCCCATGGGGAACGGCTTTTTTTAATGAAACGTTTGTTTAAACATAATGAGCGTATTTTTTCTCAAGGATATTCTGAAAGACCGCGGCAATGGAGCAGATGGCCCAATAAATGAGAGCGGTCAGAATATACATGGTCATATAATCAAACTCTCTGCCCCCGATGATTTTCGCATGCTGGAGCAATTCCGGCACTGTAATCATCGCAGCGAGAGAGGACGCCTTGATTAAGTCGAGCAATACATTGGCAAGCGGAGGCAGCGCAATACGTATCGATTGCGGCAAAATGATGCCCCTCATCGTCTGCCAATAGGAAAGACCCAGCGAGGATGCGGCTTCCCACTGTCCTTTTTCGACGGATGAAATGGCTGAACGGTTAATTTCCGCAATGTAGGCGGCGCTGTTTAGGCTAAAGCCGATTAAAGCAGCCGTGACAGCGGAAAATTCAATGCCGATATAAGGAAACCCGAAATAAAGGATAAACAAAATCACCAAAATCGGAACGCCCCGCATAAATGAGATATAGAGCTTCGCCGGCCATCTTAACAAAGCAAGCTTTGACATTCTGGCGAGTGATATGAACAGGCCGATCACTGTTCCCGCAAACATGCTTACAAAAGAGATGAGCAGTGTATACCCAATGCCTTTTATGACATAAGGGAACGATTCAATAGCCAGCTTCGTGTTGAAAATATATTCCCATTGAATGCTATTGATCATGGCGTCCGATTACAAATCAACGTCCTGAACGTCGGCATCAATTTTTTTTGATACATCTGCTTTATTGAAGAATTGTTTCGACAGTTTAGTCAAAGAGCCATCCTTGCTCATCTCTTTCAATGTTTCGTTCATCTTTTTCTGAAGTGCCGCATTGCTTTTTTTCATGACAAGGGCCTGTTTGTTCGGCATGTACTTGATGTCAGGATGAATTGTAATGTTGAGATCCGGGAATGCCGCGAGCGCAAGTGTCTGCAGGTAATAGTCGTTTAAAATGACGTCAGTGCGTCCGTTGGCAACATCTTTTAAATATTGCTCATTCGTCGCATTATCATAAATCACTTCTTTGGCGCCGTATTTTCTCGCGACCTCCATGTAGACGGTTGTAGCCGCGCCAGCCGCTTTCTTCCCTTTTAAATCCTTAAGCGTTTTAATCCCTGATAAATCGTCTTTTCGGACAATTGCCGTACCGTATGAATATTTATATGGAGTAGAAAATGCGAACTTCTTCTCGCGGTCCTTCGTCACATCGATGTCATTCGCGGCTGCGTCAACCTGTCCGCTGTTCACCGCTGTCAGCATCCCGTCAATGCCCATCTCCTTGAACTCAACCTTCAGTCCCAGGCGTTTTGCCGCTTCACGAACGACTTCAACCTCGTAGCCCGTCAGCTTATCGGAGCCAGAGTCGGTATCATGATAAGAAGTGGGATAAAGCGTACCTGATGTAGCGACTACGATTTTCCCTTTGTCCTTGATTTGCTCCCAGCCTGTATCCTTGGAATCGGCTTCATTTTTGCCGGAACAGGCTGCCAATATAAGAAAGAAAGCCATTGTGAAACTGAATATAACGGCTTTGGAATGCATGAATGATTTCACCTATAGTTCCCCCAATCTGTTAATCAACTAAAAAGATAGCATTGAACATAAGGGGTTGCAATATGTTGATGACGTTTTCAAAAAGTTCGAATTGTGTATACAAAAAGCATAGGTGGGTGTTTAAAAGCGTCTATGAAGGGAAGAGGTGATGAAAAAAGGAGTTGTCCAAGGATGAATGCCAGACGTACCAAGGAAACACATGTGGACGTGATGGATGCAGAAGATCAGTTATTCCTCTATGCCAATACCGTAAGAAATGGTCAAGAAGCATGAAATCGATCTTCAGAATAAATTTAAGTCTTGCTGATGCCCCTAAGGCATATGATATATTCGATGAGAAAGAAAATGGAAACATTTAAACCATAATGGGGGAGTCAAATGAACATTTACAAACCAGCCGGATTTTGGATCAGACTTGGAGCTGCATTGTTAGACTACATTATAGTCTCCGTGCCTCTTTTGCTGATCTATTGGCTGATTACAGGAAAAGACCCGAATGACAGCATGTTCATCAGTTTGGTTGTTCTGCTGTACTCTATTTTGCTGCCGGTGTTTTGGCGCGGCTACCTTATCGGAAAAAGAATCTGCGGAATCAGAATCGTAAAAAAAGACGGATCACAAGTCAGCTTGTTAACAATGTTTTTACGGGTTATGGTAGCCGGCCTGGTTTACGTTATAACCTTCGGACTCGGCTTGATCGCCAGCCTGATTCTGATTGCCGTACGAGAAGACAAACGGACCCTGCATGATTTAATCGCGGGAACGTATGTCACTTATGCGACGCCAGGTGAAGAAGAACTTAATGCTGACGAAGAGATTAGAAAGAGCGAATAATGGTTCGCTCTTTTTAGTTTTATGCATAAAAAATACAAGGCAGCAAAACATATGAAAAATAGATTGGAGGAATAAACTGGATGAAACGAATAACCATCAACATCATCACAATGTTCATTGCAGCGGCTGTCATTTCTCTGACCGGTACAGCTGAGGCCGTTGAAAAACAGCAGCAGCCTCCCGCAAATGTTACACTGACAGATCAGCAAAAGAAAGAGATTGAACAACTGGAAGCAGAGATTCTTAAAAAGCGCAAAGACGTGATCTCAAAGTATGTACAATATGGTGTCCTGCCTAAAGAAAGAGGAGAACACATCAAAAATCACTTGGACAAACACTTTGAAATGATGAAACAAAACGGCTTTGTTCCAAAGCACCATCCTCATCCGCATAAATTTGAAAAAAGACATTAAAATGGTAAGCATCCAATGGGAATTGGGTGCTTTTTTATTGTTAAAAGTTACTGAATGAATTTTCCAAAAAAATATATCGCTTTAGTTGATTATATCTTATAATAAGATGTAAATGGGGTGTATAATGATGGAAATGGATTTAATCTCTAAACTTAATCAGCAGTGGACAGATATTTATTATTTATTACATTATCAACATAAAGATAATATTTCTCACCAGGCAATACGGATTATGCAGCATATTGAAAAGCAAGGTGAGGCGACAATAGGAGCTTTGGCTGAATACTTGTCTGTCTCTCACAATACAGCGTCAGAGCATACTAAACGTTTGATTCAAAAGGGATTTATAGCTAAACGGCGAAGTCAACAGGATGAACGAAAAGTTTTAGTTTTCTTAACACAAGAAGGAAGATCTGTTCTTGAACAGCATACACAGCTAGATAAAGAGAAATTAAAAGAAATAATTGAACGAATGAGCACATCAGAAAAGAAATTACTTGAACAGGCATTTGAACTTTTAAGTAGGGAAGCTAAACAATGGCAGTTTTAAGTAAAGTAATCATCTCTGCGTTGATTATCGGTTTTGTTACTGAAATATCAAAAAGACATCCGACCTATGGCGGCATCATTGCTGCTTTGCCCTTGGTCAGTTTATTAAGCCTTTTTTGGATGCAAATACAAGGTGAAAAAACAGCTCAATTAAGTCAATTTGCATCTGGTGTGCTTACAGGAATCCCAGCTACAGTTTGTTTACTAGCTATTTTGGCTTTTTTGCTGAAAATTCATGTGCCGTTTTGGTTTGCATTATGTGTTGGAATACTAGGATGGGCTATGTTTTTATGGATGCAGAAGATCTTTCTCAATATATTATTTAACTGAGTATAGAAAGGAGATGCTATGTTTTTAAAAAAGGTTACTCTTCTTCGAGATAAGATTTTGGACTTTGACAGATTTCCTTTTACTATCCCGGCTATAAGTCAATTAAATGACATCTTATTTACTAGCCAAGTGACTTTTTTTGTGGGGGAAAATGGATCTGGAAAATCTACTTTGCTTGAAGCGATAGCAGATAAGTGTGAATTCAATACAGCGGGCGGAAGCCGAAATAATGTCTATGAATTACGGGAGTCAGATTCCCATTTAGGAGATTATATACGTTTATCTTGGCTTCCAAAGGTAACAAATGGCTTCTTCTTAAGGGCTGAATCGTTTTATCATCTTTCTCTTCATCTGGATGAGATGGAACTAGATGCTCCTCAGCCATACCGTTCCTATGGAGGGAGGCCGCTACACAATCAATCACATGGAGAGTCCTTTATGTCTCTATTCCGTCATCGTTTTAAAGAGAAAGCGATTTACCTTTTAGATGAGCCAGAAGCAGCACTTTCTCCAGCTAGACAATTAGCTTTTTTGAGAGTTATACATGATTTGGTGAAGGGCGGAAATGTACAGATGATCATTGCGACTCACTCCCCAATCCTACTGGGCTATCCCAATGCTAATATTTTAAGCTTTGATGGTGGAAGAATACATCATATTGAATATGAGAATACAGAGCATGTTCAATTAACACGATATTTTCTTGGACAAAGAGAAAAAATATTAGCTGAGCTGTTCCGCGACTAACATCGAGTTGATCTGAAACGCGTTTCATAGCCTATGATAGGTTTATCAAATAATTCAGGAGTGATAAACACTATGATCCACCAGCATCCAGAATCTTTTCCGAAACATTTTTTGTGGGGCTCTGCTTCTGCAGCGTACCAGATTGAAGGCGCTTGGAATGAAGATGGCAAAGGCCCTTCTGTTTGGGATGTGTTTACGAAAATACCGGGCAAAACGTTTAAAGGAACCAATGGCGACATTGCGGTTGACCATTATCACCGATTTAAAGAAGATGTCGCTCTGATGGCTGAGATGGGGTTAAAAGCGTATCGATTTTCCGTCAGCTGGCCACGGATTTTTCCAAAAGGAAAAGGAGAGATCAATGAAGCAGGTCTAGCGTTTTACGATAGACTGATTGATGAATTGCTTTCTCATCACATCGAGCCGGTTCTGACTTTATATCACTGGGATTTGCCTCAAGCGCTTATGGACGAATACGGCGGGTTTGAATCCAGAAACATCATAGAGGATTTTAATCACTACTGTATTACTCTTTATAAACGTTTTGGAGACAGGGTGAAATATTGGGTTACGTTAAACGAACAGAACTACAATTTTAATCACGGATTTATTACAGCCATGCATCCGCCTGGAGTGAAAGACAGAAAACGATTTTACGAAGCAAACCATATTGCGTTTCTGGCTAATGCAAAAGCCATCGAATCATTTAGAGAATATGTGCCTGAAGGCAAAATAGGTCCTAGCTTTGCTTATTCTCCGGCTTACCCTTTATCAAGCCATCCAGAGGATATACTGGCATTTGAAAACGCCGAAGAATTTACGAACAATTGGTGGCTTGACATGTATTGCTGGGGAACCTACCCGCAAATTCCATTCCGCTACTTGGAAAAACAGGGATGGGCGCCGACAATTGAAGCAGGAGATATGGACCTGCTCGCCAAAGGGAAGCCTGATTTTGTAGGTGTCAATTATTATCAGACGATCACCTATGAACGAAATCCGCTTGATGGTGTGTCAGAAGGGAAAATGAATACGACAGGCCAAAAAGGAACCAATCAGGAGACGGGGATACCCGGAGTGTTCAAAACGAAAAAAAATCCGCATCTGACAACGAGCAACTGGGATTGGACAATTGACCCAATTGGGCTGCGTATCGGTCTTCGCCGAATTACAAGCCGCTATCAGCTTCCAGTGTTTATAACAGAGAACGGTTTGGGTGAATTTGATAAAGTTGAAGACGGCACTGTACAGGATGATTATCGAATTGATTATTTGCGTTCGCATCTTGAGCAATGCAGACAAGCCATCAGTGACGGTGTCGATTTAATCGGCTATTGCAGCTGGTCGTTTACTGATCTGTTAAGCTGGCTGAACGGCTACCAAAAAAGATACGGATTTGTATATGTCAATCGTGATGAAGAAAGCACATCCGATTTAAAACGCTTGAAGAAAAAAAGCTTTTATTGGTATCAAGATGTCATCAAGACAAACGGAGAAAGTTTATAAAGAGTCCCTGAGAGTTATTCTCTCAGGGGTTTTTCATTACACAGAAACAGCATCAATAATATAAGTGTCGGCGTGCAAATCTGACATTTCAGCCGGCACAGTCCAGCATGTCAATTGATAGTCTCCTTTAGGCAGATCAAAGGACAGTCTTTTAGACATGATGCTTTCAATATGAATTCCGTTTTCTGTGACATGAAAAGGAACAGTCACTTTTTTTTCGTAGGAGTTTACTGTTTCTGAACTGTTCAGGCGCAAAAGAATAAAGGCCTTTGTATTTCGCTGTGCCTCAAAGGAAATGGCTCCGTCTGCCGCAGCATATCCTTTTTCAATCGCTTCGTCAGTCCAATCCATTACAGGAGGTGTAGAATCCTTTTGAAATACAGTAAATTGATGATATGAAATCGAAAGTTCTTGCGGCTTCCATGATTTGATCAATGTGCTGTTCCTCCTCTATGTACTGTTTACTGAATTGTGAATAAAACCTTTGTGCCATCTGGGTAATCGGTAAGCTGATGCCCGACCCAAGAGCCTGCTCCGCGGTTGTCAGCGGGAGAAATGTATTCTACAGAAGCTCCCTCACCGCCTTCTTTGCACATGGCCATTGGCCATTCATCTCTGTCATACCCCTTTTTGGAAGGTACGTCCTTTAATGATTGCTCGCGGCGTTCCTCAGCTCCGTCTCTGTCGATAGTGCACACCTCTGAGTGCCCCTCATTTATCGCATCCTTAATATGCTTGGCCGTTTCGGGATAACGGTCAGAAGGGAAGGCGATTGTTTCATCATATTCTTTCGTTTGAGACGTTTTTTGATCAGCTGAGAAAAAGTCTCCTTTTATCAGGCCGACAGCTGCAGCTGCTATGATGACGATGACGAGAAGTATTGTTTTTATGATGTCCGTCGTGATGTTCACCTCCCGCTTTTAAAACTGACACAAGAGTAATCCAGAAAGCATTTGGTGTAAAGGTTTAAATTTTATGTTTTACGCTCAGTTTATTGCAGAAATCGTAATTTTAGCAGATCGAAATATTTGTTTTCAGCAAAATACGATTGCCAATTTACAATAATGATAGTAAGTCATCAGCCGTTTTCGGCTTGATTAATCATTTTAAATTGGCTTATGATACCGGTAAGCTCCTCAGCTAATTGAGAAAGTGTTTCAGAAGCTGCGGTAATCTCCTCCATTGCAGCAAATTGCTCCTCTGTTAATGCAGCCGCTTGCCGGGTATTTTTAGTAGATTCTTTAATGTCGGCCGTATTGGCTGCAAAGGAATCATTTATTTGATGTGCACTGGCTGAAATGTTTGTTACAGATGCTGATAAATCACTAATCTCGGCGCTGATTTCACCTGTTGCAGCTGCAATTTCCTTAAATGCATCTCTGGTGCGCTGGATCATGGTGACTCCTTCTGCAGCTTCTGTTTTCACATGCTCAACAGATCTTGCAGACCGGTTCATATCCTTTTGTATTTCTATGATCAGTTTTGAAATCTGCCCTGCAGATTGTTGAGACTCTTCTGCTAATTTCCGTACTTCATCAGCAACAACAGCAAAGCCTTTTCCTTGTTCACCGGCTCTGGCAGCTTCAATCGCTGCATTCAGCGCAAGCAGGTTTGTCTGATCGGCAATTTGGGTGATGACCGATAAAATTTGCTCAATTTGTTTAGAGCGGCCGTCTAACTGGTGTATGATTTCTCCGCTTTTCTGAATTGACTGGTGAATCGCATCCATTTGCGCCTGTACATTTGCAATTTCCTTTTGTCCAATGTCTGCTTTTGATTGCGCGAGCTGCCCTTTGTCAGCGATAGCGGCAGTATTTGCAGAAATATCCCGGATGTCTGCTGAAGCTTGTTTTAATGAGCTTTCACTGTTTTCAATTCGGGTGATCTGATCTTGGGCTCCATTTGCAATCTGCTGTACAGCTTCTGTGATTTTTTCTGAAGCTTGATTTGTTTCCTCTGCTCCGGCTGAGAGCTGCTGAGAGGCTGACGCAAGCTGAAGGGCTGATTGTTGTACGGTTTGTATGGTATCGTTCAGCTTCATTCTCATCTTATTATAATAGACGCTTAGTTCTGAAAGCTCGTCACCGGTTTTGTCTGACACCTCTATTGTCATATCTCCGTTTCCGGCACTTTCAAAGGCGCTTTTTAAAGCGTTCAGCCGCTTGTTGATTTTTCTGGTGAAAACCAAAACAAGGATGACTGATACTATAATGACGATAACAAGAACGATAGCGAATTGAGTGAAAAGTGATTGTGTAAGTGATGCTAAAATACTTTGATTAGCTCCGGTATACAGCATGCCGATGATGTTCCCATTTTGATCTTTTAACGGCATGTATGCAGTCTGATAAGAAGAACCTGCTACATCTGCTTGTCCGTAAAAACGCTTTCCTTTCTTTAAAACAGCGGCAATAACTTCAGAAGAAGCCTGGGTGCCGACAGCTCTTTCGCCATTCTTCATGACATTGGTTGCAACACGAGTATCGCCTTGGAAAATGGTAATGGTATCACCTGTTTTTTCACCAAGCAGATCAACAATATCTTCATTTCCATTGATTTGTGTTTGCCCTTTATAGAGCTTATTGTTTTTCACCTGCCAGTCGCCTGACATGACATCATCAATATATGTGCTGCTTAAAGCGAGATCACCTTTCGCTTTTTCAGTTGCCATTTGTTTCATGCTTTCTGTAATTTCTTTAAGCATCACAGTGCCAACTGATGCCGAAAACAAAAGAATCACCACGAAAACGAGGCAAAGAATTTTAGTTCCTAGCTTCATCTTAAATCGTTTTATCAACATAATTCCTCCTTTTATGATTTATAGGTCATATTACTTATCGGGTTTTTGGGTTTAAAGTTTTATTTTTAAAAAATAAAACCGGCCTGATTTTCAGGCCGGTTGTGTGATGCTATTCAAGGTTTGCGTGGTGAGTGAACATAGTTTCAGAATCGAGTGCTTTTTTCTCCATGAGTTTTAAAATCACTGCATCATAGAAGAGCAGCAAAGTTTGTTCAAATAATGATCCCATTGGCTGAATGGTTTTATAGCTTCCGTTTGACTGGTCTTTAGGAGAACCAGGCATTCTGATGATGAGGTCCGCTTGTTTTCCGATGCTTGATTCCGGATTGATGGTTAAAGCTGCAACAATTCCGTGTAAGCTTTTTGCTTTTGCTGCGGTATGAATCAAGCTCTTTGTCTCGCCTGATCCTGAGCCGATAATAACTAGATCTCCTTCGGCGAGCGGCGGAGTGAGAATCTCACCTACTATATGGGCGTTGAAGCCCATGTGCATCAATCTCATCGCGAAGGATTTTGCCATCAGGCCAGACCGCCCCGCACCCGCAGTGAAAATTTGGTGGGATGAAAGAATGTGATCGGCAAGCTGGTCAGCCTCTTCATTAGAAATATAAGCTGCTGAACGGTGTAACTCATTGAGAATTTCCGCTACGTATTCAGTCGTTTTCATCGGAGTTATCCTTGGGCAATCAGCTGCTTCATTTTTGAAGCTGTTTCCGCCTTATCAGCTGCGCTTGTAATTCCGCCCCCGACAATGACAAGGTCAGGCTTTTGCTGGATCACTTCTGGTAGTGTATCAAGTTTGATGCCGCCCGCGATTGCGGTTTTTGCGTTTTTTACGGTGTTTTTGATTGTCGTTAATTCTTCGAAAGAGTTCTTGCCCTCTGCTTGAAGATCATAGCCAGTGTGGACGCAGATGTAGTCAACACCGAGTGCGTCAATTTCTTGCGCACGGGACTCGATATCTTTCACGTTAATCATGTCCACTAAAATTTTCTTCTTTTGTTTTTTGGCTTCTTCTACTGCGCCTTTAATCGTTGCGTCGTCTGTAGCCCCTAAAACGGTGATGATGTCAGCGCCTGCTTCCGACGCTTTCATAATTTCGTAGCCTCCGGCATCCATGATTTTCAGGTCTGCAAGAACCTTCAATTGAGGAAATGCTTCTTTTATTTCTTTAACGGCTCTTAGGCCTTCATTAATGACGACCGGTGTTCCGATTTCAACTACGTCGATGTATTGTTCTACCTCTTTGACAAGCTCAATGGCTTCTGGAATGTTGACGAGGTCTAATGCAAGCTGTAATTCCATTGTTGATCCACTCCCTTTTTCGAATTATTGTTCATTCTATAGGTTCCCTCTTTTGTTGAGAAGTAGGCACTTTGAAGTCAACAAGTTACTTGGAGGATACTGTGAGGAGAGGCAATCAGATTTCTTTCGCTTGATTTTATGAGTGAGTATAATGAAAAAAGAGTCTGCAAAAAAGTAAGTAAGTGATGATACGTATCTAACATACAAAAAGGTTACTAAGGGGGGATTCTATTGAGCCGGATGGACGACAAAAGGTTTAATTGTGAGAAGGAATTAACGCTTGCAGTGATTGGCGGTAAATGGAAAATGCTCATTTTATGGCATTTAGGAAAAGAAGGCACAAAACGGTTCAATGAATTAAAAACATTGATTCCTGATATTACGCAGAAGATCCTCGTGAATCAGCTGAGAGAGCTTGAGCAGGATATGATTGTTCACAGGGAAGTGTATCCGGTTGTCCCGCCGAAGGTTGAATATTCTCTGACCCCGCACGGAGAAAGCCTCATGCCTATTCTTGAAGCCATGTATGAGTGGGGGAAAGGCTATATGGAATTGATTGATATCGACAAAAATGTCATGAAAGAATCGTTGTAAGACGCTCTTCGCAAGGGTGTCTTTTTTTTGCCTTTTTTTCGGTTTTTGCGCGGTACACATAGTCATGTAAAGATTGTAAATTGCAGTCAGCAATAAAAAAAGATTGAACGCAGCAGTTCGGTTTAAAAATTTTTATTTTTCTGTAAATAATGTTTAGTGGAAATGATTGCGGCATCCCGCAAAAATATCCCTGTAAATAAACTGGAATCTTTCGGCATCCCGCATGAAACTTTTCACCCATTTTTCGGTGATAAAAACATTTTTTTCATTTAAAGTGAACGGTAGTAAGATAAAAAATATTGAAAACAATGAATAAATAGCCAAAATTGTTTCCTATTAGGATAGGGGATCTTGCGGTCTTTATCCGCTTATGTTAAACGCCGCAATGCTGACTGACGGCTGCCCGTTTTTATAGCGGCAATCTGTTTTTTTGTTTGGAAGTACTGCTTTTTAAGTGTAGTACTTTGGGCTATTTCGGCTGTTAGTTCATAAGAATTAAAAGCTGATATGGATAAGAAAGAGAAAATGCGTTGCACATGTTCACTGCTTATAAAGATTAGGGGAGGTATGACAATATGGAAATAACTTTTTACCCTTTAACGGATGCACAAAAACGAATTTGGTACACAGAAAAATTTTATCCTCACACGAGCATTTCAAATCTTGCGGGGATTGGTAAGCTGGTTTCAGCTGATGCGATTGATTATGTGCTTGTTGAGCAGGCGATTCAAGAGTTTATTCGCAGAAATGACGCCATGCGCCTTCGTTTGCGGCTAGATGAAAACGGGGAGCCTGTTCAATATATTAGCGAGTATCGGCCTGTTGATATAAAACATACTGACACTACTGAAGATCCGAATGCGATAGAGTTTATTTCACAATGGAGCCGGGAGGAAACGAAGAAACCTTTGCCGCTATACGATTGTGATTTGTTCCGTTTTTCCTTGTTCACCATAAAGGAAAATGAAGTGTGGTTTTACGCAAATGTTCATCACGTGATTTCTGATGGTATCTCCATGAATATTCTCGGGAATGCGATCATGCACATTTATTTAGAATTAGCCAGCGGCTCAGAGACAAAAGAAGGAATCTCGCATTCATTTATCGATCATGTTTTATCTGAACAGGAATATGCTCAATCGAAGCGGTTTGAAAAGGACAAGGCGTTTTGGAACAAGCAATTTGAATCGGTGCCTGAACTTGTTTCCCTGAAACGGAATGCATCCGCAGGGGGAAGTTTAGATGCTGAGAGGTTCTCTAAAGATGTGCCTGAAGCGCTTCATAAGCAGATTCTGTCGTTTTGTGAGGCGAATAAAGTCAGTGTTCTTTCGGTATTTCAATCGCTGCTCGCCGCCTATTTGTACAGGGTCAGCGGCCAGAATGATGTTGTGACGGGAACCTTTATGGGCAACCGGACAAATGCGAAAGAGAAGCAGATGCTTGGCATGTTTGTTTCTACGGTTCCGCTTCGGACAAACATTGACGGCGGGCAGGCTTTTTCAGAATTTGTCAAAGACCGGATGAAGGATCTCATGAAGACACTCCGCCACCAAAAGTACCCGTATAATCTCCTGATCAACGATTTGCGTGAAACAAAGAGCTCTCTGACCAAGCTGTTTACTGTTTCTCTTGAATATCAGGTGATGCAGTGGCAAAAAGAAGAGGACCTTGCCTTTTTGACTGAGCCGATTTTCAGCGGCAGCGGATTAAATGATGTCTCGATCCATGTGAAGGATCGATGGGATATTGGGAAACTCACCATCGATTTTGATTACCGCACTGATTTATTTTCACGTGAAGAAATCAACATGATTTGTGAGCGCATGATTACGATGCTGGAGAACGCGTTAACGCATCCAGAACATACAATTGATGAATTAACGATGATTTCTGATGCGGAGAAAGAGAAGCTGCTTGCGAGGGCCGGCGGTGAATCTGTGAGCTACCGTAAGGACATGACGATCCCGGAACTGTTCCAAGAAAAGGCTGAGCAGCTTTCAGATCATCCAGCGGTTGTATTTGAAGGTCGTACATTGTCCTATCGAATGTTACATGAACAATCCGCACACATCGCCAATGTGCTGAAACAGAAAGGGGTTGGCCCGGACAGTCCTGTTGCGGTTTTGATTGAACGTTCTGAACGGATGATTACAGCTATCATGGGGATTTTAAAAGCCGGCGGAGCCTATGTGCCGATTGATCCGGGTTTTCCTGCTGAGCGCATTCAATATATTTTGGAGGACTGCGGGGCGGACTTCATCCTGACTGAATCGAAGGTTGCGGCGCCTGAAGCCGATGCTGAGCTGGTTGACTTAGATCAGGCGATTGCGGAAGGTGCAGAGGAAAGCCTGAATGCAGATGTGAACGCACGGAACCTTGCCTACATTATTTACACATCGGGAACAACCGGACGCCCGAAAGGCGTTATGATCGAGCATCGCCAGGTTCATCATTTGGTTGAATCTCTGCAGCAGACGATTTATCAAAGCGGCAGCCAAACCCTGCGGATGGCATTGCTTGCGCCGTTCCACTTCGATGCGTCAGTGAAGCAGATCTTCGCGTCGCTTCTTTTGGGACAAACCCTTTATATCGTACCGAAGAAAACAGTGACGAACGGGGCCGCCCTTACTGCATATTATCGGAAGAACAGCATTGAGGCGACGGACGGAACACCGGCTCATTTGCAAATGCTGGCAGCAGCAGGCGATTTTGAAGGCCTAAAACTGAAGCACATGCTGATCGGAGGAGAAGGCCTGTCATCTGTTGTTGCGGACAAGCTGCTGAAGCTGTTTAAAGAAGCAGGCACAGCGCCGCGTTTGACCAATGTATACGGGCCGACTGAAACGTGCGTTGACGCGTCTGTTCATCCGGTTATCCCTGAGAGTGCAGTTCAATCAGCGTATGTGCCGATCGGGAAAGCGCTGGGGAACAATCGCTTATATATTTTGGATCAAAAAGGCCGGCTACAGCCTGAAGGCGTGGCGGGCGAGCTTTATATCGCGGGAGACGGTGTGGGCCGAGGCTATTTGCATTTGCCTGAATTAACGGAAGAAAAGTTTTTACAAGATCCATTCGTGCCGGGCGATCGCATGTACCGGACCGGGGATGTGGTGCGCTGGCTTCCAGATGGAACAATCGAATATTTAGGCAGAGAGGACGACCAGGTCAAAGTCCGCGGATACCGGATTGAGCTTGGGGAAATTGAAGCCGTGATTCAGCAGGCGCCAGACGTTGCAAAAGCCGTTGTTTTGGCACGCCCTGACGAACAGGGAAATCTTGAGGTTTGCGCATATGTTGTGCAGAAGCCTGGAAGCGAATTTGCGCCAGCCGGTTTGAGGGAGCATGCGGCCAGACAGCTTCCTGACTATATGGTGCCGGCTTACTTTACAGAAGTGACAGAAATTCCGCTTACGCCAAGCGGCAAAGTCGACCGCCGCAAGCTGTTTGCACTAGAGGTGAAGGCTGTCAGCGGCACTGCCTATACAGCGCCGCGAAATGAGACTGAAAAAGCAATC
Source organism: Bacillus sp. SJZ110 (assembly GCF_006715455.1). Lineage (NCBI taxonomy): Bacteria > Bacillati > Bacillota > Bacilli > Caryophanales > Bacillaceae > Bacillus > Bacillus sp. SJZ110. The sequence continues at coordinate 243,691 of NZ_VFNF01000003.1, read as the reverse complement.
GCAGCCATTTGGCAGGACGTGCTGAACGTTGAGAAGGCGGGGATTTTTGACAATTTCTTTGAAACGGGCGGGCATTCATTGAAGGCCATGACCCTTTTAACAAAGATTCATAAGGAAACAGGCATCGAGATTCCGCTTCAATTTTTGTTTGAGCATCCGACGATTGCGGCTCTTGCAGAGGAAGCTGATCACAGAGAAAGCAAAGCTTTTGCGGTGATTGAACCTGCTGAAAAACAGGAGCATTACCCGCTTTCCCTGGCACAGCAGCGAACATATATCGTCAGCCAGTTCGAGGATGCGGGAGTCGGCTACAACATGCCGGCAGCAGCAATTCTGGAAGGGCCTTTAGATATTCAAAAGCTGGAGCGCGCATTTCAGGGATTAATCCGACGCCACGAGTCATTGAGAACATCATTTGTTCTTGAAAACAGCACGCCGAGACAGAACATTCACGATAGCGTTGATTTCAACATCGAAATGATTGAAAGAGGCGGCCGCTCAGATGAGGCAATTATGGCTTCATTCGTTCGGACATTTGATTTGGCGAAAGCTCCGCTGTTCAGAATCGGTTTGCTGGGGCTTGAAGAGAACCGTCATATGCTGCTGTTTGACATGCACCATTTGATTTCTGACGGTGTATCCATTGGCATTATGCTGGAGGAGTTAGCACGCATTTATAAAGGCGAACAGCTTCCTGAGCTTCGTCTCCAGTATAAGGACTACGCTGTATGGCAAAGCAGACAGGCTGCTGAAGGGTACAAGAAGGACCAGGCTTATTGGAAGGAAGTCTTTGCAGGCGAGATACCGGTGCTTCAGCTTCTGTCCGATTATCCAAGACCGCCTGTCCAAAGCTTTGAAGGGGATCGGGTGTCAATCAAGCTGGATGCGGGGGTAAAGGATCGCCTCAATCGTTTGGCTGAACAAAACGGCGCCACTTTGTATATGGTGATGCTTTCCGCTTACTATACGCTTTTGTCAAAGTATACGGGACAGGATGACATCATTGTCGGGACGCCGTCAGCGGGCAGAAATCACTCCGATACAGAGGGCATTATCGGGATGTTCGTCAATACGCTTGCGCTTCGCAGTGAGGTGAAGCAGGATGAGACGTTTACCCAATTGATCTCGCGTGTCCGCAAACGGGTGCTGAATGCCTTTTCTCATCAGGACTATCCGTTTGAGTGGCTTGTTGAAGAATTGAACATCCCGCGTGATGTTAGCAGGCATCCGCTGTTTGACACGATGTTCAGCCTTCAAAACGCGACAGAGGGCATTCCGGCTGTCGGCGATCTGTCCTTGTCTGTTCATGAGACCAATTTCAAGATTGCCAAATTTGATTTGACGGTGCAGGCGAGAGAAACCGATGAAGGCATTGAGCTTGATTTGGATTACAGCACGAAGCTGTTTAAACAAAGCACGGCAGACAGGCTGCTTACGCATTTTGCGCGTTTGCTTGAAGATGCTGCGGCTGATCCAGAGAAGCCGATTTCCGAGTATAAGCTTCTTTCTGAAGAGGAGGCCGCTTCGCAAATTCAGCAGTTTAACCCGGGCAGAACACCTTATCCGAAAGATAAAACAATTGTTCAGCTGTTTGAGGAGCAAGCGGCGAATACGCCAGACCACACTGCGCTTCAATATGAAGGCGAATCACTCACTTATCGTGAACTGAATGAACGGGCCAATCGTTTAGCCCGCGGCATTCTTTCTCTTGGAGCTGGCGAAGGCAGAACTGCGGCTGTCTTATGCGAGCGGTCAATGGATATGATTGTGTCGATCTTGGCAGTATTAAAATCAGGTTCGGCTTATGTTCCGATCGATCCGGAACATCCGATTCAGCGGATGCAGCATTTCTTCCGTGACAGCGGAGCAAAGGTGCTTCTCACTCAGAGGAAATTAAAGGCTTTGGCGGAAGAAGCGGAATTTAAGGGCGTTATCGTGCTAGCCGATGAGGAAGAAAGCTATCATGCCGATGCGCGAAATCTCGCACTGCCTCTTGATTCTGCAGCAATGGCCAACCTGACGTATACTTCCGGAACGACTGGAACACCTAAGGGGAATATCGTGACACATGCCAATATCCTCCGCACGGTGAAGGAAACGAATTATCTCAGCATTACAGAACAGGATACGATTCTCGGTCTTTCCAATTACGTGTTTGACGCGTTTATGTTCGATATGTTCGGCTCTTTGTTAAACGGAGCCAAGCTGGTGCTGATACCGAAGGAAACCGTTTTGGACATGGCTCGCCTGTCCCGCGTCATTGAACGGGAGAACATCAGCATTCTCATGATTACAACCGCTTTGTTCCACTTGCTTGTGGACTTGAATCCGGCATGCTTGTCAACGCTTCGCAAGATTATGTTTGGCGGGGAACGGGCCTCGGTTGAGCATGTCAGAAAAGCTTTGCAAACGGTTGGAAAGGGCAAGCTCCTTCACATGTATGGACCGTCTGAAAGCACGGTTTTCGCGACGTATCATCCGGTTGATGAATTGGAGGAGCACACGCTGTCTGTTCCGATTGGAAAACCGGTCAGCAATACGGAAGTATACATTCTTGACCGTACGGGACACGTGCAGCCTGCCGGGATTGCCGGAGAGCTTTGCGTCAGCGGCGAAGGACTCGTGAAAGGCTATTACAACCGTCCAGAACTGACTGAGGAGAAATTTGTTCCCCATCCGTTTACATCCGGCGAACGCATGTATAAAACGGGAGACCTTGCGAGATGGCTGCCGAATGGCGACATCGAATTTATCGGGCGAATCGACCATCAGGTGAAGATTCGCGGACAGCGCATCGAGCTTGGAGAAATCGAACATCAGCTGCAAACCCATGATCGTGTTCAGGAAAGTGTTGTGCTTGCCGTTGATCAAGGAGCGGGAGATAAACTGTTGTGTGCTTACTATGTCGGAGAGGGAGACATCTCATCACAAGAGATGAGAGAGCATGCTGCGAAGGACTTGCCGGCATATATGGTTCCTGCGGTGTTTATCCAAATGGACGAGCTGCCGCTGACAGGGAACGGAAAAATTGACCGGAGAGCGCTGCCGATTCCTGATGCCAACGTTTCAAGAGGTGTTTCATATGTTGCGCCACGCAATGGAACGGAACAAAAAGTCGCAGACATTTGGGCACAGGTGCTTCAGGCAGAACAAGTCGGCGTTTATGACCACTTCTTTGACATTGGCGGACATTCATTAGCAGGCATGAAGATGCTTGCCTTGGTTCATCAGGAACTGGGCGTTGAGCTGTCACTCAAGGATCTCTTCCAATCACCGACGGTTGAGGGCTTGGCACAGGTGATTGCCTCTGCTGAAAAAGGGACAGCCGCAAGTATCAGCCCGGCAGAGAAACAAGATACGTATCCTGTTTCTTCACCGCAAAAACGGATGTACGTGCTTCAGCAGCTTGAGGATGCGCAAACGAGCTATAACATGCCGGCGGTTCTGCGCCTGACAGGTGAGCTTGATGTTGAAAGGCTTAACAGCGTCATGCAGCAGTTAATGCAGCGTCATGAAGCCTTGAGAACCACGTTTGAAATAAAAGATGGAGAAACGGTGCAGCGGATCTGGGAAGAGGCTGAGTGCGAGATAGCCTATTTCGAAGCCCCGGAAGAAGAGACAGAGCGGATCGTTTCTGAGTTTATTAAGCCTTTCAAAATCGACCAACTTCCACTGTTCAGAATAGGGCTTATCAAGCATTCAGACACTGAGCATGTGCTGCTGTTCGATATGCATCATATTATTTCTGATGGTGCATCTGTCGGTGTGCTGATTGAGGAGCTTTCAAAGCTGTACGACGGAGAAACCCTTGAGCCGCTCCGTATTCAATATAAGGATTATGCCGTGTGGCAGCAGCAGTTCATTCAGTCTGAGCTTTACAAGAAGCAAGAAGAGCATTGGCTGAAGGAGCTGGACGGAGAGCTGCCGGTGCTGACGCTTCCGACTGATTACAGTCGGCCTGCCGTTCAAACATTTGAGGGAGACCGCATTGCATTTTCATTAGAAGCAGGCAAAGCTGATGCTCTGCGCAGGCTTGCAAAAGAAACGGATTCCACGCTTTACATGGTGCTTCTGGCTTCATACAGTGCATTTTTATCAAAACTTAGCGGGCAAGACGATATCATCGTCGGTTCACCTGTGGCCGGACGATCTCAAGCGGACGTCAGCCGCGTCATCGGAATGTTCGTCAATACATTGGCGCTTCGCACGTATCCGAAGGGTGAAAAGACCTTTGCTGACTATCTTAACGAAGTGAAAGAAACGGCACTCAGCGCTTTTGATGCGCAGGATTACCCGCTTGAGGATTTGATCGGAAATGTTCAAGTTCAGCGTGACACAAGCAGAAACCCGTTATTCGATGCAGTTTTTTCAATGCAAAATGCGAATATAAAGGATTTAACAATGAAAGGGATTCAGCTTGAGCCGCATCCGTTTGAACGGAAAACAGCCAAGTTTGACCTCACGCTGACGGTTGACGAAACCGACGGAGGGCTTACATTCGTACTCGAATACAATACAGCTCTGTTTAAGCAGGAAACGATTGAACGATGGAAGCAATATTGGATGGAGCTTTTAGATGCAGTTACTGGGAACCCGAACCAGCCGCTTTCCAGCCTGTCACTGGTCACAGAGACAGAAAAGCAAGCGCTTCTTGAGGCATGGAAGGGCAAGGCGCTGCCTGTGCCGACAGACAAAACAGTTCATCAGCTATTCGAAGAGACTGTCCAGCGCCACAAAGACCGCCCGGCTGTCACATACAACGGCCAGTCTTGGACGTACGGCGAGCTGAATGCGAAGGCAAACCGTCTCGCGCGGATTCTGATGGACTGCGGCATCAGCCCGGATGACCGCGTCGGCATTCTCACGAAGCCGTCGCTTGAAATGTCCGCCGCGGTGCTCGGCGTCTTGAAAGCCGGAGCGGCGTTTGTGCCGATTGATCCTGACTACCCGGATCAGCGGATTGAGTATATTTTACAGGACAGCGGCGCGAAGCTCCTCTTGAAACAGGAAGGCATTTCAGTGCCGGACAGCTATACGGGAGATGTCATTCTTCTCGACGGAAGCCGCACGATTCTAAGCCTGCCGCTTGATGAAAACGACGAGGGAAATCCAGAGACGGCTGTAACCGCGGAGAACTTGGCGTACATGATTTACACGTCTGGAACGACCGGACAGCCGAAGGGTGTCATGGTCGAGCACCATGCGCTTGTGAACCTGTGCTTCTGGCACCACGACGCGTTCAGCATGACAGCGGAGGACCGCAGTGCGAAGTACGCGGGCTTTGGATTCGACGCTTCCATTTGGGAGATGTTCCCGACTTGGACGATCGGCGCTGAGCTTCACGTCATTGATGAAGCGATCCGCCTCGATATCGTCCGCCTGAACAATTACTTCGAAACGAACGGCGTAACGATCACGTTCCTGCCGACACAGCTTGCGGAACAGTTCATGGAGCTTGAGAACACATCACTTCGCGTATTGCTCACTGGAGGAGACAAGCTGAAGCGCGCAGTGAAAAAGCCGTACACACTCGTCAATAACTACGGGCCGACAGAGAATACGGTCGTTGCCACGAGTACAGAAATCCATCCGGAGGAAGGCTCACTTTCCATCGGAAAGGCCATTGCCAATACGAGAGTATACATTCTCGGCGAGGGCAATCAGGTGCAGCCGGAAGGCGTAGCCGGAGAGCTTTGCGTGGCGGGGCGCGGACTGGCACGAGGCTATCTGAATCGAGAAGACGAAACCGCGAAGCGGTTTGTCGCTGATCCGTTTGTGCCGGGTGAGCGCATGTACCGCACCGGCGATTTGGTGAAATGGACGGGCGGCGGCATCGAATACATCGGCCGGATCGACCAGCAGGTCAAGGTCCGCGGCTACCGGATCGAGCTTTCAGAAATTGAAGTCCAGCTCGCCCAGCTTTCTGAGGTGCAGGATGCGGCGGTGACAGCTGTCAAGGATAAAGGCGGCAATACAGCGATCGCGGCGTATGTCACCCCGGAAACAGCTGACATAGAAGCACTGAAATCAGCACTGAAGGAAACCCTGCCGGATTACATGATCCCGGCGTTCTGGGTGACGCTGGACGAGCTTCCGGTTACGGCAAACGGCAAAGTGGACCGCAAAGCCTTGCCTGAGCCGGACATCGAAGCGGGAAGCGGAGAATACAAAGCGCCGACGACCGACATGGAAGAACTGCTTGCCGGCATCTGGCAGGACGTGCTTGGAATGTCTGAAGTCGGTGTCACCGACAATTTCTTCTCGCTTGGCGGAGATTCCATCAAAGGAATTCAAATGGCGAGCCGCTTGAACCAGCACGGCTGGAAGCTGGAAATGAAAGATCTTTTCCAGCACCCGACGATCGAAGAGCTTACCCAGTACGTAGAGCGTGCCGAAGGCAAACAGGCAGACCAAGGCCCGGTGGAGGGCGAAGTCATCCTGACGCCGATCCAGCGCTGGTTCTTTGAAAAGAACTTCACGAACAAGCACCACTGGAACCAATCGGTGATGCTTTACGCCGCGAAGGGCTTTGATCCTGAACGGGTGGAGAAAACGTTGCAGGCGCTGATCGAGCATCATGACGCGCTCCGTATGGTCTACCGTGAGGGACAGGAAGACGTCATTCAATACAACAGAGGTCTTGAAGCTGCTTCAGCTCAATTGGAGGTCATCCAGATTGAGGGCCAAGCTGCAGATTACGAAGACCGTATAGAGAGAGAAGCGGAGCGTTTACAAAGCAGCATCGACTTGCAGGAAGGCGGCTTGTTAAAAGCAGGCTTGTTCCAAGCGGAAGACGGAGACCACTTGCTTCTTGCCATTCACCATTTAGTGGTTGACGGCGTGTCGTGGCGGATTTTACTGGAGGATTTCGCCGCAGTATATACACAGCTTGAGCAAGGCAATGAACCGGTTCTCCCGCAGAAAACACATTCATTTGCAGAGTATGCAGAGAGATTGCAAGACTTCGCGAACTCCAAAGCCTTTTTGAAAGAAAAAGAGTATTGGAGACAGCTTGAAGAACAAGTAGTCGCAGCAAAGCTTCCGAAAGACCGCGAATCTGGTGATCAGCGAATGAAACATACAAAGACAATTGAATTCTCGCTGACTGCTGAAGAGACAGAACAGCTCACCACAAAGGTGCATGAGGCATATCACACAGAAATGAATGATATTTTGCTGACGGCATTCGGATTGGCAATGAAGGAGTGGACGGGTCAGGATCGAGTAAGTGTTCATTTAGAGGGGCATGGACGTGAAGAAATCATAGAAGATCTGACCATTTCCCGCACAGTCGGCTGGTTTACAAGTATGTACCCAATGGTGCTCGATATGAAGCATGCGGATGATCTGGGCTACCAGCTGAAGCAAATGAAAGAAGATATCAGACATGTGCCGAATAAGGGAGTCGGATACGGCATTCTGCGCTATCTGACGGCACCGGAACATAAAGAAGATGTGGCGTTCTCGATTCAGCCGGATGTCAGCTTCAACTATTTAGGTCAGTTTGACGAAATGTCGGATGCAGGTTTGTTTACGAGATCAGAGCTGCCATCAGGACAGTCATTAAGCCCTGAAACAGAAAAACCGAATGCGCTGGATGTTGTTGGATATATCGAAAACGGAAAACTGACGATGTCACTGGCCTATCATTCTCTTGAATTTCATGAAAAAACAGTACAAACATTCAGTGACAGCTTTAAAGCGCATCTTCTCAGAATCATTGAACATTGCCTATCTCAAGACGGTACGGAACTGACCCCGAGTGATCTTGGTGACGACGATTTGACGCTGGATGAGCTGGATAAATTAATGGAAATTTTCTAATAGAGGTGGCATATGAGCAAAAAATCGATTCAAAAGGTGTACGCACTGACACCAATGCAGGAGGGAATGCTGTATCATGCGATGCTTGATCCGCATTCTTCCTCGTACTTCACACAAATAGAGCTTGGGATTCACGGCGCTTTTGATCTTGAAATCTTTGAGAAAAGCGTCAATGAACTGATTCGGTCATACGATATTCTCCGTACGGTATTTGTGCATCAGCAGCTGCAAAAACCGCGTCAGGTCGTGTTAGCGGAACGCAAAACAAAGGTGCATTATGAGGATATCAGTCATGCAGACGAGAACCGCCAGAAGGAGCACATTGAGCGTTACAAACAAGACGTTCAGCGCCAAGGCTTTAACCTGGCAAAAGACATATTGTTCAAGGTAGCGGTTTTCCGCCTTGCTGCAGATCAGCTGTATCTTGTCTGGAGCAATCATCATATTATGATGGACGGCTGGAGCATGGGCGTCCTCATGAAAAGCCTGTTCCAAAACTATGAAGCGCTCAGAGCAGGCAGGACACCGGCAAACAGTCAGGGCAAGCCTTATTCCGATTACATCAAGTGGCTTGGAAAACAGGACAATGAAGAAGCGGAGAGCTACTGGAGCGAGCGCTTGGCGGGTTTTGAACAGCCAAGCGTGCTCCCGGGCCGCCTGCCTGTGAAAAAAGACGAATACGTCAATAAAGAATATTCATTTACATGGGACGAAACACTGGTTGCCCGTATTCAGCAAACCGCAAATCTCCATCAAGTGACAGGGCCTAACCTATTTCAGGCCGTTTGGGGCATTGTTCTCAGCAAATACAACTTTACGGATGATGTGGTCTTCGGAACGGTCGTCTCGGGACGACCGTCTGAAATCAACGGAATCGAAACGATGGCGGGGCTGTTTATCAACACCATTCCAGTGCGGGTGAAAGTTGAACGAGATGCTGCATTCGCTGATATTTTCACAGCTGTTCAGCAGCATGCAGTAGAGGCAGAGCGTTACGATTACGTGCCGCTCTATGAGATTCAAAAACGCTCAGCTCTTGATGGCAATCTCTTAAACCATCTGGTCGCGTTTGAAAATTATCCGCTTGATCAAGAGCTTGAAAACGGCAGCATGGAAGACCGCCTCGGGTTTTCGATTAAGGTAGAAAGCGCATTTGAACAAACGAGCTTCGATTTCAACCTGATTGTGTATCCGGGCAAAACGTGGACCGTCAAAATTAAATATAACGGAGCCGCCTTTGATTCCGCTTTTATCGAACGGACAGCGGAGCACCTTACCCGCATGATGGAAGCAGCTGTCGATCAGCCGGCCGCTTTTGTGCGTGAGTACGGGCTTGTGGGAGACGAAGAGCAGCGGCAAATTGTCGAGGTGTTTAACAGCACGAAAGCCGAACTCCCTGAAGGAATGGCTGTTCACCAAGTGTTTGAAGAGCAAGCGAAACGGACGCCGGCGAGCACTGCCGTCGTATATGAAGGAACCGAGCTGACGTACCGCGAGCTGAATGCAGCCGCTAACCGTCTGGCGAGAAAGCTTGTCGAACAAGGCCTTCAAAAAGGGGAAACAGCAGCGATTATGAACGATCGCTCAGTAGAAACCGTTGTCGGCATCCTGGCTGTGTTAAAAGCAGGCGCCGCATATGTGCCGCTTGATCCAGCGCTTCCGGGGGATCGTCTTCGTTTCATGGCAGAGGACAGCTCCGTTCGAATGGTTTTGACCGGAAATTCTTATACAGGGCAGGCACATCAGCTGCAAGTGCCGGTTCTTACACTGGACATAGGCTTTGAAGAGAGTGAAGCGGCTGACAATCTCAACCTGCCATCCGCCCCGTCTGATTTGGCGTACATCATGTACACATCCGGTTCAACGGGCAAACCGAAAGGCGTCATGATCGAACATAAAAGCATTCTGCGCCTCGTCAAAAATGCCGGGTACGTTCCTGTTACTGAAGAGGACCGCATGGCGCAAACGGGAGCTGTCAGCTTTGATGCCGGAACGTTTGAGGTATTCGGCGCACTGCTGAATGGCGCAGCGCTTTATCCAGTCAAAAAAGAAACGCTGCTTGATGCAAAACAATTTGCTGCATTCCTGCGTGAGCAAAGCATCACAACCATGTGGCTGACATCACCTTTATTCAACCAGCTTGCTGCAAAGGATGCGGGTATGTTCGGCACACTGCGCCATTTAATCATCGGCGGAGATGCCCTTGTCCCGCATATTGTCAGCAAAGTAAAACAGGCATCGCCGTCGCTTTCATTGTGGAACGGATACGGCCCGACAGAAAACACGACATTTTCAACCAGTTTTCTGATCGACCGCGAGTATGGCGGCTCTATCCCAATCGGGAAGCCGATCGGTAATTCCACTGCCTACATCCTGGATGAGCAGCAATGCCTGCAGCCAATCGGCGCGCCTGGTGAGCTTTGCGTAGGCGGAATCGGTGTAGCGCGTGGGTATGTCAATCTCCCTGAGCTGACAGAGAAGCAATTTCTCGAAGATCCGTTCAGACCGGGTGAGAGAATTTATCGCACTGGTGACTTGGCAAGATGGCTGCCGGACGGCAATATCGAATTTTTAGGCAGAATCGACAACCAAGTGAAGGTGCGCGGCTTCCGAATTGAGCTTGGCGAAATTGAAACAAAACTGAACATGGCTGCGCATGTGACAGAGGCTGCGGTGATCATCCGCAAGAACAAAGCGGATGAAAATGAAATTTGCGCGTACTTTACGGCGGACCGTGAAGTGGCTGTGAGCGAGCTGAGAAAAACACTGTCTCAGTCTTTGCCTGACTATATGGTCCCTGCCCACCTGATTCAAATGGACAGCCTGCCGCTCACGCCAAACGGGAAAATCAACAAAAAAGAACTGCCTGCACCGCAATCAGAAGCCGTGCAGCCGGAATACGCAGCACCAGAAACAGAGAGTGAAAAGAAATTAGCGGAGATCTGGGAAGGAATACTCGGCGTCAGAGCAGGCGTTACCGATAACTTCTTTATGATCGGCGGCCATTCTTTGAAAGCGATGATGATGACGGCGAAAATTCAAGAGCATTTTCATAAGGAAGTTCCGATAAAAGTGCTTTTTGAAAAGCCGACTATTCAAGAACTGGCACTGTATTTGGAAGAGAACGAAAGCAAGGAGGAGCAGACGTTTGAACCGATCAGGCAAGCATCTTATCAGCAGCATTATCCTGTATCCCCGGCCCAGCGGAGAATGTATATCCTCAATCAGCTTGGACAAGCAAACACAAGCTACAACGTCCCCGCTGTACTTCTGCTGGAGGGAGAAGTAGATAAAGACCGGCTTGAAAACGCGATTCAGCAATTAATCAACCGGCACGAAATCCTCCGTACATCGTTTGACATGATCGACGGAGAGGTTGTGCAAACCGTTCATAAAAACATATCGTTCCAGCTGGCGGCTGCCAAGGGACGGGAAGAAGACGCGGAAGAGATAATCAAAGCATTTGTTCAGCCGTTTGAATTAAACCGCGCGCCGCTCGTCCGTTCGAAGCTTGTCCAGCTGGAAGAAAAACGCCACCTGCTGCTCATTGATATGCATCATATTATTACTGACGGAAGTTCAACAGGCATTCTAATCGGTGATCTTGCCAAAATATATCAAGGCGCAGATCTGGAACTGCCACAAATTCACTATAAAGATTACGCAGTTTGGCACAAAGAACAAACTAATTATCAAAAAGATGAGGAATACTGGCTCGATGTCTTTAAAGGCGAACTGCCAATACTGGATCTTCCCGCGGATTTCGAGCGGCCAGCTGAACGGAGCTTTGCGGGAGAGCGCGTGATGTTTGGGCTTGATAAGCAAATCACGGCTCAAATCAAATCGCTCATGGCAGAAACAGATACGACAATGTACATGTTTTTGCTGGCGGCGTTCAATGTACTCCTTTCCAAGTACGCGTCACAGGATGATATCATTGTTGGCTCGCCGACAGCTGGCAGAACACATCCTGATCTGCAAGGTGTGCCGGGTATGTTTGTCAACACGGTGGCACTCAGAACGGCACCAGCGGGAGATAAAACCTTCGCGCAATTTCTTGAAGAGGTCAAAACAGCCAGCCTTCAAGCATTCGAGCACCAGAGCTATCCGCTTGAGGAGTTGATTGAAAAGCTTCCGCTTACAAGGGATACAAGCAGAAGTCCGCTGTTCAGCGTGATGTTCAACATGCAGAATATGGAGATTCCTTCATTAAGATTAGGAGATTTGAAGATTTCCTCGTATTCCATGCTTCATCATGTTGCGAAATTTGATCTTTCCTTGGAGGCGGTCGAGCGTGAAGAGGATATCGGCCTAAGCTTTGACTATGCGACTGCCTTGTTTAAGGACGAGACGATCCGCCGCTGGAGCCGCCACTTTGTCAATATCATCAAAGCGGCCGCGGCTAATCCGAACGTTCGGCTGTCTGATGTAGATCTGCTTTCATCTGCAGAAACGGCTGCTTTGCTAGAAGAAAGACATATGACTCAAATTACCGAAGCAACCTTTGCCGCTCTTTTTGAAAAACAGGCCCAGCAAACACCTGACCATCCTGCGGTGAAGGCTGGCGGAAATCTGCTGACCTATCGCGAGCTTGATGAACAGGCGAACCAGCTGGCGCATCATCTTCGTGCCCAAGGGGCCGGAAATGAAGACATCGTCGCGATTGTTATGGACCGGTCAGCTGAAGTCATGGTATCGATTCTCGGTGTCATGAAGGCGGGGGCAGCTTTCCTTCCGATTGATCCTGATACACCTGAAGAACGAATCCGTTATTCATTAGAGGACAGCGGAGCAAAAATTGCGGTCGTGAATGAAAGAAACATGACGGCTATTGGGCAATATGAAGGGACAATCGTCAGCCTTGATGACGGTAAATGGAGAAATGAAAGCAAGGAGCGCCCATCATCCATTTCCGGGTCTCGCAATCTTGCATACGTCATTTATACGTCCGGTACGACCGGAAAGCCAAAGGGCGTGCAGATTGAGCATCGTAATCTGACAAACTATGTCTCTTGGTTTAGTGAAGAGGCGAGCCTGACGGAAAATGATAAGACTGTATTGCTTTCATCTTACGCATTTGACCTTGGCTATACGAGCATGTTCCCTGTACTTCTGGGCGGGGGCGAGCTCCATATCGTCCAGAAGGAAACCTATACGGCGCCGGATGAAATAGCGCACTATATCAAGGAGCATGGGATCACATATATCAAGCTGACACCGTCTCTGTTCCATACAATAGTGAACACCGCCAGTTTTGCGAAAGATGCGAACTTTGAATCCTTGCGCTTGATCGTCTTGGGAGGAGAAAAAATCATCCCGACTGATGTTCTCGCCTTCCGTAAGATGTATGGACATACCGAATTTATCAATCACTACGGCCCGACAGAAGCAACGATCGGCGCCATTGCCGGGCGGGTTGATCTGTCTGAGCCGGATGCATTTGCGAAACGCCCGACAATCGGACGCCCGATTGCGAATGCCGGCGCGCTTGTCTTAAATGAAGCATTGAAGCTTGTGCCGCCGGGAGCGAGCGGACAGCTCTATATCACGGGACAGGGGCTTGCGAGAGGGTATCTCAACAGGCCTCAGCTGACAGCCGAGAGATTTGTAGAAAATCCATATTCGCCGGGAAGCCTCATGTACAAAACCGGAGATGTCGTACGAAGACTTTCTGACGGTACGCTTGCATTTATCGGCCGGGCTGATGATCAGGTGAAAATCCGAGGCTACCGCATTGAGCCGAAAGAAATTGAAACGGTCATGCTCAGCCTCAGCGGAATTCAAGAAGCGGTTGTACTAGCGGTTTCCGAGGGCGGTCTTCAAGAGCTTTGCGCGTATTATACGTCGGATCAAGATATTGAAAAAGCAGAGCTCCGGTACCAGCTTTCCCTAACACTGCCGTCTCATATGATCCCTGCTTTCTTTGTGCAGGTTGACGCGATTCCGCTGACGGCAAACGGAAAAACCGACAGAAACGCTCTGCCGAAGCCTAACGCGGCACAATCCGGAGGCAAGGCCTTGGCCGCACCGGAGACAGCGCTTGAAGAAAGTTTATGCCGCATTTGGCAGAAAACACTTGGCATAGAAGCCATCGGCATTGATGACAATTTTTTCGATTTAGGCGGCCATTCATTAAAAGGGATGATGCTGATTGCCAACATTCAGGCGGAATTGGAGAAAAGCGTACCGCTTAAAGCACTGTTCGAGCAGCCGACTGTTCGCCAGCTGGCGGCTTATATGGAGGCGTCTGCCGTTTCAGGCGGCCATCAAGTCCTCAAACCGGCTGACAAGCAGGCTATATATCCATTGTCATCCGCACAGAAACGGATGTACGTGCTCAATCAGCTTGACCGCCAGACGATAAGCTACAACATGCCATCTGTTCTTCTAATGGAAGGAGAGCTTGATATTTCGCGCCTGCGTTACTCACTCAATCAGCTTGTGAACCGTCACGAATCATTGCGGACATCATTTATGGAAGCCAATGGTGAGCCTGTTCAGCGCATCATTGAGAAGGCGGAGGTTGATCTTCATGTGTTTGAAGCCAAAGAAGACGAAGCGGACCAAAAGATTAAGGAATTTATCCGGCCATTCGACTTAAACGACGCACCGCTCATTCGCGCAGCTTTGCTTCGAATAGAAGCGAAAAAACATTTGCTGCTTTTAGATATGCATCACATCATCGCAGACGGCGTCTCAAGAGGCATTTTTGTAAAAGAATTGGCGCTGCTTTACAAAGGAGAACAGCTTCCGGAGCCGGCGCTTCATTATAAAGATTTCGCCGTTTGGCAAAATGAAGCTGAGCAAAAAGAACGGATGAAGGAGCATGAGGCGTATTGGATGTCGGTTCTTTCTGGCGAGCTGCCAGAGCTTGATCTCCCGCTCGATTATGCCCGTCCGCCTGTGCAAAGCTTTAAAGGAGATACGATCCGTTTCCGTACGGGAAGTGAGACGGCAAAGGCGGTAGAAAAACTGCTTGCGGAAACCGGAACGACCTTGCACATGGTGCTCCATGCTGTTTTCCACGTCTTTTTAAGCAAAATTTCCGGACAGCGGGATATCGTCATCGGCTCCGTTACTGCCGGCCGGACGAATGCTGATGTTCAGGACATGCCGGGAATGTTCGTCAATACACTTGCCCTGAGAATGGAAGCGAAAGAACAGCAAACATTTGCGGAGCTTTTGGAGCAAGCAAAGCAGACGAACATGTCAGCGTTTGAGCATCAGGAGTATCCGTTTGAAGATCTGGTTAATCAGCTTGATCTCCCTCGGGATATGAGCCGAAACCCATTGTTTAATGTGATGGTGACGACAGAAAACCCTGATAAAGAACAGCTTACATTGCAAAATCTGAGCATTTCACCTTATGAGGCTCATCAGGGAACTTCTAAGTTTGATCTGACACTGGGCGGATTTACTGATGAAAATGGCATTGGCTTGCAGCTCGAATATGCGACAGATCTGTTCGCGAAAGAAACAGTTGAAAAATGGAGCGAATACGTTCTGCGGCTACTAAAGGCTGTTGCGGATAACCCGAACCAGCCGCTTTCCAGCCTGTCACTTGTCACAGAGACAGAAAAGCAAGCACTTCTTGAGGCATGGAAGGGCAAAGCGCTGCCTGTGCCGACAGACAAAACGGTTCATCAGCTATTCGAAGAGACTGTCCAGTGCCACAAAGACTGTCCGGCTGTCACATACAACGGCCAGTCTTGGACGTACGGCGAGCTGAATGCGAAGGCAAACCGTCTCGCGCGGATTCTGATGGACTGCGGCATCAGCCCGGATGACCGCGTCGGCATTCTCACGAAGCCGTCGCTTGAAATGTCCGCCGCGGTGCTCGGCGTCTTGAAAGCCGGAGCGGCGTTTGTGCCGATTGATCCTGACTACCCGGATCAGCGGATTGAGTATATTTTACAGGACAGCGGCGCGAAGCTTCTCTTGAAACAGGAAGGCATTTCAGTGCCGGACAGCTTTACGGGAGATGTCATTCTTCTCGACGGAAGCCGCACGATTCTAAGCCTGCCGCTTGATGAAAACGACGAGGGAAATCCAGAGACGGCTGTAACCGCGGAGAACTTGGCGTACATGATTTACACGTCTGGAACGACCGGACAGCCGAAGGGTGTCATGGTCGAGCACCATGCGCTTGTGAACCTGTGCTTCTGGCACCACGACGCGTTCAGCATGACAGCGGAGGACCGCAGTGCGAAGTACGCGGGCTTCGGGTTCGACGCTTCCATTTGGGAGATGTTCCCGACCTGGACGATCGGTGCTGAACTTCACGTCATTGATGAAGCGATCCGCCTCGATATCGTCCGCCTGAACGATTACTTCGAAACGAACGGCGTAACGATCACGTTCCTGCCGACACAGCTTGCGGAACAGTTCATGGAGCTTGAGAACACATCACTTCGCGTATTGCTCACTGGAGGAGACAAGCTGAAGCGGGCAGTGAAAAAGCCGTACACACTCGTCAACAACTACGGGCCGACAGAAAATACGGTCGTTGCCACGAGTACAGAAATCCATCCGGAGGAAGGCTCGCTTTCCATCGGACGGGCGATCGCCAATACGAGAGTATACATTCTCGGCGAGGGCAATCAGGTGCAGCCGGAAGGCGTAGCCGGAGAGCTTTGCGTGGCGGGGCGCGGACTGGCACGCGGCTATCTGAATCGAGAAGACGAAACCGCGAAGCGGTTTGTCGCTGATCCGTTTGTGCCTGGTGAGCGCATGTACCGCACCGGCGATTTGGTGAAATGGACGGGCGGCGGCATCGAATACATCGGCCGGATCGACCAGCAGGTCAAGGTCCGCGGCTACCGGATCGAGCTCTCAGAAATCGAAGTCCAGCTCGCCCAGCTTTCTGAGGTGCAGGATGCGGCGGTAACAGCAGCTGTCAAAGATAAAGGC
This sequence comes from Bacillus sp. SJZ110, assembly GCF_006715455.1. Taxonomy (NCBI): domain Bacteria; kingdom Bacillati; phylum Bacillota; class Bacilli; order Caryophanales; family Bacillaceae; genus Bacillus; species Bacillus sp. SJZ110. Next base: position 226,957 of record NZ_VFNF01000003.1, on the reverse strand, counting down.
GGCAATACAGCGATCGCGGCGTATGTCACACCGGAAACAGCTGATATAGAAGCGCTGAAATCAGCACTGAAGGAAACCCTGCCGGATTACATGATCCCGGCGTTCTGGGTGACGCTGAACGAGCTTCCGGTTACGGCAAACGGCAAGGTGGACCGCAAAGCCTTGCCTGAGCCGGACATCGAAGCGGGAAGCGGAGAATACAAAGCGCCGACGACCGACATGGAAGAGCTGCTTGCCGGCATCTGGCAGGACGTGCTTGGAATGGCTGAAGTCGGTGTCACCGACAATTTCTTCTCGCTTGGCGGAGATTCCATCAAAGGAATTCAAATGGCGAGCCGCTTGAATCAGCACGGCTGGAAGCTGGAAATGAAAGATCTCTTCCAGCATCCGACGATCGAAGAGCTCACCCAGTACGTAGAGCGTGCCGAAGGCAAACAGGCAGACCAAGGCCCGGTGGAGGGCGAAGTCATCCTGACGCCGATCCAGCGCTGGTTCTTTGAAAAGAACTTCACGAACAAGCACCACTGGAACCAATCGGTGATGCTTCACGCCAAGAAGGGCTTTGATCCTGAACGGGTGGAGAAAACATTGCAGGCGCTGATCGAGCATCATGACGCGCTCCGTATGGTCTTTCGTGAGGAAAACGGGCACATCGTTCAGGCGTATCAACCGATCGGTGAGAGCGAGGTCAGCTTCGAAATCGTGGATCTGTACGGCTCCGATGAAGAGATGCTGAGAAGCCAGATTAAAATTCTCGCGAACAAGCTGCAGAGCAGTCTCGATCTGCAAAACGGGCCGCTTCTAAAGGCGGAGCAATATCGCACAGAAGCTGGGGATCACCTGCTCATTGCTGTACACCATCTCGTGGTCGACGGTGTGTCATGGCGGATTTTGCTTGAAGACTTTGCTTCAGGCTACATGCAGGCTGAGAAAGAAGAGAGCCTTGTCTTCCCGCAAAAAACAAACTCCTTCAAGGACTGGGCGGAAGAACTGGCGGCATTCAGCCAATCAGCGCATCTTCTACAGCAGGCTGAATACTGGTCGCAAATTGCCGCTGAACAGGTTTCTCCTTTACCGAAGGATTGTAAAACAGAGCAGCGGATCGTCAAGGATACATCATCTGTCCTATGTGAATTAACGGAAGAAGACACGAAACATCTTTTAACAGATGTTCATCAGCCATATGGAACTGAAATCAACGATATTCTTCTCAGCGCGCTCGGTTTGACAATGAAAGAATGGACAAAGGGGGCCAAAATTGGCATTAACCTTGAGGGACACGGCCGGGAGGACATTATCCCGAATGTGAATATCTCCAGAACGGTCGGCTGGTTTACGGCACAATACCCTGTTGTGCTCGACATATCTGACGCAGATGCCTCGGCTGTGATCAAAACAGTCAAAGAAAACCTGCGCCGCATTCCGGACAAAGGTGTTGGCTACGGCATTCTTCGTTATTTCACAGAAACAGCGGAAACAAAGGGCTTCACACCGGAGATCAGCTTCAACTATTTGGGCCAATTCGACAGTGAAGTCAAAACCGATTTCTTTGAACCGTCCGCTTTCGATATGGGGCGCCAAGTAAGCGGAGAATCAGAGGCGCTGTACGCTTTAAGCTTCAGCGGCATGATCAGAAATGGCCGGTTTGTGCTTTCCTGCTCCTACAATGAAAAGGAGTTTGAAAGAGCCACGATTGAAGAGCGAATGGAACGGTTTAAAGAAAACCTCCTGATGTTAATCCGCCATTGCACGGAAAAAGAAGACAAGGAATTCACACCAAGCGACTTTAGCGCCGAAGACCTTGAAATGGACGAGATGGGAGATATCTTTGACATGCTTGAGGAGAATTTAAAATAAAACGCAAGGGAATTACAGAAGGCGGGAGCGAAACATATGAGTCAATTTAGCAAGGATCAGGTTCAAGATATGTATTACCTATCGCCGATGCAGGAAGGGATGCTTTTTCATGCCATCCTGAATCCCGGCCAAAGCTTTTACCTTGAACAAATCACGATGAAAGTAAAAGGCAGCTTGAATATCAAATGTCTTGAAGAAAGCATGAATGTGATCATGGACCGGTACGATGTATTTCGTACCGTGTTCATTCACGAAAAAGTAAAAAGACCTATCCAAGTCGTATTGAAAAAACGGCAGTTCCATATAGAAGAAATCGATCTGACACACTTAACGGGCAGCGAGCAAACAGCCAAAATCAATGAGTACAAAGAACAGGATAAGATCAGGGGTTTTGATTTGACGCGGGATATTCCGATGCGGGCAGCCATTTTCAAGAAAGCTGAAGAAAGCTTTGAATGGGTGTGGAGCTACCACCACATTATTTTGGACGGATGGTGCTTCGGCATCGTCGTACAGGATCTATTTAAGGTATACAATGCTCTGCGCGAACAAAAGCCGTACAGCCTGCCCCCCGTCAAACCGTATAAAGACTACATCAAGTGGCTTGAAAAGCAGGATAAACAAGCATCGCTCCGCTACTGGCGCGAGTACTTGGAGGACTTTGAAGGACAAACGACGTTTGCGGAGCAAAGAAAGAAACAAAAGGCCGGCTATGAGCCGAAAGAGCTGCTCTTTTCACTGCCGGAGGCGGAAACAAAGGCCTTTACCGAGCTTGCAAAATCGCAGCATACCACTTTAAGTACGGCGCTGCAGGCAGTCTGGAGCGTATTGATCAGCCGCTATCAGCAGTCTGGCGATTTGGCCTTCGGTACAGTTGTTTCAGGGCGTCCCGCGGAAATCAAAGGCGTTGAACATATGGTCGGGCTGTTTATCAACGTTGTCCCGAGACGTGTGAAGCTGTCTGAGGGTATCACATTTAACGGCTTGCTCAAGCAGCTGCAGGAGCAATCGCTGCAGTCTGAGCCGCATCAATATGTGCCGCTTTATGACATCCAAAGCCAGGCCGATCAGCCGAAACTGATTGACCACATTATTGTTTTTGAGAACTATCCGCTTCAGGATGCGAAAAATGAAGAAAGCAGTGAAAACGGCTTTGATATGGTGGATGTTCATGTTTTTGAGAAGTCGAATTATGATCTCAACCTGATGGCTTCCCCGGGAGATGAGATGCTGATTAAGCTTGCTTATAACGAGAATGTGTTTGATGAGGCGTTTATCCTGCGCTTGAAATCTCAGCTTCTCACAGCAATTCAGCAGCTCATCCAGAATCCGGATCAGCCTGTCAGCACGATCAACATCGTTGACGACAGGGAGAGAGAATTTTTGCTAACCGGCTTAAACCCGCCGGCTCAAGCTCATGAAACAAAGCCTCTGACGGATTGGTTCAAGGAAGCAGTGAACGTCAATCCGGATGCACCGGCGCTTACGTATTTCGGCCAGACCCTGTCTTATCGCGAATTAGATGAGGAAGCGAACCGCCTTGCACGCCGGCTGCAAAAACAAGGTGCGGGCAAAGGCTCTGTTGTAGCGCTGTACACGAAGCGCTCACTTGAACTGGTGATCGGCATTCTCGGTGTATTAAAGGCGGGAGCAGCCTATCTGCCGGTTGATCCGAAGCTGCCAGAGGACCGAATCTCGTATATGCTGGCTGACAGTGCGGCAGCCTGTCTTCTGACGCATCAGGAGATAAAAGAACAAGCGGCTGAGCTGCCGTATACAGGCACAACGCTCTTCATTGATGATCAAACACGGTTTGAAGAACAGGCAAGCGATCCTGCAACCGCGATTGATCCTAATGATCCGGCATATATCATGTACACGTCCGGCACAACCGGAAAGCCAAAAGGCAATATCACCACTCATGCCAATATTCAAGGATTGGTCAAGCATGTAGACTACATGGCATTTTCTGATCAGGATACGTTCTTGTCTGTTTCGAATTACGCCTTTGATGCATTTACCTTTGATTTCTATGCTTCTATGCTGAATGCGGCACGGCTCATTATCGCAGATGAACATACGCTGCTTGATACAGAACGGCTCACAGATCTGATCCTGCAAGAGAATGTCAATGTCATGTTTGCGACAACCGCACTATTTAATCTTCTCACAGATGCGGGAGAGGATTGGATGAAGGGGCTTCGCTGTATATTATTCGGCGGAGAGCGCGCGTCAGTGCCTCATGTCAGAAAAGCGCTGCGGGTCATGGGGCCGGGCAAGCTGATTAACTGCTACGGGCCGACTGAGGGAACAGTGTTTGCGACAGCTCACGTCGTGCATGATATACCGGATTCCATCTCCTCATTGCCGATTGGAAAGCCGATCAGCAATGCCAGTGTTTATATTCTGAACGAGCAAAGCCAGCTCCAGCCATTCGGGGCGATCGGTGAACTGTGCATCAGCGGAATGGGCGTGTCAAAAGGGTATGTAAATCGTGCTGACCTCACGAAGGAAAAGTTTATCAAGAACCCGTTCAAGCCGGGAGAGACGCTTTACCGCACAGGGGATTTAGCGCGCTGGCTGCCGGATGGAACGATTGAATACGCCGGCCGTATTGACGACCAGGTCAAAATACGCGGACACCGGATTGAGCTTGAAGAAATCGAAAAGCAGCTGCAGGAATACCCAGGTGTGAAAGATGCGGTCGTTGTGGCGGACCGCCATGAGTCTGGCGATGCATCAATCAATGCCTACCTCGTGAACCGGACGCAGCTTTCAGCTGAGGACGTGAAGGCGCACCTGAAAAAACAGCTTCCTGCTTACATGGTGCCGCAAACCTTTACCTTCTTGGATGAGCTTCCTTTAACGACGAACGGGAAAGTCAATAAACGGCTGCTCCCAAAACCTGATCAGGATCAGCTGGCGGAAGAATGGATTGGACCGCGGAACGAGATGGAGGAAACAATCGCACAAATCTGGTCTGAGGTTCTCGGCAGAAAGCAAATTGGCATTCATGACGATTTCTTTGCGCTCGGAGGGCATTCCTTGAAGGCAATGACCGCCGCTTCCCGCATCAAGAAAGAGCTCGGGATTGATCTTCCAGTAAAGCTTTTGTTTGAAGCGCCGACGATCGCCGGCATTTCAGCGTATGTGAAAAACGGGGGCCCTGATGGCTTGCAGAATGTAACGATAATGAATCAGGATCAGGAGCAGATCATTTTCGCATTCCCGCCGGTCTTGGGCTATGGCCTTATGTACCAAAATCTATCCAGCCGCTTGCCGTCATACAAGCTGTGCGCCTTTGATTTTATTGAGGAGGAAGACCGGCTTGACCGCTATGCGGATTTGATCCAGAAGCTGCAGCCGGAAGGGCCTTTAACATTGTTTGGATATTCAGCGGGATGCAGCCTGGCGTTTGAAGCTGCGAAAAAGCTTGAGGAACAAGGCCGTATTGTTCAGCGGATCATCATGGTCGATTCCTATAAAAAACAAGGTGTCAGTGATCTGGACGGACGCACGGTTGAAAGTGATGTCGAAGCGTTGATGAATGTCAATCGGGACAATGAAGCGCTCAACAGCGAAGCCGTCAAACAAGGCCTCAAGAAAAAAACACATGCCTTTTACTCATACTACGTCAATCTGATCAGCACAGGCCAGGTGAAAGCAGATATTGATCTGTTGACTTCCGGCGCTGATTTTGACATGCCGGAATGGCTTGCATCATGGGAAGAAGCTACAACAGGTGCTTACCGTATGAAAAGAGGCTTCGGAACACACGCAGAAATGCTGCAGGGCGAAACGCTAGATAGGAATGCGGAGATTTTGCTCGAATTTCTTAATACACAAACCGTAACGGTTTCATAAAAGAAGTGATGAAAGGAGGAGACAGCCAATGAGCCAACTCTTCAAATCATTTGATGCGTCGGAAAAAACGCAGCTCATCTGTTTTCCGTTTGCCGGCGGCTACTCGGCGTCGTTTCGCCCTCTCCATGCTTTTTTGCAGGGGGAGTGCGAGATGCTCGCTGCCGAGCCGCCGGGACACGGCACGAATCAAACGTCAGCTATTGAGGATCTTGAAGAGCTGACGGATTTGTACAAGCAAGAACTGAACCTTCGCCCTGATCGGCCGTTTGTGCTGTTCGGACACAGTATGGGCGGAATGATCACCTTCAGGCTGGCGCAAAAGCTTGAGCGTGAAGGCATCTTTCCGCAGGCGGTTATCATTTCTGCAATCCAGCCGCCTCATATTCAGCGGAAGAAAGTGTCCCACCTGCCTGATGATCAGTTTCTCTATCATATTATCCAATTAGGCGGAATGCCCGCAGAGCTTGTTGAAAATAAGGAGATCATGTCCTTTTTCCTGCCTTCTTTCCGATCAGATTACCGGGCTCTTGAACAATTTGAGCTTTACGATCTGGCCCAGATCCAGTCGCCTGTTCATGTCTTTAACGGGCTTGATGATAAAAAGTGCATACGAGATGCGGAAGGGTGGAAGAAGTGGGCAAAAGACATCACATTCCATCAATTTGACGGCGGGCACATGTTCCTGCTGTCACAAACGGAAGAAGTCGCAGAACGGATTTTTGCGATCTTGAATCAGCATCCGATCATTCAACCGTGATCAAAAGCGGACAGCTTCGGCTGTTCCGCTTTTTTTTATGTTGAATGCCAATTTTTGCATGGTATAATAGTCGAAATACTCAAATAAAGGAAGGTCGAAACATGCGCACGTCTCCCAGGATGAAATGGTTTGTATTGCTGTTTACGTTTGTTTTCGCCATCGGAATGAACTCATTCAGAAATTCCTTTCAATTTTTTATGCTGCCAATGGCAGATGCCTTCCATGCCGACAGGTCGCTGATCTCGGTTTCTGTCAGCATTTTTATGATCACAACCGGCATCGTCCAGTTTTTTGTCGGTTTTTTTATCGACCGTTTCAGTGTCAGAAAAATTATGGCGCTTGGAGCTGTCTGCATCAGCGCAAGCTTTTTGGTGCTTCCTTATTCACCGAATGTTCATGTGTTTTCCGCCATTTACGGTGTGCTTGGCGGAATCGGCTATTCCTGCGCGGTCGGCGTGACGACCCAGTACTTCATCAGCCGTTGGTTTGACACACACAAAGGCCTGGCGCTTGCTATTTTGACCAATGCCAACTCTGCGGGCCTGCTGCTTCTCTCGCCCATTTGGGCTGCGGCTCCGTATCATGCCGGCTGGCAGAGCACCTATACCATTTTGGGAATCGTCATGGCGGCTGTTCTGCTGCCGCTCCTCGTCTTTGGGATGAAGCACCCGCCACATGCGCAAGCGGAGTCTGTGAAAAAATCTTATGATTGGCGGGGGTTTTGGAACGTGATGAAGCAATCCCGCCTCATTCATATCCTGTACTTCGGCGTGTTTACTTGCGGATTTACAATGGGAATTATTGATGCTCACCTCGTCCCGATACTGAAGGATGCGCATGTCTCTCATGTCAACGGAATGATGGCCGCGTTCGGGGCGTTTATCATCATTGGCGGATTATTGGCGGGCTGGCTGTCAGATCTCCTCGGCAGCAGAAGCGTCATGCTATCCATCTTATTTTTCATTCGGCTGCTCAGCCTCATTTGCCTGCTCATTCCCATTCTCGGAATTCATCACAGCGACCTTTGGTACTTCGGGTTTATCCTGTTATTCGGGCTCAGTTACACAGGCGTGATCCCGCTGACCGCGGCGTCAATTTCGGAAAGCTATCAAACAGGATTGATCGGATCGCTGTTAGGCATCAATTTCTTTATCCATCAGGTTGCCGGAGCTCTCAGCGTGTATGCGGGCGGTTTGTTTTTTGACATGACTCATGGTTATTTGCTGATTGTCGCTGTGTGCATCGTGTTTGTGGGTTTATCGGCTGTAATAGAGCTGGTGCCGTTTTTAGATAAACAGAAGGCAAAAGAAACCCACCATTCAATATAAAAGGATCAGCACTGTCAATGCTGATCCTTTTTAAATTTGAGTTTTTTTGTTTCGGTATTTTTAAGGATAATCCCCTTGAATCTGTTCATCTCCTCTTCGGAGTGAAAAAAATGTTTGGGGATCGCAATATATTGGCTGCTGGATGTATTGATGCGGAAGATATTCTTATATTCGAAAACAGCTGTGATTTCATTCCAATTGAAAATGAGGTTATATTTTTTAGAACTTATACAGATTCCTTCTTGATTGAGGGTATATGTTCTTTTAGATTTCATCCGTTCGTTCTTCTTGTATGCTCTGGAAAACTTCACATATAGAAGAAGGAGGAGCAGCAGTGTAAACAGAACTGACATCACGATAATCAACATACTGTTCATAAACAAGTTAAGCGCGTCACTGCCATAAACGATACGGGGCCATCCATTAATGAAGTTAACTGCAGCAAATATGGCGCAAAACAACAGAAAGTAAAAGCATGATATTTTTGCGAATTGATAAAAAAAGATTTCTCTTACATCCTTAAAAGCGATTTCTCCTGGAAGATTGATACTTTCACTAGCATATTGAATCATACGGTAAACCTACACCTCTAACCATGTTTTTCCTTTCAGTCTAGCATAATTTTTCATTTTTTTGCAGGTATACCAGGGCGCTTTGTTTTTTTCTCCAGATTGATATTGCTCCCCACCACGCCAATCATAATACAAACAGCCCCGGCAAGATGGTACCAGACCAGGCTTTCGTTGAGAATCACAACTCCTGCAATCATCGTCACAATGGTAGATACATGATTAAAAGCACTCATTTTAAACGCCTCAATTCGCGACAGCGTATAGTTAGACAGAAATGAAGTGACAAGTGAAGACAGCACGCCCAAATACACAATGGCGAGAACGAAGCCGGGCTCCCGGAACGGCAGAAAATAAGTGCCGACTGTTCCCGCCACTCCGTGACGCACAAGGGCGATGGCGTTGAAGACGACAAAGCCGATGGCTGACATGATGTAGGTGAGCTCGGTCAGCTTGAACCGCTGCGTCATTTTTCTGGCAGCAGTATTGTACATCGCTGAAGACAAAGCAGACAATAGGATCAGCAAAGACCCTTTTAAGCTGGCTGATTCCACGTCAACGCCTTTCATCACAAAAATAAACATGACGCCGGCAACGGATAAAACCGTGAACCCCTTTTGCGTCCACGTTGGGCGTTCCTTTAAAACATAAGCGGCAAAGACCATCGTGAAAATCGGAATGGCTGCCTGAATAATTCCCGCTTCAGAGGAGGACGAGTACACAAGGCCGAATGCCTGAAAGCTGAAAAATAACGCGGGATACAGCAGGGCGAGCGGCAAAATGGCAATGACGTCCTTTATGCGGATTGATAGCTTTACCCAGCCGAATAAGATCGGTATAGTGGCCGCAGCAAACGCAATGGTGAACCGATGCGCCAAAATATCAAACGGCTCTGCTGTTTGCAGTGCGATTTTTACGAATAGAAAGGATAAACCGATAATGAACGAATATAAAATAGCCGCTATATAAGCGGGGGCTTGCTGATGTTTAACCATAATGGGAAGGGCTCCTTTACCTGAATTGCAGCGCCGGTCGCTCCCTTTATTGTATGGCCGCGGTCAGAACGGTACAATGAGAAAAACAATGAACTGTACCGGTACAAAACAGGGGGAGAAGGCATGGAGAAATATATGAGTCTATTAACGAGGATAGAGGAGATAATGCAAAGCACCGCCTATCAAGAAGGAGACAGGCTTCCATCTATCCGTCAGCTGTCCGCCCGCTACCAAGTCAGCAAAAGCACAGTGATCCGCGCGCTGCAGGAGCTGGAAAAGCGCCACCTTATCTATTCTGTTCCGAAAAGCGGCTATTATATTGTGAAAAAGACAGGGAAATCAAGAAGCGGGCAGCCTGGCCCCATCGACTTTGCCACATCTGCGCCGGACCCAGATGTGTTTCCGTATCTTGATTTTCAGCACTGCATCAACAAAGCGATTGATACATACAAAAACGATTTGTTTATTTATGGGACGCCAAAGGGGCTTCCATCACTCATCCGCGTACTCCAAAAGCTCTTGGCCACTCAACAGGTATTTGCGGATGAACGGCATATTTTCATTACATCAGGTGTCCAGCAGGCGTTATCCTTGCTTTGTGCCATGCCGTTCCCAAATGGGAAAGAGAAGATCGCCATTGAACAGCCGGGCTACCATTTGATGGTCGAACAGCTTGAGACACTTGGGATTCCCGCCATCGGGGTGAAACGAACAGAAGAAGGGCTTGATATAGCCAAGGTTGAGCGGTTATTTCAAACAGAATCGATTAAATTTTTTTATACGATGCCGCGCTTCCATAACCCGCTTGGGTGCTCATTGTCAGAGCGTGATAAACAGGAGCTTGTGAGACTGGCAGAAGCGTATGATGTCTATCTCGTTGAGGATGATTACCTCGGTGATCTGGAGGAAAATAAAAAGGCAGATCCGCTGTACGCATATGATCTGTCCTCACATGTCATCTATTTGAAAAGCTTCTCGAAAATGATGTTCCCCGGCCTCCGCGTGGGGGCGGCTGTTTTGCCCGAAGCGCTGACTGACACGTTCTATGCGTACAAAAAACTGAACGACATCGACTGTTCGATGATTTCTCAAGCGGCATTGGAGATTTACCTGAAAAGCGGTATGTATGGCAGGCATAAGGAGAAAATCAGAGATTCTTATAAAGAGCGGTCGCTGAGGCTACATCAAGCCATTCGAACTCACAGGCAGCTGGGAAGCGGACGCTTTACGTTCTCCAGCGGGCAGGCACCCTGTATGCACACCCATCTGGTGCTTCCTCAGGATCTGCCCGCCTCAAGAGTGATTCATAGACTGAAAAAACAAGGGGTTCTCCTTGAGGCGATAGACCGTCATTATTTATCAGATTATCCGAAAGAAAATCTATTAAAAATCAATATTTCCAATGTGAAAACGGAAGATATTGAGCGCGGTGTCAAGCTGTTGATGAGCCATTTATAGAAGCTCTTCGTACGAGACCATTGTGATATCCTCAGGGAAATCAGGGTGTGCGGCGCATACAGCCATTTTGTAGCCGGGATCGACCTCATACGTTTTGATATAGCATGGGGAATGGCTGTCCGGAAGCTCAATGGATACTTGTCCGTCCTGGTGCAGGCGCACTGAAAAGGAATCAAGCGGAAGCGATAAGCCTTTGCCTTCCTGTTTGATAAAGCTTTCTTTCATTGACCATAGATGATAAAAATAGTCTGTCTGCTCGTCCTTGTCTTTTGCTAAAAGGTCGCTGTACTCTGTTTTTGAAAAGAAGCGCTTGGCGATCTCAAGGCTGATCGGTTTCGTTTTTTCGATATCTATGCCGATCGGCTGTGAATCAAACGCACCAATGACCCAGCGGCCGGAGTGAGAAATGTTGAAATGAGCGTCGGGAAGATCAGGGATGCACGGCTTCCCGTATTCCTGTGTGCTAAAGCGGATATCGGATTTGTCCAACTGATACTGCCTGCTTATGACTGAGCGAACGAGCACATCTCCCAGCAGGGTGCGGTGAGCATCTTCTTTATGATAAAATCTCCGGCATTTCTCCCGTTTTTCAGGTGATATGAAAGACATGAACCGTTCATTTTCTTCCTGTGAAAGCGGGCGGTCCATATAAATTCCGTAAATCTTCATTCTAGATCCTCCGTCTGCAAAAGATTGTCAAAACCATCCTATCATACTTCCACAAGACTCATATAGAGGAGAAAATAAAAAAACAAAGCCAAGGCGGCTTTGTTTTAGTGTACAGGCGGAGATGCTTTCACAGCGGCTGTCCGCCTTGCCACAGCATAATTCAGCAGCTGGATTGACTGGGGCAATGAAAAGCGCAAAATAAGTCCGGTGAGGATGGCGGTCAAAATGGTGCCAAAACCGATCGGCCCGCCCATGCCCCATGCCGCAAACAAAATGGTTATTTCCATGCCGTTCCGCACCCATTGCACATTCCAGCCGGTTTTTTCTGTAATCAGCATCATCAGTGAATCACGCGGCCCCGCGCCAAGGCCTGCTGATACATAAACACCGACGCCGTAACCGATCAGCACCACGCCTAGAGAGAAGACGATGATCGAGCCTGTGTAGGTCGAGGGGGCAGGCAGAATGAAATTGAAAAAATCTATAAATACACCAATGAGCACCATATTCAGGAGGGCACCAATTTTCGGCCAAGCTCTCGTAAACAATGACGTGAATCCGACGATGAGCGCTCCAATAATGATGGACCACTGGCCGACGGTAAGCCCGAAGTGCTGAAACAGGCTGTAATGAAATGCATCCCACGGACTAATGCCGAGTGCTTTTCCTTCTATCGTCAGGGATACACCAAAAGCCAAAATGATCAAACCGGCAAAATAAAATGTCCAGCGCAGAACAAGTTCTTGCTTCACGTGAGGTCCCTTCTTTCGTAAAAATCAGTCGATTGTCATTGTAGCACATCTGACAGAAGGGCGGAATAGGCGAAAGGGGCTCAACAAAAAAACAGGGCCGCCGCGGGCGCCCTGTTTCAGCGTGTTGGCAAACCCTTGCATTCGTTGTCAGGCCTGTGCTTCGGTGCTCACGAATTTAACATTCGCTGTGCTCCAATGCTCGCCCTTCCTAGACTTCAAAGGTTTTCAATCACGCTGAAAATCACAAAATCCTAAAACGAAAATCGTTTTAGGATTTTGTCAATAATCTGAAACAGGGCGCTGGCGCCCTGTTTTTCTTATTACAGCGGGTTCAAAATCCGGTTCAAGAACCGCTGTGTCCGTTCTTCTTTTGGTGCAGTGAAAATTTGCTCCGGCGGTCCTTGCTCCACGATAACGCCGCCGTCGATGAAGATGACTTCATCCGCAACTTCCTGCGCGAACTTGATTTCGTGGGTCACGACGACCATGGTCCAGCCTTCATTGGCCAAGTCCTTGATAACCTTCAGCACCTCTCCGACAAGCTCGGGATCAAGCGCTGAGGTCGGTTCGTCAAACAGCATGAGCTCAGGCTGAATCGCCAGTGCGCGGGCGATGCCGACGCGCTGCTGCTGGCCGCCGGAAAGCTGGAACGGATATAAATCCATTTTGTCCTTCAATCCGACTTTATCAAGAAGCTGAATCGCTTCTTTTCTGACTTCCTCTTTGTTCCGTTTTTGCACCTGAATAGGGCCCTCCATCACGTTTTCGAGGGCTGTGCGGTGCGGGAACAGGTGATACGCCTGAAACACCATTCCGGATTTTCGGCGAAGCTTTAGGATATCTGCCTGTTTCACCTTTTTGGAGAAATCGATGGAGAAATCATCAAATGCAAGCTCTCCGCGATTCGGGATCTCCAGAGCGTTCAGGCAGCGGAGCAGCGTCGTTTTCCCTGAACCTGAAGGCCCAAGTATGGCGATGACTTTTCCTTTTTCAATCTTCATATCTATCTTTTTTAAAATTTCATTTTCACCGAATGATTTGTTTAATCCTTTAACGGTAAGCATACTCGGAACCTCCTTATTTGGCCACGTAGCGGTCAAGACGCCGTTCGATGACATGCTGGACGAGTGAGAGCAGGAAGCAGATAATCCAATAAATAAAGGCTGCTTCAATATAGATCACTAAAATTTGATCAAGATTCCGCGCGCCGATTTCCTGGGCTTTTCTGAACAGCTCAGCGACCAGAATTTGAGAGGCGAGGGATGTATCTTTAATCAGGCTGATAAAGGTATTGGATAATGGCGGGATCGACACACGAAACGCCTGCGGCAAAATGACGCGGAACAGCGTTTTTTGATGTGTCATGCCAATTGTGTAGCCGGCTTCCCATTGCCCTTTCGGCACGGATAAAATAGATGCCCGAATGATTTCAGATGCATAGGCGCCGACGTTTAATGAAAAGGCGATAACTGCGCTTGGAAATGGATCTAATGTGACGTTAAAGGCCGGGAACAGATAGAAAATGATGAACAATTGAACGAGAAGAGGAGTGCCGCGTATTGCGGATACGTATACACTAAACACCCATCTCAAAGGTCTCACTTTCGACATTCTGGCAAGCGCCGTAATCAGCGCCAGGATCATTCCGAATATAAAGGAAAGAATCGTAAGGGGAATCGTATAGTAGATTCCCCCTGAAAGTATCGGCCAGAATGACTGCTGCACCAGATCCCACGGGATCGCCGTGCCAAGCGTCAATGCCGGCAGATTATTTAGAAACATCTTCGCCGAACCATTTTTTAGAAATTTTAGAAAGAGTCCCGTCCTCTTTCATTTCTTTTAATGCTTTGTTGACTTGATCAACAACCTCGCCGCTTCCTTTACGGAACGTGAAATATGTTGACTGAGGATCACCTGTTTCAAACGCGATTTTCACGTTTTTATTGCCAGATGTTTTTAAGTAGTTCAATACGGCAAGCTTATCGTTGTATGTCATATCGACGCGGCCTTGCTGGATCATTTGAAGGGCCTGCGCCATACCTTCAACGCCTTCTACTTTAGCGCCGGCATTTGTAGCTAATTTGTTGTAGTTGCTTGTCAGTGATTGAGCTGACGTTTTTCCTTTTACGTCTTTTTCAGACTTAATATCGTTGTTGTCTTTTTTCGTTACGACAACAGCTCTTGATGTTGTGTATTTATCTGAGAAATCATATTTGTCTTCACGATCTGTTTTTCCGACTTGGTTGGCAACAACGTCAAACCGTTTGGAATTCAGGCCGGCAAACATACTGTCCCACTGTGTTTCCTTAAAGTCGACTTTAAGCCCGAGGCGTTTTGCGACTTCTGTGATAACTTCGACATCATAGCCAGTCAGTTTATCAGTGTCTTTGTCGTGGTAAGTGAACGGCTCATATGTTCCTTCCGTTCCGACTGTGAGCACACCTTTTTTCTTAATTGAAGCCCAAAGATCGCCATCTTTGGCATTATCTTTTGACTGATTGTCATTTCCTGCTCCGCAAGCTGCAAGAGCTGCAATACTTACGACCATGAATAAAGCCAATAATGCTTTTTTCATCTTATTCCCCACTTTTCTGGTTGATTTTATTGAAATAAAAAAATAGCTTACAAATCTAAAGGATAACTTTTTTTTAGTATGAGTCAAGTAATTGGTTTTCATAAGGCAAATTCTTTTAAAATAAATCCAAAAATTGCTGTGCCGGTTTAGGCAAATAACTGTCCGTTCTCCACATGACAGCCGGTGTCATAATGAAGGGATTATTTTCGATATGGACGGTGTGAACGTGATTTCTCATATGAACGGGAATCATTGTGACGGGCAAAATAGACGCACCGAATCCGGATGACACGAGGCTGAGCAAAGTTGCAGAGTCGTGGCATTCACAAACAATGCGCGGCTCCAGATTCAAACGATGAAATTCATTCATGACCTGATTATAGACGCCTTTTCCGTTGACAGGCCGCAGCAGGATCAGCGGAAATGAAGGAATGTCCTCCATCTTAATGGTGTCTCCGCACGGATATCCGGCTTCATCTGAAAGCACGAGCACACATGGAATGTCATCAAGCTGTTTGAATTGTACCGTGTCACTTTTGATCAGTGTTGTCGTGACCGCCGCATCGATTTGCCGGCTTTCCAGCAGTTCCAACAGTGTCGCGGGTTCATTTTCCCAAATATTAAAGGTGAGATGGGGGTATCTCTCTTTGATCTGTGTTACTTTTTCAAGCATCAGAGCCGCGCAATAAATCGTTGATCCCACGGCAAGTGTGCCGGCTACTTCCTCCTTCAGCTCCTGTACCTCAATGACTGCATCTTCAAACCTATGCAGAATCTCTTTTGCTCTTTTTAGAAAAACAGCTCCTTCATATGTAAGAGTCATTTGTTTTTTCTTGTTCCGGTCAAACAGAACAACACCAAGTTCGTCCTCCAGCTGTTTGAGCTGCCTGCTTAAAGGCGGCTGCGCCATGTGAAGCTTTTTGGCTGCGGACGTGATTTTCTGTTCTTGGGCAATGGTAATGAAGTATCGAAGCTGGCGAATGTCCAAAAGAAAGCGCCTCCTTATCATACCTTTTAGGTATTAAATATAGATTTAATAGATATTTTTCATATGGATATATCAGGAGTATGATTGAAATGAAAGCAGAATTCAAGCGTAAAGGAGGGGGCAAAGTGAAACTCGTTGTCGGAATGACAGGGGCAACAGGGGCCATTTTCGGGGTCAGGCTGCTGCAGTGGCTGAAGGCCGCCGGAGTGGAAACCCATCTCGTTGTGTCTCCTTGGGCAAACGTCACGATCAAACACGAAACAGGCTATACGTTACAAGAAGTAGAACAACTGGCCACATACACTTACTCACATAAGGATCAGGCGGCAGCCATTTCAAGCGGGTCGTTTGATACCGATGGAATGATTGTTGCGCCGTGCAGCATGAAATCTCTCGCAAGCATTCGCACCGGCATGGCGGATAATCTGCTGACACGTGCGGCGGATGTCATGCTCAAGGAGAGAAAAAAACTCGTCCTCTTAACGAGAGAGACGCCTTTGAACCAGATTCATCTCGAAAATATGCTAGCGCTTACGAAAATGGGCACCATCATTCTTCCTCCGATGCCGGCATTTTATAATCAGCCGAGCAGCTTAGAGGAAATGGTTGACCATATTGTATTCAGAACGTTGGACCAATTCGGCATTCGGCTTCCTGAAGCGAAGCGCTGGAATGGGATTGAAAAACAAAAAGGAGGAGCTTGATCATGGCTTATCAAGATTTCAGAGAATTTCTCGCTGCCCTTGAAAAAGAAGGACAGCTGCTTACAGTGAATGAAGAGGTAAAGCCGGAACCGGATTTAGGGGCCGCCGCACGGGCAGCCAGCAATCTTGGCGATAAAAGCCCCGCGCTCTTATTTAACAACATTTACGGCTATCATAACGCACGAATTGCGATGAATGTCATCGGCTCTTGGCCAAACCATGCAATGATGCTGGGCATGCCGAAAGACACACCGGTAAAAGAACAGTTTTTTGAATTCGCAAAGCGTTATGACCAATTTCCGATGCCGGTCAAACGTGAGGAAACAGCGCCATTTCATGAAAATGAAATCACAGAAGATATCAATTTGTTCGATATACTGCCTCTTTTCAGAATAAACCAAGGAGACGGAGGCTACTATCTAGACAAAGCGTGTGTTATTTCCCGTGATCTTGAGGACCCTGACAACTTCAGCAAACAAAATGTCGGCATTTACAGAATGCAAGTCAAAGGAAAAGACCGCCTTGGCATTCAGCCTGTCCCGCAGCACGATATTGCAATCCATCTGCGCCAAGCTGAAGAACGCGGCATCAATCTTCCGGTCACCATTGCGCTCGGCTGTGAGCCGGTCATTACAACGGCGGCATCGACTCCGCTTCTCTATGATCAATCAGAATACGAAATGGCAGGCGCTATTCAAGGCGAACCATATCGCATCGTCAAATCAAAGCTGTCTGATCTTGATGTTCCGTGGGGTGCTGAAGTGGTGCTTGAAGGTGAGATTATTGCCGGAGAGCGCGAATATGAAGGGCCGTTTGGTGAATTCACAGGCCATTATTCCGGCGGACGCAGCATGCCGATTATCAAAATTAAACGCGTCTATCACAGAAACAATCCGATCTTTGAACATTTATACTTAGGCATGCCTTGGACAGAATGCGATTACATGATCGGCATTAACACATGCGTACCGCTTTATCAGCAGTTAAAAGAAGCGTATCCGAACGAAATTGTGGCAGTGAACGCCATGTACACACACGGTTTAATCGCGATTGTTTCCACAAAAACCCGCTATGGCGGATTTGCGAAAGCGGTCGGCATGCGCGCACTCACAACGCCGCACGGACTCGGCTACTGCAAAATGGTCATTGTCGTTGATGAGGATGTCGATCCATTCAACCTTCCGCAGGTCATGTGGGCGCTTTCGACCAAAATGCATCCGAAACACGATGCGGTCATCATTCCGGACTTATCTGTCCTGCCGCTTGATCCGGGATCCAATCCATCAGGAATCACTCACAAAATGATTCTCGACGCCACTACACCGGTTGCGCCGGAAACAAGAGGCCATTATTCACAGCCGCTTGATTCTCCGCTAACAACGAAAGAATGGGAACAAAAACTAATGGACTTAATGAATAAATAAGGAAAGGATGTTCGAAATGCATACATGTCCTCGATGCGACTCAAAAAAGGGAGAAGTCATGAGCAAATCGCCTGTAGAAGGCGCATGGGAAGTTTATCAGTGCCAAACATGCTTTTTTACATGGAGATCCTGTGAACCGGAAAGCATTACAAATGCCGAAAAATACAATCCAGCGTTTAAAATTGATCCAAAGGAAACAGAAACAGCAATTGAAGTTCCGGCGGTGCCGGAACGAAAGGCTTGATCCGCGTGAACTGTATGTCAGACCGTCTCTTTGAGCTGCTTGACGGGAGCTGCCTGAATGAGAAGCAGCATGAGGCCTTCGTTCTGCAAACAGTATCAGAGGATGGCTGGCCGCATGCCGCTATGATCAGTGCAGGTGAAATCATCGCGCTGAGCCGAACTGATATCCGAATCGCTCTGTGGAAAAACACAATGACTTCGGCCAACATCCTTCGCACAGGAAAAGCACAGTTCACGGCGTGGTGGAAGGGAGCGGCCTATTATGTAAAGCTTGAATGCGCGCCTTTACCGCCTTTGAAAGATGCCGAATATGAAAGAGACCGTTTTTCCTGCCGCATCGTTTCAGTGAAGGAGGACGTTGCGAAATACGCTGATTTGACTTCAGGTGTCCGTATACAGCTTCACAGCGCTGAAGAGGTGCTGAGCAGATGGGAAAAGACCCTGGAAGATTTAAAGCGGTAATATCGATAGCCTGACGCCATGCGTCAGGCTTTTTTTATATAATGAAAACAAAGGGGGCGTGAGAAATGGAACGGGCGGGGATCTGTCACTCGGACGGCTTTGATTTAGCTTATCGAATTGAGGGCGAGGGCGCACCCATCCTTGTGATCGGGAGTGCGGTTTACTACCCGCGCCTTTTTTCCTCAGATATCAAACAGAAATATCAATGGGTCTTTGTCGACCATAGGGGATTTGCTAAGCTTAAGCGAGGGCTTCGTGCGGAGGATTCGAGGCTTGATGCCGTCTTGGCTGATATCGAAAGGATGAGAACATTTCTTCAGTTTGAGGATATTATTATCCTGGGGCATTCCGGGCATGCTTTTATGGCTTTGGAATATGCCAGGACATATCCTGAACATGTCCGGAAGGTGGCGCTCTTCAATACTGCGCCTGATAACAGTGAAGAAAGACAGCGAAAAAGTGAATCATTTTTCATGGAAACAGCCAGCCTTGAGAGAAAGAAACGCTTTGAAAAAGATATCGCGAATTTGCCGCAGGACATTGAAAAAGATCCTGAAAGACGCTTCGTGCATATGTGTATTCGCGCTGAAGCGAAAAGCTTTTATCAAGAGCGGCCGCATGCAGCTGCCTTATGGGATGGCGTATTCACGAATATGCCGATCATTGATGAATTATGGGGCAATACATTTGCCCGGATTGATCTTCTTCAGCGGTTAGCTGATGTTCGTATGCCGGTGTATATCGGATTAGGGAGATATGATTATTTGGTTGCACCCGTTTCGCTATGGGATGCTGTTGACGATTTATATCCCCATGTGGATAAGGTTATTTTTGAAAAGAGCGGCCATCAGCCGATGCTGGAAGAACCGGAAGCCTTTGATCAAAGCTTCAGCAAATGGCTGGATCAATAAAAAAACAGCCCGCAGATCAAAATCCGCGGGCTGTTTCTGATTATAAGACCCCTTTCATCGCGCGTTTGATCATCGGCGAGAGCAGCAGGAGAATGCCGCCAAGAACGATAGAAATCAAACCGATGGTGCCGAAGTACATTGTTTCAGGAATTTTATCAAACAATCCGGCTACTTGGGCATTGATCGCTTGGGCTGCCGCGTTCGTCAGAAACCACATACTCATTGTCTGTGCAGAGAAGGCAGCTGGTGCCAGTTTCGTTGTCACGGATAAACCGACTGGAGACAGGCACAGCTCTCCAAGCACGACAAGCAGGAAGCTGAGAACGAGCCAAAGCGGGCTTACGAGTGCTTCTTTTCCTTGCATAGCAGGGAATACCATAATGATAAATGACAATCCGGCTAAAATAATTCCGATTGAGAATTTAACTGGTGTAGACGGCTGGCGTTTGCCAAGCTTCATCCAGAGCCATGCGAATATTGGCGCAAAAATGACGACAAACAATGGATTTAATGATTGGAACCATGATGATTGAAGTTCGAATCCGCCCAATGAAAGTCTTATGCGTTCATCAGCGTATACCGCAAGAATGGTCGCTCCCTGTTCCTGAATGGCCCAGAACATGACAGCACCGATAAACAAAGGAATGTAAGCGGCAAGACGGGATTTTTCTGTGCTGTCCGCTTTTTTGCTTGTAAACATGATGATGAAATAAATGACAGGAATCAAAATACCGAGAATACTTACAAGGTCGATAAAACGATTGATCGTCAGCACGCCTGTTTGTACAGAGATAATCACTGCGATCGCCACGATGATAACACCGATGCCGGTGCCAATCGCAGATTTTTTAGACAGCGGATTCGGCACATTGGAACCTGCAAGCCCGAGGTTTTTCTTTCTTGTCAAAGCAAAAACGATAAGTCCGAGAAGCATTCCGACCGCGGCAGCTCCGAAGCCGAGATGATAGTTGTACTTCTGTCCGAGTGTTCCGACAATTAACGGCGCAAGTAAACCACCGAGGTTAATCCCCATGTAGAAAATACTGAAACCTGAGTCGCGGCGCGGGTCTTCTTTCGTGTAAAGATCCCCAACCACGCTTGAAACGTTTGGTTTTAATAAGCCTGTTCCGACAATAATAAGCACCATGCTGATATAGAATGCGATCGCGCTGCCCGGATAGGCGAGTGCAATGTGGCCGAACATAATGAATATGCCGCCGTAAAACACGGTGTTTGCGGTACCGAATACCCGGTCAGCGAGCCATCCGCCAATAATGGTGGACATGTATACGAGTGATCCGTAAATCGACATAATGGCAACCGCAGTGCCCTTGTCAAAGCCGAGCCCTCCGTTTACCGTCTCTGTATACAAATAGTAAAGTAAGATTGCTCTCATTCCATAGTAAGAGAAACGTTCCCAAAATTCGGTGAAAAATAGTGTAAATAGTCCTCGCGGGTGACCAAAGAACCCTTTTTGCGGGACGCTTTTAATGATACTTTCGTTATCAATCGAAGCCATGTCAGCCAAACCCTTTCTAAAAAAAGTGTATTATAAAAATCATATTCTTATATAATACTTGTGTCAATATAATTTATACTCATTTCAAATAGTTCCATAATGGAAAAATTATAAATACCTAAAAATAGTGATTTTCTCCTAATTTTTATACTCTTTATCGTGAGATTTTCTTACACAACTATTCCTTTATATTTTTTTAATAAAATTTTAGAGAAATGTACAAGCAGATCGGGCCTTTGTGAGTAACATGATAGTAATCATAGAGAAGGAGGCTCGCAATTGGCTGAATTCATATTAAATGCAGCGGATTTCGGTGTTCCTGGAGATGGTAAAACGGATTCGACAGAACGGATTAATCAGTGCCTTAGTACAGCTGTTTCGAAAGGCTATCATACTGTCTGGTTTCCAAAGGGAACATATTTAATAGACGCAACGCTTGGCGGAGATCTTAATCAGAGGTTTCGAAACGCGGGGATCATTGTTCCCGGCAACCTTGAGATTATGATGGACCCCGAATGTATCATGAAAGTGATACCGAATAGTTCGTGGGGTTATTCCGCATTTTATGTAGGCAAGCAAGAGAATATAACCATTTCCGGGGGACAAATTATCGGCGAACGGGATGAGCATACGTATGCCTCGGCAGGTATAAGGTCAACCCATGAATGGGGCTTTGGCATATGTATTGAAGGATGCTCGAATGTTGTCATTGATGATGTGAAAATTTCCGATTTTACCGGCGATGGGATCATAGTCAGCCCAAGGGGATTAAAGACCAATCAAGATTATCGAACGTCAGAGCAAATTATCATCCGCCGCTGTGAGGTTCGGCGGTCGAGGAGAAATAACATTTCCATTACCGGATGTGACATGGTCACGGTGGAGGAATGCTTGATTGAAGATGCCGGAACGGGGAATGGAACAGCGCCGAAATTCGGAATTGACATTGAAGGATATGGCGAAGGTGATGTTGATTATGAGGAACCGATTAATGTATCAATTCGCAATAACCACTTTGTTGGAAACGTTTCAAGTTCTGTGACCAATTTTAACGGGTATGGCATTTTAATAGAAGGAAATCACTCAGACAATACAATCAGCTACGGATATGGGACGCAAACAGTGATCAAGGGAAATATACTGAGGCGCCCTGAAGACGCGGCGGCTGCGCCAAGAGTCGGGATAACCGGACTCGGTGTATCACAAGGAAAAGAGACCAGTGATGCAGTGATCGCTGGCAACCTCATTACCGGATTTTCAACAGGAATTGATGTCAGGGGAAAGAGCGTTCTTGTGACGAACAACAAAATCAGCAACTTTGAAAACACAGGGATATTGGTTTATCAGTCCTCCGACGTAAAGGTAGACGGAAACCAAATTCAAAACGGACTGTCTGAAACAAGGCGCAGCATCGGTCTTCGTGCAGTGCTTTCAGATGACACCGCTTTTCTGAATAACTGTCTCATTCAAGTCGTTGACGGTGTGAGCGTTTCGGGCGGAAACATGATCATTAAAGATAATCTCCTGAGAAAATTCAGCCGAGGCATTTGGATTGCTCAAGGGAACGCGGTGATTGAAGGGAATACACTGAATCCTGGCGCGTTTGAAGCAGTGCCGGAATCATATTCTGTTTCCGTTACAAACAATGCCGGCGCTATCATCAAAAACAATACATTTAAAGAGTTTAAAAATTACCCCATTTACTGCTCCACAAGTGCAAAAACCTCAATTATCGGCAACCACTTAGAGAGATCTCCGCTTTTGGTCACCATCTATATCAGCGCCGGTGTGCATGAGATTTTTGATAATACCATTTCAGTCAACAGAACAGCCGGGAATCCGATTGTGATTTATCTCAATGGCTCTGCAGGCTCTATCATCTCAGGAAACACCATCAATAACCTCTCCGCGGGCACTGCGACAGCTATTCAAACAAACACGTCAACCAATTCCAAAATCATCGGCAACCGCATTTTTAAAGGGACTATCAACAAACACAGCAGTGATGCAATAGACGGCAATATTATCGTCTGAAAAAAGCGCCCCCTCTAGGGGTTCTTTTTTTTCGATTTATAGATCA
Organism: Bacillus sp. SJZ110; assembly: GCF_006715455.1. Lineage (NCBI taxonomy): Bacteria > Bacillati > Bacillota > Bacilli > Caryophanales > Bacillaceae > Bacillus > Bacillus sp. SJZ110. The sequence continues at coordinate 203,802 of NZ_VFNF01000003.1, read as the reverse complement.
CGTACATTTCTCTCACAAGTACTAACACAAAAAATAAAAGCACGACCCATTCCGCAAATGTTGTCATCTTAAAGCTGGACATATTGTTATAAATGGCTTTTGTTAAACTGAACCCTTGAAGCATGTCCATCAATACAGAAATAGCTAATAAACAAATTAATATAACTCCTGTCACGCCCAATATCTTCATGCTTCATCATCCTCCGCTTTTAGTGTCTATCGTTGGCGGAGAAGTTATACCGCATCTAAACCTAATGCATAATCTCAATTTTAAAAGGAAGAATATGAGAAAACGACAAGGAAAGGTATTTGTGTATGCCTTTATTTTCTAAGCGAAAGAACAATACAAGTTCGAAAGACAAGCGCAATACAGAAGAAAAGAATCAGGAACAGAAGCAAGAAAAAGAAAGGCCGGTTCTCATTTCTCCAAGTTTGGCCAAGAATATAGCGGAAACGAAAAAGGAAGTCGGAAGCAGCTCTGACGTCATCATTCGCGAGATTAAAATCGGGGAGCAGGATCATGTCCACCTAGCTGTTATCTATATTGCTGGGCTGGTCGATAATAACACGATCCATGAGTCGTTAATTGACCCATTGGTACAGGATGAGTCTATCCAGAATACTCATGCGATCCAGCAAATTCTTGAAAAAACGCTCCCGCTGGGCGGGGTGAAAGCGGAAAAGAGCTGGGACAAGCTTTTTTCCGAGTTAATGCTTGGCAATGCGCTCATTTTTGCTGATGGCTATGATGAAGCTTTGATTTGCAGCACTCAAGGGGGAGAGCAGCGCTCCATCCAAGAGCCGAGCACCCAGGTGTCATTCCGCGGCCCGCGCCAAGGGTTTACAGAGTCTCTGCAAACCAATATTTCCATGATCCGGCGATACATTAAAAATCCGAATTTATGGGTTGAAAAAATGAAAAAAGGTTCTGTTACGAATACGGATATCGCCCTCATGTACATTCAAGGAATATGTGATGAAAAGGTGCTGAAGGAAGTGAAGCAGCGCCTGGAAAAAATAGATATTGACAGTATTTTGGAATCTGGATATATTGAGCAGCTGATTGAAGATGAAACCTTTACGACGTTTCCGACTATGTATCATACAGAACGCCCTGATGTTGTAGCGGGAAATCTGTTAGAAGGAAGATTCGCGATTATTGTGGACGGAACACCGTTTGTGCTTATTGCCCCGGCCTTATTTGTCCAATTTTTTCAGTCTGTTGAGGATTATTATTCGCGTTTTGACATTGCGACAAGCATACGGATTCTTCGTGTTCTAGTCTTTTTCATTTCGCTTGTGGCACCAGCTGTATACGTGGCAGCCACGACGTTTCATCAAGAAATGATACCGACTCAGCTGTTAGTGGTCATTGCGGCCCAGCGGGAGATTGTCCCGTTTCCAGCTGTTGTGGAGGCGCTGACGATGGAGGTTGCTTTTGAGATTCTGAGGGAAGCGGGAGTCAGGCTGCCCCGGGTTGTCGGCTCGGCAGTGTCAATCGTAGGCGCGCTCGTAATCGGCCAGGCTGCCGTACAGGCTGGTATCGTCTCTCCGGCAATGGTCATTATCGTGGCACTCACCGCGATTGCGAGTTTCGCAACACCGGCGTTTGCAATGGCGATTTCAGCCCGGCTTATTCGGTTTATTTTTATTATTGCCTCAGCTGTTATGGGTTTTTACGGGCTGATTTTAGGGATCATTATGATGTTTGTCCACTTATGCAGTCTTCGTTCATTCGGCGTTCCATATATGTCGCCGCTTGCACCCTTTTCTTCACAAGGTGTAAAGGACGCGCTTTTCCGGATTCCGTGGTGGGCTGATGAAAAAAGGCCGGAATCGATCAGTAAGGAAGATAAGGTGCGGCAGGGGAAGGATCAACGCCCAGAGCCGGCCGCTTCACGAGGAATGGTGAACAAAGACTTGGAAGAAGGGGATCAGAATGGTACGTAAATGTCTATTAGCCGTTCTTATGCTTTTGAGCGTCATTGTGCTGCCCGGCTGCTGGGATAAGCGTGAACTGACAGATCTTGCGATTATCTCGGCGATTGGCATCGATCGGACAAACGAAGGCAACTACGTGCTGCATCTTCAAATTATCAATCCTGGAAATGTCGCCGGCGGGCTTCAGGGAGGCGGTGCTGGGGACAGGCCGCCTGTATCTGTCTATTCAATTGAAGGCGACAATTTGACGGAAGCACTCAGAAAAGCCTCCATGAAGGTATCGCGGCGGCTTTATTTTGCCCATACCAACCTAGTCGTAATCAGCGAAAAGCTGGCGAAAGAGGAAGGGCTGGATTTTGTATTAGACAATCTTGACCGGGACACGGAATTCAGGACAACGGCGACCTTCGTCGTTGCCCATAAAACAAAAGCAGAAAACATCGTGAAAATCCTAACGCCTATTGATAAAATTCCGTCAAATAAAGTCAATAAAACCCTCGATTTCACGGAGGCGCAATACGGTCGGGTGGTCAAAACCAATATTCAGGACGTTTTGAAAACACTTGCCAGCGACACAAGGGCACCGATTATTCCGGGTTATTTGATGATTGGCGATGATAAAAAAGGAGTCAGCATGGAAAACACGCAGGCAACTGACCCGAAAGCCATTCTTCAGGCAGACGGCTTGGCGGTTTTTGATAAGGCTGGGTATTTAAAGTATTGGATTGAAGATGATGAAAGCGTGGGGGCAGTCTGGCTTATGAATAAGGTCCAGCATACGTTTATTAATGCTGATTGGGGCAAGACGAAAGATGCGGTCAGCTTGCAGGTAACCCATCAAGATACAAAGCTGGTACCTGATATGCGGAACGGACGTCCGCACATCCATGTGAAAGTGACGGTTGAAGGAATTATAGATGCTGTCAAATACCCTTTCCAATTGTCTAATCCGAAGGTGCTGGCCGCTATTGAAAAAGCGCTCAACAAAGAGCTTGAAAAGGAAATCAGCCATACTGTGAAAATGATCAAGAAGAATAAGATAGATTTTGTCGGTTTTGGTGACACGATATATAGAAAGTATCCGGAGCAGTGGGAGAAAATGAAGAACACATGGGACAAAGAATATTTGCCCGAACTGCCCATCGATGTGAAGGCCGAGACGTATATCAGAAGGACGGGATTGCGGAACAATCCGATCAAACACCAGTTTAAAGATGATTAGGTCTGAAGAAAGGGGAAGTGACAGATGGAAAAAGCCAGAATAAGCATAAGGCAGCTGTTTGTCATGATTATCATTTTTGAGCTGGGCAGCTCCTTATTGATTACACCCGGATCAATGGCGGGCAGGGATGCTTGGATCGCAGTTCTGTTGGGGTGTGTGGCCGGTTTGTTTCTTTTCTATTTGTATCAAGGAATTTATCAATGTTACCCCAATTCTTCTCCGAAAGAATATATGGATGATATGCTGGGAACCAAGCTGAGCTGGCTGTTTTCATTTCTCTATATTTTGTACTTTGCCTATATTGCCGCAAGGGTCCTGCGTGACTTTGGAGAAATGCTGCTGACATTTGCTTATCATGATACACCTATCATTATTGTAAATGGTTTATTAGTGATAGTTAGCATATACGCTGTAAGAAAAGGAATCGAAGTGCTCGCCCGCGCGGCTGAGCTACTTTTCGGAGCCATGTATTTACTGGGCGCGATCGGCCTCGTGCTGATTGTTGTCTCAGGTTCTATAGACCCGCATAACTTAAAACCGGTTTTGGCAGACGGCTTTTCTCCTGTCCTTTACTCAGTTTTCACTCAGACCATGTACGTTCCGTTTGGCGAAGTCGTTTTATTTGTGATGATTTTCCCTAACCTGAATGACAGAAAAGATGTGAAAAAAATGGGGATGATTGCCATAGCTATTAGCGGATTGGTTGTGGCGCTCACCGTGGCGATTAATATCAGCGTGCTTGATGTTGATCTTACACTCAGATCCCAGTTCCCGCTTTTAAGCACGATCCAGACAATCAAGGTCGAAGAATTTTTAGACCGGCTCGATGTCTTTTTTATGCTGGCGCTGATCATCGGCGGCTTCTTTAAGGTTAGCCTCTACTTATATGCCACTGTGGTTGGGACATCTACGCTCTTTAAGGAAAAGAACCCCTCTCAATTGGCTTATCCGATGGGATTGGGCATCTTAATCCTTTCTATAACGATCGCGACTAACTTTTCAGAGCACTTGAACGAAGGCTTGAAAGTGGTGCCGCTGTATATTCATTTGCCTTTTCAATTATTGTTTCCGCTCTTTCTGTTTATTGTGGCTGTTTGGAAAAAGAAACGAAGAGAGAAGTCAAAAGGGGCGGAAGCAAAAAAATGATAAAAAGAGCGGGGGGATGCAGCCGCCGCTCTTTTTATGTTCACTTCTATATAAAAGGGGGATATAGGGTGCGCCCCTGTCTGCACTGGCAGAGGCGCGTTTTGTTATACGACTGCGATGTTTTCCTTCACAGTAAAGCTTCCTCTTGAAAGTCTGATATTGATGTCTGACACTTTTGCAATTTGTTCATCGTGCGTCACCATGATGACACATTTATTTTCCTTGTGTGCCAGATCTTGAAAGAGCCGTACGATCTCTTTTGATGTGTCCTCATCAAGGTTTCCGGTCGGTTCATCGGCTACGATAAGATTCGTGTCACAGCAGAAAGCCCTTGTAATTGATACCCGCTGCTGCTGTCCGCCGCTCAGTGTGAGCACTTTTTGCCGGGCTTGTTTTTCGTTGATGCCAACCTTCTGCAGCATGTCAAGCGCATATGATTCTTTGTTTTTTTCTTTAGAACCTGTGATTTCCATAGCGGTTGTGACGTTCTGCAAAGCCGTCATATACGGGAGCAGGTTGTACGCCTGAAAGACGATTGATACATATTGATTTCTGAAATTGGTTAAGCCGATTTTAGAAACCGCTTTTCCGTCGTAAAGGATGTTTCCTTCTTTTGGTGCGTCAAGTCCGCCTGCCAGAGACAGGAAAGTGGTTTTCCCCGTCCCTGATGTTCCGACGATTGTGTAGAATTTTCCTTTTTGAAAGCTGATGTTAATATCCTGAAACAATGGCTGGCTTTTGTCTTTATACCAGTAGCCGACTTGTTGAAATTCTAATAAGCTCATAGGTTCCGCCTCTTTCTATTCCTGTTTTGTCAATATCGTTTTCGGATGAAGCCGCAGTACTGAAATTGACGGCAGCAATGTTGCAATGATTGCGATTAGGATGCCGATCCCGCCAAGTATAAGCATGTCGTTCATAGAAACCGCGACGTTCAGTGAATCGATAACGTCCACGTTGGATGAACTGTGGCCGAACATTTTGCCGCCCATGCCACCGCCGCCGGGCATTTGTCCGCTTGCGGTTTGCGTTGAATCGGTTGATGAACTGATTTGCTGGGATAAAAGCTGATTTCCAAGCTGATTCGCGACGAGATTTCCCGTCACAGATGCAAGGCCGATAGCGATAACGGCCACAATCAGAATCTCAGTCAAGAACTGTCCAATCAATTTCCATCGTTTTTCACCGATGGCCATTAACACGCCCATTTCGTATTTGCGCTCCCTGATTGACATCATGACAATCAGGCCAAGAATGACGGCGCCTGCCACTGATACAAGATACACCACGTTTTTAGAGAAAGAAGCCACATTTTCAATCGGTCCGACCATTTGCTGGTAAAGCTGATCGTTTGTATTCAGTGTGTACGTATCAAAGTCAATTGATGTTTTCTTCGCTGCTTTTACGAAAGCATCCATATTTTTCGCGTCGTCCATATAGTAAACAGCTGAGTCAACCGTATTTTTATAGTCGTCGCCTTTCAGCGCCGCTGTTGCTGTGTAAGGCGTATAAAGCTTGTTATAAGGATTTAAGAAAGAGAAATTTTGGGCTTGGTCATCACCTGAAGATGTTGTTTTATAAATACCGACGATCTTCAGCTTTACTGTTGTATCCTCATCCGTTGCTGATTCAATTGTGATCGAATCGCCAACGCTTAAATCATTTTCTTCCGCTAATGTTTCATTGATGACTGTTACTTTTTTGCCGACATCTGATTTTGTAATCGCGCGTCCGTCAGTGATTTTTGAATCTCCGTCAGAGAAATCATCGACTAACGCTGTGCTGATGACACCTTCAATCGAAAGATCGGCTTGCACCATTTGCGGTCCGCCTTGTCCTCCGCCTTGGCTGTTTTTAGCGGTTGAGCTCGAACTGCTTGAGCTGGAATCACTTGAACTAGAGCTTGAGCTTTCAATCGCATCAAAGTTTCCTGCGTTGGCTGAAGCTGATGTGGTGTAATTGTAGCTCTTCACATGATCAAGCGCTGCAAGCTTATTCGCATCAGACACTTTGATCGGTGCTGATTCGAAGCTGCGTTTTTCACCGCTGTCCTGCTGTTTTTCCATTTGCTTTTGGCGGTCAACCTGAAGTGTCACGCTTCCGCCGAGTTCCTGTCTGGCCAGTTCGCTTGACTTTTGTGCTGCCGACTGGATGGTGAGGCCTGATAGAACAAAGACACATATGACTGTAAACACAAATAATTGCAATAACGTTTTTCCCTTTTTAGCCTTCATATTCCAAAAGGCTCGTTTGATAAAGTTCATTTATGTTCCTCCGCATTGGTATTTTTATTGATAAGACCGCCTCTGGGGCGGGCTTGCTTGTTGATAAATTAATAGTAGTCCAAAGGTATGAAAAAAATATGAACAATCTATTTCTAGTTGATGAAATAAAAACTAACAATTGTGAAACGCAAAACCTTCTGTTTAAAATGGTGCTATTATATAAAAAAGCATCAAAACAATCGGAGGATATAATGAAAATATTAATGATAGAAGATAATGTTAGTGTATGTACGATGACGGAGATGTTCTTTTTTAAAGAAGGTTTTGAAGCGGAATTCGTTCATGACGGGTTAGAAGGGTACCAGCGTTTTACGGAAGAAAATTGGGATCTGATCATTTTGGATATCATGCTTCCATCTATGGACGGCGTGACCATCTGCAGAAAAATAAGAGAGACAAGCACGGTGCCGATTATCATGCTGACTGCCAAAGACACTGAATCAGATCAGGTCATCGGCTTTGAGATGGGGGCGGACGATTATGTCACAAAGCCGTTCAGCCCGCTGACATTGGTTGCCCGCATCAAAGCCGTCATCAGAAGATACAAGGCGACAGGCAAAGCGGTTATTGATGAAGATATGATTGAAACGGAATGCTTTACCATTAATAAGAAGACGAGAGAAGTATTATTAAACGGAGAGCCTGTAGAAAATCTCACGCCGAAGGAATTCGATCTGCTTTATTACCTTGTCCAAAATCCGCGGCAGGTGTTCTCCAGAGAACAGCTGCTTGAGCAGGTATGGGGCTATCAATTTTATGGAGATGAGCGAACGGTTGACGTTCATATCAAACGGCTGCGGAAAAAGCTTGCCAGCGAGGACAAGCCTTTCCTGTATACTGTGTGGGGAGTAGGGTATAAATTTGATGAAGATTAAATATTTATATCAGCTGCTGCTAAGCCATATCAGCATTTTGATTTTAGCGTTTGTCATTATCATTTCTCTGTTTTCCCACTTTGTGAAGGAATTTGCCTATCAGAACAAAGTAGAGGAATTGACGTCATATGCGGTGCAGATTGCAAATGAATTCCAAGCCGGCCAGGTGGACATGCGCAGGCTCTATCCTTATCAGGACATGTTAAGCACAAGAAAGACGCAGTTTATCATCTTTAATGAAGAGCAGCAGCCCTATTTTCTTCCTGAAGGCTTTCATCACCCACCAAGGGAACAGCTGAAGAAATCAGAATGGAATAAGCTTAAAAAAGGGCAGACTGTCATGATCAGGGCAGATGGCCGTTTTGATGATGAAGTGTCACTTGTGGCGCAGCCTATATTTGTTCAGAACGAATTTAAAGGCGCCGTTCTGCTGATTTCTCCGATCAGCGGCGTTGAACAGATGGTCAATCAGGTCAACCTCTATATGTTTTACGCTGTGATCAGCACGCTTGTGATTACGATTCTCGTGAGTTGGCTTCTGTCCAAATTCCATGTCAAGCGGATTCAAAAGCTGAGAGAAGCGACAGATAAAGTGGCTTCCGGCGATTATGACATCCATTTGGAAAACAGCTACGGGGACGAAATCGGCGTTCTGGCCTCTGACTTTAATATCATGGCGAAAAAACTAAAGCAGTCAAGGGATGAAATCGAGCGCCTTGAGAAGCGGAGAAGGCAGTTTATCGCTGACGTGTCACATGAATTAAAAACACCGCTGACGACGATCAACGGTTTGGTTGAAGGGTTGAACAGCCATACGATTCCTGAGGATAAAAAGGATAAATGCTTCTCGCTGATCAGTGAGGAAACGAAGCGCATGCTGCGGCTCGTAAAAGAAAATCTGGATTATGAAAAAATCAGATCCCAGCAAATTACCTTGAACAAGCTAGACGTTCCTCTGATCGAGGTGTTTGAAATCGTGAAAGAGCACTTGCAGCAGCAGGCGGAAGAAAAACAAAACAAGCTGATGATCCAAGTAGAGGATCACGTCATCGTACATGCCGATTATGACCGGTTCATTCAAATTCTCGTCAACATTACGAAAAACAGCATCCAATTTACGCAAAACGGTGACATTTGGCTGCGCGGAATGGAAGGTTATAAAGAGACGATTATTGAAATTGAAGACACGGGTATCGGCATTCCAAAAGAGGATATTGAGCATATTTGGGAGCGATTCTATAAAGCAGATATTTCAAGAACGAACACAGCATACGGTGAATACGGACTCGGTCTCTCGATCGTAAGGCAGCTCGTTGAAATGCACCAGGGCACAGTAGAAATCAAGAGTGAAGAAGGGAAAGGCACAAAGTTCATCATCCGCCTTCCTTTAACGGCAAAACAGCAATAGCATACAGGGCGGCGCATCAACTGATGCATCCGCCTTTTTTGCACACCGCTTCGGTTTATTGCGTGCTCCCGAAAACAAAGATTGCGTGTTTTTCGGGTTGGGACGGTCTATAAACATGATAAAATATGACATAAACAGTTTTTGATGGGAGAGGGTGAAGGAATGAAGAGCGGGGTAATTCCTTCTTCAGCGGTCGGTCAAAAAATTAACGAGTGGTACAGATATATCCGGACATTCAGCGTGCCGGATGCCGAAGTGTTAAAAGCTGAAATCCAGCAGGAACTGAAACACATGCAGCATGATTCCAACTTGCTGCTTTATTATTCACTAATGGAATTCCGGCACCAGCTTATGCTGGATTATCTTGAGCCGTTAGAGAAATTAAATATCGAAGACCAGCCAAGCCTGTCTGAATTATCAAGAAACATTGACAGCAACCAGGCAGATCTCAAAGGGCTGCTCGACTATTACGTGAATTTTTTTCGCGGGATGTATGAATTTGATAAGCGGGAATTTATTTCTGCCATTACATACTATAAACAGGCGGAGAAAAAGCTCTCCTTTGTCGCAGACCATATTGAACGGGCTGAATTTTATTTTAAAATCGCGGAAGCTTATTATTATATGAAGCAAACGTATTTTTCATTGATTAATATAAAAAACGCCTATGAAATTTACGTGGAGCAGGAAACCTATAATGTGAGAATCATTCAATGCCATTTCGTCTTCGGGGTCAACCTGATGGATGAAAGAAATTTCGAACAAGCCGCACGCCATTTCAAATTAGCGCTCAATATGGCCCAAGCGGAACAAAAAGCCCAGCTGGTTGGAAGAGCATACTACAATCTCGGGTTATGCTATTACAATCAAGACCTTCTAGACCCTGCCATTGATTACTTTGAAAAAGCGGTCTCCACATTTGAAAGCAGCAGGATCGTCAATTCTCTCCCGCAAGCCTATTTTTTAATCACCCTGATTTATTATAAACAGGGAAAACATGATAAAGCTTCGGAATATCACAAGCGGGGCTATGAATATGCTAAAGAAACAGACGATGCAGACTATGCCGTAAAATTCGAGTTTTTGCAATCCCTATATCAGGATCAGCCCAATGAAGAAGGAATCGAACGATGTTTCCAGTACTTAAAAAATAAAAATATGTACGCTGATATAGAGGATTTAGCCCTAGAAGTAGCAAAATATTACTATGAACAGAAATGGTTTAAACTGTCTGCTTCCTACTTTCTACAAGTTGAAGAGGCAAGAAAACAAATACAAAGGAGTGAAGGTTTGTATGAAATTGAAATCTAAGTTGTTTGTTATTTGTTTGGCCGCAGCCGCGATTTTTACAGCGGCTGGCGTTTCTGCTAATGCGGAAGCACTCGACTTTCATGTGACAGAAAGAGGAATGACGTAAGAGCAAGCCCCTTCTCATTAGCGAGAAGGGGTTTTTCTTTTCAAAAAAACACCGCAGGACATAGTCTTGCGGTGCCGCCTTCATGGAGATTACGTTTATTTAGTAGCCTCCTACAAATGCAGTTCCCACAATGATCAAGAGGATAAATAACACAACAATCAAAGCGAAAGAAGTTCCGTAACCTGACATTTTGTGCACCTCCTTGCGAGATTGCTTCAGCATATACTGCAAAACTGTGGCGGACAGGGTTCCGCAGAGACGGTCAGCAGCTTAGTAGCCGCCAACAAACGCAGTCCCTACGATAATTAAAAGAATAAACAATACAACGATTAAAGCGAAAGAACTGATGCCGCCGTAACCGCCGCCGTTAGAGTATCCTGACATAAGGTTTCACCTCCCTATGAAGGATACTATAAGATATGCTGAACCGATCCATTTGGCAGGGATAATAGTGGACAAGAGAAAAAATGAAGAATTCGGCTATATGAAGGTGATATAAAAAATAGCGGGCGCTGCCGCCCGCTATTTATGTACGATTAAGAGATCAGCACGCCCGCGAAAAATTCCCGGTATAACGCTTGGACGGCTTTTCTTTCTTCGGCTTCTTTTACGCCAAACATCATGCTCACTTCAGAAGATCCCTGATTGATCATTTCGATATTCACCTGTGCCTCTGATAATGCTTTGGCGGCTCTTGCTGTTGTACCGACATTGTGGCGCATCGCTTCCCCTACAACCATAATCAGGGCGAGATGATGCTCGACGATGACTTCATCGGCATGCAAATCCTCTTCGATCCGTTTGATGACGCTGCGTTCAGTGGCGGCATCCATTTGCCCCTGCCGTAAAATGATTGTCATGTCATCGATTCCCGATGGAACATGCTCATACGTCAAACCATGCTCCTCCAGGATGTGAAGGGCTCTGCGGCCAAAACCGATTTCTCTGTTCATGAGATACTTGCTGATATAAATGCTGCAAAAACCGGTGTCGCTGGCAATGCCGACGACAGGCCCGTTTGTGTTATCCCGCTTGCTGACGACGCGGGTGCCTTCGGCTGAGGGGTTGTTCGTATTTTTGATCTGAACAGGAATCCCCGCTCTGAATGCCGGAATGAGCGCTTCATCATGAAACACTGAAAAACCCGCGTAGGACAGCTCCCGCATCTCTCTATATGTCAGCTCGCTGATTTCCTTTGGATTCTCAACGAAGGACGGATTGACAGAATACACAGCGTCTACGTCTGTAAAGTTTTCGTACAAATCGGCTTGTAGTCCGTTGGCAAGAATCGAACCGGTAATATCAGAACCGCTCCGTGAGAATGTGATCACATCGCCATCCTTGCTGAATCCGAAAAAACCGGGAAAAATGATGAGTCCGTCACGTTCCCGAAGACGATAGAGGTTTTGATAGGATTCAGGAAGAACTTGCGCGTTGCCGGGTTCATTTGTCACAAAGAGGCCAGCATCCTTCGGGTTTACATATTCCGCTTTGACGCCTTTATAACGGAAGTAAGCGGCGATCAGCTTGGCATTGTTATCCTCTCCGCTGGCCTTGACTGCGTCAAGGTATTGCTCGGGATTGCTTTTATCTCCTTCTAAAAGCGTAAACAGATCATTTCTGATTTTTTCGATAATGCTTTGCCCTAGCTGAAGCTCATTGGCGATGAGAGCGTACCGTTCCACAACTGCTTCCGCCAGTTCAGGTGCACTGCCTGTTGCCAAATATTGTTCTGCACATGCGATTAAGAGATCAGTCACTTTCGTATCCTCGGCATAGCGTTTTCCCGGAGCTGAAACGACTACAGCTTTCCGTGCCGGATCTGAGGTAACGATGTGAAACACCTTGTCAAGCTGGGCGCCTGAAGCAAGTGAGCTGCCTCCGAATTTAACGACCTTCATGTTTACATCTCCTAATGTTTAAAATTTTCACACAAATTTAGTATTTATTATCTCTCTTTCAGTACTGTAAATCAAGGGGGAATTTCTATATGGGGAGAACATTTGTATTTTCCACGAGGAATAATGTCAGGTTTGCTGACCGTATACCTGCGTTATAAAGATAAATATGGTAAACAGCCTAACGTTTTGTGATGGAAAATGGTTAGAATGATTAGTAAAATGGATAAATGACTAGGTTAATATTTTTAAAGAATATTGACTAACCCTAGAAAAATGGTAATATGTAAATGATAATGATAATCAATTACTATATGGCCATATTGTTTTGAGTCCTTGCGGAGTAGGAGATACGTTCTTTTTGCTGTAAGGATGTAAGGAGGCAGCATGAAGCTACGTTACTTATTTATTCTACTTATCATATTAGCAGTCACATCTGTATTTATCGGTGTAGAAGATCTGTCGCCGCTTGATCTCTTCGATTTAAGCAAACAAGAGGCGTCAACGCTGTTTGCAAGCCGTTTGCCGCGATTGATCAGCATTGTCATCGCGGGATTAAGCATGAGCATCTGCGGTTTGATTATGCAGCAGATCAGCAGAAATAAATTCGTGTCACCGACGACGGCGGGCACGATGGATTGGGCTCGGCTCGGCATTTTAATTTCCTTGCTGCTGTTTACATCGGCCAGTCCTTTAATCAAAATGCTGGTCGCGTTTGTCTTTGCCCTTGCAGGAAATTTTCTGTTTATGAAAATCCTTGAAAGAATCAAGTTTAACGACACCATCTTTATTCCGCTTGTCGGTTTAATGCTCGGGAATATCGTCAGTTCAATCGCGACATTTATCGCATATAAATATGACTTGATCCAGAATGTGTCATCATGGCTGCAGGGAGACTTCTCTTTAGTCGTGAAAGGAAGATACGAGCTTCTTTATCTGAGTATTCCGCTCGTCATCATTGCCTATGTGTATGCGGATAAATTCACATTGGCCGGTATGGGTGAAAGCTTTTCTGTCAACCTCGGCCTGAAGTACAAACGGGTTGTGAACATCGGGCTCATTATCGTGTCCCTGATCACGTCCCTTGTCATTTTGACTGTCGGTATGCTGCCGTTTCTCGGTTTAATCATCCCGAATATTGTATCGATTTACAGAGGAGACAATCTGAAGAGCAGCCTGCCGCATACTGCGCTGTTGGGAGCGGTGTTTGTGCTGTTTTGCGATATACTGGGCAGAATCATTATCTTCCCTTATGAAATCTCGATTGGCCTGATGGTCGGAATCATCGGCAGCGGCATTTTCCTGTTTATGCTGTTAAGGAGAAAAGCCTATGCGTAACCAGATGAAAATAGCTTTGCTCGTTGTTTTAGCCATTGTATGTATCGGCTTGTTTTTGTTTTATGACTTAGGCAATTGGGATTACACCCTGCCGAGACGAATCAAAAAAGTCGCTGCCATTGTGCTGACGGGGGGAGCGATTGCGTTTTCGACCATGATCTTTCAAACGATTACGAACAACCGCATCCTGACGCCGAGCATTTTGGGCCTTGATTCTCTCTACATGCTGATTCAGACTGGCATTATCTTTTTGTTCGGTTCTGCGAATATGGTCATCATGAATAAAAACATCAACTTTATCATCTCTGTTCTGCTGATGATACTGTTTTCTCTTGTTTTGTATCAGATCATGTTCAAGGGTGAGGGGAGAAATATCTTTTTCCTTCTGCTTATCGGAATCGTGTTTGGCACGCTGTTCAGCAGCCTGTCTTCCTTTATGCAGATGCTGATTGATCCGAACGAGTTCCAAGTTGTGCAGGACAAGATGTTTGCCAGCTTTAACAATATCAATACGGATTTGTTATGGCTCGCGTTCATCATCTTCCTGCTGACAGGCGTTTATGTCTGGCGTTTTACAAAATTTTTCGATGTGCTGTCGCTCGGACGCGAGCACGCCGTGAATTTGGGTATTAACTACGACAAAGTGGTGAAGCAGATGCTGATCGTGGTTGCGATTTTGGTTTCTGTTTCAACAGCGCTAGTCGGGCCGATCATGTTTTTAGGCCTTCTAGTCGTCAACCTGGCGAGAGAATTCCTGAAAACATATAAGCATTCATACTTAATCGCAGGCTCTGTTTTCATCAGCATCATTGCGCTGGTCGGAGGGCAGTTTGTGGTTGAGAAAGTGTTTACCTTCTCAACGACGCTGAGCGTCATTATTAATTTTGCCGGCGGGATTTATTTTATCTACTTGCTGTTAAAGGAGAATAAATCATGGTAGAGGTCAGAAATGTAAGCAAACAATATGGCGGGAAAGTTGTTCTTGAAGAGACGTCAGTCACGATTCAAAAGGGCAAAATCACCTCGTTTATCGGTCCTAACGGCGCCGGCAAAAGTACGCTGCTGTCTATCATGAGCCGCCTGATCAAAAAGGATTCCGGCGAGATTTACATAGACGGACAAGAGATTGGAGCATGTGACAGCAAAGAGCTTGCCAAGAAAATGAGCATTTTGAAGCAGGCGAACCAAATTAATATCAGGCTCACGATCAAAGACCTCGTCAGTTTTGGCAGGTTTCCGTACTCACAGGGCCGGCTGACAGAGGAAGACTGGGTTCATATTAACCAGGCGCTCAGCTATATGAAGCTGGAAGACATTCAAGACAAATACTTGGATCAGCTGAGCGGCGGACAGTGCCAAAGGGCATTTATCGCCATGGTCATTGCCCAGGACACAGATTATATTTTTCTGGATGAGCCGCTGAACAATCTGGATATGAAACACTCAGTTGAAATTATGAAACTGCTGAAACGGCTGGTAGAGGAGCTTGGAAAAACGATCGTCATCGTTATTCACGATATCAATTTTGCTTCAGTCTATTCTGACCATATCGTCGCTTTGAAAAACGGCCGAATCGTAAAAGAAGGACCACCTGAAGAAATGATAGAAACATCAGTGCTTGAGGAAATCTACGATATGACCATCCCGATTCAGACGATTGATAATCAAAGAATAGGTGTCTATTTTTCTTAATATATAGAAGAGGTGAAGAGCATGAAAAAGTTCGCATTACTATTCATCGCTTTGGTGACGGCAGTTGTGATTTCTGCATGCGGAAACCAAAGCACAAGCAGCAAAGGTTCTGATTCTAAGGAAGAACAAATCACGGTGAAACACCAGCTGGACAAAAACGGAACAAAAGTACCGAAGAGCCCTAAAAAAGTTGTCGTATTTGACTTTGGAAGCTTAGATACATTAGATAAACTTGGTCTTGATGATAAAGTAGCGGGACTGCCGAAACAAGCCCTTCCTAAATATCTGTCCAAATTCAAGGATGACAAATATGCTGACGTCGGAAGCTTAAAAGAGCCAGACTTCGAGAAAGTGGCAGATTTAGACCCTGACTTGATCATTATCTCAGGAAGACAATCTGAGTCTTACAAAGAATTCTCTGAAATTGCGCCGACAATTTACCTTGGCGTAGACACAGCGAAGTATATGGAATCATTTAAGTCTGACGCAGAAACAATCGGTAAGATCTTCGATAAAGAAGATGAAGTGAAGGATGAACTCGCAAAAATCGATCATTCAATCGCAGATGTAAAGAAAACGGCTGAAAAGCTTAACAAAAACGGTCTCGTCATCATGGCGAACGACGGGAAGATCAGCGCATTCGGTCCTAAATCAAGATACGGCCTGATCCATGACGTGTTCGGCGTGACACCGGCTGATAAAAACATCAAAGCGTCTACTCACGGACAAAGCGTTTCTTACGAGTACATTTCAAAAACAAACCCGGATTACCTGTTTGTCATTGACCGCGGTACAGCGATCGGTGAAACATCATCTACTAAACAAGTCGTTGAAAATGATTATGTGAAAAATGTAAACGCAGTGAAAAATGATCATGTCGTCTACCTTGATTCTGCTACTTGGTACTTATCAGGAGGCGGTCTTGAGTCTATGGCACAAATGATCAAAGAAGTGAAAGACGGTTTAGAAAAGTAAAACCAAAAAGAGCCTCCGCTAAGTAGCGGGGCTCTTTTTTTGTTAATCAGCGTGCCGGCTGCTGTTCGGCAGGGCGCTGAGGTTTCTTTAATGTGAATGAGAGAAGGAAGCCGACAAGTGCAATGACGGCAGCCACAATAAAAGCGGCATTCATGCCGTGCAGGGCGGCGTGCTTTACATTTGACGTGCCTGCATGTGCCGCCTGGTTGCTCATCACGGAAACCAATAGTGCGGTTCCGATCGAGCCGCCGACTTGGCGAATCGTGTTGTTCATCGCAGTTCCGTGCGGAATCAAGTGGCGCGGCAGCGCGTTGATTCCGGCTGTTGTCACCGGCATCATGATCATGGCGGTGCCTAAGAGACGAACGGTGTATAAAACGACAATCCAAGCGAGTGACGTATGGTCAGTCAGCTGCATAAACGGCAGAGATGTCAGGAAGATGATGCAGAAACCGGCAATCGCCAGCCCTCTTCCGCCGACACGGTCAAAAATTCT
Source organism: Bacillus sp. SJZ110 (assembly GCF_006715455.1). NCBI lineage: Bacteria > Bacillati > Bacillota > Bacilli > Caryophanales > Bacillaceae > Bacillus > Bacillus sp. SJZ110. The sequence goes on along the minus strand of NZ_VFNF01000003.1, from coordinate 187,109 downwards.
GCCGATAATCGGCGACATAAAGCCCATCACAACGGCTCCCGGAAGGAGCATAAGCCCTGTATCAAAAGCTGTGACGTCTCTGACATTTTGTGTATAAAGCGGCAGGATAGTTTCCGTACCGATCAATAATGCAAAGACGAGGGTTCCCAGCAGTGTTGTTAAGCTGAAAACGCCAAACGTGAAGACGCGGAATTCCAGCATCGGTTTTTCAAGCTTCATTTGTCTTGTGATAAACAAGAGCAGCGCGATGACACCCACCAGCAGTGAAATCAAGACGGTTGAACTGGACCAGCCGTAAGAGCCGACGCTTGAGAATCCGTACAGAAGGCCGCCGAATCCAAATGTTGAAAGGATGACTGATAAAATATCAATCTGTGTTTTTCTTAAAGTCGTCACGTTTTTCATCAGGATGCTGGCAAGAATCAAATCAATCACAGCAAACGGAAGAATAATATAAAACAATGATCTCCAAGAGAAAGCTTCGACAGCCCATCCGGAAAGAGTCGGTCCGATCGCAGGCGCGAATGAGATGACCAATCCGACCATACCCATAGCCTGGCCGCGCTTTTCAATCGGAAAGATTGTCAGGAATACAGTCTGCATGAGCGGCATCATAATGCCGGCTCCAGCCGCTTGAATGATACGCGCTGTCAGCAGAACCGGGAAGTTCGGCGCGAACGCTCCGACGACTGTTCCGGCAGTGAAAATGCTCATTGCTGTGATGAGCAGCGCCCGGCTTGTGAATTTCTCAATTAAAAACGCGGTAATCGGAATTAAAATCCCGTTGGTTAACATAAATGATGTGGTCAGCCATTGTGCTTGGTTGGCATCGACATTGAAATCCCTCATGATATGGGGAAGTGCGGTAATCAACAATGTCTGGTTCAAAATCGCCACAAACGCTCCGGCTAACAAAATGCCGACAATGACAGAACGGTTAAAAGATTTTTGTTCAATACTTGTGTTCAATACATATCCCTTCTTTTCTCTAAGTAATTAATAGTGTTTTTAACATGGAAACGGGCTGTGTTAAAACACCGGTTTTTTCCAGATAGCCAATCAGTGATTTGAGTAAAAAAGCGCGGGGTTCTTCCTTCTTCGCTTCTTCCTCCAGCATAGCGGCTGCGGATGTCAGTTCATCTACGTCATAGTCCGCGGCGGACAGGGAAGAGATGCCTTTATGTAATTCCTTCAGGCTTTCCGATAATAGGACTGATTTATCCTTTGGCTTGTAGGAGGATGCTGATTGAATATAAAGCTCGATGGCTTCGGGCGGAAGAAGAGACTGGCGGGTTTCCCTGTTTTTGATAATCTGATTGAGGGTGCTGATGATAAACTCTGCGATCGGGTCAAGCTCAAGCGGTTTTTCCTCGATTTTGATCAGCATTAAAAACTCACGCATCATACCATGAAGAATGATGACCAAATCCCACACAAATGGGAGAATGGTTTCTCCATACGCCTGGATCAGCGAATCGCGGTGCCAGCAGATAATCGTCGATCTGGTCTGATGGATATGCTGTTTGACCCGGTCATTGTGCAGCTTGGGGTTTCCGTAGGTCAGCATATTGAAAAACTGCTGATTCCGCCTGAAGCCCTCCAGTTCCATTTTGACCTTTTGCGTCAAACGCTCCTCCGGTGTAAGTGCGGTATTTTCCTGAAGTCTTGAGGCCGCGGCCACCATTTGCTTCTGGTTAAATGACAGCAGCTCCAAAAGCAGATCTTCTTTAGATTGAAACAGCTTATATATCGAAGCTTTTGACATCTTACATTCTTCTGCGATCGCCTGCATGGAAACCGACGTAAAATCCTTTTCCGAAAAAAGCTTTCGCGCGGCTAACAAGATATCTGTTTTTTTATCAAGCATCTCATGGCTTCCTTCTTTCTTGAACATTAGAAAACCCATTGGTTCACAGAAAACCAATGAGTAACTATGAAAAAATTTTACCAAATAAACAAAATAGAAGTCAATGGATTTTAACCGGGTAAATGAAAGGCCTGCCGGAAAATCCGACAGGCCGAATAAGAGCTTATTTTTCAACTTTAAATCCTTGTTTTTCAAGCATTTCACGGATGTGCGGATAGTACAGGCGCTCATAGTAGGAAGCGATGCTCTGTGACCAGTTTCTTGTTTCTTTTCCGTTTGTCCGTTTATTCATGTATTCAGACATCTGTTTGTCGTATGCCTGAATGTGAGACGTCAGCTCATCCTGATTCAAATAAGTTTCCTGATGATTGACAGCTTCCTGCGGCAAGCGCGGTTTTTTCGCTGAACGGTCGGCAGGATGCCCAATGACAAGGCCGGATAAAGGGAACACGTATTTTGGAAGCTCAAGCAGTTCGATCAGCTCTTGAGGGTTTCCGCGAACTGCACCGATCGGAACTGTGCCAAGTCCGAGTGACTCGGCCGCTGCTGTTGCTGTGCCGAGTGCAATACCAGCGTCTACTGCGCCGACAAGAACAGATTCCAATCCATTTGTGATTTCCATTTTGAAATCATGCAGATCTTCAAGCGCAATTTTGGCCCGGTTGAAATCTGCGCAGAACAGCAGGAAAACAGGAGCTTGATCGATCCATGGCTGGCCGCCTGCCAGCTCGGAGATTTTCTTTTTGCGCTCTTTATCCTGGACTGTGATCACAGTCACTTGCTGTCCGTTGATAGAAGAAGGGGCTGATTGCACCGCTTCAATGATTTGGTCCAATTGCTCCTGAGCTACAGGCTCATCTGTGTAGCTGCGAATCGAGCGGTGGTCTGTTAAAGATTTAATCACTTCATTCATATGAGACACCCTTCCTTTACTCGCTAAGCTCTGTGCGGACAACATCAAGAGGAGCGCTCAGCAGTTCTTTTCCTTTTGCGACAAACCCTTGGAAATGCGCAGTTTCGTTATGGAATTTCATTGCCGCTTCATCTTTCCATTTTTCAAGCATGACAAATGTATTTTCTTCGCCTACTTTTTCGAATAGGTCGTATTGCGCGTTGCCTTCCTCAGCTCTTGAATGCTGAACAAGTGATTGAGCCTCGCTCAAAAATTCCTCGCGTTTTTCTGGTTTTACTTTGATGTAAGCTTGTAATACGATCATTTAAATCTCCTCCGTTGTTATGCGAATTTATTGTTCGAATTTCATCGAACTAAATGTAACATGTATTCTAAATGAGGTAAAGGAAAAACCCTTATATAGTAAAATTGTCATTCTAATTGTTGTGTGATACATTTGTGTCATGAACATTCCAAACCATCCAGAAACAGAAACATTGCAGCTGACAAAGGTTCTTCATGCACTTAGTGATCCGCTTCGTTTAGAGCTCGTCAAGCAATTAGCTGAAGCAAAAGAAAAAACGTGCAGCACCTGTGCAGATGTGCAGGTTGCCAAATCGACTTTGTCGCATCATTTTAAAGTTTTGAGAGAATCAGGCATCGCTCAAGTTCGGATAGAAGGAAAGCGCCGGTATTATTCGCTTCGCGCTGAAGACCTTGAAAAGGCATTTCCGGGACTGCTTGAAGCCGTGCTGAATGTAGACCAGGACCGCTGGTGAATCAATCCCCTGTAACGGGGATTTTTTTATGTCCGTAAACCGCTTTGAAAAGCCGCTGCACACCCTCCTGAATATCTTCTTCCTTCAGCCGTGCAAAGCCGATAATGAGAGCGGGCCTGCCCGTTTGCCGCTTGTTTTCCTTCAAGTTAAATCGGCTCATTCCGAATATTTCAAGCTGCAGACCGGCAGCATGTGACAGGATGTCTTGTTCGGTGCGCCTGGTATCAAATTCGGTAACAAAATGCAGCCCCGCATTTGCTCCTTTTACGGTAACCTCTCCGCTGAACTCTGCTTCTAAAGCGGTGATCAGGCGTTCTCTCTTTTCTTTATAATGCTGCTTCATTTTTTTTATATGCTTCTGATATTCACCAGACTCAATAAATTCCTGCAGGGTGAGCTGTGTAAGTGATGAGCAAGTCTGCAGATCGTAGCCCCGCTGTTTGTATATCCTCAACAGCTCAGGCGGCAACACCATATAGCTGATCCGCAAGCCGGGGAGAAGGGACTTTGAAAAGGTTCCCATATAGATAACATTTTGAAAACGGTCGAGGCTTTGCAGCGCCGGAATACTGTCTACATCATATGTGAATTCACTATCATAATCGTCCTCAATGATATATCGGCGCGGCTCCTCGGCTGCCCAGTTCAGCAGCTGAATTCTTCTGGACACAGGCATAATCGTTCCGGACGGAAACTGATGCGACGGGGTGGTCACCAGCACATCTGGCTGCTGTCTGGTGATTTCAGCAATCGACATGCCCTTTTCATCCAGCATGATCGTCTTGACTTGTTTTCCGGCATTCTTCAAAAGCTGATACATGCGCCTGTAGCCAGGCTCCTCCATCGCATACACGGCTTCCTTGGGTAAAAGCTCAGTCAACAGCTGCATGAGCACCTGTGTGCCTGCCCCTATGATCATTTGTTCTGGCCTGCATTTTACACCCCTCGTCAGGGAAATGAGCCTGGTAATGGCCGCTCTCACTTCATATATCCCTTGCGGATGTGACATATCGCCGAGCGTGCGGTATGAGCGGGAGGCCGCTTTTTGCTCGCAGCGGAACCAGCTTTTGATCGGAAAATGGTCTGTATCGGAACTCATGTGTGAAAACGATATCCAATCGCTCTGGTCGATGTGAATCTCTTTTAGATCATCCGGCAGTGCAAATGGAGGGTGCTCCTCGGCGGAAAACATGTCTAGTTCCTCCACGAAGAAACCCTTTCGTTCAATGGCGTACAAATACCCTTCAGCCAGCAGCTGCTGATAGGCTGAATTCACTGAATTTACGCTGACCTTGAGATTTTCAGCCAGCTCCCGCTTGGAGGGAACCTTCGAGTGCGGCAGCAGATTGCGGCTGAGGATTTCTTTTTTCAGCTTTTGATAAATTTGCTGATAGATATAATCGGCTTGCTCTGAACGATCGAGTGTAATTGTGATATCCATTTTGTAGTTTCTCCTTCTGATACCATCAAAAAGTTATAATTGGTACTTTTCATCATACCAAAGAGAAGTCAGAATGATAAGAAAATACCGACAGGGGGATATTCACATGAGTCAAACAACAGTAAGCATCACAACTGCACAATGGCAGCAAAAACGGGATCAATTTGTGTCAAAAGGTGTGAGCAACGGCAACCGCAGTCTGGCGGTCAAAGGAGAAGGGGCCGAGCTGTACGATCTGGATGGACGGAGATTTATTGATTTTGCAGGCGCCATCGGCACGTTAAATGTCGGACACTCGCATCCGAAGGTGGTTGAGGCTGTGAAGCGGCAGGCGGAGGAGCTGATTCATCCTGGTTTTAATGTCATGATGTACCCGACTTATATCGAATTAGCCGAAAAACTGTGCGGCATCGCGCCGGGCAGCCATGAGAAAAAAGCGATTTTTCTTAACTCAGGGGCAGAAGCAGTCGAAAACGCTGTGAAAATCGCCAGAAAGTATACAAAGCGTCAAGGCGTTGTCTCATTTACGCGTGGGTTTCATGGACGCACGAATATGACGATGAGCATGACAAGCAAGGTAAAACCTTATAAATTCGGTTTCGGACCTTTTGCGCCAGAGGTTTATCAAGCGCCGTTCCCTTATTATTATCAGAAGCCGGCCGGCATGAGTGATGAAAGCTATGACGATATGGTCATTCAAGCATTCAATGATTTCTTTATCGCTTCAGTGGCGCCTGAAACGGTGGCGTGTGTCGTGATGGAGCCAGTGCAGGGAGAAGGCGGGTTTATTATCCCTTCGAAACGGTTCGTACAGCACGTCGCTTCATTCTGCAAAGAACACGGCATTGTTTTTGTTGCTGATGAAATCCAAACCGGCTTTGCCAGAACTGGCACTTATTTCGCAATTGAGCACTTTGATGTAGTGCCCGATCTGATCACGGTTTCTAAATCGCTTGCGGCAGGCCTGCCATTAAGCGGTGTGATTGGGCGTGCGGAAATGCTTGATGCGGCAGCGCCAGGGGAGCTGGGCGGCACGTATGCAGGCAGCCCGCTCGGCTGCGCGGCGGCTTTGGCAGTCTTGGATATTATCGAAGAAGAAGGACTGAATGAGCGATCTGAAGAAATTGGCAAAATCATTGAAGACAAGGCGTATGAGTGGAAACAAGAATTCCCGTTCATCGGTGACATCCGCAGACTCGGGGCGATGGCCGCAATCGAAATCGTCAAAGATCCTGACACGCGTGAGCCTGATAAGGCAAAAGCAGCAGCGATCGCGGCCTATGCGAATCAAAACGGATTACTTTTGCTGACAGCGGGAATTAACGGTAATATCATCCGCTTTTTGACACCGCTCGTCATCTCAGACAGCCTATTAAATGAAGGGCTCAGCATCTTGGAGGCGGGCCTGCGAGCTTAATCATTGGAAAGAAAACGGCTGGGTCTGCTATCATTTTAAGTAATCATGAAAAGAAAGGAATGTTCAATATGCCAGATCAATTAACGGTCTACAACCCGGCTACGGGCGAGGAGATCAAAACGATTCCTCAGCAATCAGCCAAAGAAGTAGAAGAAGCCATTGAACGTTCACATCAAGCGTTTAAAACGTGGTCTAAAACATCAGCGAACGAAAGAGCGTCTCTTTTGAAAAAATGGTATGAGCTGATTGTTGAACATAAAGAAGAACTTGCAGATTTAATTACAAAGGAAAACGGAAAACCATACAAGGAAGCAGTTGGCGAAGTGCTTTACGGCGCAGGCTATATCGAATGGTTCGCAGAGGAAGCGAAGCGTGTGTACGGAAGAACGGTCCCGGCCCCGACAACGGGTAAACGAATTGTTGTCACACGCCAGCCGGTCGGCCCCGTTGCTGCTATCACGCCCTGGAATTTCCCGAATGCGATGATTACACGCAAAGCGGCGCCTGCTCTTGCCGCTGGCTGTACATTTATCATCAAGCCGGCGCCGGACACACCGCTGTCTGCTTATGAACTAGCGCGCCTCGCATATGAAGCGGGCATTCCGAAGGATGTTCTTCAGGTTGTAATCGGCGATGGAGAAGAAATCGGAAATGTGTTCACAAGCAGTCCGAAAATCCGCAAAATCACGTTCACAGGCTCAACACCTGTAGGGAAAATCCTTATGAAAAACAGCGCGGACACCGTGAAGCACGTCTCAATGGAACTCGGCGGACACGCCCCGCTGATCGTAGATGAAGATGCGGACATTGACCTTGCCGTTGAACAGGCGATGGCGTCCAAATACCGAAACGCCGGCCAAACCTGCGTATGCGCCAACCGCCTGATCGTTCATGAATCCATTAAAGATGAATTTGCTGCGAAACTGAGCGAGCAAGTGTCTAAGCTGAAAGTCGGAAATGGACTTGAGGAAGGCGTCAATGTCGGACCGATCATCAACAAACGAGGCTTCGAAAAAATCGTCAGCCAAATAGATGATGCGGTTGAAAAAGGCGCGAAAGTGATTGCTGGGGGCACATATGACCGAAACGATGACAAAGGGTGCTACTTTGTGAATCCGACAGTGCTCACCGATGTCGATACGTCCATGAACATCATGCATGAGGAAACATTCGGCCCGGTCGCCCCGATCGTCACGTTTTCTGATATTGATGAAGCGATTCAGCTTGCCAACGATACACCGTATGGCTTGGCTGCTTACTTCTTCACAGAAAACTACCGCCGCGGCATCTATATTTCCGAGAATCTAGAGTATGGCATTATCGGCTGGAATGACGGCGGACCGTCAGCGGTTCAAGCGCCATTCGGCGGAATGAAAGAAAGCGGCATTGGCCGTGAAGGCGGTTCAGAAGGTATCGAGCCGTACCTTGAAACAAAATATTTGTCCATCGGTTTATAAAGAATGCACGCTCCTGAGAGCTGCCGGATTTTCCGGCAGCTCTTTTTGTGTTCCGGCGAATAATCACAACAATTCCAGCCAAAATAACAGCAAATACATTTTGAAAGAAGGTTCCCCAACAATGGATTTATTATTGGCTCTTCTCCCGGCTTTGTTTTGGGGGAGCATTGTTCTCTTCAATGTGAAATTAGGCGGCGGGCCGTACAGCCAGACACTGGGAACGACGATCGGGGCACTCATTGTTTCTATCGTTATTTACTTTTTTGTTCAGCCCGTTCTGTCACTTCGCATTTTTATTGTTGGAATCGTATCCGGCTTATTTTGGTCACTTGGACAGGCCAACCAGCTGAAAAGCATTCAATTGATGGGCGTGTCGAAAACAATGCCGATTTCCACAGGAATGCAGCTCGTTTCCACCTCGCTTTTCGGTGTGATCGTGTTCCGCGAATGGTCAACACCGATTGCGATTACGCTTGGCGTTCTCGCTTTGATCTTTATCATTGTGGGAATCATTCTCACGTCCTTGGAAGATAAGAATGATAAAAAAGAGGGCGAGCCAAGCAATTTGAAAAAGGGCATTTTGATTCTCCTTGTTTCGACTCTTGGTTATTTGGTTTATGTAGTCGTGGCTAGATTATTCAATGTGTCCGGCTGGTCCGCGCTGCTGCCACAGGCAATTGGCATGGTGGTCGGGGGGTTAGTTTTAACCTATAGACACAAACCCTTTAACAAGTATGCGATCAGAAATATTCTCCCAGGGTTAATCTGGGCAGGCGGAAATATGTTTTTGTTTATTTCTCAGCCGCGAGTCGGCGTTGCAACGAGCTTTTCCCTTTCACAAATGGGAATTGTCATTTCTACGCTAGGCGGTATTTTCATCCTGCGTGAAAAGAAAACGAAACGCCAGCTTATAGCAATTGCGATCGGAATTATCCTGATTATTGCCGCCGCTGTATTCTTGGGAATCGCCAAAACAAATTCATAACAAATGGAGGAAGATGTATATGTATCCGGATTTAAAAGGAAAAGTCGTCGCTATTACAGGAGCTGCTTCAGGGCTCGGAAAGGCAATGGCCATTCGCTTCGGCAAGGAGCAGGCAAAAGTGGTTATCAACTATTATAGTAATAAACAAGATCCGAACGAGGTAAAAGAAGAGGTTATCAAGGCGGGCGGTGAAGCTGTTGTCGTCCAAGGAGATGTCACGAAAGAGGAAGATGTAAAAAATATCGTGCAAACGGCAATTAAAGAGTTCGGCACACTCGATATTATGATTAATAATGCCGGTCTTGAAAATCCTGTGCCATCTCACGAAATGCCGCTTAAGGATTGGGATAAAGTCATCGGCACAAACTTAACAGGTGCCTTTTTAGGAAGCCGTGAAGCGATTAAATATTTCGTAGAAAACGATATCAAGGGAAATGTCATCAACATGTCCAGCGTGCATGAAAGGATTCCGTGGCCGTTATTTGTCCACTATGCAGCTAGTAAAGGCGGAATTAAGCTGATGTCTGAAACGTTGGCTTTGGAATACGCGCCGAAGGGTATTCGCGTCAACAATATCGGGCCAGGTGCGATCAACACGCCAATCAATGCTGAAAAATTCGCTGACCCTAAACAGAAAGCAGATGTAGAAAGCATGATCCCGATGGGCTATATCGGCGAACCGGAGGAAATTGCCGCAGTGGCAGTGTGGCTTGCTTCGAAGGAATCCAGCTATGTTACAGGCATCACGTTGTTTGCGGACGGCGGAATGACGAAATATCCTGCTTTCCAGGCAGGCCGCGGTTAAACATAAAAAGCGACCCAGACATGACATCTGGATCGCTTTCTTTATTAGGCGCGTTTTTTCTTAACAAGCGCTGCTACAGATAAAATAATGGCAGCCGCAGACAGCACAATCGCTGTAATGTCTAGAGCTGAAGAACCTGAGTTTTCGGAATCGTCTTCTGTTTTCGTGGCGCCGTGCTCATCTGTCACTTGTTTTGCAGACGTGATGTTTGTAATGGAATGAGGTGTATCGGCATCCTCGTCACCTGTCCACTCAACAATGCTGCCGTCTTTGTAATATTGGTATGCGTCCCAAGCAGCTTCCTCCGCTTTGTCAGGGTTTTTGGCAACAAAGGTAAACTGCTGGAACTGTCCTTCCTGAATGCCTCCGTCAGTCGCCTTCCATGTCACGGACACTGATTTGTCATCATGTTTTTGAGTGGAAACCTTCCAGCCCGGAATTGGCTCATATTGCTGGAATTCAACATCCTTCGGCATTTTGAGGACAACCTTCGTTGTCGGCAGATTTTTCTCAGAAGGAACCTTCATTGTATACGTTTCCCAAGAGCCTGCAGCAGACTCAGCTGGTTTTACAGAAACATGCGCGCTGGCAGGGGCCGTAAAGAATAAGAGGGAGCCGACAATAGCCGGACATAGTGTCAATGCGATTTTTTTCAACAACGTAAACACTCCTTAATTGGTCTTTGTAAACATGATATTGATTTCGTTAAAGTCGCCGGTCAGGCCGTGGACTTTGATCTTCCAGTTTCCTTTTTCATTAATCGACAGGTTTTGATCTTGGAAGACGCCTTTTGTTTTTTCTTTTAATGTAAAGGTGCTTTTGTTTTCGCTGCCTGACAGGCCTGTTTTATAAACGGTTAACGTCATTTGCTGGATGTTTTTCACGGGATCTCCGTTATGGTCGGTGACACGCAGCTCAAAAACATTTTTTCCGGGCTGGTTTGGGCTGATGCTGAGAGAAACGCTTTGTCCGTTCTCAATCGCTTTGGTTTGGTAGAACGGTTCCGGCGCTGGCTCAGGCGGGCTTGGCAGGCTTGTAAACACGGCCGCTGTGATCAATACAGCGATGCCGATTGCCCACTCCGCTTTCAACGTTCGGCTGATTCCTGTGCGGCGCTGCTTTCTGGTAAGCAGAAAATGAATCGCACCTAAGACCAGCATGAAAACAAACAGCCCGCTTTTCACTAAAAGAGCTTGGCCGTACGCTGTATGGAACAGTGAATCCATTGAACGAATGATGAAAAATCCATTGAGCAAGCCTGAAAACAAAATGACGCCGACTGCAGTGAGCGCCCATGGAGAGAACCGTCTGACCGTCTCCCACGCGAGCGTTTTGTCAGGCTGCCTCCATTCTTTTGAGAGCAGCAAAACGAGTGCCGCTATTCCGCCGACCCAGATGGAAGCGGAAGTTAAATGAAGGAAATCCATCAAAATGCCGACCGTTTTTTCTTCAACGACAGCAGCATGCCCGGTAAACGCCTTGGCAAGCAGGAGACCGAAAAAGAAAATGAGCGGCGCTGTCCAATAGCCAAAGGATGAAAAGCGGTTTTTCCGTATCGCAGGGATGACAGACAGTGCGAGCAGCACGAACAGCGCGGCCTGTATGATCCAAATGGAGCCGCCTGCTGTCTCAAACAGTGTTTCTCTGATGTAGCCCGGCTGGAATGCGCTGCCCCAGCCGCCGCCTGCGTTCGCTTTTGTCTGAATCGGAAGCTGAAGCAAAAGCGCCAGCCCCAATGCTGCGATCGAGCCGGTCAGGATACGTCTCGTCCGTTTGACGAGCTGTTCTGATTTCCCTTTATACCAGAAAAGATGGAAGAAAACTGTTCCGATAAACAGAGATAAGGCTGTATACAGAATCGCGCGATCTGCTGCTGTTCCCGGATTCAGCGCTGAATCGGCTGCTTTTTGGCTGCTGAATCCGCCATCCGCTTTCCCGATACTGAACGGAATGACGCCGGAAACAGGATGCCCGTCCGCGGATACGGCATTCCATTCCGCTCTGTACACATCTTTAGGCAGATTCTTCTTCAGCTTCACTGTCATGATGTGATGATTATCTTTTTTGATTTCAGTCTTGTCCGTATCCACACGGTCGCCGTTTGAATTATAGACTTTAATGTAATGAAACCCTTCTTCAACCGGTTCATTAAATTCGATTTCCACCTGCGGAGGGGCGCTTTTTAATTCGCTGTTTTCCCCAGGTGAAGATTTGACAATATAGGCGTGAGCAAAGCTTGTTTTCGGCAGGAAAACAAGAAAAAGCAGAAGGATGATCCACCATCTGTTTCGCTTCATCACTCAGACACCACCTTCCGCTGTATGTGTTGTGTTATTTCTTGGTGCAGGTGCAGCGTTTCTTTCTGTCTTGAAGCATATCTTCCAGCGCTTGGTCGAAAGTGCGGACGGCTCCGCCGAATCCTTTTTGAAATCGTTCGGCATGGTCAAGTGTCGCAAACGGAATGGCCTGCGGCTGGCAGCAGTGCAGGTTTAATTCAGCATTTACGACGAAATAAGCCGAACCGGCACTGACGGTTGTCTGTAACAGAAAATCTCTGCAAATCAAGTGTGAAACCTCTTCCGTTTTATCCGCGTAACGCAAAAACGCGCAATGTGCGCAGCATAGCTGTTCAATGTCTTGGTTTACCGTAATCAGCTGAACCGAATGAGCTTGATTGACGGGCTTCAAGCAATAGCTGCACATATGATCTGTTTGAGGTGTTCGGACGGGGAGCGTGATACCGCCGGCGGTTTTTATGACCTGATTTGACTGAACCAGCTGATTGACATCTCTATATACCGTCATTTCCGAAACGCCGAACCTTGCGCTGATGTCAGAAATTCTGAGCGAGCCTTCTTCTTTCAGCCACTTCAGTATGTGTTGCTGTCTATTAATCGGAAGCATTCATACACCCTCTTCATTAAGATCTATTTAAGCGTAGAGGATTTTAGAGACAGAGACAAGTAAGTGGATGATAAAAAATGTGAAAATATGTTGAACAGCAACAAAACGAAACAGAAGGGACTCTGGTATAATAGACAGATGGAATAGAAAGTGAGGAATACCCTATGAAAGAAACACCATGCCCGAACTGCGGCAAACCTTTGACAGGCGATATGGTCAGATCATCAAATGTGCCTTGTCAATTTCGCTGCGGCCACTGCCGGGAACGGCTTTATGAATATAAAGTTTCAGCTCCGATTATGCTGGTATCATTAGCGGCCATCGTGCTGCTTATTTATCTTTTGTTGCTCCTCCGCAATGCGGCAGGCTCAGTGCTGCCAGCTGTACAGCACGTGCCGATGGCTGTTTTTGCGCTTGTGTGCGCCTATCCCGTTTTTATTGTGAGTGAGCGAATGATCGCAAAGTACGTGATTCAAAACGGCAACATTATTTATAGAGGAAAGAGAAAAGGCTCCTGATATCAGGAGCCTTTTTATTTTTAAAAAATTGTCACAGTCATGTGCCAAAGTCCTCTTTACTTTCAATTGTATAGGGACTGTAAGCGTTTTAACATAGAGTCAAAGGGAAGCATCATTCTCTGAACATATTTTTGTATCTTACAGCGACAAACAAAACAGGGAGGGTTTATATATGCAGCAGCAAGAACAGCAGCAAGGCGGCATGAAAGTGAAAGTGCAGCGCTTTGGGAGTTATTTGAGCGGAATGATCATGCCGAATATCGGCGCGTTTATCGCGTGGGGTATCATTACCGCGCTGTTTATTCCGGCAGGATGGTTTCCGAATGAACAGCTGAACACGCTGGTCAGCCCGATGATTACGTATTTATTGCCGCTTTTGATAGCGTATACAGGCGGAAAAATGATCTACGACCACCGCGGCGGAGTTGTCGGAGCGACAGCGGCAATTGGGGTGATTGTCGGATCGGATATTCCAATGTTTTTAGGCGCAATGATTATGGGTCCGCTTGGCGGATACCTCATTAAACAGACTGATAAATTATTCAAGGATAAAGTCAAGCAAGGCTTTGAAATGCTGATCAACAACTTTACGGCAGGGATTGTCGGCGCGGCTTTAACGATTCTCGCGTTTTACGCCATCGGCCCGGTTGTCCTGACGCTAAATAAATTGCTGGCGGCTGGTGTGGAAGTCATTGTACACGCTAATTTACTGCCCGTAGCCAGTGTTTTTGTAGAACCGGCGAAAGTGTTGTTCCTCAACAACGCCATCAACCATGGAATCTTAAGCCCGATCGGAATCGAGCAAGCATCCCAAACAGGAAAATCAATTCTGTTTTTAGTAGAAGCAAACCCTGGACCGGGGCTCGGCATTTTGCTGGCGTACATGTTCTTTGGCAAAGGATCTTCAAAATCAACGGCTCCCGGTGCGGCGATCATCCATTTCTTCGGAGGGATTCACGAGATTTACTTCCCGTACATTCTGATGAAACCGGCCCTGATTCTTGCAGCCATTGCCGGCGGAGCAAGCGGACTCTTAACGTTTACGATCTTTAATGCCGGACTTGTCGCGGCAGCGTCACCGGGAAGCATTATCGCATTGATGGCAATGACGCCAAGAGGAGGCTATTTCGGCGTATTGGCGGGTGTATTGGTCGCTGCAGCTGTATCGTTCATCGTTTCAGCAGTGATCCTGAAATCCTCAAAAGCTAGTGAAGAAGACCTGGCTGCCGCAACAGAAAAAATGCAGTCCATGAAGGGGAAGAAAAGCCAAGCAGCAGCTGCTTTAGAGGCGGAACAAGCCAAAGCAGAGGAAGCGTCTGAGCTGTCTCCTGAAAGCGTGAATAAAATTATCTTTGCGTGTGATGCGGGAATGGGATCAAGTGCCATGGGGGCATCCATCTTAAGAAACAAAGTGAAAAAAGCGGAGCTTGACATCAGTGTGACCAACACGGCCATTAACAATCTGCCAAGCGATGCGGATATTGTCATCACCCACAAAGATTTAACAGACCGCGCGAAAGCAAAGCTGCCGAACGCGACGCACATATCAGTGGATAACTTCTTAAACAGCCCGAAATACGATGAGCTGATTGAAAAGCTGAAAAAGTAATCTTATAGAAAGAGAGTGATACTCATGCAAGTACTCGCAAAGGAAAATATTAAACTCAATCAAACGGTATCATCAAAAGAAGAGGCCATCAAATTGGCAGGCCAGACGCTGATTGACAACGGCTACGTGACAGAGGATTACATTAGCAAAATGTTTGAACGTGAAGAAACGTCTTCTACGTTTATGGGGAATTTCATTGCCATTCCACACGGCACAGAAGAAGCGAAAAGCGAGGTGCTTCACTCTGGAATTTCAATCATACAGATTCCAGAGGGCGTTGAGTACGGAGAAGGCAACACGGCAAAAGTGGTATTCGGCATTGCGGGTAAAAATAATGAGCATTTAGACATTTTGTCTAACATCGCCATTATCTGCTCAGAAGAAGAAAATATTGAACGCCTGATCTCCGCTAAAAGAGAAGAAGATTTGATCGCCATTTTCAACGAGGTGAACTGACATGATCGCCTTACATTTCGGTGCGGGAAATATCGGGAGAGGATTTATCGGCGCGCTGCTTCACCATTCCGGCTATGATGTGGTGTTTGCGGATGTGAACGACACGATGGTCAGCCTCCTCAATGAAAAAAAAGAATACACAGTGGAACTGGCGGAAGAGGGACGTTCATCGGAGATCATTGGCCCGGTGAGCGCTATTAACAGCGGCAGTCAGCCCGAGGAGCTGTATCGGCTGATGAATGAGGCGGCGCTCATCACAACAGCTGTCGGCCCGAATGTGCTGAAGCTGATTGCTCCATCTATCGCAGAAGGTTTAAGACGGAGAAACACTGCAGACACACTGAATATCATTGCCTGCGAAAATATGATTGGCGGAAGCAGCTTCTTAAAGAAAGAGATATACAGCCATTTAACGGAAGCAGAGCAGAAATCCGTCAGTGAAACGGTAGGTTTTCCGAATTCTGCCGTTGACCGGATCGTCCCGATTCAGCATCATGAAGACCCGCTGAAAGTATCGGTTGAACCATTTTTCGAATGGGTCATTGATGAATCAGGCTTTAAAGGGAAAACACCAGTCATAAACGGCGCACTGTTTGTTGATGATTTAACGCCGTACATTGAACGGAAGCTGTTTACGGTCAATACCGGACACGCGGTGACAGCGTATGTCGGCTATCAGCGCGGACTCAAGACGGTCAAAGAAGCAATCGATCATCCTGAAATCCGCCGTGTCGTTCATTCGGCGCTGCTTGAAACTGGTGACTATCTCGTCAAATCGTATGGCTTTAAGCAAACTGAACACGAACAATATATCAAAAAAATCATCGGTCGCTTTGAAAATCCTTTCATTTCGGACGATGTGACCCGCGTAGCGAGGTCACCTCTCAGAAAACTGGGAGAAAATGATAGACTTGTAGGTCCGGCAAAGAAAATAAAAGAACCGAATGCACTGGCAGAAGGAATTGCCGCAGCACTGCGCTTCGATTTCACCGGTGACCCTGAAGCGGTTGAACTGCAAGCGCTGATCGAAGAAAAAGGATACAGCGGCGTACTTCAAGAGGTGTGCGGCATTCAGTCCCATGAACCGTTGCACGCCATCATTTTAAAGAAACTTAATCAATAACCGATCACCCGTGACACAATGTCACGGGCTTTTTTTACTATCTCGCAATCTAGTATAATAGAAAGCGCTTACGAAAACAGGGGAAGGAGAATGACAATGAAACAATTCGAGATTGCGGCAATACCGGGAGACGGTGTAGGAAAAGAGGTTGTAGCGGCTGCTGAGAAAGTGCTTCATACAGCGGCTGAGGTACACGGAGGTTTGTCATTCTCATTCACGGCTTTTCCATGGAGCTGTGATTATTACTTGGAGCACGGCAAAATGATGCCCGAAGATGGAATACATACGCTTACTCAATTTGAAGCGGTTTTTTTGGGAGCCGTCGGAAATCCGAAGCTGGTTCCCGATCATATATCGTTATGGGGACTGCTGCTGAAAATCCGGAGGGAGCTTGAGCTTTCCATTAATATGAGACCCGCCAAACAAATGGCAGGCATTACGTCGCCGCTTCTGCATCCAAATGATTTTGACTTCGTGGTGATTCGCGAGAACAGTGAAGGTGAATACAGTGAAGTCGGCGGGCGCATTCACAGAGGCGATGATGAAATCGCCATCCAGAATGCCGTGTTTACGAGAAAAGCGACAGAACGTGTCATGCGCTTTGCCTTCGAATTGGCGAAAAAACGGCGCAGCCATGTGACAAGCGCCACAAAGTCTAACGGCATTTATCATGCGATGCCGTTTTGGGATGAAGTCTTTCAGCAGACAGCCGCTGATTATAGCGGAATCGAAACATCATCTCAGCATATTGATGCGCTGGCCGCTTTTTTTGTGACGCGTCCGGAAACGTTTGATGTCATTGTGGCGAGCAACTTGTTCGGTGATATTTTAACCGACATCAGCTCAAGCCTGATGGGAAGCATCGGCATTGCGCCTTCTGCGAACATCAATCCATCCGGCAAATATCCGTCCATGTTTGAACCGGTTCACGGCTCAGCTCCTGACATTGCCGGACAGGGCCTTGCCAATCCGATTGGCCAGATTTGGACAGCGAAGCTGATGCTCGACCACTTCGGAGAGGAAGAGCTGGGGGCGAAAATTCTGGATGTAATGGAGCAAGTGACTGCCGACGGCATCAAAACACGCGACATTGGGGGACAAAGCACAACGGCTGAGGTCACTGATGAAATCTGTTCGCGCTTAAGAAAGCTCTGATGAATCAGGCCGGGGCAGATGGCTGCCCGGGCCTGTCCATTTCCTTACGAAAATTTCCACGAAAGTCTAACCAAGCAGATCCAAATGCTGTATAATAATTTGGAATTCTTAGGAAAGCATCGGGTGAAGGAAGTTGAATGCAAAAACAATCACGTTAAAGAAAAAAAGAAAAATCACAACGATCGTTATACTCAGTATCATTATGATCGCAGCTCTCATTTTTACGATCAGATTGGTGTTTTACAAGCCTTTTCTTATTGAAGGATCATCAATGGCCCCAACGCTTAAAGACTCAGAAAGAATACTGGTTGATAAAGCAGTCAAATGGACTGGCGGGTTTCACAGAGGCGACATCATAGTCATTCATGACAAAAAGAGCGGCCGCTCTTTTGTCAAACGTTTAATCGGTTTGCCTGGTGACAGCATTAAAATGAAAAATGATCAGCTATACATAAATGATAAAAAGGTGGAAGAACCATACTTAAAGGAATATAAACAGGAGGTCAAAGAGTCGGGTGTAACCTTAACGGGTGACTTCGAGGTTGAGGTTCCTACCGGTAAATATTTTGTGATGGGAGATAACCGTCTCAATTCACTGGATAGCAGAAACGGAATGGGCATGCCTTCTGAGGACGATATCATCGGTACTGAATCTCTCGTCTTTTATCCATTCGGTGAGATGAGACAGGCAAAATAAAACTCAGTGCAACAAAGAACATGGGACGTAAGGAACCAAAACACGCGATAATAAAGCGCTGTAAGCGATTAAAAAATTTCTGATGAAACAGGGCGGAGCCGTTTTTCCGCCCCGTTTTTTATGATAGAGAGCGTTTTGAAGAAAAGGGCCCTGTTGAAATAAACAGAATCAGGATTGGCGAAGCCGTGAAGCGCATCGAATTGATAAATCTCAAGATGGGTATGCTGTTTTTCCCGCAGTTTTTTGATAAGAAGCGCTACGTCAAACGACGGCTCATAATTAGGGAAAAACAATAGGACCGGGCAGGCTGGCACGTGATGAAGAGAGTCGCGTATCCGGGAACCGTAATAACAAACCGATCCGCTCACCTCAGGCATACTGCTGCATTTCCATGCGATAGTAGCCCCCACGCTGAATCCAATCACAAAGATGTGCCGTCCGGCGTTTTGTCTGATCAAATTCTGGATGATGGTTTCTCCCGTTTTCAGCCGTTCGTGTTTTGTAAATTGTTCGTATGCCGTTTTTTCTTCTTGCAGTGTGTAGACTTCATCCTCGCCGAGCAGGTTGGGCGTCAACACATCATATCCAGCCATTTTGATCAGCCGGCCCATCTTTTTCATATGGCTGTTTACACCGTATATTTCGTGTACGAGAATGACAAGCGGTTTTGGGGACATAACGGCCTCCTTTTGTGTTTTTTCCATTATATCCTATCGTTTCACTTTAGGCTGAGATATAATGGTCAAAAAAAGGAGATATAAAATGAACTCATTATCTTTGCCTCACCGCTATCCATTTTTGTTTATTGATGGCGTGACGGATAGCGAGCCCGGCAAACATGCGGCAGCTTATAAGCTGATTAGTGTGAACGACTGGTTTATCACTGATACGCAAACAGAAATGCCGTTTTCACTTGTGATTGAAGCGCTTGCGCAAACCGCGGCTTTTACAGGAATTACAGATGAGAACAGCTTGGGATTATTGTCTTCGGTGAAGAAAGCGGAAAAGCTGGGAGAAGCTGTGCCTGGTGACCGGCTTGATCTTACGTTTGAAGTCACGCGCAATCGGCGCGGGTTTGTGTTCGGACATGCCAAGGCGTCAGTTGGAGAGCAGCCTGTTGCTGAAGCTGAAATCGGCATCTATATTGAAAAATGAAAAAAACCCTTCACAACATTTTGTGAGGGGTTCTATTTTGTGTCGTAATCCCGTTCGCTTTGAGAGTTATCTCTTTGCTGGCGTTTGTGTTTTTCATCATTCATATTTTCCTTCAGCTCTTCATTAGGAATCGGATCGGTTAAGTCGTTGTGCTCGGGGTTTTCATTTGGTTTGTTTTGCTGTTTTTTTTCTGTCATGTTTGATCACCTCACCGTTTGTTTTCCTCTTATCCATTCTCCTCAAACATAGGAAATCGCTTTTTTGTCCCGCTGGGTATAATGTATTAGAATAGAGAGAAGCACAACAAAAAGATAAAGAGAGGTACATATATGTCTGTTCAAAGAGAAGATGTAGATATCAAGCTGATCGCAATTGATATGGATGGTACACTGCTGAACGACGAGCAGCTGATCTCGGATGAAAACCGCAAAGCCATTCGTGAAGCGGAGGATAAAGGTGTGTATGTGGTGATCAGCACGGGCCGGACGCTGATGACGTGCAGGGAGCTGGCGGAATCGCTAAAGCTGTCATCCTTTCTAATCACGGCAAACGGCAGTGAAATTTGGGATTCGAATTTTAATTTGGTGGAACGGAAGCTGCTTCATACGGACCATATTCAAATGATGTGGGATTTGCGGAATAAGCACAACACCAATTTCTGGGCTTCTACGGTGAATAAAGTATGGAGAGGCGAGTTTCCGGAAAACATTACGGATCATGAATGGCTCAAATTCGGCTTTGACATTGAGGATGACGATATCCGAAACGAAGTGCTAGAGGAGCTGAGAAAAAACAAAGAGCTCGAAATCACAAATTCAAGTCCGACAAACATTGAAGTCAACGCGCTTGGCATCAACAAAGCTGCAGCCCTTGCCAAGGTTACGGAAAAACTCGGCTTTACAATGGAGAATGTGATGGCGATGGGCGACAGCCTTAATGACATTGCGATGATCAAAGAAGCGGGTCTTGGCGTCGCAATGGGCAATGCGCAAGACATCGTAAAAGAAACGGCTGATTATATCACGGATACAAATATTGAGGATGGTGTCGCTAAAGCGATTCGCCATTGGGTACTATAAAAAAAGAGAGTCCTAAGATGGACTCTCTTTTTTAGTTTGGCAGGTTTTCTTCTGGGACCATGGTAGGTTTTCTGACAAAAGTATTTCACAAACTGATATGATTCACTTATAATGAAATAAAGTTCAAAAATTCGGAATAGTCGTTCCGAATTTCGGGACAATAAATGACATAAAGCATATCGTTTGCTTTGGCAGGAGGGATTCTGTGTTTCAGATTGATTTAAACTGTGATTTAGGAGAAAGCTTCGGATCCTACAAGATAGGTCTTGACCAAGATATTTTAGAGTATGTGACATCAGCGAATATCGCATGCGGATTTCATGCAGGAGATCCTAGTGTTATGCGAAAAACCGTCGCGCTTGCAGCGGAAAAAGGCGTAAAAATCGGTGCGCATCCGGGCTTGCCGGATTTACTCGGTTTTGGGCGCCGCAATATGGCGATTTCTCCTGAGGAAGCGTATGATCTTGTCGTTTATCAAATTGGCGCGCTCTCTGGCTTTCTAAAAGCAGAGGGACTTCACATGCAGCACGTCAAGCCGCATGGCGCTTTATACAATATGGCGGCAGTCGATCAAAAACTGTCGGATGCTATCGCGAAAGCTGTCTATAAGATTGATCCAGGCCTGATTCTTTTCGGTCTTGCTGAGAGTGAGCTTGTAAAAGCGGGAGAACGGATCGGACTTCAGACCGCAAATGAAGTGTTCGCCGACAGAACATACCAATCGGACGGCACGCTGACACCGCGCTCCCAGCCGGACGCACTCATTGAAAGTGATGATGCCGCCGTCACCCAGGTCATCAAAATGGTGAAAGAAGGGGCGGTCAAATCTCAGCAAGGACATGATGTGTCATTAAAAGCAGATACAGTCTGCATTCATGGAGATGGAGCCCATGCGCTGACATTTGCGCAAAAAATCAGAAAACAGCTCAAAGCGGCTGAAATTGAAGTGACAGCTATTTCAGAACAGAAGTCAACATAAAGGAGGAACAATAGATGGAGCAGCAGAAAAAGACAGCAGGAAAAAAAGCGGGCAGCTGGTCATTGCTGATGGGCGCCGCCTTTTTAATGGCGACATCAGCAATCGGGCCGGGTTTCCTCACCCAAACCGCAACATTCACAAACACACTCGCAGCAAGCTTCGGTTTTGTCATCTTAATTTCTATTATTTTAGATATTTTCGCCCAAACCAATGTGTGGCGCATCATCGCAGTTTCTGGAAAACGAGGTCAGGAAATTGCGAATATGGTGCTTCCCGGACTGGGGTATTTCATCGCCATTCTCGTCGTGCTTGGCGGACTAGCTTTTAATATTGGGAATATCGGAGGGGCCGGGCTGGGACTTCAGGTGCTGTTCGGCATTACACCTGAAACAGGCGCTTTAATCAGTGCCGTTATCGCCATTTTGATTTTTGTCATCAAGGAAGCAGGAAAAGCGATGGACCGTTTTACGCAAATCGCGGGGTTCGTGATGATTATTTTAACGGTCTACGTTGCGGCGACGACAGCTCCTCCGGTCGGACAGGCAGTCGCAAATACATTCGTCCCGGAACACATCAGCATATTTGCCATTGTCACCCTAGTGGGCGGAACCGTCGGCGGTTATATCACATTTGCCGGAGGACACCGTTTGCTTGATGCCGGAATTAAAGGAAAGGAATCCATTCCGCAGGTGACAAAGAGCTCGGTTGTCGGCATTTTAATTACATCTGTCATGCGTATCGCTCTTTTTCTTGCGGTTCTAGGCGTTGTATCGAAAGGCCTGCACATTGATGAAAGCAACCCGGCGGCCTCTGTCTTCAAACTGGCTGCAGGAAATGTCGGTTATAAAATTTTCGGATTGATCATGTGGTCTGCGGCGATTACGTCTGTTATTGGAGCAGCCTATACATCTGTTTCGTTTTTCAAAACCTTTTCTCCAAAAATTGAAAAGAATTCACGCGGTATTATTATCGGATTTATTGTGATTTCTACGTTAGCTTTTATCACAATCGGCCAGCCTGCGAAGATCCTCGTCCTTGTCGGTTCACTGAACGGCTTAATTCTGCCGATTGCACTCGGAACGCTGCTTGTTGCCGCCTACAAGAAAAACATTGTCGGTGATTATAAGCATCCGCTTTGGCTGACAAGCACAGGCGCGCTTGTAGTGATTGTAATGGCAGTTATGGGAATCTACACGTTAATTACACAACTTCCTCAATTGTGGAGCTGATATAAGTGGAGCAATTAAACAAAATGGCGCCAAAGGATGTACGCGCCCTGATACGAGAGGGGAAAATAAACGGGCCGACCGCAGGCATGTCCGGCGGCTACGCCCAAGCGAATCTTGTGGTTTTGAAAAAGGACCTTGCGTTTGACTTTCTGCTGTTTTGCCAGCGAAATCAAAAGCCCTGCCCCGTGCTGGATGTGACTGAAGCAGGTTCGCCTGTGCCGTCTCTGGCTGCGCCTGATGCTGATATCAGAACGGACTTTCCGAAATACCATATTTACAGGCACGGTATCTTAACGGAAGAAGTATCTGATATTACGCCATACTGGGAGGACGATTTTGTCGGCTTTCTGATCGGATGCAGTTTCTCCTTTGAACAGGCACTGATCAATAATGGGATAGCTGTCCGGCATATTGATGAGGGGACAAACGTCTCGATGTATAAAACGAATATCGATTGTGTTCCGGCGGGGGCGTTTCACGGACAGATGGTTGTCAGCATGAGGCCGGTTCCTGAACGGCTGGCTGTACGTGCCGCACAAGTGACCTCGCGTTTTCCGGCTGTGCACGGAGGGCCGATGCATATCGGTAATCCGGGAGCAATCGGGATTCGCGATCTCGGGAAACCGGATTTCGGAGATGCCGTTTCCATTCGTGACGGCGAGGTTCCTGTTTTTTGGGCATGCGGGGTGACCCCGCAAGCCGTGGCTATGAATGTAAAGCCTGAAATGGTCATCACACATGCGCCGGGGCATATGCTCATCACAGATATTCGAGACGAGTCGCTTGCGGTGCTGTAACCTCTCGTCATCCTGATGAACGAGAAATAAAAGAGGTGAGAAAGATGACTGTACGATATCAAATCGAACAGCTCGGTGATTCTGCAATGATGATCCGATTCGGAGAAGAAATCAATGAACAGGTTAACGGCATTGTCCATGCCGCGGCCGCTTATATAGAAGAACAGCCATTTCCGGGATTCATTGAATGTATCCCGGCTTTTACAAGTCTAACCGTATTTTATGATATGTATGAAGTGTACAAGCATTTGCCTCAAGGCATAAGCTCACCTTTTGAGAAGGTCAAGCGCGATGTCGAAGAGCGGCTGGTAGAAATAGCCGAAGACTATGAGGTCAACCGCCGCATTGTAGAAATTCCCGTTTGCTATGGCGGTGAATTCGGTCCGGATTTAGAAGAGGTGGCGAAGATCAATCAACTGTCACCGGAGGAAGTAATCGACATTCATACAAACGGTGAATATGTGGTGTATATGCTTGGCTTCGCGCCCGGTTTTCCTTTTCTAGGCGGGATGTCAAAACGCATTGCAGCTCCGAGAAAATCATCGCCAAGACCGTCGATTCCCGCAGGTTCGGTCGGTATTGCGGGATTGCAGACAGGCGTTTATCCGATTTCAACGCCGGGCGGCTGGCAGCTGATCGGCAAAACGCCGCTGGCTCTTTTCCGGCCGCAGGAAAACCCGCCGACATTGCTGCGGGCGGGAGATATTGTGAAATTCGTTCGCATCTCAGAAAAAGACTATCACGCCTATAAGGAGGAGTCCAATTGAGCATGAAAGTATTAAAGCCCGGACTGCTCACAACGGTTCAGGATATAGGCAGAACGGGTTACCAAAAATACGGCGTTCTGGCCAGCGGCGCTATGGACACGGTTTCACTGCGCATTGCCAATCTGTTGATAGGAAACGGCGAAAATGAAGCAGGTCTCGAAATAACGATGATGGGGCCCGGTCCGTCGTTTCATTTTTCAAAACAGACACTGATTGCTGTGACAGGGGCGGACTTCACGCTGTGTATTAATGACGAGGAAGCGCCTTTATGGAAGCCTGTGCTCATCAAGGAAAACAGCACGGTCAGCTTTGGCCCCTGCAAACTCGGCAGCCGTGCTTATTTGGCGGCAGCTGGCGGCATTGAGGTGCCTGCCGTCATGGAAAGTAAAAGCACATACGTCAGAGGAAGCATTGGCGGACTTCATGGCAGAGCGCTTCAAAAAGAAGATGAACTGAACATTGGAGAGATGTCGGCTCTTTCGCAAACCATCCTTTCCCGCTTAAGTTCGCAGCTTGGAAAACAGGGATTTGCAGCACCGAAGTGGTCAGTCAGCCGCGGCAGATTTCTGCCATTGAAGAAGAATCCTGTCATTCGGGTGCTGGAAGGAAAGCAATTTGCCTTTTTCACAGAAGAATCAAAAACGCGTTTTTATGAAGAAGCATTTCGTGTCACACCGCAGTCCGACCGTATGGGCTACAGGCTCAAAGGAGAACCGCTCGAACTGAAGGCCCCGCTTGAGATGGTGTCGGAAGCGGTTTCATTCGGAACAGTTCAGGTGCCTCCTGACGGCAACCCGATTATCCTGCTTGCAGACCGGCAGACGACTGGCGGCTATCCGAGGATCGCGCACATCATATCCGTTGATCTTCCGATTGTTTCCCAAATCATGCCGGGCGAGCACGTTCAGTTTGAGCCTGTGTCCCTTCAGGAGGCAGAAGCGCTTGCGGTAGAACGGGAACAGCATATAAAAGAACTGAAAACGAGAATGAAGATGGAATGGCTGACATAGCAAAGGGGATGAATGATGCAGAATAAAAATAAAACCGTAGTCAAATCTATGGCGCTGCTTAATTTGTTTTTGCATAAACCAAGCCTAACCTTAAGTGAACTGGTGTCGCTGACGGGAATGCCGAAGACCTCTGTTCACCGGATGGTCAGCTCTTTGGAGGAAATGGGGTTCCTCAGTCGGGATGCGTCCGGCGCTTATTCGCTGGGATTGGTGTTTTTGGAATTCGGACAGCTTGTCGCTGACAGGCTGGATATCAGAAAAATAGCGAAACCGGTGATGGAAGAGCTGTGCCGGGAAGTGGATGAGGCCGTGCAGTTGATCATGAGGGACGGCAATGAAGCGATATACGTTGAGAAAATAGAAGGGACACAGACTGTGCGGCTGTATACGGCGATCGGCAGGCGTTCCCCCCTATACGCGGGAGCGTGCGCCAGAAGCATTCTGTCTTTTCTTCCCCGTGAAGAAATCGAAGCATACATCAAACAAACCGAGCTCATTTCGATTGGCTCCGGAACGATTACCGATCCCGAAAAACTGCTTCAGGAGATTGATGCCTCTGTGCAAAATGGCTATACTGTCAGCTATTCAGAGCTCGAAAACTATACGGCGGCGATCGGCGCCCCGATCTTTAACCATGAGCGCCAGGTGGCAGCCGGCATTAGCATTGCAGGCTTTGAAGCGAGATTTACAGAAGACAGGCTGCCCTATTTAACAGAAAAGGTGAAGGACGCCGCTTTACAGATTTCAAGAAAAATAGGATATACATAAGTAGCCAATCTTTTCTCTGCTGCGTACATTAACGTATCGACGTTCAAGAGTGGAGGAAAGAACATGGTGCTTCGATATACAGCTCTGGGCGATTCCTTGACGACAGGGAGAGGCTCCGGGCTGTTTTCACCCGGCTTCGTCCAGCGTTTTGGGGACATGATGGAAGCTGACTTGAAAACAAGAACGGCAATAAACATATTTGCCAGATCAGGCCTGAATACAGAAGAGATTTTGGGACTCCTGTCATATCCCTATGTGCAAAAATGCATTCAAGATGCTGATATGATAACGATCACAGGGTGCGGAAACGATCTCATCGATTCGGTCTTAGCCTACCAAACCTCTAAGGATGAAACGATTTTCAGCCGTGTATCCGCCCATTGCCATGAGAATTTTGAA
Organism: Bacillus sp. SJZ110; assembly: GCF_006715455.1. NCBI lineage: Bacteria > Bacillati > Bacillota > Bacilli > Caryophanales > Bacillaceae > Bacillus > Bacillus sp. SJZ110. The sequence continues at coordinate 160,821 of NZ_VFNF01000003.1, read as the reverse complement.
AAGATGATTGCCAAAATCGCCGAGATTAAAGGAGAAAAACCTTCCCCGTACGCCATCCGAGTGTTCAACTTATACAATCCGTTTCCCGGCATTGAAATCGCCGGCAAATGGATCACATCCTTTAATTCACATTTAGAAACACTTGCATCAGCACCCCATGTCAAAATCGCGGATGCCTATAGCATCTTCAAAGGCAAGGAGCGGGAATATCTGTCCTTTGACGGTGTCCATCCGAACTGCAAAGGCTATCAAGCGATGGCTGAAGCCGTTCACAAGCTAGGCTATAAAGAACTATCAGTTTCATAAAAAACGCGCCTCATGACAGGCGCGTTTTTTATGTGTGATCGAAATATTAAAAGAAACTTAAAATTCTCTGTCTTCTGTTCTACAGACAAACAAAGTGCGCTAGAATAATGGAGGACGTAGGCAAATATAGCCATAACGTTCAATATTTCGTATATAAGGAAGGATGGTCCTTTTGTTTCGGATTTTTAAAATGTCTTTTGCGGTTATCATTATTATACTGGCGCTTATTGCTTTTAACTATACGGAACACACCTCTGTTATCCAATCGGTCATGCTCGTCTTTCTTGGCGCGGTCATGTTTATGCAGGGGCTTGAAGAACGCAAAAAAGAAAATGACGGCTCAGGCGCTTTTAATATTTATACCGCCGTTTTTGTATGGTCTGTCTCCCTTATCGGTTTTACACTTCATATTATATAAATCTATTACACATCCTGAAAATGCTCGACCGTCGGGAACGGGGTATAGAATCGATGAAGCAAGGCTTTCCACTCTTGATACTCTGAAGAACCGCGAAAGCCTTCCGTATGGTTCTCAAGTGTTTCCCACTCCACAAGAAGCAGATATTTATGCGTTTCCTCCATGCATTTTGATAACGAGTGAGTGATATAGCCCTTCATGCCGGAAATAATCGGCGCCGCTTGCCGGAATGCATCCTCAAACTCTTGTTCAAGGCCTTCTTTAATGTGAAGCATTGCTGCCTCTCTGACCATGCTATCCCTTCTTTCTGTCTTTTCAAATAGTCTACAGCAAACGATAGGAGATTTCTGCAAAATCGGTGAACTTTTCCTTCATTTTCAAAAAAATCTTGCACGCACCAATTCAATTAAGAGAAAATAACAAGTGGAAGGCAGGAGAAAGTCATGTTAAAAAAGTGTATTCTACTAGTATTTCTATGCGTCGGATTGATTGGGTTAATCGGATGCTCCAAAACAGATTCACCACAGGATCGCATGGAAGCATTCGTGAAACAGTGGAACGATCAGCAATTCGATGACATGTATCAAAGCCTGACTAAAGATGTCAAAAAAGAAATCTCCAAAAAAGATTTCGTCAACAGGTATAAAGCCATCTATGAGCAGGCCGGCGTAAAAAATTTGAAAGTCACTGCGGGAGAAGTAGATAAGGACGATCAAGACAACAAGACAATGAAACATATCCCGTATAAAGTCAGCATGAACACAAATGCCGGCAAAGTCAGCTTCAAGAATACTGCTGTGCTGAAATTAGAAAAAACAGATGACGAGGAGTCATGGAATATAGATTGGGACCCATCGTTTATTTTCAAGCAGCTGGCTGACGACAAAACCGTGCAAATTATGAGCATTGAACCGAAACGAGGCCAAATTTACGATAAAAATGGAAAAGGTTTAGCTGTCAATACAGATGTTCCGGAAATTGGAATTGTTCCCGGAGAGCTTGGCGATAAAAAAGAGAAAGTTATAAAAGAACTCGCCAAAAAACTTGATTTGACTGAAGACGACATCAAGAAAAAGCTGGATCAAGGCTGGGTAAAAGACGATTCGTTTGTGCCGCTCAAAAAGGTCAAGCCTGACCAGGAGAAGTTAGTTTCAGAAGCGACGTCATTACAAGGCGTAACAAGAACGAATGTCAGCTCCCGCTACTATCCGTATGGCGAAAAGACAGCCCATTTAACAGGCTATGTCCGCGCCATTACAGCGGAAGAACTGAAGAAAAAGAAAGAAGGAACGTACAGCGATACGTCTAACATCGGTATCGCCGGACTTGAAAATGTGTATGAAGACAAGCTAAGAGGCACAACTGGCTGGAAAATCTACGTGCCGCAAACCGGGGAAGTCATCGCTGAAAAGAAAGCAAAGGACGGCGAGGATCTTCACCTCACAATTGATATCAAAACGCAAACGAAGCTGTATGATGAACTGAAGGATGACAGCGGGGCGGCAGTCGCGCTGCAGCCGAAGACAGGCGAAACACTCGCCCTTGTCAGCGCGCCTTCCTACGATCCAAACGGATTTATTTTCGGCTGGAGCGATAAGGAATGGAAAAAGCTAAACAAAGATAAAAACAATCCGTTTTCAGCGAAATTCAATAAGACATACGCGCCAGGTTCTACCATTAAACCGATTGCGGCTGCTATTGGAATCAAAAACGGCGCCCTTAAAGCCGATGAGAAGAAAACAATCAAAGGCAAGGAGTGGCAAAAAGATTCGAGCTGGGGCGGCTATTCAGTGACACGTGTGTCTGAGAGACTTCAACAAGTCGATTTGGAAAACGCCCTTATTACGTCAGACAATATTTATTTTGCCCAGAATGCGCTTGATATGGGAGCGGACACCTTCACAAAAGGCTTGAAGACATTCGGTTTTTCAGAGGACGTTCCGTACGAATTCCCGATCCAGAAATCGTCTATTGCAAATGACAAGCTTGATTCAGACATTTTGCTTGCGGATACAGGCTACGGACAAGGGCAAATGCAAATGTCTCCGCTTCACTTGGCAACTGCTTACACGCCATTTGTTGACAATGGAGACCTTGTCAAACCGACGCTGATCAAAAAAGATTCACAAACAGCTGATGTTTGGCACAAGCAAGTGGTCACCAAGGAAGGAGCAGCAGACATTACAAAAGGTCTGAAAGGCGTTGTGGAAGATGAGCGCGGATCAGCGTATCAGCCTGTCGTGAAAGGAATCACAGTGGCCGGGAAAACAGGAACAGCCGAGCTGAAAACATCAAAAGATGATAAAGACGGCACGGAAAATGGCTGGTTTGTCGGCTACGATTACAAAAACAAAGACCTGCTTGTCGCCATGATGATCCAAAATGTGCAGGACCGCGGCGGCAGCCACTATGTCGTTGAGAAAGCGAAAAAGCAATTTCAATCGAATTAAAATGTCTTTTTAAAAGGAGCGAAAGGAAAAAGGGGATCTGAGGCCGAATGAACTAGTAAGGGGCAAAACCCGGTTTATACAAAGAAAAGAGGGATTTTGCATGCAGCGTATTCAATTGGCGGAGGATCTTCAATTTTCAAGAGTCATACACGGGCTTTGGCGGCTGAATGAATGGAACTATTCAGATGCTGAACTTCTGAGCCTCATTGAATGGTGTATCGATCACGGCATCACGACCTTTGATCATGCGGATATTTATGGAGGCTATACGTGCGAAAAGCTGTTTGGAAACGCCCTTGCCCTTTCGCCTGGATTAAGAGAAAACATAGAGCTGGTCACAAAATGCGGTATCGTTCTTGAATCGCCTGAACGGCCAGCTCACAGATCGCATCATTATAACACAAGCAAATCGCATATTTTGGCATCCGTTGAGCAATCGCTTATGAACCTTAGGACGGATTATATCGATGTGCTGTTGATTCACAGACCGGACCCGCTCATGGATCCGGAGGGGGTAGCAGAGGCGTTTCAGGCCTTGAAATGCTCTGGCAAGGTCAGGTACTTTGGCGTTTCAAATTTTAAAGATCACCAGTATCGGATGCTGGAATCATATTTGCCTGAGCAGCTCGTAACCAACCAGATTGAGCTTTCCGCATACGAATTAGAAAATATGCTCGACGGCACTTTGAACCTGTGCCAGGAAAAACGGATTCCGCCGATGGCTTGGTCGCCTCTGGCAGGCGGCAAAGTATTCACTGGAAACACGGATAAAGACCAGCGTGTCCGCACGGCGCTTGAATCCGTCCAAGGGGAAATCGGCGTTGCTTCATTGGACGAGGTCATGTACGCATGGCTGTTCACGCATCCGGCCGGCATCATGCCGATTGTCGGAAGCGGAAAGCGTGAGCGGATTTCCGCCGCGATAAATGCGTTGTCATACAAGCTTGACCAGGATCAATGGTTCCGCATTTTTACAGCCGTACAGGGTTACGATATTCCATAAAAAGCATCAGCTTACCAGCTGATGCTTTTTCAATATTGTCACACCGCATAGTGCCAAATTACCATTTATAAGTGATTGATTCTTGCTTGAAAGCGTTTTATATTAAAAGGAAACCTCTCTATATCCTCTACTGCATCTCCTTGCGACTTCATCCGCACATCAAGATAGTCTAGGAGGTCTTTTTTATGTATATGACTGCCAGAGAACAAAAGCTGTTAAAGCACTTATTATTACAAAACAGATATATAACCGTAACTGAGCTTGCTGAGCTGATGCAAGTCAGCACGAGAACCATTCACAGGGAACTCAAATCAATTAAACCGCTGATGGAAACCGTGGGGCTTACGTTAGATAAACAGCCCGGTAAAGGGTTGAAAGCAGTGGGAAGTCCCGAAGATAAACAAAAGCTGCTTACTGATTTATCATATGAACAGCATGAATACAGCGCCGACGAACGGAAACTGCTCATTCTTTGTTCGTTATTAGAGTCTCAGGAGCCAGTCAAACTGTACACGCTTGCTCATGATCTCCAGGTGACGAATGCCACGGTCAGCTATGACTTAGATGAGCTCGAGAAGTGGATTTCTCCCTTCGGACTGACACTGATCCGCAAAAGAGGTTTTGGCATCCAGCTTATAGGGCCGGAGAATGCGAAACGGAAAATTGTCGGCAACTTGATTGTGAACCGTCTCGACATCCAAATGTTTTTGGAAGCGGTTGAATTAAACATCAAAGGAAAAACCGATTCTTCAGAGAAAATGTTCGGGGTTGTCAGCAAAGGTGAGCTGTTAAAAATGGAGCGCATCTTATTTCAGCTCAAAGAAAAAATCGCTTTTTCATTGTCCGACAGCTCCTATATAGCGCTCGTCGTCCATCTGACGTATGCGATCGAACGAATTAAGCTTGGGGAAACCATCACCATGGAGCAAAATGAGCTTGAGGAACTGATGAATGCGAAAGAATACAGTTCCGCTCTTGAAATCGCGGGCGAGCTTGAACGTGCCTTCGGCGTGACGATTCCAGAGGCGGAGGTCGGCTATATTACAATCCATCTTCGAAGCGCCAATCGAAAATACAAAACAGAATACAAAGCGCAGGAAATTGAGCTGGAAACAGCCCTGCAAACAAAGCGGCTCATTGCTTTTATTTCAGACAAAATCAGAATGGATCTGACGAAAAACTACTCTTTATATGAAGGCTTGATTGCCCATTTGGAGCCGGCCGTCAGCCGCATAAAAGAAAATATTGAGATATACAATCCGATGAAGGAACAGATCAAGCGCGATTATTTTCTGCTTTATATGGCGATCGAAGAAGGCGTCGAAAAGTATTTTCCGGGCATGTCCTTTTCTGATGATGAAATCGCTTTTATCGTTCTTCACTTTGGCTCGGCTCTTGAAATCAAAAAAGAAGAAGCAAAAGTGAAAGCGCTTGTCGTCTGCTCAAGCGGGATCGGCTCCTCGAAAATGCTTGCCTCCAGACTGAAAAAAGAGCTGCCGGAAATTGAATCGTTTGATATGTCATCCCTGATCGAGCTAAAGGGGAAGGATGTTCAAGCCTATGATATGATTGTGTCCACTGTACCGATTCCTTATGAAAACATTGATTACATCATGGTCAGCCCACTATTAAATGAGGAAGACGCAAACCAGGTCAAGCAGTATATCAAGCGGAAGATTCCCCTTATTCTTAACAAAAAAAGAAGCCCGAAGGAAGAGGCGCAGCAAGCTGATGTACCTGACATGCTAGAGGCGGCGGAAAGCATAGGGCGGTATATGGAGGTTATCCAAGATGTTCTGCGCCATTTTACGCTAGCTCCACTCAAAACAAACCCGGACCATAGCATGCTTCTGCTAGAGCTTTTTCAACAGCTGAAGAAGGATGGCCTGATCCGTAATCCGGAAAAAGCCGCGGTTTGCCTGGCTGAGCGGGAGAAACAAGGGGGATTGGGAATCCCCGGAACAAACATGGCGCTTTATCATCTCAAAAATGATGAAATCGTCCTGCCTTTTTTCAAAATGTTTGATCTCAGCACCTCCTATGAAGTGGATGGCATGGACGGAAATACCCTCAGGATGACACGCATTCTCGTCATGATGGCGCCTAACTCATTATCTGCTGAAGGCTCGGAGATTTTAAGCGCGATCAGCTCGGCAATTATCGAGAGCGGAGAAAGCATGGCGGGGTTTCAAGAAGAAGGAGAACAAGAATTGTATCAGCGGTTAAACCGCATATTTTTCACATGGATGAAAGAAAAAAACATACTGTAAACCTGCATGGCACACGTCAAAAATTTGGCGTGTGTTTTTCTGTGGATGGGGAACAAAATAAGAAAATGTGGGACTATTTTATCATTCAGTATTGGAATAATTCCAAAATGAAATAGTTTTACAAGTTATCTTTTTTGGGTTAAAATGGGTGAGGTAAGGAAGAAAATCTAACAAATTATTGAAGATTCAAGAGAATATAGGAGATGACGATATGGAAACATTACAGCATCTGATTCTGCATGACATGCCGAATAGCGAAGATATAGAGGCTGTAAAAAGCGGAGACCATACACTGACATATAAAGGTTACCGTAAACGGATTAATCAGCTGGCGAATGCCATGCTTCAAAAAGGAATTCAAAAGGGCGACCGTGTTGCATTGCTTTGCAAAAACGGCCATCCCGCCTCAACTGTTATGTTCGCCGCACTTGAAATAGGTGCTGTTGTCGTACCTGTCAGCTGGCAGCTGAAACCATATGAAATGACAGGCATTTTAAAAGCAAGTGAACCGAAAGCAATGTTTTACGGAGCGGAGTTTAAAGAGACACTAGATGAAGTTCTTCCTGAATTGTCCTCACTGTGTGTAACAATGGAAACAGGAACAGCTTACGAAACATCTGCTGAATTTGAAGCGCTGTTTGCAGGTCCTGATCATTTGCCAGAGACGGAAATGGTTTCCCCTGATGATACAGCACTTCTGATGTTTACATCTGGAACAACGGGAAACCCGAAAAGATGCATGATTACACATGGCGGCATATACAGATATGTTAAAAAATCCAACAGCTCAATAGCACGTATGAAGGGTCTTCGCTTTCTCGCGTGCCATCCGATTTATCATACGAGTGCGCTCATTTGCATCATGCTTGGAACGTTTGCAGAAACAACCTTTGTGTTTACAAAGGATCAAGATCCTGTTCACATGCTGAAGGTCATTGAAGAAGAGAAAATTCAGACAGTGATGGCTCTTCCTGTGTTCTACACGTATTTGCTTGAGGCGTGGGAAACGCACCAAACTGACTTATCTTCGCTTGTTATTTTAATGACAGGCGGAACAAAAGTGCCGAGCAGCCTAATCCGCCGCTATCTTGATATTGGCATTCCGCTTGCGCATGGCTATGGAAGTACTGAGGCTTGGGGCATCAGCACATGGACGCCTGATATGGGAATGGATAAAGCGGCATCTGCAGGAAAACCTGTGGCAGGTGTTAAAGTCAAAGTGGAAGATCCTCTGACCGGAGAAGAACTTCCTCAAGGAGAAATCGGCGAAATCGTTGTTCATACTCCATTCTTATTTAAAGGCTATGAAGACAATCCTGAAGCAACAGCGAAAGTGCTGCAAAATGGATGGTTTAGAACCGGAGATTCAGGATATGTAGATGAAGATGGCTTTATTTTCATCACGGGACGCTACAAGGATGTCATTATTTACGGAGGCGATAACGTATATCCTGATCAGGTTGAAGAAGTTATCCAGCAGATCCCGGGAATCCTTGAAACGGCTGTGGTCGGTATTCCAGACCCGCTTTACGGTGAAAAACCGAAAGCTTTTATCGTGAAAAATGGCGGCCAGCGCATCACGGAAGAGGATGTCATCGCATTTTGTAAAGAACGCCTGTCCGCTTACAAAATACCTGAAGTTGAATTTGTTAACGAACTGCCGAAAAACAACCTTGGCAAGGTGAAAAAAGACGTCCTGCGCAATCAGGCTGTACATTCATAAAAGAAGAAGCCCGTCCACTTTATGTGGCGGGCTTCTTTGCAGTTGCACAGACGGAAAGCTCAGGCTTAATGTTCTTAAATTGTATATCAATGTCTTCGAAGCCGGCTGCTTTAAAGTCAGCAATCATCTGTCTTCCAAATGATTTGGTTTTTTCAGGACTGGCATCCGCTTCCCGCGGCTGCATCGTAATGGCTGCTTTGCCGCCTGGCTTTAATGCCCGATAAATCTGTTTCATGCCTTTTGTTTGGTCATTCCAAATGGTGTAGTTATTAACGGAAATCACTTTATCATAAAACGAGGCGGGGAGAGGAAATGTCTCGATGCTTCCTTGTATCAGGCGTACGCCCTTTGGTTTCACTCTGCGGGCGGCCAGCTTCAGCATGGCCTCTGACACATCAATCCCATGGAGATGAACATCCTTCTCGCGTTTCAGCATCTGCTGCATGCAGTATCCCGGGCCAAACCCGACTTCTAAAATGCTGTCCCCGCGCGTGATACCCAGCTGATTGATTGTCCACTGATTCAGTGTTTGATTTTCAGCAGCCATGATGTACCCGGCAATCATGCCGATGACGCCCTTTGGCCTGCTGAATCTTCTAGAAAGCATGTTAATCATTCAGCAACCAACCCCCTTTTTGAGTTAATTTCCTCCCAGCGTTCCATGTGAAACATTTTTCTGATAAAGCAATGCGAAGGTGCCAAGCCATGTTTATCCAAAGAGTGTGTGAGGTACACAACAAATAGACATGAAAACAAAGGAGGAGAATCATCATGGAAAATTATCCAAAAGAACTGCCGGCACAAACTCAAAGTCGCCAGCCGGGAATTGAAAGCGAAATGAATCCGAGTCCGGTGTATGAGTACGAGGATTATAAAGGAGCAGACAAATTAAAAGGAAAAGTAGCTCTTATTACAGGCGGCGACAGCGGGATCGGACGCGCGGTTTCCGTCGCTTACGCAAAGGAAGGCGCTGACATCGCCATTGTGTATAAGGATGAGCATGAAGACGCTGAGAAGACGAAGAAACGTGTTGAACAAGAAGGCGTAAAATGCCTGCTGATTGCTGGTGACGTAGGTGAAGAGGAATTCTGCAATGAAGCGGTTGAAAAAACGGTCAAGGAACTAGGCGGCCTTGACATCCTTGTCAACAATGCAGGTGAACAGCATCCGAAGGAAAGCATCAAAGATATTACGAGCGAACAGCTTCACCGCACATTCAAAACAAACTTTTATTCTCAATTTTATTTGACTAAAAAAGCAATTGATTACCTGAAACCGGGCAGCGCCATCATCAATACGACATCCATCAACCCGTACGTAGGGAACCCGACACTGATTGATTATACAGCGACAAAAGGGGCGATCAACGCCTTTACAAGAACAATGGCGCAGGCGCTTGTTAAAGATGGCATCCGTGTAAATGCAGTCGCGCCGGGTCCAATCTGGACGCCACTAATCCCAGCTACGTTCCCTGAAGAAACAGTTGCTCAATTTGGGCAAGATACGCCGATGGGCCGTCCTGGACAGCCTGTTGAGCACGTCGGCTGTTATGTGCTCCTGGCATCAGATGAGTCCTCTTACATGACAGGACAGACCCTGCATGTCAACGGCGGAAACTTTGTGACGACATAAGAGGGAGTGAGACATATGGGCATCACGAAAGAAGAAGTGAACAGCTACTATCAAAAAGCAGGGATTGTATTAACGGACGAGGAAGTAGACCAAATCCAGCTGATGGATTACGGCTTAGGAAAAGAAAGAAAAGTCGGGCTCCAGCTCTTCGTCTACGTCAATACAGACCGTTATTGTTCAAAGGAATTGGTGCTGTTTCCGGGACAGACTTGCCCGGAACACCGCCATCCGCCGGTCGACGGCCAGGAAGGCAAGCAGGAGACCTTCCGCTGCCGCTACGGAAAAGTGTATCTTTACGTAGAAGGAGAAAAAACGCCGCTTCCAAAGGTTCTCCCTCCTCAGGAAGACAGAGAACACTATACGGTCTGGCACGAAATTGAGCTAGAACCGGGCGGGCAATACACGATTCCACCAAACACAAAGCATTGGTTCCAGGCCGGGGAAGAAGGTGCCGTCGTGACGGAGATGTCATCGACGAGCACGGATAAACATGATATCTTTACCGATCCAAGAATATAAGGATGGGCTTAACAGCCCATCCTTTTTGTATTGAAAAAAACAGAATCATCGCTATAATGGGTAAAAAAGGAAAGAGGGCGAGGCAATGTTCACTTGCAAGGTAAATGAGCACATCACCATCCGATTATTGGAGCCGAAGGATGCGGAGCGGCTGGCCGAACTCATTATCCAAAATCAGCAGCGGCTTGGCAAGTGGCTGTTTTTTGCGGAAAATCCAAGCAGCGCTGAAACGTACCGAGAAACAATCATTCCAGATTGGCGGCGCCAGTATGCCGACCTGAACGGCATTGAGGCGGGGCTCCTTTATGACGGCAGCCTATGCGGCATGATCAGCCTGCATAACCTTGATCAAGTGAATCGTAAGGCGGAAATCGGATATTGGATTGCCAAAGAATTTGAAGGGAAAGGCATTATTACAGCTGCCTGCCGAAAACTCATTACGTATGCTTTTGAAGAGCTTGAGCTGAATCGTGTGGCGATCTGTGCGGCTGTCGGAAACGAAAAAAGCAGAGCGGTTCCGGAGCGGCTCGGGTTTCTAGAGGAAGGCAGGGCACGGGACGGCTTATACGTAAATGGCATGCATCACGACCTCGTCTACTACAGTCTGTTAAAGCGTGAATGGGAAGGCGAAAAATAAAGAGCACACTTTCTTGTTTAAATCTTCCCCGGATGTGGAAAAGTAACAGCGGAGACGTTAAAAAGGAGTGATTCGAGATGAATCAGCAAGACATTAAACAAAAAGTGCTTGATGTTCTAGATCACCATAAAGTAGGTTCGCTCGCAACAGTTCAAAAGGGCAAACCGCATTCCCGCTACATGACTTTTTTCCATGACGGGCTGACGATTTACACACCGACAAGCAAGGAAACTCATAAAGCGGAAGAAATTGAGAACAACCCCAATGTCCACATTTTATTAGGCTATGATTGTGAAGGGTTTGGCGACGCATATGTCGAAGTTGCCGGAAAAGCCAAAATTAACAATTCGGCAGAACTCAAGGACAAAATATGGAGTTCCAAATTAGAGCGCTGGTTTGACGGCAAGGATGATCCGAATCTGGTGATTCTTGAAATTGAACCGGAGGATATCAGATTAATGAATGCCGGGGAGAAAACACCGGTCTCACTAGACCTGTAAATAATAATTGTGTTTTCAGGGGCGATATGTTATTATGAATAGCTAGTAAGAAAAATAAGCAAATAAAAAAGAAAGTAAACTTCTTTTTTCTGTTTTGAGAGAGAAGCTTACCGCTTCCCAAGCAGCATAACCAGCTGCCCTTATTCTTTTCCTTCATAACAAATCGCCCCTAACGATGAGATGGAAAAAAGACTTTTTTGTTTTACAATTCACACCGGCGCGGCTTCGGAGCCGCAGTGACGATTGAGAGGTAGGGCTTTCGTTGTCTTGTGTTCAAGAAATTTCCATGGTGTTTACTTTCCAGAATGATTCTTCGGAACAATGCTTTATGAATCTAACCCGCCTGACTTGGCGGATGATATAATCTTTATTTGCGTATAGAAAAGAATAAGACAAACCGCCCGGCGTACGCCGGACGGTTTTTTTATTGCAAAAAACACATCGTACTGAAACCTCCTTGTCTTCTTTCCAGTCTTATCTCTAGGATGAAATTGGAGGAAGAATAACGTGCATGTCATTACAACACAAGTACTTTTTATTTTTTGTTTTTTATTGCTGATTCACTCGATAGAAACCTTAGCCTATGCTACAAGGCTTTCCGGGGCCCGCGTTGGATTTATTGCGTCCGCGCTTTCTCTGTTTAATGTCATGGTCATCGTATCCAGAATGTCGAACATGGTGCAGCAGCCCTTTACCGGGCATTTAATTGATGATGCTGGAAAAAACGCACTGGCGATTGTAGGGGAGCAGTTCCGCTTTTTAATTTTCGGATCGACAGTCGGCACCATTTTGGGCATTATCCTGCTCCCGTCTTTTGTCGCTCTTTTTTCACGGGCGATTATTCACTTGGCGGGCGGCGGCGGCTCCGTTTTTCAAGTTTTCCGAAAGGGATTCTCGAAACAAGGATTCAAAAATGCCCTTTCCTATTTGCGTCTGCCGTCTATTTCATATGTAAAAGGATTTCATATGCGCTTGATTCCGAAGCGTTTGTTTGTCATCAACATGCTGATCACATCGATTTATACGATTGGCGTGCTTTCGGCTTTATACGCAGGCCTTCTGGCGCCGGAGCGCAGTACGACAGCCGTCATGGCTTCGGGTTTGATCAACGGAATTGCGACGATGCTGCTGGCCATTTTTGTTGATCCTAAAGTATCCGTTCTAGCTGATGATGTGGCAAAAGGAAAACGAAGCTATCTCTATTTAAAATGGACCTCTGTCACAATGGTCACATCAAGGGTGGCGGGCACACTCCTCGCCCAGCTCATGTTTATTCCGGGGGCCTACTATATCGCGTGGCTGACAAAGTGGTTTTAATAAATAAGGCTGGATCATAAAAATCCAGCCTTTTTTGCGTTCCCTTATTTATATTTCCTTAATCCGCGGTCGTACAAAAAATTTCCGAATGGGACGAAAGCGGCGATGAAGCCGGCAGCTGACCATTTCAGCGGCCATTTGACAGAGAAGGTTGCATAAGCCAAGACAAGCAAATACAAAATGAACAACCCGCCGTGAACCGAACCGACAATTGTCACCGCAAGCGGAAGGCCTGCCCAATATTTAAGCGGCATAGCGATGAACAACAGGATTAAGAGTGACATTCCTTCAATAAAACCCATCGTGCGAAATCTTCCAATCGGCGTGTGCAGCATAAATCGCCCTCCTTGTGGACACGTTTTCATTTTATACTATAAACAATCCGGAGGGGCATATGACAGCTTTCAAAAAATGTTCGGAAAACATTCATTTTTACATGCCTTTTCTAGGGAACTGTACTTGTCATTTACAAAAATACCCGAGATAATGTGTACAAAATCAAAAAAGAAGGATGTTGAAATGAAACTTGACCAGATTGATCTGAATATCATTGAGGAGCTGAAGAAGGACAGCCGTTTGTCGATGAGGGAATTAGGCAGAAAAATTAAGCTGTCGCCTCCATCTGTGACAGAACGGGTAAGGCAGCTTGAATCGTTTGGCATCATCAAGCAATACACGCTGGAGGTCGACCAGAAAAAACTGGGGCTTCCCGTTTCCTGCATTGTGGAAGCAACCGTTAAAAACGCGGATTACGAGCGGTTCAAAAGCTATATTCAAACATTGCCGAATATTGAATTTTGCTACCGGATTGCGGGTGCAGCCTGCTATATGCTGAAAATTAATGCCGAAAGCCTCGAAGCGGTAGAAGATTTCATTAACAAAACATCGCCCTACGCGCAAACCGTCACTCACGTCATTTTCTCAGAAATTGACACGAAAAACGGGCGCGGTTAGAGAGTGCCGCGTGAAGTCTGTTATAATAACAGGATGAGCGCGAAAGAAAGAGAAGTGATCAAGCATGTCAAAAACAGTTGTATTAGCTGAAAAACCTTCAGTCGGCCGGGATTTAGCCCGGGTGCTGAAGTGCCATAAAAAAGGAAACGGTTATCTCGAAGGCGATCAATATATTGTGACCTGGGCTTTAGGCCATTTGGTGACGCTTGCTGATCCAGAAGGCTACGGAAAAGAATTTCAATCATGGCGCCTAGAGGATCTGCCGATTATCCCAGAACCCTTAAAGCTTGTGGTAATAAAAAAAACCGGAAAGCAGTTCAATGCAGTCAAATCCCAGCTTACCCGTAAAGACGTCAATCAGATTGTCATCGCGACTGACGCAGGCCGGGAAGGTGAGCTTGTTGCGCGCTGGATCATTGAGAAAGTGAATGTCCGAAAACCAATCAAGCGGCTGTGGATTTCATCTGTGACGGATAAAGCGATCAAGGAAGGTTTTCAGAAGCTGCGCAGCGGCAAAGAATATGAAAACCTGTACCATTCTGCCGTTGCCAGAGCGGAAGCGGATTGGATTGTGGGGATCAACGCCACCCGTGCACTTACCACAAAATTCAATGCCCAGCTCTCATGCGGTCGTGTGCAGACTCCGACGCTAGCCATGATTGCAAAGCGCGAGGCAGACATTCAGGCGTTTACGCCCGTTCCTTATTACGGTATACGTGCTGCAGTCGACGGCATGACGCTGACGTGGCAGGATAAGAAATCCAAGCAGACGAGAACGTTCAATCAAGATGTAACAAGCCGTTTGCTAAAAAACCTCGACGGAAAGCAAGCGGTCGTAGCTGAGCTGAAAAAAACAGCGAAAAAAAGCTTTGCGCCTGCGCTTTATGATTTAACGGAGCTCCAGCGTGACGCTCACAAGCGCTTCGGTTTTTCTGCCAAAGAAACGCTTTCTGTCCTGCAGAAGCTATATGAGCAGCATAAGCTCGTCACATATCCGCGGACGGACTCTAGATTTTTATCCAGTGACATCGTCCCGACGTTAAAAGACCGTCTGGAAGGCATGGAAGTAAAACCGTATGCCCAATATGTCAGCCAAATTAAAAAACGCGGCATTAAATCTCATAAAGGATATGTCAATGACGCGAAGGTGTCAGACCACCACGCGATTATCCCGACCGAAGAGCCGCTCGTTCTCAGCAGTCTGAGTGATAAAGAACGAAAGCTGTATGACCTGATTGCGAAACGTTTCCTGGCTGTATTAATGCCTGCATTCGAATATGAGGAAACAAAGGTCATCGCAGAAATCGGCGGAGAAACCTTTACGGCAAAAGGCAAAACCGTGCAGTCGCAAGGGTGGAAAGCCGTTTATGATATGGCGGATGAGGATGATGAGCAGGAGGATGACAGAGACCAGACCCTTCCTGCGCTTCAAAAAGGCGACACACTTGCCGTCCGCACGTTAACGGAAACAAGCGGCCAAACGAAGCCGCCTGCCCGCTTTAACGAAGGGACCTTGCTGTCAGCGATGGAAAACCCAAGCGCATTTATGCAGGGAGAAGAAAAAGACCTCGTCAAAACGCTTGGAGAAACAGGCGGCCTCGGCACGGTGGCAACGCGTGCCGACATTATTGAAAAACTGTTCAACAGCTTTTTAATCGAGAAAAAAGGCCAAGATATTTTTATCACGTCTAAAGGAAAACAGCTCCTGCAGCTTGTTCCGGAGGATCTGAAATCACCGGCCTTAACAGCAGAATGGGAGCAAAAGCTGTCTGCGATCGCGGCCGGCAAATTGAAATCGGCTGTTTTTATTAAAGATATGAAGGCTTACGCTCACCAAACGGTAAAAGAAATCAAAAACAGCAGCCAAACCTTCCGACATGACAACATTACGGGAACGGCATGTCCGGAATGCGGCAAAATGATGCTGAAAGTAAACGGCAAACGCGGGACGATGCTCGTGTGCCAAGATCGTGAATGCGGAAGCAGAAAAACGATTGCCCGAAAAACAAACGCACGCTGCCCGAACTGCCAGAAAAGAATGGAGCTTCGCGGCCAAGGCGAGGGCCAAACCTTTGCGTGTGTGTGCGGTCACCGTGAAAAGCTCTCTGTATTTGAAAAACGAAAAAACAAAGACAAAGCGCGTGCTACCAAACGGGACGTATCCTCTTATATGAAAAAACAAAATAAAGATGAGCCGATTAACAACGCGCTGGCAGAACAGCTGAAAAAACTCGGTTTGGATAAATAATAAAAAAACCTGTGCCTATCGCACAGGTTTTTCTATTGGACTTAGGTCCTGTTTTCTTAATGTTCAAAAAGGGAAAAAAAAGCTAGCAATCTGCATTTTTTTCTTTTATAGTAAATGTACTTTGTAACGTGGCAGTCATATTTTCGTCTATAACTATTTGTGAGCGTCTGATTTGCTTCAGGCGACAAAGGGGGATTTGCCTGTGAGGCATGTACTAATTGCTGTCATCTTATTCTTCTTATCTATCGGACTTTCCGCAGGGTGTGCTGAAGCTGGAAACAAGACCCAAAATCAGTCGGCAACAGAAGTGAATGCCAGCCCGCTCCAGCCGGCGGAATATTTCATCTATCACAATTTAATGAATGACCAAGGGCTGATCAAAACCGATTTTTCAGACCAGCCTTCTTACTTGTCGGAATCTCTCGGCCTGTGGATGGAGTTTCTGCTCAGCAAAAATGACGCACCGCATTTCCAGGATCAATATCAGCATCTGACTGATTCATTTCTGCTGAGCAATCACTTGGTGACGTGGAAGATTCAAAATGGCCAAGCGAGCGGGACGAATGCGCTGATAGATGATATGAGAATTATGCTGTCTCTTGACCAAGCCGCCGCAAAATGGGGCCGCAGCGACTACGCGCAAACGGCTAGGGATATCGGCACGTCTTTGAAGACATACAATATGAACAATGGGTTATTTACAGACTATTACGACTCACAGGCCGCTTCAAAGGATGTGACGCTTTCATACGTCATGCCTGACGCCTTAGCTGTCTTAAAGAAGAATGGAATCATAGACGAAGACACAGAACAGCGGAATGCCAATGTTCTCTATTCAGCTCCTTTAAAAAATGGCTTTCTGCCGAAAACATACAGCTCGGAGACGAAGGAATACACATACGACAGTGAAATCAACCTGATTGATCAGCTTTACACTGCTTGGCATTTGCCGGAAGGGGATGAAAAAGCATCTGTTTTAGCGGACTGGATCAAGCAGGAATTTCAGAAAAACGGAAAGCTGTACGGGCGGTATTCGGCAGATACGAAGGAGCCTGCCGTCCAATATGAGTCTCCATCCGTATATGCATTAGCCGTATTGTTTTTGACAAAACAGCATGAAAACAGTTCTGTCATCAAAGCCATATATGACAGAATGAATGACTTTGAAATTCATGATCCGGTGAAATCGTATTATGGAGGCTATATGAGCGGCACTCAGACGCATTCATTTGACAATCTGCTGCCGCTGTTAGCCGAAAGGAAGCTTTTTAATGAAAATATCATTCAGTGAATCACAAAAATTATTTGCTTATTTTTCAGGGCTCATCGCGGCCCTGTCTCTGTTTATTTATTATGTGTCAGCCCAGCAATCGGAAGGTGCTCTGATCCTTTGCATCACATTTGTCGTCATCGCCGCAGGCATCTGGTTCGGCCCGATTTACGCGCTGGCAGTGACCTTAATCGTACTCTTTGTTCTCGGCACCTTAATGATGTTTTTCCAGACTGGACAGACATCGCTCTTTCCGGCTGAGGAAGGGCTGCGAATGCTTGTCGTGTGGGGAATCGCGCTTTTGCTGTTTTCTTTTATTTCTGGACGAATCCACGATATTACGGCAGAGCTTCGGCGCTCAATGACACGGCTTCAATCCGAAATCAAAAGCTTTGTTGCTGTTGACAGAGTGACCGGTTTTGATAACAAGCAAAGGATGAAGCTGGAACTTTCAGAAGAAATCAAGCGGGCGGAGCGCTATGGCAATTCTTTTGTGTTTTTGCTGCTCCATATGCATTATTTCAAAGAGTTTAAGTCTTTGTACGGTGAAAAAGAAACGGACCGCCTCTTCCAATATGTCGGTCAGCAAATCAGGACAAGCGTTCGGGAAACGGATAAGAAATTCCGTCCCTCTGACGAGCGTATCGGGATCGTGCTGACGCACACGCCTGCTGAACATATGCCGGCCGTTCTGACCAAGCTGAAGAAACAATTGGATACATATCAGCTGGAAAATGGAAAGTATGTGTCGCTTACGTTCCACGTTTGCTATTTGCCCTACCGCAACGATATCAAAACAGCTGATCAATTTTTAGAAGAACTGGAAAACGAGATGATGATGAATGAACTATAAAGGAATCACATTGCTATGCGTCATGATGCTTCTATTTTCAGCTATTGCGTCTTTTCCCGTTTCTGCGCAAGCGAAAGATCAGGATGCCGGCATTCTCATCATCTACTCAACCTTGGACGGCAAAGAGTCGTCACAAGTCAAAATGCTCGATTTGCTTGCGGGTCACTTTACATCCCATGTGACAGTCAAAAAAGATTCAGACGTTGAAGCGTCGGATTTCAAAGGGAAAGACCATGTGATTTATTACGGCCAAACGAAAAGAAAGCTCAGCAAAAAATTGCTGTCTCTTATCAGCGGCGTAAAAAACCCGGTTGTCGCCATTGGCTATAACGCAGGCCAAATCAACCAATTTTCCGGGCTTTCATTAGCCCGCAAAGAAAATGTGTTTCAGGTTCACAGCAGGTCGGAAAAGGCCGATGTGTCTCTGGAAAGCGGGCTTAACGTGCTGAGCATATCAGGCCTGAAAGGAACGGCGCTTTACACCTTCAAAGCTGATGACGGCACAACGCATTCTTTTATATGGAAAACAAAAAAAGGGAATGTGTACATTGGATTAACAAATTTGTTAAATGACAATTTGATCGTGGCGAAACAGCTCAGAGAAGCTTTCGGAGAGAAGGCGGGGACGACGTTATTGTATTTGCGTCTCGAGGATATCAGCCCGATGTCTGATGAAAAACTGCTGCTTCAAGCCGGTACATACCTGCATAAGCGGCATATTCCTTTTATCCTGGCGGTCATTCCGGTTTACTTGAATCCGGAAACAGGCGACAAAGTGTATTTGTCTGATAAACCGAAGATGGTCAAGGTGCTGAAAAAGCTGCAAAGCATGGGCGGCAGTATCATTGTTCACGGCTATACTCACGCTTATCGCTACAGTGAAACAGGAGAGGGTTTTGAATTTTGGGATGCAAAGGCGGATCAGCCGATTACATCCGGAAATGCCGAAGACCCCCCATCCATTTTGGAGAAAGAACAGGACTTCCCGAACGAACAAGCCTATCACAGCTATCTTGAACCATTTCGGGAAAAGGAAGAAACGTATACAAAACAAAAACTGACGCGTGCCATTGAGGATTTGACATCATCGGGTCTTTACCCGCTGGCGTTTGAAGCGCCGCATTACACGATGTCCGAATATGGCTATCAAATCGCCTCGCAGTATTTTACAAGCATTTTCGGCCAGGTCCAGCTCAGCAGCACAACATGGAAAACATCCGGTGCACCTCCGTTTGTGACTGCTCCTTCGATGTTGCACGGAATGACGCTTTATCCGGAAACGATCGGCTTTGTCGACACATCAAAGCAAAACCCGCTCGGTGAGATGGAGGAGCGCATCTCCCAGATGATTGATTTTGAAGGCGGAGTAGCCGGAGGATTTTATCACCCGTACCTTGGGATGAAATATCTGCCTGAGCTGGTTGATCAGATGGAACGCATTCCAGACAGTGAATGGCTTGATTTAAAGAAAACGAAACAAACCGTCAAAACAGACAAAGTGGAAATTCATACAAGCGGTGACGGAACGATTCAGGTGAAAAACGGTGTAAGCCCCATTGACGAGTTTTTCGATCATCACCGGCAAACCCCTCTGGAAAAGGCGTTATGGATTCTCTCCGCTGTTGTGCTCTTATTTGTCATCATGTTTGTCAGTTATACGTTTTACTTGAGAGCCACATTGAAAAAACGAATTTTTAAGGAGAGAAGAAGCCTTGGGTAATACGCTGTTCTTTATCTCGCTAAGTTTAATATGGGTTATGCTTCTCTACCACATGTTCCTCATGCAGGGCGGGTTTCGCCACTATATGACCTTCGAACGGAATATCCCAAAGTGGAGAGAAAACATGAAGGAACTGCCGAAGGTCAGCGTCCTTATCCCGGCGCATAACGAAGAGGTTGTGATTCGGCAGACGCTGAAGGCCATGGTCAACCTTTATTATCCGAAGGACCGGCTGGAGATTATCGTCGTTAACGATAATTCATCAGACCGGACGGGTGATATCGTCAATGAATTTTCCGAGAAATACGATTTTATCAAAATGGTGATTACGAAGCCGCCAAATGCAGGAAAAGGAAAATCCTCTGCACTTAACTCAGGTTTTGCCGAATCAAACGGCGATGTGATCTGTGTGTATGACGCCGACAACACGCCTGAGAAAATGGCCGTGTATTACCTCGTGCTCGGCCTGATGAATGACGAAAAGGCAGGCGCCGTGGTAGGGAAATTCCGCGTCATCAATGCAGCGAAGACGCTGCTGACGAGGTTTATTAATATCGAAACGATCTGTTTTCAGTGGATGGCCCAGGGAGGCAGATGGAAGTGGTTCAAAATCGCCACGATCCCAGGCACCAACTTCGCGATCCGCAGAAGCATTATCGAAAAGCTCGGAGGCTGGGATGACAAAGCGCTCGCTGAGGACACTGAACTGACCATCCGGGTGTATAATCTCGGCTATCACATCCGCTTTTTCCCTGCCGCCATCACGTGGGAGCAGGAACCTGAAACATGGAAGGTATGGTGGCGCCAGCGCACCCGATGGGCGCGCGGCAATCAATATGTCGTGCTCAAATTTTTGGCGCAGTTTTTTAAGCTGAAACGAAAACGGATTATCTTTGATTTGTTTTATTTTTTCTTTACGTACTTCCTGTTTTTCTTTGGCGTGATCATGTCGAATACGATTTTTGTTGTGAATTTGTTTTATGATTTGCATTTATCGGTTGGATTTTTGGCAATGATTCTCTGGATTTTGGCATTTTTCTTATTTATGACAGAGGTCATGATTACGTTGAGCATTGAAAAAACAGAAATGAACAAGCAAAACTTTTTTATCGTATTTCTCATGTACTTCACATACTCGCAGGCATGGATTGTGCTTGTTATCTACTCTTTATTTGTAGAAATCAAGCACCGTTTATTCAAGCAAGAGGTCAAATGGTACAAGACAGAACGATACAATCAACATAAAAGCGGGTGACCTTTTTGAAACAAATAATGATTTTTCTCACAAGCTTCATGCTGCTGGCGATGACTGGACAAACGGCTCTTGCCAAAGACGTACAGGTCAGTGGTTCGCTCCTCGGGAAAAGCAGCCAAGAACAAGCCAAACAGCAGGTGCTTACAAGCGAGCTGATTACACTGTATGGATCAAAAGACAGCGCAGAGCTGACGTATCAGATCCCGGCAGGCGCTTCTTCGGGCAATCAGCAATTGGTAATCGAATACGAGGCATCAAATCTTTTAATTTCTCCATCATCGTTAACGGCTGTCATTGATGATGAACCGGTCAAGACGTTAAAGCTTGATGGTGATTCCAAACGGAAAACAGTGAAGCTGAATCTGAATAAAAGCCAGTCTGCGCAAGGCTATCACAACGTATCGTTGAAATTCTACGGCGTAATGAAAGAGGGCGTGTGCGTCAGACAGGATACATCAGGCAACTGGATCAAAATTTATCCGGACAGCCGGCTGACACTTGCTGACAGCAGTGAAGCGAAGGGAACGTCGCTGGACCATTATCCGTATCCTTTCGCCCAATCTGGAAATACAGCGGAAGAAACAGCCATCGTCATTCCGGATCACCCAAGTTCAGCAGAAATAGAAGCTGCTGTTAAAACAGAAGGCTATTTGAAAACGGTGGACAGCAGTGTCAGTATTGCGTATGTCACGGAATCTGAACTGAAAAAAATCGATAAGCCGACGATTGTTATCGGCGTGGACAAGCATTGGAACGGCAAAGTGAAAAAACTGTTGAAACAAGCCGGGCTACAGGCAAAAGGAGAAAACCTTCTGCTTGCGGAGCGGGTGTTGAAAGCAGAGGGCAAGCAGCAGCCGGTTCTGTTTGCGCAAGCAGCGTCCGATGACGCGCTCACTAAAAAAATCAGCGTGATGACAGATCAGACATACACAGGCCAGCTCAGCGGCGATACACTTTCAATCAGCAAGCTTCAGCAGACTGAAAAAAAAGAAAGTGATAAGCTGACCCTTGAGAATTTTGGAGCGGGCGATATCACAATTGGAGCCGACAAAACATCTTCAGCACATTATTTTTATCCGGCTTCGGCTGTTTTAGATGAAAACCAATTGGCGAAGCTGTCGCTTAAACTGAAAAAGTCTGAAACGATTCAAGCCTCAACGGCTGAAAAAGAATCAGTCTCTCAGGCTGCAGAACTGAAAGTGATGATCAACGGCCAGCCGCACTCAGTCCGGCTTGATGAATTAGGAAAAGAAGATAAAAACGGATTCTATCATGTCACGGTGAAAGTGGACCCTAAGCTGCTGCAAAAAAACCGCTACATTGATATTCAGTTCGTCACGACCGGTTTAAAGGAAAACAACCCTTGCAACACCACTGATGAGGAAAAGTGGGTTTTTATCGATAAAAACAGTACATTATCATACGCCATCAAAGGCATGTCTCCTTCAGCGGATTTTCAAGAGTGGCCGCTACCTTACGCCGGAAACCAGGATCAAACAACGTTAATCGTGCTTCCTGACACCGTAAGCCAATCGAAGCTAGAGGAGCTTTCTCTCGTAACGGAATCCTTTGGCAGCGAAGCACAGCATTCATATACGGTAAAGAAATCATCTGACGTTACAGCAAAGGATGCGAAAGGACGAAACCTCATTTTCATAGGGGGGATCAATCAATTTTCTCTTCTGAAGGAGAAATCATCAGATCTGCTTGTACCGCAGGAAAAGAACGGCTCATTTGATGTATCTGGTTTCGAGATGCTGAATGAGACAACAAAACAAGTGGTATTTACCCAAGCATCGGTTTGGGATTCACGCTATACAATGGCTGTCTTTGCACCGTCAAAAGGAGATGGCACGGCTGTCACAAAAGAGATCATCAGTTATCTGAACAGCAACGATGAGTCGGCAACCGTCCTTAATGAAACAAACAGCCAGCAGGTGTTTACAAACCACCAGCAGCTCAAATCGGAAACAAACAGTTCCGATGCAGAACAACCAACACAAGATCATAGCCAGAAATGGATGTATATTGGTGTGCTGGCACTCATTATGGTGGTTGCGGCAGTGTTCATTTGGATTGCCGTAAGACGCAGAAAAAGAAAGACAGATACAGAATAAAACAGAGGCGATTTTAGCCTCTGTTTTTTTATTTTTGGTAAGTAAATTCCATTTGTGGAACCTGTCATTTTATTTTTTTCTCTCAGCCAATAAGCCTCTTTACAACGTGCGGGAACGGGAGTATGATCTCTTTTAGAAAACAAATCGC
Organism: Bacillus sp. SJZ110; assembly: GCF_006715455.1. Classification (NCBI taxonomy): domain Bacteria; kingdom Bacillati; phylum Bacillota; class Bacilli; order Caryophanales; family Bacillaceae; genus Bacillus; species Bacillus sp. SJZ110. The sequence continues at coordinate 137,481 of NZ_VFNF01000003.1, read as the reverse complement.
TTAATCTGAAATCAGAGCGGGGGACCCAATAGAACGGCTTTTTGCCGTTGGGGTGAATCCTTTTTAGGTAGGGCTAACTCTCATATGCCCGAATCCGTCAGCTAACCTCGTAAGCGTTCGTGAGAGGAGATGAATGAAACCTGTGTTCGATGTTATGGCACAGGGGCATCCGTTTGCCTCTGTGTTTTTTGTTGTTCATTTTTGAATGCAAATCGCATACAGAGACATCATAGCAGAAAGGACTATCAACAACATGTGAGAGCAAGACACTGATGTTTTATTGTTTTAATTGAAAAATGAGAAATTAAAAGGGGAAGACATCGATGTATCATTCAATCAAACGTTTTTTGATTGGGAAACCACTAAAATCCCAAGCAGCTGGAGAGCAAAAACTGACGAAATTAAAAGCCTTGGCTATGCTTTCCTCAGATGCGCTGTCATCTGTTGCATATGGGACAGAACAAATTCTAATCATTTTGGCAACAATCAGTGCTGCCGCATTTTGGTACTCCATTCCGATTGCGGTTGGCGTTCTCATATTACTGCTCGCACTGATTCTTTCATACAGGCAAATTATTTACGCTTATCCGCAGGGCGGCGGGGCGTATGTCGTTTCTAAAGAAAATCTCGGTGAAAAACCGGGATTGATTGCGGGCGGTTCATTGCTTGTTGATTATATTTTAACAGTAGCGGTAAGTATTTCCGCAGGCACGGACGCCATCACGTCAGCCTTTCCTGCATTGCATGATTATCATGTGCCGATCGCTATTTTTCTCGTGTTAGTGATTATGATTTTGAACCTGCGCGGTCTTTCGGAATCGGCATCCATTCTTGCCTACCCGGTTTATCTGTTTGTGGTGGCGCTTTTGGTTCTCATTGCAGTCGGGTTGTTTAAACTCATGACAGGACAAATAGACCAGCCAGCCCATCATACACCGCTGGGCACACCTGTAGCCGGCATTACGCTGTTTTTGCTGCTTAAGGCTTTTTCCTCCGGATGCTCAGCGTTGACCGGGGTTGAGGCCATTTCTAATGCGATTCCTGCATTCAAAAACCCGCCTGCGCGAAACGCGGCAAGAACGCTTGCGATGATGGGGATTTTGCTGGCAATCTTGTTTTCCGGCATCACGGTGCTCGCGTACGGGTATGGTACGGCGCCGAAGCCTGATGAAACAGTGGTTTCACAAATTGCATCCGAAACCTTCGGGCGGAATGTGTTCTACTATGTCATCCAAGGTGTCACATCGCTTATTTTGGTTCTTGCGGCAAATACGGGATTTTCAGCCTTCCCGCAGCTTGCCTTCAACCTGGCGAGAGACCAGTATATGCCGCGAATGTTTACAGTCAGGGGCGACCGCTTAGGCTTCTCAAATGGGATTATCTTTTTAGGCTTTGCCTCCATTGTTCTCATTATCTTATTCGGAGGACAGACGGAGCACTTAATCCCGTTATATGCTGTGGGCGTATTTATTCCATTTACGCTTTCACAAACCGGCATGTGCATGAAATGGATCAGGCAAAAACCAAAAGGCTGGATCGGAAAAATGCTGATCAACTCCTGCGGCGCACTGATATCGTTTATGGTTCTATCCATCCTGTTTGTGACGAAGTTTAATGTTGTATGGCCTGTGTTAATCTTTATGCCTATAGTGGTTTTGCTGTTTTTTGCGATTAAAAATCACTATACAGCGGTTGGTGAACAGCTTCGCATCGTAGACAAAGAGCCGGAAGAAATCAAAGGCACCGTTGTGATTGTGCCTGTGGCCGGTGTCACCACCGTCGTGCAAAAATCGATTCACTATGCGAAATCACTGTCCGATCAAGTGATCGCCGTTCACGTGTCATTTGACAGAGAACAGGAAAAGAAATTCGAAAAACGCTGGGAAGAGCTTAATAACGGCGTGCGTCTCGTTACGCTTCACTCCTCGTACAGAAGCCTTGTCCATCCGTTTGATAAGTTTTTGGAAACAGTTGAGGCAAAAGCGAAGAAGGAGCAGTTTTCCGTTATGGTGCTGTTTCCGCAATTTATAACGAAAAAACGCTGGCACACCATCCTTCACAACCAATCGGCCTTCCTCCTCAGAGTCCGGCTGTTCTGGAAAAAGGACATAATGGTTGCCACACTGCCGTATCATTTTAAAAAGTAAAGCTCTAGGACCAAGGGAATCACCTTGGTCCTTTTTTGCGAGAAAAGGAGGTATGGCGGTGTATACACAAGGTGCTTTTGTGATCGTATTGAACGAAAGTCAGCAAATTCTGCTGGTGAAACGAAAAGATGTCCCTCTATGGGATTTGCCGGGCGGCAGGGTTGATCCCGGGGAATCGGCTGAGGAAGCGGCAGTGCGGGAGGTATTGGAAGAAACGGGATACAATGCAGCGCTTTCTGCGAAAATAGGTGTTTACCAAAGGCCAAAGTTTCAAGATGAACAGCATCTGTTTTTCGGAAGCATAACAGGCGGACAAGCAGTGGCTGACGGCACAGAGACAGCGGGATTAAAGTGGGTTTCCCCGGGGCGTTTACCGCTTTTTATGGTGCCGAATCGAAAAAGGCAGATCAATGATTTCAAGAACGGCGCTCAAGATGTAAATGTCACCGTCAAGGATAGAGGGTTGCTCGCGGCGATCGACCTGTTGAAAAGAAGACTTGGCAAGCGATTCAGGTCTCCGGGTTTTAAAGCCTTTCTCCTGTGGTATTGAAAAAAGGAAAAAGGAGGATACGTTATGGCACATAAAACTGCAGGACAAGTAATGACAGAGCTGCTTGAGCAATGGGGAGTTGATCATGTATACGGCATCCCCGGAGACAGTATAAATGAGTTTATTGAAGAATTAAGACACGAAAGAAATCAACTGAAGTTCATTCAAACCCGCCACGAAGAGGTAGCGGCACTGGCAGCCGCAGCTGAAGCAAAACTCACCGGCAAGATCGGAGTCTGTCTGTCAATCGCAGGGCCGGGAGCGGTGCACTTATTAAATGGTTTATATGATGCAAAAGCGGACGGCGCCCCTGTGCTGGCGATTGCAGGACAGGTTTCTTCTGGCGAAGTCGGACGGGACTATTTCCAGGAGATTAAGCTGGAGCAAATGTTTGAGGACGTGGCTGTGTTCAACAGAGAGGTACATAGCGCAGAATCACTTCCGGATCTCTTAAATCAGGCGATCAGGACCGCCTACAGCAAAAAAGGCGTTGCGGTATTGAGCGTGTCAGATGATTTGTTTGCGGAGAAAATCAAACGGGAGCCCGTGTATACTTCACCGGTGTATATTGAAGGGAACCTTGAACCGAAAAAAGAACAGCTCGTCACCTGCGCCCAATATATTAATAACGCTAAGAAACCGATTATCCTGGCAGGGCAGGGAATGAAAAAGGCGAAACGGGAGCTCTTAGAATTTGCGGACAAAGCCGCCGCTCCGATCGTTGTTACACTCCCGGCAAAAGGTGTCGTTCCCGATAAGCACCCGCATTTTCTCGGCAACCTCGGGCAGATCGGAACAAAGCCGGCTTACGAGGCAATGGAGGAATGTGATTTATTAATCATGCTCGGAACATCATTCCCGTACCGTGATTATTTGCCAGATGACACGCCGGCGATACAGCTCGATTCAGACCCGGCAAAAATCGGAAAACGGTATCCGGTGACAGCGGGCCTTGTCTGCGATTCGGCTCTCGGTCTGCGCGAATTGACAGAGTATATTGAACGCAAGGAAGACAGAAGATTCCTGAATGCCTGCACAGAACATATGCAGCATTGGTGGAACGAAATTGAAAAAGATGAGACAGAGGCAACAACACCGCTTAAACCTCAGCAGGTCGTGGCCCGTCTTCAGGAAGCGGCAGCCGATGATGCGGTGCTCTCTGTCGATGTCGGCACTGTGACAGTCTGGATGGCGCGTCATTTCAAAATGAACGCGAACCAGGATTTCATCGTCTCCAGCTGGCTTGCGACAATGGGTTGCGGCCTGCCGGGAGCGATCGCCGCAAGCTTGTCCGAACCGGAACGCCAGGCGATCGCCGTCTGTGGTGACGGGGGATTTTCCATGGTCATGCAGGATCTTCCGACCGCTGTCAAATATAAGCTCCCGATCACAGTCGTCATTTTAAACAACGAAAATCTTGGCATGATTGAGTACGAGCAGCAGGTCAAAGGCAATATCGACTATGTCACAAAACTTCAAAATGTCGACTATGCCGCATTTGCAGAAAGCTGCGGAGCAAAGGGCATCAAAGTGACTAAAGCGGAAGAGCTTGCGCCGGCATTCCATGAGGCGCTGCACTCTGACCAACCTGTTGTTGTGGATGTCATGATTGGAAACGAACCGCCGCTGCCTGGCAAAATCACCTACGGGCAGGCGAAAGGCTTTAGCAAGTACATGCTGAAAAACTTCTTCGAAAACCAAAAATTTGAAATGCCGTCACTGAAGAAAAGTTTGAAACGGTTATTCTAAAAAAACAGAGGCCCCAAAAGGCCTCTGTTTTTTGTTGGAAACAAACGTATTTTCAGCTATAACATGTTTGAATTCATAAAATGATCGGTGTATGTATTAGGAACTGATTTCGCCATACTCGAAACAGACAAAAGGGCAAATGCATCTTGTTTCAAAGGAAGATGCATTTGCCCTTGCATGCTTATTCTTATCAAATCTTACAGAACTCTTCTCATTATAAGCTTATTTCTCTTTTTTCTTCAGCCCGAAAAAGAAAGGAAAAGCAGAACCGACCAAGAAGGTGCCGAATAAAAACATGCCGCCGATAAACACGTGGAAATTTGTGTGTCCGGCCGTAAACGCCGTGATTAAGGAAATGATACTGAGCACGATCATGGCAATGCCGGGCGCGACTCTCATTTTCCCCTTGGATTTATAGGCAGCGACAGAACATATAATGCCGATAACAATAGGAACAATCCACAAATAAAACAAAATAAATACTGACATCATCAAAACTCCGATTTTTCTTCTATCATAACAAATTTCTGTCAAAAAGGGTATCAATGAGCTTTTGCGAAAAAATAAAAACCGGCTTTAGGAGCCGGATTTTTTATCGAAACGTATCTACAATTAAAAACACATTCAAAGCAACGATCAATACAGCAATCAGCCAAGACACCACTGTGACCCATTTGGCGTTGATCAGAGATCCCATGATCCGTTTATTGCTTGTAAACATAATAAGCGGAATGAGGGCAAAGGCGATCCCGAAGGACAGCACGACTTGGCTCAGTACGAGAGCGGTCGTCGGATTAACACCTGACGCGATGATCAAGATCGGCGGAATGATCGTGATAAAACGCCGTACATACAGCGGAATGCGGTAGTTGATAAATCCTTGCATAATCACGTCGCCTGAAAGTGTGCCGACAGACGAACTGGATAGACCGGCAACGAGCAGCCCGATCCCGAATAAAGCCGCAGACATAGGGCTGACAAGATGTCCGAATTGCTGAAATGCGACGTCAAGATCCTCAACAAACAGGCCGTTTTTGAAGAATAATGCAGCAGCCACAATCAGCATACTTGCATTAATAGCCCCTGCAATCAGCATCGCTATTAAAATATCAATAAATTCAAACCTAAAGATTTTTTTTCGTTCTGCATCAGTTTTGCCAACCACCCGCCGCTGTGTAAGGGCAGAGTGTAAATAAATGGCGTGCGGCATAACAGTTGCGCCAAGAATACCCGCTGCAAGAAGCACACTGTCGGTGCCATGAAACGCCGGGACAAAAAGGCCCTTCATCACTGACACGGCATCAGGTTTTGCGAAAAAGGTCTGCAGCGCAAAGGCGATCACGACCACAAACAGCATACCGGCAATACCGGCTTCAAGTGAGCGATAACCGCGGCGCTGAAGCTCCAATATCGCGAAAGAACCGATCGCAGCTATAATAGACGCTTCAAGCATCGGAATGCCGAACAGCAAATACAGTCCCAGAGCCGCTCCGATAAATTCCGCCAGATCAGTTGCGATAATGACCAGCTCGCCTTGAATCCATAATCCGATCGAGACAGGCTTCGGGAATTCTTCACGGGCAACCTCAGGCAAATTTTTGCCTGTCGCAATACCGAGTTTGGCGGATAGGGATTGAATTAAAAGGGCCATGATATTAGAAAATAAGATCACCCATAAGAGCATATATCCGTATTTAGAACCCGCCGAAATATTCGTTGCGAAGTTGCCGGGATCAATATAGGCAATGGCTGCTATAAATGCAGGGCCGAGAAAAGGGAGCAGCCCTCTGAATCCTCTGATTTTCCCGTCAAGCGCATCTTGGACGGCTTTGGAACGGGGAGATTGTGCTGTGATGTCCTTGTTCATCATGTCTCACCTGAATTCTGTTTGTTTTTGCCGTACAACAAAGAGTTTCCTTAAGGCAAATTATTTTATCTACATCATATGACCATCCCGGTTTCTTGTCAACCGAAAATGTTCAAAATACACTTCTGAATTTTTCCCTGTTATGTAACATGATATGTAGGGATTCGGGATAAGGTCCCATATAAAAAGACATCGTTTCAGTTCGAAACGATGCCTTCTGTATCTAATGAGTCTAGGCTTCCTTCCGCAGCCCGCGGAATATAAGGCCCAGCAAGAATACGAAGATGGCTGCCCCGATGATGGCGGGGAAAATAGCAAAGCCGGCGAGGCTCGGTCCCCATGTGCCAAGAAGTCCGTGCCCGATCCAAGCGCCGATCAGCCCGGCAATCATAGAGCCGAAAATTCCTCCCGGCAGCCGGTTTCCTACAATGGCGCTCCCAATTAATCCGATAACAATAGCAACAACTAATGAAACCAAAAAGCTAAGCATCATGATCACCTCTCATAAATGATTTACCAATCAATAACCGCTTCTGATCATTTCGAAACACCTAAAAGCATATTCCTTTATGACCCTGTTTTAATCTTTCTCTGCACACTGCCGTCAGCTAAATGAACAATGACCTCAGTGCCTTTATGCGCCGCGATTTCCTTTGCCCGTTCAATCGCTTCTTTCTTTGTATCCTTGATTTCAGACACGCGTTTGGCGCCCTCGGCTTTGACTGCCCAGCCTTTTTTATGCTTAATAACATGTTCTGCTTTGTTCATGAGCTCGGGCCCGCTGCCACTGCTTGGATCAGCATCGCGTTCTGTCTCATCATCATGCGTCAGGAAATCATCAATTTCATCTGTAGAGGCGTTTTCCGCCCATTCCTTCGCTTTGCTTGTCGCAATTGGAATCGCGCGCCCTTCCTCATAGCCTTCATCAATCATCGCATTCGCAATGTCTATCGCCTTTTTTCTCACCGGCTTCTCAAGATTTTTTAATGAAGCAGGATAATCCTTCATCGACCAAGGCATGTCCATCACTCCTTTTCCTTTTATAAAAATGGTACCCACAGGTGAAAAATAAAAACGCATCCGAAAAAATGAAGGTATACTATATAGTAGAAAAAACGGAAGGGAAGTGCGGGTTGGGTGCCAACAGAACGAAAAGAAGACTTACATCAGCAATTAAAAGAGATAGAGAAATGGGAAAAAGATCAGCAAAAAGTCTGGTTTTGGGAAAAGCTCAGCCGTCTCCCGTTTCAACTGCTGGACAAGCTGACACCAGAATTCATCCAGAAAAAGATCGGCAAGCTCTTGGATGAGGTCGGCAGCTTTGTTCAAACAGGCGGACAGTACCTGACATCTGAAAAACAGATTATCAGGATGTTTCAAAAGAAACTGCCGGGGGAGATCTTTGAATCGCTGGAGGACATCCGGAAAGCTCCTCTTCCTGTCATGGATGAAATTGCGGAAGGAATGGGCAAAAACAGAACCAACGCAGCAACCGTTCAAGGCGCGACAACCGGTGTGGGCGGCGTGTTTACGCTGGCGGCAGACATTCCGGCAGTGCTTGGCTTATCACTAAAAACATTACAGGATATCGCAGTCGCATACGGCTATGACCCAAAGGAGAAAAAAGAACGCGTCTTCATTGTGAAATGCCTGCAGCTGACGTCGGCTGATGTTGTCGGCAAAAGATCGATTTTGCAAGAATTAAAACACTACGATCAAGACCGTACATATAAGAATGTCGCTTCTCAAATCCAAGGCTGGCGAGAAGTTGTTTTAGGCTATCGAGACACGTTTGGCTGGAAAAAACTTTTCCAGATGGTGCCGGTTGCCGGAATGGTTTTTGGCGCCGCTGCCAATCGCTCAACATTAAACGACATTACCGAGACAGGCATGATGCTGTACAAAAAGAGGCGCATTCTTGAACGACTGAAAGAAACAGAACGAGAGATGGAATAGCAGAAAGCAGACGGACACCGCGATCCGCCTGCTTTTTTTAGTGGAAACATACCCAATGTGTTTTGTTTGTTTAAAAGAATTGTGAGCGGGAATACAACAACCAACACCAATTAAAGGAGGAATTCAAAATGGCAGACAATAACAAAATGAGCAGAGAAGAAGCAGGTAGAAAAGGCGGAGAAACAACAAGCAAGAACCATGACAAAGAATTCTATCAAGAGATTGGTCAAAAAGGCGGAGAAGCCACTAGCAAAAACCATGACAAAGAATTCTATCAAGAAATCGGCGAAAAAGGCGGAGAAGCCACTAGCAAGAACCATGACAAAGAGTTCTATCAAGAAATCGGTGAAAAAGGCGGAGAAGCCACTAGCGAAAATCATGATAAAGAATTCTATCAAGAAATCGGCCGAAAAGGCGGAGAGGCAACAAGCAAAAATCATGATAAAGAATTCTACCAAGAAATCGGCTCAAAAGGCGGAAACGCCCGCAACAACGACTAATCAAAAGCATAAAGGCAGACAACCTGTAAATAAAAAAGCGATCCGGCACATCAGCTGGATCGCTTTTTTTGGAATCTTCTCAATTTATGCCGCTATTGCGATACAATAAGTGAAAAAGGGGTTTTCGCTAATGTCCAAGATGCAAAACTTGCTCGCCATCGCAAATGAAGTCAAAGAAAAGCACGCCAATTTTTCAATCTCAGAGGTCAACGACCACTGCGTGCGCCTTGCGGTGTTTACGGGAGAATATGACTGGCACCATCACCCTGACTCAGACGAATTGTTTATTGTTCTTGAAGGGGAGCTGCTGATCGATTTTAAGGACAAAGAAACCGCGGTGCTCAAAGCAAATGACAGCCTGCTGATCCCGAAAGGCACGGTTCACCGCACACGCTCTTACGTCAGAACGGTAAATCTCTGTGTGGAGCATAAACAAGCCGAAACCGTCATCATAGAGGAGCAGCCATGCTAATCAAAAAGATGATATGTGAAGTAGATGCTGCAAACGCTGAAGCATTTGCAAAAGCGCAGTCACAGTGGGAAGCGTTATCGCATATAAGCGGCTTTATCAAACAGGCCGGCGGCTGGCGAAAAACGATAGACGAGCCGCTCACCGCAGAAATCATCAGTGTATGGGAAAACAGAGAAGCCTATGATCATTTTATGGAGAACGAACATGACAGCATATACGAGGAAAACGATCAGAAGGCTGTAATTCTTTCGATAGAGGTGACGGTGTACGAAGAGGATAAACCGTTCGTTCACGATCTGTTACATAACCCCGATATCCGGTACGAACCAAACTGGACGGTTCTGAAGGCATAATCAAAGCCCAAAACATCATGTTTTGGGCTTGTCTCTTTACTCGCGTCCCGGAAGTGTATTATGAACAAAAGGCGGTGCTGGTTTTAACTCCGGTTTTTCTCCAAACGTTTTTGCTTCTTTCACATATTCAAAGGCTTCTCCGTCCGGCGCTTTTTCATTCAGCCAGTTTTGCTCGGCGCTTACTTCGCCTTCAGAGAAATTGATAAGCTGATGTGAGAACTCTTGTTTTTCGAGCGCTTTCGGGAATGTACCCGGCACAACCGGACCTTCCTGTGCTTCTAATTCTTTAATGGCGGCGAGCCATTGGTTCTGGTGCATCGTGTCACGCGCCAGCAGGAAGCTGAGCATATCTTTGACGCCTTTGTCATCCGTCATTTCAAACAGGCGTGCGACCTGCAGACGGCCCTGAGATTCCGCATTCAGGTTGGCGCGGAAGTCTGCCAGCAGGTTTCCGCTTGCTACGATATAACCGCCGCTCCAAGGTACGCCTGTACTGCTTTCCGGCATGGCGCCAAGTCCTGATACAATCGCATGGTGAGGGTTCATGCCGCCTAGGATGGAGCCGATGACCGGATCTTCAGCAGCTTTTTCCTGCTGATCAAGAGGGGCATCCTCAAGAAGTCTGGCAATCATCGTTGCAATCATTTCAACATGCCCGAGCTCCTCAGTTGCCGTATCCATCAGCAAGTCCTTGTATTTTTCATTTCCTCTTGTGTTCCAGCCTTGAAATAAGTACTGCATGGCAACTGAAATTTCTCCGAATTGCCCGCCTAAAATTTCTTGCATTTTTTTAGCGAATAATGGATCTGGACGATCTGGTTTAGCAGGATGCTGCAGCATTTTTGTGTGCTTAAACATGTACCCATCTCCTTTTTCGTTTATCTCTTTTTATATTTCCGATCGATAGAAAGATAAACGAAAAACAGCGTATCGAGATGGGAACTATGAATCTTTTCGCAGCTCCAACAGTTCCCGGATCAGCTCCCGGCCAAAGATGGGCTCATACTGCCGGTAAACAGGGTCAAGACGCTTCATCCATTCTTGTTTCTCTTTATCTGACAGCTCATAAATATGTATAGCAGAATTCTTTTTGATTTCTTCCAGCTGCTCCTTGTTCATTTGTTCGGCATACGTTTCATTCCACTCCGTTGTCTCCTTCATCGCTTCAGTCAAAATGCGTCTTGTTTCTGGTGTTTGCGCCTTCCAGAAGTGTTCATCAGTCATGACAGCGTAGCCGAGATAACCGTGGCTGCTTATTGTCAAATAGTCCTGAACATTATAAAATTTTTTAGAATAGATGTTTGAAATTGTATTTTCTTCGCCATCGACTACATTGTTTTCTAACAGCTGAAAGGTAGAATTGAAGGATTCCTGATGAGGTGTTGCGCCAAGCAGCTTGAACTGATCCTCAATCACATCGCTTTGCATAATGCGCAGATCCTGCCCTTTTAAGTCATCCGGTGTTTTGACCGGCCCTTGATTTGTTGTGATTTGCTTAAAGCCGTTCGTCCAATAGGCCAATCCTTTCAATTGGTTTTTCTTTAGAGAATCAAACAGCTGTGTGCCGATGCTTCCGTTCAGCCCTTTTTTGACGGCGTTGTAATCTGTAAATGCATACGGCAGATCCAGCACTCCCCATTCAGGCGAGAGCATGCCGAGCTTCGATGTGGAGGGGGCGATAAATTGAACATCGCCGTTTTGCAATGCTTCAATTTCTTCAATGTCCGAGTACAGGCTTCCATTCGGAAATACTTCTATTTTTATTTTTCCGCCTGATTTTTCGTTCACCAGATCAGCGAATTTATTGGCGGCCAGCCCTTTTGGCGTATTTTCAGCAACCACGTGGCTGAATTTAAACACGATTTGATCCTGCAGGCCTTCCTGGTCGTCATCATAAACAATCTTTTTATTGCCGGTATGATCATGGAATCCGATAAATAAAGCGGTTGCAATTCCAGCGATCATCAGTGCGAGACATGCAAGCAAACTCTTCATGAAAAGCCCTCCCCTATGTTAAGGATAATGGGGGCTATGACATTCGTAAAGACCTGAAAGGAGAAGCTGATGAACAAAAAGAAGCTCTCAATCCGTTGGAAAATCACGATCTTATCCTATATACTCGTCATTTTCTCCTTTTTGATCGGCGGCATTGTGCTCATCGGCAACATTCAGCATACAGAGGAGCGGGAGCTGAAAAAGCGGTTGATGAATACGGCCCGGACGGTGTCAGAGATGACAGAAGTGAAAGAAGCCTTGGCGCGAAAAAAACAAACAGAAGCGGTTCGCCATGCGGTTGAAGAAATCAGGATGATTAATGAAGCAGACTATATTGTCGTCATGGATATGAATCACATCCGATATACGCATCCTGTCAGCACAAGCATTGGCAAGAAATCAGAAGGTGCAGACGAGGAGGCAGCTTTTGCGGAGCACATTTATTTCTCTGAAGCAAAGGGCGAGATCGGCACGGCGGTTCGCGCTTTTTATCCGGTAAAGGATCAAGACCTGAACCAAATAGGCGTGGTGCTTGTCGGAAAAACGCTGCCGGGGATCGCTGACATCCTGCTTCATTTAAAGCGTGATATCGCCTTCATCGTTGTGCTGACACTCGGCTTTGGCCTTGCTGGTTCCTTTTTGCTGGCCCGCCATATCAAAAAACAAATGTTTCAGCTTGAACCCCATGAGATTGTCCGAATGTATGAAGAACGGACAGCGACGTTTCACTCGATGAATGAAGGGGTGATCGCTATTGACAATCGTCTCGTCATTACGATCTTCAATGAAAAAGCGAAACAGATCTTTGAAGTGCAGGGGGATCTAATCGGCAAGGTGATTTGGGAGGTTCTCAAGGATTCGCGCCTGCCCGAAATCGTGGAGCGGAACAAAGCGGTTTATAATGAAGAAATTCGTGTCAGCGGTAAGGTGATCATGAGCAGCAGAATTCCGATCGTCATGAAGAAAAAAGTGATCGGCGCCGTTGCGATTTTTCAGGACAGAACGGAAGCGGCCAAGATGGCAGAGGAATTGACTGGTGTCAGAAACTTTGTGGAGGCGCTCCGTGTCCAAAACCATGAGCATATGAATAAGCTGCACACGATCGCCGGTCTCATCCAGCTGGGGAAATCTGAAAAAGCCTTGCAGCTTGCATTCCAGGCGTCAACTGAGCAGGAAAATGTGACTGAATTTCTGCACCGCTCGATTCAAAATGACGCTGCGGCAGGCCTTCTATTAAGTAAAATCAGAAGGGGAAGAGAGCTCGGCATTGCTGTTCATATAGATGAAAACAGCAGTCTTCAGCAATTTCCCGAGCATGTTGATCAGCATGATATTGTCGTGCTTTTGGGGAATCTGATTGAAAATGCCTTCGGCTCATTTGAAACCGTTCAATCTGAAGACAAACGAATTGACATTAGTATCGAACAAACAGATGATATCCTTGCTATTTTAATAGAAGATAACGGCTGCGGAATTGAACCGACACATATGCCTCGCCTTTATGACAAAGGTTTTACGGTCAATAAAACTGGCGGCACAGGCTATGGCCTGTATTTAGTGAAACAAATCATAGACAAAGGATCGGGCACGATAGAAGTTGATTCACATGCGGGGCAGGGGACATCTTTTTCTATCGTTTTTCCAATGAAGGGGGAGGAAGCACAGCATGGCTCGTAAAGAATGGAAGGTTCTGCTCATTGAAGACGATCCGATGGTTCAAGAGGTCAATAAGGATTTCATTACAACTGTTAAAGGCGTTACTGTCTGTGCAACGGCAGGAAACGGAGAGGAAGGCATGAAGCTGATTAAAGAAGAACAGCCGGATCTCGTCATTCTCGATGTGTACATGCCGAAAAAAGACGGCATCAAGACCTTGCAGGAGATCAGAAAGCAAAAGCTTGAAGTGGATGTCATTGTCGTCTCGGCTGCAAAAGACAAGGAAACGATCTCACTCATGCTGCAAAACGGGGCGGTTGACTATATCTTAAAGCCGTTTAAGCTTGAGCGAATGAGACAGGCACTCGAAAAGTACAAGCAATATAAACAAAAAATCGAAGCGAATGATACGCTGTCCCAGGAACAGCTCGATGCGATCCTGAATATTCCGCAGCAGGCCGTACAGGATCTGCCGAAAGGATTAAATCACTTCACGATGAATGAAGTCACTGCTTTTTTGAAACAGCAAACCGCATCCCTTTCTGCTGAAGAGGTTGCCAAGGCGCTCGGCATCGCCAGAGTGACAGCCAGACGATATCTTGATTACTTAGAAAAAACCGGGATCATCAAATTGGACGTTCAATACGGCGGAGTCGGCCGGCCGGTCAACCGCTACGTGTTAAAAGGATAAACCTGAGACCAAAAAGACCAAAATGTCCGTTATGATCATAAACTTCCCCAGACTGTATGAAAACGCTATCATTCTAGTAAGAAAGACACAAAAGGCGAATAGGACAGGGGGATGAAGGATATGAAACTGTTTAAAAATTTAACAGTTCAGGTCATAACCGCGGTCATCATCGGGGTCATTGTCGGGCTGGTCTGGCCGAATGTCGGCAAAGAAATGAAACCGCTTGGCGATACATTTATCAACGCTGTTAAAATGGTGATCGCACCAATCATTTTCTTCACAATCGTTCTCGGGATTGCAAAAATGGGCGATATGAAGAAGGTTGGAAAAGTAGGGGGAAAAGCGTTTATCTATTTCGAGGTTGTCACCACCCTCGCACTCATTATCGGTTTATTTGTCGTCAATATTATGAAGCCGGGTGCGGGTCTTGATTACAGTAAGCTTGAAAAAGGAGATGTATCACAATACACGCAAAATGGCGGTCAGGGAATCGACTGGATTGAATTTATTACACACATTGTTCCGTCCAACATGGTTGATGCCTTCGCAAAAGGGGACATTTTGCAGGTCTTATTCTTTTCTATTCTTTTCGGAGTGGGTCTTGCGGCATTAGGCGAAAAAGGGAAAAGCGTCATTGATTTCTTCGACAAGGTTTCTCACGTTTTTTTCAAAATTATCGGCTACATTATGCGTGCCGCGCCAATCGGGGCATTCGGGGCGATGGCGTATACAATCGGACACTTCGGGCTCGATTCCATCAAACCGCTGGCAAGCTTAATGATGTCTGTTTATATTACGATGTTCCTGTTCGTATTTGTTGCTTTAAATATCATCTGCAAGCTTTACGGATTCAGCCTGTGGAATTACCTTCGCTTCATTAAGGATGAGCTTTTGATCGTGCTTGGCACAAGCTCTTCCGAATCGGTGCTTCCGCGTATGATGGATAAAATGGAGCGCTACGGCTGTTCCAAATCAGTTGTCGGGCTAGTTATTCCGACGGGCTATTCGTTTAACCTCGACGGCACATCCATTTATTTATCAATGGCGACTGTCTTTTTGGCACAGGTGTTTGGAGTAGACCTCAGCATCGGCCAGCAAATTACGATTATCCTCGTTCTGATGCTGACATCGAAGGGAGCGGCAGGTGTGACGGGAAGCGGATTTATCGTCCTTGCCTCAACGCTGTCAGCGCTGCAGGTCATTCCGCTGGAGGGGCTTGCACTCCTGCTCGGGGTCGACCGTTTCATGAGTGAAGGAAGAGCCATTGTGAACCTGATCGGAAACGGAATCGCCACGATCATTGTTGCCAAAAGCGAAAATGAATTTGATGAAGCAAAAAGCGTAGAGGCTGTTGAAGGCATGAAAAAAATGAAAACAGCAGTCTGAAAAAAAACGGCCCATCCATGGGCCGTTTTTTTAATTGTTTAAGAATTATTAAGGTAAGGACAGAGACCTCAGCATTTTTTTGTTATATAATTTACAAATGGATACTATATTGAATGAAGGACGTTTGTCCTAACAGGAGTGTATAAATGGCCGCTTTAGTTAAATTTTTTCAGCACCCGGGAGTAAGGCGTTTCTCCATCTTTGTCGTGTTAACTGGTGTGTTATATCTATTTAAGAGCATGATCAACTTAATATTGCTTACCTTCATTTTCACATTTCTAATGGATCGTTTGGAGCTTGTCGTGCGGCAGTTTGTAAGCCAGTTCTTCCGCGTGAGCCAGCGGGTTGTCATTACGTTTCTTTACATGTTGCTGGCTGTGCTGCTCACAGTCGGGGGCTTTGTGTTTTATCCGGTCGTCGCGGCGCAGATCCAGCAGCTGGTAAAGCAGATTAAACATATTGCGTATCATCCTGACAGCATCCCTTTCTTTGATGAGATCACCAGTGTCTTCGGAGATATTAACATCAGTTCATATGTCAAAGAGGGCTTCAATGTAGTGTATACGTATCTGGCCGATATCAGCACATTCGGCTTGCAGGTCGTGATGGCGCTCATTCTTAGCATGTTTTTCTTATTTGAGAAAAAACGGCTTTCTGAATTCATGGCGAAATTTAAAACGAGCAAACTGAGGGTCTTTTATGAGGAAATTGCTTTTTTCGGAAGCAAATTTGCAAGAACGTTCGGCAAGGTGCTCGAGGCTCAATTTATCATTGCGCTCGTCAACTGTATTCTGACGTTTATCGCGCTTTGGATTATGCATTTTCCGCAGCTGTTTGGGCTTTCGATTATGGTGTTCTTCCTTGGGTTGATCCCTGTAGCAGGCGTCGTCATTTCCCTGATTCCGCTCAGCATTATCGCCTACAGCACTGGCGGCGGAATGTATGTGCTCTACATTGTCCTTGTCATATTCGCCATTCATGCGATCGAAACATATTTCTTAAATCCGAAGCTGATGTCGGCGAAAACAGAGCTGCCAATCTTTTTCACCTTCACAGTACTCATTTTCTCTGAACACTTCTTCGGCATTTGGGGTTTAATTATCGGGATTCCGATCTTTGTGTTTCTCCTTGATATTCTGGATGTCACCAACAAGGAAGATAGGTCTAAAGGACCCCGAGAGAATAGCGATAAAAAGTAGTTTAAAATCGAATAATGAGTGTGCCTCGATCTGCCGGCCTGCCTGTTCGGGGCATGGAATTAAGACTCGGAATCGGAGCTTGGCATTGCTTCGCACAGTGGTGAACACAACAGGTGACAATGCCTGTCATCATTACAGAAACTGAAAAGAACAAACAGTCGGAGCAAACGCTCATCATCGGTTTAACCAAACATTTGGAAGCAACAAATGCTATAATACAAACAGTGCCTAATGTTAGGCACTGTTTATTTTTTGTCGAAAAAGGAGGAAGGCTTTATGGCTGAGCCGATTTTACATATTGAAGGCCTCGATAAAAAGATTGGGTCTAAACAGATTTTAAAACAGATCAGCATGGACGTCATGGAGGGTGAAATCATCGGCCTTCTCGGTCCGAATGGTTCCGGAAAAACAACACTCATCCGTATCATCGTCGGGCTGCTGAAGCAAAACAGCGGAAGCGTGACAATCAGCGGATTCCAGCATGATACAGAGTTTGAAAAAGCGATGGAAGCGGTTGGAGCGATTGTTGAGAACCCTGAGTTCTATCCGTACCTGACAGGCTGGGAAAACCTCAAGCACTTTGCGAATATGCACAAAAAAATAGCGGATGAACGGCTTGATGAAGTGGTGGAACGTGTCGGGCTGACGTCAGCGATTCATGATAATGTGAAAACCTATTCCCTTGGGATGCGCCAGCGTCTTGGAATCGCCCAGGCAATTCTTCACCGGCCGAAGCTTCTTATTCTAGATGAACCGACAAACGGCCTCGATCCTGCGGGGATGAAGGATTTTCGCGATCATATTAAGGAGCTCGCAGAAATGGAAGGAACAGCTGTCCTGTTCGCCACTCATTTATTGCGCGAGGTTGAAGACTTGTGCGACCGTGTCATCATCATTCAAAAAGGTGAGATCAAAGCGGAAGTCAGCTTACAAGGAACTGATCAAACCACAGAAAAAGCAATTATAGAAGTGCAGCCGCAAGAAAAAGCGCTCAAATGGCTGACAGGCAATCAATATCAAGCTGAGAGCCAAGACGGGACGATTGTAGTTGATGTGGCAAAAGAAAACATACCGGAGCTGAACCGATCACTTGTCGGACAAGATCTGAATGTATTTTCCATTACGCCTTACACGCAATCACTGGAAGACGAATTTATAAAAGCGACGACCGCTCATCAAGAGGAGGGAGAAGAGCTTGTCTAAATTAATTTGGAATGAACATATGAAACTTTTTAATCGGAAGGTCACTTTGGTTTCCCTTATCCTGATGGCTGTCTTTCAATTCTTCATGGCTTTGATCATTAAACGGATTGTCATCAGTGCCGGAACAGATGAAAACTTCATCGGCTATTTATCGTATACACCGAGCCTGAACATTTTGCTGCAGGCTTTAACGATCGTAATTGCAGCAACAATTGTTTCGATGGAATTTGATAAAAAGACGATCAAATTTTTGCTCATTCGTCCGGTTAAACGCCAAAAGGTCTTTTGGTCAAAATTAATCACAGTCGTGATGGTCAGCTTCTATTTGTATCTGGCATACTACATTCTGGCATTATTATTCGGTCTTGTGTTTTTTGGCACATCGGTGACTGCGGAATCAAAGACATTGCTGGTCAACACCTTGGCGCTGATCGGGTCAAACTGGCTTGAAGCTGTAATGATGGGATTATTCGGGCTGCTTTGTTCTTCGCTGTTCCGCAACAGCGCGGTAGCAGTTGTTGTTTCTTTTGTCGTTTTATACGGAGCGAGTACACTTGTTCAGCTCATGAAGTTGTTTGAAAACAAGTGGGGCAGCTTTTTGCTTTTTGCGAACACTGACTTTACGCAATACAGAAGCGGAGAGACAGCGTTGTTTTCAGGCATGACGCCATTGTTTTCAATTGGAATTCTCATCATACATGCCATATTCTTCATCGTTGTTGGCTGGTGGTGCTTCTGTAAACGGGATGTTCGGGTCTAAAGGCAAGGAATGACATTTTTGTGAAAAAGCTCACGTAAATCAATATCATTTGATATTTTGG
Organism: Bacillus sp. SJZ110; assembly: GCF_006715455.1. Lineage (NCBI taxonomy): Bacteria > Bacillati > Bacillota > Bacilli > Caryophanales > Bacillaceae > Bacillus > Bacillus sp. SJZ110. The sequence goes on along the minus strand of NZ_VFNF01000003.1, from coordinate 118,936 downwards.
TTTATACTAAAGGTACTGACGGAGGTGTCTCGATTGAGGAACTTTATTACCGCTTTACCGATCGTATTGCTGCTTGGATTCTCATTTGTGTCATTCATGTTTCAGTTTGAACATCTTGTTTATTTCAGGCTCGCGCTTGGGTTGTTTTCTCTCGTGGGACTGTACATGATATATAAAATGAAGACGGGCATCCGCTATTTTATCATCTATCTGTATGCCAGCTGGATTGTGTTGGCCGCAGTGACCGCTTTTGAAGAGCCGATTTTCTCAAGCTTTTTCTTTGGCGGCCTGGTGATGACGATGGGTTACCTGACATATATGCTGATTTATCTCGGCATGAAACAAGACCGGGATGCAAATCCTGTGTAATCGCGCTGTTCCCTTGGGGAACGGCGTGTTTTTCTATACTGGGCAAAAGGTTAACAGTTGCGGAAAAATGGCAGGAAATCTATAATACATATTAAATTTATCGGAATTAAAACTGGGGGGCTGCCGGATGTCATTATTTATACAAAACGATCAACAGCGGCAATGGATGGAGAAAATCGGACGGATTGCGGATGAATTTCAGCAAACAGCTGCTGAAGATGACGAACAGGGACGTTTTCCTGCAGAGAAAATACAAAAACTGCGTGATGCTGGGTATACAGCATTAACATTGCCGGCATCTCATGGCGGAGGGGGCATTTCTGTTTACGATATGCTCCTGTTTCAAGAACGGCTTGCACGGGGAGATGCTCCGACGGCTCTTAGCATCGGCTGGCATTTGAGCGTGATCGGGGAGCTTGGAGAAGGCAACAGCTGGGATGAAGACGTATTTGCATTTGTTGCCAAGGAAGTCCAAAACGGAGCCGTCATTAACAGGGCGGCGACTGAAGCGAAAACCGGAAGCCCGACAAGAGGAGGGCGTCCCGGTACACACGCCGTCAAAAAGGATGGCAAATGGGCAGTGAACGGGAGAAAAACCTTTACGACGATGTCACAAGCTCTGGATTATTTTTTAGTAACCGCATGGATTGAAGACAAACAAACAACAGGCGTGTTTCTCATTCATAAAGATGATCCCGGCTTGTCGATTGAAGAAACGTGGGATATGATGGCGATGCGGGCGACTGGGAGCCATGACCTTGTACTGAACGAAGTAATGCTTGATGAGAATAAGCTGGTGGAACTGCTTCAAGGGCCTCGTGGAGCTAAGCCGAATGGCTGGCTGCTTCACATTCCTGCGATTTATCTTGGTGTGGCTCAAGCTGCTCGTGACTATGCAGTGCAATTTGCATCTGAGTATTCTCCAAACAGCTTGAATGGACCGATCAAGAATGTCCCGGCCGTACAGCAAAGAACAGGCGAAATGGAGCTTGAACTGCTCAATGCCAGACACTTTCTTTTCCATATCGCTCAATTGTATGACGATCCGGAGCGGCGTCCACACTTGACAAGCGAGCTCGGTGCGGCGAAGCATATCGTCACAAACGCTGCGCTGTCTGTTGTTGATAAAGCGATGAGAATTGTCGGGGCCAAAAGCCTGGAACGAACCAACCCGCTTCAGCGCTATTACCGTGATGTGCGCGCCGGTCTTCACAACCCGCCGATGGATGACGCCGTGATACACAAGCTGGCAGCTGAAGCATTTGAGTCATAAAAAAAGAGCCTTACCGGCTCTTTTTATGTATTGTTTTGCTCTTGCAGATTTTTTTGATGCTTGCGGTCGATCCTGTCATAAATAACGTTCATCAGCTTTGGATTGCCCATAATCGCCTCTTTGTTTTCCTGGATCAGCTGTTGGTAAGTTTTCACTTTACGCTTCGGCATGCTCCGGCGCCCTCCTGACATGTTTGTATTCACTTTCTAACTCCGTCAGCGACAATTCATACAGATGACGCTTTGACTTTTTGTATATACCATTCTGTATTAACAGATGAATGAGCTGTTTTTTTCTGATTTCTGCAGACTGAGGTGTCATTGTGTCACCAACCTCCAATCAAACGATATTGATAATCATTATCAATTAGCTTCAGTATACAATGTCCGCAATAGCCTGTAAAGATGAAAAGAGTCCTATTCTTTCTCCAATTTACAAACATTCAACAAATCGACAAAAAGTTTCCCGGGCAATATTTGCTGTCGAAATATTCCGCTTCATTGAACGCACCCTGCTATTTTTCATGTTTTGAACCATACTATGTAATAGAATGGAGGCTGGTATTCAATGGAGCGGACAGAAAATCTGAAAAAGGGAGAAAAAGGGGCGCTCCTCAATATTTTTGCATATGTCATCCTTGCTGTTGTAAAGCTAGTTATCGGGATTCTATATCATTCTGAAGCGCTGAGAGCAGACGGGTTAAATAATGGAACAGATATTGTTGCGTCAGTAGCAGTGCTGATAGGATTGCGGATTTCTCAAAGACCGGCTGACAGCGATCATCCATACGGCCATTATCGGGCTGAAACAATTTCGTCTCTTGTTGCGTCTTTTATTATGATGGCAGTCGGCATTGAAGTGTTAATCGGCGGAGGAAAAGCGATTGCGGGCGGCACAACGGAAACGCCAAATCTTATCGCGGCATGGACGGCGTTAGGCAGTGCTGTGTTTATGTATGGCATCTATTTATATAACAAAAGGCTGGCAGCGTCCATTAAAAGCTCTGCCCTGATGGCAGCGGCAAAGGACAGCAGGTCAGACGCTTTTGTAAGTGCCGGCGCGTTTATCGGAGTTTTTTCGTCCCAGCTGAAGCTGCCGTGGATTGATCCGGTAACGGCTTTTATCATCGGCATCATCATTTGCAAAACAGCGTGGGATATCTTTAAAGACGCTTCACATTCCTTAACAGACGGCTTCCATTTAAAAGATCTTGAGCCTTACAAACAGACCGTCGGCAGGATCGAAAATGTGCATCGCCTAAAGGATGTGAAAGCGAGGTATTTAGGCAGTACAGTTCATATCGAGATGGTCATTACGGTTGATCCGAAGCTTACAGTAGAAGAAGGCCATGGAGTGGCGGATGAAGTAGAAGACAAAATAAAACATGAACACGATGTCACTCATGTTCATGTTCATGTAGAGCCTGACGACATAAAATAAGGCTGTTTAACGAATTAGCTTATATGTTCAGATAAAAATTCAGTCACTTCTTCAGGCGTTTTGGCATTGGCGCTGTGAAGGTGAGCTGTTTTTTCACCGTTCTTGAAAATAAGCAGGCTGGGAATGCCCATTACTTGGTATTTTTCAGCCAGGTCAGGAAGCTCGTCCTTATTCAGCTCATACCAATCGTTTTGATTGTATTCTTCCAAAATATCGCCGATGAACATATTCATGCGTGTGCAGTCTGGGCACCAATCAGCATAAAACTTTACAATGATTTCTTTATCGGATTGAATCAGTTCATTAAATTGTTCGTTTGTTGTGATTTTTTTCATATGTCACATCTCCTTTTCAATGCCATTTTAATATAAAATAAAAAGGAATTACATACAAATGCATTCAACATCAGCATGCCCAAAAATAATTAGATCATTTTCCGGTGAAAATGATAAGATAGTAAAGATGAATTGTAGTGGGGGGAGTATCCATTGAAAACAAGTCTAGGATTAGTGTACGGAGGAAAGTCGGCAGAACATAATGTTTCCCTGCAGACGGCTCTGGCTGTAATCAAAGCGCTAAATACTGAGAAGTTTGATATACATCCGATTTATATAACAGAAAAAGGCGAATGGGTTAGAGGCGCCCGTTTAACTGAGCCTGTTTCAAACGTGAAAATGCTTCAATTTGAGCAAGGAGGCAATGCTTTTTCTCCAGCTGCCCTGAACCAGGAGATGTTTCCGCAGGAAGCGTCACAGCAAAATGAAGCCATCGACGTCGTATTCCCGCTCCTCCACGGACCGAACGGAGAAGACGGTACGATCCAGGGAATGCTCGAGCTGTTGAACATTCCTTATGTCGGCAACGGAGTGCTTGCTTCCTCAGCTGGCATGGATAAAGTTGTCATGAAACATTTATTTGCTCAGGCCGGCCTTGCTCAGGCTAAATACGCAGCTTTCCTTAAGAAAGACTGGACTCGTTCTCCGAAAGAAAGCTGTGAGCAGGTTGAACAGGAATTAGGCTACCCTTGCTTCGTAAAACCGGCGAACCTCGGCTCAAGTGTCGGAATCAGCAAATGCCGAAACCGTGAAGAACTGCAAAAAGCATTTGAGCTTGCTTTCCAATATGATCGCAAAGTCGTCGTTGAAGAAGGAATTAACGGCCGCGAGATTGAGATCGGCGTTCTTGGAAATGACGATCCTAAATGCTCTGTTGTGGGAGAAATCGCACCGAAGACAGATTTCTACGATTACAAAGCGAAATATGAGGATGGAGATACTGATCTGATGATTCCGGCAATTGTGACCGATGAGGAATACGCTACAATCAGTGATATGGCGATCAAGGCGTTTAAAGCGATCGATGGTTCAGGACTCGTCAGAGCGGACTTTTTCCTGACAGCTGACGGCGAAGTTCTGATCAATGAAGTCAACACAATGCCTGGCTTTACACCTTTCAGCATGTTCCCGCTGCTCTGGAAAGAAGCCGGAGTGGAATATGCTGACCTGATTGAACAGCTTGTGGAGCTTGCAAAAGAACGCCACGCTGAAAAACAATTGATTAAGCATACATTCTAATGAAGAAGGACACTGCCGGTAAAAGGGCAGTGTTTTTTCCCGTATATACAAAAGAAAGAGAGGGACCTTACTTGATTAAGCGAACAGTAAAAAACATTGCCGAAATGGTTAAAGGCACACTAACAAATTCGCAATATGAACAAACAGTCATTCATGGAGTGGCAACCGATACAAGAAAACTGGAACAACATCAGCTCTTCATTCCGCTGAAAGGGGAACGTTTTGACGGCCACACTTTTGTGGAGCAGGCTTTTGAAGCTGGTGTAGCGGCTGTTCTTTGGGATCGGTCAGAACCAAATCCGCCCGAGAATCACGCCGTCATTTTAGTGGATGATACCCTTACCGCACTTCAGCAGCTTGCAAAAGCCTATTTGCAGGAGCTTGGCACGCGTGTCATCGGAGTAACTGGAAGCAATGGCAAAACGACAACAAAAGATATGATTCACGCCGTACTGGGGACCAAGTACCGTGTCCACAAAACAGGAGGAAACTTCAATAATCATATCGGTTTGCCGCTGACGGTTCTAGCGATGCCTGAAAATACGGAGATCGCCGTATTGGAGATGGGAATGAGCGCCAAAGGAGAAATTGACCTCTTGAGCCGCCTGGCAAACCCGGATGCGGCAGTGATTACGAATATCGGCGAATCGCATATGCAAGACCTTGGCTCTAGAGAGGGCATCGCGGAGGCGAAGCTTGAAATCATTAACGGGCTTAAAGAAGACGGAGTGCTGATTTATATCGGGGACGAACCGCTTCTTCAAAATGCATACAGCTGCCAGACGAAAACGTACGGGACGGGAGCGCATAATGATTATCAGCTTCAGGATGTCAGCCAGAGTGAGGAAGGAACCCATTTTACAATCAAAGGGATAGAAAACACGTTTTTTATTCCGATACTCGGCAAGCACAATGTGATGAACGCCATGGCTGCAATTGCTGCAGGGGCTTATTTTGGCATCACGCCTGAGGGTGCGGCAAAAGGACTGAGCGGCCTAAAGGTAACCGGGATGAGACTTGAACTCATCAAAACAGACAGCGGCCTTTCAATAATCAATGACGCTTATAATGCGAGCCCGACTTCCATGAAAGCTGCAATTCAATTGACAGAAAGCCTCGAAGGCTACGGCAAAAAAATGCTTGTGCTCGGTGATATGCTTGAACTCGGCGATCTTGAAGAAACGTTCCATAAAGAGTGCGGCGCTGTGATCAGCCCTGATAAAATTGACCGCGTCTTTACGTACGGAAAACTGGGAGCTTTTATCGCGGAAGGCGCCCTGAAACACTTTGAGAAAGACCGCGTCAGCCATTACACTGAGAAAAAAGATCTCCTCCAAGCTGTGAAGGAAAACGCATCAAAAGGCGATTTGATTTTATTCAAAGCGTCCAGAGGTATGAAGCTTGAAGAAATCGTTAAAGATTTAATAGAGAGCCCGCTTTCATAAGAAAATATTTTGCAGAAAAACGCATATTGCATCATAAAATAACATGATATGCAAACACTAATGTATGCCGGCCGAAAATTATGTATATCTGGCCGGCTGCGGCTATGATACAATATATATAGGTTATTTCGCGATACGAACATATTCGTCCGGACTTTTCATCGTGACCCGAAGTTCTCCGCTGGATTCTTGGGAGCGGATGGAGCAGCAGCCGGCATATTCGAGATGCCGATCTGCTTCTCATCTTATTGAAAAACAAATAGTGTAATGGTAAGATAAAACTTAAAGTAATTCGGGCTTTGTATACGGATGGATCCTGTCCTTCTTGTCTAAAGGGCAGTTTTATAAGTGGTAAATCACGACATTACTGAAACAGCAATTAGAAGGAGTTTGAATAATTTGACTATAACGTTTCAAGATTTTAATTTAAGTTCTGATCTCATGAAAGCAATTAATCGTATGGGATTTGAAGAAGCAACACCGATTCAGGCACAAACGATACCGCTCGGACTTTCAAATAAAGACGTCATTGGACAAGCGCAAACAGGTACAGGTAAAACAGCTGCGTTTGGTATACCCCTTGTTGAAAAAATTAACCCCGAGTCTCCTAATATTCAAGCAATCGTAATCGCGCCAACCCGTGAATTAGCCATTCAAGTATCTGAAGAATTGTATAAAATCGGACAAGATAAACGTGCGAAGGTTCTTCCTATTTACGGCGGACAGGATATTGGACGGCAAATCCGGGCGTTAAAGAAGAATCCGAATATTATTGTCGGAACACCTGGACGTCTTCTTGACCACATCAATCGCCGCACCATTCGTCTAAACAATGTAAATACTGTTGTAATGGATGAAGCGGATGAAATGCTGAACATGGGATTCATTGATGATATTGAATCTATCCTTTCAAACGTGCCAAGCGAGCATCAGACACTTCTGTTCTCTGCCACAATGCCTGCGCCGATCAAACGCATTGCAGAGCGCTTTATGACTGAGCCGGAACACGTAAAAGTAAAAGCGAAAGAAATGACGGTTTCTAACATTCAGCAGTTCTATTTGGAAGTGCAAGAACGCAAAAAATTCGATACACTGACTCGCCTTCTTGACATTCAGTCTCCTGAGCTTGCGATCGTATTCGGACGTACAAAACGCCGTGTCGATGAGCTGGCTGAAGCCCTGAACCTTCGCGGATATGCAGCTGAAGGAATTCACGGTGACTTAACGCAGGCGAAACGTATGGTTGCGCTTCGTAAATTTAAAGAAGGCGCAATCGAAGTTCTAGTCGCAACTGATGTTGCCGCTCGCGGACTTGATATCTCAGGTGTTACACACGTATACAACTTCGACGTGCCTCAAGATCCTGAAAGCTACGTTCACCGTATCGGAAGAACGGGCCGTGCAGGAAAAACAGGTATGGCAATGACGTTCATTACACCGCGTGAGAAAAGCATGCTTCGCGCAATTGAACAAACAACAAAACGCAAAATGGACCGCATGAAGGAGCCTACACTTGATGAAGCGTTAGAAGGCCAGCAGCAGGTTACTGTTGAACGTCTTCGCACAACAATCAGTGAAAACAACCTGAACTTCTACATGACAGCGGCAGCTGAGCTGCTTGAAGATCATGATGCAGTAACAGTGGTTGCGGCGGCTATCAAAATGGCTACAAAAGAGCCAGACGACACACCGGTTCGCTTAACAGACGAAGCGCCGATGGTCAGCAAACGCTACAAGAACCAGCGTTCTTCTAAACGCAGAGACGGTCAAGGCGGCGGCTACCGCGGCGGAAAAGGGAAAAGCAACAACCGTTCTTCCTATGACAAAAAGCGTTCAAACGATCGCCGTTCTTCAGGTGACAGACGCCAGAAAAAATCTTACTAATTTGATCGATTCAGAGCCCAAAACATGATGTTTTGGGCTTTTTTATGTTCGCGATTTGTTATTCAGCAAACTTTCAGCTGACGGAAGCCATTTTTCTCTGTATGCTTAAGAATGAAACCTTTCTGTAAAAGAGACGTATAAGTAACGACGAAAAAAAGGGAGGTAGGTATTTTTGAGAGAGCAGCCAAAAAACCAAATCAGTCCAGACGGATTAAAGGTTTGGCGACTTCAAGAGATCATCATATCCGCTGTTTGCTTGCTTATTGTCATTGCAGTTGCAGTGTTAAGCTATTATTTTCATTGGCCGTACTGGATCAGCGGCGTGCTCGGCGCAGTTTGGCTGCTGGGATCGATTGTGACGGTCTTTATCATTCCGAAGGTCCGTCATAAGGTGTGGCGATATGAAGTCCATGAACATGAAATAGATATTCAGTCAGGTATTTTTGTGGTGACACGTGTGATTGTTCCGATGGTCAGAGTTCAGCACGTCGATACGTCACAAGGGCCATTATTAAAAAAATACAACCTGGCAACGGTGAAAATTTCCACGGCCGCGACCGTTCATTCGATCCCCGCTTTAGAGATGGAGGAAGCGGATCGGCTGAGAGACTCCATTTCCCGTCTGGCGAGGGTGACTGACGATGATGTCTGAACCGAAACGCCTGCACCCGGCGGCAGTCATTTTGAATTTATGCCATACCATTATTCAAACGATAAAAAATATCATTCTGCCATTCTTTTTTGTGTATATTGTCAATTCAAACCATACTGTCCGTTTTTACGGAGCCATTGCGCTCGGTGTGCTGTTCATCTGGCTTGTAGCGGCAAGCATTATCAAATGGAGAAGGTTTACCTATCGAATTGAAGATGATGAATTTAGAATCGAAGAAGGCTTATTTGTTACGAAAAAGCGATACATATCGATTGATCGGATTCAAACAATGAATACGAGCGCAGGCCTTGTCCAGCAAATCTTTAAGCTTGTGAAGCTGCAAATTGAAACAGCAGGCGGAGGCAAGGAGGCGGAAGCCGTTCTTTCTGCTATTTCTGTTGAAGAAGCGGAACGCATCAAAGAAGCTGTCTTTAAGAAAAAGGCGCAAAGACGAGAAAACGAACTTGATGAAGAGCGGCTTGAAGCTGAAGAGGAGTTGGTTCCGGCCGTTGAGGTGCAAGAGCACTATCGCATGAACGCGAAAGAATTGCTCATGGCTGCTTCTACCTCCGGCGGAATCGGAGTTATTATCTCTGCTGTATTTGCACTTATTTCCCAGCTTGATGAAGTGCTGCCAATGGATTGGTTATTCGATAAATTTTCCTTCCTTCAGCACGCCAGTATTGGTATTTACGCGGTACTCATTTTTATCGGTTTATTTATCGCCTGGATTTTCAGTATCGCGGGCATGATGTTTAGATACGCAAACTTTCAAATCATAAAAAAAGAGCAGGAACTGGTGATTTCAAGGGGAATTATTGAAAAACATCAAGTCACGATTCCATTGCGAAAAATACAAGCCATTAAAATCAAAGAAAATATCATTCGCCAGTTTTTCGGCTTTGTAACGGTGTCCATCGTCAGCGCAGGAGGCGGCGACCGGGAAAAAGAAGAAGGCGCTTTGACCATTCTCTTTCCAATGATTCATAAAAAAAAGCTTCCGCACATGCTCCGAACATTTACACCGGAATATACGCTGGAAGAAAACTGCCGCCGACTGCCGCGGCGCGCGTTGAAACGCTATTTGTTCCGTTCTGTCATTTTTTCAATCTTTTTGATCATTCCGTTATGTATCTTCTTTCAACCATGGGGCTACCTGTCGGTCATCCTGCTGCCGATAGAATTGCTCTTCGGATATCTTGCGTATAAAGAGGCTGCATGGACGATCAACGGGGATCGTCTTCAGCTGACGTCTAGATTTATAGGCAGAACAACCGCTATTGTACTGAAAAAACGAATGCAGGTCTGCAAGTTCAGCCAATCCTATTTCCAAAAGAAAGGCCGCTTGTATACCATTTCTACTTCGGTGAAATCATCGAGCCATATGGAAGAATTAACGGTGAGGGATGTAGGTGAAGAGGATGCAGCCTTCATTTTAAACTGGTACTCATATGAAAAAGCGGACGGTTAATACCGCCGCTCTTTTTTTTGCACGCATAAAAACGAAAGAAGAAACCCGCCGCATAGTCCAAACAGATGGGCCATCATGTTAATATTGGAGTTGATAAATGACATGAGAACGGCAAATGCGAGCAGTGTGATGATCATTTTGGAATGCTCCTGCCCTATTAGCTCATTGCGAAAAAGAACCATAAACAGGTACACGCCGAATAGCCCGAAAATGGCGCCTGAAGCACCGACATGCACGTAATCAAGCGGCTCTGTAACATAAGTGCCGATATTGCCGATGATGCCGGAGCCGGCGTATACAAGAAGAAAACGCGCTTTTCCCAGCATGCGTTCCAAAGCCGGGGCAAATAAAAAGATGGACATGGAATTAAACAGCAGATGTGTGAAACCGGCGTGCAGCAAAATCGGTGTGATCAGCCGCCACCATTCACCGTTTGCGACACCTAGATTATAGCCTGTGACGGTATCCCTCCATAACACGACTGAATGGGCAGGAAGTGAAAAAAACAGCCAGAGAACAGCTTGCAAAGCCAATATAAAGGTGACAACGGGGTAAAGCCTGATAAATGTTTGAAAATTTTCAGTCCGTATAAACATTCCGAGCCCCTTTTCTTCATTTTGGTATATCTATAGTAACACGTTTATGAGACAAACCATTTAAATAGTACGTACGCAAAGGAGGTTATCATACATGATTTACGGCATTGGGCTGGACATTACCGAGCTTAAACGGATCGCCTCTATGGCCGGACGCCAGAAAAGGTTTGCCGAGCGGATTTTGACGCGAAGCGAGCTTGACCAATACTATGAGCTTTCAGAGAAAAGAAAAATCGAATTTCTCGCGGGCAGATTCGCGGCAAAAGAAGCTTTCTCGAAAGCATTTGGCACCGGCATTGGGAGGCAGCTCAGCTTTCAGGACATTGAAATTAGGAAAGACCAAAATGGCAAGCCCTATATCATTTGCACGAAACTGAGCCAGGCTGCCGTTCACGTATCGATCACTCATACAAAAGAATACGCTGCCGCGCAGGTTGTGATTGAAAGGTTGTCAAGCTAGTCTGCATATTAGGGAAACCCCACTCATATATTTGATAGTGCATTAAGGGAGACAAGTTGTTTGAGGCTTTTATGGTACGCATCTGTTCTGCCTAAACGTGTACCGAGCGTACCGTTAAAGTCAAACAAGCGATTTCTTCCTTTTACATCAATTGAGAAAAAGGGGTTGAAAAAGGTGAGAAAAAGCTTTGTTTTGCTTTTAACGGGACTGCTTGCTGTTCTTATTCTTTCTGCCTGCGGGCAAAAAACACAGCAAGATATTGTGGCCGGGTTAGATGAAAAGGCGAAAGAATACACCTCGTACAAAGCAAAAGCGAAAATGACCATCGAGACAGGGAGTGAGCCTCAAGTATACAATGTGGAAATCTGGCACAAAAAGCCGTCTCTGTACAGGGTTTATTTAGAAAATCCGAAAAAGGACCAAAACCAAGTCATTTTACGAAATGAAAACGGAGTATTCGTTCTCACGCCGTCTTTAAATAAGAGCTTCAGATTTCAAAGCGATTGGCCGAACAACAGCAGCCAGGTTTATCTGTTTGAATCGCTCGTAAAGGATGTTCAAAACGATTCGGATGCAGTTTTCACTGCGAAAGAAAAGAAATACGTATTCGAAACAAAAACAAACTATCAGCATAACAAAATGCTGCCCACGCAAGAAATCACATTTAACAAAAAAGATATGAGCCCGTCATCTGTCAAAGTGATGGATACTGACCGGAAAGTGATGGTCAAAGTAGAATTCAGCAGCTTTGAATTTAATAAACAATTTGATAAAGAATCATTTGACGAAAAGAAAAATATGACCCTTTCTCAAATGGATGTTGCCACAAGCGCAAAGCCTTCCGATACATTCGCGGTCAAAACGCCGCTGGAACTGCCGCTTGGCGTCAAGCTGCTTGAAGAAAAAGATATATCTACTGAAGACGGGAAGCGCATCATTATGACGTACGGAGGAGAAAAATCATTTACGTTAATTCAGGAAAAAGCCCAGATTGCCAAGGCTTCCTCCTCCGTTACGCTGAACGGCGAACCGGTAAATCTCGGCTACACCATCGGCGCCCTGTCGGATGCATCATTATCATGGACATATGACGGCGTAGATTACCTTCTCTCTTCTAAAGATCTTTCTAAAGAGGAAATGGTGACAGTAGCGAAAAGCATGCAGGGACAATCATCGAAATAACGCCAAAGGCCAAACATGATTTGGCCTTTTTTTCGTTAGACATCGTTTCCCTTTAGCCTTTAATTTTAGTATGATATGTAAATGATATTGAATAAAAGCTAGGAAGTGTCGTAATGAGCACAAAACCTTTTTACCGAGATACGTGGGCGGAAATTGACTTGTCCGCGATAAAAGAAAATGTCAGCAATATGAAAAAACATATCGGTGAACATGTCCACCTGATGGCAGTTGTGAAAGCAAACGCCTACGGGCATGGTGATGCAGAAACAGCAAAGGCTGCTCTTGACGCAGGTGCTTCATGCTTGGCCGTGGCCATTTTGGATGAAGCGATTTCACTGCGTAAAAAGGGCTTGAAGGCGCCTATATTGGTGCTCGGCGCGGTTCCCCCGGAGTATGTGGCAATCGCTGCTGAGTATGACGTGACCTTAACGGGTTATTCTGTTGAATGGCTTCAGGAGGCAGCCCGCCACACGAAAAAAGGTTCTCTTCATTTTCATCTGAAGGTCGATACGGGGATGAACAGGCTTGGTGTAAAAACAGAGGAAGAAGTTCAGAACGTGATGGCCATTCTTGACCGCAACCCTCGTTTAAAGTGCAAAGGGGTATTTACCCATTTTGCGACAGCGGATGAAAAAGAAAGAGGCTATTTCTTAATGCAGTTTGAGCGCTTTAAAGAGCTGATTGCTCCGCTGCCGTTAAAGAATCTGATGGTCCACTGCGCGAACAGCGCCGCCGGACTCCGGCTGAAAAAAGGCTTTTTTAATGCAGTCAGATTCGGCATCGGCATGTATGGCCTTCGCCCGTCTGCTGACATTTCGGACGAGATACCGTTTCAGCTGCGTCCGGCATTCACCCTGCATTCGACGCTGTCACATGTCAAACTGATCAGAAAAGGTGAGAGCGTCAGCTACGGAGCCGAGTACACAGCCGAAAAAGACACATGGATTGGGACGGTGCCTGTAGGCTATGCGGACGGCTGGCTCCGAAAATTGAAAGGGACTGACATCCTTGTGAAGGGAAAACGCCTGAAAATTGCCGGCCGAATTTGCATGGACCAATTTATGGTGGAGCTGGATCAGGAATATCCGCCGGGCACAAAAGTCACATTAATTGGCCGGCAGGGGAATGAATATATTTCCATGGATGAGATTGCAGGAAGGCTCGAAACCATTAACTATGAGGTGGCCTGTACAATAAGTTCCCGTGTTCCCCGTATGTTTTTGGAAAATGGGAGTATAATGGAAGTAAGAAATCCTTTATTGCAGGTAAATACAAGCAATTAACTTACCTAAATGGAGAATTCATAAAACAGCTTTGCTTGAAGAGTGAATAATGGTATCATTATCACTGGATGGATAAAAGAGTCGTATCCGTAAGTTTGGTGGAGGTGTATGTTTTTTGTCTGAATCCAGCGCAAGAACCGAAATGAAAATCAGCTTGCCCGAAAACCTAGTAGCTGAATTGGATGGTGTAGCGATGCGGGAGAAACGAAGCAGAAACGAACTGATATCACAAGCAGTGAGAGCGTATGTCAGCGAACGAACAACTCGTCACAACCGTGATTTGATGAGACGCGGCTATATGGAAATGGCGAAAATCAACCTGAATATTTCTTCTGAGGCTCACTTTGCGGAGTGCGAGGCTGAAACGACAGTTGAGCGCTTAGTCAGCGGAGGATAATCATTTGATTGTGAAACGCGGCGATGTTTATTTTGCTGATTTATCTCCTGTTGTTGGCTCAGAGCAAGGCGGGGTGCGCCCGGTTTTAGTGATCCAAAATGACATCGGAAATCGCTTCAGCCCAACTGCTATTGTTGCAGCCATAACAGCACAAATACAGAAAGCGAAATTACCAACCCACGTCGAAATCGATGCAAAACGCTACGGTTTTGAAAGAGATTCCGTTATTTTGCTGGAGCAAATTCGGACGATTGACAAGCAAAGGTTAACGGATAAGATTACTCATCTGGATGATGAAATGATGGATAAGGTTGATGAAGCCTTACAAATCAGTTTGGCACTCATTGATTTTTAGACATATTTGCTGGTTGCTCAAATAGAGCAACTTTTTTTGTTTTCAAAAAACATAAACGATATAATAGTGAAATAACGAAAAAAATATGTTGTTTTTTATTGGGAGGTAAGCGAATTTGATGTCGAATCAGACTGTATACCAGTTCATTGCCGAAAATCAAAATGAACTGCTCCAACTGTGGACTGACACACTAAAAGAATTAAGCGAGCAAGAATCCTATCAGCTGACTGACCAAGTGTATGAAAATATATCTAAAGAATATATCGACATTCTGCTGCTGTCTGTTAAGGACGAAAACGCTGCTGAAAGCCAAATCAGCGAACTGGCGCTTCGAGCGGTCCAAATCGGACTGTCTATGAAGTTTTTGGCTACTGCGCTTGCTGAATTCTGGAAGCGTCTCTACACGAAAATGAATGATAAGAGATTGCCAGATCAAGAGAGCACGGAATTAATCTGGCAGATTGACCGCTTTTTCAGCCCGATTAACACAGAAATTTTTGATCAATACTCAATCTCATGGGAAAAGACAGTATCCCTGCAAAAAATCGCGCTGCAAGAGCTGTCTGCGCCGCTTATCCCGGTGTTTGAAAATATCACTGTGATGCCTCTTGTCGGAACAATTGATACTGAACGTGCGAAACGAATTATGGAAAACCTTCTTAATGGCGTCGTCAAACACCGTTCCCAAGTCGTGCTGATTGACATTACAGGTGTCCCTGTTGTCGATACGATGGTTGCCCATCATATTATTCAGGCATCAGAAGCTGTAAGGCTTGTCGGAGCAAAATGCCTGCTGGCCGGAATCCGTCCGGAAATTGCTCAAACAATCGTCAACCTGGGGATTGATTTATCCCAAGTTATAACTAAGAATACCCTGCAAAAAGGAATTCAAACAGCATTGGAAATGACGGATCGAAAAATCGTTTCATTGGGGGAATAACATTTTGAGACATCCGAAAATCCCGATCTTGAAACTGTATAATTGCTTATTAGTATCCATTCAATGGGAACTTGATGACCAGACAGCTTTAACTTTTCAAGAAGACTTATTAAATAAAATATACGAAACAGGTGCTAACGGAGTCGTCATTGACCTGACATCTGTGGATATGATTGATTCATTTATCGCGAAAGTGCTGGGCGACGTCATTACAATGTCTAAGTTAATGGGGGCAAAAGTCGTCTTGACCGGCATTCAGCCCGCTGTGGCAGTGACGCTGATTGAACTTGGAATCGCGCTTGAGGAAATCGAAACTGCGCTCGACTTAGAGCAGGGGCTTGAGACATTGAAGCGGGAATTGGGGGAATAGCGAATGAACGACCAATCCTGTGTAAGAATCATGACAGAATGGGATATTGTGGCCGCCAGACAGCTGGGACGAAACGTTGCGAAAGAACTGGGTTTCGGCACGGTAGACCAGGCTAGAATTACAACGGCTATTTCAGAGTTAGCCAGGAATATTTATTTATATGCCGGCAAAGGGCAGATTGGAATTGAACAGGTCGCAGACAGAGGAAAAAAAGGCCTGAAAATTATAGCGGAAGACCAAGGGCCGGGAATTCCTGATATCCGAAAAGTCATGGAAGACGGGTTTTCAACGTCTGGAGGACTTGGTGCGGGACTTCCCGGGGTCAAAAGGCTGATGGATGAATTCAGCTTAAATTCCGTATCGGGGGAAGGAACAGAGATACAAGCCATCAAATGGCTTCGGTAGGAGGTAAGAACGTGGATTTTAGGGAGGTTATTGAGCAGCGGTATCATCAGCTGCTTAGCCGATATATAGCCGAATTAACAGAAACATCTTTATATCAAGCCCAAAAATTCAGCCGAAAAACAATCGAGCACCAAATTCCTCCGGAAGAAATCATCAGCATTCACAGAAAAGTGCTGAAGGAGCTGTATCCAAGTCTCCCGGAAGATGTGTTTCATTCGCTGGATTTTTTAATAGAAGTCATGATTGGCTATGGAATGGCTTATCAGGAGCATCAAACCCTTAGAGGGATACAGCAGGAAATCAAATCAGAAATTGAAATCGCGGCAAATGTCCAGCAGACGCTGCTCGGAACTAAAGTTCCTCAGGAGGAAGCGCTGGATATCGGCGCCATCAGTGTTCCCGCTAAACAGATGAGCGGTGATTACTACCACTTTGTCAAAGACAAGGAATCCATCAATATCGCAATCGCGGACGTGATCGGAAAAGGCATTCCAGCGGCTTTATGCATGTCCATGATTAAATACGCAATGGACTCTTTGCCGGAAACGGGCATACACCCTTCTCAAGTGCTGAAAAATTTGAATCGTGTTGTTGAACAAAACGTTGATGCCAGTATGTTTATTACGATGTTTTATGCGAATTACAATATGGACAAGCATCAATTTACATATGCTTCAGCAGGACATGAACCGGGATTCTATTATTCTCAAAAGGACAACACGTTTTACGATTTAGAGGCCAAAGGACTCGTTCTTGGCATCTCACAGGACTATGACTACAAACAATTCGATCAGCATCTGGAAAAGGGCGATATGATTGTTTTATTTTCTGACGGCGTCACAGAATGCAGAACGGAAAACGGTTTCTTGGAGCGTCCTGATCTGCAGAAGCTCATTGAGGAACATATGTGTTCCTCCGCGCAGGAAATGGTCAAAAACATTTATGACAGCCTCCTCAAATTGCAGGATTTTCAGCTTCACGATGATTTTACGTTAATTGTTTTGCGGAGAAAGGTTTAACGTCTGTCAGACAAGGGTATAAAGCAACTAGTGATTTGAAGGAAAATTTGAGGTGATACGAATGAATATAAATGTTGATGTGAAGCAAAACGAGAATGATATACAAGTAAACATTGCAGGAGAAATTGATGTATACTCAGCGCCGGTGCTCAGAGAGAAGCTTGTTCCTCTGGCAGAACAAGGCGCGGACTTAAGAATTTGCCTGAAAGATGTGAGCTACATGGACAGTACCGGATTGGGCGTTTTTGTAGGGATCTTTAAAACAGTGAAAAAACAAGGCGGTTCGCTGAAACTTGAAAATCTTTCTGACCGGCTGATCCGACTGTTTGACATTACAGGCCTGAAGGACATCATTGATATTTCTGCAAAGTCAGAAGGTGGAGTGCAATGAAGAATAACGCTGATTACATCGAAATGAAAGTGCCGGCCCAGCCTGAATATGTGGGGATTATAAGACTGACGCTGTCAGGGGTCGCAAGCAGAATGGGCTATACGTACGATGAAATTGAAGATTTGAAAATCGCAGTCAGTGAGGCGTGCACAAATGCGGTTCAGCACGCTTACAAAGAAGATAAAAATGGGGAAGTGTCAATACGATTCGGTGTGTTTGAAGACCGTTTAGAGGTTATTGTGGCGGATGAAGGAGACAGCTTTGACTTTGATCAAAAGCAGCAGGATCTAGGGCCGTACACACCTTCGCACACAGTTGATCAATTATCAGAAGGAGGGCTCGGTCTATATTTAATGGAAACGCTCATGGATGAAGTCAGAGTGCAAAACCACTCCGGCGTCACCGTAGCGATGACAAAGTATTTAAATGGGGAGCGAGTTGATCATGACACAACCATCAAAAACTACGAAACTAACTAAAGATGAAGTCGATCGGCTCATAAGCGATTACCAAACAAAGCAAGATGAACAAGCGCAGGAAACGCTTGTGCGGGTGTATACAAATCTGGTTGACATGCTTGCGAAAAAATACTCAAAAGGCAAAAGCTTCCACGAGGATCTCCGCCAGGTCGGCATGATCGGGCTGCTAGGCGCGATTAAGCGATACGATCCTGTTGTCGGCAAATCGTTTGAAGCTTTTGCAATTCCGACAATCATCGGTGAAATTAAACGTTTCCTCAGAGATAAAACATGGAGCGTTCATGTGCCGAGACGAATTAAAGAACTGGGTCCAAGAATCAAAATGGCGGTTGATCAGCTGACCACTGAAACACAAAGATCGCCGAAAGTCGAAGAGATTGCCGAATTCCTCGATGTTTCTGAAGAAGAGGTTCTTGAAACGATGGAAATGGGCAAAAGCTATCAAGCCTTATCCGTTGACCACAGCATTGAAGCGGATTCGGACGGAAGCACCGTCACGATTCTTGATATCGTCGGATCACAGGAGGACGGATATGAGCGGGTCAACCAGCAAATGATGCTGCAAAGCGTGCTTCATGTCCTTTCAGATCGTGAGAAACAAATCATAGACCTTACGTATATTCAAAACAAAAGCCAAAAAGAAACTGGGGACATTCTCGGTATATCTCAAATGCACGTCTCGCGCTTGCAACGCAAAGCTGTGAAGAAGCTCAGAGAGGCCTTGATTGAAGATCCCTCGATGGAGTTAATGTAATGATCCAGGTTGAAGAAAACGAGCATATTCAAACTCTAGTATATCAACTGAATAAAGAAGGAAAATCGATTTGCGGTGACAGCTTTTTTATGAAAGCTGATGATAAGGAGTTAATTTGCGCGGTTGCTGACGGACTGGGAAGTGGATCACTTGCTAACGAATCCTCTGCAGCCATCAAAGACTTAGTGGAAAACTATGCGAATGAAGACGTACAAAGCATTATCGAACGCTGTAATCAGGCGATGAAAAACAAAAGAGGCGCTACAGCGTCTATCCTGAAAATCAATTTTGAGCAAAGGCAGTTTACGTACTGCTCTGTCGGAAATGTACGGTTTATTCTGCATTCCCCGTCTGGTGAAAGCTTTTATCCTCTGCCGATTTCGGGCTATTTATCAGGCAAGCCGCAAAAATACAAAACGCACACCGCCACCTATGAAAAGGGTTCAAAGTTCATTATACATACAGATGGACTCAACGTACCTGATATCCGCTCCCATTTGAAAAAAGGCCAATCGGTAGAAGAAATATCGAATTCGCTGAAAATGTATACGACATCGAGAAAAGATGACCTGACCTATATTCTCGGACAGCTGTCCTAGAGAATAAGAACAAAAAGAAGCCGGAATGCCGGCTTCTTTTTTTATGTGTTTTTTTCGGTTTTTGATACACTAGAGAAAGAACGACAAAATTGGAGGCTTTGGTTACATGGAAACGTCAGCCCTTTTAAAACAGCAAATTGCGAAAGAAATAGGTTTATCACAAAAACACGTTGAAAGTGTCATCCGCCTGCTTGAGGACGGCAATACAGTCCCGTTTATTGCCCGGTATCGAAAAGAGCAGACGGGTTCAATGGATGAGGTTCAGATTCAGACGATTTCTGAACGCTGGCAATACATACAAAACCTGAATCAGCGAAAAGAAGAGGTAATCAGGCTGATTGCAGAGCAGGATAAACTGACAGATGATCTAAAACGTAAAATCGAGCAATCGGTGAAGCTTCAGGAAGTGGAAGACCTTTACCGCCCTTATAAACAAAAACGTAAAACAAAGGCGACAGTCGCCAAAAGCAAAGGCCTTGAGCCGCTTGCCGACTATATCCTGACACTTCCCCAAGATGATCGTCTGGCAGCAACAGCAGACCAATACATCAGCGAAGAAAAAGAAGTGTTCACACGAGAAGAAGCGATTGAAGGCGCCAAGCACATTATTGCGGAACAAATTTCAGACGAGCCGACCTTCAGAAAGTGGATTCGCCAGGAAACCTTCAAAAGAGGAACCATTAAGTCAGCAGCCGGAAAGTCGGCAGACACCGATGAGAAAAATGTGTATGAAATGTATTATGAATATGAAGAGCCAATTGCAAAAGTCGTTCCGCATAGGGTGCTGGCAATGAACCGCGGCGAAAAAGAAGACATTTTAAAGGTAGCGATCGAACCGCCTGCGGATCACATTAAGGCGTATTTAGAAAAACAAATCATCAAAAATCGCTCAACATCCGTAAGAGAGATTTTGCAGGAGACAATTGAAGACAGCTATAAAAGGCTGATCCAGCCGGCAATCGAGCGTGAAATCAGGAAAGAGCTCTCAGAAAAAGCTGATGAACAGGCGATTCATATTTTCTCGGAGAATTTGAGAAAGCTTCTTTTGCAGCCGCCGATGAAAGGCAAAACCGTTCTCGGTGTTGACCCAGCCTTTCGAACTGGCTGTAAGCTCGCTGTGTCAGATGAGACCGGAAAAGTCTTGAAAATTGATGTGATCTATCCGCATGCGCCAGTCAACAAAACAAAAGAAGCCCATGAAAAAGTGAAAAAAATTCTTGAGCAGTATCAAGTCGAGATGGTGGCGATCGGAAACGGCACAGCATCCAGAGAAACAGAACAATTCATCGTCAATGTACTCAAAGACATGCCGCGCAAAATTTATTATGTGATCGTCAATGAAGCGGGAGCAAGCGTCTATTCGGCTTCTGAGCTTGCCCGAGAAGAATTCCCTGACCTTAAGGTTGAAGAGCGCAGTGCCGTATCTATTGCGCGAAGGCTTCAAGACCCGCTCGCGGAGCTCGTTAAGATCGATCCGAAGTCTGTTGGTGTCGGACAGTATCAGCATGACGTCAGCCAAAAACGCTTAAATGAATCTCTGCGGTTTGTCGTCGAAACGGTCGTAAACCAGGTGGGAGTAAACGTCAACACAGCCTCTGCCGCGCTGCTTCAATATGTAGCTGGATTATCGAAGTCTGTAGCAGGCAACGTTGTCAAAAAACGCGAGGAAATCGGAAAATTTTCAAATCGAAAAGAACTGAAGGACATCCCAAGGCTCGGTGCGAAAACCTATGAGCAATGTATTGGTTTCTTAAGAGTGCAGGAAGGGACAGAGCCTTTGGATAGAACAGGCATTCACCCGGAAAGCTATAAAGAAACAAAAGCGCTTTTGAAAAAACTCGGACTTTCAACAGAACATATCGGCACGGCGGAATTGAAGGACAAAATCAATCAGCTGGCGCTTTCTGAAACGGCAAAAGAGCTGGGAATCGGCGAAATCACTCTGAAAGACATTTGTGAACAGCTGACAAGGCCGGAACGCGATCCGCGCGATGAGGTGCCTAAGCCTTTGCTGAAAACAGACGTCCTTCAGCTGGAAGATTTGAAAGAGGGAATGGAACTGCAGGGCACCGTGCGCAATGTAGTGGACTTCGGAGCGTTTGTTGATATTGGAGTCAAACAAGACGGGCTTGTGCATATCTCAAAACTGAGCAATCAATTCGTCAAGCATCCTCTTGATGTCGTATCTGTGGGCGATATCGTGACAGTTTGGGTTGACGGCGTAGATGTACAAAAAGGCAGAGTATCGCTGTCTATGGTAAAATAAAAGCACTGCTTACGAGCAGTGTTTTTTCCTATAGAAATACCAGCATTGATTCAGCAGTTTAATTTGGTAATTATCTTTTTCAAGGAACGCTTTTTGCATCTGCTTTTTAAGCCAATTTGGCATAGGCTCATTCCTCCTCAGCTTTTATCATAAGAGGGACGGTGATTACCATATTGTATGCGAACGGTGAATTGTCCCGTTCAATGTTTTTTAAGTGAGGTGCACTATGGATAATATAGAGCTTCAAAAGCTGACAGAGGATATTTCTAAAACATATTTTAAAAAGCCGTTCCGCCATCAGGCGCTTTTTAATGACAGGCTTAAAACCACGGGCGGAAGGTACCTGTTAACCTCTCATAACATTGAATTGAACAGAAAATATCTGATTGAACACGGCAGGGAGGAGCTGATCGGCATCATCAAGCACGAGCTCTGCCATTATCATCTCCACCTTGAAGGAAAAGGGTACAAGCACAGAGACAGAGATTTTAGAATGCTTTTGCAGCAAGTCAACGCGCCGAGGTTCTGTACACCCCTTAAGAAAAAAGCGGAAAACAAAAAAACTTATATGTATATCTGTACGGCCTGCGGCCAACAGTATATAAAGAAGCGGGCTATGAACCCTGATAGATACAGGTGCGGAAAATGCCGCGGGAAAATAAAAAGAATTTTTTTGTGAAAAAGGTTGACGAATATGGCAAGCCTATGTTACATTATAAAAGTCGTTACGAGAGATAAAAAAACATTTACCTCTTGACACTGTAAATCAAGGCTGATATAATAAGTCTTGTCTCATTATTCCACAGTAGCTCAGTGGTAGAGCTATCGGCTGTTAACCGATCGGTCGCAGGTTCGAATCCTGCCTGTGGAGCCATATTGGAGAAGTACTCAAGTGGCTGAAGAGGCGCCCCTGCTAAGGGTGTAGGTCGCGTAAGCGGCGCGAGGGTTCAAATCCCTCCTTCTCCGCCATAAGATTTCGATATAAGTTCTCAACCATCGGCCCGTTGGTCAAGCGGTTAAGACACCGCCCTTTCACGGCGGTAACACGGGTTCGAATCCCGTACGGGTCATTCCATTTCGTTGGGCTATAGCCAAGCGGTAAGGCAACGGACTTTGACTCCGTCATGCGTTGGTTCGAATCCAGCTAGCCCAGCCATTTTTATTTTTTGAAATTGAATAGTAAGAGCCATTAGCTCAGTTGGTAGAGCATCTGACTTTTAATCAGAGGGTCGAAGGTTCGAGTCCTTCATGGCTCACCATTTGTCTTTTTGCGGGTGTGGCGGAATTGGCAGACGCGCTAGACTTAGGATCTAGTGTCTTACGACGTGGGGGTTCGAGTCCCTTCACCCGCACTTTATTTACAAAGTGCACGCAAATCGGTTTTACTAGGTTAAGAGCCTACTAAACCAGCACAAACACAATTTAATGATCACGCGGTCGTGGCGGAATGGCAGACGCGCTAGGTTGAGGGCCTAGTGGGTGAATAACCCGTGGAGGTTCAAGTCCTCTCGGCCGCATCAATGATACCAAGGGTTTAGAGTACCTTGGTATTTTTTGTGTCTTTTGAACAGAACATATTTTGTGACTAAAACTGCCCATCTACTTAAAGTAAGTGATCTGATTTGTCCGCGAAAGTATATAGTTAAATAAGATAAAAAGGGCATAGTATATTAGCGTACAAAATATGTTATGCCTTTTTTGTTTTAATAACGCATCCGTTATTTTAAGCGTACAATGTTACTTTATTATGGAATAAAAACAAGTGTCGGTCAGCTTGCTTCCATCTGCAGATAAATCATCATTTCTTAAAGTGCCTTCGAATACAAACCCAAGTTTTTCAGGAATAGCACGACTTTTAAGGTTTGTTGATTCACACCTTATTTCAATTCTTCTAAATTTGATGTTGTTTAACCCAAAGTCAGCTAATTTCTTTACTGCTTCTATCATATACCCATTCCCGCTAAATGTGGTATTTCCCCAGTATCCAATTTCACATTTAGGTATGTCCCAGTCAATCCCCTGAAGGCTAGTTATTCCAATAAAGCCCTTGGTATCTTTATTAAAAATAAGAAAACGAAAACTTTCTCTTTTTAGAAAATTTATATGGGCAAGTCTTAAATTTATCTCTGTTTCTTCAACAGTGGGAAGTTTTTGAGCAAATGGCAACCACGCTTTTAATTCACTAAAGGAATCCCTAATTGCTTGGTTTACAATTTTCCCATCTCCTGTTTGGTGTGGTGCTCGAAGGATTAGTCTTTCTGTTTCCAATTGTAAAGGCACATCTAACAATAAAGGATTCATTTGATAACTCCTCTCGTAAGCTAAATGTTAAAAAATTGAAAAAAGTAATGAAAACTCTTATCTTTAAAAAATAATTCTTGAGGACGTGAGTTATAACTTCTTGGTATCTATTTGTTTATCTATGACGCCTCCAGAATTGAATATTTTTTATTCTCATCAAAGAATTTTTTCACTCTAGAGTAATTCACATTTAGCCTCACATACATTTAATTTTGGTTTGCAATTCATCGATCTTATTAAGTTCATACTCATAATCACAGTTTTCTTCTAAAACAAAATTCATAGTTTCAAAGAAACTTCTCGCATTCTTTAAGAGTGATTCAAAAAAATCAAGTTTCGGTAGTAATATTTTTTGTTTTTGGTCAATTTCAAATAACAACATATCATTCGATATTGATTTCATTTTCAATAGAAGGGGTTGATCTGGAAAATAAGTTTCGCTTTTTCCTGTTTCGATAGCTTCTTCAATTAGATTTAAAAAATAAGCCCACAATTGGTCAACCAAGTCCCACATAGTGACATCAAGCAAATCTTGTTCACCATATTTTAAAATAATCGCCCCAGATAAATAGTAAGAGTCTAACTGTGGTTTTATGTTCTTTAGTCCCTCTATATTGCTAAGTGCAACAAAGTAATCGTCAATATTATTTTTTAAGATTGAAAGATCGTTTATCTTCTTATTTGGCCTAAGAATTAATGATTCAATATAAAACATTTTACCTCTCCTATTTTTCCGGATAGAATTGTCCTACTCTTCCTTTTTGAAAGCCAACAACATATTTTTGACCCTCATATGTTCCTCGAATTTGATAACTAAATTTAGTTCCTTTTTTTGTTAACTCTTCACGGTTTTGTTTCATAATTGATTCTATCGCATCTGCAACATCGTTAACAGTCATCTCTTTATTAAGAAAAGATTGTTGAGACTTAATTGAACCATCCCATAAATTAGGATGATGGCGCTCTAAAATATGCTTCATTCCTCGTTTGTCTATGAGGAATGATTGTCCTCCGAAAATGTATTTTCTGCTTTGAAAAGTTTTTAATTCGTTTACAACTTCATGTGGCTTAGCTTTCTTTAATCCTTGTACAGTAGATGAGGTCTTGAATATTTCAAGTGCAGAGCTTTTATAGTTGTCTCCATCAATCACGTTGAAAGGAAAAGTCCCTGAACCACCAGTCATTGCATACTGTTGTTCAAAAACATTTGGTATTTTAACGTATTCAATACCTTTTTTTAATCCTGCTTTTGAAGCTTCAAGTGTCTTAATTGCAGCAACTTTTGAACCGGCTTTTGTAACTTTGGATACTTTATCAATACCCTTCGGACCAACTATTGCAAGAACAACAGTACTGCCTACATAGGAAACCCATTTTGCTCTGCTGTAGCTATCTCCATTAATCATATCACGTTGAAATGTGTCTTCTATGTCTTTTGCTATGATCTTATAAGTATCGATTGGATGTAAGGCTGCGTTCACAGTTCCAGAAAGCGATTCAATCGGGTGTCTTGCAAGTTGATAGAGACCCATCACTGTATCTTTACCTGCTTCATACATTCCCACTGCAATACCTTTTCCAATTTCAGCTTTTTGTTGGAGTTCTTCGAGTTGGCGGAAATAAACTTGCTGGTCAGGTTCCAAATTCTCGTACCCTATTTTCTTCGCAATTTTTAAATACTCGTCTGGATCTGTTACCTTTACAAGCTGTCTTTTCAAATCTTTTATTTCGTGTTTTTTAGCTTCTTCTTTTTTGATCTTCAAATAAGCTTCAGATTGCTTCTCGATATCGCCTTTTTTCTTATGTATATCGCTCTCACGATATGCCTTGGCATTATAGTGAAGGGGTGTAGCATTCTTGCCCTTATCTGTTGATACCTGTAACTTTTGAAAGTCTGCTTTAATGAATTGTTCGTTAGGTTCAGTTATTGCATATTCAGTTTTTAAGTTTTCGTCCACATCGCCTATTTTATCAACAGTCTTTTTCCGTTTGTTTTCGGCAGAAGAGAGCTCATCCTTAAAAGTCTCTGTTGAAAATAAATCAAGTGGAAGAATGTCATCGATGTCATTCAGAATATCTTTCATTGCTTTCTTCTGCTCAGACATAATTGATTTTGATTTTTTATATGCGTTTGCTAATTCATGTTCTAAGAAGGATTCCTCGATATATGCATCAGATAAGCTGGCATCTTCTAAAACACCGGAAATACTAGTAAGGAAAGCGATCTTCATTTCAATTAAATCAATCCATTGATCAGTGACACCCACATGATCATGATAAAATGCTTTGATATTGTTTGCTCCCTTGCCAGAGAATTCATTGTCATCAAGATCAGCAACAGCCTTAAATGCTTTTCTTAGCTTAATCATTTGATTTTTCAATTCTTTATAATCTTTAGCTCGGTTTTCAGCTTCAGATAACAAAGACTTAGCTTCAAATACCTTCATTGTCCAATCCTTTCAGTGATTTTATATCTAAATATTACCGTGGATAAGTCATGAAGTTCTAAAAAGTTATTTAAGGACAGGTAATGAATTGAACGTAATGAGAATTCATTGGTGTAAAATAAGCTTACATCCCATTTATTACATATAGAGATTGGAGTTAATAATGAAAAAAAGTAAGTTTATTTTAGCGAGTATTGTTTCTGTTGCACTGATAGTTTTTTTAGCATGGTTTATTTATGCTGGCACCCACCAGCCTCCTATATTAAAGGGGAATTCAAAAGATGGAAAATGGAGTGTTATATATTCTCCTGAAAAAGACATAGATCTGGCAAGGCAAGACTTATGGGCGGTTTATATTACATGGAAAAGGGATTCTGAGTTTTCAGTAAAAGAGGTTGTGTTTAAAGAAAATGGTGTTGTTGAGGCATCAGGTGACGCAACAGATGAACCAAAGAATGCGAAAGAAATAGCAGTAGCGATAATGGCAGATCCGCCAAATACGACCAATAATTATCAGGTAGAAGTCACTTGGGAAGAGAATGGGAAAACACAAAAAGACATTATTCAAGTAAATAAAGAAATCAAACGTGCATTTGTTATTCCTAATGTAATAAAAAGAATTTTAAGTTTAGGATAAAGCTAAAACACTCTAATAGGAATATTTAAAAAGCAGGTGAACGCGCCTGCTTTTTTTATGTGTATCTTAATTTTTCACCTTACCGATTACTTCGAGCAGGGCTGTTACTAAGTAAACATCAATAATAAGGTAATTTTTTTAAAGAAGACCGCTACTCCATTATTACTCCTCAATATGAATAAATCATTATAAAACCTTATAATCAAAATAAACAAACACTGATATATAAAGGTTTTGTAACAGAAAAAACAGTTTCACTTTATTGAGGGACTGGAACTAACAAAGTAGATACCAAACTATATTGGTATCTTTTTTTGTTTGTATTAGAGCTATCAAACCCTTTCTATTTATGAGTTGAATCAATATCCTGTTCTTTCTCCTGTTTTTTAACAATCAATAGAGTCACATGTACAAAACACTTCTTAGGAATTCAAACAAAATTAAACAAAAAAGTACTAATTAACCTTGACAAATTACGACAAATACTTGATGTTTTTTGCAATCCAACCTTATTTTATGACAAATATATGAATATTTTGTCACATTGTAAAAGATGTACTTATTTTATATATTTAAATTGAGAGGAGGTCATATAAAGAACGAATATTCCAATTAGTATGAATTTATCGGGAGGTAGATTCATAAAACAATTAAATAATGGGAGTGAGAGTCTATGAAAAAGGGCTTTGTGCCTAAATCTTACATACTGAATCTTAGGAAAACCCTAATGATTTTTGCAGTCTTGTTATTGATTGCTGGCAATGTGTTGACTGTTTTGCCAAATCATATTCATGCTGAAGATAATACAGAGGTCACTCAAAGTGCAGATACGACTTGTCCAGCTCCAGTCGCATTGATTAATGGAAGCTTTGAGCAAGGTGCTGCGAGAGGATCTGCAGTCAATGGTTCGGGTATCTATTATTACGAATCCGAGGTTCCTGGCTGGAAGACGACTGATGATGCAGCTGGCTATAAAGTAATTGAAATATGGAACCATGCTCAGAATCTTCCTTCTGGTGCAAAGGATTATCCTGCACCTCCTGATGGAAAGCGTTGGGCAGAATTAAACGCCATGGAAAACGGGATGTTGTACCAAGATGTGAAGACAACGCCAGGACAAACCATTTATTGGCGCCTATCTCACATGGGGCGGGCAGGAGTAGACACCATGCAGGTCCGCATCGGGGCAGCGACTCAGAACCCGTACGATACCGTCGTCCAAAAACAAATGTCTGATGGGAGAACAGCTTGGGGAACTCATACAGGTTCTTATACTGTACCAGCAGGACAGACTACAACCCGGTTCGGTTTTGAAGCGGTGAGTTCAGCCAGTGGAAGCATAGGAAACGGTAACTTTTTAGATGATATTTTCCTTGGAACAGAACCATGTGTGACGGCAAATAAGTCAGTCTCTCCACAGGGTGAGGTGCATCCCGGAGATGAATTAACATATGCAGTTCAAGTCAAAAACCAAGGTGGAGACGTTGCTGCTGATGCAAGCTTTTCCGATGCAATTCCAGAGGGAACTGAATATGTTCCGGGATCATTAAAATTAATTAACGGTTCGACAACAAAGAATTTAACTGATGCATCAGATGGTGATGAAGGCAATTTCGATGGCAATAAAGTAAATATTACATTAGGAAATTTACCTAACACGAACGACTTGCCTAATGGGATGACTGTACAGTTTAAAGTGAAAGCCAAGGCAGGTTATGTCGGTAAGGAAATTTCTAACAAAGCGCAAATAAACTATGACAGTTTATTAACGAATACAAGTAAAAAAACCGAATCAAACGAAGTAACGACTCCGGTTGTTTTTAAAGATCCTGTACTTGAATCGAAGAAAACATCGGCTATTAAGGCAAAAGCGGAAGGAAACCAAGATGCGGATCACCCGGAAGTCGGAGATACACTTCTTTACACGATTCAAACCCGAAATACTGTTGAAGACAGTCAGGTGAAAAACCTTGCTATTTTAGATATGGTGCCAGAAGGCTTAGACTATGTTCCAGGATCACTAAAAGTAGACGGTGCCTCTGTCAGTGATGATCAGGATGACGACAAAGGACAATACACTGATGGCAAAGTGTCAGGAAAGATTGGTAATGTAACTGATACAGAATGGCATAATGTGACTTTTGAAGTGAAAGTGAAGCCTGGTCAAGCAGGAAAAAATATTATCAATACGGCAAGCATTTCAGGAGATAATATCCAAACACCGGATAAGCCAAATAATGAAGTGAAAGTGTATCCTAGGAACCCTGCTTTAGAATCAAAGAAAACAGCAGCAATTAAGGAAAAAGTGGAAGGAAACAAATATCCTGACCACCCAGAAGTAGGAGACACGCTTCTTTACACAATACAAACACGAAATACAGAAGAAGACAGTGAGGTAAAAGCCCTTACAATCTCAGATGCCATACCAGATGGACTGGAATACGTTTCAGGCACTCTGAAAGTAGACGGTACAGCAGTCAGCGATGCTCAAGACGATGACAAAGGTGATGTGATAGATGGCAAAGTGTCAGGCCAAATTGGCGATGTGACTGATACAGAATGGCATAATGTTACCTTTGAGGTGAAAGTAAAAGCTGGCCAAGCTGGTGAAACGATTAAGAACACAGCTAGCGTTACAGGCAGTAATATCGAGACACCAGATAAGCCAAGCAATGATACTGAGATTTACCCAAGAAAGCCGGATGTAGAATCGAAGAAAACCGCAAGCCTTCAGACAAAAGCGGAGGGCAATAAAGATGAGAAACATCCAGAAGTAGGAGATACCCTTCTTTATACAATCGAAACACGAAACACAATTGAGGACAGTCTGCTGAAAGATCTCGTCATCTCAGATGAACTTCCGGACGGATTAGAATACGTTTCAGGTTCTTTGAAAGTAGACGGTACAGCAGTCAGCGATGCCCAAAATGATGATAAAGGCGATATGACAGACGGCAAAGTGTCAGGTCAAATTGGTGATGTGACTGATACGGAATGGCATACTGTTGCCTTTGAAGCGAAAGTGAAAGCTGGCCAAGCTGGCGAAACAATTCAAAATATGGCTAGCATTACTGGCAGTAACATGGAAACTCCTGATAAGCCGAAAAATGAAGTTGATATTTATCCGAGGAATCCTGTCTTAGAGTCAAAGAAAACAGCAAGTATTCAAGTAAAAGCAGATGGCAATAAAGAAGAGAACCAGACACAAGTGGGAGATACCCTTCTTTATACAATCCAGACGAGAAACACGGTTGAGGACAGTCTGGTGAAAAATCTCGTCATCTCGGATGAACTTCCAGAAGGCCTAGAGTATGTTTCTGGAACGCTAAAAGTAGACAATAAAGCCGTCAGTGACGCCCAAGATGATGATAAAGGCGATATGACAGACAGCAAAGTGTCGGGTCAAATTGGTGATGTGACTGATACAGAATGGCATACTGTTACCTTTGAAGTGAAAGTGAAAGCTGGACAAAATGATCAGAAAATTGTGAATACTGCCAGCGTCACAGGTGACAATATTGATAAACCAGACAAACCAAGCCATGAAGTCAAAGTTTATCCAAGAAATCCAGTGTTAGAGTCAGAAAAGACAGCGAAGAATCTGGATTCCGATAAAGAGAAGTATGAAGCAGGAGATACGATTGTTTACACCATCAAAACAAGAAATACAGTAGCAGACAGTAAAGTAACTAATCTCGTCATCTCAGATGAACTTCCAGAAGGACTCGAATATGTTTCTGGGACACTCAAAGTAAACAATAAAGCGGTTACTGATGCTAAAGACGACGACAAAGGTGATGTGACAAAAGGCAAAGTGTCAGGCCAATTTGGTGATGTGACTGACACAGAATGGCATACTGTAACATTTGAAGCAAAAATAAAAGCTGGTCAAGCAGGTAAAAATATTGTCAATACGGCTAGCATTAGCGGTAACAATACCGATAAACCGGATAAACCAAGCCAAGAGGTCAAAGTTTCTCCGAAAGATCCAGTTTTAGAGTCAGAAAAGACAGCAAAGAATTTGGATTCAGATAAAGAAAAATATGAAGCAGGAGATACGGTTGTTTACACCATTAAAACAAGAAATACAGTAGCAGACAGTAAAGTAACTGATCTTGTTATCTCAGATAAACTTCCAGCCGGATTGAAGTATGTCGAAGGCAGCTTGAAAGCGAGCAACGGCGGAGAAGCAACAATCAAGGACGGCAAAATCACAGCTAACTTTGGTGATGTTACAGACACAGAATGGCATACTGTGACATTCCAAGCGAAAATCGAATCCGGCTATGCGGAAAAAACGATTAAAAACGTGGCAACCGTTGACGGGGGCAATATCGACACACCGGATAAACCGGGAACAGACATCAAAGTCGATCCGAAAGATCCAAAATTAGAATCAAAGAAAACAGCCTCCATTAAGGAAAAAGCTGATGGAAATAAAGATGCGGACCATCCGGAATCTGGCGACACGCTTCTTTACACAATCCAAACCCGAAACACGATGGAAGACAGTCTTGTCAAAAATCTTGTCATCTCAGATTCCCTTCCTGAAGGATTAGAATATGTTTCAGGAACATTGAAAGTAGATGGTACTGCGGTAAGTGATGATCAAGATGATGATCAAGGATATTATGCCGACGGTAAGACGTCAGGTGAGTTTGGCAATGTGACTGATACGAAATGGCACTCTGTGACATTCGAAGCAAAAGTGAAGTCTGGTCAAGCAGGTAAAGATATCGTCAACACTGCAAACATCAGCGGTGACAATATCACGACTCCTGATAAACCAAGCCATGAAGTGAAGGTATATCCGCGAATTCCTGTTTTAGAATCTGAAAAAACAGTGAAGAACTTGGATTCAGATAAGGAAAAGTATGAAGCCGGGGATACGGTAGTCTACACCATTAAAACCCGAAATACAGTATCTGACGGTAAAGTAGAAAATCTGGTGATTTCAGATGATCTTCCAGCCGGATTGAAGTATGTTGAAGGCAGCTTGAAAGCGAGCAACGGCGGAGAAGCAACAATCAAGGACGGCAAGGTTACTGCTAACTTTGGCGATGTCACTGATACTGAGTGGCGGACTGTGACATTCCAAGCGAAAATTGAGTCGGGATATGAAGGCAAAACGATTACAAACGTGGCAACTGTAGAAGGCAGTGGTATCGATAAGCCAGATAAGCCTAAAGTAGATATTACTGTCGAACAGAAGGACCCTGTACCTGACAAACCAGAGGCACCTGGAAAACCAAGCAATCCTAATAATCCAAACAAAGATCAGGGAACAGAATCAGGAAATGAGCTTCCAAATACAGCAACAAATACGTATAATCTGATTCTTGTTGGTTTGGTATTGTTAGTAGCAGGAACTGCACTCTGGTACTTTAGAAGAAAAAGAAATGCCTGATGTTGCATGAAGAAATATCTTCCTATATGCATCATTATTGCTGGACTCATTTTTACAGGTTACGGAGTCTGGAAAGTGGTGGACATCAATCATAAGACAGAACAAACTTTAGATGAGGCAAAACTTGCACTAAAGAGTCCTTCTGGAAAAAGCGGCGGCTCAGAAAAAGAAGGATTTAAGCCTAAGTTCGGAGAGGCAGTTGGTATTCTGGAGATTCCAAAGATCGACGCAGAGCTCCCGATTGTAGAGGGAACCGATGCGGATGATTTGGAAAAAGGAGTCGGGCATTACAAAGGAAGCTATTATCCAGATGAAAACGGGCAGATTGTTCTATCAGGTCATAGGGATACAGTCTTCCGCCGAACGGGAGAACTGAAAAAAGGTGATCAATTAAAGGTTAAGCTGCCATATGGAAGTTTTTCATATGAAATAGACAAAACAAAAATTGTAGACCAAAAAGATACGTCTATTATTACGCTGCAGCATAACAAAGAGGAGCTTATCCTTACTACTTGTTACCCTTTTTCATATATCGGAAATGCACCAAAGCGGTATATCATTTATGGAAAACGGATATGAGAACAAAGATTAGGCTGACGATAATTCGTCAGCCTTTTTATAATAAGAAAGGAATAAAATTCTTAATCAAAATAGGCGAAAAAAGTAAGGACATTCATTGGTTTTGGCTCACCATTTTTTAACCATAATTGATATAAACGTATAGAAATGATGGAAAATCAAAATAGGGAGTGTAATGAAAACAAGCTTACATAACCAGTGATATGGATTTACTATGTTGAGGGCCTAGTGGGTGAATAACCCGTGGAGGTTCAAGTCCTCTCGGCCGCATCAAGGATACCAAGGGTTGTAGACCTTTGGTATTTTTTGTGCTTATTTTTAAAATTGTCTACCCTTCAGAGTGATAACCAAGAATTGTTGTTCGGTTTGCACCATCAGAACCGTTTACTGTTGTTTTTGGAAATTGATCACCTGTTGCATCACTGAATATCATAAAATGTACCGCCAAGAACCACAAATTACACCAGATCGATTAGTGAACTTGACGGAATCATGAATTTCGTCAGGTTCTTTCTGCATTCTGGTTCATGATTAAATCAAAGTAATCTTAATAAACATAAAAGTATTTTATATTTTTGTATAAGTTTACTTTACTTTTATATAAGGTGAGTTTATAATTTGGTTCAAGAGGTGATGGTCATGAAGAAAGATTTTGGTGATTCGATCTCAAATAAGGTTTATGAATATCGTGTACTTGCCAGATTGTCTCAGCAAGAATTAGCAAAGAAAGTCGGGGTTTCCAAACAAACCATCTTTGTAATGGAAAAAGGAAATTATGTTCCGACTCTGCTGTTAGCTTTTCGAATTGCCGAATTTTTTAATGTGGATGTAAACGAGATTTTTACTTATGAGAAAGGAAATGATCAAAAATGAAAATGAATTCGATCACAGATACGATCACCAACGCAATTTTTCCCCCTTTAAAGTCCTGGGCTGAACATTCTCCGGGAAATTGGAATATTCTTATTGGCAGTGGGTTTGTATTGCTTGTAGTCGGATTGATTCTGACATTCGTATTTCTTAAAAAAATGGGTAAGGCTGACGAAAGAACAAATCAAATATCATTAAAAAGTGCCCTCTTTATGTTATATGGAGTAATTTTGTGCGACTTGATTTTCCCGAAAGAATATATGTGGCAAGTTTTCTTCTTATTTAAATATTCTCTTGCCTTATTAGCTTCAGGAATCTATCTAGCCGTTCGATATAAAAAAGATTTTTTGTAAATTCAATTACCGAGAAAGATAGTGTCTCTGAAGTTTTAATTGTTTTAGGAGAGGGAACGAATATGAATCATTTTATAATGAGATTTGGAGAAGTGAGGAAGTGGGTTTTTGCTCACCAATTATTAACCATAATTCATACAAACTTATAGAGATGATGTAAAATGAAGTTAGAAAGTGTAATGAAAATAAGCTTTCATAACTAATGTTATGGATTTACTATGTTGAGGGCCCAGTGGGGGAATAACCCGTAAAGGTTCAAGTTCTCTCGACCGCATCCCAATAATACCAAGGGTTTACCATCTTTGGTGTTATTTTTTTATGCAGAAAAACGACTATGGAAGATCGTATGCTAACCAATACTCACCAGTTATTTAAAACCACTTATTATATTTAATATTCCCCTGTATCCCCAAACCAAATAATTCAAAAAGCGGTATCCTACATAGAACAGGATTCAGAGAGCATGTAATGAACGGAAGAGATAATTATTTATCACTTTTATTATTGTACTGTGTTCCTTTGGCATTAAGTTCAGTCTAACTGTTTTCTTTTTTGAACATTTTCATCACCTCTCCATATTATCAACAAACACGAAAAGGATTTTAATGAAAATAAAATGATTAGCGTATGTATCTCTAATTCTCAAAATGAATGAATAGTCCTTTTTAAGATTTACACACAGTCATTCTCTAAGGAAAAATGACTCAATTTTTCGATTCTTTATGTAAATCAAAAAAGAATCATGTTAGAGTAGGTGTGCTGAAAATAATTCAAAAAATTATTTTGCGATATGATTAAAGTAATATTGCCAGAGAGTTCGGATTGGACAAAATTGTAAGTTTTTAATACACTGGGGCTGCAATCAAATATGCACCTGGAATCAATTGCTAAACGGGGGAGTTTAAATGAACAACAAGAAAAATATCTTTGATATTGTAATGTACATTATTTTCGGTGTGTTAAGTCTTTTTCTAGTTGCAAAAACTGATTATGGCACTGGAGTTTTAGTGTTTGTTGCAATTTTATACCTCGCTGTAATTGCTTATAAAATTAAGCAACTATTTAGTAATTCAGATTCGTAAGGTGTAACACAAGGGGGATTTTAATTGAAAAAGAAAAGAGTTATTACTTGTGTTATGGCTGCATCATTGACTTTAGGCTCACTTTTACCTGCAGGTTACGCTTCTGCTAAGGAGGACTCTAAGACAACCCCTTCTTACGAAGAACTAGCTCTACATTACAAAATGAAAAGTGAAAAGATATCGTCAAACGGGAAATTAGTTGAAATTGAGTATGTGAGTGGAAATGAAACTCACAAAGTTCAGATGAACGGAAATGATCATACTGTAAAAGTCGATGGCATAGAACAAAAAGGCTTAAACTTTGAGTATGATGAAAATGTTGCTAACAGAACAAATTATGAAAACAATAATTTGAAATCTAATGAATTCACAACACAGGCTGCAAAACCTAAAAAAGGATACCATTATGTGGGGACTTTATCTGGGCATACAAAAGCAGCTAAAAATGCGTTATCAGTTACAATGTCATTAGTCGGTATTGTCCCTGGCTTGGGATGGGGGAGTAAGGCTGCCACTATTTTATTCTCTTATTGGGCAAAAGAACAAATCCCTGATGCGTATTATAAATATGATTTATACGAAAAAGGAGCAATGACTGATAGTTGGTATCAGTATGCTACAGTTCAATTTTTTGAAGATAAAGCTCATAAAAAGAAAATGGGCAAACCTTGGACAAGTACTCCTGCAAAAGTAGATTTACCTAATAGCTAATTTTAAAATCACTTTGTCTTTATAAAGGACAAAGTGATTTTTTGTTATACAGAAGTAAAATCCCTCGTCTGAGGAATCTTGGAAAAAACTTGGTTTAATTTTGATATAACATGTTTTTTTCTTGCTAATTTAGTTTTTCTATGTATCGCTACACATTCTAAAAATAAGATATTAGCCGGACGGTTGAATGCCAAGCTCAAAAGTTTATATGGAAGTCAAAGCATAAAAAGGGACGTGTAGTCTTCTTTTTATTTTGCCAACGTAACAAGTGTGAAAGTAATGATTTGTAGGATCAGTTAAGAAAGGTTTAAGATTAGATATTGAAAAATTTTATATATTTTCAATAAAATACTGGTACTATAATAAATGTATATAGATTGTATGGAGATGTAATTAATTAAAAAGGAGTTTTTTAATTGCGTTGGAGTAAATGGTTCAATGTTTTTTGTATAGTAGCATTGGGATCAATATATGGTTATAAATTATTTTCTAACCAAGAAGTCAGTACTACTCGTTTAATAATAGCTTCTGTAATTGTGTTGTGGAATATTGTTGGACTTTTTAGCAAAGAATCAGTAAAACAAGCACAGCAAGCAAATTAAAAGTCATAAAGTTGGGAAAGAAGGATGTTACTTATGTAGTATCCTTCTTTATTATTCCTTGAAAAACGAAACAAATTGGAGATTACAGCTTATATAATCAATTGAAGGCGTTGATTATTTTCATGAACAGGAGATTTAATGCTTTCTGATGAATATTATCGTATGAATGTTGAAGCAAGAGGAAACGTTACTCAAAGATTACAGGAATGTGATGAACACTCCTCTTTATCGCACTCACCTGCCCCAAATTGTTGGGGAGGGGCAGGGACGGAAGATAGAGTATTTTTTCTTCGTAACAAATCGAAAAGGTTGGATAATAAAAAACTTATAATCTAAGGCGGTATATAGTTGTGAAAAAGGCGTTATTTCTTATATTAGACCAGTATGCAGATTGGGAAGGTGTTTACTTAGCATCTGCATTAAATCAAAGAGAAGATTGGTCGGTTCACACTGTTTCTTTAGACCCTATTGTAAGCTCAATAGGTGGTTTTAAAACATCTGTCGATTACATAATAGGGTTAGAACCTGCAAATTTTAATTTGCTAGTTATGATTGGCGGGAATTCCTGGAGTAATGATAATAAAAAACTATTACATTTTGTAAAAACTGCATTTCAAAAAAACATTCCAATAGCAGCGATATGCGGTGCAGTGGATTTTTTGGCGAAGAATGGTTTGCTGAATAATCATAGCCATACAGGTAATTTTGTTTACTTATGGAAAGATTACGAACAATATAAACCGATTAGCAGTTTTGTAGAGAAACAAGCAGTAAGAGATAAAAATTTGGTTACCGCTAATGGAACTGCCCCTATTGAATTTACTAGTCTAATTTTAGAGATGATTGATTTTGACACTCCTGAGAACATAGAGAAAATGATGTATATGAATCGTTATGGTTTTTATCATTTTTGTGTTAAATATGGAAATCCATTTGTTGATTAATTTGCTGGAAATGATTTTCCCGAATAGGGGGCTTTGCGATTGAGTTGAATTTCCTAATAAAGCAAAGAAAGATGATTTGAGGTCAAGTTTAACAAATAATGTCATGAATAAATCGGAAATATTAATTTGCAGTTATTTCCGATTCCTGATATAATAAAGAAGAATTATTTTTGTTCGGTGTAAAGGATAGTATGAAGATTGACTTTTCGTCTTGATGATACTTTGGGCAAGGATAGTATATACTGTGTGGTTACACACTAGGAGGCAACAAAAATGGAACAAGGTACAGTTAAATGGTTTAATGCAGAAAAAGGTTTTGGTTTTATCGAACGCGAAAATGGAGACGATGTATTCGTACACTTTTCTGCAATCCAAAGTGACGGATTCAAATCTTTAGACGAAGGTCAAAAAGTATCGTTTGACGTTGAGCAAGGTGCTCGTGGAGCTCAAGCTGCTAACGTTCAAAAAGCTTAATCTTCAATCGTTTATACAAACAGGCTCTTTATATAGGGCCTGTTTTTTTATGTCTATTCATACTCAATAAAAAACCCTACTCAACGTTCGAGTAGGGAGATGCTACAAGGTAATAGAAAAAGATTTAAAACTTCAAAGGTTTGTTTACAGTATAACATACTGGATTGACAAGATGCGGAATGTATATAAAATATTTAATGTTTTGTTCAAATATAGATAACTCTTTTTTTCACTAACCTGTTCGTTCATTTAAGTAAGATTAGATGAATTATAAAAATGGTTTCATCTAGATGTTATCAACTCGCATATCTCTTTTATGAGAAGACGATAAACAATTATTATTCAATGTGCCAGTGGATATAAGAAATTCTTAAAAATAATGAGGAGATCGATTGTTTTTTCTCCTGGAAATAATCACTTAGAGATACCTAAAACAATGAAAGCCCTACCTCTCTTCCATCCTTACGGCTCCTTGTCCGTGCCAGTGTGAATCAGGATACTAAAAACAA
This sequence comes from Bacillus sp. SJZ110, assembly GCF_006715455.1. Lineage (NCBI taxonomy): Bacteria > Bacillati > Bacillota > Bacilli > Caryophanales > Bacillaceae > Bacillus > Bacillus sp. SJZ110. The sequence goes on along the minus strand of NZ_VFNF01000003.1, from coordinate 80,416 downwards.
GTGACTATTTTATTGAGTTTTTTGGTAAAACTTCAATCTTCGCAGAAGAAATGTAAATAATAAAAATGGATTAGAATGTAGGAATAACAAAAGAGGTCGTTAATGTTCTAAACATAAGTTGGAGAAGTTTTGCTTTTCATCATAATATTCCGAAATATTTTTTGGGATGCAATACACTATCTAACCGAAACTTTTTATTTGATTTTCAGTGATTCCTTTAATTACTTCCAGTTCACTAATCAAAAATTCATATGCATTATCCAGCATTTTTTTTTCGCTTGCATTAAGTGCTTTTTCTTTCTTCATACGCATTAAATCACGTACAACTTCAGCGCCTTCTTGTATTTCACCCGTTTTTATTTTGTCCGTGTTTATTTTATACCTTTGCTTCCATGGCAGTAACCTATCTGATTCCCCATGCTGAAAAATGTGCATAATGTGTTTTAATGCAAGTATATCGGTAACTGGTCGGATATTCGAACTCAATATTTTACGCGTTGGAATCATAACTGTCATATTACTGATTGACATTCTTATGACATAATACTGTTGTTTTTCCTCTAAAAATTCTTTTTCTTCTATGGCTTCAATTATACCTGCTCCGTGCATTGGATAAACAATGTTATCGCCAATTTGAAACATATCATCCACCTCCATATATGGTAACCTTCTTAAGATTACCATATATGGAGGTGCAATATCAAAATTTTAATAATAACATGATCGAATTTTTGATGTCAATAACTTTTTTAAAAAAAACAGATCAAGCAAAAACAATAGGGAACGTGTCGGATTTCCAATCAAGGAAAAGGTCAATTGATCCGTGTATATCCTAAAACTTCGACTAATTAACATAGATCAGTTTTTCATTGGCTCAATGGATCACAGATATGATTTGAGTAGATAAGAAGGAACGATATTCGTGAAATGTCAGCTAAAAATATTTAAAGCACATGATTAAGTTCTAATTTCTTTACCGATTTGATATGGATAACGGCCCACTTACTTAATGATACATTTTCACTTATCTTGCGAACAGAAAAAGGTTTGTGGATATTGAACATTTTGCCACCGAGATTGGCATTATTATCAGGGAAATTGACAACCTTCAAATGGGTATTGAGGCGAGAAGAAAAATAAAGAAAGGAGAGATTATAAATGAAGACCAGAACATAAAGAAGTAAAGGGGAAAGAACAAGGTTAATTGAAAAGCAAACTATATAAAATAGTTGGCTTTTTTTTGTTATGAATTCACTTCTTTTTCTTACTCTTTAATGACTAATAAAACACCGCTAAGAATTAAAAACGAACCTATCCAAAATGTCCCGCCTATTTGTTCTCCAAGCAGAATCCATCCGAGTAAGGTTCCAACCAGAGGCTGAAAAAAGAAAAAGAGGCCTCCACTTGAGGCATTTAATAATTGTAAGCCGTGGTTCCACAATAAAAAAGCACAAGCGGTTGAAACAATTCCCAAATACAAAAGGCAACCTAGAATTTTAGGGTCATGCAGTTGTGATGTAAAAATGGTGCTAGGTTTTACAAAAGGAGTTAGCGCCACAATGGCAACAAAAGTTGAATATGTTGTAACAAGTATTGGTGAATAACTGCTTGGAACGCGTTTGATAAGCACTGACATAAGTGCCCATGTAAGGGCTGCAACAAGCAGAGAAATACCGCCAAGCTGATGAGATGTATCAATATGTCCGTTTCCCACAATAAAGAATACACCTATGGTCGCTAAAATAATTGAGGTTCCTTTTTTGATAGTCAATGGTTCTTTGAGTAATAGACGAGCAAAAATAACCATGAACGCTGGTGTGGAGGACGTAATAATTGCTCCCATTTGTGCTGAAGACAACATCGTTCCATATTCTTGTGTAACAATTGAAATGGTGTTGCCAACAATTCCAATGGCAACCATTAATAAAAGGTCACGCTTATGAATTTTCCAAGGTTGTTTCCTTATCAAACCAACAATAAGGAGCGCAAGGATGGCGATGACGTACCTGATCCAAACCAATTCAAAAGGCGGAATTACTGCGACAACAACCTTTACCACAACATACATGCCACCCCAGATACTAGCGGCTAAAGCTAAATATATAGAACCTAACAGGGTATTTTTCATTTTCTTGTTCCCTCCGTATTTAAAATTAGGTCAATAAATGCCCTAACGGAGAGAAGTAGTCACTTTACTCCATTAAGGGCGGAGAAGTGCTACTGGAACATCATTTTCAAATAGTGGAGCTAAGAACATGTTATGATCACCTCGATTTTTAAGAATGACTATCATTATACAATGTTGGTTTTAAAGCCGTAAACAACTTAAGGGGACTCCATTTATTAATAGAATAAACCTTATGAATTAATGTCTCATATGAATTTTTTTGTAGGATAATGGCGTTATATTCATCGCTTGTTGAAATTTACTTATGAAATAACTGGTACTGTTAAATCCAACTTGATAAGACACTTCTGTCACATTGGATTCAGGGTGTTGCAGTAATAATAAGCTTTTTTGAATTCTATAATCCATTACATAACGTAATGGCGTCTTATTCAGCATTCGTTTAAAATAACGGCAGCATTCAGAACGGCTCAGTTGGCCAGCTTTTGCAATGTCCTCTAATGTGATTTTTTCAGCATAATGGAGATGGATCCAGTTTAACATTTGTTTCATTCGATGACTTTTTATCATTTCAGATTGATCGTACTCTAATTGAAAACCATTAACGACCAGGTTTTTCCACATTAACGTTAATTGCATTGTAATGTCAATCTCATAGAGCGATGGCTTTTGTTGAACCAATTGATTTATTTTTTTAACAGCATCTAGAATATTTTTTGCCCACTGTTGATTTCCATCCAAAAATAAATAGGGCAAATTGGTTGAAAACATATAGGGCTGAACATAGCTGGAATACAGTTCTTGAGATAAAACGAAATGGGGTGACACATTTAAGCAAATATACGTACAATCCGAGCCTTCCTTTTCTTCTGCCATGTGCAGGCAGCCGCTATTGATAAATAATCCATCCCCTTCGTGAACCTCTATTTTTTCTTCATTTATTTGAAAGAGAGCTATTCCTTTTAGTATCAAAACAAATTGGATTTCATCATGCCAATGAAGCGGAATATAGCCATTTATATTTTGATTGATCCTTGTCTTGTAACAGGCAACTGGTAATTCTACCGTTCGGTGCTCTGTTAATTCTTTTAAATTTTGATCGATCGCAAAATTCTTCATTCTGACTTCTCACCTCAATATATTTATATTTTTTCATTCAATTTGAGTATTTTTTATCATGTTTTGCATTTATTATAACACTATTATTATATTTATTAGTGAGGAGTCATGTATGATTACTTCCAATAGAAAAATGGGATTGTTCTATGTTATAACAGGGGCGACATGTTGGGGAATTGGAGGCACAGTAGCCAAAAAACTTTTTCAAGAATATCAAATTGATGTCAATTGGCTTGTAACGACACGTTTGCTTACGGCTGGAATGTTACTTTTAATGCTGCAATTGTTCAGAAAGGATCGGTCTCAGGTTATTGAGGTGTGGAAACACAAAGCGTCGGCTGGCCAGCTTCTTATTTTTGGCCTATTGGGAATGCTAGCTGTGCAGTACACATATATGGCATCCATTCAACATGGGAATGCTGCCGTTGCTACGTTATTGCAATATTTATCCCCAGTAATCGTCATTATCTACACGCTGTTGCGAAAACAAACGGTTCTTACCAAACAAGATATCATAACTGTTGTACTTGCTTTAGTGGGTTGCTTTTTTTTGTTAACAAATGGTTCAATGTCTCAACTTTCAGTGCCGGCAGCTGCAGTAGTATGGGGAGTTTTATCAGGATTCGCGGCAGCTTTTTATACTTTGTATGCCATTGGTTTATTAAATAAATTTGATTCTCTTGTCGTTGTAGGTTGGGCTATGATTATTGGCGGTTTTGCATTGGGTTTTATCCATCCGCCATGGCAACTGGATTTTCAACGATTAACTGCTGAGGCGTATGCATATATCTTATTCGTGATATTATTTGGAACAATGATTGCGTTTTGGTTCTTCATAAAAAGCTTGGAAAGCCTCTCTCCCAAAGAAACAAGCCTACTAGGCAGTCTAGAGCCTCTATCAGCTGTTGTAACAACTGTCGTTTGGTTAAAAGCGCCATTTGGTTCTTTTCAATGGATTGGTGCTATTTGTATTATAGGGATAACTTTAATATTGGCTTTACATAAAGAGCCTTCTATGGAGAGTGAAAAATCGATATTAAAGATTAGGAATCATGCAAATCGGGATATATAGGGGCTTTTTTTGCTTACATGACCGGTCCGGCAATGAAAAACACTGGTGGAGTTTGAGCCCTCTCGGCAGTATCAAAAATACCAAGGGTTTTGACGCCCTAGGTATTTTTTCTTCAAGAACCTTCAATTTTTCTTCTCTGATTGAAAAACGTATTACTTTTTTGTGATTGGTATCCAAATTTCACTTTTAAAAGATGGTGATGTTACATCCTTATGCTCGTTCCACAATATTTCTGGACCTTCTATTTGTTCGTAATTTGACGATGGAAACCATTCGGAATAAATGCGTCCCCATACTTCTTGCAGTGTATCCGGAAATGGCCCGATTGATTCGAATACAGCCCATGTTGAGGCAGGAACTTCAAGCCGTGAGAAGTTATCTGGACACCGTTTCGTTGTGGCTGCGCCAATATAGTGATCGAGCTCTCCGTTTTCCTCTGTCCGACCTTCAGAAAAATTCGTGGATGCACTAATGAGGCCTGATGGTGCTACATTAGATAGCTCTTTTAGTTTATTTATTGCTTTTTCATCTAAACTTTCCCACATAGATGCAATTTCCGGATTAATTCCTTTGAAAATAATAGGAACTCTTTTTTTAATGCCAACGATGCGAAATGCCTCTTTTTCTTCAATACGGTAGTTCATTTCATTTCCTCCTTTAATTGTTAGCTGGAAGGTCATTCGTGGATAAGCTTTAAGGGAATGGCCATTAAGTCTGGCTTGTGATGGGTTTATGCCATGTAAATTTTGGAATGCCCGTGCAAAAGAATCTGGTGAGTTATAACCGTACTTTATTGCAATATCAATCACTTTTACATTGCTGTCTTTCAGTTCAAAAGCTGCAAGAGTAAGACGTCTGCGACGAATATATTCCGATAATGAAATACATGAAAGGAAGGAAAACATCCTTTTAAAATGATATTCAGAGCAGAAAGCAAGCTTTGCTGCCTCTTGAAAATCAATATCGTTAGTGAGGTTTTCTTCAATATACTTTAACGCCCTATTCATACTTTTAAGCAAATCCATTTATTTGGCCTCCTTTAACCAAAGAATAACAGGAGTGAAATGTATTTATCCGACATTCTGTGCACAGTTTTGCAGGATGACTTATATGAAATAAAGTAAGTGATTCACTTGTATTTGTACAGGTTTTATTGAAGCATGCTGTTCATAAAAAGGCATCAATAAAAGATAATTATAATTGTCTTATAAGCAGCACATTCATATAATTGAGTGAAAAAGGATGCGTATCATGCCTATCAATTCTTTTGAAAACTATCCGATGAGCTGGAAGCCATCGATTGATAAAGCTGAAAAGCCTATTTATAAAGCACTTGCAGGGCAATTGGAACAGGATATTTTAAACGGAGTTTTATTACCTGGAACAAAACTTCCTCCACAGCGAGAATTGGCCGATTATCTAGATTTAAATGTGAGTACGATTTCAAAAGCATTTAAAGTGTGTGAGTTAAAAGGGCTGCTGAGTGCGACTGTAGGGAGCGGCACATTTGTATCGTATGATGCGTTGTCGAATGCGTATTTACTTGAGGATAATAAGCCGACACATTTAATTGAAATGGGAGCAATACTTCCAGATCACGCTTCATATGAGCCCTTGTTATACCAACTAAAAAACATGGTTCATGAGGAGGATTATGAAAAATGGTTTAGCTATGGCCGGGCAGGTGAAAGCCTTTGGCAAAAAGATGCAGCTGTAAAGCTCATCCAAAGAGGCGGATTTGAAACATCCGTTGATCACATTTTATTTGCAAATGGAGGGCAAAATGCGATTGCTGCGACTTTGGCGAGTCTTTGTAAGCCTGGAGATCGCATCGGAGTTGACCATCATACGTACCCTGGATTAAAAACTGTTGCATCATTGCTTAGTGTGCAAATCGTACCGATAAAATCAGAGAACGATGAAATGAGTCCGGAGTCACTTGAATATGCGTGTAAAAACGAAAATATTAAAGGTTTGTATTTAATCCCGGATTATCATAATCCGACGACTTCCTTTATGTCTGTTGAGAATCGAAGAATGGTTGCAGACATTGCAAAGAAATATAATCTGTTTGTTATTGAGGATGCATCGTACCATCTTCTTAGCAAAAAGCCGCTTCCGGCACTCGCCTCATTCGCACCGCAACAGGTTATTCATATTGCAAGTTTATCAAAATCGTTAGCGCCAGGCCTGCGTTTGGCTTATGTAGCAGTGCCGAGACAATATAAGGAGCCAATATCAAAGGCGCTTTATAATTTAAATATAACCGTTTCCCCGCTATTAGCTGAACTTACTGCTCGCACGATTGTATCAAATCAATTTGAAGTCTTAATTGAGAGTCATCGTGAACAAACCATTCGCAGAAATCAAATCGTAAACCGATATGTTGCGGGATATACATGTTTAGGTGTTGAAACAGGCATTTTTCGTTGGTTGATGTTACCCGGTAAAATAACTGGCGCTCAATTTGAAGAGTTGGCTGCTCGACATGGCGTGCAAGTGTATGCGGCTGAACGCTTTGTAGTAGGCAATAGTTGTCCTGAAAGGGCTGTAAGGGTTTCTGTCTGTGCACCAAAAACACTTGAAGAGCTTGAACAAGGATTAATGATCCTGAGACGTTTGCTAGACGATCTTACCTAATATTGTTTGCCATACAATTATGACATTGTATGGCTTTTTTGTGCGTGTTATGATGATCCACATCTAGAGGGAGGTTTATACAAAATTGGCTTTTAGAAAGGAAGGTCAGATGATGTTAGACAAGGACAGCGTAAAAGCAATAGATGTTCAAACTGCTTCATTACAAAGCTACATCAGTTCACCAGAAAAACAAAAATCGTTATACAAGCGTACACTAATCGTTGTGAGTATCTCACAAATTTTTGGCGGTGCGGGGCTGGCGGCAGGAGTGACTGTCGGTGCGCTTATTGCACAGCAAATGCTTGGCACTGATGCGTTTGCTGGTCTTCCTTCTGCTTTGTTTACTTTAGGGTCAGCAGGATCTGCATTAATTGTTGGAAGACTTTCTCAACGTTATGGCCGTCGAACAGGTCTTTCAGCTGGCTTTATGATTGGCGGACTTGGAGCAATAGGCGTTATTATGGCAGCAATCATAAATAGTATTTTCTTGTTATTTATTTCGTTGCTTATTTACGGTGCAGGTACAGCCACTAATTTACAGGCCCGTTATGCAGGTACAGACTTAGCAAATCATAAGCAGCGAGCGACTGCTGTTAGTATAACCATGGTTTTTACTACATTTGGCGCAGTGGCAGGTCCAAGCTTAGTGAATGTGATGGGGGATTTCGCTCTTTCTATTGGTGTTCCATCACTTGCTGGCCCTTTCATTTTAGCCGCAGCAGCATATATTTTAGCAGGTGTGGTCCTTTTCATTATGCTTCGTCCAGATCCATTAGTTATAGCAAGAACAATAGAAGCGGCAAATGAAGAGCCTGGTGATAAAGGACATTTGGCGGCAACTGAGCATACAGAAAACAAAAAAGGGATAATCGTTGGGGCAACGGTTATGATTCTTACCCAAATAGTAATGGTAGCTATTATGACAATGACACCGGTTCATATGAGACATCATGGGCATGACTTGGGTGCAGTCGGTCTTGTTATTGGTTTTCATATAGGTGCTATGTATCTCCCTTCACTGGTTACAGGTGTTCTTGTAGATAGGTTGGGACGTACCGCAATGGCTATTTCCTCTGGAACAACGTTGCTTTTGGCAGGTGTAATAGCAGCATTTGCTCCGGGAGATTCTATGGTTCTTCTCGTCATTGCTCTTTCTTTACTGGGATTAGGGTGGAATTTTGGTTTGATAAGCGGGACTGCCCTTATTGTAGATTCAACTGATAGTGCCACACGAGCTAAAACGCAGGGGACAGTGGATGTTCTGATTGCGTTGTCAGGAGCTGCTGGCGGAGCATTATCTGGAATGATTGTGGCAGGGTCAAGTTACCTCGCATTATCATTTACTGGAGGGATTTTGTCCTTATTACTCATTCCAGTGGTGGTATGGTTTAGGGGCCGCTAAAGGATAGGATTGTTTAATTTACATTAATTTGTTATATTGTTAGATAAAGTCTATTGCGTCGTCTAATATTCTAACGAACTATAGTTGCTCCATTAAATCTATTATAAAGATTTGACCAGGATTCCTTATAGCTGTGTCACTCACTGCATATTCTTTAATTGAATCACATAAAATGGTTATCGGATTTGAAAAAGGCAGGATTACTCGCTTTAGGTAAAGGAGTCATAACGTTGTTAAAAAGGTTTTCTCTTGTTTTTGTTACACTAATGATGTCTATCGTTGTTGTTTTAGCGGCTGCTAAAGAGTCGCCTGGAGATCATGTCATCTCATTTGATGAACCTCTTATCTTGATGATCTCAATTGGGATCGTTGTATTTTTATTTATCCCTCCATTAGTCATGTCCTTTTTTGGCAATTTGGTTGTAAGAATAATATCTGGTGTATACCAATGTTTTATCGTTTTCACTTTTCTGGGACTCATTCCAATTGGATTTCTTATTCCCAATGGCTTTTTGACAATTCTAGTTTCTATTGCAGGAACTTTAGTCAGTATAGCTAGTGTTGCCGTAACCTTATGCATTGGCAAGAATAAAAAAGATATATAATCATCGAATTGTTATTTTTTCAGATTGTCAGTGAAATAATTATACAAAAAGAGAAGGCTTGTGGGCCTTCTTTTTTTGTTGTTGCATCATCCCTACTTTAAGCTTAATCTATTGAATAATAAGAGAAGGAACCTATAGAAGAATAAAATAAATACCGAGATGTCAAAAATAAAACTGGACTTCATTATTGTGAATTCACGTAAAAGTAAAAAGATTGGAAAGAGGGGAATTCCTTCATGACAAATAGCAGAACAAATCCGAAGGTTGATGAATTTTTAAGTGAAGCGAAAAAGTGGAAGGAAGAATTTGAGAAGTTGAGAACCATCATTCTTGACTGTGAGCTGACTGAAGATTTTAAGTGGATGCATCCTTGTTACACATACAATAATAAAAATGTCGTTTTAATACATGGGTTTAAAGAATATTGTGCGCTTCTGTTTCACAAAGGTGCCCTATTACAGGATGCCCATGGAATTCTCATACAACAAACGGAGAATGTACAGGCGGCGCGCCAGATTCGGTTTACAAATGTTCAGGAAATAAATGAGCTAGAAAACATTTTGAAAGCCTATATTCACGAAGCCATTGAAGTTGAAAAAGCCGGTTTGAAAGTGGAAGTTAACAAAAATATTGAATTGAACATTCCTGAAGAACTTCAAAAAAAATTCGATGAAATCCCTGCATTGAAAACTGCTTTTGAAGCATTGACCCCGGGACGGCAAAGAGCATACACTCTTTATTTTTCTCAAGCCAAACAATCCAAAACCCGAGAATCGAGAGTCGAAAAATATGTGCAAAAAATTCTCGATGGAAAGGGATTAAAGGATTAGGCACGCCAAGGTTCAGGCTAAAGGAATAGCATCATAGCGTAATAAGATACTTTCTATAGAAGAAAAAACAAGCATAGTAAGATGCTTGTTTTTTCTTAGGACAACATTCACTTACTGCCGAAATGCTTCTTTTGATTAACATTGTATGCCACTAGACAGCGTTATAAAATATTAATGCAACACCTAGAAATCATACGATCCAATGAAATAGCTCAATGGTACGGCTCATCACATTTAGAATGCCTAGGAGAACTAATAGAACCGGAAGATTTTTCAGCAAGTTACTGCACTTCAAACTTTGTTTTTATATTAATATATCTTATTTCCTTATTAACCATTGTATTTAGTCAGGTACAGACAAACGAATACGATTAATGAATCATCATGATATCAATGAGCCGCTTGATTTTTTCCTTGTCACCTGTATCAACATACACTGTTTTTCTGTTTTTTATGATATTCTCAGTCACTTCCCTCATGACGCCTTTTTCTACATCATCAGCGGAATCCCAGCGTAAAGGCACATTATATACATGAATCGTGCCATCCCCATTGCCATGATAAGTGACTGATCCATCCACTAAACGAGAACCTGCTAACTGGGTTACATCTTCTGGATAGCTGGCACTTGTATCATCATTAGGATTAATTGGCTCGCCAGCCGAAATATGTCGAACATTTAATTCATCTATCTCTTGATTAGGTCCAAGTTGAAGCCAAACTCTGGCATATTCGATTTTTTCCGAAGAGTATGCTGCCAATACATTGTCTTCTTTGCTTTTCTCTTCTGCTGAAGAGGTCTCATTTGCAGCTTTTGTTGCGAATTCTTCTGATTCTGTTATTGGCTCCGCTTCATCCTTGCGTATTTTGGTTCTCTCTTCAGGCTCAGTGTGTTTTTCGTCAGTTTGCACAGCAGAAGCTTGATTTGAAGGTTGATGTGCTTCTTCATCCTTACTGCCCGTACATCCAGCAAGCAAAATCATGAGCAGCAGGGCAGTAATACAAAAATATATCTTTCTGTGTTTCTTCATTCTTTCATTCATTCATTCATTCATTCATTCATTCCTCCCTCTCCATTAACTCAGGTCAGCTTCATATATAAGTTTATGTATCTAAATATTACCATGGAATAGATAGGATGATATTGAAAACTGTTAAGAAGAGGAAACGATCTTGAATAACATCGCGAAAACTTAAGAATTCTTAAGAAGTTTTGCCCCTTTTTCTATGTTTTCAAGCGGGAACATGATGAAGGATTTAGAACGTAAATATCCAGAGTTGAAAAAATTATTGGAGACTTACAATTATAAGTTTTTGGCGCTGGGGATGATTTATCCAATAGCTCCAACAGATGTCGTTTGTTTTTTATCGGCAGCTGTAGGAATCAAGTATACCACTTACATTTTAACGGTTATCGTTACGAATATCCCTTTATTGATATTTTCGAGTTTCATTGTGATCAATTTTAGTGAGTCATTAATGGGAACTGTATTGGTTGTCGCATCATTTGTTTTGGTTTCTATTGTATCCATTAAAATGTGGAATACCCTTAAGCATAAACGGAGCACATAGAAATGCCACGGGACTAACCATTTATAGCTTATAAGCACCTGTAGAGATTTAAGTTCTTTCTGTATCCAATAATACCAAGGGTATAACTGCCCTTGGTATTATGTTCTGCTGCACATATATAAACCCTCCATTTTCGTTTGTAGATCCTTTTTTATTTTTGTATTTTAGGTTGAATGATCACCAGACGATAAATGAACGCATGAACTGAAAAGCTGTTTTGCCGCAAAATAAATAAATCAACGATAACAATCTCGCTACTACGATAGATTTTGATTACTGTATATAATCGTTGTTTAGTAAATGCTCTTTCATTTTTTGTATAGCCTTCGCTTCGTCAGATCCATTTGCGTGTATATATATTTTGGTTCCGGGTTTAATTCCTAAATCCATAATATCCATTATGGATTTGGGTGATTGTTTGAGGTTAACAGTTTTCCCTTGGTATTCAAGAAAAATGTCTGATGTAAACCGATGAGCTATACTGACTAACAGGGTAGCCGGTCTCGCAAACCCTGTTTCCTTAATGATCGTAAATTGTCTTTTAATCATTCTTCACCTCATTACATTCTGCCTCTTGACGGATTTATAGTTGGGTTGCAGATCAAATTTGAATTTAGAGTACCTTTAGGATAAGCGGTCTAATTTCATCATTTTCTCTGCATTTTGAAATAACACTCTTTCTTTGTGTTTACAAAATAATTCTCAACTAACTAAAATGGACAATGACTTCATTCGAGAAAAAAGCATGATTCACTAATCAACATTTGTTTATTATTGTAAATAAAAACATGGTGTGTACAATGGTTACATTCAGGCGATTTGTTGATTATTCAACATTCCACTCTAAATTGTTGATTATCTTAAGAAAGTTTGGTGAAAAGCTATGTCCAAAGTGGATAGAAGAATAACCAAAAGCCAAGAGGCTATTAAAATAGCTCTGATTGAGCTGATGACTGAAAAAAGTTTTGATCATATTACGATTAAGGAAATTTCTGAAAGGGCAAATGTAAACCGGGGAACAATCTATCTTCATTACTTAGATAAATTTGATCTATTAGAAAAAATTATGGAAGAGCATATAAACAATATGGGGGATTTTTGTGAGTCGGCAGCTGAAATGGACTGGATTGAATCGACTGTACACTGCATGGAATACCTTGAGAGTAATTATTTATTCTTTTCGACGATGTTAGCCAGTGAAGGCGCTCGATATTTTCGCAGTCAGTTCCTTAAGTTTAATATCGAAGAGTTCAGGAAAGATGTAGATGTAACGAAAGGCAAGAATTACGGCCAAAGTGAAGATGTCATTGTTGAATTTATAGCAAATGCTTACGTAGGGGTAGTGGAATGGTGGTTGAAAAACGAAATGCCTTACCCGCCTCGTGTCATGGCAGAAAAAGTGGGGGATTTGTTAGTGCGGATTTTATAATGGCGTCAGGTAAATGGGTGTTGCGAATCGTTAGGAACAAGAATGTGACTTATTTGTCTAAGCGAGAGATTCAAGTCTCCTCGATCGCATACAAAATACCAAGGGTTGCAGGCCCTTGGTATTTTTATACTTTCATGCATTTTTGAAGTTTATGCTTAATGGTCTGCCTTACTTTGCAAATCGCCGAGCTGCGGCAACGCACATGATAACGGCGATATTCACTGCTACGAGTGCCCAGCCTACTTTCTCGTGCAGTATCACTGAGGCAAGCAGCAGTCCAAAAAAAGGCTGGAGAAGCTGGAGCTGCCCAACCGCTGCAATTCCCCCTTGGGCAAGACCTCGATACCAGAACACGAAGCCAATCAGCATGCTGAATAAGGATACATATGCAAGACTGAGTAGCGCGGGAACGCCGATCGCCGACCATGAGTCCGGCGTAAAAAAGAACGACAATGGCAGCATAAGAGGAAGCGACAGAACGAGTGCCCATGAGATCACCTGCCAATTCCCCAGACGCCGTGAAAGTTTGGCCCCTTCTGCATAACCGAGACCGCATACGACAATAGAAGCCAGCATGTACGCGTCGCCAAGCGGGGATGAACCTCCCCCCTGAATGAGGGCGAAACCTGCTACTAACAAGCTGCCAACGGTTGAGAAAATCCAGAAGACGGGCCGAGGGCGTTCACCCCCGCGCAGTACGCCGAAGACCGCCGTTGCGAGTGGAAGAAGTCCAATGAAGACAATGGCGTGTGCGGAAGTGACATGCTGAAGCGCTAAAGCTGTCAGCAACGGGAAACCAATCACTACGCCAAACGCTACCACTAATAATGAAATGAGGTCTCTTTTGGAAGGATGCTGCTGCCGGAAGATGAGAAGGAGACCTCCCGCCAGTACACCAGCTATCGCAGCGCGGCATACGGTGAGGAACAGCGGATCGAAGTCCGACACAGCCAAACGGGTCGCAGGCAGCGAGCCGCTGAAAATGAGTACGCCTATAAAACCATTTATCCAGCCATTTGTTCGTTTGTTCATTACAATCACTCCACATATCTTTCTTGTTCATTGTCTGTATTTTCTTAACAAAACCAGTAGCTAAGGATTACAATGACTATAAACTGGAATTGGCCTTTTATAAACAGCCAGTTTTCATAAAAAAATGCATACCAGTTAGGAGAACAACGCGCAAATGGATATCACGCCTTTTTTGGATAGAAATCTGGATATTCCGCTTTATCAGCAGCTTTATCGATATTTTAAAGAAAATATGCATCGGGGCCGTATTCAAAAAGGAATGAAGCTTCCTTCAAAAAGACTCCTGGCGAATCAGCTTTCCATCAGCCAAACGACTGTAGAGCGTGCCTATGAACAGCTCGCTGCTGAGGGCTATATTGTGAGCAAGCCAAGAAGCGGGTGGTTTGCTGATTATCATGATTCTGATTTTGCTTATGATAGAATGCCAAGCACAACACCCATTCAACAAGAAGCAGAAGAAAATAAACAATCGATTGATTTTCATTATGGGAATGTAGATTCTTCTTACTTCCCTTTTTCCGCATGGCGAAAAAGCATGGTCAATAGCTTAGACCAATATGGACACGAGCTTTATCGGCCGGGTCATGTTTTAGGAGAGTTTGAGCTGAGAACACTCATTGCAGAGTACCTGTATCAATCTCGGGGTGTTTATTGCGGCCCTGAACAAGTGATTATAGGTGCCGGGAACCCTATTCTGCTGCAAATCTTGTGCCAAGTTTTTGAGCCGAATATTTCTATAGGGTATGAGGATCCTGGTTATCCAAGAGCACGCAAAATTTTTGAAGCCAATCGCATGAATATTGTTCCGATACCAGTCGATGATGAAGGAATCTGTATACAGAAGATCAAAGAACAGCAGCCAAACCTTGTATATGTCACACCTTCCCATCAATTTACGCTGGGAACCATAATGACAATAAACAGAAGAATTCAGCTGCTCAAATGGGCGGCCGAACATCAATCCTTTATCATAGAGGATGATTATGACGGGGAATTTAGGTACACAGGACAGCCGGTTCCTTCTCTGCAAGGGCTTGATCAGCATAACCGTGTCATTTATATGGGCACTTTTTCTAAGTCTCTTTTGCCCTCGCTGCGTATCAGCTATATGATTCTTCCTTCGCCTCTTTTAAAAAAGGGGCATGAAATCACGTCCTTATATAAGCAAACAGTGTCCTGCCACAGTCAGCTAACCCTAGCTGAATTTATAAAAAATGGAGAGTGGCAAAAACACATCAACAGAATGAGAAAACTTTACCGCAAAAAAAGAGCCATTGTATTAGAGGCAGTGCAAAGGGAATTAGGAGAGCATGTCAGAATTCGCGGAGAAAACTCTGGGCTTCGTATCTTACTTGACGTTTATTTGCCATTTGGTGAAAAAGAGTTAATTGAGAAGGCGAAAAAACATGGAGTAAAAATTTATCCTGTTTCTCTTTCTTATCAACATCATCCTCCTACAAAAACGGTCTCGCTCGGGTTTGCAGGGGTTTCTGAATCCGACATAAGAGAAGGCATAAAAAAACTGAAGGCTGCCTGGAAGATATGAGGGAGCTTTCAGTTTAGCAAAACGGCAAAGTGACGACTAAGTGTTGAGAGCTGTTCAATATTATTTAAGTATATGATGAGTGCCTGCAGTCCAGGCCACGATACGTCTGTTTAGCGAAAACAGAATTTTTTATTTGCTCATCACAGTGCTAAAATAAACAAAATAGACAATTGAAAAATAGAGGTGTAAGAATGAAGTTAGATGAGTTTACAATTGGCCAGGTCTTCAAAACGAAATCATTAAAAGTATCAAAAGATGATATTATGCGGTTTGCGGGTGAATTTGACCCTCAGTATATGCATGTAGATGAAGAAAAAGCGAATAAAGGCAGATTTAATGGAATTATCGCTTCCGGCATACAAACACTGGCCATATCTTTTAAACTTTGGATTGAAGAAGGTTTCTATGGAGACGATATTATAGCCGGAACAGAGATGAATCATATGACATTCATAAAACCTGTATATCCGGATGATGAATTGTTTACAATTGTTAAGGTTCTTGATAAGCAGCCAAAGAGAAATGAATTGGGAATACTCACAGTATTGCTATCTACTTATAATCAAAAAGAAGTAAAAGTGTTTGAAGGTGAGTTATCTGTATTGATCAAACGATAACTCAGAAAGCCCGCTTTTCGCGGGCTCGATTGAAGCAGATGGGTGAAAGATGTTAGCGAGTTTCCTTTGAAAAATAAGAGGTTAAAACATCATAAACAATAGGCAAAGAAGTAAATCCCTCATCTTCTAGAAAATGACCTCCGTGCTGAACTTCATATAACGCAGCATCAATTTGTTGTGCCAGATCCTTGCTGAATGAAAAAGGCACAATTTGGTCGTCCTTAGAAGCAATGACAGCACGGTGCTTCGCGGACTCAATGATTGTTTGATGATCAAACGATCCCTGTGTAAATTCATCTAACATCTTTAAAGTGGGCAATGATTTGGCAAAGCCGGAAACAAGTATGATTCCGCCAAGCTGTTTTCGTAATTGAAGATGTTCCAAAAATCTCAAAATGGCGGGGCAACCTAAGCTGTGCGCAACCAAATACGTATTTTCATGTAAAGTGTGCTGATATAAAGAGAGTGTATCCAGCCAATCCTCAAGTCTTGGCTGGAGCGGATTAGGCATGTTTAAAATGTCTGCTTTGACCCCATCTGCGAGCAGGCGTTTTTTCAGCCAAGGGAACCAATGATTTGTTGAGGAGGCTCCGTAGCCATGAATGATATAGACTTGTTTTGTCATTTTTTCCTCCACACGAAGCATTTTCATTCAGTATAAAATTCCTCTCAATGGGAAACAAGTACGCACTTTTTTGTAAGTAGTTTTACATATGAGGCATTCCTTGTGCCATTCCCCACTTACACATTTCATCTATGAGGGGGTACAAAGATCGCCCTCTGTCAGATAACGAATACTCTACTTTCAGTGGGGTTTGAGAAACCTCATACCGATGAATAAGGCCGTCAGTTTGCAATTCCTTAAGCTGTGCGCTTAACATTTTATGGGTGATGAAGGGCATAGCCCTTTTCAGCTCGCCGTATCTCATCGTTTTTTCACACCCTAACTCATAGAGGATTCTCATTTTCCATTTGCCCCCTATAAGAGATAAGGTGTATTCAAATGGGGCTTGTTTACTGCGGCACAGGTTATTCATTGTAATCAAACCTCCTTTTTTAAGTATCATATCAGAATAAATTAGGATTTTCGGTGTTGAAGTTTGAGGGCGATTCACGATCTGAAGTGAAAGGGGCCGCTTGCTCAACAGGCGATACGGTACATGAATGTTCTAAGTCAAAGAGGGTTACCTTACTGTTAATTACTTTATTTAAAAAAACGCATGTTTTTAGCTGGAAATATCTATTATGGTATATTTAAATATAACGAAATATTTGAGAAATGAGGAATGGTATGAATACAACCAAAAAACATAAGAAATTTAAAGCGAAAATGATTTTCCAAATCATCATGGTTATCATTGGAGGAATCATTGCGGCATATGGACTAGAAACAGTGCTCATTCCAAACAGTGTATCTGATGGAGGGGTGACGGGTCTTAGCATCGTTGGTTCACAGCTATTCAACTTGCCGCTGGGGATTTTGATTGCTGTGATCAACATTCCATTTGTCTGGTTAGGATATAAGCAAATAGGGAAAAGCTTTGCATTATTATCAATTATCGGAATCGTATCGCTTGCCGCGGGGACAAGCTTTTTCCACCACACACCCGCAATCATAGAAGGAGATACCCTGTTAATTACCGTTGTCGGCGGGATTATCCTTGGATTTGGAATGGGGCTGGCGCTGCGTAATGGCGGCGCATTAGATGGTATTGACATGCTTGCTGTGCTGCTATCCCGAAAACTGCCCTTCGGAACGAGCGATCTCATTCTATTCTTAAACCTATTTGTGTTTATTTTTGTTTCCACAGTATTTGGCTTACAAGGGGCATTGCTTTCAGTCATTGCTTACTACATTGCATCCAAAGTGATTCATGTTGTGGAGGAAGGCTTAAGCGGCTCTAAAACCTTTCAAATTATTACAACCCAACCTGAATTAATGGTAGAGACAATACGTGATCAATTAGGCCGAAGCGCCACATATAAAGAAGCTTACGGGGGTTTTTCCCACGAGAAATTTAAAGAAATCACATGTGTCATCAACCGTTTAGAAGAAACCAAACTAAAGGAAATTATTAATGATATTGATAAATCCGCCTTTGTCACCGTATATGACGTAGCTGAAGTGAAGGGCAGCAATTTTAGAAATCTTAATCATCACTAAAAAATAGAATGACCTTTTTAACCGTAACTGACATGCCGCGGGTAATTTAATCAAAAACACTTTTTTGAGGCTTGTGGGTGAATAACCGGTGAAGGTCTCAATCATAAATACCAAGGGTATCAAAACCCTTGGTATTTTTTGTATTTTGCTGATTGCTATTATGCTTTCCTGTCCGATATCCATTTCAGTTACTGATTTGGGAATGAAATGCTTTGTCCGCCATAAGTGTTGTCCTGGCCATCCTTCCTGCCAAAAACCAAAAGCAAACACAAGCTATATTGCCGTACTCGGTTCAATGTACAATGGGTAAAGGAAAATAAAGAGATTGATATTAATTGAATCAAACATATTTGATGTTCCAAATATAAGGGATTGTTTATATAAATAAAAGTTTATATAATGACGGTGGCGCTAAGGTAACGCGGGGAGCTACTCAGGTTTTCGTTTCGAAGTTTTGATCCTTAAGATATACGGAGCGCTACATATGGAAACGTAAAGGGGAATGTAGAATCATTTGGCGTGTATATAATGATTTGCTTATATATTGATTTGGGAAGGAGGAGCTCATATGACGATTGATGTTGCGGCGATGACTCGTTGTTTGAAAACACTTAGTGATCAAACTAGGCTTATAATGATGAGATTATTTCTTGAAAAAGAATATTGTGTCTGTCAATTGGTTGATATGTTCGAAATGAGCCAGCCCGCCATAAGCCAGCATTTGCGGAAATTAAGAAACGCAGGTTTTGTGAATGAGGAAAGAAGAGGCCAATGGCGTTATTATTCAATAAATGGTTCCTGTCCTGAGTTTGATACATTGCAATTGATCTTACATCAAATCGATCAGGAGGATGAATTGTTAAACCATATCAAACAAAAGAAAACTCAAGCGTGTTGCCAGTAAGGAGGCATTAGAATGACATCAATGATTTTGGCAGTATTCATCTTTTTATTAACTCTAGTATTGGTCATATGGCAGCCGAAAAATTTATCTATAGGGTGGTCAGCCTGTGGAGGCGCAGTTTTAGCTCTAATAGCAGGTGTTGTCAATTTTCATGATGTGTTAACTGTGACAGGGATTGTTTGGAATGCGACCTTGGCTTTTGTGGCTATCATACTGATATCGTTAATTCTTGATAATATCGGTTTCTTTGAATGGGCAGCGCTTCATATGGCTAAGGCTGCAAAAGGAAACGGTGTGCGGATGTTCGTTTATGTATCTCTATTAGGGGCTATCGTCGCCGCGTTATTTGCAAATGACGGTGCAGCTCTTATATTGACACCAATTGTATTAGCGATGGTCAGAGCATTACATTTTAATGAAAAATTAGTTTTTCCTTTTATCATTGCCAGCGGATTTATTGCGGATACCACTTCGCTTCCTTTAGTAGTGAGCAATTTGGTCAACATTGTTTCAGCGGACTATTTTCATATTACGTTTATTGATTATGCATCCAGAATGGTTGTCCCGTACTTGTTTTCGCTGCTGGCGAGCATCATTGTACTTTACCTTTTCTTTAGAAAAAGCATACCAAAACGCTATGATCTGACTGAGGTTAAAAAACCTGTTGAAGCAATTAAAGATCAAAACATGTTCAGACTGTCATGGTATATCTTAGGGCTGCTGTTAATTGGATATTTTGCAAGTGAATTTTTTTCTATCCCTGTATCAGTGGTAGCGGGCAGCATTGCGATCATTTTCTTAATCGCTGCGCAAAAGAGTCCGGCCGTCCATACAAAGAAAGTGATGAAAGAGGCGCCATGGGCTATCGTATTCTTTTCAATTGGCATGTACGTTGTTGTGTATGGTGTCCGAAATGCCGGATTAACGGATGTCCTTTCAGATGTGATTCAAGCCGCAGCTGATCAAGGATTGTTTGCTGGGACAATTGGAATGGGCTTTATTGCGGCGATTCTTTCTTCCATTATGAATAACTTGCCGACTGTTATGATTGACGCATTGGCTATTGCCAG
The DNA here is from genome assembly GCF_006715455.1 of Bacillus sp. SJZ110. Taxonomy (NCBI): domain Bacteria; kingdom Bacillati; phylum Bacillota; class Bacilli; order Caryophanales; family Bacillaceae; genus Bacillus; species Bacillus sp. SJZ110. Next base: position 60,286 of record NZ_VFNF01000003.1, on the reverse strand, counting down.
TACAGATACACATGGGATGATGAGAGAAGCGCTTATTTATGCAAATGTGATCGGTTCAGATTTAGGACCTAAAATAACACCGATTGGTTCCTTGGCGACATTATTATGGCTTCATGTTCTTTCGCACAAAGGTATGAAAATTTCCTGGGGCACGTATTTTAAAACAGGAATTATCCTCACGATACCCACTTTATTGATCACACTTGTCGGCCTGTATATTTGGCTGCTGATAATCCATTCTTGTTTCTAAAAGGACAAGGTCACTATATCAAGGAAAACAATGCACTGGTAACTCTTGCCGCAGCCAAATGGCTGAAGGGTGGGGGAGAAAATACCTTGGGGACAAGTGGAATGTGTACAGCGCAGGAATCGAAGCTCATGGATGACATCGAGTGCTGTCAAAGCAATGAAAGAAGCAGGGATTGATATTTCAAATCAAACATCGGATAAATTTGATGATCCGGCAAAAGCACACGGAACAGAAGAAGTGTTTTCAAAGGGTCCGTGCTGAAATTGGTGACCGTTTAAAACAGTTTGCTGTAACTGGGGAATAAAGAATCGATATACTCAGCGTTTTCTTGGGTTTATATAATGCTATGTGTTGTTCAACAGGTGTCTGCGGGCTGAGTGCAGACACCTGTTTTTATTTGTCTGAGATTCGTAACAGGGAAGTTATTTGCTGGTGACAGAGGAAAATTGATTTTGTGAACAGAATCAAGAAGAAGACGGTGTTTTAAAGGAGTTGTCTGTTTTGCAGGAATTAACAAAAGAAAAGTATAGTAGCTTAAAAACAATGTTTGATGACAAATATTGTCCCACATTTGTCTATTCAATATTAGATCAAACCATTCCGGGAGCTGTTTATGCAGATGATCAAACCTTTCCTAAATCGTTTTTTATAGGAGCTGAATCAGGCATTTATTTTATTGCGGGAGACCAAGGGAATCGGGATTTTCATGATTTCATTGCAGGATATTATGAAGAACAAGTGAAATCATCAAAACGATTTACCTTGTTTTCTTCCAGTGATACATGGGATAGCGTACTGAAACCCATACTGAAAGATGACTTAAACCAAATGAGAAGAGCTGCATTTTCTTATCAACCAAAATCTTTCAAAAAGACTTTGCAACTGCCAAAGGGGCTTGTATTGAAAAGAATAGACGAAGACATCATTTCACACAGCACAGCGTTTAACAGCGCGTATTATGAGGAGTATTGGGATTCTGTCTCACAGTTTGCTTCAAAAGGTTTTGGATTTGCCGTATTACATGGCAATCATGTAGTAAGTGAGTGTACTTCTATATTTTTAGGGCATAATCGAGCGGAAATGGATATCTATACACTTGAAGAATATAGAGGACTGGGGTTAGCTTATTGCGTAGCAAATAGGTTTATAGCGTTTTGTATGGAAAATGGGATTGTTCCTAGCTGGGATTGTGATATCTGCAACAATTCGTCCATTGCATTAGCAGCTAAACTAGGGTTTAAGAAAATAATCGAATACTCTCTTTTTTATTCCGGGAAATCATAAAAAAGAGAAGAGGTAAGAACTCTTCTCTTTACATGAGTAAGCGGTTGGTGAATACCGGTTTTTATTTTATTAAGAATCTAGATTTAATTGCTGGCGAAGTTTCTTCGATAAGTCCTTTCTCGTTTTATCAGTTACAACATGATACCATAAGTGATCTATCTTTTTATCCTCACCTTTTATTTCGATCTGTTTGACATGTTGAACGGCTTCTTTATAAGAGCGTTGAATATCAATCATTTTATCAAGTGTTAAGTTTGTTTGTATATTTTTTTCTAAGGCAGCCAAAATTCCTTGATAGTTTTTTAATGATTTTAATTGTGCTCCTTCGTGAATAATTTGGTTAATGATTTCTCGCTGCCGCTTCTGCCGCCCAAAATCACCGCGAGGATCTTCTTTTCTCATCCGTGCGTATTTAAGGGCAACCTTTCCATCCAGGTGCTGTTCCCCTTTTGGTATATGCACCCCTTCAAGGGTAAAAGGGAAATCATTATTCACTGTGATTCCGCCAATCTCATCTACAATATCTTTAAACCCTTCCATATTGACTTTGATATAATAATTGATTGGGATGTTTAAAAATTGTTCAACGGTTTGAACGGCACCTTCAATACCCTCGTAAGTATATGCTGCGTTCATTTTAATATTGGTATTCTTTGATCGCATAAATACTCTGGTATCACGCGGTATACTTACCATCGTCGATGTTTTCGTCTCTGGATTTAAAGTCAGTACGATCATCGAATCAGGTCGTCCTTTATCACCGGGGCGTTCATCTACTCCCAGCAAAAGAATCGATATAGGATCATGCCCAAGACTAGCATCTTGTTGCTTAGAATCTCTTTGCAGAGGTTCATACATATGGTTGACCGATTTTGCTACGTTTCGGTAAATGCTATAGCAGGTCAGGCCTCCAATGGTTAACAAGAGGGCTAGAACAAACAATAAAATACTCTGCATTTTCAGTTTCCTTCTCCCGATTTTCACTATCAAATTCCTTCCTGATCAAGTTGAATATTTATATGTTGTACTGGTTCTTAACGGTTCTCTAATAAATAATTCTTTTATCTTCGTGATATTTTGTAGTTCATATAAGATACTTTAAATTTATACTTCAATTGAATCTGAATTGTACCGGTTTGATTGAATCATGAATTGCTTTCATTTCGTATCCGCTTTCCCGGAAATATTTTAATAATTGTTCCAAATACGCCGCGGTAGTCGGCTTTTCATGCATTAATACAATAAGCGGCTCTTTTCCTTCAAGGGTTTTGACTTGCTGAATGACACTCTTAACAAACTCTCCATGAGTGTACTTCCAGTCCTCTGAGTCAACTGTCCAATCCCACAGGTTAAAATGATCACGCTCCACAACATCTCTAAAAGGGCCAGTAATGTAAGGCTTTGACCCGTAAGGTGCTCTTATTAAATGCGTGTTGACTTTGGTTGTTTCTTTAATGTAGTCTAATGTATCGTTCATTTCTGCAGCAAAGCTTTCAGGGGATTTATAGATTTCGGAAACCTGGTGCGTCACGCCGTGAGACCCAACAGAATGACCGTTTTCCGCCATTTTTCTCACAATATTAGGATTTCGCTCGATATTTGGTTTTAACATAAAAAACGTTCCCTTTGCATTGTATTTATGAAGCAAATCCATAATTTTCTCTGAAGCAGCAGGGTTTGGTCCGTCATCAAATGTTAAATAAACGACCTTCCCGATTTCAGCAGGTTTTTTTTGTTCTTTTTTCTGTGCTGAATTTTTGTGTGTTTCTATATGCGCCTGCTCAGAAGCGTTTGTACTTTCTTTTATTGGTTCCTGCTTTGGGCCGGCAAGTGCCTTCCAGGAAATGCATAGTAACGTTACACCTAGAATAATCAATATCCCAAAACCTATTTTTCCTATTTGATTCAACTTACGATCCCTTCTTGGTGAATTTGACACTTTTTCCAACTCCTCAATTGTAGATATCAAAACTAGTTTTCTCGCGAACGAGTCACATAAATTAGAAGGACCAATGGAGACAAAGCCCGGTAAAAATGATGCTCTTTTAATATAGATGAGAGTTATCGCAGAAGTTTGATCAACTTGTAAACAAAATGTCAACAAATGAAGGAATCATTGTTATGTAATATCTTGCAGGTATAAGAAAAAACCTTATTTCAATAGAAATAAGGTTTACTTGAAGGATATGATATAAGAGCGATCGTCAAAAAATCGGGCTGATGAGTTTTCCATAGAAATATACCGGTTTTGTTCATAAACGAGCAGGTTGCTGCCATCTGGACTCCAATATATTTCTGATGGGCTGGTGCCGTGGTATATAGGTTCTGCGTAGAGGACATTTTTCCCTTGCAGCTTTCCTGCATAAGTATTGTCCTTGTCATATAAAGAGTAAGCGATCTTCTTTCGATCATTAGATATGGTAAAAACAGCTACATTTTCGAGCAGAACAGAGAGCTCACTGTTTCTGAGGTCGTATTCGTATAAGGTTTCTCCGATACCTAAAAATACAAATTGGTCATTGTTTAACCAAACAGGTTCACCATAGGGGCTAATCTGCCGCTTATTTTGAATAGTGATGCTGTCACCGCTGATGGTCCCCGTCATAATGCGATATTGTTGCCCTTGTAACATGGTTAGCAGCAAACTGTGTCCATCATCTGAAATGGAAACTGCCGTAAGCGAATCCTTTTCATCAACATTCTTCAATGGATACGTTTTGAGGGTTCCGGAATCTATGTTGAATACATTGACCGCAGTCTGGTCACTTTTTGCCGTGTCAATGACAAGATAACAAATGTATTTGCTATTATTTGACCATGAAATATCCTGTACAAAGGCATCCTTGCTAGAAGAAAAGCTGGCTACTTCCTTTTTGTTTCTGTTCGTCAGTGATATTAGATTTAGTGTTATCTTATTTGATGACATCGTTAATCCGGCGATACTTTTCCCGTCGGGAGACAACTTAAGGTTGGAAGTATTGCGGTCAATGCTCTGCAGAGTTTCAGGTTTTTCAAAAGGATAGGAGACATTCTGAAGATGCTGCGCTTTACCTTCCGTTGTGTCATTTCCTTTGAAAAAACCAACTACAGAGTTTGATGAAGACCAGCCAAGCAACTGGTCAGCTTGAGGGAGGCGATATATCTTCTTCACCTGAAAGGAGTCCGACTTCTGATCGTCATCAATCTGGCTCTCTTCCTTGTTTGGAATGATAATGGTTTCAGATCGCTTGCCCATATTATAACTGGATACAAAAATCAAGGAAATCAATAATATCCCTGACAATATAATAAACCGTTTGTTCTTCATGATCAGTTCTCAACCTTCATGTAAGCTAGTTCAATAGTGATGATTGTATGGTTTTCTTCGTAGAACATCTTGATTGTTCCTCCATGTTTTTCGACAATTGTTTTAACTATGCTTAACCCCAACCCTAAACTTCCTTCTTCCGTCACCTTTTGGTTTATTGAATAAAAAGGCTGAAACACTTTTGTGTATTGGTTGTCGTCATATGGATCACTTGGATTTTTGAACATAAAAAGAACCTGATCTCCCGTAACTTTAGCCTGAATCATGATTTCAGAATGAGATAAACTGTATTTGATCGCATTGTCCAAAAGATTAATAAAGAGTTGGCGCACTCTATTCTTTTGACCATACACATAGAGACTGTCTTCTATCTCATAGGTGATCTTCTTTTTATATCGTTCTGCACGAAATTTCATAGATTCGCATACATCTTTCAAAATCGTTCCTGCATCAATCCTATCGAATTGTTCTTTAGAGGTTTCTCTAGATACCTCAAGAAGTTTTATAACCAAATTGTGCAGACGCCGGCTTTCTTCAACAATATGATTCATTCCTTTATCAAAAAACGCCTGATCTGATTCCCCTTTTTGTTTTATGATTTCAGCATAGCCTTGAATAGAAGTCAGAGGTGTTTTCAGTTCATGGGTCATATTGTCAAAAAAACGTTTTTCCTGTTCATTAAGTTCCTTTAACCTGTCCCGATCTTTTTCGATAGTTGAAATTTGATCCCTAATTCTGGTGATCATATCATTGAAATTAACCGTAAGCTGGCCAATTTCATCTTTTCTAGAAAAATGGATATCCACATCCAGCTTGCCCTTTTTGACTTCTGAGGTGGCCTCTGTCAGCTTGACGATTGGAATCGTGATGTGTCTGGAGAGTATATAAGAGAAAAGAAACGCCGCCACAAATATCGCAAGAGCGATATAAAAAATAATATTTAAAATCTCTCCGCTTTGTTTGTAAAGCAAATTAAAATCTTTAGAAAAACGCAATATGCCAACTTTTGCACCATCAATGACAACTGGATAAGAAAAAAACACCTGTGCTTGATTTCGATCATAGGTGATATGATAAGCATTTTTTCCGTTAATTGCTTTTGCTAGGTCCTCGTCAATGCCTTGCGAAAACACTGTTTTATTAGAAGAAGACAACAAAGTGCCATCTACGGTATAAACGCCTACATTGCTTCCTGTTGAATGAGTTAAACTATCCACTATTTCATCGGCCATATCGCCGAAGTATAATTCATTGTTTTTATAATGATTGATTAAAAATGCTTGATTGATATACATGATGCTGTTTTTTTTTAAGTCTATTAAATCTGAGGTCACAATTTTTTCATTGCTTGACCAAATGACGCTTTTGACCGTTTGATTGAGCACTAGGAAAGAGAGAGAAAAAATCAGAAAAAAACCAATAATAAATTTACCCTTGATCGTCCGTAACACTCTCTACTCCTCCTGCTTCTCGAATTTATATCCAATGCCAAACACTGTTTTAATGAGGTCGCTTGCATCCAGTTTTTTACGGAGTCTTTGGATATGAGTATCTACCGTACGTGTATCCCCGGCAAAATCGTAGCCCCAAACAAATTCCAACAGCTCTGAACGTGTAAAGATTTTTCCACGATGGTCAATCAATGTCTTAAGCAGATCAAATTCTTTAGGAGTCAAATCAACAATGATCCCATCTTTTTTTACTATTCTTTCGTCTGGGATCATCACAATATTTTTTAATTGAATGTGATCCTCATTAGACGATCCTCGATCATTCACGTGGTTAGCTTGTTCAAGACGCCTGAGTATTGTACGAATTCTGGCGATAACTTCACGCAAGTCAAATGGCTTTGTAATATAATCGTCAGCCCCAAATTCCAACCCAAGGACTTTATCAGTGATATCTGACTTTGCGGTGATCATAAGTATAGGGATATTATAGCGTTGGGTCACTTTTTTACAGATATCCAATCCGCTGCAATCTGGCAGCATCCAATCAAGCAGCAGAAGATCGGGTTTGAATTGGTCTAGCTGTTTCATCCCTAAAGCTCCGTTAGATTCAGTACACGTTTGAAAACCTTCCTGCGTAAGCCCGTATGAAAGCAGATCTGCTATTGCTTCATCATCTTCAATAATAAGTATTTTCGTTTTATCCATTATTTCATTCATTCCCTGTTTCATGATTAAATTGAATATATCTATCTTAGATTCTGCAATATCACTCATTATAGCATTCTTTTTAATAGTGATTATTCAGAACTTCAGACCAAACTATAATTGGATATATTTTCACCATCGTCAACAAAATCGGGGGAATTGAGCTATCGTTGGATTAGAGGACTATGGTAAACAATGCAATTTTAATTGATAAATGAGCTTATTAAAAAGATACCAAATGATGCGGGTATCTTCTTTATTTATGTATAAGAGCGTTTCCATATCGTTTGATTTTATTGGGTGTTAAATAGGTAAAACATACCCCGCCAACTGTAACCACTCCGCCTAGCAGAGAGATCAGTGTGGGTATTTCGCCGATCCAGATCCAAGATATGATCAAGGCTAAAGCCGGTGTAACATAAAGTGAAAGGGTTGCTTCTGAAGCACCGACGAGTGAAGTGACATATGCTAGTGCGAAGTAAGGAATAACCGTCGGCAATAATCCTAAGTAAACGATAGACAAAGTTGCGCTTATTGAAGCGTTCATCATCTCTTCGCCTAAGCCTGGCAGAAACACAAGCATAGGTATTGTTCCGCCCCAAATGGTGAATGTAACGAATGGAATAAAACCATATTTTTTTATATAGCGGGCTTGAAAAACGAAATAAATACTCTCCGAAAATGCTGCCAGCAGGATGACCAAGATACCGCTCATTGAATATGTAAAGTCTCCCGCCCCAAATGCAATCAATAATACACCCAATAAACTGATCATAGAGCCAAGCCATTTCGTAAATCCAAAATGCTCTTTGTAAAACAGGCGGGATAGCATGGCTGAGAAGATCGGTGCCGTAGTAACGAGTAAGCTTGCAACTCCGGCACTAACTGTTTTTTCACCGATGTTCAGCAAAATGTGATAGAGTGCAAATCCTAAAAACCCTAAAAGAAAAATGGCAGGAATGTCTTTCAAGTCGGGTAGGCGCATCTGAGTCAAAACAGCAAAAAGCAATAATGCCATAGAGCCGATTAACAAACGAAATAAAGCAAGGTGTTCTGGTGTGTACCCTTCTAGTCCTGCGCGAATTCCCGGAAAAGCAGATGCCCATAAACCAATCATGAGACTATGAGATATAATTATTTGAACTGTTTTCTTTCGCATTCCTCTCACTCCTCTTTACAAAAACCAACCAGTTATTTAATGTGTTTTTATATTAATAAAGATTTGGTGATATGGCTTCAACCAGTTAAACGGATTTTGACCCAACCAATTTATTTTAAGGAGACCGATTCTATGAGCTTTCCAGAAAAAAAAAGATGAAAAAGCTCCCTAAGTACAGACAAATCGTTCATTTTATTAAAGAGAAAATAGGAAATGGAGAGTGGCCAATTGGAAGCAAGATTCCAAGCCAGCGCACGCTTGCAAAAGATTTTCAGGTAAATCGGAGCACAGTGATTACAGCGTTAGAGGAATTGATGGCCGATGGGTTAATAGAAGGCACAATGGGGAAAGGCACAGTTGTTATCAACAACACATGGACACTGATGGCTAAGAATTCTGCTCCCGATTGGGATCAATATGTCACCTCTGGCATTCAGATGCCAAGCCGGAAAATCGTTCAAGAGATCAATCAATCGGAATCCAATCCGGATCTGATACAGCTCAGCAAAGGTGAGCTTTCACCTGAGATTTTTCCTTTGGCTGTTATGAAAGAGATGATGGGGAAGGTATCTCATCACATGGAGGCATTCGGTTATGAAGAACCAAAAGGTTACTTACCTTTGAGGGAGGCATTAAGCAACTATTTAAAAACCATTGGAATCAACGTCTCATCTTCTTCCATTCTGATTGTCTCAGGAGCGTTGCAAGCCTTGCAGCTGATATCAATGGGGCTGTTACAAAGAGGATCAACCGTTTATCTTGATCAGCCCTCCTACCTTTATTCATTACACGTATTTCAATCAGCTGGTATGAAGCTGACTGGACTTCCTATGGATAATGAAGGACTTTTGCCTGAAAATGTTCATTTAACAAGAGGAGAGCGGGGAAGGGCTATCTTATATACAAATCCATGTTTTCACAATCCGACTGGTATTCTTATGTCTAAAAAGCGGCGTGAAGAGATCCTGGCAGTAAGTGAGAATACACAGCTTCCTATTATTGAAGATGACATTTATCGTGAGTTATGGATCGATGAAATTCCGCCATATCCTATTAAAACAATTGATAAAAATGGACACGTACTGTACATAGGAAGTTTATCGAAAACATTAAGCCCAGGTTTGAGGATTGGATGGATCGTCGGACCGGAACCGGTGATTGAACGTTTATCTGACATTAAAATGCAAACAGATTACGGATCCAGTTCGCTATCCCAGAGAGTAGCGGCAGAGTGGTTTACTTCCGGCCACTACCAGCAGCATGTAGAAAAGGTTAGGCAGCAATTAAAGGTGAGAAGAGAATTGGCCTTGAGTGCTATAGAAACTCATTTGAAAGATGTGGCGACATGGAATATCCCAAAAGGAGGGTTTTTTGTCTGGATAAAAATATTGCCTTCCATATCAATGAAATTACTTTATACTAAAGCCTTATCAAAAGGGATTCTGCTCAATCTCGGCAGTATCTATGCTCAGGAAAAAGGGAATTATATTCGTTTATCATATGCTTATGCATCTCTTGAAGACCTTCAAAAGGGGATTTATGAGTTGGGTTTAATGATTAAAGAATTGGCTAGCAGGTAGTATTTATTCACAAGGATATTTCCTAAAAAAAGATCAAGCTAATGTTGGCTTGATCTGGTGAGTTTTATTAAACAATTTGTTTATATTGATCATAAAATTGATCTATTTTTCTGAACATTTGTTTTATAAGCGAACCTGTTATAAATGGATTGAGGAACACAGCACGCAGCCAGCGGTTTCCTTTCCATTCCGGCAATGACAAGAAGATATTTTCTTCTTTCAATAAGAACTGCTGCAGTTCCAGGTTCCAGTTATCCCATTGATCCTTTTCAATGTCATGCGGTATACCTCGGAAACAGCAGATGTTTGTATCTGGCTCACAATAAAGCTCAAGAAAAGGCCGCTGTTTCACTTGTTCTATACATTCTTCGTTTAGTGCGAAACTTTTATTTATCAACTGGTTGTATCCTTTTGTTCCAACGTGTTGAAGTGATAAATATAATTTTAAAATATCAGCATGCCGCGTGCCTTGAACACCTAATTCACCCAGATTAATAAAATCAGTTTCATTCATATAAGGGGCAGATATACGGAAATCAGTTTCAAGTATTTCACGATTTTTAAAAAGAGTCATTGCACAGGTCTTTGTGATGTACATCCACTTTTGCGGATTAAAAGTAATGGAATCAGCCATTTCGATACCACTCAGTTTATCACGATATTTTTCAGAAAAAATTAAAGCGCCGCCATATGCTGCATCTACATGCAGCCACAGTCCGTTTTCCTTTGTGATTCTGGCAATTGGCAAAATTGGATCTATGCTTCCTGTCACAGTTGTTCCGGCAGTTGCGACAACAGCAAATGGAATGTGGCCTTCACTCTTTGCACGATGAATTTTTATTTCTAAATCATGAATATCCATGCGGGCCAGATTGTTGCTTTTTACCGGAATGATACTGGAGGTACCTAAACCTAGGATCATAGCTGCTTTGTGCAGGGAGGTATGGCTGACGTCCGAAACAAAGATGACAGGCTGTCCAGAAAGTCCGAAGATACCTGTCTTTTTCATATTTAATTGATGATTTCTTGCTACTGTAAGTGCATGCAGATTAGCGAGACTTCCGCCGCTTGTCATCACTCCTCCTGACTTATCATCATATCCAAACATACGGGCAATGGTTTTGAGTAACTGTGCTTCCACTTTTGAAAAAACAGGGGACATCTCAAGGCTTAGCATATTGTTATTAAGGGAACTGCTTATGAAGTCACCCAAGCATGAAATGAGAGTGGGGATTGAATCCATATGGCCCATATATCTTGGGTTTTGAGGATTCATTGAGTTTTTGATGATACCCTGCAGGTTTACCAAGATATTTTCAATTTCTATACCAGTTTCGGGTATATCACTATAATCAAAAGACTCCACAGCAGGCAGTGTGTCTCTCTTTGCAGCATGACTCGAATGTTCAATAACTAATCCGGCTAATTGATCGACTAAGCTTTTTACTTCATTTGTATTATGTCCATTAGGGTCTATGAATGTGTTTTTAGGTAGAAAAGATAATTCCATCGAGGCCGCACGCTCCTGTCATTACAATTTTTTCAATTATATCATGATGACAGCATGACAATGACGTGTGCTTTTATCTATTATAAAAATAGACCAAGTCTTAGCTTGGTCTTAAAATGATCATGTCTCTGAACGAAAAGTCTTTCCGACTTCTCTTCCTAAACCAAAATAATGTCTGAAATTATAGATAAGCGGGCTCCATTTGGAAGGGTTGATATGGTTTTCGTCCAGAATGATACTTTCCTCGGCATGAAAATGCAGTGCCTGCGTCTCTACAATTGCGAATGACGATTCATATTCTGGAAGCCGAATGTGTTTCACTTCGGCTTCGATTTGGATAGGGCATTCTTTAATTCGTGTTGGTGATACTGTTTTTGATTGTAAAGGCGTTAACCCTGCTGCCTCGTATTTTTCTTTTTTATATGTAAATCCGAGCTGCTTCTTTAAAGGCGGTATACTCTTTTTTCCGCTATAAGATGAAATTCTTTCAATGTTTTCCCATAATTCCGGGCCAGGCAAGTTTATGACACACTCTTTGTGTCTTTCCAAATTGTCGATGGCTTTTCCTCCCAGTCCTACTCCAAGGATTATATAATGTCCAAGAGCCCAAGAAGAAGACATAGGACTAATATTAGTGGTTCCATCCTCATTCAATGTGGTTAGAAGAAATGTCGAGGTACCATAATACATGATCTTGGGTTTGATTTCCTTAAATTGACGAGTGTCTTGTTTTTTGATGTCCAACGTTTTTTCCTCCTTGTCACGCTTACATTTATATTGTAAAGGATTAACATTTCAACTATCATCGAAATATGAATGTAAGGAGGAAAATCATGAATCCTAATATTGCAAAAATCTCTTCGTTGCTATCAGATCCCTCGCGTTCTTCCATTCTTCTCAGTCTGATGGATGGCAGGATACACCCTGCGGGAGAGCTTGCATATCTCGCTAACATTAAACCTCAAACCGCCAGTTTTCACCTGAATAAATTGCTTGAAGCAAAGCTGATTAGCGTAGAGAAGCATGGGAGACATCGGTATTACAGATTGTCTGACTCAGATGCTGCAAATGTGATCGAACAATTGCTTCATATTGCGCCTAAAGCAAAAGTCAAATCTTTAAAAGAGTCAAAAGAGAAAAAGGACTTGCATTTCGCCCGTACCTGTTATGATCATTTGGCAGGTTATGTGGGCGTGCAAATGGCACATTCATTAGTTGAGCAGGGGATGTTAAAAAAAGTTGATTTAAACTTTGAGGTGACTTCAGAGGGTGCTTTATTCTTTTCAAAGTTAGGCATCAATGAAGAGCAACAACGGAATAAGAGGAGAGCCTTTGCCCGCTGCTGTTTGGATTGGAGTGAACGGCAGCATCATATTGCAGGAGCATTAGGAAACGCCCTATTGGTGTGCATGTTAGAAGAAGAGTGGATCGTTCGTATGCCTAAAACGAGAGCGATTAGGATTACACAAAGCGGGAAAATCGCGTTTGAAAAGCACCTAAACGTGAAGATTTAGGATGTTGAAACGGAAACATCAGATGATGCGGTACGAAATCTAGGGAGGAGTAAGATTTGTTCTAATCTTACTCCTTCTTCTTATTTTGAAGCAGCTCGATTCCCCATTGCAATCGAGATGCGGTTCCAACTGTTTATTTGATTAATGATCAGAACAAGGTCAACATATTGTTTCTCATCATAATGTTCCCGCACCCGATGATATAGCTCATCAGGAACCCTTTTAGATGGAATGAGCGTGATGTGTTCAGATAGTTCGAGAGCCGCTTTCTCTTCAGGTGAGTAAAAATCACATTCATTCCAAGCATGTAAACAGTAAATTCGCTGTTCAGTTTCTCCCATTTTGCGGGCATCGGACGTATGCATATCTATGCAGAAGGCACAGCCGTTCATTTGAGAGACTCTGATTTTGATTAGTTCTCTCGTCGTTCGGTTAATTGAGGATTGTTTCGTGTATTTCTCCATATCCATCATGATTTTCATACCTTCAGGTGCAATCTCATAGTAGGACACTCTTTGACTCATAAGGCAAGACTCCTTTCCATAGAATACCTAGATTGTATCCCGGTATTGATCATTTTACCAATGTGCGGTTTGAATGACAGCTGTATCACCGTCTTTTGGAAAGAAGTTTCTTTGAATAAAAATAAGGGTAGCCAGCAATGATGAGTGGAGCTGCTAATGCAAGCAGTATCCATGAGCCTGATTGGCTGTCTCTAGTGACTCTAATGAATATATAAGTACCGATCAGAAAATATAATAAAGCACCTAGAAACCAATACATGTTCAATCTTCTTTTTCCTTGCTTTTTGGTTGCGCATTTTTGTCTGTCATATGGCTTAATCGATCAGGGTTCTGATTTTTTAATACCTTCTCAGTCCGGATTCCTTTTCTCTTTAATGATAAAATTGTGAGATCAATCGATTTCAATGATGATCATTCCTTCAATGAATAGTAAGTTCCTTATGATTTTAAAGGTAAATTTGAAAAGATAAAACGTACATAGAGGCAGAACGTTCATGTACGTTTGGGCAATGATCACTTATTGGAAACTCTAATGTTTCCCTGCACCTGATATTGTTGTGTTCCTTCTCTTCCTATAAAATGATTGGATACATGTATGTTTGCACGTTGAAATATGGGTTCGATTTTCATGAATCTCTATTCGGTGAAACAGGTAAAGGAAGTGGATAAGGTTTGCTTATAAGGAATCCTTTCAAAGATAAATATTACTCACATGATAGGCGGGCATTAAACATGCTTGCACTCAGAGTGCCGGGCCTGGCTTTTATTCTCATGATCTATATAGCCTCTATCGTGCTGCAATTTGTTTCTGGGGGCTGGTCCATTTTATTGCTTTATGCGTTTACCATATTAATCGCCATTTTTGCTTTGCTTCATTGGCACTCATATCGCTGGGTTAAGAAAAAAGTGATTCTGTATTTCGTGGTACAAGGTTTGATCACCTTTGCACTTGCTAATCTCATGACTGGCTTCTTTATACTTGTCATTATCGGCCTTTATGCATTTTTAATTGGACAAATCATAGGAATGGCTGACAGAAGAAGGACTTTTCTCATTCTTTATCTATTGCTGCTGCTGGTCATAAATTCGGCGTATCACCTTCATAAAGGTGAAGTTTTGCATTTTATTGTTATTGCTGCGCCGATCATGATTGTCATCATCACTTATGCCGCAACATTTTTTGCCCAAGTCGATGAAAAAATAAAAGCTCAATTGACTCTTGAAAGGCTGGAGCTGGCTCATCAGCAGGTAGAACAGCTGACGCTGCAGAACGAAAGACAGCGGATGGCCCGAGACTTACACGATACGCTTGCTCAAGGTCTTGTCAGTTTAAATATGCAGCTGGATGCGATTCATGTTCATCTCGCCAAAGGCAACACAGAGAGAGCGAAGGAAATCATACAACAATCGATGAAAAGAGTGAAAAGCACATTAGCTGATGCACGTTCAGCTATTGACGATCTCCGCAGCAAATCAGAAGAAATCGGTGTTTTAAAAGAAAGAATTACCTCATTAATGGATCATTTTATAGAGTCGACAGGCATGGCTTGTTTATTAGATTACAGATTGCATCAGGTGCTGGATGTGCGTACAGCTGAAAACTGTTATTACATCATTGGAGAATGCATGACGAATGCGGCAAAGCATGCTGAGGCGAAAACAATCTGGATATCCATTTGGGATGAAGAAAAGGGAAGGCTCCATTTAACAGTTAAGGATAACGGCAAGGGATTTGATGTTGAAAAAGGAAAGAAAAAGAGAGGACATTATGGGCTTCTTGGCATACAAGAACGCGTCAGGGCAATAAATGGCCAATTCAATATCAAGAGTACAAAATTGAAAGGAACACAAATTGAGATCACTGTACCAATTCAGGGAGAGATGCAAGATGAATAAGGTTTTAATCGTTGATGACCATCTTGTCGTGAGGGAAGGTCTGAAGCTTTTAATTGAAACGAATGATCAATACACCATTATAGGAGAGGCGGAAAATGGAAAAGTCGCAGTCCGTCTTGCAGATGAATTAGAACCGGATATCATTCTGATGGATTTGTATATGCCGGAGATGAGCGGGTTAGAGGCCATTAAACAAATAAAAGAAAAACACGATACCCCCATCATTATTTTGACTACATATAATGAAGATCACTTAATGATCGAAGGGATTGAATTAGGGGCGAAAGGATATCTGTTAAAGGATACGAGTTCAGAAACCCTTTTTCACACAATGGATGCAGCGATCAGAGGAAATGTGCTGTTGCAGCCTGATATTCTTAAACGTCTGCAAGAAATCCAATTTGAGCGGATGAAAAAGCAGCGCAATGAGACGCAGCTGACAGAAAAGGAAGTCATTGTTCTAAAAGCAATTGCTAAAGGTCTTAAAAGCAAAGCGATTGCCTTTGATTTGGGCGTCTCTGAGCGAACAGTAAAGTCCAGATTAACGTCCATTTACAATAAATTAGGCGCGAATTCAAGAACTGAGGCAGTAACGATTGCCATGCAAAAAGGTATTCTGACAATAGACAACTAAACTGCATATTTGAAAATTGCCCAAACGTACATGCCCGAATGTACGTTTTTTTCATTTCATTGTCAACTACAATGAGAAAGAATGTGATCAAGCAATGTGTTGAAAGGAGATTATCATGTCAAAAATGTTATATACATTAGGAGGATGGGTTGCTCGCAATCGCATAAAAGCAATTTGTGCGTGGATCGTTGTGTTAGTTGCTGCGATAGGCCTTGCAGTCACCTTGAAACCAAGTTTTTCTGAGGATATGTCCATACCTGACACACCTTCGGAAAAAGCGATGGATGTGATTCAAAAAGAATTTCCTCACGGTCCTGATAAAGGGAGCATACGGGTTATTTTCGGTGCTGGTGATGGGGAGAAACTTACTGGGAAGCCAGCAAACAAAGCAATAGAAGATACGCTCAAAGAAATCAGTAAAGATGATTCTGTTGACTCGATTGCAAGTCCTTTTGTGACAGGGACAATCGCGAAAGATGGCACAGTTGCCTATGCTGATATCAAGTATAAATCATCAGCAGATGATATAAAGGATTACTCTATCAAACACTTAAAAGACAGTTTGAAAATGGCTGATGATGAAGGATTGCAAACTGAGCTAAGCGGAGATGTACCGGGAGCCGAGATGGAGATAGGCGGTGTCTCTGAAATTGTCGGCATTATCTTGGCTTTTGTCGTTTTAGCCATTACATTCGGTTCTTTATTAATAGCAGGTTTGCCGATTTTAACTGCACTGATTGGTTTAGGTGTAAGTATTGGACTGGTTTTGATTGGGACACAAGTATTTGATATTGCTTCCGTCAGTCTCTCATTAGCCGGAATGATTGGCCTTGCTGTTGGTATTGATTATGCTTTATTTATTTTTATGAAACACCGCCAGTTTTTAGGCGAGGGCATACAAAAGAATGAATCAATTGCGAGAGCCGTGGGAACAGCGGGAAGCGCAGTCGTTTTTGCCGGACTTACTGTTATCGTTGCACTTTGCGGATTAACTGTTGTTAACATTCCCTTTATGTCTGCGATGGGGCTGACAGCAGGGCTTAGTGTACTGATGGCTGTCTTGGCTTCCATCACACTTGTGCCTGCGGTCTTATCGATTGCAGGGAAGCGGATGATTCCGAAATCAAACAAGAAAATAGAAAAACAAAGCACTGAAACAAATGTCTGGGGACGCTTTGTCACCAAAAATCCTATCATGCTAAGTGTATGCAGCATTCTGATTTTGATCGTCATTAGTATCCCATCTATGCATTTGGAACTGGGCTTGCCTGATGCTGGGATGAAAGCTAAGGATAATCCGGATCGCCGGGCATATGACTTGCTTGCCGAAGGCTTTGGAGAAGGATTTAATGGCCAATTAACAATCGTAGCGGATGCCACAAATGCTACAGAAAATAAGGCGGAGGCTTTCGCAGATGCAGTGAAAGAAATAAAGGGTTTAGACCATGTAGCAAGTGTCACCCCTGCAATGCCTAATAAAGAAGGGAACTTTGCCATCATTACGGTCGTTCCGGAAACAGGTCCAAATGATGTCACAACGAAAGATTTGGTACACGATGTACGCAGTTTGTCAGATAAAAACGGAGTAGATTTGCTTGTTACTGGATCGACTGCAGTGAATATTGACATTTCAGATCGATTGAATGATGCGATACCGGTGTTTGCTGTACTTATTGTTGGCTTTGCGTTTGTATTGCTGACCATCGTTTTCCGTTCGCTGCTTGTGCCGCTTGTTGCTGTTGCAGGTTTCGTGTTGACGATGACAGCCACTCTTGGGATCTGTGTATTTGTCTTGCAAGACGGGAATCTCATCGACTTTTTCAAAATACCTGAAAGAGGGCCGATACTCGCCTTCCTGCCGATTTTATCGATTGGGATTCTGTTCGGGTTAGCCATGGATTATCAAGTATTCCTTGTCAGCAGAATGCGTGAAGAATATGTAAAAACAAACAATCCAGTACAAGCCATTCAGGCTGGATTAAAACATAGCGGTCCTGTTGTTACAGCAGCCGGCTTGATCATGATTTTCGTTTTTGCAGGATTTATCTTTGCCGGCGAAGCTTCTATTAAAGCCAACGGATTAGCTCTTTCCTTTGGTGTGCTCTTTGATGCCTTTATTGTAAGAATGACACTGATTCCAAGTGTCATGAAGCTGATGGGGAATGCAGCCTGGTATTTGCCGAAATGGCTGGACAAGATGATTCCGAACGTGGATATAGAAGGGCATCAACTGACAAAGGAAATACAGCCAGAAATAGATCATGAACAAAAGAAGCAAATCATGTAATAGAAAAAGCAGATCTTTTATGATCTGCTTTTTTGTTAAATAGTTAAAGTAATAGCATTAAAACCGCAATCCAAATGCATGAATCACAAAAATCACAACAGGAGGGATCAAGAGGGAAGGCAGCAAATTCAATGTTTTGAACTTCTTGATTCCAAGAATGCTTAGACCTGAACTGAGGATGAGTATGCCTCCCACAATTGTGATTTCATTAATAAGGTCTGTATTGATTGCGCTCTCCATTACTTTAGCAAATAAATAGATGGAGCCCTGCCAGGCAAATAATACAATGGCGGCAGCCGCTATTCCAAAACCAAAAGTTGAAGCGAGCACAATGGAGGTGATCCCATCTAACATCCCGTTTGTCAGGAGGTATGTATAATCTCCATGCAAAGCGGCTTCAACAGGGCCCAATATTGACAGCGAACCTATACAAAATAATAAGACCGCAGTAGATAAGCCCTCTGCTAAATTGCTTTTAGAAAATTTGTTCACCAGCTTGTTGAATCGTAATTCTAAATTGATGATCTGGCCTAGCAAACCTCCAATGGCTAAACTCACAATGAATAGAATGGGGTATTTACTATCAGGCAAATGCTGTGTAATGGCGTTGATCCCCAGCGCGACTGCAGCGAATCCCATTGCCTGCATCAAAATATCCTGGTATTCATCTTTAATGCCTTTTTTGAATATCCCCCCGATTATGCTTCCTGCAATGATCATCACTGTGTTAAAAATCGTTCCAAACATAAGCTTTCTCCTCCAAAAATCATTCCTGCATAAAAAATAAACCCTCTAGTTAGTAGAGAGTCAAGGGAGATCAAAACATATTCATGAGATTATTTGATGGGCAGCAGGATTTCAGTCACATAATTGTCTAGGTTATTCGTAATGCCATAATCAATGAGTGTGATTTCGATTGAATCCCCTGCTACCTCATAATGATGTTCTTCCATATACGCCAGTAATGTTTTGTAGTATGGTTCGGCTTCGAGGTGTGACCCTCTAAACCTAATTTGCAGATATTCTCTTGAAGGGAAAATGATTTCTGATGAAGTTTTTTCATTTTCATCTTCTAGAATCATAAATATACTGGAATATTTGTCAAACTGTTTTGCCCTCACATTTGCTGCAGAAATGGATAAACCGATCTTGCCTATGAATATATCTTCGTTTACATTCAGGTGGGTTCTCAATTCAGCTAACGAATGTTCGATATCATGGCCGAGAACATATTCATGCTGCAAGTAAGCCACACGCATTGCGGGAAGTTTGATTTTTGAAATTTGATGTAACGGCATGTTAACGGCATCTTCTATATGTGTGATACGCCGGGAGATCTTTCGTTCAATGCGTTCCAATTCTTTCTTTTTGCGATCAATTTCAGCCTGCTGGCTTTTTAGTAAATGAAGAAGAGTGTTCGTATTTTGAGAGTTATAAAAATCAAGAAGCTTATTGATTGGCAGGCCTAAGGCCCTCAAATATTTGATGGTATCAAGCCGCTCAAACTGTTGGGTAGAATAATATCTATAGTTCGTTTGCTCGTCTTTATATTCCGGTTTCAAAAGACCGATTTCATCATAATACCGAAGAGCAGAGATTTTCACATTGAATAACTTTGACACTTCTCCAATCGAAAAAAATTCCTTCATTCTAACAACCTTTCTGTCCCTATGATTGATATACACACATTATATAGTACGGCGAGTTCTAAAGGTAAAGTTTGCAGCATAAAGAAAAAACTCCTTCTAAAAAGGAGCTTTTCATTCTTCGAAATAAGGATTCACATGGATGAGCACTTCTTCTACATCTGAAAACTGTCTTTTGATTTCATTTCGAATTTCGCGGGCAATATCGTGTCCCTGCTTAATTGTCAAATCATGATCCAAAGATAAACGGACATCAAGCAATTTATAGTGGCCATGTTCTCGCGCGCGGATTCTATCAATTCGTTTTACTTGATCACATTGAAAAATAACAGCTTTATATTCCTCTATCAGCTCGGGATCAACACTCTTTTCCATGAGCACATCAACAGACGGCCTGATTAATTCCATTGAAATCTTAAAAATGAGGTAAGCAACGATTGCACTGGCAATGGCATCGGCGTACAACAGATAGGACCATCCGCGGGTGTTTCCGATGATAGCCAACAGGACGCCGATAAAAGCGGCAAGAGAGGCAACGATATCGCCTTTGTGATCGTACGCAATCGCTATAATCGCTTTGCTGTTCCATTTTTCCCCTTGCTTTATAGAATAACGATATAAGATTTCCTTAGCCACGTACGAAATCAGAGCCGCAAACAATGCGCTGTATTGGGGAACGCTTGGCCCTTTAACAAAGGACAGAATCGCTTCTATGAGGATATAAACGGATACGATCACTAAGATAATTCCTACAATCGCCTCACTAATGACTTCAGCTTTTCCGTGACCAAAAGGATGGTCTTGATCGGGCGGTTTATTGGAAATGCCGATCACTGCCAAGACTGCAATCGAAGCAACGACATCTGCCGCGGAATGTATTCCGTCTGCAAACACGGCTTCACTATCGCCTACCAGCCCAAAAAAGACCTTTCCTGCCATTAAGATCAGATTGGCGATCAATGCAATCAAAGCAACTTTTCTGCTTATTTGTTCTCTTTCACTTGCCATTTTTTCCTCCTATAAAACTGCACAAAAAAATAGGAGTGCTCTATATACGCTCTCCGTATCCTTTCCTGTGTAATCACTTTGCTTATCATACCAATTCAATTTCGAGTGGGTCTATAGCAACGTTGTTTCCTGTTTACTAATAAATAAGGTGACAGAAAAAAAGTTGGAGCTATGCTAAAAGGTCATAAAGCAAACAAATGAGTTCTTATGTAACAACAGTGATGATTCGCTATTAAAATGCTGCCGTCAGTGAAAAATTCCCACTAATTTTTAAAAACCTCTTGACATGAGAGGATCTGTATTTTACTATTATCTCATATTCAAGATATTTTAATTTGAGATATTTGGTCGAAAAGATCAGCGATCAAGCGCAACTCTAAGTGTTCAATCCGTTGTCATTTCTTTTACACAATATTCAATATGGATTTTTTATAATACAATATCTCGAATTCGAGATAAAAGGGAGTGTATCGTATTGGCTGAATTTATACAGTTAGTCAATGAAAGACGATCTGCAAGCAATTTTCTTTCAGGTCATCCAATCACAAAAGAAGACCTCAATGAAATGTTTGAATTGGTTGCATTGGCGCCATCGGCTTTTAATTTGCAGCATACAAAATATGTGGCGGTTCTTGACCAGGACGTAAAAGAAAAGCTGAAGCAGGCCGCAAACGGACAATATAAAGTGGTTAGCTCATCTGCGGTTCTCTTGGTATTAGGGGATAAGCAGGCATATCAACAAGCGTCCGATATCTATGAAGGTTTAAAGGTATTGGGGATATTAAATAAGCAAGAGTATGACCACATGGTGCACGACACTGTTTCGTTTTATGAAAACAGGGGAGAACAATTTAAGAGAGATGAGGCGATAAGGAATGCTTCACTTTCTGCGATGATGTTTATGCTGAGTGCTAAGGAAAAAGGCTGGGATACCTGCCCGATGATCGGCTTTGATGCGGAAGCCGTAAAACGGATTTTGAACATAGACGACCAATTTGAGGTTGTCATGATGATTACGATTGGAAAAGAAAAAACAGAGAGCAGAAGACCGCGCGGCTACCGGAAGCCTGTGAATGAGTTTGTTGAGTATATGTAAAAGGAGCGGATAAAAATGGCTAAAAAAACGATGGGAATTCATCATATTACGGCGATTGTCGGTCACCCTCAAGAGAACACAGATTTCTACGCAGGAGTGCTTGGGCTTCGTTTGGTCAAGCAAACTGTCAATTTTGATGACCCAGGTACGTATCATCTTTATTTTGGGAATGAAGGCGGGAAGCCGGGAACAATCATTACCTTCTTTCCGTGGGCCGGAGCCCGCCAAGGCGTCATTGGAGACGGTCAAGTTGGCGTGACTTCTTATGTCGTGCCGAAAGGGGCTATGGCATTTTGGGAAAAGAGACTAGAAAAGTTCAACGTTCCATACACCAAAATCGAGCGCTTTGGGGAACAATATGTAGAATTTGATGATCCTCATGGACTGCACTTAGAAATCGTGGAAAGAGAAGAAGGAGAGGCTAATACGTGGACTTTCGGAGAAGTAACGCCCGATGTTGCCATTAAAGGTTTTGGGGGTGCAACCCTATTATCAGCGCATCCTGACAAAACCGCTGACCTTTTAGAAAACATCATGGGGCTGGAGCGAGTCGGCAAAGAAGGGGACTTCGTTCGTTATCGTTCCGCCGGTGATATCGGAAATGTGATTGACCTTAAGTTAACGCCTATTGGCCGCGGGCAAATGGGGGCCGGAACGGTGCATCACATCGCTTGGCGGGCTAACGATGATGAAGATCAGTTAGATTGGCAAAGATATATTGCTTCCCACGGATATGGTGTAACTCCTGTTCGGGATAGAAACTATTTTAATGCCATTTACTTCAGGGAACATGGGGAAATCCTGTTTGAAATCGCAACTGATCCCCCGGGCTTTGCACATGATGAAACACAGGATACAATGGGCGAAAAACTGATGCTGCCTGTGCAATATGAACCGCATCGCACACAAATTGAACAAGGGCTGCTGCCGTTTGAAGTAAGAGAGTTAGATTGATTTGACACATAAAAAATAAAGAAACATATATTCAATTGATGATTGCTGGATACTGTCAGCAAAGAATTAGATAAAATCAAAGATGAGGAGAGATACAAATGGAAGATGCAGGACTGTTGCTTATTCGTATAATGATTGGTGTGGTGTTTTTGTTTTATGGCACACAAAAATTATTCGGCTGGTTTGGCGGATACGGGATTAAAGGAACCGGACAATGGTTCGAGTCAATTGGGGTGAAACCAGGAAACGTTGCGGCCGCTCTATCAGGTCTTGGGGAGTTAGTAAGCGGTATTCTATTTATTTTAGGCGTATTCCTCCCGCTTGGAGCTGCTATCATAACGATCATTATGTTAGGTGCCATCGTAAAAGTCCATGGAGCGAAAGGTTTTGCGAATGGCGCGGGAGGTTTTGAATATAACCTGGTGCTCATTGCAGTTTCCGTAGGGGTTGCACTCATCGGTTCAGGAGCTTACGCTTTGCATTTTTAATAAGAAAGTATGTAAGAACAGTTGCTGCTTGTCAGTAACTGTTCTTTTGTTTTTACATTTTCCGGCAAGCTTACAGGTACTCTGCAAAGCAAAAAAGCGGATATCATAAATAAAAATCTGTATAGTGAATGATACGTATTGATGAGCTTGGTCATGAAAACAGACCTATTTGAAGGAGTAAATGGATGAAAGAGATGACAGAATTACATTCATTAGATTCTATAGAAAATTTTATCAAACAGCACAAATTCAGTTTTATTTATATATCAAGGCCTGGCTGTACAGTATGTCACGCAGTTCTGCCCCAGCTCAGAATAGTATTGGATCAGTTTCCAAACATCAAATTGGCGCATATCAATGCTGACGATGTAGCAGAGGTCGCCGGCAGATTTTCAGTTTTCACCGTTCCTGTGCTTCTTTTGTTCATTGATGGGACTGAGTTTCTAAGAGAAGCCCGTTTTGTTCATTTTGAACAGCTTGAACAAAAGCTGAAAAGGGTTTATCGATTATATGAAGGCGAATAAAGAAATAAGGCAAAAAAAAGAACTCAAATGAGTTCTTTTTTTTGCATCAATTTATTCTTCACTAGGCGAAGAAGGGTTATCAACCTGCCCTTGATCACTTGTATCATTATCACAACTTGCTGAAATAATAATTGAATGAGAAGGAGAGTAATCTCCTAATGTGAAATTGACACCGTAATTTTTGCTGTTCGCAGTATGGCTGTTTTGCAAGTTTTGTCCGATATCTGTATTGGCGTTTTGTGTCATTCCATTTATCGTGAGATTTGAGATGTTGATTTGAGATCGCATGCTTCAAAAACTCCTTTCACTCAGAAGTAGCCGTCATAGAGGACGCTGGCAGTCTATTTACTTCTATGATATTGCGTTTTTATATCATTGCATCAACATAATGGTAAAAATAATAGCGAGTGAATGAGTCTCTTTTGAAGATGATCAACCTATCAGCAGAAATAAAGCCGCCTGATAAAGAGGCGGCAGATCGTTATATGTCATCTATGAATTTGATGTATCGTTTTTCGTTTGCCTAAAGGATAAGATGGTCGTTTTTAATGATGAGTAGGAGCCTATAGCAGCGTAGCCATAAAACCAGCCCATAAATACGCCAGAAAAGAGGCTGTGTCGATGGCTTATGAAAACAGAAATGACAAGGCCTGTTATTAAGGCAACTGATGGTACAAAAGTTTTGGGGATTTTCAATAATATTTTGAGGATTTGGGTTATCAGTATGATGATTGGAATAGCTATCACAGCATCCCAAAAGTTTGTGTGAATAATTGGAAAATCCATACGGCACCTCATGAAGTGTTCATTTCTTATGTTTACGCTAAAAGCTTGGAAAGCAGTTCTTGGACCGCATTTGTAACATGTAGGGCTTGATTGGCGGAGCTTGTTTGGCTTAAAGCATTGGATTCAAAAACCAAACCTGTATTATTCCCTCCGGAACCATCTGTCTCTTTAGAAACAGAGAAAGGGCTGATGGAGAATGCAAAACCGTTATTAAAAACGCTGTTTCCGGATATCGAATGAATATAAACTGGGAATTTCATCATTCATCTCTCCTCTCCGTTATGACTGTTTATACAATATGGTGTGAGAGCAGCAATTGCTTAAACAAAACGGCAAAAACATTCAGTGAGAGACAAAAACCTGCAAAATTCTCCAAGTGCCTTTTGTTAATGCAGTTTTTTAGGGATGTTTTTTTTATTCTTTTTGCCAATTTCATCAAAAATATTCTGATTGCTAGACAAATGGGCTTGTCCGTCCTTATTAATGAACTTCGGGTGAATGAGTTTTTTTAGATCCCTGACAGTTAAAGGTTTGGCGTCATCAGTTAATTCTATTCCTAATTGCCCGTTTGCCTCTAATGTCGCAATTTTGACATCTTGTATAGCCGTAACGCCGTGAAGCCTTAGATGCATTTCAAGCTGATCAACTGTAAGTCTCATCTTCTTTAAGTTTTCGATATGAAGCTGTCCGTTTTCAATAACAACTTTTGCTTTTCCGGTCAACATCTTTTCAATGAAGTTCGATCTCATTTGGATCCATTCTATTACGATGAGTGTTATTGTGAAAATTGCCGCCGCAATTAATGTTTTGAAAAGGCTGTACTTGATGATTGGCTGCACGATAATAGTTCCGATTGAAATCATGACAACCGTTTGAGTTGAAGTCATTTGTGCGATTGATTTCATTCCTGAAACTCTCAGCAAAATGACTCCGGCTACAATGAGAACAAGAGATTCCCAAGTGAAATTCATGCTACCACCTGACCAATGATGAATTAGATTTGTCATGGGATTGGCTTTTCTTCGGCCAATCGCAATTTAATATATCCGAAAGGCAGTTTTTCATTCTGTCCTAAACCAAACAATATTTTTGGTATAGATGGATATATTAAGCCAAACAATGATAGCAGCAGGAGTTTTTTGACCGAAACAATCTGGGAAGCGGGGAGCGCCATAAGATGATTGAACTTGAAGTTGTCATTAGAACGGTTGCCAGCTTTGGCTTGCTGTTAATCGCAGAACGAATTTTAGGCAAACAGACAATTTCTCAAATGACGATTTTTGATTTTATTGCGGCGATAACACTAGGGGCGATTGCTGCCGGATTAGCTTACAATACTTCAATAAAACCGCACAATATGGCCATTTCGTTTAGTATTTTTGTGCTAACCATTTTTCTAATTTCGTTTCTGTCAATAAAGAACAGGAAGCTGAGGAAATTTTTTGCCGGAGATCCAACAGTGCTGATTCAAAACGGGAAGATACTTGAATCAAATATGAGGAAAATGCGTTACACGCTTGATTATTTAAATCAGCAATTACGGGAAAAAGAAATATTTAATATCGAAGAAGTTCTTTTTGCCATTCTTGAAACGAATGGTCAGCTGACTGTGTTAAGAAAACCGCAATTCCGGCATGTGACCAAACAGGATTTAATGATTGCGGTAAACCAAGAACACAGGCTTCCGATAGAGCTTATTATGGACGGAGAAATCATTGAGAATAATTTAAAGCAGAATCGTTTGACGGAATCCTGGCTTTTGGAGGAATTGCGAAAAAGAGACATAAAGGTGAAAGAGACCGTGTACGCAGTGCTGCTGGGTAATGGGGATATTTATGTGGATCAATATAAAGACCATATATCAGTCCCTATGGATAAGGAATGAAGGAACAATCAATCTTAAAGTCCCTTATTGAACGCAATGGTTTCAACTTGTCTTGGGTACGAAATGTGCAGAAGCCCGTTTAACAGCTGAATCTGTAACAAATGAGATTCAGTGGCTTCGGGAAGCTGAATGATTCGCTCAATTTCTCCGTAATACCGTTCACGCAGCACTTCCATTTCGGCTGGAAAAACAGGCGTGATCGTTCCTTTGATCAGCAGCTGGGTTTTAGATAGTAAGCGGATCGTTAATTCTTCCTCATACACACCGGGCATTTCCACAATGATAAAATTATCTTCTTCATCTTGATAAAAGTCGTAAACGAGCGTATAGGTGTTGGTATTAAAAAATTGTTCCGGGGCTTTATACTTGAGCACATTTGTCCAAAAGTCATTTTGCTTATATTCATTTGTAATCTCAAGCCACTTTCTCATTTTTTCGAGATCCATCTAGGATCCTCCTTAAATTTGGTTTGAAATCGGTGCAGAAGGGTTTCCAATTTGGTCTTGATCACTGATATCAGTATCGAGGTTCCCAGTATTTAAAAGAGAAGAAGAAGGCGAAAAATCCCCTAGAGAAAAGTTTGCCCCAAAGTATTTGCTGTTCGCTGTATGGCTGTTGTGTACGGTTGGACCGACATCAATATTTCCGTTTTGTGTGACGCCGTTCACCTTAATATTTGCGATGTTAATTTGGTATGGCATAGCGAAACTCCTTTTAATCTAAAATTGGTGGTACTGGAAGCTGAGGAGCATTCATAGTGGTATTATCAGAGTTTCCGAGTTCTGTCTGATCGTTGACATCAGGATCATTTAAGAAGTTTTCCATGATTGATTCTGCAGGTGATGTATCACCGAAAGAGGAGTTGATCCCTTGAGATTTATTATTTGCGGTATGGCTGTTATGCGCGGCTTCACCTATTGTAATTGAACCATTGCCCGAAATACTGTTGATCTTTAAATAATATAGGTTGATTATTGTAGACGGCATCCCATCACACCCTTCCATCATTCTGTACAGTACATTATGCGTTGCTGCACCCAATTGTTCCTTGCATTTGCGGGCAAAACTCTATCTGGCCCTGGAGTGATGCTCGTTAGAAAAAAGAATAAAGTTTGTCACAGCCTGAATGTCAATCTATTTGGCAAATACTTATCAGTTGAATGAAAAGCCATTGAATATAGTAATCAATGAATTGATTCAGTTATTCGAAATACATGAGACCCTTTAATAAAGGAAGCTGGCAAACAGGATCAGTTTGAAATCATTGACAATGAAGCTAATGCCATGAAATAATACTCGTGAGTAACATTACTTGCGAGTATTATTTTTGGGGGTGGTCCTCGTTGAAAAGCAAAAAAGGACGTAAAGGAGAAGAAAGCCGGAAACGGTTACTCAAAGCTGCCGCTAATGAATTTTCGATTCGGGGATTCCATGACGCGAAGGTAAGTGAAATTGTGAAAAAAGCTGGGTTCACACAGCCTTCATTTTACCTGTACTTTCAAAGCAAAGAAGCCATCTTTGCCGAGTTAATCACCGATTTTCACTCTCGAGTCAGAAAGCTGACAGAGTCACTTCTTCTGGAAAACGGATTAAACACGGAGGATGTGTCAAAACGGGTACTGCTAGCTGTAGAGACTGTTTTTCAATTTTTGGCTGAGGACAAGGATTTAACCAAGATCGGCTTTTTTCTCAACCCGGAAGCAAAACAAATGAAAAAAGACTTGGCGATGGTTTTGAAAGAAAACTTAGAAGCAGAACAGCGGCTTGGCTATTTTCACTCTGAACTGGATATGGAAACTGTCGCTGAGTGTTTGGTCGGCATGATTGAACATTTAACCGATTCATTTTTGTTAACCGGAATCAAAGATCCGGCAAGCCTCGCAGCAGAGGTTGTGAATCTTTTAATATACGGGATGCTTCCGAAAGGGAATGACGTAAGATGATATCTATTATGATGAAAGTCAGTTTGGCGGTTTTTATGTTTGCGGGAGGCATCATAAAGGTAAGCCGTGTTCCCTTTCAAGTTGAGCATTGGCGGCATTATCAATATCCATTATGGTTTCTGACTGTTACCGGCATTCTTGAAATAGCCGGGGCACTTGCTATGACAGCGGGAATTTGGAATCGGTATGCAGCTATTGGAGCAGGTGTTCTGTTTGTCGTTCTCATGGCGGGAGCCATTCATGCGCATATGTTCCGAGCAAGACAATCGGTCATCATGGCGATACCAGCGATGATTTGTTTGATTGTTTCTATCATGATCATCATGGGGAGTTACACGTAAGCTTTTCACTAATGTTTAAGAACAAGCCCATTTGCAGGAAATCTCCTGTTCTTATCGAATAATAGAAAGTCCAGGAATTAACTGAAGCAGTAAAATAGAGCTCCATTTCTGCGTTATTCGTCCGGCATCAGCTGGGCTTTTTTATAAAGGAGGAATACAGGATGGCATTCACTTTGGAAGACATGACTGAGGAAGAGTTCGAAGCCTTTCGAGTGATGTCCGTGCAAAATTATGCGAAACAAAACATAGCGTCAGGAACTTGGACGGAAAAAGAGGCGTTTGAGAAATCGGAGCAGGCATATGAGAACATGATTCCGAATGGGCGAGACAGCAGCAATCATTATTTTTGGAACATCACAAATGACCAAGGAGAAAGAATGGGCTGGCTCTGGCTGTATGCTGATCCGTTTCATCCGCAAAAGGAAGCGTTTATCTATTCCTTTGGATTGTATGAAGCCTTTCGCGGAAAAGGGCTGGCTCAATTGGCGCTTCAAAAGCTTGATGAAAAAGCAAGAGAGCTTGGTGCGGAAAGGCTGGCCCTTCATGTGTTTGCACACAACGAGACAGCCGTCTATCTTTATCAGAAGATGGGCTATGCCATGACCAATATTCGTATGCGGAAACAGCTGTGCTGAAAAGTTGCTTACGTTACCCAAACACAACATGCCTATCTGGAAGCAGTGGCAGGGTACTATAAGTCATCATTAGAAACATTAATGTCATTGGAAGGCTTGAACATATAAAGAAAAAGGACAACAGCTGTTGTCCTTTTCAATGCCGCTTGAACTTTCTCCCTCAGTCTTTTTTGTCTTGATGATCCAGCTCTTTTATTCGTTTCGTAAGCTCATTGAAAGCCTGATCAAGCTCCTTATACCCTTTATCATTTGGCGTCATAAAACTGAGTTTTCCCAGCACTTCTTGTCTTTCTGTCTCAAGCTTTAAGCGAAGCTCTTCCCGCTCATTTCTTTCTGAAGGAGCGGCGTCATTTAACTGCTTTTCGATGCCGTTGTTTGAGATGACGAGTTTACTGTTTGTTGTTTTTTCGAGAAAGTATCGGTCATGTGAAACCGCCAGCAATGTGCCGCTGTATTGTGACAGTGTTTCTTCCAGCTGTTCGCGTGACGGCAGGTCGAGATGGTTTGTCGGCTCATCTAAAATCAGCACGTCTTTTTCCTCCAGAATATAGGCCATCAGCTTGATCTTTACACGCTCACCCATACTCATATGCTTGATCGGTTCAGTCCATTGGGCGGCTGTAAAACCTAAGTGCCTCATCAGATTTTGAACGTGCCCCCTTGCTTTGAATGTTTCATTCTCAAATAACTCTTCCGGTGTTTGTTCTAAAGGCAAATCAAACACCTCCTGCGTTAAATAGCCGATGTTTGCGGACGGCGACACCCATACGCTTCCTTCTGCTGTTTCCTGTCCAAGAATGATATTCAGCAATGTCGTTTTTCCGCTGCCATTGGGGCCTATGATCGCAACCTTTTCGCCGTGCTGAATCGTAAAGTTTGCGTTTTTAAAGAGGGTCCTTTCTCCAAACGCTTTTGTTACATTCTGAACTTCTAAAAAACGTTTTCCTGTTTTGTGGGTTGTATCGATTGAAAAGCGGACTGTATATTCTGGGGTAACGGGTTCCGCCTTTGCTTTTTCCAGCTCTTTTTCAAGCCGCTTCTGCTTGGATTTTATCTGGGCATCCGTACGCTTCGCTTTTACCCGGTGATATTCTTTAAACCCTTCCTTTTTCGTCGATTGAGCATGGGCTTTTTCCGACCAAGAAGCGAGCTCATTCATTTGTGCTTCAATCCGTTCGACCATTTTTTGCTGCTTTTCATATTCACGCTGCTGGGTGAGTCTTTTCTTCTCCCGGAACTTCATATACCCGGAGTAATTCCCTTTGAATTCAATCAGCGTCTGATCCTCAAGCGACCATATTTTTGTTGCGGCTTCGTCTAAAAAATATCGATCGTGAGAAACGAGAATCACAGTGCCGTTATAATGTTTCAGCTGTTGGATGAGAAATTGCAAGCTTTTTTCATCAAGGTGGTTTGTCGGTTCATCTAACAGCAGCAGATCTGCATCCTCTGATAGTCCTTTCGCCAGCCGCGCTTTCAGTTTTTCACCGCCGCTTAACTGATGAAAATCACGAAGAGGCACATGCCATTTCTCCAGTAACTTCTTTTCGGCAGGTGTCTGGTCCGCAAAGGAATACGCCGCGGTTTCCTGTTCAACCAAAGCCAGTTTTATATCCTTCCGAAGGATTTGACCCTGTGCAGGGGCTAAGTCATTGTGAATGAGGTGCAGCAGCGTAGATTTCCCAGCGCCGTTTTTTCCGATAATCCCAATGATATCTCCTTGCTGAACACTGGCGTTTACATGTTTAAAAACAGTTTGATCCTTTACTTCATAGCTAACGTTTGTTAATGTTACGATCTCTTTCATCCATATCCCTCGCTTTAAAGGGAGAATAAAAAAATCCTCCCAAATGTGTTGGAAGGATTAGCCGTGCCTGTGCATGATCAAATAAGCTATTTTTTATAAATAGCAGTGTCGTATATATAGAAAATGGGCAGACTAATCCTATTTTTTGATTTGAAATATTGATTTCAAACGGTAAAAATAAGATTAGTTAATCATTGTCCACCCATCATCCCTTCTTGTTTTGATTACAAACACTATAGCATATCTTCAAATTCAAAAGCAAAGGTCATTTTCATCAAAAAAACCCCTGCTCTCATTTTTGAGGCAGGAGTTTCGAGTGTTATTGATGCTTCGCTTTTCTCACTTTATAAATCACAATCAGCAAAATAAACCAAACCGGTGTGACAAATAAGGAAACACGAGTGTCCTGTGCCAGTGCCAGCACAACCAGAACAAACGCCAGGAACGCAAGAATCAGGTAATTTGTAAACGGATAAAGCGGAAGCTTAAACTTGTTTGTTTTCGCTAATTCAGCTCTTGTTTTGCGGTATTTCATATGGCAGATGACCGTAATCCCCCAAATGTAGATAAAGCATACGGTTGAAATGCTTGTGATCAGGGTGAATACGCCTTCTGGCATGATGTAGTTTAACGTAACACCTATTAAAATCACGATAGCCGAAAAGAATAAAGCATTTCTAGGCACTTTACGCTGAGTCAGTTTCGCCATTGACTCAGGTGCATTGTGATCTTTCGCCAGGGAATAGACCATACGGCTTGTACTGAATACAGCGCTGTTGCATGCTGAAGCAGCGGATGTCAACACAACAAAGTTGATAATACTTGCAGCCCCGACGATGCCAACAGCGACAAATACTTGTACGAATGGGCTTTCGCTGGGATTGATGACATCCCAAGGATAGATGCTCATAATCACGAGAAGAGCCCCGATATAAAAAAGCAGCACACGGACAGGAATATTGTTGATCGCCTTAGGGATTACTTTTTCAGGGTTTTCTGTTTCACCGGCCGTAAGCCCGACAAGCTCAATGCCGACAAAAGCAAACACAACCATCTGGAACGAGAGGATAAACCCGTGCATGCCATTCGGGAACAGGCCTCCGTGGCTCCAGAGGTTTGTGAAGCTGGACACTCCTGAGCTTGTGGAAAAGCCTTTGAAAATCATCACAAGGCCAATGACGATTAACGCCAAAATGGCAATGACTTTAATCAAAGCAAACCAAAATTCTAATTCTCCAAAAAGCTTGACTGTCGCTAGGTTCATAATCAGTAAAATAATAAGAGCGATCAAGCCGGGCACCCATTGCGGCACACCCGGGAGCCAATATTGAGTGTAGAGCCCGACTGCTGTCAGATCAGCCATCGCAATGGAAATCCAGCAGAACCAATATGTCCAGCCGGTGATAAATGCTGCCATATCGCCTAGGTAGTCTTGTACAAAATCCACAAAAGAGTGATAGTTCAAGTTTGATAACAGCAGTTCACCCAGCGATCTCATAATTAAAAAGCAAATGATCCCTGTGATCATATAAGCAAATAAAATCGAAGGTCCGGCAAAATGAATCGATTTGCCCGAGCCGAGAAATAAGCCTGTCCCAATGGCTCCGCCGATGGCGATGAGCTGGATATGCCTGTTTTTCAAGCCTCTCTGCAACGTTTGCTGATTTATATTGTCTTTCGTCATGTCGTCTGTCACTTTATGTGTTCCTCCATTGAAAATTGTTTATTGAGTCAGCAATCTATTTTTAATGATTATTATAACACTAAAATTTCTATCTTTTTTACTAAAAAAGGATTGATGAAAAGAATTTTAATGTGATTTGGACTATTTCCCGAAAAAAGCGGCTCCATTTAGGGAGCCGCTTTTTTATGCTTTTTCAGTTTTTTTCATAAACAGGTAGAGCCCGTAATCTGTCGGTGCGGATGCGTAGCCTGCCTGCCGCAGCATTGCTGTGATATTGCCGCGGTGGTATGTCCCGTGATTGACAACGTGGGGAAGAAGTTCGGAAACAGTTGTTTTCATGATTCCGCTTGAGGGATTTTGAATCTGGAGTGGCTTATTGAGCTGTTCTTTTTGCTGTAAAAATAGTATATAGCGCTCGGATAACCTCAGAAAAAGGTCTTCCATTTCCTCTATTTCTTTAGCCTCTGTCTGTTCTTTAAGCTGTTCAGCTAAAGCCAAAGCATCGCTCAAGTTTTTGCCGGAAAACACTTCAATCCAGCCGAGATCAGAAAGATAAACATGAGACAATACATGGGATATTGACGGAAACACGCTTTGAATTTCTTGATGGTATACCTCTTTTGGAAGCTCTTTTAACCGGTTGAATATTTGTTGATTGGCCCAGACGTTATATTCATACAATTTGAATGCAAAATCTGACATGTTAAAATTCCCCCTTTCGTGTGTATAGCTTCTATTATACACGAACGTGCGTTCTTATGTAGAGTGCTCGTGAATAAAATTTGTTGACATATATAGTTTAGGGGAATAAACTAATTGACATTGAACATAAAGTTTAGCGGGGTAAACTATAATGAGGAGGGGAAGATATTGAATGAACAAAAGCTATGTCAGGCGATAAACCTGTTTGTGGAAGTCCTGCTTGAAGGGACAGAATTTGTGCATCGTGAAATCAATCAGGATGTCTTCAAGCATATCTCAAGGGAACAGGCAGACCTGTTGAAAATTTTAAAAGTCAAGGGCCCAACATCTCCCGGCAGCCTGGCCATGTACCAAAATGTACATAAAAGCGCGATCTCTAACAGACTGAAAAAGCTGCTCGAAAAGGGATTGGTTCAATGGGGCGACTGTCCGGAAAAAAGTGATAGGCGCTCTAAGCTTATTAACATTACACCCAGTGGTGAACACATACTAGAAGAATTAGATTCTGCCATCTTTAACGCGCTCAAACCGCTGATCGATGATATAGATGAGGAACACTTACATTCCATCATCGAGATATTCACCATTTTAAAAAGCAAATTTAAAGGAGGAGATTCTGCCGAATGAGAGCAATCATCAAATTCAAGTGGGCAATTGCAGCCATAGTATTAGCACTTACCGTCGTTTTGAGTTTGTTTTCTCCGAACTTAACGGAGCTGGCCAATCAAAAGGGGCAGGCCCAGCTTCCCGCTGATGCTGTTTCAGAAAGGGCAAACGCCATTTTAAAACAAGCGGGAGAAGAAAATAATTCGATCAGTGTTGTCTTTACATTAGACAACGCTTTAAAGAAAGAAACAGAGAATCAGCTCCGGATAATGATCGATAAAATCAAAAAGATCGACGGTGTAGAAGAGGTAACATCTCCTCTGTCAGCGGAAAAAGAAGTCAAAGACCAGTTGATGTCGAAAGACAAGAAAACCGTTCTCATGCCTGTCACGATTACAGGTTCTGATAAAAAGGCGGAAAAAATTGCGGACGAGATTTATCAAATCGTTCCTGATGATTTGACGGCATATATTACGGGAGCTTCCCTTATCAACCAGGATTTCGCTCACAGCTCAGAGGAAGGGCTTAAGAAAACGGAAGTGATCACAGTCTGCCTGATCATCGGTTTACTGTTGATCGTGTTCCGATCTGTTGTGACGCCTTTTATCCCGATTGTGGTTGTCGGTTTTTCTTATCTGATCAGTCAATCCATACTGGGCATCCTTGTATACAATGTTGATTTTCCAATCTCGACGTTTACGCAAACCTTCTTAGTCGCGATCCTGTTCGGCATTGGAACAGATTACTGCATACTGCTTCTTACACGATTCCGTGAAGAATTGGCAAACGGGCATGATAAAAAAGAAGCGGCGCTTATCGCTTACCGCACAGGGGGAAAAACCTTATTTATCAGCGGATTCGCGGTATTAATCGGATTTTCCGCCTTAGGATTTGCGAAGTTTGCGATTTTCCAATCCGCAGTAGGGGTAGCAGTCGGTGTGGGAATTTTAATGATCATCCTCTACACACTGCTGCCATTATTTATGGTGACGCTGGGTGAAAAATTATTCTGGCCTTCTAAGAAAGTGCTGTCACACAGTGATAACAAACTATGGGCGTTTCTCGGCAGACACTCCGTTGCGCGTCCGTTTCTGTTCATTGTCATCACGGTGGTGATTACGCTTCCGTTCATCTTGACCTATGATGACCAGATTTCATTCGACTCAACTGCGGAAATCAGCAGCGATTATAAATCTATAAAAGCTCTCGAGGTCATTAAGGATGGATTCGGGGAAGGAAAAGCGTTCCCGATCAATGTTGTCGTAAAAGGAGACAAAGATCTTACAACAGCTGATACAATTCCCTATCTAGGAAATATCAGCAAAGCGATCGAGAAAGTTGATCATGTTGACTCTGTGATGACCATTACGCAGCCGACTGGTGAAAAAATCAAAGATTTATATATTGATAACCAGCTAGGATCGGTTTCAGACGGGCTGGATAAGACGGTAAAAGGGATTGCCGATGTCCAAAGCGGATTAACGGATATAGAAAACGGACTGAATCAAATGGCAGGGCAAACCGGCTCGGCCTCAAATGGAGGGTCTGGCGGTTCACTGGGCGATGCGGCAGATGGCTTGGGCAAAATCAATCAGCAGCTGCAGCTCGTGAGCAAACAGATTTCCCAAACCGGCAATACCGCACAGACCGTGCAGCAGCTTACGGCAATCAGCGGACAGCTTGGCCAGATTCAAACCGGTCTTGAACAAGCGAACCAGCAGCTCTCAGGCCAGCAGGCACAAGCCGGAACGCTGACAGAAAGTCTGAAGAAGCTGTCCGAAGGCGTGAGGAGCGCAAATCAGGGCCTGACGAAAGTCTCTGACGGTATTACAGCTTCCAGTGATATGTTAGAGGACATGAGCAAAAGTCCAACTGTAAGAGATACAGGCATATTCATTCCTGATCAAGTAATGAAGGACAAAGACTTTAAGAAGTCAATTGACCAGTATTCCTTTGCAGACGGCAAAGGTGTTCAATTAAGTGTCGTTCTGGATTCAAATCCGTACTCAGAACAAGCTATTGCGACAATAAACCAAATCAAAAAAGCTGTCGCAAACGAAGTTGACGGCACTCCTTTGGAGGATGCACAGATCGTATACGGCGGGGTCACGAGTATGAATGCGGACTTAAAGGAGCTGTCCACAACGGACTTCTCCAGAACAATGGTGATTATGATTATAGGCCTGTTTATCGTGTTAACCATTTTGTTCCGCTCAATGATCATGCCGATTTATATGATCGCGTCATTGCTGCTGACGTACTATACGTCGATATCCATAACAGAATTAATTTTTGTAAACGGCTTAGGAAACGCGGGTGTCAGCTGGGCAGTGCCATTCTTCAGCTTTGTCATCTTGATCGCGTTAGGGGTAGATTATTCGATCTTCTTGCTGGATCGATTTAAGGAAGAGGTGCACCTTGGCATTGAGCAAGGTGTCGTCAGGTCAATGAGCAAAATGGGATCTGTCATTATTACAGCTGCCATTATATTGGCCGGTACGTTCGCGGCGATGATGCCTTCAGGTGTCAATACACTGATGCAGGTGGCAAGTGTTATCATCATCGGGCTCTTGCTTTACGGCCTTGTCATACTTCCGCTCTTCATCCCGGCAATCATTGCAACCTTTGGAGAAGGAAACTGGTGGCCGTTCGGCAGGAAGAAAGGAAAAGAATATTCGAGAGAAGAGTGATGAATGGTCATCACTCTTTTTTCATGACTAAACGACTAACTTTAGACGTGTTACCCAAAAAAGGTCAGACGATCAAACGGCGGCTGTACTTAAAAACAAAGAGCCCGGAAAACATTCCCGGGCTCTTTGTTTTATTTCCATTCTGCAATTGTATCAATCGGCAGACGGTAGGAAGCATAGCCTTCGTCTGCTGCTTTTCCGATAGAAAGTAGCATAACCGGTACATAACGTTCTTTATCTAATCCGAAGGTTTCCGCGATGTTTTCTTTATCGTATCCGCCGATCGGGTTTGTATCGTAGCCATGCGCGCGTGCAGTCAGCATCAGCTGCATGGAAACGAGACCTCCGTCAATCAGGATCGTTTCACGGTTGACCTGTGCCGGAAGCTTTTCAAAATGTGCGGTCAGCGCAGCGATTTGTCTGTCTTTGACCTCCTGCGGCATGTAACCAAGTTCCACGGCTTTTGAATAGATTTCTTCTAAGTAGTCTGCATTGTTCATGTCTGCAAATACAGCGATGACAGCAGATGATGTTGTGACCTGTGTTTGGTTAAAGCTGGCAAGCGGTGCGAGCTTTTCTTTTCCTTCCGGGCTGTCAATGACAAGAAAACGCCATGGCTGCGCGTTAACAGAAGATGGGGCAGTTGTTGCTTCCTCTAAGATCTCTGTCATTTCTTCTTTGCTGATTTTTACTGCCGGATCATAGTTGCGAATCGAACGGCGGCCTTTCATAATTTCCATAAAATCGTTTGTTTTGATCATGTTGATACACTCCTCTTAAGCTTCGATATTATTTATATTGTTTCGCATGCGCGCCAGCACATCAATGAGCAGGCGGCGTTCTTCTGCGCTTACATTTGCGAGCATTTCCTTCATGAAACGCTCCTTTTCCTTCTTAGAAGACTCGATTCGCTCTCTTCCTTGGTCTGTTAACCGAACAAGGGTGATGCGGTTGTCCTCAGGCTTGCGCCGCCTTGATACCATGCCTTTGGCTTCCAGCTGTTTCAGGTGTCTGGTAACGGCTGCGCTATCAATATTTACTTTCTTTTGAAGGTCGCTTTGACTGATCTCATCTGCATGATAAAGCAATGTCAGCAATTCCAAACGAGATTGGCTGATGCCCGTGCATGCCTCGAACTTCACGCCAATCACCTTGTTCACGCCTTGCAGCTGATATAAAATCTCGGCTTCCTCTGAACAAAATGACGCCAAAACCCATCCCTTCTTTCCTGTCAAAACTATTAATTGATATATCAATGATTGACACGTCAATTAATATACAACGATTGATTTCATCTTGCAAGCCATTTGCACTCTAGAAAAACCTCCCAGCGTATAAAATTCGCTAGGCTAGAACTTAGATAAAAAGCTGGCCGCTTCTTCAGATGATGCTGGTCACGATGATTCCCTGCATCATTCCCATTTATAGGTGTTCGGAATATCACTTTGCCGAGCCCATGCTCAAGCGGCTTTCACAGGCTGAAAGTTATGATACAATATACAAATGTTTCACAGCTTCAATCCATAGTTGGAGCTGACATCCATTATATAAGGGACTAGGTTGAAGGGAAGGTTTGATAACATGCTGCACAATCCAACTGGAAAAGAACGCTTGGCACTAGCGTTTCTGCTCGGCATGCTTGCTATATTGGGCCCGCTTAATATAGATATGTATTTGCCAAGTTTTCCTGAAATCGCGGAAGATTTATCAGCAAGTGCTTCACTTGTTCAGTTAAGTTTAACAGCCTGTCTGGTCGGGCTTACGATCGGCCAGCTGATTGTCGGGCCGGTCAGCGATGCGCAGGGAAGACGAAAACCGCTATTAATCTGTATCTTTTTATTTGCGTTATCTTCTCTGTTTTGTGCACTGTCGCCCAATATAACAACTTTAGTGGCTGCGCGTTTTTTACAGGGCTTCACTGCTTCTGCAGGGCTTGTGCTGTCTCGCGCAATCGTCCGCGATGTGTTTACCGGAAGAGAGCTTTCTAAATTTTTCTCGCTGTTAATGGTTATTACCGCGGTGGCGCCAATGGTTGCGCCTATGACAGGCGGTGCCATTTTGCTTTTGCCGTTCGCAACGTGGCATACAATTTTTCACGTTCTCATGATCATCGGATTTTTACTAGTTCTTCTGATTGCATTGAGGTTAAAAGAAACGCTTCCGCCGGAAAAACGGATTCCAAGCTCAATCGGAACATCCGTCAAAACGATGGGCAGCCTGCTGAAGGATCGGTCCTTTATGGGGTACGCGTTAACTGTCGGATTTATTCACGGGGGAAGCTTTGCATATGTGTCTGGTACGCCTTTTGTATACCAGGATATCTACGGGGTGTCTCCGCAGGTATTTAGTATTCTTTTTGGCATTAACGGGCTGGCGATTATATCGGGCAGCTTTATCATCGGACGCTTTGGCGGAATCATTCATGAAAAAAGCCTGCTTCGTATAGCGGTCATTACGGCTATGATTGCGACGGCTGTGCTATTAACCATGACCATGATTCACGGTCCTCTTGCTACATTAGTCATATCCATTTTCATTTACATGATTACGATCGGCATGGTTCTGACCAGCACGTTTACCTTGGCCATGGAAAAGCAGGGGCACCGCGCCGGAAGTGCAAGTGCGCTGCTTGGGATGCTCCCGCTGCTCCTCGGTTCAATCGTGTCACCGCTTGTAGGCATTAATGAGACAACAGCCGTTCCGATGGGAGCCATCATGTTTGTAACAGCTGTCATCGGCTCACTGGCGTTTTTTGGATTAACGAAAGAACGAGTAGGGCAGAATTCATAAAAAAACCTGACATGACGTCAGGTTTTTTGTTTTATTTAGAATAACAACAGCAGGCCTGCAATCGCCGGAGTCAAAAAGATGGCTGATTTCAAAACCACCTTTGGCATGAGGTTGGTGAATTTCGCGCCTACATAGGCACCGCACATTGTCCCTACCAGAACTTTGACAAGCAAAACGT
Organism: Bacillus sp. SJZ110; assembly: GCF_006715455.1. Lineage (NCBI taxonomy): Bacteria > Bacillati > Bacillota > Bacilli > Caryophanales > Bacillaceae > Bacillus > Bacillus sp. SJZ110. The sequence continues at coordinate 20,422 of NZ_VFNF01000003.1, read as the reverse complement.
AATCAACAAAACCTTCTGTGATATATCCGATGCCTCCACCTACAGCCAGAGGGATGATCACAAGCATCGTCGTTCCGACAGAATGGCGAATGGACAGATTCAGCATAATCATTAAACCAATTTGAATAAAAGGTGCCGACCCAATGCCGAATGTGCCGGAAAGAACGCCGGCTACAATTCCTAAGATGACCGCTCTCGTATACGTTGAAAGAGTGCTTTGATTCACTTGAGCCTTCTCTTTTAAAATAAATAATCTGATTAAAATGAGAATTGCTGATAAAAATAACATTCCAGCCGTCAAATAATGAAGCAAATCAGCCGGAATAAAAGATGTCAGCTTGGCGCCGAAAAATGAGCCAACTGCAGCAAAGCCTCCGACTATTAAGCCGATTTTCATTTGAATGTTGCCCTCGCGATAGTGGCTGTATGCCCCTGATAAGCTTGTAAAAGCCATGCCGGCAAGCGAAGTGCCTAAAGCCGTATGAATCGGGATATGGAAAAGAAGCGTTAAAAGGGCAATGACAAAGCCGGCTCCACCGGCGCCAATAAAGCCTAAAATAATTCCTAGAAGAAACATAACAAGAATAATGAGCATATTTTTTCCTCCATTGAAAAGATGTAAAAATGTAATCGTGCGCTATTCTGGCGGAGGTATGGTGTCCTATTGACGAAGAAAAACACGACGTTTTTTCAGTTGCCAGTAGTCCGTCGACCGTCGTTCAGCAAACATATCGTACCTCAAATTCAGGGATCTGACAAGGCAGTTTGTTGCTTCCCATTACCATCTGTTATATGATTTTGATGAAGAAAAGCCCTTGAATATATTCAAAAGAGGTATTATATATGGACGATTTTAAATTAGATAAGCCGACTCCCTACTACCTGCAATTTTATAACCAGCTAAAAAAAATGATCTTTAACGGGACTTTTAAGCCTGGGGAACGGATAAACGAAACACAGCTGGCGAAAAGCTTTGGCGTCAGCCGCTCTCCGATAAGGGAAGCCATGCGATTGCTTGAGAAAGATGGTTTGTTAAAAGCAGATGACCGAAATGGGTTTTCGATCACGTCATTAACGGCAAAAGATGTAGATGAGATTTATAAAATCAGAATTCCGCTGGAGCAGCTGGCAGTCGAATTAGTCATAGACGAAGCGGACGAAGAAGAGCTGACCATACTCCAAAAACAGCTTGAAGAAACAGAGAAGGCGATTCACAACGGCACGGAAGATACGGAAATCATTCGTTTAAACCAAAAATTTCATGAGCTGCTGGTTGATTTCAGCCATAACAGACATTTGAAAAATTTGCTTGAGCACGTAAATGATCTGATTCATTTTTGCAGAATCCTTAATTATACCGGCGACCACCGTGCAGAAACGATACTGAGTGAGCACCGCAGGATATTTGAAGAAGTGAAAAAGAAAAACAAAGAAGCAGCCAAACAACATGTACTGGCTCATTTCAATCATGACTGTGAGCATTTGAAGCATGTGCTTGAAGAAGGTAAAGAGAATTGATTTCTATGATCCGGTACCAAGGGGGAGCAGAACCCTTGGTATTTTTTTATGTATTCACCACATATCTAAGAGGCTCCGTTAATAAGATTTTATGATGGTTTGACTAACGAATAATGGGGGTTAAACATGTTTATCCATATCGTCGGGCCTGGTGATTCTTTGTTTTCGATAGGCAGAAGATACGGTGCTTCTGTTGATCAAATACGGGGTGTGAATGGTTTAGATGAAACGAATATCGTGCCGGGGCAGGCTCTGCTTATCCCTCTTTATGTATATACAGTCCAGCCTGGAGATACGCTTACCGCCATTGCAGCCAAAGCGTTTGTGCCATTAGAGCGACTGCGAGCCGCCAATCCGGGCATCAGCCCAAATGCTTTACAGGCGGGAGCAAAAATAACGATTCCTTCGATCTCAAATTACATTGCGGGAACGTTAAGTTTTTATGTGCTCCGAAACCCAGACCTCGATCGAGAATTAATCAATGATTATGCGCCATACTCGTCTTCGATTTCAATTTTCGAATACCATATTGCACCGAACGGCGACATTGCAAACCAATTGAATGATGCGGCCGCTATTGAGACAACTTGGCAAAGACGAGTCACGCCGCTGGCAACAATTACGAACCTTACATCAGGAGGCTTCAGTACGGAGATTGTTCACCAAGTGCTAAACAATCCGACAGCGAGAACCAATCTGGTCAACAACATTTATGACTTAGTTTCCACAAGGGGATATGGCGGTGTCACAATCGATTTTGAGCAGGTGAGCGCCGCGGATCGCGATCTTTTCACTGGATTTTTACGCCAGCTGAGAGATCGACTTCAGGCGGGAGGGTATGTGCTGACGATAGCTGTTCCTGCAAAAACAAGTGATAATATCCCATGGCTGAGGGGCTACGATTACGGGGGGATAGGAGCGGTTGTCAATTATATGTTTATCATGGCTTATGATTGGCATCATGCCGGAAGTGAGCCGGGTCCTGTAGCGCCGATTACTGAAATAAGGAGAACCATTGAGTTTACGATTGCGCAGGTGCCGAGCAGAAAAATCATTATCGGAGTCCCGCTCTACGGGTACGACTGGATCATACCGTACCAGCCGGGCACAGTTGCTTCAGCGATTTCAAATCAAAACGCAATCGAAAGAGCGATGAGGTACCAAGCTCCGATACAATATTCAGCCGAATATCAATCACCGTTTTTCCGGTACAGTGATCAGCAGGGACGGACGCATGAGGTATGGTTTGAGGATGTCAGAAGCATGAGCCGGAAGATGCAGATCGTCCGTGGATACAGATTGCAGGCTATTGGCGCTTGGCAGTTAACGCTGGGCTTTACGCCGGGCCCATGGCTTCTGCGGAAATTTTTTACGATCAGAAAAGTGTAAAAAAAGACACCACAGCTGGGGTGTCTTTTTTTTTGATTAAGTCCAGAGCAGCAGAATAGTTCATTCATTTGTACCTTGCATGGGTTGTGTTCCCATTTTACGATTAGTAGTAGTCTGATCAAACAAAGAGTCAGAATACGATTTGAGAGGGAGTTGTCTACATGAAGACAGTATTGATTTTGAATTTTCCTGCGGAAGGCCATGTGAATCCTACTTTAGGCATTACAAAAGCGTTTTCCGATAAGGGATATGATGTCCATTATATATCCACTGAAAAATATAAAAAACGATTAGAAGCAGCGGGAGCAACGGTCCATCTTCACCGGGATCTGCTGCGAACGACACCTATTCATGTCGGTTCGCCCAATGGCATTCTTGATTTCGTGAAAATCCATATCAAAACGTCATTGGACATTTTACAGATTGTCAAAGACTTATCTAAGAGCATTCAATTTGATTTTGTTTATTATGATAAATTCGGCGCGGGGGAATTGGTGAGGGATTACTTAGATATTCCAGGGGTCTCTTCATCGGCGTCTTTCCTGTTTGGCGAGGAGCACCTGAAAATCCTGCCGCTGCATCCGGAGTCTGGAGCGCCGCTTGAATTGGATCAAGAGTGCGAAGATCTTTTGGCAAAAATGAAAGAAACGTACGGTGTTGCCCCGAAAAACCTGGTTCAATTCATGAACAATAAAGGGGAATTGAACGTAGTGTATACAAGCCGTTATTTTCAGCCAGAAAGTGATCGTTTCGGGGATGAATGTCTGTTTATCGGGCCGAGCTTTCCAAAGAGAGCGGAAAAAACAGATTTCCCGATTGAACAGCTAAAAGATGAGAAGGTCATTTATATTTCAATGGGGACTGTACTGGATCATACAGAGGATTTCTTCAACCTTTGTATTGATGCATTTTCAGGCTTTAACGGAAAAGTCGTCATCGCTGCCGGAGAAAAAGCGGACCTGACCAAATTAAAGCAGGCGCCGGAAAACTTTATCATTGCTCCGTATGTCCCTCAGCTGGAAGTGCTGGAGCGATCGGATGTTTTCATTACACACGGCGGAATGAACAGCGTAAACGAAGGGATTCATTTCAGCGTGCCACTGGTTGTCATGCCTCATGACAAGGATCAGCCGATGGTGGCGCAGCGTCTCTCTGAACTCCATGCAGGCTATGTCATCTCTAAAGATGAAGTCAATGCCCAAATATTAAAACAGGCCGTAGATGAGGTTTTGCGCAACGATCAGTATACGGCAGGCATTAAAAAAATCAATCAAAGCTTCAAAGAATGTATGGACATGGAAGAAGTGATGGAGCGGATTGATGAGTTGATTCGCCAAAAAAACAAATAAGAAAAAGAACTCCCGTACCTTGTACGGGAGTTCTTCATTTAAAACTTGATTTTGATTTTTTGAGCATCACTGATTTTCTTATGGTTATGGTCAAAGACGTCACTTGTCGTGATTTCGATCCACTTGATCTCTTTTGTTTTCTTCTCGGCATCCGCGGCCTTATCATGAGCATGGCCGCTTGATGCGTTCACAATAAAGCCGAGATTTCCGGACTTTTCGGCGCCGCCTTCCAATTCGCCGTTTAACTCTTCAAGATAAATATCTTTGTTCCAATCAAAGGTTTCGCCCGTATTTGTTTTCATCAATGCAATCGGCGCAACATTTACTTTTTTTGAAGAGGTGTTCTTGATATCAACGAAGACCTTAACGAAATCAAACTCTTCATCGTGTGTTAACTCATGAAAGTAATCAATCATGCTGTAGTCCGGGCGCAAGTGGATCAGCTTCATTTCTTTTACTGTTAACTCCACGTCGCCAATCTTATAGGTTTTGTTCACTTGTTTGATATCTTTTAAGACAGCTTTTCCTTTATCATCTGAAAACGTTTGGCCGACCTTAAGCAATGACCGGTCATCAGTTACCTGGGAATTAGGCTGATAATTATCTGTGCTGTCCTTCTGGGATGAAGTGCTTTGCAGCTCAGCTTTTACTGTTTTCTCCCCGCCTGCATGCTGTTTTTCAGTACTGGCGTTTGATGAGCAGCCCGCAAGCATGATAGCAAAAACGAAAATTGAAAGAATTCTTCTCATGATGATTCCTCCATTAAAAAGAGATCCCGTTACTTCATACAAGCAACGGGACACCTTGTATTCTTTTACTTATCGTTAATCTTAATGTTGTATTGTAAAGCCTTGAAGACATTTTTGGCGATTTCTGTATTGTCGATTTGGCCGGCAAATGTCTCACTAGACGGACCGTATGCATAGACGGGAACATCTTCACCGGTATGTCCGCCTGTTGTCCATCCAGTGTGAGAGCGTTTGTTAAAGATGTTCTCGATTGCGTTATCGATATCCAGTACTTCCTTCGATTTTGCCGCTTCTTCAACAGATTGAATTTCGGCTTTTGTTAAAGCCAATTTTTTTTGATCGATATATGTTTTCAACGTTTTTTCAACATCCGCGCCGTCAGCGATCTTTTCTGCCATAAAGTCTGGTGTGCGCTTTGCGGCTTTAATGGGTTCACTGAACCAATTGTAGATGCCGTCCGCACCGATGGAATATCCGCCGGTTGAGTGGTCAGCCGTTGCGACAACCAATGTGTGCTTGTCTTTTTTAGCGAAATCAATAGCCGCCTTATAAGCTTGTTCGAAGTCTTCCATCTCGCTCATGGCGCCGACGATATCATTGTCATGGCCCGCCCAGTCAATTTGGCTGCCTTCCACCATGAGGAAGAATCCGTCTTTATCCTTGTTTAATTTTTTTATGGCTGTGTTTGTAATGTCTTTAAGTGATGGAACATCCTTCGTCCGGTCAATCTTTTTAGGCAGGCCGCCGTCAGCGAATAGGCCGAGAACTTGGCTGTCTTTGTTTTTCAGCATGTCCTTGCGGTTATCCACATAGCTGTATCCCGCTTTTTTGAATTCCTTGATCAAATTACGGTCCTTACGGTCAAAATTGCTCTTTCCTCCGCCTAGAAGGACATCAATTTTGTGCTTGCCGTTGACCATCTCATCAAAATAATCATCCGCAATTGAGTTCATATTTTTTCGGCTGTGGTCGTGGGAACCGAAAGAGGCCGGAGTGGCGTGTGTAATTTCTGAAGTGGCCACAAGTCCTGTTGCTTTTCCTTTTTCTTTCGCAGCTTCAAGCACCGTTTTGGCTTCTGATCCGTCGTTATCCACCGCTATGGCATTATTGTATGTTTTAATTCCCGCAGACATAGCCGTTGCCGCCGCTGCAGAATCCGTTACATTTTGTTCAGGATCATCGGGGTAAGTTGTTTGCTGGCCGACAAGATACTGATCAAAAGCCGTAGGCTCCACAACTTTTGTCTTTTTATTATCCTTTAAGTATCGATAAGCAGACGTATAAGACACACCCATACCATCACCAATCAGAACAATAACATTCTTAATTTCGTCGTGGTTCCCCTTTTTCTTTTCCTGGGCGCTGGCTTCAGGCACACTGCCGCTGGCTAAGCTGCTGAACGCAATTGATGATAAAACCGCGATAGGCAGTAATTTCTTCGGGAATTTTTTCAACTGGATAACCTCCTAAATATAGATGAATCTCAATGACAACCCAATTATATTTTTAAACTGTTAAGCTAGTATTAATCGATTTTAAAGATTGGATTTACAAGAATAATGAACTGCTATCAAGAGAAAGGAAAGAGTGATAGTACTATAGAAATAAATTGGAGGAATAGATACTGGCCGTGGATAGGCGGACTGAAATCTGCTATAGTCGCATAGAAGCAACCCGCTTACATCTTGAACAATTTTAAGTATTATGTTGGAAGAGGTATTGTGTAAGTACATGTCTGAGCAGTTCATATGGAGTGGCATCATTTTATTTTAGGAGGGAACAACATGGACGTTTTTTCTGAGTATTTAGCCGGGATTGATGACCCGTTCCACCGAGAAAGAACGGAAGAGGTGTTAACTTGGATAAAAAATAAATATCCAAATTTACATACAGAAATAAAATGGAACCAACCGATGTTTACGGATCACGGTACATTTATTATTGGCTTTAGTGTTTCTAAAAAGCATTTAGCTGTCGCTCCTGAAAAAGTAACGATAGCGCACGTAGAGGATGATATTGTGAAGGCAGGATATGACTACACCGAGCAGCTGATACGTATCCCTTGGAACGATCCAGTTGATTACACGCTACTTGAGAAAATGATTGAGTTTAATATTCGGGATAAGGCAGACTGCTCCACTTTTTGGCGAAAATGAAGGAAAAAGGCATAACATATGAGCTGTATAAAATATGTTACACCTTTTCATTTGTCTATTTTTCGTTTTGATCATCTATTGCTGCTTTTCTTCAAACAAGGTCTTTTCATTGAGCGTAAGCTGGCTCGCAGAATAATGATTACCTTGTTTCCATTTCACTTCAATCGTAATATCATGGCCTTCAAGCTCATGTTCATCTAACCGCTCTAAAAAAGAAACGGACTTTTCTTTTGCGCTTCCATCAGAAAAAGTGCCTCCAGCATAATCATGCATCGGGATTCCGTGTCAGAACTCAGCAGAACTTCATCATCCTTTTTTACAATCAGTGATTCCAAATAAGTGTTGTCTGTTTCATGTGGTTCACCGATCCAATAAAGTTCGCCGCTGTATTCATTCGGTGCATCTTCATTTTTTTTGAAAACAGCTTCCCAATTCTGATCTTTGCTTTCTCCCTGCCAATTCGGATACTCCAAACGAACATGATGAATCAGGTGATAGGAAAAAAAGATCAAGCAGAAAGCGATTAATAGGAATGCCGTGAAAATGAGAGGGTATTTATAATGACTGGACATAAAAGACTCCTATTCGTTTAATCAATTACCTTCGAAAATAGAATTTCATCCCGAATCAAAATGCCGTTTTCAGCCACCTCTGGAATCTCTGGCTTGAGTCGGCGCGCTTTTTCAACTGCGTTCGGAAACACTTCGGCGAATTGATAGCCTCTCTTTTGATAAAACGCCATCGCATGTACATTATCATTCGTTGTGATAAGCTTTATTCGTTGACAATGTGCATGTTTAGCCGTCTCTTCAACCTGCTGAAGTAAAGCTGTGCCGATTCCTTTATTTTCAATCATACTATCTAATGAAATAATTTCACAATCTTTCCCATCTATTGTGTATGTAATACAGCCAATGATTTCGCCGCTTTCATTTACTGCGGCAAATCCATCTAATTCATCACATCGAAAAATGCCGCTGGAAATCGCCATCTCGGGTGTACCCCAATGCTTGGCAAAAAAAGCGGTCAACATATGTTTCGCTATCTCATTGTTTGGGATGATGATCATCGTAACACTCCTCTATTGAAAGATTGCATGTGTACTATCAATATAAACAATATATAACAAAAAAAATAGATGTTGAGGTGACGGCATGGAAATCAGCGATGTCATTTACGGGCACCACCATATAGACGGAGTGCTGGAAGAGCTTATCAAAAGCGCTCCTGTGCAAAGATTAAAAGGGATCTATCAAGGCGGAGCAAGCTTTTTAGTCAATCGAAGGTGGAATGTGACCCGGTATGAGCACTCCATCGGCGTAATGCTCCTCATCAAAAAGCTCGGAGGAACGATAGAAGAACAGATTGCGGGTCTGCTCCACGACGTATCACACACAGCTTTTTCTCATGTGGTCGACGTTGTCTTTGAAAATCAAGCAGAAGACTATCATGAAAACATCTTTCAACAAGTCATTGTTCACTCTGAAATCCCGGACATTTTACAAAAACACGGCTATCATACTGAAGAACTTTTATCTGACGATTCAAGGTGGACATTGCTCGAACAGCCCGCACCGGAGCTGTGTGCTGATCGGACAGACTATACGCTGCGTGATATGTACCGATATGGACACATTAACCTGCACGAAGCGCAAACCTTTTTGGATCATCTTATTGTGAGAAACGGAAGGATGTTTCCTGATAGTATTGAAGCCGCCGAATGGTTTGTCAGTGTGTACTACAAGGAAGTAATTGATTTCTTTTTGAATCCTGTGAATGTATATGGATATGAATATTTAGCGCGAGCATTGAAGGCAGCGCTGCGGCATGATGTCATATCCGCAGAGGATCTGCTGAAAACGGACCAAGAGGTACTGAACATCCTGCGTGCATCAAAAAATGAAGAAGTCCTGAGCTTGCTTACAACCATTCATCCCGGCATACAAGTAATAGAGGATGACATCCAGTACGATTTCCATCAAAAGAAGAAAATGCGCCTAATCGATCCATCCATTTTTCTTGATGACGAATGGATCAAATCCTCAGATGCTTCTGAAAAGGTGAGGAAAATGGGTGAGGCTGCTTATCAAAAAGCAAAAAAAGGTGTGTATATAAAAATCTTAAAACAGTAATTGCCGCCTGACAGCGGCTTTTTTCATGTTTGGCTTTGCAAACAAAGGGGAATAGGACAAACTGCGGGAATGCTTTATGAGAATATCAGCGTATTTACATACCGTTCGGGGGTATAGTATTATCGATAGGGCATGTTTTCATTGTCTGCGGGCAAAAGTTACAGGGAAAAATGAAGCAAAGGAGAATGAACATGAAAATCTCTAAAAATGCACTGGGAATTCTGATGTTATCTCTTGTTTTAGTTTTATCAGCATGCGGCAATAACAACAGTACGAAACAAAGCACACATGACAATCATTCAGACTCCTCAACACATGAAGAGATGGACCATTCCGGATCAGCTGACGTTCCAGAGGGATTACAGGAATCTAAAAATCCGAAATACAAAGTAGGCAGCCAGGTAACCATCAATACTTCCCATATGAAAGGCATGAAAGGTGCCGAAGCTACGGTAACAGGCGCCTATGATACAACGGCGTATGTTGTTTCTTATACTCCGACTAATGGGGGACAGCGTGTGGATCATCACAAATGGGTGATCCAAGAAGAAATCAAAGATGCTGGAGATAAAACGTTACAGCCCGGAGATCAGGTGATTTTAGAGGCTTCTCATATGAAAGGCATGAAAGGAGCAACAGCCGAGATCGACTCGGCAGAAAAAACAACTGTATACATGGTTGACTATACATCGACAACGAGCGGCGAAAAAGTGAAAAACCACAAATGGGTCACAGAAGATGAGCTTTCAGCTAAATAATAAAAAATCCTCCTTTTACAAGGAGGATTTTTTTGCTGTTTGAACAGGTCTTGTTAAAGAAATGAAAGCAAACAGGACAGCGATGATCACAATTGACCCGCCGCACCATGCTGTTGACACTACAGTACCCGTCTGATCCAAAACAACACCGCCAATGGCTGAGCCAAGGGCAATTCCGACTTGGAGGGCCGACGTGTTAAAGCTTTGCTGAATGTCAGACGAATCAGGTGCAATTTCAATTAAATAGCTTTGCTGAGCCGGGGCGAGGCTCCAGCTCAGAAGACCCCAAATCACCATGACAGGCAAAAAGAAAATCATAGACGATGTAGACAGCGGCAGTAAGAACATAATGATGGCAAAGGAACCCGTCACCAGCAAAATGCTCTTAAAGGAACCAAGCCGGTCAGATAGCGCTCCTCCGAAAGGGCCTCCGCATACAGCAGATATCCCGAAAAGGAAATAACAAATGCTGACCCAGAAAGAGCTCAGGTGAAGAGTCTCTTCTAAAAACGGTGCAAAGTAAGCGTAAAGCGTGTAGTGGCCAGCTAATGTAAACATCGTGACGAGGTGTGAACTCGCGATTTTCAGATTACCGATCGTCTTGAGCTGTTCCCGGAAAGGAATCATTTTCTCCGCCGGTATTCTTTCAAAGAAAATTGAAATAATCAGCATGGAGATCAGCGCCAACAGGCCGATGCCAAGGAACAAAATCCGCCACCCGAAGGAATCGCTGATTAAGATTCCGAGCGGCACGCCTAATGCGATAGCAGAGCTGAAACCCATAAAAATAATTCCGATTGCGCGGGCTCTGTATTCAGGCGCTACAATTTTCGGGGCAATTGTTAAAGAAAGCACAACAATCAGCCCTGTACTCATTGCTGCCAATACCCTAGATACCATCAATGTGGCGAAATTAGGGCTGAAATAGGCGACAAGATTGCTAAGGAAGAAAACAAATAAAGCAATTAGATATAAGCGCTTCCGCTCAATCTTCGCAGTCAATGCCAAAAGCAGCGGCCCAGATACTGCATATCCCAGCGCAAACACACTGATCAGCTGTCCGGCTGAAACAATGGAAATGTCTAAATCATTTGCGATCTGAGGAAGAATCCCCCCCACAATTAACTCAACCAATCCGACTGCAATCGTAGAAGCTGCAAGCAGGAAAACTTTGAAATTCATAACAAACTCCTTTACTTAAATGTTTTGATAAATAAAAAAAATCCTGATTACAAAAAATGTCATAAACAAATTTTGTAATCAGGATTTTACGGTTCCTGGTAGACACCCTCAAACCATATTATTGAGGTTATACAAGTGATAATAGCTATTTAATTGATTCGTTTCCGTTGATGAGTGTACCACATTATGAATGAATCTTCCATAGAAAAATTTACAAAGTGATGAACCGGACAAGTGTATGATTATATTTATTTTATAAAAGTATAGACATTTAAAAATAAATGATTATAATAATCCATGTAAGCGTTTTAATCACAAGGGGGGATAGCAGTTGAAAAAAATATTACTCGCGTGCAGCTCAGGAATGTCTACCAGTTTATTGGTGACAAAAATGAAGGAATACGCACAGTCTATCGGTGAGGAAGCAGAGATTTGGGCTGTTGGCCAGGATAAAGCAAAAGAAGACATGAGAAAAGCGGATGCCGTTTTGATCGGTCCGCAAATGAGCTTTCTGAAAAGCGAACTCCAAAAAGAAGCGGATCAATACAACATTCGGGTTGAAGTCATTGACATGATGGCCTACGGAATGGCAGATGGGAAAAAAGCGTATGAGCAGGCATTGTCCTTAATGGAGAATCAATAATGGAACAGGTGAAAATCACGAACTTAACAGACGAACAAATCAGTTTTCAGCTTATCCTGCACAGCGGCAATGCCCGCAGCTGCATCATACAATCACTGCGCAGCTATAAAGAAGGGAACAAGGACGAGGCTGATGCCCTCATTGCAAAGGCGGAGCAGGATTTATCCGCGGCCCATGACATTCACTTTCAAATGATACAAAAGGAATCCGGCGGAGAAGCACAAGCTTTCTCATTGCTTCTTATGCATGCAGAGGATCATCTGATGTCAACATTATCCATGAAAGAATTAGTGAAAGAGATGCTTGATCTCTTTAAAACCAAGAATCTATAAATAATCGGGGTGGATAGGGTGTTCGAGAAAATCAGCCAATTCCTTGTTCCAATTGCAGGGAGGTTAAACAATAATCGTTATTTGCAAGTGCTGCGTGATGCATTTATGCTGGCTTTCCCGCTGACGATATTCGGGTCCATTTTTGTCGTGTTAACGAATTTGCCGTTTCTAAACAAAATCATGAACGCCTCAATGCTTACATCGTTTCAGTCTCATTTCGGCATTGCCTCCACGGCGACAATGGGCATTATGTCTGTCTTTGTTGTGTTCGGGATAGGCTATTACCTGTCAAAAAGCTATCAGGTCGAAGCTGTATTTGGCGGAGCGATCGCTTTGGTTTCCTTTTTGCTCTTAACGCCATTTATCATTCAGCCAGAAACAGGAGATGCCATTACAGGGGTTATCCCGGTCGATCGTCTCGGTGCAAAAGGGATGTTTCTTGGGATGATTACGGCATTTCTTTCTGGAGAAATCTACAGAAGAATCGTTCAAAAAAACCTGACAATCAAAATGCCAGCCGGCGTTCCGCCTGCTGTAGCAAAATCATTCGCCGCACTTATTCCGGCTTTTATCACATTGACCGTATTTTTGCTGATTAACGTAATGGTGAATCTGTTTTTTAAAACAAATATGCACGACGTCATTTATCACGCGATTCAGGCTCCGCTTGTCGGACTTGGAAGCGGTATCATTCCAACGCTTATTGCCGTGTTTTTCATTCAAATTCTTTGGTTTTTCGGACTGCATGGACAGATCATTATCAACTCCGTGATGGACCCGATTTGGAATACACTGCAGGTAGAAAACCTTTCTGCTTACACGGGGGGAAAAGAAATCCCTCATATTATTTCAAAACCGTTTATGGAGATTTATACAGTAGGGATGGGCGGAACCGGGATGACGCTTGCGATTGTGTTTACCATTCTCATATTCATGAAAAGCAGGCAGATGAAGCAAGTATCAAAACTTGGCCTCGCTCCCGGTATTTTTAACGTCAACGAACCGATTATCTTCGGGCTTCCGATTGTCATGAATCCGATCATTATTGTGCCTTGGGTGCTGGCACCGATGGTTGTTACGCTCGTCACCTATTTGGCCATGTCAGCCGGGCTCGTTCCGCCTCCGACTGGTGTGACGGTGCCGTGGACGGTTCCATTATTCATTAATGGCATCATGGCGACGAACTCGATCATGGGGGGCGTGATGCAGCTTATCAATCTGCTGATTGTCTTCGTGATTTGGTTTCCGTTTCTAAAAGCAATGGATAAATTAAATCTGGCAAAAGAAAAAGAACAGGCTGTACAGGAAACAGCTGCTCAGCAAAATGATAACAGCATAAAAATGTGACATAAGGGGAGAGAGACTTGGCACAAACAGAACAATATCGTTTTCCAAAGGATTTTTGGTGGGGATCATCCGCTTCAGCAACACAAACGGAGGGTGCCGCCGACAGAGACGGAAAAGGCCAGAATATATGGGATTATTGGTTTGAAAAAGAACCGCATCGTTTTTTTGACCATGTCGGACCCGAAGAAACATCCCAATTTTACGACAACTATAAAGAAGATATCAGGCTGATGAAGGAGCTTGGCCACAACTCGTTCCGGATGTCGATTTCCTGGTCACGTTTAATACCAAACGGAACGGGCGAGATCAACGGTAAAGCCGCAAATTTCTATAACAATGTCATTGATGAGTTGATCGCTAACGGAATTGAACCATTTGTCAATTTGTTTCATTTCGATATGCCGATGGCGCTTCAAAAAATCGGCGGCTGGGTCAACAGAGAGACGGTTGACGCGTATGAAAACTATGCGAGAACGTGCTTCCGTTTGTTTGGCGGCCGGGTGAAAAAATGGTTCACGCATAATGAACCAATCGTTCCCGTAGAAGGCGGCTACTTATATGATTTTCATTATCCAAACAAGGTCGACTTTAAAGAGGCCGTCCAAGTTGGATTTTTTACGATGTTATCAAGTGCCCGCGCCATTCAGGCTTACAGGGAGATGGAGCAGGACGGAAAAATCGGAATCATTTTAAATTTGACTCCATCATACCCGAGAAGCAGCCATCCGGCGGATGTGAAAGCCGGGGAAATCGCAGACGCGTTTTTTAACAGATCCTTTTTAGACCCATCTGTCAAAGGCGAATTTCCAAAAGAGCTGGTTGACATTTTGAAGCATGAAGGCTTTATGCCAGATTACAACGCTGAAGATCTTGACATCATCAAAAAGAACACGGTTGACCTGTTGGGAGTGAATTATTACCAGCCGAGACGTGTGAAAGCGAAAGAACATCTTCCGAATCCCGACGCTCCTTTTTTGCCTGACAGGTATTTTGATCCCTACGTCATGCCGGGCCGCAAAATGAATCCGCATCGTGGCTGGGAGATCTATGAAAAAGGCGTTTATGATATTTTGATTAATTTAAAAGAAAACTACGGCAACATCGAGTGTTTTATCTCTGAAAACGGTATGGGGGTTGAAGGTGAAGAGCGATTCAGGGATGAACAAGGCATCATTCAAGATGATTACCGGATTGAATTTATAAAAGAGCACCTCAAATGGATTCACCGCGCCATACAGGAAGGCTCGAACGTAAAAGGCTATCACTTATGGACGTTCATGGACAACTGGTCTTGGACAAATGCCTATAAAAACCGATACGGATTTGTATCAGTCAATCTTGAGAAAGACGGAGAAAGAACCGTCAAAAAGAGCGGAAAATGGTTCAAAAAGGTTGCTGAGCAAAGCGGTTTCTAGATTTTCCTAAAGGTCAAGATCTTCCGGCAATCATCATAACGAATAGAGATGACGAAAATCCGCAACATTGATGAAATAGGGAAAAGAACTTATGATATCCGTAAAAGCTTATGTGATATCAAACTCTAACAGCTGCCGGAGGATACCAATGAATAAATACGAAATCATTGCAAATGAAATGAGAAATAGAATTAAAAATAACGTATATCCGATCGATCAGCCCATTCCTGATGAAGTATCTCTTGCAAAAGAATTTAACTCAAGCCGCATGACGATGAAGAGAGCCTTGGATAATTTAGTTGCCGAGGGTCTGCTGTTTAGAAAACGAGGCCATGGCACGTTTATTATTCAATCTGCAATACAGGATGACCATGTACATGTAGTCAGCAATGAGATTCTCGGATTGACCAACTTGCTGAAAGATAAAAAAATCCAAAGCAAGGTCATTCAGTTTGAAGTGCAATTTCCCACTGAGGAAGTGGCCGCCCATTTGTCTATTGATCAGAAAACACCGGTTTATTATGTCGTTCGGCTGCGAATTGTAGAAGGTGAACCCTATGTATTAGAAAAAACATATATGCCGACTCATTTAATACCGGGCATTAATGACGATGTCCTTCATGATTCGATCTACAATCATATTACAAATGTGCTGCAGCTCAAAATCGCCGGAACGCATCGGAAAATCAGAGCCTGCAAATCTGATCATATTGACCAGCAGCATCTGGGCTGTAAACAGGATGATCCAATTCTTGAAGTGGAACATGTGGGCTTCTTAGATACCGGGATTCCATTTGAATATTCCTTTTCACGTCATCGGCATGACAAGTTTGTTGTGACTTCTGTAAACATACGGCGCTGATTGCGGAGACAACAAGGAGGCCATCTGCATGCTTGGCGGTATTGAAGCAGGCGGCACAAAGATTGTTTGTGCTGTCGGTAGAGAAGATGGAACGATCATTGACCGAATAGAATTCCCTACAAAGCTGCCGGATGAAACGATAGAGAAAGTGATTCAATATTTTCGCCAATTTTCATTACAGGCAATCGGCATCGGCTCCTTTGGCCCCGTTGATAACGATAAAACCAGTCAAACATACGGTACCATTATGGCCACGCCGAAAGCAGGCTGGAGACACTACCCCTTTTTGCAAACCGTTAAGAACGAAATGAAAATCCCAGTAGGATTTAGTACAGATGTCAACGCTGCGGCGCTGGGTGAATTCCTTTTCGGTGAAGCGAGGGGTCTCGACAGCTGCCTGTATATAACGATTGGTACTGGCATCGGTGCGGGCGCAATTGTAGGGGGCAGGCTCCTTCAGGGGCTGTCGCACCCAGAGATGGGCCATATTTATATCCGGAGGCACCCGGATGACGCATACCAAGGGAAGTGTCCTTATCATGGAGATTGCTTTGAAGGCTTGGCTTCCGGTCCCGCCATTGAAGCGCGCTGGGGAAAAAAAGCCGCGGATTTATCAGATATAGCACAAGTCTGGGAACTGGAAGGGTACTATATTGCCCAAGCACTGGCTCAGTATATTTTGATCCTTGCACCTAAAAAAATCATTCTTGGCGGCGGCGTCATGCAACAGAAACAAGTGTTTTCTTATATCTATCAATATGTACCGAAAATCATGAACAACTACTTAGATTTTTCTGAATTGTCAGATGATATAAGTGATTATATTGTACCTCCACTTTTAGGCTCTAACGCCGGAATCATCGGCACGCTAGTTTTGGCGCACCAGGCCTTACAAGCAGAGGCAGCATCCGGGGAGGTGCGATCATGACGCATCCTTTATTTTTAGAGCCTGTCTTTAAAGAAAGACTATGGGGAGGGACGAAGCTTCGTGACGCTTTTGGCTACGCAATACCCTCACAAAAAACAGGTGAGTGCTGGGCCGTTTCTGCCCATGCCCATGGCCCGTCGGCTGTAAAGAACGGCCCGCTGGCAGGAAAGACACTAGATCAAGTATGGCAAGATCATCCAGAGATTTTCGATTTTCCAGATAGGAAGGTGTTTCCGCTGCTGGTAAAGCTGCTGGACGCCAATATGGATCTCTCCGTGCAAGTCCATCCTGATGATGATTATGCAAAACTGCATGAAAATGGCGACCTTGGTAAAACGGAGTGCTGGTATATCATTGATTGCAAAGATGACGCCGAACTGATTTTGGGACATCACGCAAGCACAAAGGAGGAATTCAAACAACGAATAGAAAGCGGTGATTGGAACGGGCTGCTGAGGCGAATCAAAATCAAGCCCGGAGATTTCTTTTATGTGCCAAGCGGTACACTCCATGCTTTATGTGAGGGAACCTTTGTCCTTGAAATCCAGCAAAACTCTGATACAACGTATCGCGTATACGATTATGACCGCTGTAATGACCAGGGCCAAAAAAGAACTCTTCATATAGAAAAAGCCATGGAAGTCATAACGATACCGCATATCGATAAAGTGCATACACCGGAAGTAAAAGAAGTTGGTAACGCTGAGATCATTGTTTATGTGCAATCAGATTATTTCTCAGTGTACAAATGGAAGATTAGCGGCCGAGCTGCTTTTCCTTCACATCAAACCTATTTGCTGGGGAGTGTTCTGAGCGGATCAGGACGAATCATAAATAATGGTATTCAGTATGAATGCAATGCAGGCTCACACTTTGTCTTGCCTGCGCATTTTGGCGAGTTTTCAATAGAAGGAACATGTGAATTCATGATATCTCATCCTTAATGAATGGGGGAGTTGCATTTGTTTAAGAAACATACGATCTCTTTGCTCATTTTATTTTTACTTGCGTCTGCTGTTTTAGCAAAACCAATTGAAGCGCATACTGTGTCGCCTGTGAATCCTAATGCCCAGCAGACAACAAAAGCAGTGATGAACTGGCTTGCGCACCTGCCGAACCGAACGGAAAACAGAGTCCTTTCCGGAGCGTTCGGAGGTTACAGTCATGACACATTTTCTATGGCTGAGGCTGATAGAATCCGAAGCGCCACCGGGCAATCGCCTGCTATTTACGGCTGCGATTATGCCAGAGGGTGGCTTGAAACAGCTAAAATTGAAGATTCAATAGATGTAAGCTGCAACGGTGATTTAATTTCGTATTGGAAAAATGGCGGAATTCCGCAAATTAGTTTGCACCTGGCGAACCCTGCTTTTCAGTCAGGGCATTTTAAAACACCGATTACAAACGATCAGTATAAAAAAATACTAGATTCTTCAACAGCAGAAGGAAAGCGGCTAAATGCCATGCTCAGCAAAATTGCTGACGGACTTCAAGAGCTGGAGAACCAAGGTGTGCCTGTTCTGTTCAGGCCGCTGCATGAAATGAACGGCGAATGGTTTTGGTGGGGACTTACATCATATAACCAAAAGGATAATGAAAGAATCTCTCTATATAAACAGCTCTACAAGAAAATCTATCATTATATGACCGACACAAGAGGGCTTGATCATTTGATTTGGGTTTACTCTCCCGACGCCAACCGAGATTTTAAAACTGATTTTTACCCGGGCGCGTCTTACGTGGATATTGTCGGATTAGATGCGTATTTTCAAGATGTCTACTCGATCAATGGATACGATCAGCTAACAACGCTTAATAAACCATTTGCTTTTACAGAAGTCGGCCCGCAAACAGCAAACGGCAGCTTCGATTACAGCCTGTTCATCAATGCAATAAAACAAAAATATCCTAAAACCATTTACTTTCTGGCATGGAATGATGAATGGAGCCCAGCAGTAAACAAGGGTGCTTCAGCTTTATATCATGACAGCTGGACACTCAACAAGGGAGAAATATGGAACGGCGATTCTTTAACGCCAATCGTTGAATGAATCAGTAATGTACAATAAGAAGGTGCTCAAGAAGTTTCTTGAGCACCTTCCCACTGGATTAAGCATTCATATCGCCTAACCCAGGACTGTGTTCATTTGGTATTTCAGGAAGCACTGGTACGGGAAACCCTGCCGGAGGATCTATTACTTGCAACTCTCCGCCATTTCGGCTTGGAGATTTCCCTTGATAGATTTCACCGATTCTCGTTTCATCCAACCTAAAGTTAAACTGTGCATTATGGTAGCCTAATTCGACATACTTTCTGCACTCAGGATATTTATTAATGTCATAATTCGGTACAGGGAGGAGCTTCGCCCACTCAACGCCCAATGTCTCGAGCGCTTTCGCGAATGCATTCTGGTGAGCATTGTCGCGTACAATCAGAAAAGCAAGTGTTTCGCGGAACGTCTGATTAGAGCTCATTTCATAAATTCTTGTTTTTTGCAGCACACCTGTCGACTCAAGAAGCAGGTTATCCAGCAGGTCAGTAATTAAGTTTCCGTGGTTATACACCCACGACCCGTTCCACGGATTGCCCCCTGCATCAACGGGAAGGGAACTTTGCGCACCAATAATATAATGATGAGGATTAGCATGTTTAACGGCTTCATTAAGTGGTGCTTGATCTGCACCTTGACTGCCGACACCTTCACCGCCTGATTCATCTAATAAAGCATTGATTGTGTTTTGAACCAGTTCAACGTGGGCAATCTCCTCTAAAAAAATGCCGCGAAGCAGATCGCGGTACTGTTTCTGCTTTCCTCTGAAATTAGAGCTTTGGAAAAAAAACTGCATCATTGTACGCATTTCTCCGTAATGACCGCCTAATATCTCCTGCAGGACCTTAGCAGCTGCCGGGTCTGGCTTGTCCGGTTTAATGATATTAATCAGTTCCTCTTTGTAGTAATACATAACACGCCTCATTTCTTCTTAAGAGATTTTCTTATATTATTTGTAAGATGAGATAAAATATATACATGAGAAGGGGTGAAAGAAGAGAATAAAAAATACAGGAAAAGTGTTGACCAAATAAAATAGGCATGGTATATTATTAAACGTCGCTGATGAACAGCGTGAAACAAAACGAAAAACAAAAAAGTTTTTCTAAGGTGTTTACAAGATTTTAAAAATGTGTATAATAAGAAAAGTCGAATTGAAAAAGATTCGAAAAAACATTTTAAAAAAACTTCTTGACTTCACCATCAAATGATAGTATGATAGTTAAGTCGCTTGATAAGCGCCCGTAGCTCAATTGGATAGAGCGTTTGACTACGGATCAAAAGGTTAGGGGTTCGACTCCTCTCGGGCGCGCCAATATAAGATACTACGCGGGTGTAGTTTAGTGGTAAAACCTCAGCCTTCCAAGCTGATGTCGTGAGTTCGATTCTCATCACCCGCTCCATTATTGAATGATCTTTGAAAACTAAACAAGACAAAACGTACCTGTTAATTCATTTTTATAAATCGCACAGCAATGTGCGTAGTCAGTCAAACTAGGGCCTGCACGACGCAGGTCACACAGGTGTCGCCGCAGGATGCGGTGAACTTAACCTGTGATCCATTTATCGGAGAGTTTGATCCTGGCTCAGGACGAACGCTGGCGGCGTGCC
>NZ_VFNF01000002.1:0-921351 GCF_006715455.1 Bacillus sp. SJZ110 | reverse complement strand
TAGCTCTTCCATAGAATTTTCAAAATGCTCATCCGTGATATGCGGCAGCTGACATCCGACTAAAATGGCTTTCTCCTGAATCGTTTCTTGTTCGTTCAAATGGATGTTCCTTTCTTTTGCATATTGGGCAGTAGTATTATCATACCAAACCCTGCATGTGTATACCACAAATCGATTGCTTTGAAAAGCGGAAATACGAGCAAAAAACAGACCTCTCAAAAACTGAGAGGTCTATGCAGATCCAGATGCTTCTTCTTTAATGGAAAGATCTTGGCTTTTGATGGTCATCAAGTCGCTTTTTAAGTATTGGTCTCCCATTAAAAGCCTCATGGCTTGTGCTCTGATCGATTTTTCGATCACATTTCTGACAAAACGTCCATTGCTGAATTTAATGGGACTTGTCGTGCTTTTCACTGTCATTAAGTAATCTTTCAATTTCCATTCAGCTTCTTGACTGAGCTGGTATTCCCTTTCATCGATCATTCGTTTCGCAATCTCCATGAGCTGGGTCACAGAGTAATCCGGAAAATCAATGGAGATGGGAAATCTTGATTGGAGACCGGGATTTAACGAGAGAAAATGATCCATTTCCCGTGAATATCCGGCGAGTATCAAAATAAACTCATGCTGTTTGTCTTCCATATGCTTGACAAGTGTGTCGATCGCTTCTTTCCCAAAGTCCTTTTCGCCGCCTCTTGCCAGCGAGTAGGCTTCGTCTATAAACAAAATGCCACCTAATGACTTTTTGATTAAGTCTCTCGTCTTTTGGGCGGTGTGTCCGATATACTCCCCGACCAGGTCAGCCCGCTCCGCTTCTATTAAGTGGCCTTTTGACAGGACATTCATTTCAAAGAACAGCTTGCCGATGAGCCGTGCAACCGTCGTTTTTCCCGTTCCCGGATTTCCTTTAAACATCATGTGCAGCGCTTGCTTTCCAACCTTCAAGCCTTGCTCCGCGCGTTTTTGGTTCACAAAAATCCAGGCGTATATTTCCTTGATGTTGCGTTTCATTTCCTCCATCCCAACTAATGCGCTCATCTCTTTTTCGATTTCCTTCAAAATGCCGTGCTTTGCTTCGTTTTTTTGCAATGCAGCCTGATATTCCGCCTCTGCCTCAGCATTCGTCAGCACCTGCTTTTGCCCGTTCAGAATAATGTTGATCTGTCCGTTGTTTTTATAAGTCACAGCGCGCTCCAACATCTTCACCTCTCTGTTCTCTCTATATGATATTCAAGCGGATGCCGATTGTGACAAACGCCTATCATGTGTCGAAACAATTGCTTTTTTCGGGAACAATAAGGAATCCTGCGCTTTCCCGAGAAATACTTTATTTCTTATTGTATTCACGGACATGGGGTGGACAAACCATGAGATTTTGTTTTTAATCATTTTGTCAGAGTATTATAGTGAGCTTCTTTCTCTCATTATTATCCCCATTCGCCAATCCTTTTTTCATGTAACGGGCTGTTTTTTGTACGAAGCGTATTACCCGCCGTAAGATACCTGAAGTGTTTTTCTTTTTTTCGATTTATAAAGTGGTGTCTTTAATGAAAGGAGCTTTTCTCATCAATTTACGTTTCAAATGCTTATGAACGTAAAGCTTAAAATCAGCAGGAATCAGTGCAGGTTAACCGAACCCATAGTACATACAAACATATGGCATATGCACATATTTCATTTTGGGCCGTATCTGTTGTCGCTTCATGTTGAATTGTGCGCTTTCCCGAGAAATAATTCCCGGTGTGAAAGGGTTATTTCCTCATTTTTCAGTTGAATGATAATCGTACAAGCAGAAGCCGTGTTTTTTCATATCCTGTAATGAGGTGATGAAAAATGGTTAAAATTTTTATTGATCCTGGCCATGGCGGGTCTGATCCAGGCGCAACAGGTAATGGCCTTCAGGAAAAAACGTTAACTCTGCAAATCGCTTTAGCCTTACGTACGATATTAACTAATGAATATGAAGGCGTTTCTCTGCTGCTGAGCCGGACAAGCGACCAATTTGTCAGCTTAAACGACCGGACAAATGCCGCAAATAACTGGGGAGCAGATTTCTTTTTGTCCATTCACGTTAATTCCGGAGGAGGCACAGGTTTTGAAAGCTATATTTATCCAGGTGTAGGAGCTCCGACGACGACTTATCAATCGAGTATTCACTCTGAAGTGATACAAGCTGTCGACTTTGCCGATCGCGGCAAAAAAACAGCGAACTTCCACGTCCTAAGGGAGTCGGCAATGCCTGCCCTCTTGACCGAGAACGGCTTCATTGATACCGTTGCCGATGCAAATAAGCTGAAAACGAGCAGTTTTATTCAAAGCTTAGCGAGAGGACATGCAAACGGGCTGGAGCAAGCCTTTAACCTTAAAAAGACTTCCAGCTCAGGGTTATATAAGGTTCAAATCGGCGCATTTAAAGTCAAAGCGAATGCCGACTCGCTCGCAAGTAAAGCCGAAGCCAAAGGTTTTGACTCGATTGTCCTTTTAAAGGACGGATTATACAAAGTGCAGCTTGGCGCATTTTCATCCAAAGACAATGCAGACACCCTCGCTGCCAGATCGAAAAATGCCGGCTTTGACGCTATTGTGATCCTAGAATCATAGCCGAGACGGGGACGAGCGTCTCATAAAAAAACCCGGCTCCTCATCGCGAGAAACCGGGTTTTTTTATTCAAGAATATCAACAACAAACTGTGACCATGTTTCCAGACGGTTGTAGATGTCATCCTGTTTTAATTCAGAAACTTTCATCCATTTACCCGCAATTTGTTCTTTCTCCTTCACTTCCACTTGTGCGCCAGGCTTTAATTGAAGCGCAGAAAGAATACCGATATGCACTTTGCCAACACTGTTTTCATCATCATTGATCAATCCCAGTGTGACAATCGCCTGTTTATCTTCTTCATTTATTTGCAATTCTTCCTCAAGCTCACGGTCTGTGTTCAGCTTTAAGACTTCAGCAAATGAAGCTGCCCCTTCGATGGCGTTCATATGGCCGCCAAAGCCGAGAGAAAGCTTGTTGTGCAGTCGTGATTCACCGCCGCCAGCCAGCCGCTCGTAAAGAAAAACTTCATCTTCACGCTTAATGACAACATAAGGTATCGGCTGCTTGAAACGCGGATCTTCTTCTGCGTCCCCTCTTCTCATTTCACGATAGGCCGCTTCAATCTGAGCCATGATTTCGGCTACTCTGCTATCTTCACTGTACACGCCCTGGAAGGTTAAGCTTTCTTTCTTAAACACATTATCGCGCGGGGCAACTAAAATCATTTCGTCCATTTTTCCCATGGGTACTGCGTCCTCCTCATTTGAACCTTCAAGCCGAAAAGAGCAGATATTATATCTGCTCTTTTTCATCTTCAAAATAAAAGTCATCATCTTTGAGCGGCTCAACTGTCGCTTTTTTATAGCCATTCCCCTTCATAGAGAAGAAGTCATGCGATTTAGTTTTTGTGTTTAATCCGTTTAATACGATCGGATTAATATCTTCCTCTTCGAAATATGGATCAAATCCAAGATTCATCAGCGCTTTATTCGCATTATAACGGATGAATTTCTTTACATCGTGTGAGAGTCCGACTTGATCGTACAAGTCCTCTGTATATTCAAGCTCATTTTCATATAACTGATTCAGAAGGTCAATCGCAAATTCACGAAGCTCTGCTTTTTTCTCTTCTGTCTGTTTATTATAAATTTCCTGAGCAAGGAGACCGACATACACGCCGTGAATCGCTTCGTCACGAAGGATCAGGTTAATGATCTCACCGCTTTGCATCAGTTTTCCTTGTCCGTAGAAATATAACGGATAATAGAAACCGCTGTAGAAAAGGAAGCTTTCCAGATAGACGGAAGCAACCATCGCTTTGAACAGTGAAATTTCATCATCTTTTTGAATGGCTTTGTAAAGCCCGACAATCATTTGCGCTTTTTTCTGCAAATATTTATTTTGTTTAACCCATTCAAATACTTCATTGATCGTTTCAGTCGGTGCAAGGGTCATGAAAATATTAGAGTACGACTTCGCATGGACAGCGTTCTCCATCATCGCCATAAAGTTCAGCACCGCTTTCCGCTGGTGGCCATCTACGTGTTCAGCCACGATCGGCATCCCCGTATTCCCCTGCTCTGTATCAAGAAGCGTAAGTCCGGCCAGTACCTTCATATAAGTATCCTGCTCATTTTTTCCGAGGTACTTCCATGTGAGAAGATCTCCGTTTAAAGCAATCTCTTCCGGAAGCCAGAACTGTTTCACGTTTTGGTTATAGAACATTTGGGTAAAATCGTCTTCATGCTTTGACCAGTTTGCTGCGTCATAAATTTTTGTCACTATAAACTCTCCTTTAATCAAACAACACAAGAAAGGCAGCTGTCTTGCCCAGTATCTTTCGTTCTTGCATAGTAAATGGTTTTAATACCTCTATGATGTGCATACAGATCGATTCGGTTTAAATCACGGGTCGTCATTGTGTCTTTTAAGAACAATGTAAAG
This sequence comes from Bacillus sp. SJZ110, assembly GCF_006715455.1. NCBI lineage: Bacteria > Bacillati > Bacillota > Bacilli > Caryophanales > Bacillaceae > Bacillus > Bacillus sp. SJZ110. Next base: position 916,865 of record NZ_VFNF01000002.1, on the reverse strand, counting down.
CTGATTCCCTGATCAATGTGCTGCTGGATAGTGGCGATCATATCCACAACCTTGAACATGTCCATATCGTAGGCTTCTTTATAGAAGAACCAGTTATTAGATGCAAGCCCAGGCATTGGGTAGTACGTTTTTGAGTTGCCGTATGTTCGTTCTTCAATCCGTTCCATAATCGGCATAACAGACGCCGTGCTTGATTGAACATATGAGATAGAGCCTGTCGGCGCAATGCATAATCTGTAGCTGTGATACATGCCGTGTTCAGCGACAAATGCTTTTAGCTTTTCCCAGTCCTCTGTCGTCGGGATATGCATACCCTCAAACAGGTTGGCGATTTTTTCGTATTTCGGTGAGAAATCAGTTGAAACGTATTTGTCGAAGTATTCACCTGTCGCATAGGTTGATCCTTCATATTGATCAAATGTTTCGCCCTTCTCTTTTGCGATTTCCGCAGAACGCTGGATGGAGTAGAAGTTCACCATCATAAAGAACGTGTTTGCAAAGTCACGCGCTTCCGGACTTTCATACGCAATGCCGTTTTGCGCAAGGTAGCCGTGAAGGTTCATAGCACCGAGGCCGATTGATTTCATCGCTTTGTTTGCCCGTCTTACAGCAGGCGCATTACGGATGTCAGTTGTTTCAGACACGTGTGTTAAAGAGTCTGTCGCAAGCTTGACTGTCTTTTCGATTGATTTATGCTCCATGACATTGAGAATGTTAAGCGAACCCAGGTTGCAGGAAATATCCAGACCGATTTCATCTTCTTCATCATAGTCTGTGTATGAAGAAACTTGAGATGCCTGCAGCACTTCAGAGCAAAGGTTAGAAAATTTGACCTTGGAAATATGGTTATTCGCATGCACTTTATTGACGTTATCTTGGAACATGATGTATGGATAGCCTGATTCAGAACGAAGCATCGCCAATTTTTCAAGCAGTTTCCGCGGGTTGATTTTTTCCTTTTTCACCCGAGGGTTGTCGACAAACTTGTCGTACATTTCGTTCATGTCCATCTCATCCATGTGCTGGCCGTACTCTTTATAAATCGTGTGCGGGTAGAATACATAAGCCGCTTTGTCCTCGCGTGCAAGCTCAACGAACTTATCCGGAATGACAACACCGATCGAAAGCGTTTTGACACGCACATCTTCATCCGCAGAAATCTTTTTCGTATCAAGAAAATCATTGATATCGCGGTGGAAAATGTTTAAATACGCCGCGCCGGACCCTTGTCTTTGTCCCATTTGGTCAGCGTAACGGAACGCGTTATCAAGAAGCTTCATGACGCCTACAACGCCTTTTGTCGCATTCTCAACATCTTTAATGGCTTCACCTTTCGCGCGAAGCTTGGACAGGTTAAGAGAAACCCCGCCGCCAAGCTTAGAAAGCTGCATGGAGATATCGATTGCTCTTGAAATGTCATTTAAAGAATCATTAACTTCGAGCAAGAAGCAGCTCACAAGTTCACCGCGGCGTTTTCTGCCGGCATTCAAAAATGTCGGTGTGCTCGGCTGATATTCTTGATTGATCATCAGGTTTACATATTCTTTTGCTTTCTCAGTGTCGCCGTTAGCGAAGAACAGCGCAACAATTGAGATCCGGTCCTCATAACGCTCGAGGATTTTTTTCTTGTCATTCGTTTTCAAAGCATAGTCATTATAGAATTTAAACGCACTCATGAAGGAAGGAAAACGAAACTTCTTAGCGTAAGCTGTCTTAAACACTTCTTTAATGTCTTCAAAAGAATAAAGGCTTAAGAATTCCTCTTCGTAGTATTGATTTTCAACCAAATAATCCAGCTTCTCTTTTAAATCGTGAAAGAAGACTGTGTTTTGATTGATATAATCTACAAAATAGCTATGTACAGCCTCTTTATCCTTATCAAACTGGAATTTCCCATCTTTTTGGATCATGATTTCGTTATTTAACTGGATCCATTTTGGCACTTGATTTTGTGACAACTCTTTCTACCTCCTGAGTAAACAATTCAACGTCTTTAGATGTGCCGCTGAGTTCAAATTTGTGCAAGATCGGCACCTGATATTGTCTTGAAATGGTATCGGCGCTTTTTGCAAAGTTATCGCCCCATACTTTGTTGCCGCTCGCAGCGACTCCTAATAAGAGATGGGCGTATTTTTCGAGAAATGATTGTGTTGATGCCGGTACCTGGCCGAAGTTTGTCGTGTAGGTGACCAAAACAAACGGAGTGTCCACGTGGTCCATTTCGTCCACCTTGCGTATCTGCTGAAAGCCTGTTTTATTCACAAACCGCTGAACATTCCCTGTTTTCGAATCAAATATGATTTGTACCACGTTTTATCACGACCTATCAAAAATATGAATCTCTCATCACTAACACTATATATAGTATACTACCCTCTAGCAAAAACACAATATGTAGATTCGTTTTTATGAAAAATTCATATTTTGATCAAATCAGGCAAATGGGCAGACTCATTAGGGCCCAAAAAAGAGAGCAGAACGAGAATCATCTCTCGTCCTACTCGGGGTGTCGTTTTTAGCCGATGTATATCATAACATGAAAAAAAACTGCTTAGTAGTCTAGATTTTTTTTTCTTAAGCTATCACAGCATTTTTCGCTCTCTACTGTTTCTTCTATTTCAACATCCGCGCCGATCTCTTCTAAAACCGCCTTCAAAGCAGTGATAATTGACGCTTCTCTGATTAATTCTTTTCCGTTCACAATGATACTTGTTCCGTATTCATAGCAAGAATCATCTTCGCAAATTTCTTCCCAATGATTCACGATCACTTTATGCTTCATGTTTTCACCCTCTGTTTGATCTGTGTCTGTATTTAGTTTAGCGGCTGGCATCCGCTTTGTAAATTCGAATGCTTGTGAATTTTATTCAAGCTCATCATCCGCGTATTCTTTCTTCAGCTTTACCTCATTGCGGGACTCATTATACTCATAAATTTTGATATAGCCGTCCTCCATAACGCCAAAATGGTTATGTTCAAGTGGAAACGAGGTGGGCTGAGGCGTTTCATAGTCTGAATTGCCGCTGTCTGTTTCAATAATGGTATCTTGATTCCCGCACGCCCCGAACAGTAAAAAGACAGCTATCCATACAAGTGCAATCCTGATTCGTCTCAGTTCTGCTTCACTTTCAAACAAGGTCGATCACTCCCAAATTCATTTTATACATAATATACCATTTTACTTCCGTATGTTGTTCTCATAAAAAAAGACCGTGCCTTGGCATGGTCAGCTTACACAAAAAGCTTGGAGCAAAAGTGGATGCATGTTAAAAATGGCCGCCGGGAACCCCCGGCAGCCTTTCCTCATGTCTTGACATGGCATTTTTTGATCTATTCGAGTTCAAGCTGGACGTTTTTTTGCGGCGCAAACGTTGAGATCGCATGTTTATATATAAGCTGCTGCTTACCTTCCGATTCCAACAATACGGTAAAGTTATCAAAGCCTTTCACCTGGCCCCGCAACTGAAAGCCGTTCAGCAAAAAAACAGTGACATACGTATTTTCTTTCCGGATTTGATTCAAAAACTGATCCTGAATATTAATCGGTTTCATGTTTCGTCCTCCTTGATTCTCTATATCATACAGTTTCGATTAAAGTTCGAGTTTTCCTGCTATATGTGTGAAAATTTCCTTTTTTTTCAGCTCCATATCAACAGGCGGTGTCATATCGAACCATGTGACCTGCATTTTGTTGCGAAACCACGTCAACTGGCGTTTCGCATACCGCCTCGAGTTCTGCTTTAGCTGTTCGACAGCATCGGAAAGTGTCACAAAACCGTCAAAATATGCATACAGCTCTTTATAGCCTATCGCCTGTATTGATTGACAGTCTCTCACGTTCTTGTCGTATAAGCGTTTCACTTCCGGAAGAAGGCCTGACTGCATCATCATATCGACCCGCTGATTAATTCTTTCGTAAAGCGTGTCTCTATCCATTGTCAGGCCAATTAACACTGCATTGTACAGAAGTTCTCGTTTTTGTTCCTTCAAATGCTGGGACATCGTTTTTCCGGACGTATGTAAAATTTCCAGTGCGCGAATGACTCTTCTTGTATTATTCGGATGAATCGCAGCTGCTGCCTCGGGATCTGCTGCAGCAAGTTTGGCATGAAGAAAGTCAGCGCCTTCCCGCTCAGCAGCCATTTGCATGCTCTCTCGAAACACGGGATCATTTGCCTCTTCCGTAAATGTATAATCGTAAAGCACAGATTGTATATAAAGCCCTGTACCGCCGACAATCATCGGAAGCTTTCCTCTATTTGCAATCTCGCTGATTTTATTTCTTACTAAGCTTTGATAATCGGCAGTAGAGAAAGAGTCTTGGGGATCTAAAATGTCAATCAGATGATGGGGCACTCCCTCCATCTCCTGTTCGGTAATTTTAGCTGTTCCAATATCCATCCCTTTATAAATCTGCATCGAATCTCCGCTGATAATTTCCGCGTTTAAGGATTTGGCTAGCTGAATACTTAAATTGGTTTTCCCCACTGCCGTCGGTCCGACTAAAATGACAACGGGCTGCTTCGTATTATTCAATATGTATCACTCTCTTTTATAAATCTCCCCCCATTATAGCATTCAACATGGACAACCACCTATCCATTTTGCCCTTTTTTTGCATCGGTAAACATCCTTCTACCAGCCGAGCGGCTCATTGCCGACAATTTCCCTTGTCTTTCCTTTCAGGGTATGACGATGCGTTTTTCTTCTGTCATCTCCGGGATCGTACACAACCCCTCCGTACTGGATCTCAATCGGCTCGTTATAGGCCAGATACGTCGTTTCTTCGATTTCATGATAATGTGTGCCATCTGCTAAGGGAATCGCCGGTCCTGAGATTCCGTAATACCGATGAAAATGGCCGTTTTCAAATGAAGTGATCCCTGTATAGTAATGTGTATGCTGATCGGTATTTGATCCGTTTGCCGGCTGAGTAAACCCTTCGATGAGATGATAATGGCCCTGTTCTCTCGTTGTTTTGACATGATAAGCATGTGCGTGGGGCGGTGCTTTTGACCAGTCAGACTGATACAGGCCCAATGTGTTCACATCCTCCTTTTCCTCGATTCGCCCAATCAAATCCGGGCAGGGTGAATACACTGCATCATCTACACTTTATTACAGGAGGAAAGAAAACATGAACGAGTTAGAGCATTTCAGCCCTGAAGATACAAGAATATTTGGAAGGCCGTTCGGATTCGGGAGACCATTTGGGTTTGGAAGACCGTTCGGGTTCGGTTACGGGTTTGGAAGACCCGGATTTGGTTATGGGTTTGGCCGGCCATTCGGATTTTTTGGAGGACCGTTTATCGGTGGCCTTGCAGGCGGGCTTATAGGAAGCGCTTTATTTAATCCTTATTTGTATGGCGGATACCCCTATTATCCGTATGCCCCGTTCCCTTTTTATTATTAAACGCAAAAGACCCCTTAAAAAGGGGTCTTTTTTAGTGTGTGAAAATGAATCTCTTGACTCATACATAGGCATACACTAATATTTTTCTAGCTGAAGTTTTTTCTAATCTAAAAATATAGTGAGGAGAATTCATGATGTTGATAGGATATATATTCCTCACGATTGCCATATGTTCGGAATCGATAGGAGCAGCCATGCTGAAAGTATCTGATGGCTTCAAAAAGTGGAAGCCAAGTGCTTTGGTCGTTATTGGCTATTCCCTCGCCTTTTATATGCTGTCCCTGACTTTAAACCATATTCCCCTGAGCCTCTCCTATGCGACTTGGAGCGGGGCGGGCACGGTGCTGACGACAGTGATCGGAGTAAAATGGTTCAAGGAAGATCTGAATGCCAAAGGGCTTATCGGGATTCTTTTATTACTATCAGGGGTCGTGTTACTTAATTGGCAGTAAAGGAGTGATGAAGATGAGAGGATTGCTTTATTTGGCTCTCGCCATTGTATCTGAAGTGTTTGGGAGCACGATGCTGAAGCTTTCAGAAGGATTTACACAAGCCTGGCCCATTGCCGGAGTCATAGTCGGATTTCTTTCTGCTTTTACGTTTCTAAGCTTTTCTTTAAAAACAATTGACTTATCAAGCGCGTATGCAACATGGTCGGGCGTTGGTACCGCACTTACAGCAATTGTCGGGTTTTTGCTTTTTGGCGAAACCATCAGTTTAAAAGGTGTATTCGGTCTCACGCTTGTCATTGCAGGCGTGGTCGTGCTAAATCAATCGAAAGCCCACGCTGAAGATAAAAAACAGACGGCCTGTGAGTGACCGTCTGTTTTCTTTATTCTCCACCCAGTTTCACAGAGGCTTCAAGCTGCAGCTCGACATTTCCTTGAATTGCACGCGAAATCATGCATGACGACTCCGCTTTTTTACAAAGCTTGTGCGCCAATGCGACGTCGTCTTGTGAAGCATCATGTTTAAGCACGACAGAGGGACGGTGAATGATCTTTTTGTATGTAAAGACTCCTTTTGTGACGTCGACAATGCCTTCTGACTCCATCTGTAAGTCTTCTTTTTCCAGCCCGCTTCTCTCCATCATCGCTGCAAGTGTAATAATGTAACAGGTCGCTGCCGCCCCGAGAAGCATTTCATCTGGGTTGGTCCCTTCTCCCGGGCCATCCATTTCTTTAGGAATGGAAATCGATGTGATCAGGTTTCCGCTTTCGATCGTACCGACATCATTGCGGTTACCCGGCCAATTCGCTTTTAAATAAAAATGATGATCTGCCATTGTTTTGCCTCCTTTTTTATCCTATTTCAGTCTACTGATCTTCTCTTATTTTGTCTTCTGATCTGCTTGTTACGAATACTCTTTTTCCAGGACACCTTTGATCGCACTGACATAAGCATAAAATTCACTGTTCTTTGTGTATTTTCTATTTTTATAATAAAAATCATCAAAAAATGCTTCTCTCTGCTCACGGCTGATTTCCAGCTGGATACTTAGCCCCGTTTCCCCTTGGTTATTAATGTTTTCGGCATTCAATCCAGCAAGACCGCTTTTAGACGACGCTAACTCAGCGGAAAACCCTCTCCGCTCAAGGGCTCTCACAATCATTTTAGCCCGTTTTCGGTCTGTTCCCCCTACAAGCGTATTCTTGTTCTCTCCTTTATATCCGTGAAAAGCCACCACATATTGATGCTCCTTGATTTTCTTTTTTGCCAATGGCTCATCAAAGTTGGTGCTTGTAATGTGCAGTGTTTGGTTATCGTGGGACTTCAACCCTTCAAACAGGTATGTAGAGTATTCATTATTGAAATAACGCACAAGCTCACTTACTCCGCCTTCAATTCTTCCGCCATGCGGAGACATAATTAAGACTTTGCTTCCTTTTTTCTCATTATATGAAATATCGTAATCGGCTGGGCTCTCATTCTCTGCCAAGCTGCTGAAATTTGAATATGTATCTGGCTGATTTGATGGTTCAGGTTCCAATGAGTAATGAACATATCTCAAGAACAAGACAATGGCTAAGACTAATATGACATTTAGTAAAAATCTTCTCATGTTTAACTCCTTTCATAAGAATGGCGCGGTTCATTATATGAGGTTTAGCCAATAGGTTTTATCTTACCATTGTATACACAATATCATCAGTGAAAAAGTTCCCGGTTTCAAAAAATCAATTGATTGTCACGGTTATTAGCGGTTCATTTCAAATAAGAGTGAAAAAAGGTTGAGAGGAAAGACATAAAAGGTAGGAACAACCTCACTTGGCAAATAAATGTATATAGGTTCAAGGAGGGTTTTAGTAACAGGCTGCCCGGTTGCTGAGACGGACAGCTGTTACCGGCCTGCAGAATAGAGATTTTGCTTATTTGTTCTCACAAAGTCACAGGAGAGGATAGAGTCCAATAAAAATGTTCTGATCTGTTGTTTCGAAAAACAAAATGCTTTGATTTTCGTTTTGCTTTTCTGTCTCACAATAATCGTTCTTTTACTAATCGTTCCGTCTTTCTTCATATATATAATGCTGATTGGCATTTGGCTTTCCAAAGATCGGTGCAAGTAGAAATTCATACGGTTGCTCTCCCCTTCCCAGTTTGATATGATCACATTATAATACGAACAAACGTTCTTTTTCAATCCCCAATGATTTCCTCAACTTCTGAATCTATCGTATCTAATGCGAAAGATTCAGAAAAACAAACTCTTGTCTGTCTCTTATAGAGGACAAACAAACTTACCAAACCTATCATCTGTTCATAGAGTATACAGAGAACCTTATAATAGGAGGAAAATACATGTTTGGGTACTCTATGGTACAAATGGTGAGAGCAAATGCTCACAAGCTAGATTGGCCGTTACGGGAAACCGTATTGCAGCTTTACAGGCCCTTCAAATGGACTCCTTGCTTCTTGCATAAATTTTTCGAAACCAAATTGCAAAACAGAAAAAAAATGTCAGTCATTATCGAATTTGAGGAAGGCTGTCACGAGACCGGCTTTCAAATGGCTGGAGAGGTTCTGCAAAAAGAAAAACGCAGCAAGCTAAAAAGCCGCTTCAACAAAATCAATTGCTGCAGCGCGGAGGTTACTCCTTCAGCATTACATTCCCTTCTCTCTGAATGCAGCAATATCCGTAAAGTGTATTTAAACCGCGAAGTCAAAGCGCTTTTAGACACGGCAACCGAAGCAAGCCATGCGAAGGAAGTCGTCAGAAACGGGCAAACCCTGACAGGAAAAGGTGTTACTGTCGCTGTTGTCGATACAGGAATCTACCCGCATCCTGATCTAGAAGGCAGAATTATCGGATTCGCGGACATGGTCAATCAAAAAACAGAGCCGTACGATGATAATGGTCATGGCACACACTGTGCAGGTGATGTCGCAAGCAGCGGTGCATCCTCTTCCGGTCAATACCGCGGACCTGCACCGGAAGCCAATCTCATCGGCGTAAAGGTATTAAACAAGCAGGGTTCAGGAACGTTAGCAGATATTATAGAGGGTGTTGAGTGGTGTATTCAATACAATGAGGACAACCCCGATGAACCGATTGATATTATTAGCATGTCGCTCGGGGGCGATGCCCTTAGATATGATCATGAACAGGAAGATCCGTTAGTCAGAGCGGTTGAGGAAGCGTGGAGCGCAGGGATTGTCGTCTGTGTCGCTGCCGGAAACTCAGGCCCTGATTCGCAGACCATTGCAAGCCCGGGCGTGAGCGAAAAGGTGATTACAGTAGGTGCGCTTGACGATAACAATACTGCAAGCAGCGATGATGATACTGTCGCTTCCTTCTCAAGCCGCGGCCCGACAGTATACGGGAAAGAAAAGCCCGATATTTTAGCGCCGGGTGTTAATATTATTTCCCTTCGCTCTCCGAATTCTTATATTGATAAGCTCCAAAAGTCAAGCCGTGTAGGGTCTCAGTACTTTACAATGTCAGGAACCTCGATGGCAACACCGATTTGCGCAGGAATCGCAGCTTTAATTCTTCAGCAAAACCCGGATCTTACCCCCGATGAAGTAAAAGAGCTTTTGAAAAACGGCACGGACAAATGGAAAGATGAAGATCCGAATATCTACGGAGCGGGCGCTGTCAACGCAGAAAATTCCGTTCCCGGCCAATAAACATCATCAAAAGCCGGCAATTCTCTTTCAGCAGAACTGCCGGTTTTTTGTTTGAATATTCATAATCATAAGGTAAAATAATGGAAAATAGATGAAGGAAGTGAAGAAAGTGCCATATTATATCTGCAACACATGCGGTGTGCAACATGCACAGACTGTAGATCCGCCCAACTCGTGTCTGATTTGCGAGGATGAAAGGCAGTATATTCATCCCGATGGACAAAGTTGGACAACCCTTGAAGACATGCGTGAGAAAGGAACCCTTCAAAACATCCTCCAAAAGGAAGAAGAGCATCTTTACAGCATCAAAACTGAACCAGAGTTTGCGATTGGACAAACAGCCCATCTTATCCAGCATAAGGGCTTCAATGTGCTATGGGATTGCATGACATATCTTGACCAAAAGACAATTGACCAAATCAACGAATTAGGCGGTATTCAAGCCATCGCCTTGTCTCATCCGCATTATTACTCTACTCAGGTTGAGTGGGCTGAAGCGTTTCAGGCGCCGATCTATATCCATGAGGATGATAAAGAATGGGTGACAAGGCCAAGCAATCACATTCACTTCTGGTCAGGGGAAACGCTCAACGTAAAGCCGGGACTGGACCTTTACCGACTGGGCGGACATTTTAAAGGCGGTGCTGTTTTGCATTGGAGCAAGGGCAATGAAGGGAAAGGGTGTCTATTGACCGGAGATATCATTACGGTTGCGGCGGACCGAAACTGGGTCAGCTTTATGTACAGCTACCCAAATCTCATTCCCCTTCCCGCCTCCAAAGTTGAAGAAATAGCAGCCAAAGTAAAACCGCTTCAATTCAACCGGCTTTACAATGCTTTTTCTAAAGTTGTCAAAGAAAATGCAAGTGAAGCGGTCCAGCGTTCTGCCGTACGCTATATCAAGGCTCTCAACAGCGAATTGTTTCATACATAAAGAGTGAGGCGGCTCTTTTCCGTGTAAAAGATGCAGCAATTGGGAATAGTATCGTGTAGATCAAAAGGAGGAATATTGATGGCACACACGAATACACAGCTTTCTCAATGGCTGGAATCAAAAGTCGGCCAGACGCTTGATATTAGAAAAGGTGAATTGACCCATGATGAAGAGATATCAGACTTGGATCAGATTGTTCTCCACCTTCAAAAAGTGGCTATACGCAGTACGAATCATCCTGATGATTATGTTGCGAAAGAAGAGCTTGTTTTAGAAGGCGAAGGAACAACATTCACTGAGGACGGAAACGTACCGCTTCCGCAAAATGCCTATGAGATTCCTTTATTAGGTGACATTCATATTCACCAAGAAAACGAAGGATTGAAGGTCGTAACAGATCGTGCAGTATATACAATTGATATCCAGCACAGCTGACAGTCACTTTCATCAAAATAATACAGCGTAGCGCCTTTGAGCTTTCGTTCAAAGGCGCTGCTTTATATCGAGCCGTTTTTCACTTTTTTCGTTCTTCACCCTATTGAATGACTCCTAAAATAGATATATAGTTTTAGAGACAGGATTACATTTCAAATCATTCTGTTTTTTGTAAACTAATTCAGCAATTTGATTCATCTATTTACCCTATTAGGCGAGGAGAATGCAAATGGAAAAATTGATGTTTCATCCGCATGGTAAAGAGTTTCATCACAATCCTTTTTCAGTTTTAGGACGATTTAGAGAGGAAGAGCCCATTCACCGATTTGAATTAAAACGGTTCGGAGCCACATATCCGGCCTGGTTAATTACCCGATACGATGATTGTATGGCCTTTTTAAAAGACAATCGAATTACAAGAGACGTAAAAAATGTGATGAACCAAGAACAAATTAAAATGCTCAACGTTAGTGAAGATATCGATTTTGTATCCGATCATATGCTGGCAAAAGACACACCTGACCATACCCGCCTGCGATCACTTGTTCATCAAGCATTTACTCCCCGAACCATTGAAAATCTGCGCGGCAGCATTGAACAAATTGCTGAACAGCTTTTAGATGAAATGGAAAAAGAAAATAAAGCGGATATCATGAAATCCTTCGCTTCCCCTTTGCCTTTTATTGTTATATCTGAATTGATGGGAATCCCAAAAGAAGATCGGTCACAGTTTCAAATCTGGACCAATGCGATGGTTGATACCTCTGAAGGTAATAGAGAGCTGACAAATCAGGCTCTTCGTGAATTTAAAGATTATATCGCCAAGCTGATCCATGACAGAAGGATAAAGCCAAAAGACGATTTAATCAGCAAACTTGTGCATGCTGAGGAAAACGGCTGCAAGTTAAGCGAAAAAGAGCTCTATTCGATGCTGTTCTTGCTCGTTGTAGCCGGCCTTGAGACGACTGTTAACTTACTCGGCTCAGGCACCCTCGCATTGCTGCAGCACATGAAGGAATGTGAGAAGCTCAAGCAGCATCCTGAAATGATCGCTACAGCGGTTGAAGAATTGCTGCGATACACCTCACCTGTCATTATGATGGCAAATCGGTGGGCCATTGAAGACTTTACATATAAGGGGTATTCGATCAAAAGAGGAGACATGATTTTTATAGGCATTGGATCTGCCAATCGCGACCCGAATTTTTTTGAGAACCCCGAAATATTAAATATAAATCGGTCGCCTAACAGACATATTTCTTTCGGTTTTGGCATTCATTTCTGCTTAGGAGCGCCTCTTGCCAGGCTGGAAGGCCACATTGCATTTAACGCACTTCTGAAGAGATTTCCTGATATTGAACTTGCGGTTGCACCTGATGACATTCAATGGAGAAAAAATGTCTTTTTAAGAGGGTTAGAAAGTCTTCCTGTTTCACTTTCAAAATAACATTCAAAACGCCCCCTTTTAAAAGAGGGGGCGTTAGTGTTTTCTCAGCGCTTCACCAATTCATCTGTTTCTTTTTCTTCCCTCGCTTCATGTTTCTTTCGGAAAGCCTTAAGGAAATTCGCATTCACTACTCCCCTGTTTGAATAGAGCTTTTCGCAAAATTCTAACATGGCTGTTGACGCTTTCGGTTCGGTTAATATCATGAAGTGGTTGCTTGAATCGACATCCACCAGGTGGAAATGGGGAATTTGCCGCTCCCATTCCTCCCAATAGGCAGCTTGATCAAACGGTTCTTTTTCATTTGATAAAGTGAAATAAGTGTCTAAATCACCAAAGAAAGACCTGCTTTTGTTGCGGAAATAATAACATTTTACCGTCTCAGGATCAGGGAGAGGCTTAACAGTGTACGACTCCAAATCATAGGCGCGCTGTGTTTTCATCATTTGCTGAGTCTGCGCACGTATTTGCTTATCTGGTTTGTTTAGCCCTCGTTCTTTTGCCAAGTCAATCAACTCAGACAGGAATTCTTCATCCTCTAAGCTTATGTCCACCTCTTCACGGCTGATGAGAACATCCGTAAGTTTTTCCCGTTTCGCAATCGATGCCAGCAGCGTATTAATTGTTTGCAGCATTGACGTTTTCATAGATGCCTCATTCTCTTTTGTCTCAGAACGATATGGGGAGTCAATCATCACCATGCTTTTGACAGCAAGGCCTTGGCTTTGCAGCTGGCGAGTGACTTCATATGCAATCATCCCGCCTAAGGAATATCCGCCTACATCATAAGGACCTTCAGGCTGTATGGATCGAATGATCTCTATATAATAGGAAGCCATTTGTTCAATTCCGTGCAAAGGAGCAGAATCAGTCATGAATCCTCTGGCTTGAATGCCGTAAAAAGGGCGCTGGCTCTTTTGTGCAAATTGCTGATAGATTTCAACTCCTCCTACTCCGCCATGGAACCAAAAGACAGGGCGCCCCCGCTTGCCGTCATTTAACGGTATCAATTCCGGAAACGTGCGAGCTTGATCATTTTGTAAGGATGTATCCTCCTGTTTCTTTGCGATCAAGTCCATCATGTCCTGAACAGTATGGCATGCTTGAAGCTCCGTCAAGGCAATGAGAGGGTCCACCTTTGATTGCAATTGCTGTAATAACTGTATGCAAGAAATTGAATCAAATCCATACTGCTGCAATGGCTTATGAGGCTGCAGTTCATCCGGAGCCATCCCTAGTACATTTGCTAATATGTGATGATCGCTGCTGTTGTTGATACGCTCATCCTGTGAAACAGAAGGCGTATTCTCTACTGCTTGAAAGCCGTTCCAGCAGCTTCTCTTTTCAAATGGATAGGTTGGCAACGGTATTCTGCGGGCACCTTTTCCTTGATAAAGCTTCTCCCATGGGATTTGCACCCCTTTTGTCCAGCAAAACGCGATCTTTTCAAGGTTGTTTTCAGACAACAAAGTCTCGATCACCATTTCTCTTAATGGACCATCCAGCAAGGCTTCGAGATCTGACGAGCCATTTTCTGCATTTCCGCTAAAGACAGGTATAGAACTTTTCGGCTTATCGCCTTTTTCTGCAGCTAAGTGTTCTTGCAAGCCGATTACCAGTTCTTCTTTACTGCGGACGACGAGCGCCAGGCGGTCTTCCATTTCCTCTCGGCCGGTTTGGAGTGTATAAGCATAATCTTGTAATGACAGTGCTTGTTGTTTATTCAGATAGTCAAGCTGCTGTTGAACAATTGCTTTTAGCCTGTCTTGATTCTTTGCAGAAAGAACTACAATGTGGGCACCATTCTCACTCATACTAACCGGTGGTTTTGGTAAAGGAATATATTCTTCTAAAATGACGTGCGCATTTACGCCTCCAAAGCTATAGCTGTTGATACTCGCTCTGCGCGGAATTTTTTTGCCTGCATCGTCACTTAAATCCCTCCATTGCTGATTCTCGGCAGTCACTCGGAAACGGGTGCCCTTTAATGACACCTGGTCATTCAAAGACGAAAATCCGGTTATGCCTGGTATTGTTTGATGCTTCATCGCCATGCTGACCTTCATAAGAGCAGCCATGCCTGATACGAGTTCACCGTGTCCGATGCTCGGCTTTAAGCTGCTGATATAACATGGCGCTTCCTCCCGTACTTCCTGTGGAAGTTCCAATTCGAGCTGACTGCAGCCTGACTTTAACGCCTCTATTTCTATCGCGTCTGCCAATGGAGAGGCGATCCCATGCGCTTCTATATAGGTCACCGTTTTGGGATCAATTTGCGCTCCTTGATAAGCCTTCAGCATTGCATCCTTCATGCCGACCGGATTTGGCGCGTGAAGTGACATTCCCCTGCCGCCATGCGATACACCTGAACCTTTAATAACCGAATAAATATGGTCAGAATCTTCAATGGCTTTTTGCAATGGTTTAATGATGAGAACTCCTGCTCCTTCACTTCTGACAAAGCCATTTGCATCTGCTTGAAAGGATTTGGCCAGCCCTTTCTCACTCAAATAGCCCATTGAGTCGAAGCCAATAAAGCCTTTTGGTGAAAGCAGCAAATTCACAGCCCCGACAATGGCTTGCTCACATTCGCCGTTTCGAATGGATTGTATAGCTCTGTGCAAAGCCACGAGAGCTGAGGAACAGGCAGCTTCATAATATTCACTTGGCCCTTTTACATCAAGTGCATAGGATATACGGTTTGGAATTAGGGAAGGAACCACAGCTGTATCCGTATTGCCGGCTGCGACAAATACTCCTGTCGGGCGGCTGGATACAACCTGCCCTGTTAAGCCTGCATCTTCCATCGCCTTCCATGCATGTATCAAGAGCAGAAACTCCTGTGGGTCCATATGCGCCGCTTCTTTAGGCGATATGCCAAAAAACAGGGGATCAAACTCACCTATTCCTTCTATAAAACCGCCCCATTGAAGGCTTGATTGCCCTTCCTTATCGGCTGCGGCATATTTGCGCCAGTCCCAGCGGTCTTTCGGCACTTCAGAGACACAGTTGTTTCCTTGGATAAGGTTATCCCAAAATTCCGTTACGCTGTTTGCTTTCGGAAACTGTCCCGACATGCCGATAATGGCTATGCCGTCTGCCGCGTGTTCGATTGTTTTATCCGTGTTCGTCTCGTATGCCGGAATCTGTTTCATTTGGTTTTCGATTTGAGCTGGGCGTTCTTCCTGCTGATGATCTTCACCAAACAGCTGAGCAAAAGATGCTTCATGTTTGTCCGCAAAAAAGTCGATTAGCTCTTGAATAGTCGGATACTCAAAAAACAGAGTCGGATTTAATTCGATCTTTGTCTCTGCTTCCATCTCCCTTGTCAGTGCAACCAATTGAGAAGAATCGATTCCAAAATCCATGATATGCGCTTTTGCAAGAGACAATTTTGACGGATCGGCCATGTTTACTGCCAGTTTATCTGTTACATAGCTTCTGATACGATCTTTCAGATTGCTGGCTTTGATGGCCTTATTTTGATTTCCTCTTTGATTCGAAATACGAAGCTGTTTAAGCGAGTAGCCCGAGTAGTGCAGCACTGTTTCTGACGACTCATTGATCACATCTACATCAAACAGCAGCATGTCACCTGTATTCTTAACCAATGTAATCAAAAGCCAGCAATCCCCTTTTATCGTTTGCTTTGTAAACTGGATATCATTGATTCCAAACGGCAGGAAGCCGCCTGTCATGTCAAACTGCTCTAAGAAACTGAGGATAGCCAAGTACGCGCTGTTTGTCATCAATGGGCTTACAATGTAATGGTGCCCGTTTGCCAGCCCGCTTTGGGGCAGGCGAATTTTTGCCAGTATAGACTTGTGATCTCTGTAGAGATGAGTAATTGTCTTAAATAACTCTCCCCATTCAGGACCGTTTCCGGTTTTATACATCTGATCGATGTGATGAAGCTTAGTTAATGAATGCTTAACGTTCTCGATATTGACTTTTTTGGGCTCAAAAGAACCGATCCCGCATTGTCCGATTGCGGCAGGCTTCCACAAACCGGAGGACGGCTCGCGATACATGATTTGCAGTTCTATGACTTGATCTTTTTGCAGCGGCTTTGCCTGAAGTTCAATGGTCTCGCCTTGTTTGATGACAATTGGACTGATATAACTTAATTTGCTGATACGGCCGCTGTTTTCCTCAGGGAACAGGTTAAAAAATGCTTCAATGGCCAGACTGACATATGTGGCACCGACAAGCATCCGTTCATTGTTGAAGACGTGTCCTTGAACGTAAGGCTCATCATAAGTGAATTGATCTTGAATGACCGGCTGATTGATATTGTCTTCAACATCTGACGATTTCTCATTGATAGACGATACATCGAAATGAAATGATGTATTATGGTCAAATGCATAGTGAGGCAGATGAACCCAGCCTGATCGGTTCCCTATATCAGCTTCTTTAAAAGCAATCGATGCCCCTTGTGCCCATTGCTCTGCTGCGTTTATTTCTCTATCCCTAGATGCTGATTCTGCACATGGCTGTAAATCGAATGATGTATAGATGCCTTGCTGGAGTGAGCTTTCTCTTGATGTTCGGAACACCTTTAGTTTCTCGATCAGCTCTTGAGTCGATGTCACTGTAAATGCAGCCCTATGCTCTAAATTATGGTTTCTCCTGTGTAAAGCCTGTACAACGGGTTCAATATCCAGAGAAGCTTCCTTCTCTAAAAACAATTGCATATTTTCTAGATAGCTAAGCAGGCTCCATTTTGTTTTGGCTGAAAAAACGGCAGTGAATTCCTGCTGGCGGAGAGCGATATGTTCTTTCTCAGGGGCCGTCTCCATATATTCTTCTATAATAAGATTGGCATAGGCTCCCCCCGCTCCGAAGGAATTGATCATGCTTCTGCGAGGCAATTGTTTACCAGTTTCAGGATCATTCAAGCGATGCCATGGCTCTGTTTCTTCCTGAAGATAGAAAGCCGTGTGTTCCAGCTTAATATTTGGATTGACAGGCATCGCATTAATTGTCGGCACCAGCGTCCCTTTCTTCATCTGCAGCAGCACTTTTGTCAGCTGAGAAATACCGGAAGCCGCCTCTAAATGACCCAGATTGGATTTGACAGAGCCTATCGCACAAAACTGTTTCTTGTTTGTATATTGTTGAAACGCGTTTGTTAAGGCAATTACTTCAATAGGATCGCCCAGCGCCGAACCATTTGCCGCCGATTCAATATAGCCGATAGTCTCTGGATCAATGCCCGACTGCTGAATCGACTTGACAATTAACTTTGCTTGCTGTTTCGGGTCCGGAGCTGTATACATCTGTCTTCCGCCGCTATGGTTGGCAAAACTGCTTTTGATCACAGCGTAAATATGATCCTGATCTTCCATTGCCTTCGAAAGCGGTTTTAACAGGACAGCTCCGATGCCTTCCCCGGGAATAAGCCCGTTTCCTGTGCCAAAACTTTTGCTTTGATTGCCGCTTCCCAGCAGATTGGCACGCTCCAAAGAATCATATTTAGAGAGATCGAGTGTTAAATTGACACCCCCAGCAATCGCCATTGAGCAGTTTTTCAATTTCAGGCTTTCACACGCAAGATGTATGGCGTTTAATGAACTAGAGCATGCTGAGCTGACAGCGATACTCGGTCCGGTCAGGTTAAAAAAGTGGGAAACGCGATTTGCAATGTGCCAGTCTCCCCCATTTGAGCTGAGGACTGCCTGCTCTAAAGATGGGATATTCCAAAAATACTGGTTATACATATTCCCTATAAAAACACCTACTCCGTCATCATCCCGCAATTTATCCAGCCGGGTTCGCGTATAGCCGCCGTCCTCAAACGTTTCCCAGACGGTTTCTAAACATAAACGGAGTTCCGGTGTCATTTCCATCACCCGGTTTTGCTCCACCTCAAAAAGCTGATGGTCAAATGCCTCTATATCTTGTAAAAATCCGCCATAGCGTTTCTTATTTGCCGGATTTTTTGGATCTTTTGATAATGTTTTCAATAAAGATGTGCGCCATCTGGATTCCGGTGCCTCTGTAATACAATTGTCTCCGGCGATTAAATGCCCCCAAAGCTCTTCTAAACTGTTAGACATCGGATAGCGCCCGCTTACCCCGATTATTGCGATATCTTCTGTACTAGAATCATTAAAATGTGTTCCTTGCAAATTACTTGTCTTTTCTATTTTTGGTGGTTCAGTATTTGCTAGCTGAGTTTCCGTGACTTCCTGCTCTGTAACAAAGCGGCGTGTATGAAAAGTAAATGGCTTATTAGGATCTGTACGCTCTGTTTGAAGTGGAGCTTCATTTTTTGCAGGCTTCGTTTTTTCCTTTAACAATGCTGTCCGGAGCTTATTTTCATGCCCCTTTACTAAATATTCGACGAGTTCTTTTGTGTTGTTATGTTCAAATAAAATGGTTTTTGGAAGCTCTCCCGTCACTTTTTCTAATTCACGAATGAAATTCACCTGCAAAATCGAATCAATTCCATACTTCTCAAATGTCGTATCTTCGTGAATGCGTTCTGGTGATAGTTTGATTGATTTTGCCAGCGTATGCTTCACAAATTGTGCCGTTTGTTCGATGAGAGAATCGCTTTCCTGTGAATGATCGATTTCAGCATTCATTTGTATATGGCTTGGATCTTCTTCTGCCCCCGTTCTCTTCTTTTGACGGACGACTCCGTTACTTTCAGCGGCAATGATCTGCTGGCCGAGCTGATGCGATTGTTCAGCCATAAAGGAAACATAGCGAAATCCTTCACTCTCAAGCACCGTTTTCCAAGTATCTGGATACAGGCCCGGGCAGCCCGGAATGCGGAGATCAGGATCCTCATACAGCCACCAGCCCTCTAAAAGGCCGAACGTCAAATGCGAATATATATTATGATCACTTATTTCATTTAAAAGGAGCAGCCCGTTTTTTTTCAAAACTGCTTTTGCATTTCGCAATGTCTGCCGGATATTTTTTGTGGCATGAAGCACATTTGCCGCGATGACCGCGTCGTAGCCTCCCGTATCAATATGCTGTTCAGACGCCGGCTCCTCGACATTAAATCGTTTATATGTCAAATATGGATTGTCAGGACCATACTTATTTTCTGCATGCATTAAAAAAGCTTTAGACAGATCTGTATAACAATATTCTTTTATATGTGTCTGCCATGCTTTCAATTTTTGAAAAACAGCCGCGCTTGTCCCGCCGGTCCCGGCTCCGATTTCTAATATTCGAATCTTCGCCTCAGGCTCTTGCTTCAGACGTTCTTGCAGATAGGCTGTTAACGTATCTGCAAGCACATCATTAAAATAGTCTGCGACTTGATTGTTTTTATAGACCCCTTCTACTAAATCCATAGATGAATTCGGAAACAGGATATCGGTGGCTGACGCCTTGCCGGTCAGAATCTCAGGCAAGGCTTTAAGTGCTGTCTCCACCAATGTCACCATGGCTTTCATATTATTGTCTTGAAGCAGGTCAAATTTTTGTTCATTCCATTCTTTCCACAGCTCGCTCATGGTGCCTATTGAGCGTGTTGGAACATATCCGTTCTCCGTTCGCTTGAGAAATTGATGCCGTTCTAAAATCGATTGGCTTTCTTCAAACCATCTGCCATAGAAATTCTCCAATACCGGCTGGGATTTACTTTCTGTGAAAAACCCTATGGACTGTAATTGTGCGAAAAGCATTTTACAGAGAATGTCTTCTGTGTTCAGCATTGGCGCTTCCCCTCCTATAACAGTTGTTGAATCTTTGTGCTGTCACCCGGGTGATAGCTTCGCAGCTTTTGAATGGCGGAGCCGTGAGTTTCCGGGTACACTTCAATCGTTTCTTCTGCCTGTTCCGCTTCATCATTCGTTTCGTTTGCCATTTTCATCATTACTAGCTGCTTCAGCGGTCCCCCGAGCAGCAATTCCAAAGCTTCCATTGCTTCAGGGGCTTCAATTGAGCCTATGCCTGCCTGAGCCATTCTCTTCTGGTAATCCTGTGATGAAACAACACCAATGCTTCCCCAATAACTCCAATTCATCACGGCTACTGTACAAGGCCATATGTGAGACAGCCGCTGTGCAAAAGCATCCTTAAAACTGCAGCCCGCAGCGTAATTGCTTTGTCCGGAAGCTCTTGCAAACGATTGTACGGAAGAGAAAAACAAAACAAAATCCAGTGGTTCATGCCGGAAAACTTGAGCCATTCGCACGCTTACATCAACCTTTGCAGCAAGAACGTTTCTGAAACATTCCTCACTCATATTCATCAGGCTTCGGTCTTGTAAGACAATCGCAGAATGGATGATGCCGTTGATTTCATGATGCGTTTGTTTCATTGTTTCATACGCGCGTTCTAATTCCTCTCGGTTAGCCGCATCTGCTTGAATGTAATACGGGGCTGGCCCTAGACGTGCAAGTCTGTCCAGCTTGCTTTGAATGGCTGCATCCTTTTTCCTTCTGCCAATCCAAACGATCTGCGCCTGATATGTTCTGATCATATATTCACTCCACGCCTCACCAATACCGCCAGCTCCGCCTATGACAACATAAACACCTCCGTGCTTATACTTCGTGTACACCGGTTGATTGTTGTGTACTGGAATTAGACGAAGCTTATGCCAGACCTTGTCTCGATAGGCCCACGTATTCCCTTCTTGATCGGCAGGCAAGGAAAGGAGTTGAGATAACGGCAGGTCTTCGTATTTTTTAACATCGATCAGCTTTGTCTGCCAATTTGGATATTCTTTTGACATTGAACCGATCAGGCCGTGCACCCCGGCATCGACCGGGTCGACAATATCATGCTGATCAACATATTGTGTGTTCACCGTCACGACCGTCCAGCTTATCTCCTTCTGTCCATAGCCTAAAGAAAGCATTGCCTTAATGAGCCTATACATTTGAATGACGCCTTGATCTTGGGCTTCAATCATTTCATCGCCGACTTCGCACTCTGTCACACGAGAAGGAGACATCCACACGATGTGGTCAAACGATCCGAGTGCTTCAAGCTGGCCTGTAATTCTATGAATTGATGCGTTCGGCTCAATGTACAGCTCCTTGGCAAACGGAAACTCCCTTTGAACAGCTTTTCTGCTGTTGTCATCCCCTCCGAGGATGACAACACGCTCATCAGCAGGCGAAATGCTCCTCTTCTCCAGCTGCACTCGATCCCATATCGGCGCCATAAGAAGCGCTCCGTTAAGAGTTGCTTTGGAGTTTCCTAGTGATGTCGGCCCGTCTGGCGGTTGTATGCCTTCTTCCAGCAGCCTTGAGGTAATCCCCTTGATTCTTACACACACTCGGCCTTGTTCATCACACAAATCAATATCCAGTCTCTGTATTTTGTCCTCATTAGGACGAGATGTCACAGACACCCACATTTTATTTGTACACGGGCTGAATATTTCTAGCTCTTGCAGTGCAAAAGGCAGAGAAAGCTGCTCGTCACCGGAATTCAGCTTTAGCCCGATCGACGCTTGTAAAGCAGAGTCGGCCATACTTGGATGAAGAACGAATTCATTCAGTGTGTGAGTTACACCAGCAGGCAGAGAAAGCTCTGCCAAGGCTTGATTGCGGCCGATGTAAAGCCGATCTATCCCTTGAAAACCAGGTCCGTAGTCAATGCCGATCGCCTTAAACAATTCATAACACTGGTCGTGTGAGAGTGTGCTTAAACTGCATTGGTCTTGAAGCGCGCTGATATCCTGGACTGGAATGTCTCCTGCCCCGCGGATTGAAGCACTGCCTTGACAATGTATCTTTCGATCATTGTGTGCAGCCTCTGTATAGACGTTAAAAGCAATCTCGCCGTCCTGCTGGGGATTTAGACTGATATCCACTTGCACAGGCTGGCCGTCCGCCACAATCGGCTGCACCCACACAACATTTTTGATGTGAATAACAGATTGTTGATCTTCGGTTCTTCTCACTGCTCTTGTAACGGCAGCATGAACCATCTCAAGATATGCCACGCCCGGCATAACCGGTTTCCCCTTCACCTTATGATCGGCGAAAAAGAACTCAGCACCTGTAAAGGCCGAGCTGAAACGCTGCTCTGACAAATCAGATGTGTTGACATGTATCAATGGATGCAAAGCTGCTGATTCGACTGTTTTTAAAGCTGTTTGATGGGCGGCTGCCTCCTCTTTCGTATCCGTTATCCAGTAGCGTTCTTTCGCAAATGGATAGGTAGGGAGGCTGATGCGTTTCGGCTGTTTGCCGTCATACAGTTTACTCCAGCCTATTTCCATGCCTTTTACCCATAAATCAAGCAGTCTTTCATATATGTGAGGCTCCCAGCTATTGTTGAGCGTTTTCTGTACTTCGTCATCTGATCTCAATGTTTGTGCGATACCTTTTTCTGCTCTGCCTCTGTACATGTACTTCGCATTGGTGCCCCCTTCTATAAAGAGGTTCAGTTTTTCCAGCAAGTCCCCAGTCGAGACAGCGATGATCCCTAATCTCTCCTCCATTGCATCACGCCCCTCTTGGAGTGTATAAGCAATATCAGTGAGGTCACGAGCAGTGATAGATCGCTTGCTGATAAAGTCTGCTAATTGCCGGGCTTGGTCTTTCAGACGATCTTCATCCTTTGCCGACAAAATAAAGATGCCCGGGTGCTGCGCTGTCACAGCTGGTGCTGTTGCAGGATGGGTTGTTTCTTTCGGAATATATTCCTCAATGACCACGTGGGCATTGACGCCGCCTATCCCGAACGAACTGATGCCTGCGCGGCGCGGCAGCTCTCGGCCGGCTTCATCCCGAAGCGCCTGCCACTCTCTCGATTCCTGCACAATATAAAACGGGCTGTCATCCAGTCTGATATATGGATTAACAGTTTCACTGTACAGACTTTTGACAAGCGTTTTATGCTTGAGCTGCAATAACACTTTAATGACACCCGCCACACCGGCCGCCAGCGATAAGTGACCGATGTTTGTTTTCGCTGATCCAAGTCCGCAATGGCTGCCATGAACAGCCGGGTCCCCCGTTTTTTCATACAGCTCTTTAAATGCCGCTTTTAAGCCGTTGATTTCTACTGGATCGCCCAGCTCGGTTCCAGTCCCATGCGCTTCAATATAAGTTACAGTTCTTGGATCAATTCCCGCTTTTTCATATGCTGTTTTTACGACATCCGCCTGAGCTTTCGGATTAGGAGTCGTTAGAGAATTTGCGCGGCCACCGTGGTTTACCGCACTTCCTTTAATGACACCGTAAATATGATCACCGTCTCGTTCAGCCGCTGTCAGCTTTTTCAGAAAGAGAATGCCGGCACCTTCACTGACTGCGAATCCATCGGCTTTGTCAGAAAATGTTTTGCATCTTCCTTCTTTGCTCAGCGCCCCGGCCTTATCATAGGCGATATGGCCTTGCGGAGTTACGACCGTGTTGACCCCTCCCGCAATCGCCATTTCACAGTTTCCATTTTCAATGGCGCAAACCGCATGATGAATGGCGACCAAAGAGCTTGAGCACGCAGTGTCGATCGGTTCACTCGGTCCATGAATGTTCAGGAAATAACTGACTCTATTCGGTCCTGCAGAAGGACTCATATTCGCAGCCGCTGAGCCTTCGATGTCTACATTTGACAGAAGTGAACTGTACCCTGTGTTTCCTGTCCCGATGAAGATGCCCGTTTTGGTTCCTGCCAGGCTTCTCGCTGAGTGTCCCGCTTCTTCTACCGCCTTCCACGCATAGGTCATTAACAGGCGCTGCTGAGGCTCCATCTGCTCAGCCTCCAGCGGAGATATGCCGAAGAACAATGGATCAAAGTCAGCTACTTCATCAATAAAACCGCCCCATTTGACGTTTGTTTTATTCGCTTCTTTCAGAGGGTCTCCGTAATACTCCTGCCAATCCCAGCGATCTTTTGGAACCTCTGTAATACAATCCGTGCCCGATAACAGGTTCTTCCAATATTCCTCAATGTCTTTTGCCTTTGGGAAAACGCCGCTCATCCCAACAATCGCAATAGGCTCAGGCTTGTGATCAGCTTCCTTTTGCATTGGTGTTGCCGAAGGTTTTACAAAGCGGTTTTCGGTCGAAAACATCATATTTTTTATATTCTGTTCGACAGGCTGCATCAGCACCTCAGCTTTGGCAGGCGTTTGAGCTGTAAAAGCATTTGGATATTCTTCTGACAGATACCCTGCAAATGCATAAACAGTTGCGTGCTCAAAGAAGATCGTAGGCGTAAGATCCAGCTTGTACTTCTCATTCAGTGTATTTGCGAATTCAGTTAACGTAATCGAATCAAATCCATATTGATTAAACTCCATGTCCGGGTCAATCTCTTCAGATTTGATTTTGAGCAATTGAGAGATTGTTTGCTTTAAAACTTCTTGAATGTGATCGAACATATTCCCTTGATCCATTCTTGCTTCAGATGTCACGGGTACTTGCACTGTTTTCATTGGCACTTCATCAGAAGACGGCTTTTGAGTCAGCTTTTCCCTCATCATGTCTTTGATTCCTTCCATGACGATGACTTGATCTTTGCCAAATGCCAAAGCTTTATACAGCGCTTGAATGCCGGTCTCGGTCCGCATTGGAGTCACACCTGTGTTTTTCAACGTCATGTTTTCAATTTCTTTATTCGCGCGCATGCCGCCTTCTTTCCAGAGCGGCCAATTGATTGACAACGTTTGTCCGTGCCTGTACATGGCGGTTACAAGCGCATTCCGATAAGCAGCATAACTGTCCATAAATGCATTAGCCATTGCATAATCGGCCTGTCCCGCGCTGCCGGCAACACTTGATATTGAAGAAAAGAGAATAAAGAAATCTAACGCAAGATGCTCGGTTGCCTCATCCACATTCACAAGCCCTTTCACCTTAGGAGCGAGAACTTGTGTCAGCTCTTCATTAGTTTTGCTCATAAGATAGTTATCTTTAATCAGCCCAGCGCTGTGAATGACACCATTCAAGTCTTCGTAATCAGACGTAATGCTTGTGATAAGCTCGGAGGCTGCTTCCGTTTGTGTCACGTCAATCTGCCTGTATTCTGCGCGAGCCCCTAATTGCTGAAGTTCGTTAAGCTCCGCCTGCTGATCCGCATTCAACGCGGATCTGCCTGTCAAAATGAGCACAGGCTGTTCGGCTTGGCGAGCAATCTCTTTTGCAAAAATAAACCCAAGTCCTCCTGCGCCACCCGTGATGAGGTATACACCTTTATCTCTCCACGGCATGCTTATTTCCCGATCATCTATTTGCATTTCATCCAGATCATTGATGTACCGTTTGCCTTTTTCATATTTGATGTGCTGATCTTCTGTGTGCCTTTTATTCTCTTTCAGTTTTTCTATCACACTTTCAATATTTTCATGTGAATCGATTTCAATCGTCTGGCCGATTAGTTTTTTATTCTCCATACCGGCGGTTTTAAGGAGCGCCGATAGCCCTGAGAATGAGTACTGCTTTCTTTGTGCAGAGGTAAGCAACTGGATCAGAACATTGCCCTGAGGTCTGCTTTTGAGAAGACCCTGGACCGTCTCAAGCGCTTGTTCGGCATAATCTTGGAACCTCTCTGCAAGTCCTTCGCGGAATGACTCCAAAACGATGCATTCCGCTCCTGTCATTCTTGATTCAATGCGATCTTTTGAGAGGCCATTCATGTCGCAAAGCATGACAATGTGCCGTTCGTAATGAGGCTCCGGACTTTCTTTTTTAAAATCCTTAGGCACCCATTTTTCTTCAAACATCAGGGTTTCCAGCGTTTGATCAGATTCCGCCGATCCAGAGCCGCCTTCCGCTGATCTGAAAGATAATCCTTTCATCCGTACGCAAACATTGCCGCTCTCATCTAAAACATCAATATCGCGCTTTTGCACCTTATCAGTTGCCTTGCTGCCTTGGCTGTATCTTGCGTAGACCCACATTTCTGACGAACATGCTCCGAAGACTTCAAGCTCCTGGACCGCAAAAGGCAGTGTCAGCTGGTTATCCCCGGCGCCTGTCAAAATGCTTGACGCCTGCAAAGCAGAATCCATCAGCCCAGGGTGCATTTTGTATTGGCTGAGCGTATCTGCAGCTGACGGATGCAATGACAATTTTGCCAAAACAAATTGTTCAGCTGTATAGATTTTTTTCACTCCGCGATAAGCAGGACCATATTCAAATCCAATCATTCGATAGGTGTCGTATACTTCGTTTACGCTGAAATGACTTTCCTGACACTGCTCCCGCATAGATTGCAAATCAACCGCCGGCAGACTTTCAGCAGGATTCAATACCGCGCTGCCTTGACTGTAGACGATTGACTGTTCGCCAGTAACGTCTGAATGACCATAGATTTCATAAGAGATCTCACCATTTTCTCCCGGTAAAAGCCTAATGTGTACTTGCTGTGGCTGATCCTCTACAACAATAGGCCGCACCCACACCGCATTCTTTAGCTTCATGGTGCACGGTACACCTTCTACCTCTGCGGCCTGCTCAACAGCTGCCCGCGCCAATTCAAGATGAGCCACTCCCGGCAAAATCCGTTGGCCTTTCACAACATGATCAGCAAGGAAAAACTCTTCTCCCGTATAAATAGAGCTAAACCTTTGTTCCGAGAGATTCGATGTGTTTTGATGCATTAATGGATGCAGCATGGCTCCGCCAAGGCGGGAGGCTGCTTGATTAGCATCAGTGCTGCTGCTTTTTTTAATATGATCAGAGATCCAATAACGGTCTTTTGCGAAAGGATACGTCGGCAAGCTGATGCGCTTTGGCAGATTCTCGCCATACAATTTCGTCCAGTCTACATCAAGCCCCTTTACCCATAATTCAAGCAATTTTGCATACTTTCCCCGTTCCATCCATTTCTCGATGGCTTCTTGAATCTCTTCGTCCTCTGTCAGCATTTGGAGTGTGCCTTTATCAATCCTGCCTTTAAATACATCCTCCACACCGCTTTTGCCTGCTGCAAAGTCTTTTAACTTTTGCTGTACATCCTCAATGGAACCGGAAATAATCCCGAGACGTTCTTCCATCGCATCCCGTCCGGCTTGCAGTGTATAAGCGATTCGGGCGAGATTTACGTCACTATATGTTTGCTTATCAAGCGCATCTGCCAGCTGCTGTGCATGTTCTTTTAGCCGCGCTTCATTTTTAGCCGATAAAACGAAGATACCCGGATGTTCCGGCGTGATGGATGGTATATTCTCATCGGATGCTTCCGGAATATATTCCTCGATAATCACGTGGGCGTTTACCCCGCCGATTCCAAATGAACTGACACCTGCCCGGCGAGGAAGCTCTTCTCCCCGTTCATTTTTCAGCGCTTTCCATTCTTCCGTTTCCCGTACGATATAGAACGGACTGTTTTTCAGCTGAATGTATGGATTCACGGTTTCGCAATGCAGACTTTTCACTAAGGTTTTATGCTTAAGCTGCAATAATATTTTAATAACTCCTGCTGCACCGGCTGCCAGCGATAAGTGGCCGATGTTTGTCTTTACAGACCCTAATCCGCAGTAAGGATTGGCTGATGTGTCTCCTTCATTTACACCCAATGCTTTAAAAGCTGATTTCAAACCGTTAATTTCAACCGGGTCTCCAAGCTCCGTCCCGGTTCCGTGGGCTTCAATGTAGGTCACGGTTTTCGGATCGATTCCCGCTTTTTGATATGCCGACTGAATAACATCTGCCTGCGCCTTCGGATTGGGAGTCGTTAAAGAGGCTGCACGGCCGCCGTGATTGATTGCACTGCCTTTTATGACTCCGTAAATATGGTCTCCCGCTTCTTCAGCCGCTTTTAATTTTTTCAGGAACAGTATGCCGGCACCTTCCCCATGTGCAAAACCATCGGCTTGATTTGAAAACGTCTTGCATTTTCCTTCTTTGCTCAGTGCTCCCGCCTTATCAAAGCTGATATACACCTCAGGAAGGATAATCGTATTTACACCGCCGGCTAATGCCATGTCACAAGTGCCTTCCTCAATTGAAGAGATGGCATGGTGGATCGCCACTAGTGAACTTGAGCACGCTGTATCAATCGGTTCGCTCGGCCCGTGCAGATTAAGGAAATAACTGACCCGGTTCGGACCGACCGATGGGCTCGTATTGGCTGCCGCTGATCCTTCTATTGCCGAGTTCGCTTTAGATAGAAGAGAGCTGTATCCTGTATTTCCCGTTCCGATGAAGACGCCGGTCTTTGTGCCTGACAACCTTTTCGCCGAATATCCTGCATCTTCGATCGCTTTCCAGGCGTAAGTCAGCAGTAAGCGCTGCTGAGGTTCCATTTGTTCAGCTTCACGCGGGGAAATGCCAAAGAATAATGGATCAAAATCTGCAATACCATCAATAAAACCGCCCCATTTCACGTTCGTTTTATTGACTTCCTTCGCCGGATCACCTTCATATTCACGCCAATCCCATCGATCTTTCGGGATTTCCGTCATGCAGTCTTTGCCCTCTTTTAAGATGTTCCAGTACGCCTCAACATCTTTCGCCATAGGGAAAATCCCGCTTATGCCCACAATGGCAATTGGCTCAGGCCCTGCATCACTCTGTATGGCGTTTGGCAGCATGACTTGCTGCTTTCTGCGTCTTTTAGCTTTGGCACGCACGGCTTGTTCCTGTTTCGCAGCAGGCTGAAGCTGAGCCGATGCTGCGCGCACAGCAAATGTCTTCGCAAATACCGATTGATATTCTTCTGACAAATGCTTGCCAAACGCATGAATCGTCGGGTGGTCAAAAAATACGGTTGGCGTCAGCTCTAACTGATAGGCGCGATTGATATGGTTGGTGAATTCAGTCATGGAGATAGAATCAAAACCATACACCGTCATCTCAGCATGATCATCAATCGTTTCAAGCTTGACCTTTAACAGCTTAGCGATCTCTCGCTTTAACATCGCCTTTACTTTATCCAGCAAACTGTCTGTATCAATGCTATTTATTTGTTCAGTCATGTGTTCTGCTTCCTTCTTTTCCATAGGTGCGGAGGCTTTTTTTGCCAGCATGTTTTGTTTTATTTTCTGCACATCGCCTTCGATCACCATTACTTGGTTTGCCTCTGAATGAAGTGCTTGATATAATGCCTGAATTCCTTTTTCCGCCCTCATAGGAACAATACCGGCCAGTTGCACAAGCCTTTTCTCAGTTTCTTGATCGACCTGCATGCCTCCATCTCTCCATAAAGGCCAGTTTACAGAAAGCGTCTTCCCATGCCGCTGGCTGAGGCCGGCAAGCCTATTTCGATAGCCTGCATACATATCCATAAATACATTGGCTGCCGCATAGTCAGACTGGCCAATGCTCCCTAAACTTCCTGAAAGAGATGAAAAGAGAATAAAGAAGTCTAAAGGCAAATCCTTGCTCGCTTCGTCTAGATAAACAAGCCCTTTTACTTTAGGCGCCAGTACATCGTGCAGATCTTTTGCCTGTTTATTAACCAGGTAGCTGTCCTTGATGATTCCGGCACTATGAAGAATACCGTTCAGACGGCCATATCTTTTTTGAATGTCGTCAATGAGCTGATAGACTTCAATTTTATTGGTAACATCTGTTTGCCGGTAGGTGATGTCAGCCCCCTTGCTATGAAGCTCTTCCAGCTTTTTGCTTTTGCTTTCGCTAAGAAGTGAGCGGCCTGCCAGAATGACTGTCGCATTTTTCGTTTGTTCCGCAATTTCCTTTGCAAAAATATGACCTAGTCCGCCGGCACCTCCTGTAATGAGATAAACGCCATTGTCTTTCCACGGTTTGCTGCCTTCTCCTTTTGCCTGTTTGATTTCACGCCAATCAGCAATATACCGTGTCCCGTTTTGATATTTGACATATGAATCGCTGCTCATTTGATTTTCTAACAGTTTGCCAGCAATGCTTTCTCCACTTTCTTCACTGCTGACTTCAATCATTTGGCCGGTTAGTTTGGCATTTTCCTGACAAGCTGTTTTCAGCAGTCCTGTCAACCCTGAAAACAATTGCTGTTCTCCCTCTGCAGAGGTTACGATCTGAACGAGAATGCCGTCCTTCGGTTTCGTACGAATGATCTCTTTTACCTTTTTAAACACTTGTTCTGTATAAGAATGGAAACGCCCATCTACTGAAGAAGGCCTTGCTTCCAGGCTGTATACATGGACATCCTCGATGGCTGCTTCAATCTGTTCTCTCGTCACATGATCATATTCACATAGGAACACGAGATGCTCTGCATATTTTTTTGCTGCCGCGCCTTCAGCTGCCTTTTGTTCTTGCCAAACGGGCTGAAGCAATAAAGTTTCAGCGTTCATTTTTGATGGTTCGGTTTGTATATCTGCCTCCATCACTCTCGTCGAAAATCCTTTCATCCGCACGCAAATTGTGCCATGCTCATCGCATAGATCAATATCGACTTTCTGTATCAAATCTCCCGGTTTGTTTTTCGAGTTGAATTGAACATAAACCCACATGTCAGAAACGCACTGACCAAAGACCTCAAGTTCCTCCAGGGCAAATGGCAGTGCTGCCTTAAAGTCTTCAGTGTCTGAAAGTTCCGCTCTGACGACATTTTGCAAATATTCAGCCGCCTGTAACGCCCCATCCATTACACTTGGGTGAAGAACATAATCGTCTGACGTATGCAAGACAGATTCCGGCAGTGATAATTTGGCAAGCAGCTGGCCGCCGCCTTTATATACGGCCTCTACACTCTTGTAACCTGGACCGTAATCGGCGCCGATCATTCCTTCATAAAACGAGGCAGCATCCATTTTGCTTTGATCACATTGTTTCTTGATCTTAGAAAGATCCAGTGCTTTTTCTTGCTTTAACTGAATCAATTCCGCTTTACCTTGGTTATATACAACTGGTTCTGCATCAGCGGATTCCGGCTCGCCATACATCCGATAAGCAATGTGTCCGCCATCCTCATCGTAAAGTCCGATATTTACCTGAACCGGCTCACTTCCTGCTACAACCGGGCGAACCCACACGACATTTTTCAGCCTGATTCCAGTTTCATGATCTTCCAATCCGCCAATTCCTTGTTCTATAGCGGCTCTTGCCATTTCAAGCGTGACCGCCGCCGGCAAAATCGCCATGCCTTTAATGATATGCTCGGCAATAAAATACTCTTGTCCTGTGAAAATAGAGCTGAAACGCTGCTCTGACAGAACCGATGTATTATGGTGCACCAAAGGATGCAAACGCAAAGGTTCAATTGTTGTCATATCGCTGGCGCTGCTTTCAGGCCAGTATCGTTCTTTGGCAAAAGGGTATGTCGGCAAGCTGATGCGGCGTGGCTTTGTATTTGGATAGAGCCTGCGCCATTCAACGTGAAAGCCATTTGCCCACATCTCGGCAAGCTTTCTCAATTCTTCTTTTGATATCCGTGCTGAAGCCATATCATCTGCTTCAGCATTTCCAAGCAGCTGTTCAGCGGATGTCATTCTCGTTTTTTCTCCTCGAATACAGCCTTCTGTGAGCGGCTTTCCAGTCACAAAAGCTTCCAGCTGATGTTTCCATTCTTCCAGATCGTTCACTATAAAAACGATCCTGTTATCCATTGCTTCACGGCCGACTTGGAAGGTATATGCAATATCTCTTAAAGAGAAATGCCTTTGCTCGTCTTGTCTGATATAGGACAGCATTTCCTTCGCGTATACTTGGAGCCGTTCACTATTTTTAGCTGATATAGGAATGATGTAAGGCTGATTGCCTTCGTTTTCGGTACCTGCATCAGAAATGTTTTCATATTGCTCAAATATTGCATGGGCGTTAGTTCCGCCAAGGCCGAATGAGCTCAGAGCCGCCCGATGGACACCTGCGTGTTTCTCTAACGATTTTCGTTCACGGACAACATAAAAAGGAGAGCTTTCAAACTTTATATCCGGATTCGGCTCCGTACAATTGATGGTCGGTGCAAGTTCATTATGGTATAAACTCATCGCAACTTTAATGCATCCGGCTAACCCCGCAGCTGTATCCAAATGGCCGATATTCGTTTTTACTGAACCAATTCCGCAAAATTGTGTTTTGTCGGTGTATTGCTTGTACACTTTATTTAGCGCAGACATCTCAATAGGATCGCCTAATTTCGTTCCCGTACCGTGTGCTTCAATATAACTGACCGTTTCAGGATGGATCTTGGTTGTATCCAATACATGCTGTATCACTTCT
The DNA here is from genome assembly GCF_006715455.1 of Bacillus sp. SJZ110. NCBI lineage: Bacteria > Bacillati > Bacillota > Bacilli > Caryophanales > Bacillaceae > Bacillus > Bacillus sp. SJZ110. Next base: position 884,469 of record NZ_VFNF01000002.1, on the reverse strand, counting down.
GTTTGGCCTTTTACACTAGGCGCATAGAAGCCTGCCTTCTCTGCCCCATCATTATTGATGCCTATTCCGCGCATAATGGCATAAATATGGTCTCCGTCTTTTACGGCATCCACAGCTTTTTTCAGCAGGATGACTGCTACGCCTTCACCTCCGGCCATTCCGTCCGCCGAAGCATCGAACGCCTTTACATGCCCGTCGCTTGAAAAATTCAACCCGTTTTGGTGCACGTAGCCGATCGCTGATTGTGCGTGCAATGTTGCGCCTCCGACAAGCGCATATTGTGATTCGCCCGATGTCAGGCTTTTGTATGCTTGATATAAACCGACTAGTGATGAAGAACAGTTAGAATGAACAAAATAGCTTGGCCCTTTTAATCCGAGCTTATGTGAGATCATTGTGGGAATGGTTCCGCTTTGGGCTAAAACCCATGAGACATAGCCATCCGGTGATTCATGTCCTTCTGTTGTCTCCTTCGGCAATAACGTTCTATATGAATTGCTGCTTGCAGACATATATACACTTGTTGCCGGAATCTCCTTAGCCACATATCCTGCATCTTCAATCGCTTTCCAGGAGTGCAGCAATAAGAGGCGGAGCTGAGGGTCCATATACTCAGCATCTTTTGGCGAAATTTGAAAGAAACCGGGATCGAATAAGTCTTTCCCTTCGATCACAGATTGCACCGGCACATAGTCAGGATGCTGTATCAATTCTTCGGGAACTCCATTTGCGCGAAGCTCTTCTTCAGAAAAGAATCGTATGCTTTCTTTGCCTTCTTTGATGTGGTTCCAGAAGTCATGATGATTTTTCGCACCCGGGAACTGGCAAGATATCCCCACAATCGCAACACTGTCGTCAAAATAAGGAGGAATCTTCTGTTCTAGGTGTTTTCTATCTTTTTTGATATCATAATGATCTTCATTTTGTGTCCCGGCTAGATCTGAGTTTTTCATCTCCAAAATGTATTCACTGATTGCACGGATCGTGGAATACTCAAACAGCTCAGTAACATGAAACTCACAATCGAATTCTTTTTTGATTCGTTCAGCCACAGCTACAGCCAGAAGCGAATCGCCGCCCGCATCGAAAAATCCGTCTTCCGGCCCAATTCCGCTGACCTTGAGCGTTTCCTCCCAAATGCGCAGCACCTGATCCTCTATTTCCGTTAATTGCAAGTGATTTGGTTTCCTTCTGTTGAACACGATATCGCGTTTTTCTAATTCTTTACGGTTCACTTTTCCGCTGGGCGATAATGGAAGCTCATCTAAGCGGATAAAGTGTGAAGGTATCATATATTCGGGCAGACTCGATTTTAGATGAAGGCGCAGATCTTTTGGATTGGCAGAGGCATGTCCGCTTTCCTCTGTATAATAAGCAGCGAGCTGTTGATGGCCCTCCAGCTGCTTCACCACTACCGCCTGATCTAAAATGCCCGGAAATTCACTCAGCTTTGTTTCTATTGCGCCCAGCTCTACGCGAAAACCGCGTATTTTGACTTGGCTGTCAATCCGTCCCAAGTATTCTATGTTGCCGTCAGGAAGCCACCTTGCTGAATCACCCGATTGATATAGCTTCGTCCCTGGTTCAAAGGGATTATCAATAAATTTTTCAGCCGTAAGCCCCGGCTTTTTAAAGTAGCCTCTTGCTAAGCCGGCTCCAGCGATGCAAAGCTCACCAGGCTTTCCGATCGGGACAGGCTTCAAATGCTGGTCCACAATGTAAATTTTCGTGTTGGAGACAGGCTTTCCAATCGGTGTATGGTGACTCGCGATATCTCCTTTTCCACATCCGAAATACGCAGCGTAAATGGAGGCTTCCGTCGGTCCGTATATATTTTCAACACGGCAGTTTGTAAAGAGTGATACCGCCTTTTTCACTAATTCTTTAGGGAAGGCTTCACCTGCAACCATCATATACTTCAGCGGACCATCCTCTGTGAATCGCTTGTTGTCTTTCGCTATTTCTAAAAAAACATGCAGCATGGCCGGCACAAAATTAATGTGAGTCACTTTATATGTTTCAATATAATCCATGCAAAGCTGCGGTGATTTCTCCCCATTAGGCGGAAGAATCACAAGACGGCCGTCTCCAATAAACCATCCGAATAATTCTGAGATCGATACATCAAACACATAGTTCGTCTTCAATAGATATGCATCCTCAGCCGTTACAGGATAGTGAGATTCAAGAAAATTCAGGGTATTCATAATGCTCCGATGCTCTACCATAACCCCTTTAGGCTCTCCAGTGCTTCCCGATGTATAAATAATATAAGCGAGGTGTTCCGGTTTTACTTCCCGCTTTAAACCGCTGCTTTGCTGGTCTGTATAATCGTTTCGGCAAGCTAACTCGATATTGATCGCTTTTACACGGCTGCCAGTTAATCCGCTGATCCTATCATGAACGTTAGGTTGGGTGAGGACAATGGATGCCTGACTGTCTTTGAGCATGTACTCTAATCGTTCTTGCGGAAAACTTGGATCTAACGGCACATACGCTCCGCCAGCTTTCAGTATTCCTAAAATTCCGATGATCATATCAAACGAACGCTCTGCACAAATGCCAACGGGCTGTTCAGGTCCAACACCCTGATGTTGAAGGTAGACTGCCACAGATGTGCTTTTTTCATCTACTTCTTTATATGTAAGTGATCTGTCTTCAAACATCACAGCAACCGCATCAGGGGTTTGTTTCGCTTTTTCCTCAAACACCTCATGTATACACTTGTCATTTGCGATGTTTGTCCCTGTCGCATTCCATTGTTCCAGCAAACTAGTTTGTTCTTGATTTAATTGCAAAGAGTAAGCTTCAAGCGGCAAAGACGGGTCCTCCATCATGTGCTGCGCGAGCTTCATATAGTTCTCCATCATGCTTTCAATGGAGGACAGTTCGTACAAATCAGGGTTGTACAGAAGATGAAGCACTGTTTCATTTTCTTGCTCATATATTTCGAGCGCCAGCTCAAATTCACCCTCTTGCCGAATGTCTTCAATATATTCGATGCCAAGCGTTTGATACGGTTCGAGCACTTTTTGCAAACCTGTTGCCTGAAAAAAATTTTGGTACAGAAAGGCTGTTTGAAAAACCGGAGAATCCGCGGCCGAGCGGTCTACATTCAGCTCTCTTACCAATGCAGGGAACGGAAACGCCGCATGATCCAGACCGTCAGCCACTGTCAGCTGCAGTTCCCGAATAAATGCTGTTAATGGCTGAGATCCGATATTCTTGCTCCGAACAGCCATCATATTGATAAAATAACCGATTAGGGTTTCAAATCTGTCTTCTTGCCGACCCATTGTCGGAACGCCAACAATGATATCCTTTTGTTTTGTATAATGATGCAGCAGTACTTTGTAAATGGAGAGAAACACAACCGATTCATTCACATGATTGGTGCGGGCAAACGATTTAATTTGATTTCTCAGGTGATGGGGGAGCAAGCTTTTATAAGCTTGCCCCTTGAATTTTCGTGCTGAAGACCGCGGACGGTCAGCAGGCAAATCAAGAACTGGCAGACTCCCAGACAACTGTTCTTTCCAGTAAGCGAGATGCTCTTCCCCTTCTCTGCCAGTCAGCATCCGTTTTTCCCAATCGACAAAATCGTAATAATCAGCTGTTGATGGCTGCTGCAAGGGTTCAATCCCATTCAGCAATTGTTGATACGCTTCGAATAGCGCCGATATCAATGTCAGCATCGACACACCATCAAATATGATATGGTGAATTGTTATAAGAACAATGCATTCTTCTAACCGATGAAAAAGGTGTGTGCGCCATAACGGACCAGCTTCCAACTGGAAAGGTTCTTTTGCTTTTTCTTTTAGAAAAGGCAAAATATCTGCTGATTTCATTGCTGATATATCCTCTTCCACAAAATAAAGATCCTTTGATAACTGAACCGATTGAAATGGAATGCCATTTTCTTCTTGAATCACACTGGCTAAGACCGGATATTGTCTCTGTACAAACAGAAGGGCTTTCTTGAACGTCTCTGCATGTATTGGTTTGCTGAAGCGAAAGCATAAAGGAATGTTATATGCACTCATCCCAGGAGACATTTTTTGAAGCATCCACAGCCCTTTTTGCCCTTCTGAAAGCGGGCTTTTCAACTGCCGCTTCATGCCTTTAAGATGTTCTTCCACCTCATAAATGGTTAATTCTCCTGATCTGAAGGCATCGAGAATTTCTTTATGATTCATACGATTTACTCCCTTCTATGATGTTTTGCACACTCTTAAAATCCAATTTCCCTAGCGCCACCTCTTGCATCAATCCGATGATTTGCTCGTCTGTATACGTGCCCTTTATGTGATGTGCTGCTGCGCTATGATTTTGTTTTTCCGCTTTTAAGGCCAAATGGTCAGATAGAGCTTGGACTGTCTGACATTCAAGGATTTCCCGGCCGGCCATCTTCAGCTGCGTGGTTTTTTCGATATGCCGCATCAATTTTCGGCCAAGAATTGAATCCATCCCATAATCCAGGAAGTTTCTTTTGAAATTGATTCGATCCTCAGATATGCCCAATTCTCGTGCTAAAAATTGAACAATGATCTTTTGAATATGGGTTTTGCCATTCGGCTCGTCAATCTCTGTTTTCATATCTTGTGAATGCTGTTTAACGGCCTCTGATTGCTGAGTGCCTGACGAAATCCAATACCGTTCCCTTGCAAATGGATAACCAGGTAAAGAAACCATCCGAACGTGATCGCCATCATGAAGGAGTTCCCAAGGAATCTGATATCCTTTCACCCAGCATTCCGCGATGTTTTCCAAATTTCTTTCTTTTGCGAGAGCTTGCAGAACTGCTTCATCTTGTTCTTCTAAAATCCCTTCTGTATATCCTGTATAAAGGGATCTCTGTTGGCCTGATACCCCACCATTCTTCATTGCTTCCACATATTCCTTCAATTTTCGCACCAATTGCTTCTGATTGTTTGCAACGATCGCGAGCCTTGCTTCCATGGCTTTTCTCCCAACCTGAAGCGTATATGCCACATCAGGTAAAGAAAGGTTATGATTCTGCTCCAGATACGCAATCATGCGGCAGGCAGCATCCTGAAGCCGATCGTCATTTTGGGCTGAAATCACAATGATCTGCGGTGACCCTTGATGCCGCTGTGTGGACGGCTGATCATCCGGAATGTATTCTTCAATGACTGCATGTGCATTGGTGCCGCTGATTCCAGTCGTGCTGATCGTTCCCATCCTCGGCTTCTGATTTTTCCTGATCCACGAACGGTTTTCTTTGCAAAGCACAAATGGGCTTTCTTTAAACGGAATATACGGGTTTTCCGATTCACAGTGATGAGTGGCCGGAATGATCTGGTTTTTCATAGCCATCAGCATACTGATTAAAGCAACCGTTCCTGACGCTGCAAATGTATGTCCGATTAAAGGTTTAATTGAGCTGATCATACAGAATTGCTTCTGCTTCGTATGTTTGCTGAACACGCTCGTTAACGCTTGGACCTCAAGCGGATCACCAAGATTCGAGCCGGTACTGTGCGCCATCACATATTGAATATCGAGCGGATTGATTTCATTTTTTTCATAAATGTTTTCGATCAATTCTGCCTGGCTAAAAGGATTTGGCGCAGTAATGCCGTTGGTTTTGCCATCGTAATTCACGCCGCTGGCTTTGATGCAGCCATAAATATGATCTTTATCTTCAATTGCCTTTGATAATGGTTTCAAGAGAACAGCAGCCACCGCTTCACCTGGCACAAGACCATTGGCATCCTGGTCAAACACTTTGCATTGTCCGTTCGGAGACAGCATTTCGGCCCTTGTCAGCGCCTCAAAAGACATGTGAGAAATATTCAAGCTGACGCCGCCCGCTAAAGCCATTTCACAATCCCCCTGACGCAGAGCTGAACATGCCTGGTGAATCGCCACCAGTCCAGATGAACATGCTGCTGTCAAAGCCATATTAGGCCCTTTTAAATCCAATGCGTATGCTATTCTCGCAGACAATGTGGCGTTTTGTGTTCCGTTAATGTAATCCGTATCTCCGGTTAGATGCGCATATTCCCCTTCTTCCACACCTACATAAACACCGCAGGATTTTCCTTTTATCCGATCTCCCATATAGCCGGCGTCTTCAAACGTGTGCCATGCTTCCTCTAGAAAAATGCGCTGGCGCGGGTCCATGCTTTCGGCTTCTTTAGGCGATATTTGAAAAAACAGCGGATCAAACCGGTCTATGTCCTTCAAAAATGCACCCCACCTTGGCACTGCTTTTTCTGGATCTCTGTTAGCTCTCCCCCAGTCCCGGCGTTCGCCCGGGATGTCAGAGATACACGATTTACCGTTTTTCAGATTATCCCACAGCTCATGGACCGAATCAGCTTGAGGGAACCTGCCGCTCATGCCGATAATGGCAATAGGCTCATCGTGAACCTGCCGAATGCTTTTTTTACTGGTTTCTGGTTCTAAAGCTACAGGAATTGCTGCATAAGCTTCAGGGGGCTTTTGCGCTTCTGATGCATCATCCCGGTAAAATGCTTCAATCAGCTCTTTATGATCGGTTAAGAAAAAGCCGATCAATTCTTGTAAAGTCGAATAGCCGAAAAATAAAGCCGGTGTCACTTCGATGTTGAAATGCTTTGATAACACATTCGAAAATTTAGCCAAATAGATTGAATCAAATCCGAAGTCGGCCCAATTTTTGTTCAAATTCAGCTTGTCCTTTGAAATCTTAAGCAATGTGTGAATATGCTCTTTCAAGTCGTGTTCTAAACGCTTTTCAACGCTTAACTTTTTTACCTCATCCTTGTTTTCTTGCGCTAGAGGGGCTTGAGTGGCCGGTTCTGGAATAGCTGGTTCAGTCATTCCTAAAAATCGGCTGACACGGCTGGGCTGACCGGCTATGACGAGATGCTGAGCATCCTGCTGAGCTAGGATGTGCTCAAACATACGGATGCCTTCCTCGGCTTCTAGGAAGCGTTGGCCGCTTGATTTCAGGTACATATCCGTTGTTTCCTCATCACCGATCTTCATTCCGCCATCCTTCCATACAGGCCAGTTGATGACAAACGTTTTACCGTTATGCAGCTCATTTCTGTATTGTGCGTAAGCCATCTGAAACCTGTTGCCAATCGCATAATCACAACATCCAAAATCCCCTAAAACCGCAGAAGAAGAAGAAAAATAACACATAAAATCAAGGACTTCATTTTTAAGCCATTCATCAAGCGCTATCGTGCCGTTGATTTTCGGTTCAATGATGCGCTGGAAGCTTTCGATCTTTTTGTCAAAAATAGCAGAGTCGCTTTCGATTCCGGCTGCATGAATGACACCGTTGATGGCACCGAATCGGTCTTTCCCTCTTTTTACGCAGTCTCCCATTGCGATAGGATCAGACACATCGGCTTCTGCATACATCGCTTCGCCGCCTAGATCATTTAATTCTTTTATTTGCTTTTGCTTCTCATCATTAAAAGGCGACCGCCCTGTCAAAATCAGGTTTGCGGCATAGTTTTTGGCCAAATGCTTGGCAAATAAATAACCAAGCCCTCCTACACCGCCTGTAATCAGGTAAGTACCGCCAGACTTCAATTTGCTGTCGTCCGGTTGTATCGTTGTCTGTTCAATGTGATTTACATATCGTTTCGCATTCTGATACAAAACCGTTTGTTCAGCTGAAGCCTGTAATTCTGCCCATATATTACGTGTCCAATCATCCATCGATCCTTGTTCCGCCGGCTGAAAGATTCCAGTCACTTTTGTGTGCGGAAGGACAAGCCCGAGTGAACGTTCGAAGCCAATCCATGATTCCAGATAGCTTCTGTCAAGACCATCTTCAAAACATCCTGCCAGCAGCAGCCGTGAAGGATGAAGCTTTGCTGCGGACATACCTTGTAATAGGTAAACAATACAGGAATGGTCCTTTATACAGCGCTTGTCTTCCATAGGCCACATATAGAGGATTGCATCTGGTTCTCCAAGTTCTTCTTTAATGCTCTGGAAGGCCTTTTCTAAAGTAACGGGTTCTTGCCGCACAATCTGGTAGCTATATTCAGACTGTTTGCTGTACACTTCGCCCTGTGATATAAAAATGACCTTAGTGTCTTGATCAACGTTTTTCAGGGCTGAAGCAAATGCGTTTTGCTTTTCTCTTTCAGTCAGAAAACAGATGAGCGTTTTGATACGTTTCGATGTGAGAGTAGCCGACTCTTCTTTCCACACTTCTTGAAAAGTCATAACCTTGAAAGGTTCTTCTGTTTGCTGATCATGATCCTGTTCTATAGACGCCGGAGCCTTTGCCGCGCCTGGTGCCCAGTAACGTTCTTTTGCAAATGGATATGCCGGAAGACTGATCCGGACAGGCGTTTGGGTGCCGTACAGCATGCCCCAGTCGAAAGACAAGCCTTTCACCCAAAGATCCAGCAGTTTCGTGTATTTCCCTTTGCTCATCCATGCTTCTATGATTTTTTCCGTATCCTCATCCGCTGATAAGACTGCTAACGCTTTTTTGTTATCATCGATGCGATCCAGATACAGGCTGTCTGCTTTGTTTTCGATAAAATCGTTCAGCTTTCTCTCAAGATCCTCTAGTGATTCCGCTATAAAGGCCAGCCGTTCCTCCATTGCTTCACGGCCTGTTTGCAAGGTATAGGCAATCCTGATCAGGTCTGTTTCGCGGTACCTTTTTTGTTTGATGGCTGTAAGCAGCTGTTCCGCTTTTTCTTGCAAGCGTTCCATGTTTTTGGCCGACAGCACAATCAGCGCTGGAGGATGGTCTTTCGGCGTTTGCGTCCCCGTTCTTGGAATATATTCTTCCAGGATGATATGGGCATTGGACCCTCCGGCGCCAAAACTGCTCAAGCCAGCGCGCCTAGGCACCTCTTGCCCGCCAATCACCGGGCGTTTCCATTCACCAAGTTGCTGCTGAACGACAAATGGCGTATGGCTGAACTCGATGTTCGGATTCAACCGCTGAGCATGCAATGATGGTGCAATTTGGCTATATTTAAACTGAAAAAGTATTTTTGTCAGCCCTGCAATTCCGGCTGCACTTTCACAATGACCGATATTTGATTTGCTGGAGCCGATCGCACAAAACTGTTTCTCCTGCGTATCTTTCTCAAATGCTTTTGTTAACCCCGCTATCTCAATCGGATCTCCTAATGCAGTGCCTGTTCCATGCGCCTCTAAATAACTGATGGTTCGGGCAGGAATGTCGGCGCGCTCCATTGCTTCTTTAATTACCTGTGCCTGTGCATGAGGATTTGGAACCGTGTATCCATTTGTTTTTCCTCCGCTATTAATGGCACTTGCCTTTATCACACCGTAAATATGGTCACCGTCCGTTATTGCTTGCTGCAGCGGCTTTAACACAATGGCGCCTACGCCTTCACCGTCGACAAATCCATCTGCATCATCGCCGAATGATTTACATGTATCACTAGCAGAGAGCATATTCATGACAGATAAATTCTGATAGTGAACCGGGTCGACAACTAAATTGACACCGCCGGCAATGGCACAATCACTCGATCCGCTATAGATGCTTTCCAGCGCTAAATGAATCGCTGTCAGGGAGGATGAGCAGGCTGTATCGACTGCAAGACTCGGGCCTTGGAAATTCAGTAAATAGGATATTCTGTTGGCGATAGACCAATAGCCGTAGCCGGTCGGATAATTTTTGTTCATGACTCCGGCAAAGACGCCGATTTTTCTGCTTGAACAGAGCGAGTCAGGCGTGTATCCCGCGTCTTCAATACTTGCATAAGCGGTTTGCAGAAATAATCGCTCCTGAGGGTCCATTCTTTCTGCCTCAAGCGGAGAAATCTGAAAGAATAATGGGTCAAACTTGTCCATATCCTTGATAAATCCGCCCCATTTCGTATAAATTGATCCTTCTTTTCCTTTTTCTTTATCGTAATAAGCTTTCCAATCCCAGCGATCTTTCGGAATTTCCTCAATACAATTTCTTCCTTCTTTTAGGTTGTTCCAAAAGTCTTCTGCTGTTTCCGCCTGAGGATAGCGTCCAGAAATGCCGATAATGGCAACGTCACGGCTTACAAGAGTGTTTGTCGGTGTTTCTTTCTCCCCGCTGAAGCCAAGCTTGCGATAGCGCCGTGTTCTTTTAGCGGCCTGATCAGGTTTCTGTGAGGATTGGGTTCTGCTTTCGGCCGGTGTCTGTTGTTGAACTTGACGGTCAAGACCTGTTAATTTCATCAGCGCTTCTGTTTTTGTTTTGATGAAATGATCCACTAATGCGTCAATGGTCTGGTACTCGAAAAATAAAGTGCTGCTTACATGGTCAAATTCTTTGCGCAATGTATTCGTCAGCTGGACAACAACGATAGAATCAATCCCGTACTTTTCAAGCGGTTCAGATGACTCAATTTTGCTTGCAGGAATTTTCAACGTTTCCCCGATTAGTTTTTTCATATATTCTGTGCTTTTTTCTCTTAGGAGAGCATGTTTTGATTGTCCAGCTTCCTCTGAATCTATGGTATGAATGTAGGCTGGCTCCTGATTAGACGCTTGTGAAACAACCTTCTCCGGCAAGATCACATTTTTCATCATACGGCGAACCAGCCCGTTGCTTGAGGCTGCGACGATTTGGTGACTCAGATCATGTGCCGCCTCGGCCGGGAAAAAGACAGATTCAAAGCCTTCGCTTTCAAGTGCCGCTTTCCAGCTGTCAGGATGTAAGCCTGGACAGCCGGGAATCCGCACTGCAGGATCTTCATACAGCCACCAGCCTTCCAAAAGACCAAAGGTGATGTGAGGGAACAGGCTGTTTCCCGCCATTTCATTCAGCAGCAGCATTCCGTTGTTTTTCATTACTGCTTTTGTATGCCGCAGTGTTTGACGGATATTTTTTGTTGCGTGAAGGACATTAGCGGCAATGACGACATCATAGCCTCCCGCTTCAAATTCCTGCTGGTCAATCGGTTTTTCCACATCAAAAAGCTGATATGTCAGGTACGGATTTTCCGCCCCATATTCCTTTTCTGCATGCAGCAAAAATGCTTTAGACAGATCTGTATAGCAATATTCATTGATGTGCTTTTGATATGGTTTCAGTTTTTCAAAGATTCCGGCACTCGTGCCGCCTGTGCCTGCGCCTATTTCCATAATGCGAATCGATGCCTCAGGGTCGTGCTTCAGACGTTCATCCAGATAAGCTAATAATGTATCGGCAAGCACTTTATTAAAATAGTCTGCCACTTGGTTATGCTTATAAATGCCTTCCACCAGTTCCATCGAGGAATGCGGGAACATGATATCTGTTGCAGGGACTTTCCCTGTCAAAATATCCGGTAATGCTTTCAGCATGGCCTCTGCTAATACAACCATCGCCTTTGTCTCGCTGTCTTTAAGCCACTTTTCTTTTTTCGCATTCCATTCTTGCCAAAGCAGCTCGATATCCTCTGCTTGGTCCTTCCTCACCAATGAATCTCCAACTTTCTTAAGATAGCCATGCTGCAAGAGAAATTCGCTGCTTTGCCGAATCCATTTTCCATAAAATTCACGAGTCTTATATTGTTGAAGACGTTCAACCGATAATGTATAACCATCAAACAGCCTGGCCGTTTGCAGCTGTCCTAACAACAGCCTGTAAAGAAGATCATCAAGCTCTTCATGTGTCACTCTTTGAAATCGTCCCGTAGTCGGCAGACGCTCCATCAGGCTCTCTGCATCTGCTGAAGGTTGCTCTGGATAAAGAGTGATGAATTCATTCTGATTCACGCCTTCGACTGCTACAGGCTTTGTCGTATGAATGAAAGCTGTTTGGCTGACTGGCCCAGAAATCAGTGCTTCCAGCGCCTTCATAGCCTCCGCAGGCTCAATTAAACCTAAGCCGATTTGATTCATGAGCTGTACATAATGTTCATCCTCAGCTGCTTCACTATTCCCCCAATATCCCCAGTTCATGACTTTTACAGGGCATGCCCAGCTCTGAGAAAGCCGGTGAGCAAAAGCATCTGCAAATGTACAGCCAGAGGCATAATGGCTTTGCTTCACATTTTTGATATGGGCTACAAGCGAAGAGAAGAATAAAACAAAATCTACATTCTCCTGGCGGAACACTTGGGCCATCCGAATACTGACATCGATCTTCGCCGCCAGTCCAGCGGTGAATTCTTCCGGCTTCATTTTTTCCAGGCTTTGCTCAAATAAAACCATCGCAGAGTGAACAATCCCGTGAATATGAGGATGGCGCATTTTCACTTGATCATAAGCCTGCTGCAATGAATGCTTATCGGCTGCATCGGCTGCAATGTAGAAAGGCTCATTGCCAAGCGCCGAAAGTCGGTCTATTTTTGACTGGATGGCAGCATTAAGTTGACTTCGCCCAATCCAAACGATTTGCGCCTGGTAGCGGCGGATCATGTACTCACTCCATGCCTCTCCGATATACCCGGCTCCTCCGATGACCACATAGACTCCGCCTTTCCGATATAGCGTGTCGCCTGACAGTGAGTGCCGATATGGGATCAATTGCTGCTGATGCCATTGCTGATTACGATAGGCCCAAGCATGGCCAAGGCGGTCAGCTGGGAGCGCAAACATGTGATTTACCGGCCATGTGCAGCCTTTTTCAAGATCGAGAAGACGGATTTTCCAGTGTGGATATTCCTTTGCCATTGTGCCGGCAAGCCCATGAATGCTTGCATGAGCGGGTTGTACTGCCTCATGTTGCGTAACCGGCTGCGCTTGGACGGTCACAAGAGACCATTCAAGTTGTTTCTCGCCATAGCCTAATTGCAGGCATGCTTTCACAAGCTTAAATAAGTGAAGAACAGCTTCTCCTTGTCCATCACTACCTAGACTTCCCCGGTGTGACGGGGCAATCCACAATACATGGTCAATGCTTCCGTACGCTTGCAGTTTGTCCGCTATTCCCTCAATGTCATCTGCAGGCCGGATATCGATAAAGGAAACTTGCGGATAATGATGCTTTATTAATGCCCGATCAGCTTCAGCAGCACCGCATAAAACAACTCGTGTACCAGCAAACGAAGCATTATCCTCCGTATCTGAAGAAACCGGTTCCCAGACGGGGATCATCATCGTATGCCCGGTCAGCTGAGAATCAGTTACTAGTTGAGACCTTGAATGCCGCTCTCCATCAAGTGCCCGCATCGAGGCACCCTTCATTCGCACACAAACGTGTCCGTTCTCATCACATAAATCAATATCATACTTTCTGACTTTGTCCTCCGCTTTACTGTCTGAACTATATCGAATATAAGACCATATCTTCTCTGGACATGGGCTGAAAATATCAACCTCCTGCAACGCAAATGGAAGAGACAGCGTCTGAGCTTGTCCAGTGGCATTGACTGAGCTAACGATAAAACCGACCGTGGCGTGGAACGCGGAATCCAGCAAACTCGGGTGGAGCGTAAAATGCTGCTTGTCGTTTTTTAGAAAAGCGGGTAACGAGATTTTTGCAAGCAATTGATCTTTGCCGACATAGACTTTTTCAATCCCTTGATAGCCCTCTCCATAGTCAAGCCCAATCTTTCGAAACGCTGCATAGCATTGTTCTGACGTCACAGTGTCCAAACTGCATTCTGTCTGTATTGATGAAAGGTTTAAAATGGAAGTGTCCGCTTCATCTGAAATGACAGCGCGGCCTTGGCAGTGTATCGTCAGGGCTTCTTCTTTATGTTCAGAGCTGCTATAAATGTCAAAGGAAATGTCCCCGTTATCCTCAGGAAAAAGGCCAATATGTATTTCTTTTGGTTCACTTTCTATCGTGATAGGACGCACCCACACAATGTCTTTAAGCGACACCACTCTTTGTTCGCCGTCCAGATCGCCTGCAGCTTTTTCCGCTGCTTCCCTTGCCATTTCTAAATAGGCAACGCCCGGCAAAATCTTCTGTCCCTGTACAACATGATCTGAAAGGAAAAATTCCGTGCCTGTAAATACAGAGCTAAAGCGCTGCTCAGTAAAGTCTGATGTATTGCGGTGCACCAGCGGATGTAAGATATGATTCACAGTGCTGGTTTTCATTTCAGGAACCGGGATCCAGTAGCGCTCCCTTGCAAACGGATAGGTCGGAACACTGATTTTAAGCGGCTTGCGATCGCCGTATAGGTCGTCCCAGGTGACTCGCTTTCCTTGAACCCATGCTTTCGCCATTTCCATCATTTCGCTGTCTGTTGTCAAATGGTTATTCAGCGCATTTACCGAAGTTGGCCCAGCCGCCTCCTGATTCTCCTTGGCTCGTCCCGTCCAGCAGCCCTCGATCTCTTCTTCGCCATTGGCAAACGCCCGAAGTTTAGCCGTTAAATCTTTTATGTCTTTTACGATGAAGGCCGCACGCTCCTCCATTTCAACCCGTCCTGCCTGCATGGTATAAGCTAACGCTAAAAGATTGACGTCCTCGCTAAGAAAATCAAGAAGTTTAAGAGCATAAGCCTGCAGACGATCTTTGTTTCTCGCAGACAAAGGTATCACTATTTCTTCATTTTTCGTTAAAATCGTCTCTGAATGGCTCTCTGCCGGAATATATTCTTCCAAAATAAGATGCGCATTTGATCCTGAAGCGCCAAACGAACTTAAACCGGCGCGGCGGGGATATGTGACGTCCACCCCGTTTTCTGTAAAAGATGTCTGCGCCCATTCCTTTGTTTCATGCTGGACAAAAAATGGGGTTTGATCAAGCTTCAAATAAGGATTCAGCTCTGCTGAATGTAATGACGGCACCAAGGTTTTATGATGCAGCTGCAGGACAGTCTTCGTTAAGCCGCTAATGCCGGCTGCAGCTTCAGCATGGCCAATATTTGATTTCACAGAACCGATTGAACAGAATTGCTTGTCCTGTGTATTGCGGCTGAAAGCTTTTACTAACCCCTGTATTTCAATCGGATCTCCCAATGAGGTGCCAGTGCCATGGGCTTCAACATAGCTGATGGTGCGCGGATCAATTCCTGTTTTTTCTAGACACGCTTCGATAACATCAGCTTGAGCTACCGGGCTCGGTACTGTAATTCCGCTTACTTTTCCTACATGATTGATCGCACTGCCTTTGATGACAGCATAGATTCGGTCACCGTCCTGTTCAGCTTTTCGCAGCGGTTTTAGCAATACTGTCCCGACACCTTCTCCAGATACGTAGCCATCTCCGCCTTTGCCGAAAGTATGGCAATAGCCGTCACTTGAGTGCATTCCTACACTGCCATAGCTGATATATTTAGCCGGATGCAATGACAAATTGACGCCTCCGGCAAGCGCGGCCTCGCATTCTCCATTCCGGATGCTCTCTATTGCCAGATGAACCGCAGTTAATGAGGAAGAGCAGACCGTGTCCACCGCCAAGCTTGGGCCGTGGAAATTACAATAGTAAGAGACCCTGTTGGCGATTTGCGCATAATTCAGCGATAAAGGAAATGGATTGTGTTCTGATAGAGCTTCAGCCCCTATAAGGGAATAGTCCTTATGCATTACGCCGGCAAACACACCGACATGCTGTCTTTTATTTTCTCCCTGCGGTGCAGCAATTGTCTCTGGTGTATAACCCGCATCTTCAATAGCTTCCCAGCACGTCTCTAAAAATAACCGTTCCTGAGGGTCCATCATTTCCGCTTCACGCGGAGAGATTCTGAAAAATTGAGGATCAAAGCAATCAGCCTCCTCGATAAACCCGCCCCATTTCGAGAGCGGCTTGCCTGCAGGTGAATCCAGTCCATTGTTTTCTTTCCATTCCCAGCGTGAGTTTGGAATCTCTGTGATGCAGTCGGTACCCGCTTTAAGCTGTTCCCAAAATTCCTGTATGTTTTTTGCCTTAGGATAGCGTCCCGCCATTCCGATAATGGCAATGTCCTCCCCGATCTCTGGTGAAGAGGTAACACCATCAATTGGTGAAGGAGATTGGCGGACAGCATCGTCCGCCTCTCCAATTGAATAGTGATCAGCAAGATGAGCAGCTAGTTCTGCAATTGTTGTAAATTCAAACAGCAGTGTCGGAGCAAGATCCGCTCCAACCTTATCTCCAATTTCCTGAACCACGGTAAGCAATGACGGAGAATCCAGACCAAGCTCATAGTACCCAGCGTGGATATCCATTTGTTCTGCCGGCCTTTCAAGCTGCTTAGCAAGCAACTGACGCAAATACATTTCAAATGCGGGATAGTCCCGACTGATGTTCTGAGAGACAGCATCTCTTTCTTCTTGAATTTCTCTTGAAGAATGAAAGGCTGACATATTCCGTACAGACTTGCCTGCAAATTGTTTCAGCTCGGCCACTTTTTGTCCTGATGAATTAAAATATTCAATCGTCATATAAGTGAGCTCTTTCTTTTGGCGCACAGATGAGGAGAGGATCCGTGCTGTACATCCTTTTTGCAATCGTTCTGAAGCAGAAAACGATTCATAATACAATGGCAGGTACATCGTTTGATCTGAGATCAGGCAGCTTGAACCTATGCCGCTGCCGTCAATAAGCGTCGGATGAAACAGAAAAGCTTCAGAATGGCGCAGGGCTTCCTGTCCAACTGCTAAATCAATTAAAGCACCCTCTTTGGTTTCATAAATCCGCCCTTTTGCCTTCATCATGCCGGTATGGACTAACTCCTGAGAACGGCATTGTTCATAGATTTCATCTAAATTCAGAATCCTGTCAGCTGTACTTTTCCACTGATTAAGGTCTATTGATTCGGTAAAAGCGGTTTGCTCTTTACTATGCATGTCAGCAGTCACATATTGTCTCTTGTCAGATAGTGATTCTCCATGCTGTTTTTGTCCGTCGATGATGATGGACCATGTCCCTTCCTTTCTTTCAGACACGTGAATGGTCAGGGCAATGTCATATGACTCATCTGCGATCAAAGGGTAAAAAATGGTCAGGTTTTTTAATTCAAGCTCTTGGTATGCATAACCATGTTCCTGGAATACTTGGTAGATTAAATCTATATAAGCAAGGCCGGGTAATAACGCTTGTCCATATACCTTGTGGTTGGACATGATTGGATTATTTAATGAAATGTGCAGTTGTTCAGTTATCATTTTCCCACTCCTCTCTTATTTGAAAGTTTTCCAAAACATATCTTTAGAAGCCCCTGTGTCTGAATGCACTTTTTCCTGCACGTTTTGAGCTGATGGTTTGATTAAAACGGGCTGCCTATTTAATTCCGGCAAAGGCAGAGGTTTTCTTCTAATTGGACGAGCAACCGATTCATTCCAGGCTTCTATAATGAGATGGGCGTTCGTTCCGCCATCTGCAAAACAATTAATTGCCGCAGCCGGCGTTGTCTCCTTCCACTCGGCTTGCGATCTGCTGAAATACAAATCTGTTTTTTCTATATCAAAATACGGCATATTTTCATTACCTGACAGGAACGGAACCAATTGTCTATGCTTCAGCATTAAAGCTACTTTAATCAGGCTCGCAATCCCCTCTGCACATAATGGATGGCCGATGTTAGGTTTCACCGATCCCAGCCCTAACGGAGCCTTTGATTCAGAACGGTAAATGGACTGGATTGCCTTTAATTCAAGTAAATCTGTTACTGCCGACCCCGATCCGTTCGCTTCGAGATAGCTGATCTCTTCAGTCTTTTTGCCGCTTTTTTCAAGCGCTGACAGCATGACGTCCTTTTGTGCCTCGAGATTCGGAGATGATGGGCCTGCCGTTCTTCCGTCATTATTAATCGCAGCGGCTTTAATGACTGCATATATGGAATCTCCGTCTTCAACCGCTTGGCTGACGGTTTTGACGAGAACCATGCCCACGCCTTCTCCTAAAATGACACCGTCTGCCCGCTTATCAAAAATATGGAATGACGGTTTGTCACATAAAAGTCCGCGCTCATAAAACATTCGATGCGCATCAGCATCAAGCAAACTGACGCCGCCTACAACCGCTGCCTCAATATCTCCGCTTCGCAGAGCCTGAATGGCCATATTCAGCCCCACCAGCGCAGAGGAACAAGCGGTATCCAGGACAATACTCGGTCCCTTCAAGTCAAAAAATTGTGAGATGTTAGCTGCTAAATAGTTTTGTCCGCCAGCGACTATCGGATTTCTTGCTTTTGAAAGACTGACCGGATCAGGCTTGTGCTGGCTGCGGCCTCCTATATAAACACCAGCCCTCATGCCTTTCACTTCTTTCTCTGTATAACCGGCGTGATACCACAGTTTCAAGCTTTCCTCCAATACAGCCAAAGCTTGAGGGTCCATCGCTCTGACATCGTTTTCGGACATCATGAAGAAATCATGATCAAATTGGTTCATTTCATCAATGAGGCCCGCGTAATTTGAGCTGGAGTTCCCGAATCGTTCAGGCGGAATAGGCGCAATCGCAGACCGTCCATCACGTATTAGTTCCCAGTATTCCTCTAGGGTTTCTGCTCCTGGGAACCTGCAACTAAGACCGATGATAGCGATGTCCTCAGCAAGAAGTGCCGTTTTTTCATGGCTTATCTGTTGCGGCCGCTGTTCTGGCACCAGCTTCTGTTTCATTGCTGATTGCGGCTTGAGAGGTGTCTGTTTCTCAGGAACAGATGGCTGTAAAACAGCTGATATGTCATATTTCGAAATGAGCCAGTGTGCAAAGGATTCTATTGTCGGGTATTCAAACAAAATTGACGGATCAATATCTCCATTTAATTGTTGGTTCATCTGCTGTACCAGCTGGGCCAATATAATCGAGTCGATTCCGTATTCTTGGAAAGGTTCATCAGTTTCAAAGTCTTCTGCAGCTATTTTCAGTTCATCTGAAAAAAGAGTTACGAGCCAGTCGACTGTTTCAGGGAACAGGTTGCGAGTGCCGGTTTTCTCTTTCGTCTCAGGATGCGAGAGAGCTTCGACAGGCAATGACGGCTGCATCAGCTTATCCGGCTTCCAAACGTTTGTATCTGGTACTGCCGGCAGCACGACAGCATACTGTCTGTCTGATAGAATCTGGTCAAGCAGCTGTAATCCCTCGTCGTTTGTCAAACTGATCAATCCAGTTTGTTCTAAAGCTTTGCTTCGAACCTCGCCTAAACCGGTCTCCTTCCAGTTAGGCCACTGAATGCTTACAATGGGACATTTATCTTGATGAGCCTCCGCAAAATAATCCATAAAAGCATTTGCCATCGCGTAATCAGCTTGTCCTGCTGCTAGTGCAGGGATGGCCGCTGATACTGATGAAAACAAGGTGAAAAACGCCAATGGTTCATCCTGAAGCAGGTCAAACAACGTTTGCAGACCTTCAACTTTCGGTTCAAGCACCTGTCCGATCTCTTCTAGTGATTTTCTGATAAAAGCCGGGTTTTGTTTGTTCACCATCCCGGCACAATGGATGACTCCGCCAATCGCCCCCATTGTTTCGTGTATTGTCTTCAGGCTCTGTTCGACAGCAACCCTGTCTGTGAGATCCAGAGACAGCACCTGAACTTGCGCACCCATGTCTTCTAGCTCTTGAACGGCTTTTATTTTCTCGGCAAACGAGGCCATTTTTACCGAATTCCACTGGTCACGCGGCGGAAGCTCTTCACGGCCGATAAGGACCAGCCGCTTAACGCCGTATGTTTTCACAAAATGCCGCGCACACAGCAAGCCGAGACCTCTTGTCCCGCCTGTAATGAGCAGGACTTTGTCTGTTGAAAACGATACTTGCTTATGACTTAGAGCGGCTTCTGCTGGCTGCTCTGTCAAATATGCGCGATATCGCTGTCCGTTTCGATAACAGACTTCTGATTCTGTGCTCTTGGCATAAAACTCCGCTGCAATCAGTCTGGCCAGCTCCTCAAAAGAGGTTTCGCATTCCATATCTGCATGTCTTGAAGTAAGATGGCTGTACTCGCTTTGAAGCATGCGGTATAAACCGGCCCGCGAAGCACCAGACAAAAGAACTCCTTCATTTGCATAGGCCTCCAGCCCCTTTGTTACACCCAAGATCGTCAAATGATGCTTGCTTGTACGTCCTTGCTCGATCAGCTTTTGGAGCCAGTTTATCCAGCCCATAGAATGCTCATGGCTCGTTCCGCACCCGATCAGATCGATTGCTCCAGCAACGTGTTCATAGTCAGCAGCAGATACCCGCTCCAGCTCTTGACTGTCAAATATACGGTATGTCGAGAAATACGTCGAAAGCTCTTCCGCTAATGCCATTGTCTCCTCATTTGCCAAAATGGCGACGGTTTGATTCGTCATTTCTGCCGGTTCAATCGGACAAGGCTGCCACTGTTTACGCAGAAAGCAGCGCTTTGGCATCAGTTCGGATTGAGGCAGAGCTGTAGCAATGGTTTCGGGTTCACCTTCTTGAGTTGGCAGCCAGTAATACTCTTCCGCGAACGGATATGCAGGCAGGCTGATTCGGCGAGGCGTGTATTCTCCATAAAGCTCATTCCAATCTATCTGCAGCCCTTTCACCCATAGCTCTGCTACTTTCTCCAGCCTTTTTTTCTCTATCCATGTTTGCAGCAATGCTTTGGCATCATGATCCGTTTCAAACAGCTTGATTTCGCTCTTCTTCGTTTTCACGTGAGCAGCAAATATGCTGCCGTTCGGCATTTCAGCCAAATAATCATCTAAAGTTTTGATCAGCATTTCTCTCGAATCCGCCAAAAACGCCATGCGATAATCCATTGCTTCCCGGCCCGTCTGAAGTGTGTATGCCATATCCTCCAGATCGATATCTTCATTGGAAGTTACGAAATCTTTCATTGCTTCCGCATAGGCCTTCAATTGCTTCTCTTTTTTCGCTGAGAGTACAAATAATGCTGAGCGGTGCTGCTTTGTTAATCGATCGTTCCTCTTGTCAGGCTGATATTCCTCTATCACAATATGGGCATTCGTTCCGCTATATCCGAAGGAGCTCACACATGCTCTCCGCGGTTTTCCATCAGCCGTTTCCCAAGGCTTAAGCTCCGTATTTACGTATAAAGGAGAATGCTCAAATTCAAAATGCTCATTCGGTGTCGTGAAGTTCAATGTCGGCACAAGTGTTTTATGATTCATGCACAATAACACTTTTTGAACCCCGGCTACTCCTGCCGCCGCGGATGTATGACCAATATTGCTTTTGACGGAACCGATTGCGCAAAACTGCTTTTTGTCTGTTTTTTCTTGAAATACGGTGGACAGAGCTTCTAATTCAATTGGATCGCCTTGTTTTGTTCCTGTGCCGTGCATCTCGACATAACTGATACTCTCAGGATGTATGCCGTATGTTTCATATATGTCTCTTTCCAGATCCATTTGGCTTTTTGCACTCGGTGCCGTGATTCCGTTTGTTTTCCCGTCCTGATTAATACCCGAGCCAATGATAATGCCATAAATATGGTCACAGTCCGCTTCTGCATCTTTCAGCCTTTTCAGAACCAGCGCACCCGCACCCTCGCCGGGCACAAAACCATTCGCGCTATTGTCAAATGCTTTACATTGTCCATCAGGTGAAAGCATGCCGGCCTCACACATACTCATGTAAGATTCCGGCGTCAGGTATAAGCTGACCCCGCCGACCAGCGCCATATCAATTTCTTTGTTTATAAGTGCCTGGCGCGCTAAATGTGTGCCGACCAATGAAGATGAACATGCGGTATCAATAGGAATCGCTGGCCCTTTTAAATTAAGAAAATACGGAATACGCGCCGCAGCGATCGCAAAGCTGTTCCCGGTGGCATTTGCTCTTGCCTGCCGATTCAGCATAACTCCATATTCATTGCTCATAATCCCAAGATAAACGCCGCATTTTTTCTCATTTAATGTTCGGGCATTATATCCGGCATCCTCAAAGGCTTTATAGCCTTCCTGCAAAAAGATTCGATGCTGCGGGTCCATCAGTTCCGCTTCTGATGGCGGAATATTAAAAAACAATGGATCAAAATGTTCAATATCATCCAGCATCCCCATTGATTTACAGTAGACTTTCCCTTTTTTGTTTAGGACAGGATCATAGTATTTGTCTACATCCCACCGTGATGTTGGAATGTCCCGAATGGCATTTCTCGCATGAACCAGGTTATCCCAGTACTCTCTTACATTACGAGCGCCCGGGTATCTTCCCGACATCCCGACAATCGCTATCGCATCCTCCGGGCGGTCTTGATGAACAGGAACCGTTTTCTTCACATGTTCTTTCTTTATTGGATGTTGAACAGGCTGAAGGGGCCGTTCTGCCGGCTTTGGATTAGATGATGCTGCTGGCTTTTGCTGGGCTGCTTCGAAAGAGTCAGTATGCTCTATCTTTCTATCAAGATGAGTTCCAAGCTCGGACTTTAGCATTTCGGCAAAATCACGTATCGTTGGATAATCATATACTCTGGTTACCGTAAAAGACGTTCCGTATTGCTTGTTCACCGCTTTTATCCATTCGAGTCCGGTAATCGAGTCCATTCCGATATCTATGAACGCTTCGTCAATATCCACCTCGTATGGCTCCATGTATAACACGTCTGCTATGCTTTCCCTCAAATTTTCATGCAGCGTTTCAATTGCTACAGTATATTGTCTTGATGCAGATATTTCTGCCGCTGCATATTGAATCGTTTCTTCAGCTTCCTCTTGCAATGGCTGATGATGTTCTAACGGCTGCAGAGATATATTAGCCGGTTTAGCAGCAGGTACCGCTGTTTTTTGTCTGATCGGCGTGTACGTCTCCGTTTGTTTTTTCTCCCCAGCTTGTGTGCTTAACTCGTGTGATAAGTAAACAGCGAAATCACGTGTTGTCGGATAATCATATACCTTTGTGACATTTAGTGATGTGCCATACTGTTTATTTATTGCTTTTATCCATTCGAGCCCGGTAATCGAGTCCATACCGATATCTATGAATGCTTCGTCTGGATCAATCTCGTTTTGGTCCATGTACAGCACTTCCGCTAAGCCCGCTGTCAGTTCATCGCACAAGGCTTCCGCCGTGATCGTCTCTGTTTCTGTATCTGATGGAACACGCTCTAAACGATCCTGATTGGTCATTAAAGGCTGTAACGTAATATTGGCAGGCTTGCCGCTGGCTTCTCTGACTACAGACGGCTTTGGAAGGACAGGCTGTACCGGGACGAATGGCTCCTCCGTTCTTTTTTCCTCAGCCTTTGCATGTACGTCTATCCAATAGCGATCTCTTGCGAAAGGATAGACAGGTAAACTGATGCGCCGCGGTTTTTGATCCTGATATAGCGTGCTCCAGTCGATGCGCAAACCTCTTACCCATAGGTCTAAAACCTTCGCATATTTGCCTTTTTGCAGCCATGCCTCAATTGTTTTTGACATATCCTCATCAGCAGCAAAAGCAGCAATGGCTTCTTTGTTGCTCTTTACTTGTCCGCGATAGACATATTCACGATTTTCTGTTCCGGAGATACATTCATACAGCTTTTCTTCAAGCTCCTGCATCGTTTCCGCAACGAACGCCAGCCGTTCGTTCATCGCTTCCCGGCCGACTTGCAGCGTATAGGCAATTCGGTGTAAATCTGCTTCAACATATGTTTGTTCACGAATGGCATGCAGCAATCGCTCTGCGCGTTTCTGAAGTCTTTCCTCATTTTTTGCTGAGAGCACAATGACAGCCGGCTGTTTCCTCGCTGGTAAACGTTCCTCCACAGGTTCCGGAGCATACTCTTCTATTAAAATATGGGCGTTCACACCCCCGGCACCAAATGAAGAGACTCCTGCGATTCTCGGTAATTCGATGTCTTTGCCATTGACACTGATGATCGGCCTCTTCCACTCTTCTAGCTCTTGCTGTACTTTAAACGGCGAGTTAAGGAAATCAATATTCGGGTTCAGCACGTTTGAATGCAGGGAAGGCGCAAGCTGCCTGTATTTCATTTGGAGCAATACCTTCGTTACTCCTGCGATACCTGCCGCACTCTCACAGTGCCCGATATTTGATTTGGCTGACCCTATTGCACAAAATTGTTTGTCATCGGTTTCTTGCGTAAACACTTTGGACAGCCCTGTGATTTCAATAGGATCACCGAGAGAGGTTCCCGTGCCGTGGGCTTCGATGTAACTGACTGTCCGCGGATCAACCTTCGCTTCCACAAACGCCTTTTTGATGACATCTGCTTGGGCATTCGGATTGGGCACTGAGTATCCGTTTGTTTTTCCCCCGTGGTTAATGGCAGTCCCCTTAATGATTCCATAAATGTGATCACCATCTTCAACTGCTTTAGACAATGGCTTCAGAAGCACTGCTCCAACGCCTTCCCCCGGCACATAGCCGTCTCCGCCCTGTCCGAAGCTTTCACACCGGCCTTTGCTGGACATAAATTTGTTCTGCCCGAGCATCAAATATTTATTTGGATGGATTGACACATTCACGCCGCCCGCGAATGCCGCCTCACACTCTCCGCGCTGCAGGCTTTGGCAGGCCAAGTGGATAGCCGTTAAAGAAGAAGAACACATGGTGTCTAATGCAATACTCGGTCCGTGAAAATCAAAATAATAAGATACCCGGTTCGCGATGGATGATGGATTTCCCGTTAAAGCCAGAGACCTTCCCCGCACCTGCTCTTGTGCCCCGTACAGCTGATATTCTTCGTACATGACACCGACGTAAACACCGACGCTTCCGCCAAGCTCAGCATCACGCTTACGGCCGAGGTGCTCTCTTGTATAGCCTGCGTCTTCCATCGTTTCATACACGCACTGCAAAAATAAACGCTCTTGCGGGTCCATTAATTTTGCCTCACGCGGCGATATATGGAAAAACTGAGGATCAAACTTGTCTACATCCTTCAAGAAGCCTCCCCACTTGCTGTAGGTTTTTCCAGGCTTGTCTTTATCTTCATCATAATAAAGACTGTGATCCCAGCGGTCTGCAGGAATTTCAGTAATACATTCTCGACCGTCTCTCAGGTTTTCCCACAATTCATCAATGTTGTCTGCCTGTGGATAGCGACCTGAGATACCGATGATCGCGATTTCTTCCGTTTCCTTCTCTCTTAACTGCTTCTGCTCTTTATCTCGCAAAGGAAGAAATCCAGACTTTCTTAGGGTAACTGGGATTTCTTGTTTTTCAGGTTCTGATTTTCTTTCAACAGAAGGTTTTCCTGTTTCAATTCCCAAGATGTCCAGCAGTTTTTCTCTGCGGGAATCAATAAAATACCGTGTTAATGAGCGAATATCCTGATATTCAAAGAACAACGTCTTGGACAAAGAACCGAATACTTTTTCTAATTGACCCGTTACATGCATGATCATGATAGAATCGATCCCGTAATCCTCGAGAGGAGCTTCAGCATCAATCTGGCCGGCTGGCAGCTTAATCACCGAAGAAAGCACCTGTTTAAAATAGTTCTCCGCTTTTTCTCTTAGTATCTCTTCATCAGCTTCCCCGATCATGTCTGCTTTTTCTGCCTCCTGATTGAGACTGCTTTTTTTGATATCGTGAGATTGGCCTTTGCCATGTCCCGTTTCATGTAAAAATGCACGAATCCGATCAGTAACACCGGAAGCAACTAACACTTGCGGCTTTCCTGACGTCCAGCCATGATATAGCGCCTGAATCCCACGATCTGTTTCCATGGCCACCATGCCTGTTTCTCTTTTCAGCATCCTTGCAGTTTCCGCATCAATTTGCATGCCCCCGTCTTTCCACAGCGGCCAGCACACTGAAAGAGTTTTTCCGTAACGCTTGTGCAGCTCTGCTTGGCCATTGCGATATTCGCTGAATGCATTCATAAATGCATTGGCCATTGCGTAATCAGCCTGTCCCGCGCTTCCTACTGCTCCGGCACCTGAGGAAAAAAGGATAAAGAAATCGAGCGGAATATCTTTCGTTGCTTCGTCAAGGTGAATCAGTCCTGCTACCTTTGGAGCAAGAACGGTTTGAACCTCTTCTTTCTTTTTCTTCATAATGAAATTATCTTTTATTAAACCGGCGCTGTGAATGATGCCATCTAAGTCTCCATAAACGTTTTGGGTTTCTTTTAATAAGGCATCAACCGTTTGTTTGTCAGCCAGATCAGCTTGTCTGTAAATCGCTTGGATGCCAAGTTTCTGTAAGGCTTTAAGCTTCTTCTTCTTCCTTTCATCAAGCGGAGAGCGTCCTGTCAGGATCACAACCGCATCATTCGTTTGGTTTGCAATTTCAGTTGCAAAGATGAATCCAAGACCGCCTGCACCGCCTGTGATCAGATACACGCCTTTATCTTTCCATGGCATGTCAGCACTTAGGTGCTCACCAGACACTTCTTTCCACTTGCTTACAAATCGCTTCCCTTGCCAGTGGCGGATATGCGTGTCACGCGGATAGCGTCTGTTTTCCTCCAATATTTCGAATAGGTCACCAGCTGACGTCCCGGTTTCTATTTCGATCAACTGTCCTGTCAGTTTTGGATTTTCCAGTTCAGCCGTTTTGAGCAATCCAGTTAAGCCGCTTAATAGCTGAGGCTCGTCCAACGCAGGCACCGCCACTTGAATGAATGTATGTCCTCCTGTTTTTGAGTGCATTAGCTGTTTGATTTCTTCAAATAACTGTATGGCATAACCTTCAAACCGTTCATCAATTGTCTCTGTATCATGCTGCAGAACTGTACAGTCAAGATGATTTTGGAGGCTTTCCATTTGTTCTCCAACATCACAGACAACGACTTTATGCGTGTCGTACTCTATGAGCTCTTGCCTCTCTGCAGCACGTTCTTCCCAAATATGTTCGAACAGTAGCGTGTCAGTCGCTTCAGAAGGACCTTCTTGATCTGTTTCTAACACTCTTGCAGAATAGCCCGTCAATCGCACGCAAACCTGCCCCTCTTCATTGCATAAATCGATATCAAGCTTCTGCATACGATCCCCAGCTGTACTGCCCTCGCTATATGTGATCCGCGCCCACATAGATGCCTCGCAGCCTTTGAAGATTTGGACATCCTGTATGGCAAAAGGCAGCATTGCCTTTCTGTCTTCTAAACTCGTAGCTCCTCCCAGCCTCAAACCGATAGATGCTTGAAATGCCGAATCTATCATGCTCGGATGCAGAATATATTGGTCTTCTGTATCAGAGATTACAGGAGGCATCGTCAATTTCACTAGAACTCCGTTTTCGCCTGCATATAGGCTGTCGATCGCTCTGTGGCTGTCACCATAATGAATACCCATTTCTGTATAAGCCTCGTAGCAATCAAAAGGTGACAGCGTCCGGCCATTATAGCTTGCCTTCAGTTCTTCAATGTTGAAAACCGGATTTTCACCAGCCTCACAAAGCACTGCACTCCCTTGCCCATATACAATCGGCGACTCCTCTGCGCTTTCAGGGTCCCGGCAGATTTCAAATGTAATCTCACCATTCTCCTCAGGATATAGACGTACATCTATATCTTTCTGCTGTTCTGTGACGGTGAACGGCCGGACCCAGACGATATTCCGGAGCCGGAATCCTGTCGGGAACTGATCCGCAGCTGCCCTTTCCACAGCTGCCCGAACCATCTCCAATAAAGCTGCGCCAGGTAAAACGTGTTCGCCCTTTATGACATGATCCTTCAAGAAAAATTCACGTCCTGTAAACGCTGAACGGAAGCGGACACCCGATATGTCGGACACATTTTGATGCAGAAGAGGATGCAGGATGTGCCGCTCCTGTTTTGAACGATCAGTCTTTTTCTCCGCTTTCGGCACCCAATAACGCACCCTCTCAAATGGGTAAGTCGGCAGGCTGATCCGCTTTGGTTTGTTTCCCTCGTAAAGCTGCTTCCAGTCAACACCAGATCCGTTCGCCCACTGCTCTGCAATCTGATCGAGTTTTCTTTGCTCCAGCAATTTATGTACCGATTCGGCGGGACGCGATGGTTCGCTTCCTCTTGACACGCGGCCCTTCCAGCAATGCTGAATGGTTTTTCGTCCTTCTATAAAAGCCTTCAATTGGTCGCTCAATTCTTGAATTCCGGATGCTAAGAAAGAAACCCGTTCTTCCATTGGTTCACGGCCTACCTGCAATGTATACGCCAAATCTTTAATCTGAATCCCATCATGAAGAAAATCCAAGAGACGTTTTACATATACACGGAGACGTTCTTGATTACGGGCAGAAAGCGGAATAACTGCGGATATGTCAGAATCTGAGGACAAAGAAACGTCCTGCTCCGCTGCTTGAGGAATATATTCCTCAAGGATAATATGTGCGTTTGAACCAGTTGCTCCGAAGGAACTGATACCAGCCCGCCGCGGATAAGGGACCTCTTCCCCATTCTCCTTGATAACAGGCTGCTTCCACGTTTCTGTTTTATGCTGTACATAAAATGGAGACTTTTCAAAATCAACGTAAGGATTCAGTTCTTCCGAATGCAAAGAAGGCACAAGTTTTTGATGGTGAAGCTGAAGGGCAACCTTGCTTAAACCACTGATCCCCGCGGCGGATTCGGCGTGCCCAATGTTTGACTTTACAGAACCGATTGAACAGAACTGCCGATCCTGCGTATATTGGCGGAACGCTTTCACTAATCCCTGTATTTCGATCGGATCTCCTAAGGACGTGCCGGTTCCATGGGCTTCCACATAACTGATCGTCCGCGGGTCGATTCCCGTTTTCTCCAAGCATGTCTCAATCAGATCAGCTTGAGAAACAGGGCTCGGCACTGAAATGCCGCTTACAGTGCCCACATGATTCACAGCACTTCCTTTAATAACTGCATAAATGCGATCTCCGTCTTCCTCCGCCTGGCGCAAAGGCTTTAATAAAACCGCGCCTATACCCTCGGCAGGCACATAACCGTCCCCATCCTTTCCAAACGTACGGCAGTGCCCGTCAGTGGAAAACATATCCCAGACCCCGTATGTCATATATTTATTCGGGTGCAAAGACAGGTTCACTCCGCCTGCTAACGCAACATCGCACTCACCGTGACGTATGCTTTCCAACGCCAAGTGCACTGCGGTCAAAGAGGATGAACATACCGTATCGACAGCCATACTCGGACCGTGGAAATTACAAAAGTAAGAAACACGGTTGGCGATTTGCGCATAGTTGAGCGAAAGAGGAAACACATTTTCTGCTGATGCTTCTTCAGCTCCGACTAATGTATAATCCTTGTGCATGACGCCGGCAAAAACTCCTACATACTGTCTTTTATTTCGTCCTTTAGGCTTGGCCAACGTCTTTGGCGTATAGCCCGCATCTTCAATCGTTTCCCAGCATGTTTCTAAAAACAGCCGCTCTTGAGGGTCCATTGTCTCCGCTTCTCTTGGCGTGATTCTGAAAAATTGAGGATCGAAGCAGTCGGGATCATCAATAAATCCTCCCCATTTGGAAATGTCCTTACCCGAAGGAGATGTGATTCCTTCAAGTCGCTGCCAATCCCAGCGCGACTCAGGAATCTCGCTAACGCAGTCCTTCCCCTCTTTCAGATTGTTCCAAAATTCATGAATATTGGCTGCCTTCGGATACCTGCCCGCCAAGCCGATAATCGCAATATCGCCTGCTGCCTCAATAGGTGCAGGACGAGAAGCTTCAACAGTCTTATGGTCGTTTATGCTGTCGGAAACCCGTGCTCTTTCATTCTGGCCAAGAGAACCAGCGGCACTAAAATGCTCAGCATATTCCTCGGCAAGAAACGCTGACAGCTCCGCTATGGTGGTATGCTCAAACAGAAGAGTCGGCGAAAGGCTCTCACCGATCTTATCACTGATCGTTTCTACCACCTCAAGCAAGCCCGATGAATTCAGTCCCATTTGGTAATAACCGACCTGTTTTTCAACTTGTTCTACCGGCTTATTGATTTTCTCTGCGATTAATTGGCTTACGAACTGTTCAGCCTCACTATAGGAATTAACGGGAGAAGATACCATGTCAGCAGGTTTATCACGCTCAGCAGTGTCCGCTCTTGTCATCTGTGTCTCCTGTGCATCTTGATGTTTTCCGCTAATCAGCTCTGCTTCTCGCACCAATTTGCTTGTAAAGTTTTTCAACTCAGCCACTTTTTCTCCCGACGCATTAAAAAATTCAAGTGTTACATAAATTAGCTCTTTTTCCCGCCGGACGGAGGAGCGCTTAATTCTTGTCATGCAATCCGACTGCAAAAGTGCAGAAGCTGAAAAGGATTCATAGAACAGAGGCAAATACAGCCTCTGTTCTCCTTTAAGTAAAGATGTGAGCAAATGATTGGCACCCACCCCGCTCCCGTCTATGAGAGTGGGGTGAAACATAAAGCCTTCTGCGTGAAGCATGGCTTCCGAACCGAGAGAAAGCTCAAGAAGGACGCCATCTTCCTCTTCATAGATGCAGCCACTTGCTTTCATATATTCGCTGTGCACCAATTCCTGACGTCTGCATTGTTCATATACTTCATCAAGCTGAACAGCGTTCTGTGCAGATGCTTTGATTTGACTGAGATCCAGTGTTTCTTCAAATATGGCTGGGGAGTCTGCGTGCATGTCAGCCTTCATATAGAGCTTTTCTTCTGAAACTTCTTTCCCATCACGTTTTTCAATTCCCTTGGCTGTGATTTTCCACTTTCCTTCTTTTTTCTCCGCGCATTGGATATTCAGAACAATTACTGCATCCTGTTCCGCCGTCAATGGCTGATAGATGGATAAATTCTGCAGCTGAAGCTCTGAGCAAGAGAAGCCGTGTTCTCTGAATATCTGGTAGATTATATCGATATAAGCCAATCCCGGCAGGACATTTTGTCCGTAAACCACATGGTGATAAATAAACGGATTTTTTAACGATAATGTGAGTTGTTTCGTTATCTTTTTCACGTTAGACCTCCACCTCATAAGTATCCCATATGTTTGCCGCAGTCATTTTTGAAGTCTCCGCTTCCAGCTTTGGCTCGCCTGGCAAAAGCGTTCGTTTCTTTAATTGAGGAGGCGATATTGGACTGCGCTTGATGGCGTGTTTTTCATCTTTTTCCCACGCCTCTACGATGACATGGGCATTCGTCCCCCCATCGGCAAAGCAGTTAATAGCCGCAGTAGGCTGCGAATCTGTCCATTTTTCCAGGGCTCGGCTGAACGTGATGTTCGCTTTCTGTTGATCGAAATGCGCCATCTCTTTTTCACCTGATAAAAATGGGACAAAGCGGCGCTCTTTCAGCATCAGCACAACCTTAATGAAGCTGGCGATCCCTTCAGCACATAGCGGATGCCCGATGTTCGGCTTGATTGAGCCAAGAGAAAGAGGCGATGAGTGCCCAGAACGGTACACTGATTGGATCGCTTTTAGCTCAAGGAGATCGGTTACGATTGAACCTGACCCGTTTGCCTCAAGGTAGCTGATGTCCTCTGGTTTTTTTCCGCTTTTGAAAAGCGCATCTTTCATGACTTCCTTTTGCGCCTCAAGATTAGGTGTTGCAGGCCCCGCCGTTCTTCCGTCGTTATTGACCGAGGCCGCTTTCACGACAGCATATATGGTATCTCCGTCTTCCAGTGCCTGTTTTACGGTTTTTAGCATAACCATTCCGACGCCTTCACCTAACACAACTCCGTCAGCACGCTCATCAAACACATGGAAGGATGAATGCTTGCTTAAAATGCCGCGCCGGTCAAACAGCCTGTGAGAGGCATCTGAGCTCAGCAAGCTGACACCGCCGACTATGGCGGATTGAATATCTCCGCCACGCAGCGCCTGAATGGCCATATTCATGCCGACCAGAGCTGACGAGCATGCGGTATCAACTACAACACTCGGGCCGCGGACATCAAAAAATTGTGAAAGATTAGCCGCTAAATAATTTTGGCCGACTGTCACGATCGGATTCTTGGCATGATCAAGGCTGTCTTCATCAGGTTTGTGCTGGCTTCTGCCTCCGATATAAACACCGACGGGCTTGCCCTTTATTTCCTCAGGTGTATAACCGGCGTGATACAAGAGTTTCAGACACTCTTCCAACACGAGCAGTGCTTGCGGATCCATCGCCCTTACGTCTTCTTTGTGAAGCAAAAAGAAATCAGGATCAAAATAGCTGACGCCATCAATCACGCCGGCATAATATGGCGTCTTACAGCCCCAACGCTCTGCCGGAATCGGGCCGATTGACGAACGCCCCTCGGATAGTAACGACCAATATGATTCCAATGTATCTGCTCCAGGGAATCGGCAAGAGAGTCCGACAACGGCAATACCTTCTGCATGAGAGTCCGGTGACAAAATCGCTGGCGCCTGAATCTGAGGTGTAAGAGCTCGATCCTCCGCAGGAACAGATACCTCCGCCTCTATTTTGTTCTCCAAAGGTGCTGATGCATCCGATATCCTGCCTCCGAATAAAGCGGACAGCCTTTCGGAATAAGAACCGATCAGCCAATCTGCGAACCTTTGAATTGTCGGGTATTCATATAGAATCGATGGATCGAGCGCTGCCTCTAATTTGCGGTTTATACGCTGGAGCACCTGTGCCAAAATGATCGAATCCACGCCATAATCCTGAAACAACCCGTCAATCTCGAAGTCTTCACGATCTATTCTCAGCTCTTCGGTAAACAGATCAACAAGCCAGGACTGTGTTTCAGATAATAATCCATCACATTTGGAAACTTCATCGGCCTCTTCAATGTCTCTGGCTGGCGGGCTCTGTAAAGCAGCTTCCTGCAAACCGCCCTCATGCGGTTTCCTCCTCTTCATCAGCAGTTCCGGCTCCCAGTTTGTTTGATTCGCCATTGCAGGGAGAACAACCGGTCCGAACATTTTCGATACAATTTGATCTAGAAAACGTAAGCCTTCTGAATTCGTAATGCTCAACAAGCCGCTTTCCCGATACACTTGATTTGTCACTTCACCCATACCGGTTTCTTTCCAGTTCGGCCACTGAACACTGATGATCGGCACATGTTTCTGATGTGCTTCTGCAAAATAATCCATATAGCTATTGGCCATCGCATAGTCAGCTTGTCCCGCCGAAAGCTCCGGAATAATGGCTGAAACAGAAGAAAATAAGACAAAAAACTGTAAAGGCTCGTTACACACATGGCGATATAACGTTGTAAGACCTGACACCTTAGGTTCCAGCACCCGCTGAATATCATCTGAAGTTTTTCGGATAAATGCCAGCGTATCCATATCCGTCAAACCTGCACAATGAATAACACCGCCAATCGGTCCTAATGTTCGCTTGATATGTTGCAGCGTTTGCTCAACCTGAGCTTCATCAGATAACGTCAGCGACAGCATCTCCACCTGTGCACCCTTCGCTTCCAGCTCCCGCACTGCCTGGATTTTCTGGGCAACTGATGTGTTCGAGGTGTCAAAACGAGTCCATTCCTCTCGCGGAGGAAGCTGTTCTCGTCCGGTCAGCACCAGTTTTTCCACTCCATAGCACTCTGCAAAATGACGGGCGCATAATAGTCCGATGCCTCGTGTGCCGCCTGTAATGAGAAGCACATGATCTTTCGGGAAGACCGCGCTCTGTTCCGTGGCCTTACCTGTTTCCGGATGAACTTTTAGAAAAGCTTGATACCGTAAACCATCTCTGTAGCAAACCTCGGCATCATGAGAATCGGAATAAAACTCATCAGCGATCAACTTCGCGAGACGGCGATGATCAGTAACCTCCTCAGCATCCATATGCCTTGATATAAGATGGCTGTACTCGCATTGGAGCATTCGATACAACCCAGCCCGTGAGGCGCCAGCCATCCGGACAGATGTGTTTTGAAACGATTCGAGCCCCTTCGTCACACAAAGCAGCCTGAGCCCCTCTTTATGCCCGAATTCAACCAGTCTTTGCACCCATTCAATCCAATCCAGCCGGCCCTCATCATCCTTACCGCATCCGATGACATCCACTAGGCCGTCAAACTCTTTCCAATCAATGTCTGACTGATCATTTTCTATCCGGCTCACATCTATTAAGAGATGATTCGGAAAATACGAAGACACTTCTGCTGCTAAATCTGCTGTCTCTTGATTGCTCAGGATGGCAACAGTTCTTGTCCCCGGCACTGCTGAGCCAATTGGACTCAAACTCCATTGTTTCGTCAAAAAACATGCATCCCGATCTTCAATCGCATTAACCAGTTCTTTTTTGTCTCTTTCTGAATGTTCCTTTGCCGGCACCCAATAGTGATCCTTCGCAAACGGATATGAAGGGAGGCTGATCAGGCGTGGTTTGGTCTCTCTGTATAATGTGTTCCACTGGATTGAGACCCCTTTGACCCATAAATCAGCAAGTTTGGCGTATTTTCTTTTTCTGATCCAAGCATCAAGTGCCAACGCCATATCTTCATCTGCTGTAAATATAGTCTGGGTCTCTTTATTTCGATGAGACTGTCCCCGGAAAAATTCGTCTGTTTCTTCCTTACCGTCAACAAACGCCTGCAGTTTCTCTTCAAGTTCCTGCATCGTCCCCGCAACACACGCCAGACGCTCATCCATTTCTTCGCGCCCGACTTGCAGGGTGTAAGCGATGCGGTGCAAATCCTGATCTGTATATTTTTTATTGCGAATCGCCTCAAGCAATTGCGAAGCACGATCCATCAGCCTGCTTTTATTTTTAGCCGACAGCACAATCACGTTTGGCTGTTCTGTAGCCGTGTGTTCTGAATTGGCTTTTGGCATATATTCTTCAACCACAATATGCGCGTTTACTCCGCCAATCCCAAACGAACTGATTCCCGCACGGCGCGGAAGCTCGTTTCCGTCACGATCTGTGACAGACTTCCATTCCTGTTTTTCCTGAACGATGTAAAACGGACTGTCAGTCAGCTGAAGATAAGGGTTAAGCGTCTTGCAATGCAGGCTTTTCACTAACGTTTTATGCTTCATTTGCAAAAGCACTTTGATCAAACCGGAAATACCTGCTGCTAGCTCTAAATGACCGATATTGCTTTTAACTGAGCCGATGCCGCAACGGCGATCCGGAACATCCGGCTGGCTCTCGCCTCTCATATTGGATAGTTCCTTAAACGCGGCTTTCAGCCCATTTATTTCAATCGGATCGCCCAATTCCGTCCCTGTTCCATGTGCTTCGATATATGTGACAGTGCTTGGATCTATGCCTGCTTGGCGATATGCACGCACCAACAAATCAGCTTGTGCTTTCGGATTAGGCGATGTCAGGGTATTGGCTCTTCCGCCGTGATTTTCCGCCGTCCCCCGAATAACACCGTAAATATGATTTCCGTCGCGCTCGGCATCTTCCAGCTTTTTCAACATGACCATTCCGACCCCTTCACCTCTGACATAGCCATTCGCATCGGCAGAGAAGGTTTTACACCTGCCGTCTTTGCTGAGCATCCCCGCCTTGCTGTAGCTAATATGCGCCTCCTCGGTTAAGATCGTATTCACGCCTCCAGCGATCGCCATCTCACAATCACCGTTTTGCATCGCAGTCACAGCACGGTGAATGGCTACAAGAGAACTGGAACAAGCCGTCTCTACTGGTTCGCTCGGACCATGAATATTTAAAAAATAACTCATTCTATTCGGGCCTACCGAAGGAATCATATGACCTGTAGCAGCATGGCCTTCAATTGGAAGATTCGCTCTATGGAATAGATCTTTATAACCGGTGTTTCCCGTACCGATAAAGATACCGGTCCCTGTACCCGAAAGGCTTTGCGGCGAGCAACCCGCATCTTCCAGTGCCTTCCACACGTATGTCATTAACAAGCGCTGCTGAGGGTCTACATAATCAGCTTCTCGCGGCGAAATACCAAAAAACAACGGATCAAACTCTGCGACACCATCAATAAACCCGCCCCATTTGATGTCGGTTTTATTGACGTCAGTGTCTGGGTTTCCATAATGCTCCCGCCAATCCCATCGATCTTTTGGAACTTCTGTGATGCTGTCTTTTCCTTCTTCTAGGTTTTCCCAAAATTCGTCTATATCCATAGCGCCAGGGAATCGGCCGCTGATGCCGACAATTGCAACCGGCTCAAAATCGGCAGCCTGCTTTTTGTTTCTTTCTGCTTTTGCAATAACAGGCTGTGTAAAGCGGCGCTTTCTACGTGATGTGATTTTCGGCGCTTCAGGGGATTTTGTCTGTAACTCTTCCTGCCCCTCTGGTTTTTCGCGCTCCTGAACCAGGGTGTCCTCATGTTCAGCAGTCAAATACTCAGCCAGGCTTTGGATGCTTCCATATTCAAAGAAAATGGTCGGCGTTAGCTCCAACTGAAATTCTTCGTTAATCTTGTTTGTAAAGACCGTAAATGTAACGGAATCAAATCCGTATTCACTCAGCTCTGTATTGACATCAATATCTTCACTATTTACTTTTAAAATTGCACTGACCATGTTGCTTAATGATGCCTCCAGGCTGTTTAAACTGTGCAATGAGTTTGTTCTTTCATCTATGCCTTTAGCAGTAGCATCTTGATTCCATTCGCCCTGATACGCAGCAACTACATATTCAGCCAGGCTTTGGACGCTACCATATTCAAAGAAAATGGTCGGTGTTAGCTCCAACTGAAATTTTTCGTTGATCTTGTTTGTAAAGACAGTGAATGTAACTGAGTCGAATCCGTACTCACTCAGCTCTGTGTTGACATCGATATCGTCTGTGTTTACTTTCAAAATTGCGCCAACCATCTGGATTAAGGCTGCTTCCAACTTTCTAGTTTGTCCTTGATCCTGATCCGCCTTTCTCTGATCGTTCCGCTTGGCTTTCGATCCTGCGGAAAGCAGTTTTTGTTTCATTTTCTGAAGCTGTCCTTCCATCACAAAAACTTGCGGCTTATCAGATGCTATCCCTTGATAAAATGCTTTCAAGCCACTATCTGTCGGCATCGGGACCATTCCCGTCGTTTTCAGCATTCTCTTTTCATCTTCAGCGCCGACTTGCATACCGCCTTCTTCCCATAACGGCCAATTGAAGGAAATGGTGGAGCCGAATCTCTTTTTTGATGCCGCAAGAGAACGGCGGTATTCAGCAAATGCATCCATAAACGAATTGGCTGCCGCATAATCGGCTTGTCCAGCGTTTCCTAAACATCCCGAAACAGATGAGAAGAAAATGAAAAAGTCCAATGGGAAATCCTTGCTGCATTCGTCTACATGTAACAACCCGCTCACTTTTGGCTGCAATACTTCTTGAAACTCTTCATTCGTTTTATGAATGATGAAGTGATCTTTAATGCTGCCTGCACCGTGAATAATTCCATTGAGAGTGCCATATCTTTCTTTGATTTCCTCAAAAAGATGATGAACCGCATGCTGATCACTTACATCAGCCTCTCGATAGACAACCTCCGCTCCGATGCTTCGAAGAGCCTCCAGCTCGTTTTCCTTATCCTCATTTAAAACAGATCGTCCCGTCAGCACAATAGTAGACCGGCCAGTTCGATTGGCAATTTCCTTTACAAACAGAAGGCCTAAGCTTCCTGCTCCGCCTGTGATTAGATAAACACCCTCGTCTCTCCACGGCATGTGAAGCGTATCAGCTGAAGGAAGCATCATTTCCCTCCAGCCTTTCACAAAACGGTGTCCAGCCTCATATCGAATCTGTTTGTCAAATGGTCTCCGGCTGTCGTCTTTCAGCTTGAGGTGAAGGTCTATCATCTCTTCAGGTTTCTCAATTTCGATGACCTGAGCAGTCAGTTTGCTGAACTCTATTTCTGCTGTTTTAAACAGACCAGAAACGCCGGCAAACAATTGCTTCTCTTTTTCCAGCGGAACAATCGCTTGAATGATGATACGGCCTGCAGAAAGCTCACGGACCTTGCTTTGCAGGAGTTCAAAAATGTTCTGCGTGTAACATTGATAACGTTCATCAATATGTCCTTCAGCTTCATTCAGAGTAATCACACGGACATCTTTCATGTGGGAGGCAATGCTGTCTGTGACACTTCGTTCAGTTTCGAAGAGAACAATGATATGCTCCGTGTACGAAGGATCTTCGTCCTCTCGTTCTTCATTCGGTTTTTCCCACACCGGTTCAAGCATTAAGCGTTCGTGCCGTGATGAAGGCTTTGAAGGATGAACCTCTCCTTCTAATACTCTTGTTGAGAATCCTTTGATCCTGACACATACGCTTCCACTCTCGTCAATGACATCGATATCCGCTTTCTGGACACCCCCTCCGGAGCGGTCGCTGTCACTTAAGCGAGCATAAGCCCACATAGAAGACGAACAGCCTTTGATCACCTCAAGCTCTTCAAGCGCAAATGGCAAAATCAGCTTTT
The DNA here is from genome assembly GCF_006715455.1 of Bacillus sp. SJZ110. Lineage (NCBI taxonomy): Bacteria > Bacillati > Bacillota > Bacilli > Caryophanales > Bacillaceae > Bacillus > Bacillus sp. SJZ110. The sequence continues at coordinate 846,519 of NZ_VFNF01000002.1, read as the reverse complement.
GATCCGCTAATTCCTGCATGATGCATATCGTTGCTGTCTGCAAGGCGGAGTCCATGATACTTGGGTGCAGCACAAACTGTTCATTCGTTCCAGAAACGATTTCCGGAAGCTGCAGCTGCGCCAAAACCTCTCTGTTTCCTATATTCACATTCTTAATTCCTTGAAAGGCCGGACCATGGAACATTCCTCTGCTTCTGCCTTCTTCGTAAAATTGATCAGGCGACATCTTTCCTATGCCGCAGCGGCGTGACATTTCAGCGAGATGTGCGACCGGTGTTTCGGCGGCAGATGCCAGCTCCGCGCTGCCTTGACTATGAATAACAGGGTCGTCCCCGTCTTCCTGTGTACTATAAATGTCAAAGGTGATTTTTCCATCTTCTTCAGGAAAGAGACTGATATCCACTTGAGCTGAATGTCTGTCAACCACAACAGGCTGAACCCAGACTGTATGATTCAATCTGATTCTGACATCTTGGCCAATTTCACTTCCTGCCGCCTGGTTTATAGCCGCGTACGCCATTTCAAGGTACGCAACACCAGGAAGCACAGGCTTTCCTCTTACCACATGGTCTCTCAGGAAAAATTCGTCACCAGTGAAAACCGAACTGAATTTCTGTTCAGAAAAATCAGATGTATTCTGATGAAGCAATGGATGAATAGTGCCGATCCCTGTCTGATTTCCGGATATCTGCGCCACCGGTTTGCGGTCATCCTGCGACGGCCAGTATCGTTCCTTTGCAAATGGATAAGTCGGCAGACTCATTCTGTTTGGGCGCTCACCCTTGTAAAGCTGCATCCAATCTATATGTGCTCCCTTGCTCCACATTTCTGCAAGCTTGTTTACCTTTCCTTTGGCCATCCACTTACGTATGAGTTCAGCGCTGTCCTCATCCTCCGTCAGCCATGAAACCTCTCTGGCATTGTGCTTACTTCCTTGAAAACAGCCTTCAATCGCTGTTTTTCCATTGATAAAATCTGTGAGCCTCTGTTTTAACTCATTTATATGATCGGCAATAAAGACAACGCGATGCTCCATCGCTTCGCGCCCCACCTGAAGGGTATACGCAAAATCAGGCAGATGGCTGTTCTCAAGCCCTCTTCTTTCAAAATAGGCCAGAATGTCTTCGGCATACTCTTGCAGCCTCTCTTTATTTTTCGCCGAGATCGGGACGATGCAAGTCCCGTCTATCTTTCTCTTATTAGAATCCCTTTTGAATTGTTCAAAAATAGCATGGGTATTTGTCCCGCCAAGCCCGAACGAGCTAAGTGCAGCCCTGTGCGTTTTGATCTCACGGCTTAACGTTTTCTTTTGATCGACGACGTAAAAAGGAGAGCTGGCTAAGTCTGTATTTGGATTCGGCTCCTTATAATTGATACTCGGTGCAAGCTCTTGATGATAAAGACTCATCACGACTTTAATGCAGCCCGCAAGACCGGCGGCTGTATCTAAATGTCCGATATTAGTTTTCACCGACCCAATGCCGCAAAATTGCGTTTTATTTGTATATTGCCTGTAAACGTTTGTTAAAGCCGCCAGCTCGATCGGGTCCCCCAGCTTCGTTCCGGTTCCGTGTGCTTCTACATAGCAGATGGATTCAGGCTGTATCTTCGTTTGATTCATGACCTGTTGAACCACGTCAGCCTGGCCTTTAACGCTTGGAGCATAAAAGCCGACTTTGTCAGCGCCGTCGTTATTTACACCAATGCCTCTCAGCAAGGCATAGATATGATCCCCGTCCTTTACTGCATCAGCTGCTTTTTTCAGCAATACAACAGCAACGCCCTCACCGCCTATCATTCCGTCAGCTGAAGCATCAAAAGCTTTAATATGTCCATCACTCGAAAAGTTCAGCCCCGGCTGATGCACATATCCGATATTTGACTCAGTATGCAGCGTTGCCCCGCCAACTAAAGCATAATCAGATTCACCCGACAGCAGGCTTTTATAGGCAGAATGCAATCCAATCAGAGATGATGAGCAGTTGGCATGAACGAAATAGCTTGGCCCTCTCAGCCCGAGCTTATGAGAAATCATTGTCGGAATCGTCCCGCTCTGTGCAAGCACCCACGAAACATAGCCGTCCGGCGTCTCCAGGCTCTCTGTTGTATCTGACGGTAACAGCGCGCGATAAGAATTATTGCTTGCCGACATAAAAACACTGGTTTGCGGAATCTGTCCCGCAGCATAACCGGCATCTTCTATTGCTTTCCATGAATGAGTCAGCAGCATCCGAAGCTGAGGGTCCATAAATTCAGCGTCTTTAGGAGAGATTTGAAAGAAGCTTGGATCAAATCTGTCTTTCCCCTCAATTGAAGCTTTAGCCGGGACATAGTCGGCATTCTCTGCTATCTCCTTTGAAATGCCAAAGCGCTGAAGCTCTTCTTTATTGAAAAACGCAATGCTTTCCTTGCCGTCTCTGAGGTTCTCCCAAAATTCATCATGATTTTTTGCCCCTGGAAATTCACACGATATGCCAATAATCGCTACACTATCGTCATAATAGTCCGGGAGATCACTCATCTCGGTAGACTGATCTTCTATATGAGCTGGCGGTTCTGTCGGCATATGGTCACTTGCATCGCCCATTCGCTGTTCAGTGATGTACTGGCTGATATTTTTAATGGTTGAATACTCAAACAGGTCTGTGACAGAAAACTCACAGGATAGTTCATGTTTGATACGATCAGCCACAGTGACCGCGAGAAGCGAATCCCCGCCCACATCGAAAAATCCGTCATCCCATTCAATATCACTCGTTTTCAGCACTTCCTGCCAAATGGTAAAAACAGTATCCTGAATGTTCTTAGGAGAGGTCTGCCTTTGCTTTAGCTGCTCCCCTGATAAATCGATATTCTTAAGGCTGTTTCTATCTATCTTTCCGTTCGGAGTTAACGGCATATGATCAAGCTGAATAAAATAAGAAGGCACCATATAGGCAGGCAAAGCGTTTTTCACAAAATGACGCAGCTCTCTCGCTGTGAGAGAAGCATTTGCATGTTTAGCTGTATAATAGGCAGCTAGGTTATCCATATCTGCGACCACAACGCATTCCAGAATGCCGGGATGCTCACTAAGCCTGCTTTCAATATCACCAAGTTCAATACGGAATCCGCGGATTTTTACCTGATTATCGATGCGGCCTATATATTCAATTCGCCCTCCCGGAAGCCAGCGGGCCATGTCTCCCGTTCTATAAAGCTTAGACCCAGGCTCAAAAGGGTTGTCAATGAATCTCGAATCTGTTAATTCTTCCTTTTTGTAGTAGCCCTTCGCCACACCGTCTCCTGCAATGCACAGCTCACCCGGGACACCTGCCGGCACTGGCGCGAGCTGAGAATCCGTAATATAGATTTGTGTATTGGCGATTGGCCTTCCTATCGTGGCATGAGAGCATTCATCGTTAATACGCTGAACCGCTGACCAGATAGTTGTTTCGGTTGGCCCGAACATATTCCAGGCTTCACTGCCCGTATCTAAGAAATATCTTTTTAATGTCTCAGGCAATGCTTCGCCACCGCATAAAATTTTCACGCTCTCTTCATTTTCCCAGCCTGAATAAAAGAGCATCTTCCACGTAGCGGGGGTTGCCTGCATCACTGTCGGTTTGATCGTGCGGATGTCCCGTTTCAGTTTTTCAACGTCTTTTGTATGCTCCGTTTGACAAATATAGCAGTGTGCGCCCTTTATTAAAGGCAAAAATAATTCCAGAGCTGCGATATCAAAACAGTAGGTTGTGACAGCAAGCATTTTATCCTCTGCCGTAAGACCTGGTGTTTCCCCCATCGAAACGAGAAAGTTTGTCAAAGCTTTATGCGGTATCATGACACCTTTTGGCTTTCCTGTGCTGCCGGATGTATAAATGACATATGCCAAGTTCTCTGGCGTGACAGTGCGTGTAAGCACTTTTCGATCAGAGGCTGTTTGAGCAATTTCATCCCAATCTTGATCTAAAAGAGCTGTTGTGACACCATTCCAACTCAACGTATTTACTAATTCCGATGTCGTCAGTGTAATGAAAACTTCACTGTCCTCAAGCATGTATTCCAATCGTTCAGCCGGATAGGACGGGTCTAGCGGCACATACGCTCCCCCAGCCTTGAGGATCGCTAATAAGCCCACTAGCATGTCCAGCGATCGATCCACATAGATCCCCGCCAGACGGTCAGGACCCACTCCATGCGCCTGCAAATAAATGGCCAGCTGTGTGCTTCTTTCATCAAGCTCCCGATACGTCAATGTTTGACCTTCATAGCTGACAGCCGCTCTATCAGGCGTCTTTTTCGCCTGCTGCTCAAACAACTCATGAAAAGTTATATATGGATACGTTTTTCCTGTGGCGTTCCATGTTTTGAGAATCATCTGCTTCTCTGCCTCAGGTAATAAAGAATACTCTTTTAAAGGCTGAGAAGGATTCAACATCGCCTGCTCTGTTACATAAACAAAATGGTCGAACATGGCGGATATAGAAGCCGCATCAAACAGCCCAGTATTGTACTTGATGTTCAGCTCCATTTTTTCTTCTGTTTCCCACAGTTCAAATACTAATTCGTATTCGCCCTCTTGGTGAATATACTCAACGAAATCGACAGAAAAGAAGTCAGCATAGCGGCTCAGCAAGCTTTGATAGCTTCCGGATTGAAGAAAATTCTGATAGAAAAAAGCGGTTTGAAATACCGGTGAACCTGTTTGACTGCGAGGAATATTCAGATCCCTCACCATTTTTGGAAAAGGATATGCTGCATGATCAAGCCCATCCAATATCGTTAATTGCAATTTTGATATAAAGCTAGAAAAAGAGTCTGCCGGGTTCAGCTCACTCCGAATCGGGAGCATATTGAGAAAATGTCCAATGGCATCATCAAATCTTTCTTCCGGCCTCACCATGGCCGGCATGCCGACGATCTGTTCCTTTTGGCCGGTGTAACGGCCAAGCAGCATCATATAGCAGCTTAAGAATACCGTCGTGACATTTACAGAATGCTCTTTCGCAAACGTTCTGACCTGATTCATGAAGCTGCTGGACAGCCGCCTGGTGTATGTATTCTCTCTAAACTCAGAATCGACTGAACTTGCGCTGACCTTAGGCAGCTGAAGATTCGGCAAAGTTCCCGATAGCTGTTTCTGCCAATATGTACGATGCTTCACACCGTCCTTGCCGGCAAGCATGTTTTTCTCCCATGCCGCAAAATCATGATAAATGGCAGGAGAAACAGCTTTTTCCGGCTGCTGTCCTTTTAAAAGAAGCTGATAGATATCAAACAGACTGCGTATAAATGTGACAGACGAAACTCCGTCAAAAATCAAATGGTGAATGACAACTAATAAAAAATGCTCTTGTTCAGATCTGGAAAAGCTCATGACACGGACTAACGGGCTGTTTTCCTTTACATACGGCTCCTTTACTTTCTTCCTAAGAAAAGCAGGAATATCAGACTCTTTCATACTTGAGATATTTTCTGTCTTGATTTCAATTGAAAGTGCTGGCTCATTTTTAAGAAATGGCATTCCGTCTTTCTCTTGGATGACGTGCTTTAAGATTAGGTGCTGATTCAATACAAGGCCGAAAGCCTGCTGTAATGTTTCAAGGTGAAGCCCTGACGAAAATTTAAAACAGAGAGGTACGTGATATGCACTTTTTTCGGGTGACATTTTTTGCAATGTCCATAATCCTTTTTGAACCTCAGAGAGAGGCTGAAAAGTTGCCTGACTCCTTTCCGGTTCGGTTTTATATGTGTCCGTGCCCTTTTTGTCAGCAGACAAGCTGCTGAGGTCTTCATGTTCTGATAGATAGCTGGCTAAGCGTTCAATTGTAGGATATTGATGTATCTCTCTGGCTGTTAGTTTGATATGGTAGTTTTTCTCGATCGATCGAATGAGCTTCATCATCTTGATAGAATTCACACCAAGGTTTTGGATATTTGCATTTGGCTCCACCCAATCGCGGGAAACGTGCAGCTCCTCAGTCAAACAGGTGAGCAGATGCTTCTGTATTTCTTCCCTTACTCTTTTCACCTGGTCTGCTTGCTGTATCTCCTCATCCTGGACCGCATCGTTCATCCGATTGGGTTTATGTAGCAAGCGGTCGAACTCTCCATTTTCAAATGAAGTTTTTAGCTGGGTGCGCTGGATCTTTCCGATAGCCGTTTTTGGAATCTCTTCTTTTTGTACAGGCAGCAAATATTCCGGGGTGACTCCGATCACCTGTGAGACATGGGATTGTATGTTTCTAAGAAGCTGAGACATCTGCTCATCATTTAATTTTGCGGAAGTAACAAAGAAGATAGCCAGCTGATCTGTTGAATTCTGGCCCAGACGGACAGCGCAAGCAGCAGTATAAGAAGTTTCAATTTCAGATAATTCTTCAACTGCAGACTCAATTGCATGACTGTAATAATTAATGCCGTTAATGATAATTGCATCTTTCGTACGGCCTGTTATGGTTAAGCGCCCGTTTCGCAAAAAGCCAAGATCTCCGGTTTCAAACCAGCCGTCTTCTGTAAACACACTCTCATTCAAATCAGGCCGCTGGTAATAACCGCTAGTAACAGAAAGACCCGAGACTTGAAAACGGCCGATCTCGCCCTCTTCAACCAATTCATTATGGTCATTCACAATTCTCATAGAGAAGCCGGGGATTGGAGAGCCTATTTCAACAAAATGATCATCATCACTTGTTCCAGCCCGGGTAAATTCATGAGAAAAAATAACGCCCGATGAAGTTTCGGACATTCCCCATGCAGGTCGGATGGCGTCAGCAGGCAGTCCATGTGGTTCTAAAAGCTCAAGTATTCTGCGCCCTACCTTGGCTACCATTGCTTCACCGCCATTGAGCATGTATCGCATTGAAGACAGATTCCATTTCCTATCTTTTATTTCTTCTGCAAAATCAGTAACCAGACCAAACGCAAAATTCGGCGCCCACGTAACAGAAGCTCGGTAATGATCAATCCAATCCAGCCATTTTAACGGCTCCATTAAGATTGTTTCACTTGAGACGTTAATTTCCTGACAGCCAAGATAAACATCCCGCAAATGCAGCATTCCGATCCCTCCGACATGGTCAAACGGCATCCAGTTAAACGTAATATCCTCTCTGGTGAAGCCTTGCATTTGAATAATCCCTTTCACCATGCTCATAATGTTACGATGATTAAGCATAACTGCTTTGGGCGTACCCGTACTGCCTGAAGTCAGCAATAAAAGCGCTAAGTCTTCAGGACTGGATTGATGCCAATCTGAGTCCGCTTCAGCGCTGAGCAGATCCTCTACAGCAATTGCCCTGAACCCTTCAAGCTCTTGTTCTTTTGCCCAATCGAGCATTTCCTGGTGTATCCCCCGGTCCGTAATCACCGCCGGCTTGTCAAGAAGCGTCCATGCGTCTTTCAGCTTTTGAGTGACGCTGCTCGATTCAGCATACGTTGGCGGAACGGCTAACGGAGCCGGAACAATCCCTGTTAACACACACCCCCAGAACGCAGGGAGAAGCTGTGAATTGTCACCAAGCTGCAAAATCACGTTTTGTTTTGCTTTCAGGCCTGATTGGCGAAGCCCCTTCACAATGCGCAGTCCATCATCCCATAATCGTCTGTATGATTGGTAAACTTCAGTTCCATCCGGCTGCAAATAAATGATTCCCTTTGTATCCCCAAGCTCCGCCGCCGTTCTGTATAAAACTTCAGGTATTGTTGCCGGCTGCTTTTCAGATATATGTAAAGGCTCACCATGACTGACAGAAGGATTAGCTAATATGCGGATATTATCATTATTTCTCATCACGCTGCCTCCATTTCACCTGCAAAATTTATATATATTTTCAGTTAATTACCATATAAACCTTTGATTCTACTTTTGACTTCTTCATGATGAAATGTTTTCTCATGCATCATCAATTCCTGTTCAATGACGCGCGGCAGCTGATCGCGAAGCGGGGCAACCAAATGATCTTTCAGTGTAACCAGTGAGTTTCTCGGCTTTTCCGCCAATTCTTGCGCCAGCTCCACTGCATAATCTAACACTTCTGCACGGGGCAGCACCTTAAAGGGAACCCCTCTTTTTTCAAGATCAGCTCCGCGGTAGCTGCCCGCATTCAATAATATTTCCTGGGCCAGGCTGAAACCCAGTTTTTTAGGAACGATAAAGGTAGCGCCCATTCCAGGCGTAAATCCGTATTTCATAAAATTAGCCGTATACACGCTTTCCCTGCTCAGAATGACTATGTCAGCAAAGAGCCCCATGACAAAGCCGCCTCCAATTCCATGGCCCTGCATTGCCGCAATAACTGGAATCTCACAATCCAGCGCCAGAGAATAAAGATTGTCATCAGTGAACTTGGTCAATCCCTGTTGAATTCGAAGCAGTCCTTCTTGCGTTCCTCCTGAAGCAAAATAATTATCATATCCTGTCAAAATAACCGCTTTGTATTTGGGGTTCTGCCGTATGTATTCAAACGCTTGAATTAAACCATCCGTAAGTTCTTGTGAAAACGCGTTTTTATGAGTGCGATCTTGCATCTTTACCTGAATAATGGCGGATTCAATTTCGATAAGCTCTACAACAGAATGCGTCATGATGTCCTCCTAATGGTTCTGATTGAAACGGTTACTGATCCTCCCATGGGAATTGTCCTGTTTCAACATACCTGATGATTCCCATTTGGTTTTGAGGATCAGAAAACATGTTTTGATTTGCAGTTAAAGCGGTGGCTTTCGCACGACTGACTTGATGATCAAGTGAGCTCATAAACTGTTTATAATGTGCGATTCCTTTTTTATTCAGCCTCCGCAAACGCAATAAATGCTTTCTCAGCAGCACGTCACTTTCAGCATCATAAGCATCTATTAACCCCCATTCACTGGCTTCCTGAACGGAAATCGGCTTTGTCATAAGCGTCATATAATGCGCTTTCTGCCGGCCGATACGGTGGATCAGAAACGGTAAAACACAAGCAGGGTACAGGCCGAATAGCAGCTCAGAGAGACTGAATGACGCCGTCTGATCAGCAATGGCAATATCTGTGGCAGATACAAATCCAATACCGCCGGCATTCACTTTTCCCCTGACATGCGAAATCGTGACATAAGGGCCGGTCTGCAATTTCAGCCACAAATCATAGAGAGGCTCTTGGGAGCTTGCCTGTTTTCTGCCCCTTTTCATTTCCTGATAGATTTCTTGAAAATCAGCTCCAAAACAAAACACCTCGGGAAGCCCCTCTAAAACGACAACCGTCACCGTTGATGTTTCACATTGATTTAACACTTGCAAGCATTCTTCTATCAGCGTGTCATTAATCGTATTATTCGCTTCAGGACGGTGAAAGGTAATATAGCAAACCGACGCTTGAAAGCGGACCTTTATCGTTTGATAGGTCACGAGATCCACCTGTACTTCCGATGAAACTCAGAAATTTCTTCTAAAAACAAGCGCGGCTTCTCTTGAGTGGACTGCATGATACCCGGTATCATCTCAAAGTCCAGCTTTACATTGCGCGTCCCAAACCGCACCATCCCGCTCCCCTTAAACAATAGCTCATACTCTTCCATGGAGAGCTGATACCGGCGGTCCAAATGCTTCTCAATACCAAATGTTCGCTGACGCTCCTGGCCTTGCGGAGTTGTAATTCCGCTGTAAAATTCAGAACAGCAGCCGGATCCGTAGGAAAAACAGCCAATTCGTTTAGGCGAATCAAACCTCCCTTGGTCTATCGTGCTGGCCAATGCCAGAAACAAGGCTGCCCCCATAATATTTCCAACTCGTTGACAGTAGTTTAACCCTGGTTTTACCCGAGTTAAAAAATCCGTCTCAATCCCGGATGTTTTCACCTTCGCCACCTTACGCATCATTGTCCGGTGCGCGCCTTTCACCATCCCGCCAAAGGGCGTATGGTAAGCAAGATATTGAAACGTGTCCTGATAATTGGCACCCGGTACACGCTTTTGATATTCCAGAAAGGTCTGTTCGCAGCAATCCAAATATGACATTAAAGACAGATCAGAATCTCCCGCTTCACTGTCGGGAATGGGGCGGCACGTGTCCATCACTTCATAGCCGTAATAACCATTTGCTCCGGGATCTATCTGAAACACCTCGGGATTTTCGCCAACTAAAACGGCCACCGCTCCCGCTCCGGCGCTCGGTTCCGCATAAGACCAATCTTCGCTTAAAGCGTCTCCGCCCTCAGCGATTAAAAAACGTGAAATATCACTGGCGATAACCAGTGCTTTGGCACCCGGAGAAGTCTGGGATAATATAAAATTCACCGCCATCTGAAATCCCGCTGTCCCTGAATAACACGCCTGTTTAACCTCAAACAAACGGCAGTTGCGGTTGAGACCTAAATATTCATGGATATATGTACTTAACGATTTCCCAAAGTCGATCCCGGATTCAGAGCAAGTGATCAGCAATTCAATCCGGTCCTTCTCTGCTTCAGATAAAGCATCAATAATCGGCTTAGCTGCATTGACTCCGAAGGTCACGGGATCTTCATAAGGCAGTGCTACCGCTTTTTCTTTCATTAATAAGTTTTCAAATCTCGCAGTATCTAAGTGTCTGTATTTGGCCAGCTCCATGACATCAAGGTATGCCGTTCCGCCAAAGACATTCATCGCTTCTATTCCGGCTGAAACCATTTATGATTCGCCTCCACATTTCTCAATGTTTTGTATACAAACCGCGGTGTTCATTCCGCCAAACCCCATGCTTAAGCTCAGCGCATTTTTGATGCGGTATGAAATCGATTTCTCATTTACCCAATGAAAGGAATCATCGATTGGATGATCCAAATTCCTGCTCGGATGCAGGGCAGATTTTTTCATTTGCAGCAAAACAGAAATAATCTCTACGATGCCCGCCGCACTAAGCCCGTGTCCGGTTATCGATTTTGTTGCATTGATATAAGCATGGGAAAGCCGGCATGCACGGAGCGCCTTTAATTCTATTTCATCTCCAATAAAAGAGCCTGTTCCATGAGGATTAATATAATCAATATCTTCTGGTAAAAGCCTGGCACGCTCCAGTGCCTTCTGGATGACATGAATCTCTCCTTCTAATGAAGGATCAGGATTCCGGTTTCCGTCCAGTTTGATTGACCAGCCAGACAATGCTGCATAAGGTTTTAGACCTCTTCGTAAAGCCGTCTCCTTTCGTTCTATTACCAATGCACCGCACGATTCTCCATAGATAAACCCGTCTCTGTTTTGATCGAAAGGACGGCACGCATTTTCAGGTTCATCAGCATATTTGTCCGTCCCCATAGCGCCTAAAGCCCTTAGCGCCTCGCATTCCATATAAGAAAGATCCATTAAAGCACCAAGTGCTATGCAAGTATCAACTTCGCCTGACAGGACTTGCTGAATCGCATGAATGACTGCTAACTGGCCGCTGGCCGAAGCTCCTCCCACCGTATATGCTAATCCCGTGATGCCAAACTGATCTGTACATATCCCGCAAAGATCGCTGTCCATGAAAGACAGACCATACGCCGGAGAAATAAAACCGGAGCGGTCTTGATACCTTTCATAAACTTCAAAGTTTTCTCTCTGTTGAAAATTTGATCCGCCAACAACCAGTCCGATACGTGAGGAATCTGCATCGTCCAATTCAGCCTCCTCCCAAGCCTCTGTGAGAGTTACCAATGCAGCGCGGCTGGAGAATGATGCTTTTCGCAACATTTTTTTAGAGAGTCGGTCAGGATAAGACAATGACGCAATTTCGGCTCCGATAAACCGGCTGTCTTTTTGTCTGCCTGAACGCTTCATGACATCAAAGGCATGTCTGCCGGACAGCAGCGAGGAAGCAAAGTCCTCTTTCCCTTGACCGATAGAGGCCGTAACGCCTACACCGGTCACCACCACCTTAGGCAGATTGCACTTTGTCATAAAGCACCTCAGCTAATTCACCGATGTTTTTCACCCCGGATAGCTCAACGCGAGGGATTTTTAACGATAAATCCTCTAGGACCATCGTGATAATTTCAGCTCTGTCTACAGAGTCAGCTCCTAGCTCAACTAACTGATCTTCAGGCTCAAATCTGTGTCCGTCTAATTCAGGAAGCACCTCGCAAATATTGGTGATTAGTACTTCAAAGATTCTCTGTTTATCCATAATACGCTCTCTCCTTCGAGGGATTATTTTAATGATTTTTATAGGTGTATTTTCATAATATTCAAACTTTCATTTTTATGTTGTCTGTTTCATGCGACGGCTGATACATCGATTGCATCCGTTCATGAAGCAATACCGCCGTTTCTGTCATTAATTTTTTCCCGATTTCATCCACATGGCGGTTTCGCCAATTTTCTAATTGCGATCCTTTAACCCATTGATTAAAGGCTCCCAGCGCGGGACCGCAGTGAATTTGATAATCAACCTTCGAATGTTCGCTTCCGCTGATTGCCAATTTTGAGCTGTATCTGAAGTACCATCGGAAAATCAAAGCCATTTTATGCTTCGGGTTTTGTTCAGCCTTCTCAATGTCTGCCGCGGGATAATGCAATGCAATATCTTTATATATGTCTTCTATACTGCGTTTAAAGTATTTCTCCTCAAGCTGGGCCAGCATCTTTGCATCCAGCTCACGTATAGACCCATACCGCTGGTACAGTTCATATAACTTGTTTGCCCGTGCGGGAAAGAACACACCTTTCTTTAGCACCTGCACTTTACTGCCCGATTCAAACATATCACCTGCAGGCGCATAGGCTGTATCTTGTACATTCATCTGCTGAAGCAAATCCTTTACTTTATCACTTGTTGCCGCCTCAACCGTACATTGATTGATTGAGCCTGTTAGAATAAAATCAGCTCCTAGCATAAAAGCCGCCATCGCTGCCTCAGGTGTTCCAATTCCTCCAGCTGCACCAACTCTTATTTTTTTCCGGTATTGATATTTTTTCATCATTTCATCTCTTAAAGATGTCATCGCCGGCATCAGGCTGTATGCTACACCGCCATCTGTATGACCGCCTGAATCAGCTTCTACACAAATATCGTCAGCCATCGGAATGCACCGCAACAACTCAGCTTCGTTCATAGTGATTTTATTTTCTCCTAAAAGCTTTTGCAGCATATTCTCAGGCGCAGGACTCAGAAATGATTCTGCAACTTCCGGCCGTGATATTTTTGCTATGAGACGATTTGAGCATATAACGTCACCATTTTGATTTCGTTTCACTCCTTTCGCGCGGTACCTTACTAATGCAGGAGTGACACTTAAAAATGCTGAAGCCTCCACAATGCTCACTTGATTCCTCAATAAAAGATCGATCATTTTTTCTTCTGATTCAGTATGTTTCATATTGTGGACCAGATTGATGCCATAGGCTTGTCCTTTCCCTAATTCACCTTGTATAGCATGGATCGCATCTTTAACCTCTTTCAGGCTCAGACCTCCTGTGCCAAAGAACCCCATCATTCCCGCTCTTGACAGCTTTACTACCATTTCTTTCGAAGCAATGCCGCGGTACATTCCTCCTGCAAGATAAGCATATGTAAGATGATAATCTTGTTTAAATTCAGCACTTCCTAAAGATTCTGCCGTAATCCCAGCTTGAACATTGCGTTGCTCCTTTAGATGCGCACTGATCGCGGGGTTCTTTTTCGGTATATATGTCAATGGTTCAGCTTCATTTTTAATCCGATGAATGAGACCGGTTAAAACAGTTCCAGGCCCAATCTCTTCAAACTCCATTTCTCCTCTTCCCATCAGGAAACGAATGCTGTCCGTCCATTTCACTGTGTTGTCCATCTGTTCAGATAATGTATCTTTTAACCGTTCCTGATGGTATGGTTCTGCATAGACATTGGAGATAACCGGGATCGCCAAAGGTGCAAATTGGAATGAGTCAATATATTGCTTAAATACCTGTTTGGCTTCATTCATATATCTGGAATGAAAAGCTCCGCTCACATTTAATGGATGAAACAGCTTTACATCCTTGGTGTTTTCAAAAATAGCCCGAGCTTTTTCAATCTCTTTTTTTGGGCCAGAAATCACATTTTGCCGGGGCGTATTTTCATTTGCCACATCAATGTCATGAAGACGGTGCTCTTCTAAAACAGCTGTAACTTGTTCCTTACTCAGGCCGATCACAGCAGCCATTCCGCCCTCTGTAATTCGTCCCATCAATTCTCCTCTTTTTTTGACGAGCCTTAATCCGGTTTCAAAATCAAATGCACCGGCTGCCATCAGCGCATTGTATTCTCCTAAGCTATGTCCTGCCACAAAATCAGGTTTTCTGCCGGTCTCCTCTACTCTCTTCAAGTAACTAAGTGCATTAACAACGTACAAAGCCGGCTGCGTGTATTCAGTATGATTTACATCCAGATATGATTTTTCGGTACATAGCTTCTCTATTGAATAGCCCAATATTTGATCTGCTTGATCAGTCAAATGCTGATATTGTTCAAATAGGCCTTGTCCCATCCCCTTTTGCTGGGAGCCTTGCCCTGGAAAGACATATGTAATCATCTTGTAAACTTCCTTTCTGGTGTACGGAAATACTCAACCGTATTCAGATTTTTCAGCTCCTGATGAAATGGTGTTATGATTGAGCAGCAACGGTCAGCTGAATCACCCGGAATCAGCTGTTTCACAAAAGCAGCTAAGGTGCCGGATGGCCCTAAATCGATAAACTTGCATGTATGCTGGCTTTCCAAATATCGAATCGCTTCACGAAACATCATTGGCTTTCTGACCGCATTCCAAAAGAAATTCTCGTCCATTACGTGAAGGCAGCTTCCCGTTAAGCTCGATACAATCGGTATTGACGGTTTTTTAAAAGATTTTGATCTTAAAAATTCTGCATAGGCACTCTCTGCCGGATCAATAAGCGAAGAATGAAAGGCATAGGCCACAGGAAGCAGCTGGCAAAGAATCTGCTTCTCCTTTAAATCCTCCATAATCTTCCTTATATGATCTTCTTCACCAGAAATGACGAAGTGCGAATCATAATTGATAGAAATGAGTTCACTATTTCCAAACAGTAGCGGATAATCATTCAGCAATTGCGGTTTGTCCAGAATGGCCACCATTTTTCCTTTATCGCAGGAATTTTGGATGATAATAGCCTGTTCAAGTATGCAATCCAGTATATCCTCTGCGTCTGACACACCAGAAACTGCCGCTGCTGCGAATTCTCCCAGACTTGATCCCAATACGTAATCAGGAGAGATTCCCCTGTCTTCCAAAACCTTATATAAGGAATACTCAATCATAAAAATGGCGGGGTGGGAAAAAAGAATACTGTCAAACGGATCTGACATACGTTTACCTGGATGGTAGATTTCTTCAACAATGGATGTGCCAATTCGCCGTGCTGCAATGTCATCCATTTCAAGCATAGATTGGCGAAACACGGTATTTTCCTTAAATAGTTCTTTCCCCATGTGATAGTATTGGGAACCTTGCCCGGAAAACATAAAAACAAGCGGTTCATTCATGTGTATAACCTTCTTTTTTTATATTTATGACGGCTATTGGATTTCTTATTTCCATGTATGTTGTAAAGCACATAGCAGCGATTGAAATGAAATTAATAAATGGAAAAGACATATGTGAAAAAGTAAAGGAGATTCAACTTGGAAGGATTGCTATTGGTGCTCTGGATGCGGTTCATTTATGATGTGATCGTAGATGTATGTTGATATCTCAAAATTGATGTAACATGATAACAGGATCAGCAAAGAACATCGACTCTATGATTGGTGGGTGAGGTTAAAAAATGGACCATCTAGATGTGGGAGCGATGGTTTGACAGACCGGCTGACATAGTTCAAATGTCTAACTTAATTTATCAGCCTCTTTATGTAACAGTATATAAAGTTATTCAATTAGAAACAGTGTCAATCGAACGATTGAATCTTTAAAACTTTATACCTTAAATGAAAGGAAATCTGTGTTTAGACCTGATTGATGAGGTACACGGCCATAGGGGCAAATGCTTTAGCGGGGCATTGCTTCCGCATCTTTCTTTATGCGATGAATTAACCCAGTTAAAACATTTCCAGGCCCTACCTCCTCAAACTCCATATGGCCTTTTTTCATTAAGTATCTTATGCTGTCAGTCCATTTCACTGAGTGATTAATTTGATCAGCCAGCGTCTGTTTCATGAATTCGTATGTATACGCTTTGGCATACACATTAGAAATAACCGGGATAGACGGAGGCGAAAAATAAAAGGCATGAAGGAATTCCTCGAATTCTTCTTTTGCTTTATTCATGTATCTGGAATGAAACGCGCCGCTTACGTTTAAGGGGAGTACCATTGTAACTTCAGTCATCGTTTCAAAAAGAGATGCGGCTTTTTCAATCTCATCTTTTTTTCCTGAAATTACAATTTGATATGGGGCATTCACATTAGCGATATCAACATCATGTAAATGATATTCTTTCAGAGCCTTTGCAACCTGCTCTTCATTTAGTCCCATAACAGCTGCCATACCGCCGTTGCTTATCAGACTCATCAGTTCGCCTCTTTTTCTGACAAGCTGTAAACCTGTCTTAAAATCAAAGGCTTCAGCTGCAAATAACGCATTGTATTCACCCAAGCTGTGCCCGGCGACAAAGTCAGGTTTAACTTCTTCATCCTTGATTTTTTTCAGATAGCTTAGTGCGTTTACCACGTATAACGCCGGCTGAGTAAATTGCGTTTTGTTTAAATTGGAATAAGGATTTTCCAGGCAAAGACGTTTGATTGAATATCCTAAGATCTCATCTGCCTGATCCGTCAGTTCTTTAAATTCATCGAATAGGCCGCTGCCCATTCCCTGTTTCTGTGAACCCTGACCTGGAAAAACATATGTGATCATTCTCTCAAAGCCACCCTTCCGATTAGTAGATGTGTTTCACTTCTGTATGACTTTATAATAGTG
Source organism: Bacillus sp. SJZ110 (assembly GCF_006715455.1). Classification (NCBI taxonomy): domain Bacteria; kingdom Bacillati; phylum Bacillota; class Bacilli; order Caryophanales; family Bacillaceae; genus Bacillus; species Bacillus sp. SJZ110. Next base: position 829,648 of record NZ_VFNF01000002.1, on the reverse strand, counting down.
ATGACCGGATAAATAGTAGCATGTTCATGTTGATGGTAACCTCTGTAAATATTATCCGTCAAGTTAATTTTTCCTACAGTTTGCTCGATTGTTTTTCTGCTTTTTTCCATTGAGGAATAAAGGATCAGGAGATATAACAGAACATAAGAAAAAAGACCCGGATTACGTATAGGGCGCCATATCATGATAATGCGCTTCATTTTCTTTCAAATGAGTTTTCAAAATAAATAACACCCATCTATGTAATCATTTTCGAAAATAAAAATCATTTAGATATTCGAAGAAAAATAGGATAATAGATTCAGAAGGATTATTTAAAATCAAAAATACCTTTTTGGTTTTTACGAGTGCGAAATTTCACAAAATATTCTTTCTTATCAATTTGAAAGTAAATATTATGCTGATAAAGATCCTTTATCGAATGGCCGGGCAATTTGCCAAATGAGTGACCAGGATACACCCGTACATGGGGTGAAACCTCCGACTTTATTCTTTGAATACTATCAAACATCTCTTCCGCAGAGCTGCCATCATCCTCACATATGCCGCACCCTTCTGTAAACACCGTATCTCCGGTAAAAATACTCTCAGAAAACAAATAACACATTCCGCCGGCTGTATGCCCAGGTGTGAGAAGGCATTGTGCTCTTGTGTTTCCTATGCTGATTGTCTGATGATCATCTAGGCTAATTAAATTTCTGCATCGGAATTGATAATAATCAATTTCTTTTTTTGACATATAAACTTGAGCGTTAAACATCTTCGTCAGCGGGTCTACCAGATTTACATGATCATAATGAGAGTGTGTCAATGCGACTGCCTTTAATTCCGCTTCGATTTCAGAAAGTGTAGTGGTTATCTTACTCAATTCCCATGAGGGATCAACAACAATTGCAGATCTGCTTACAATATCTTCAATGATATAGCAATAATTCGTCCAGCCCTGATACCTTGTTTTAATTGGATGCACCTTGTAAGTAAGATTCATTTATACCATCCCTATCATGTAAAGTTCTTAAACGATGGACCAGTGTTCACCCCTCAGTCCGTCTTTCATTCCACTTTACCAAACAGCATGATTGTTTTCCATTTTTTTCAGAGATCCTTGTTCTTTGAAAATAAAAAAGCGACTCTTTTGGACGCATGCCCAACAAGAATCGCTTTTCGCACTAGTGCCTTAAGGATGTCGTTTTTGTGTCTCACGTGTATCTTCCACGCAAATTGACTCTACATGCTGCATAATGACCCGCTTAATTCGGTCTTTATTCACTCGCACGGGGTCAAGCATGGCATGTAAAGCCAAGCCGTCAACAAGCGCGTAAAGTCTCTCAGCTTCAATGTCTTTATCAGCATTCTGCTTCAGTAAATCGGATTCATCTAAATAGGCAATCAGATTCCGCATGCCGCTGAAAATCCCGTCATGATTCGCATCAAACATATCCTTTTTATGTCTGGCGTAAGCAGTAAAAGCAAACCAAACCTCCATCTCTCTAATCGTTTCTTCATTCGTTGGGACCATTTCAAGCAAAATTTGCAACACTTTTTTCTTAGGGAGCAAATCCCTCACTGCAATGTCCTTAATTCGGGCCGTCACCTTTTCTTGGACAAGTTTCATTGCAAAAGCAAGCAATTCATCCTGTGTAGAGAAATAATGGCGCAGCGCACCTAATGACAATCCTGCTTCCTTTGCAATGTTCCTGGCTGATGCTCCCTCCATCCCTCGTTCTAAAATGACGCGCCACGTTGCTTCTGCAATTTGTTTTCTTCTTTTCTCATGGTCAATTTGTTTTGGCATAGCTTTATTGTAACAAGAAAAAAATGAGAGGGCAATTTTTATAATACAGTTGTGTTGCAAAAACAAAGATGGTAACATATTATTTAAATAATACAACTGTATTGAAAAGAGGGGAATGGATTGAACGGTATCGCATGGATGATTGTTTTCTGTGAAATTGCGTTTTGGGTTGTCATTGTTTTGGGGCTTGCTGTACGTTACGTATTCAAACGACATACATTAGGACTGCTATTCCTTGGCTTAACTCCAGTTATCGATTTGATTTTGTTAGCGGCAACTGGTGTGGACCTTTACCGCGGAGCCTCAGCGACCGCAGCCCATGGGATTGCAGCTGTTTACATCGGTATATCGATCGCTTATGGAAAACAAATGATTCAATGGGCAGATGAAAAATTTCAATATTATGTGACAAAAAAAGGCGCAAAACCGCTGAAACGTTTTGGAATGGACCATGCCAAGCACGGTGCGAAAGGCTGGCTAAGACATGTGCTGGCCTACTTAATTGGTGCGGGACTATTGGCAGGGATGATCTATTTTATCAATGACTCTGCCCGAACCGAGGCGTTGAGCGGCATTCTTAAACTGTGGACTGTCATTATAGGCATTGACTTTCTCATTACAGCCAGCTATTTTATTTGGCCAAAAAAAGAGAAAGCTTCGGCGAATCTCAGGAGTTAACATGAAGAAAAAGGCCCTTCCCCAGTGGAAAGGACCTTTTTTGGTTTTGTTAAAATATGCTATACTATTTTCGTTAGAAAATAGACTTATAGATATTTTGGGCTGATTCAAGGGTGCTGTTTGTATGAGTAAGCAGGGGAAGGGAGTGTCATACTTGAACCAAAAAGAACAGAACGAGCACTCTAAAGATTTTAACCTGAGATCAAAATTAATCGGAATTGTATCTATCACTTTTATCGCGGCCATTGCGCTTGCAGTCATCTTCGGCGGCTTTTTCTTCGGGATGAAAGGCTTATTCTCCATACTTGGCATCACATACGCTTCCAATCAAACATTAGCTTTATTTATTTTAGCCTGCTTTGCTGTAGGTTTAATCATAGACCCACTCACAAAGATTCTCTCTATCATTTTGGCAAAATCACTTTCATTGAAAAAGACTGCACTTTTTGCTTTTATACTGTATTTTATCAGCAATCTTATAACAATTTGTTTTGCAGATTACTTTATGCAGTCTATTTATATTCCAGATATCTTGCTTGTTGTGATATCAGCTTTCATGGCTTTCATTGAACTTGCTTTTGATAACCAGCCTAATAGAGAAGCAGCTTAAAGTCGATGGCAGATATGGAAAATTCATAACACCCTATATTTGGACATCAACAGTTATATAAACGAAAAAATCTCCCTGTTCACACGAACAGGGAGCAAAACACAATGTTGTAATTTAAATTCTACATTCTAAAATGATTCTCACATTTGGATCATCAAGTTCATCCAAAAAGATAATGATCTTCGGACCACATGCCATATGTTTCCACCCCCTCACCCAAAATATACATTAATCCCAATTGCCTGTAAATGTAAATTTTGTTATACGGAGGAACCATGAAGTATAATGCGTTAACACTGCTCACACGTTTACAACTGTTTCTTATAATCTGACACTCGAAGGAGTACAAAAAAGCATTGATCCATTCAGAGAATGGATCAATGCCTACCACCCCCGCTACATCACGCGTTTGAACATCTTTTCCATCTCATATGTCGAGTGGTGAATGATGATCGGGCGGCCGTGCGGGCATGTAAATGGGTCTGATGTGCTTCGGAGGTCGTCCAGAAGCGCTTTGATTTCATCGTTTCTGAGGTGGCGATTTGCTTTGATGGAGCCTTTGCAGCTCATCATAATCGCCGCTTCCTCGCGGAGTTTTTTAATATCTATATTTTTGGAGTCGAGCACCTGCTGAATGATTTCTTCTATAAGCTCTGCTTCTTCTCCCTTTGGAAACCAGGCCGGGTGGCAGCGGACGATGTAACTGTTAGAGCCGAATGACTCTAAAAAGACACCGACGCTTTCGAGCTCTTGTTTGTGCTGTTCAATAATCAAAGCCTCATTTGTGGAGTAGTGGAACGTCAGCGGTACAATCATATCCTGCACCTCAGGCTCAACCTCCCCCACCTTTTCACGAAAGTACTCATATTTAATACGTTCTTGGGCGGCGTGCTGGTCGATAATATACAGGCCGTTTTCGTTTTGTGCCAATATATAAGTCCCGTGCATCTGGCCGATCGGGTACATAATCGGAACCCGCTCAGACGCTGGCTGCTGCTGTTCCTCATGGCATTCCTGCTCAAATGTTTCAGGCAGTTCTTCTGAAACATCGGACACCTCAAGGGTTTGTTCCTGATCAACGATAGGAGGAGCATCAAATTGGTGAGGAGGCAATTCTTCCTCCGTATCAACCGGCTCTTTCACGACTGAGCTGAGCTTCATTGGTGAATAAGATGGCGCATGCGCTTTTTCCGGTACTTTTCTTTCCGGAGGCTTTTCATCAAAGGTTATGAACTGCTGCTCATTTTTGATAACAGGTGCCGATTTTTTCGGAAGCTGGGCACTCGGAATCAGCTGCTGCTGTTTAAATACATCTTTAATTCCGTCACGAATTAAGTCATGAAGCTCTGTTTCCTTGCTGAGCCGGACCTCAAGCTTCGATGGATGCACATTGACATCGACTAAAATCGGGTCCATCGTAATTTCTATAAAAGTAATCGGATGGCGTCCGATCGGCAGAAGCGTATGATAGCCTTCATGAACCGCTTTGACGAGCGGGAAATTTTTAATGTAACGGCCATTGACCACAGACGACATATAGTTTCTCGACGCCCGTGTAATCTCTGGGAGGGCGATATATCCCTTTACTTCAAAATCCAAGGAGCTCGCATGCAGCGGAAGCATTTTTTTGGCGACAGCTGTGCCGTAAATCGCTGCCAGTACATGGCGCACATCTCCGTTTCCGTTCGTTTGAAGCAGGTTTTTCCCATGATGTCGCAGGCGGATCGATACCTCTGGATGCGCCAGAGCAATACGGTTAACCACGTCTGTAATGTTTCCAAGCTCTGTATGAACGGTTTTCATATATTTCAAACGGGCCGGTGTGTTAAAAAACAGGTTGGAAACGACAATTTCAGTTCCCTTCCTGCTTGAGGAACGCGATTCGGAAATGATGTTTCCTCCTTGGAGGACGAGCTTCGTCCCAGCTCCTTCACCAGTGCTTGTTGTAATCTCCAGATGAGAGACTGACGCGATACTCGGCAGGGCTTCTCCCCTGAAACCGAGCGTTCTCACCCTGAATAAATCATTTTCATCTTTTATTTTACTCGTTGCGTGGCGGCGGAAAGCTCGCTTGCAATCTTCATTCTCCATTCCTTCGCCGTTATCCAAGACCCGAATGGATGCAAGGCCTGCTTCCTCAATATCGATTTCAATGACTGTGCTGTCAGCGTCGATCGCATTTTCCACCAATTCTTTGACGACTGAGGCGGGCCGTTCCACAACCTCGCCCGCCGCTATTTTATTTGAAAGCTCATCTGACAGTTGGATGACTTTTGCCACATTCATCACCCCGTTTTAATGTAATTTCTTTTGCAGCTTGTACATTTCATTCATCGCTTCAAGCGGTGTCATATCCAGTATATTAAGTGATTTGAAAGCATCGATCACTTGCTTTTCTTTTTTTGAAAGCTTTGGTGTTTCAGCCGGCTTTTCCGCTTCGTCAAAAAAGGACAGCTGTGCCGGCTCTTCTTTCACCTGAGGTTTCTGCACCGGCACTTCCGGTTTGTTTCCTGAATGCTCAAGCTCTTTTAAAATATCTTGGGCGCGGGCAATCAGATCTCCCGGCAGTTCGGCAAGCTGAGCTACATGGATACCATAGCTTTTATCAGCGGCACCTTCTTTAATTTGATGAAGAAAGACAACCGTTCCGTTATATTCTTCAGCGCGAACATGAACGTTTTTCAGCTGGGGCAGCTTGTCCTCAAGAACGGTCAGCTCGTGATAGTGTGTGCTGAACAGCGTCTTGGCGCCGATGTGATCGTGAACATATTCAATAATCGCCTGTGCCAGCGCCATGCCGTCATAAGTGGACGTTCCCCGCCCGATTTCATCAAACAGAATGAGGCTGTTTTTCGTCGCGTTGACAATCGCATTTTTCGCTTCAAGCATTTCTACCATAAATGTACTTTGTCCGGAAATCAAATCATCTGCAGCGCCGATTCGCGTAAAAATTTGATCGAAAATCGGAAGCACCGCTTTTTTCGCGGGTACAAAGCAGCCGATTTGCGCCATAATGGAAATGAGCGCGATTTGTCTCATATACGTGCTTTTCCCTGACATGTTTGGACCTGTAATGAGAAGCATTTGTCTGTTATCGCCCATCATACAGTTATTCGGGACATATTCCTGGCTGTCCATGACTTTTTCAACAACCGGGTGTCTGCCTTCAATCACTTCGACTTCATCTTTAGAGAACTCTGGTTTCGTGTAGTGACGATTTTCACTGATTGTCGCAAAGCATTGCAGTGCGTCCAGCTCGCTCATCTGTTTTGCAAGCTGCTGCAGCCGCGGAATATACTGCTTCACTTTCTCGCGTAGCTCGGTAAACAGCTCGTACTCCAGCTCACAGATGTTATTTTCCGCCTCTAAAATGAGCGCTTCTTTTTCTTTTAATTCAGGTGTAATGTAGCGCTCGGCATTGGTTAACGTCTGCTTCCGCTCATAACGCCCTTCCTCAAGCAAATGCAAGTTTGCTTTAGTCACTTCAATGTAATAACCGAAAACTTTATTAAAGCCGACCTTTAAAGAGCGAATGCCTGTGTATTCCCGCTCCTGCTGTTCCAGGCGGGCAATCCAGTCTTTTCCGTTTCTGCTTGCATCACGATATTCATCAAGCTTTTGATTATAACCATCTTTAATCAGGTTCCCTTCTTTTACCGATAAAGGAGGGTTTTCGTACAGCGCTTCTTCCAGCAGTTCAAGTACATCCCCGCACGGATCAATGCGCTCTGCACGTTCCTTGGCCTTGTCATGAGCCAATGAAGCAACCAGCTGTTTGATGCCAGGAACTTGCTTTAACGATTCCTTCAGCTGAATCAAATCCCGGGCATTGACATTTCCGAATGCAACGCGGCCGGCAAGGCGTTCTAAGTCATACACTTCTTTTAAACGTTCACGCAGATCTTCCCGTTCAAAGAAATGGGACATCAATGTTTCCACCATTTCTTGGCGCTCTTCGATTTGATTGACTCTGATAAGCGGCCGGTCAATCCACTGTTTAAGCAGCCGGCCTCCCATTGCCGTTTTTGTTTCATCCAGCAGCCACAAAAGGGAGCCTTTTTTATTTTTTGAACGGATCGTTTCGGTCAGCTCCAGATTACGCTTTGAGTACAAATCAATTTTCATCGCTTCCTCAAGCTCATACACCTGCACGGGCTGAAGATGATCAAGGCTGCGCTTTTGGGTTCTTTTCAAATACGTATATAAGCGCAGAAATGTTTTTGTTATATCTTCATTATTTAAGTGCTCAATGATCGTTACGTGTTCGTCTGTTTCTCCGTCTTCAATTGAAATCGTTGCACCGCACCGCTCTCTCAGCTGTGCCACTGTATCGGCATCCAAGCTTCCTGAAACCACGATTTCCCGTGCGCCGACTGAATAAATTTCTGATATGACGTCTTCAAGCCGTTCAATCAAAACAGCCAAATTTTCTCCCGTTGTTAAATCAGACAGCGCAAGTCCGTATCCGTTCGAGCAGGCTGAAACAGATGCGATAAAGTTATTTTCCGATTCATGGATGCCTTTGCCGTCCATTACAGTTCCGGGCGTAATCAGCTGAACCACTTCTCTTTTCACAACGCCCTTTGCGGCTTTCGGATCTTCCGTCTGTTCACAGATCGCCACTTTGTATCCTTTTTTAATAAGCTGTTCGATATACGCGGAAGCAGAATGATACGGCACACCGCACATCGGTATTTTTTCAGCCGCACCGCCATCTCTGCTCGTTAACGTAATTTCCAGCTCTTGTGACGCTTTTTTGGCGTCCTCAAAAAACATTTCATAAAAATCACCCAGGCGAAAAAATAAAAAGGCATCCTGGTGCTCTGCCTTTATTTTTAAATATTGCTGTATCATAGGCGTATAACCGGCCATTGTTTAATCCCTCACTATGTATCAACGTTTCTATTTTCCAACCTTCATTATAACATAAACAAAAAGTGATAAAAGAATGATATATCAATATAAAAAAGAGACTTGGGGGTACTGTCTCCCCTAGTCCCTTTTTTATTCTTCAGGATCTCCCACTAAAAACTCCGGGTTGATGTCTTCAAGCTCTTCATCAAGCTCATCTTCCCAATCTTCCTCGTCATCCTCTTCCCAGTCAGGATTGACCTCAACAACTACCTTTGTTTCCCCTACCACTTCCGCCAAAAATTCTCTTTCTGCCTGCACAACGATTTTATTTCCATTCGGCGAAATGGTCACTTCAAGGCAGTTTGGCTGCTGAAGCACTTTGGCAATCACTTCATGCTCATCATCTAAGTAATTATTGTCTCTGTATCTGAGTTTAATGACATCTACGTATTTTACCCGTTCTGTGACAACCTCTGTCTTTGTGTTGTCCGCGTAAGAGTACCATACGTTTATATCATAATACCCTTCAATCTCTACCGTTTTTCCAATTTTTTCAGCGTCATACTTGTGGTTAATAATCCAACCACCCAAAATGCTGCTCGGTTTTTTCTCAGGCGAGATGGTGTTGGTGCATTGGGTGAATTTTCGGCCTTTCGCTACTACTGCCTTCGTAATAATTTCCCTGTATTCAGACATTCCGGCATGCCTCCTTGTTCTTCTTCGTGTTATCTTATGCTGGGCATTTGTCTAGTGTGCATTTTTATAAATAAAATATAAAAATACAAAGTTTCTGTTCCATTGTATGCAGGGGTGCCTAGAAACTTTACTTATAAGTGCGATAAAGTTTATACGCGGCTGAGCACAGAAAAACCAATTGAACATTTGGTACATAGATTATTTAGTTTATTTTTAACCGCACAAATGATAAAAAAACACGGGCCTGTAAAGGCACCGTGTTTAGAGAGAACAACTGTTATTTGAATGCTTCACCTTTGAACCGGTTTCCCCTTTCAGCAGGTCGCCTCCGGTTGATGTGATGATTTCATTTGTGACTTGGTTGGAAATGGTGTGTGCAACGAGCTGCAATAGGTCATTTACTTCCATCTGCGAGTCTCTGAATTCCTGGATAACAGGAATCTCTTCAAGCTCTTCTTGCAGCGCGTCAATTTTTGCTTCTACTTGTTTGAGCGCTTCATGCTTTTCATAATGCTTCAGATTGACAGCCTGCTTTTGCAGGGCTTTAATCTGATTAACGATTGTGGACACTTTGTCATTCTCATTGATTTGCGCTTCAGCCCGTTTGAAAAAATCAACCTCTTCTGTTTCAGAAATCATTTTTGCAAGGTTTCGTGCCTGCTGCACAATGTCTTTTTTTGAGTAGAGCGTCATCTTATTTCACCTCGATTGCTTCTCCTACCATTTCTCCGTCAAGCGACCATGTTTTCGCTTGCTGGATTTTCACGCGGACGATTTTGCCGATGGCTTCCTTCGGCCCTTTAAAATTGACAAGCTTGCTTTTTTCCGTATAGCCGGCAAGAATATCAGGGTTATTTTTGCTTTCACCCTCAACTAATACTTCGACAACCTTGCCTTCGTATTCCTTCATTTTTTTAGCAGAAATTTCATTCACCAGCGCGTTCAGACGCTGCAGGCGTTCTTTTTTCACACGCATCGGTACATTATCTTTCATCTTAGCAGCCGGAGTGCCCTCACGCGGAGAGTAAATGAACGTATAGGCGCTGTCAAACTCCACTTCACGGTATAGAGAAAGCGTTTCTTCAAACTGTTCGTCCGTTTCATTTGGAAATCCGACGATAATGTCCGTTGTCAATGAAGCGTTTGGCATTGCTTCTTTAATTTTTCGCACCAGCTCCATGTAACGCTCTCTGTCATATTTGCGGGCCATCAGCTTCAGAACTTCTGAGCTTCCTGATTGAACCGGAAGATGAATGTGATCAAGCAGATTTCCGCCTTTTGCCAGCACTTCAATGAGGCGGTCGTCAAAGTCGCGCGGATGACTCGTTGTAAAACGGATTCTCGGGATATCGATTTTTCTCAGTTCATCCATCAAATCACCAAGTCCGTACGTCATATCTTCAAAGTCTTTTCCATACGCGTTTACGTTTTGGCCTAACAGAGTAATTTCCTTATAGCCTTCACTTGCAAGCCTTCTCACTTCCTGAATGATATCCTCAGGGCGGCGGCTTCTTTCTTTCCCGCGTGTGTAAGGCACAATGCAATACGTACAGAATTTGTCACAGCCGTACATGATATTGACCCAGCCCTTAATTTTTCCATTTCGGACTTTCGGAAGGTTTTCAATAACGTCCCCTTCCTTAGACCAAACTTCTACAACCATTTCTTTTGAAAGGTATGCTTCTGACAAAAGCTCCGGCAGGCGATGAATGTTATGCGTTCCGAAAATCATATCGACAAACGGATGTTTTTTCAAAATACGGTTCACGACTGATTCCTCTTGGGACATACAGCCGCACACGCCTAAAATTAGATCGGGATTGTTTTTTTTCAGTGCTTTTAAGTGCCCGAGCTCACCAAACACCTTGTTTTCAGCATTTTCACGGATTGCACATGTATTTAACAAAATGACATTGGCATCGTCAACAGAGTTTGTCGCTTCGTAACCGAGCGCCATAAAGATCCCTGCCATAACCTCTGTATCGTGTTCATTCATTTGGCAGCCGTACGTACGGATATAGAACTTTCTTCCGTCTCCCAATCCTTTAAATTGTTCAGAAATTTTAAAGTCATTATGATAAGTAACGGCTTCCTTGCCTCGTTTTTTCGCGTCTTTTAAAGAAGGCGGAATGTAAACAGCTTCAAAGTACTTGCTGTAATCCTTCTCGGATTTTTTGTCCGATGGATTAACTTGTCCGCTCTCTAATTTTTGTTTTTCATTCATGTCATATTTTCTCCTTTCAAACCAAACTTCCACCCTTCAGTATAAAGGTTATTGAAGCTCTGCACAACTGGCAACCTATCATTGTACACTCATTGAGAATAATAATCAATAAGGAATCAAAAGAGGAAGATTAAACTCTTCCTCTTGTTACAATAGCTGGAGCTCCTTTGCCGTCTTTTCGATGACATCAAGCGCCTGATCCAGTTCATCTTTGGTGTGCTCTGCTGTTATAATCGTGCGAATTCTGGCTTTTCCCTTTGCTACAGTCGGGAAAACGATACTTTGGGCAAAAACACCGTGAGAAAGGAGCTGATCTGAAAATTGCTTTGCCACACCTTCATCACCTATTAAAATAGGAAGAATCGGCGTTTGACTCTCTGTGAGAGTCAAACCCATTTTCACAAGCATTGCTTTAAAATAGGCAGTATTCTCCCACAAGCGCTCCATATGCTCCGGCTCTTCAAGCAAGACATCAATCGCTTCCATACAAGCTGCAGTGACAGCCGGCGGATGAGATGTGCTGAATAAAAATGGACGGCCTTTATGGCGCAAATAATCGATCAGCACCTTTGAACCTGCAGCGTAGCCGCCGAGCACTCCGATTGCCTTGCTTAATGTTCCGACCTGAATATGAACTCTGCCGTCAAGACCGAAGTGATTCACCGTTCCCCTGCCGTTTTCGCCAAGTACTCCGGATGCATGGGCGTCATCCACCATCACAAATGCGTCATATTTCTCAGCGAGCTCTACAATATCAGGCAGAGGAGCTATGTTGCCATCCATGGAAAATACGCCGTCTGTCACAATCAGACGCATCCGATAATTCATTGACTTTCTCAGCACCCGCTCTAAATCACTCATATTGACGTGCTGATACACCTTTTTATCCGCCTTTGTCAGTCGAATTCCGTCAATAATAGAGGCATGGTTCAATTCATCTGAGATGACAATATCCTCTTTTGATAGAATACTTGAAAGTACGCCTTGGTTTGTTGTGAAGCCTGATTGGAATACAAGTGCCGCCTCCGTTTTTTTAAAGGCTGCCAGCTTTTTCTCAAGCTCTTGATGCATTGTAAATGTACCGGCAATCGTTCTCACTGATCCGGTGCCGGCTCCATACTGCTGAACGGCCTCCTGTGCGGCGTTGATGAGTCTAGGATGTGAAGTGAATCCGAGGTAATTATTAGAAGATAGCTGAATGACTTTTTGGTGATTCACTGTGACAAATGGGCCCTGCATAGATTCAAGCTGTTTTATGTCTTGCCATGTATGGTTTTCTTTCATACTATCAAGCTCTGCTTTTAAAAACTCAAATTCCTTCGTCATGTTTATCCCCCTTTATGGAATTAAAATTACTTTTCCGCACTGCCCGCTTCTCATCAGTTCGAAACCTTTTTCAAACTCCTCTAACGGAAACTGATGGGTAATAACAGGTGCAAGATCGATCACGTTTGAACTGATCAACTGAGACACCTGGCGCCATGTTGAAAACATTTTTCTTCCTGTGATTCCTTGGATGGTAAGCCCTTTAAATACCACTTTATTCGTCAAATCAATTGTCACCGGATGTTCCGGCAAGCTGAGAATATGAAATCTTCCGCCATTCGCAGCCATCGCAAGACCTTGGGCAATCGCTGAGGGATGACCCGACATCTCACAAACAAGATCTGCTCCTTCCCCACTCGTTAAAGCGCTTACAATTTTGAGCGGGTCTTCTTTTTCAATAGAAACAGTACAAGTCGCTCCCATTTGTTTTGCAAGCCTCAGCCTGTATTCATTCTTATCAATCGCTATCACCTGAGAAGCTCCTGCTGCTTTTGCAACCGCAACAGCCATAAGACCAATCGGTCCGCATCCAATGACTGCAGTCGTTCTTCCTGCAGGCTGGCTCTCGAGTACGGTATGAACTGCATTTCCTAAAGGCTCTTGAATGGAAGCAATCGACGGGTCCATATCAGCGGGATTTCTCCAAATGTTATCAGCTGGAACTTTTACATACTCCGCAAAACAGCCTGCCGTGTCCACTCCGATTATAGCAGTATTGGTACACACATGAGATTTTCCTGTTAGGCAAGGGACACATTCACCACAGACAATGTGTGTTTCCGCAGACACATACTCTCCCACTTTTACACTGCTGACATTCTCTCCCACGTCCTCTACGATGCCGCTGAACTCATGGCCGAAAACATAGGGTGTTTTGATTCTCTGACGTGCCCATTGATCCCAATTATAAATGTGGACATCCGTGCCGCATATGGAAGCGGCTTTCACTTTTATGAGGACTTCATGTTTATCAATCTCAGGAATGGGAACTTCAGTCAGCACAGCACCGAACGCCCCGTCCTTTTTCATTAGAGCTTTCATCTTTCCACTCTGCATGTACAATCCTCCTTGAAAAATTCTTGTTATATTCGGATTGTACCATGATATGGAATAAGCGTAAACAGCACTGTCTTCTCCAGAAGGACAAAAGTATCTGTCTTGAAAAATGGGCGGAATTTTTTTTGAAACGTTTTAGCTCATTTTTGATTTTGTATATTCGCTCATTTATGTGCTAAAAATACTATCGGGAGAAAATATCACAATAAATGAAAAACAACCTGTTTGCATTACGCAAACAGGTTGAGAATGCTTTATTTGTTTTTAGCGAGGCTCCACGATTAATTTAATCGCTGTTCTTTCTTCCCCATCGATTTGAATATCTGTAAAAGCCGGAATACAAATCAAATCAACGCCGCTAGGCGCCACAAATCCCCTGGCAATCGCCACAGCTTTTACAGCCTGGTTTAATGCACCCGCTCCGATCGCTTGAATCTCGGCGGCTCCTCGCTCTCTCAACACGCCTGCAAGCGCACCTGCCACTGAATTTGGACTCGATTTTGCTGAAACTTTTAAGATTTCCATTTCTGCTCCCCCTTAGTTTTACAATGGATAAGTGAGTGTTCATTAGAACAATCATTATTAGATGTTGCTATCCAAAAAGCCATCCCCACAATGCTTTTCAAAAATAGCGGGCTACCTTCCATTTTTACTATATTCACTAAGGAGTTGCTATATTCCTGCTTTTCTTTTTAATATTTTTATAAAATAACCATATGTTCAACTATTCAAAGAACATGTGATCATCGTTGATTAAAATACGCTCAATTTTCACGGCTTTTTTCGTTTGATCGTCAATGTCAATGACAACTCCGCTGAGCGTTGTTTTTCCTTCAGCGACAGTAAACCGGACTGGAAGGTTCGTTTTGAATCGCTTAATAATCGTCTCTCTGTCCATCCCCAGTATACCGTCATATGGGCCAGTCATTCCCACATCAGTAATATATGCCGTTCCCTTCGGCAAAATGCGGTTATCCGCTGTTTGCACGTGTGTATGAGTTCCTACTACAGCCGACGCCCTCCCATCCGTGTACCAGCCAAGTGCGAGCTTTTCACTTGTCGCTTCGGCATGAAAGTCGATAAAAATGTACGGTGTTCTTTTCGCAGCTTCTGCGATCAATTCATCCGCTTTTAAAAACGGGTCATCAAGCGGCGGCAAAAACGTACGTCCCTGCAAATTAATGACTGCTAGTTCTTTGCCGTTTGCTTTCACATATGTGATCCCTTTCCCCGGTGTTCCTTCAGGAAAGTTTGCCGGGCGAACCAAGTTCGGAACGTCATCTATAAAATCAAATATTTCTTTTTTGTCCCATGTGTGGTTCCCCATTGTGATTGCATCTGCGCCGGACTGGATTAAGCTGTGATAAATTTTTTCCGTCAGGCCTTTTCCATGTGCGGCGTTTTCACCATTAATAATGGTAAAGTGAGGCTTATATTTTGTTTTTAGCTTTGGTACATATTCTTTGACCATGTCACGGCCCGGTGAACCGACAACATCTCCGATAAATAAAATTCTCATTTTGTAAATCCTTTCTTCTTGAAAATTCCTTGCCGTCAAAAAAATAAAGTGATGCTTAGCGCATCACTTTATTTTGCATACTCTACGGCTCGAGTCTCTCTGATTACTGTCACCTTAATATGACCTGGATAATCGAGCTCGTCCTCAATTCGCTTGCGGATATCTCGCGCCAGTCGATGAGCCTCAAGATCATTAATTGAATCCGGCTTCACCATAATACGCACTTCGCGTCCAGCCTGAATGGCAAATGATTTTTCAACACCTTCGTAGGACTCAGAAATTTCTTCGAGTTTTTCAAGTCTTCGAATATAATTCTCGAGCGTCTCA
This sequence comes from Bacillus sp. SJZ110, assembly GCF_006715455.1. Lineage (NCBI taxonomy): Bacteria > Bacillati > Bacillota > Bacilli > Caryophanales > Bacillaceae > Bacillus > Bacillus sp. SJZ110. The sequence goes on along the minus strand of NZ_VFNF01000002.1, from coordinate 814,563 downwards.
CTTCTTGCGCCAGGTCTTGCAGCGGAAAGCGCATCTGCTGCAGCTACCAGCACAGCGATAATGGAAGTCGGCTCCTCATCCCCGTGGTGTGATGCAATACTGTTAATCACGACTGGGTGCTCTTTATATTTGGTCGCAAGCTCTACCCCGATTTCAACGTGGCTTCCTTCTACTTCATGGTCAATTGCTTTCCCGATGTCGTGAAGAAGACCCGCACGTTTAGCAAGCTTTGCGTCTTCACCAAGCTCCGATGCCATTAGACCGGCCAAGAATGCGACTTCCATGGAATGCTTAAGCACATTTTGACCGTAGCTTGTACGGAACTTTAAGCGGCCGAGGATCTTGATGAGATCTGGGTGGAGGCCGTGAACGCCAACCTCAAATGTCGTTTGCTCACCCATCTCACGAATATAGTCATCGACCTCGCGGCGAGATTTTTCAACCATTTCTTCAATCCGTGCCGGATGAATACGGCCATCCTGAACGAGTTTATCAAGAGCAATTCTGGCTGTCTCACGTCTGATCGGATCAAATCCGGAAAGAATGACAGCTTCAGGCGTATCATCAATAATCAGGTCAATTCCTGTCAGCGTTTCAAGCGTACGAATGTTACGCCCTTCCCGTCCGATGATACGTCCTTTCATCTCATCATTTGGAAGATTGACAACTGATACCGTTGTTTCGGCAACGTGGTCCGCTGCGCAGCGCTGTAAGGCGAGTGAAAGAATGTTTTTCGCTTTCTTATCCGCCTCTTCTTTCGCACGGTTTTCAGTTTCTTTTGTCATGATGGCGATGTCATGTGAAAGCTCGTTTTCAACCCGCTCAAGAATGATTTGTTTTGCTTCATCACGAGTCAGACTCGAAATTCGTTCCAACTCTGACTGCTGCATACGAATCATCTCATCCACTTTGCTTTCCATCTCTTCAATATGTTGTTGTCGTTCATTCAGAGAATGATCTTTCTTCTCCAACATCGCTTCCCGTTTATCAATTCCCTCATGTTTGCGATCAAGGTTTTCCTCCTTTTGGAGTAAACGGTTTTCTTGTTTTTGAAGCTCATTTCGTCTTTCACGAACTTCCTGTTCAGCATCTATTCGAAGTTTGTGGATTTCATCCTTTGCTTCAAGCAGAGCTTCTTTTTTCAGTGCTTCAGCATCACGCTTTGCATCTTCAAGAATTTGCTCGGCTGCACCGCGTGCGCCCGCAATTTTCGCTTCGGCAATGGTTTTACGAACAAAGTAGCCAACAACTAAACCGAGTAGAATCAGCAAAATGGAGATGAGAACCATCATAATTGGGGTCATACTTTCACCTCCTCTTGCTATGAACTTGGTTGTTGCTTAAAAAGTGTCGGCATGTACATTGTCTAGTTTTCTCAACATACAGAACCTTCACAGGGAATGAGTGTGTTCATCGCCCTTGTCAAGTTTAAATGGTTTAACAATCATGTTAAAAAAACAAATGTTACAACTTCATTGTAAATGTGTCGGAAATACTTGTCAAGCTTGCCATCTTAACGTTTGCAGGCCAGTCGTCTTTTCACGTGCCGAATGTAATTCATCCAAAGAAGATCACCAATCATTCTTGATTTAGAAGCTGGTATATTTTATTGTTCACTTGGCCCAATTTAGCATTATTTTGAATGTTTGAGAACAAAATAACAATGGTTTGCCCCGATTTGCTAAAGCTGTTCAAGATATTGAAGCCCGGCATCACACCATGGTTTGAATAGCTTCCGGGAGCAACATAAAATCCCATGCCGTATGTAGAGCTGCTCCCTGGCGTAAACATCTTTTCATAGCTATTTTGCGAATACAGTTTTCCGTCTATCAGCGCTTGGTCAAATTTGTACATATCTATAGCGCTCATATAAATATCACCGGCTCCATACAGCTGGGATAGATCAGGTATATACGGTGTAACTGTTTTGCTGCCCTCCATCTTATACCCGACAGCAGGATAAGGTTCTTTTTCATATGTTTTGTAAAAGCCTGCATGCGTCATTCCCGCAGGTTTAAAAATATGATTCTTTATGTACTGTTCATAGGGCTCACCGCTTACTTCAGCAATAATATAAGCGAGAACAGAATAGTTGGAATCCTTGTAGTCCCATACGCCCGGCTGACGTTTGATTCCCTGCAGTTCTATGTCTTTTATTAAATCGTCCGGCGTAATGGCGCCGTTTCCTTCAATATGTCCGTTTATCCCCGATGTATGTGTAAGCAGATTCTTCAAAGTAATCGTTTGTCCGTTAGGAAAATGAGGTAAATACGTACTTACCGGATCACTTGTCTGAAGTTTCCCCTTTTCCTCAAGCTGCAAAATAGCAGTTGCAATCAGCGCTTTTTGTGATGAACCGACATAAAAAGATGTCAATGGATTATTTTGAATGTAGTGTTTACGGTCAGCATAGCCAAAACCTTTATTTGTTACAATTTCTCCATTTCTGACAATCATGGCTGTTCCGCTGAAACCGATCTCTTCTAAATAATTGCTGATTTTTTGGTTTCGATCCACTGTTTTGATTTGTTCCTCTGATTTTTTGGCAGTTTTCTTTTTGACCTCTTTTTTCTGATCGGTATTTGAAACCGCTGCAGTTTCTTGAGATGGTTCGTTTTCTTCACTATTTCGATGAAGAGCATTCCAAATCGTAATGCAAACCATCACTGCTAAAAGACCAAGCAACAGTTTTCCTCTTTTATTTAGTTTTCTCCGTCTGCGTTTCGCAGTTCTTCTGCGGGTTGGGCTTGTCATTCATTTTTTCCTCCCAAAATAAATTCCATTTTGCACACGTTTTGTTAGACGAATAAAGCCATAAAAAAGTTGTCAAAAAAAGCAATATTTTTATCATTTTTTTGCAAAATACAAAAAAGCTGAGTTTTTCACTCAGCCTTTTGTATCATTTGAAACTTATTTTATTTTTATTCTTCAAATTCGAGTTCTTCTTGTGTCTCTTCAGCTTGCTGCTGCACTACTCCGTTATTATCCAAGCCGTAATGTTCGCGAATTTGCTCCTGGATCATCAGCATGATATCTTTATTTTCTTTCAGGAATTGTTTTGCATTTTCACGGCCTTGGCCAAGACGCTCTTCTTCATAAGAGTACCATGAACCGCTTTTTTGCACGATATCAAGTTCAGTTCCTAGATCAATGATTTCGCCTTCTTTTGAAATGCCTTCTCCGTACATAATGTCAACCTCGGCTGTACGGAACGGCGGAGCCACCTTGTTTTTCACGACTTTGATTTTCGTTTTGTTCCCCATTACGTCGTTGCCTTGTTTCAGCTGTTCAGCACGGCGCACTTCAAGACGCACGGAAGAGTAGAATTTCAACGCACGGCCGCCAGGAGTTGTTTCCGGGTTCCCGAACATAACGCCGACTTTTTCACGAATTTGGTTAATGAAAATCGCGATTGTCTTCGATTTGTTAATGGCCCCTGAAAGCTTACGAAGCGCTTGAGACATTAAGCGTGCTTGTAAACCGACATGAGAATCTCCCATGTCGCCTTCAATTTCCGCTTTCGGAACGAGAGCGGCTACAGAGTCGACAACGACAATGTCAACTGCCCCGCTTCGAACCAATGCTTCCGCAATTTCAAGCGCCTGCTCGCCTGTGTCAGGCTGAGACAGTAAAAGCTCCTCGATGTTAACACCGAGCTTTTGCGCGTATACCGGATCTAACGCATGCTCCGCATCGATAAACGCGGCTTGTCCGCCCTGCTGCTGAACTTCAGCAATCGCATGAAGCGCCACAGTTGTTTTACCTGAGCTTTCAGGACCGTATACTTCAATAATCCGTCCGCGAGGATATCCGCCAATTCCCAGTGCTGTATCAAGAGCGAGGGAGCCGCTTGGTACAGTAGAAATTCTTGTATCTGTCTTTTCTCCCAGTTTCATAATGGAACCTTTGCCGAACTGTTTTTCTATTTGTTTAAGAGCCATATCTAAGGCTGCCTGACGATCACTCATTCTATTTTTTCCTCCTTTATGTTACCACTACATATACTATACCCTGTTTGAAGGGATTTGCCAAGAAAAAAGCGAACGCATATTCGGATTTTTTCTTGGCGTGATTCCTATCAAAATATCATAATGTATCAGAGAAATCATGTTTTCTTAGGAGGATAATGTGCTGAAAATATTATTTTTGCTCTAAAAGCTTTAAGATTAAATGGCAGCCGTATTTAGCGCCGCGTTTTCTGATCCCCGTTCTGGAGCCCGCAAAGTGAAACTCGTGAACCTCTTCTTTACCATTTGCGGAAATGCCGATAAACACATGCCCAGGCTCATGCCCTTCTTGAGCATCAGGTCCTGCTACACCAGTAAAGCTAATGCCGATATCGCTGCCAGTGAGTTTTTGAACACCCTTAGCCAGTTCGGATGCGCACTCCTTGCTGACCGCCCCAAAACGATCTAATGTTTCCTTCTTGACACCAAGCACATTCTGCTTCACGTCGTTTGTATAGCAAACAACGCCCCCGGCAAATAATTTTGAGGCACCGCTATGATCCGTCAGCCATTCAGAAAACAGCCCTCCGGTAAAACTTTCTGCCGCAGAAATTGTAATGCCTTTTTCCTTGCACGCTATAGATAGCTCTTTTACAAGAGAAGTATCATCGTAACCATAGAAAAATTCACCGACACGCTCTAAGATAACGGCCTCTGTTTCTTTTAACAGACGCTCTGTTTCCTTTTCATCGGCGTGTTTGGCTGTCAGACGCAGCGTCACCTCTCCATCAGCCGCCAAAGGCGCAATTGTCGGATTGGTTTGCGCATCAATAATATCTTCCAAATCGGCTTCAAGCTGAGATTCACCGATACCGAAAAAGCGAAGAACGGTTGACACAATTTTTTCATTTGAACCCATCTTTTTCAGCAGAAGAGGCTTTGCCTCGTTTTCAAACATTGGACGCAATTCGCTCGGCGGTCCAGGAAGAAGCATATAATAGCGCGATTCATGCTCTGTGAGCATTCCCGGGGCCATTCCAAAGTGATTCGCCAGCACGTCAGAACCTTCGATCACAAGCGCCTGTTTTCGGTTATTAGGTGACATCGTGCGTTTTGTTCGTTTGAAATAGTCCTCAATGGATTGGAATGCCTCATCATTTAACACAAGCGGACGTCCCAGCGTATTTGCAATCGTTTCTTTCGTCAGATCATCTTTTGTGGGTCCAAGCCCTCCTGAAAAAATAATGAAGTCAGAGCGTTCTTCAGCAATGCGGATGACCTGCTTCAGCCGCTCCGGGTTATCTCCGACCGCTGTATGATAAAATACGTTGACCCCGATTTCAGCGAGCTGTTTGCTGATAAATTGAGCATTTGTATTGGCGATTTGGCCAAGCAGCAGCTCTGAACCGACTGCAATTATTTCTGCTTTTTTTGGAAATTCCATGACGAAGTCCTTCTTTCTTAGTTAGATGTTTTTAACGCTTCCCAGTTTTTAGAGAAATATTCCCATCCTGAGACGACAGTAAAGAAGACGGCTACCCACAGTGCCAAGTCTGCAAACGGGAATGACACAAGTTCAAATGGAAGATTATGAAGAAGCAATGCGGATACCGCAATAATCTGTGCCCAGGTTTTGATTTTACCAAGCATGTTAGCAGCTACGACTTCTCCTGTTCCGGCTAAGACAAGCCTTAAACCTGTCACGGCAAACTCCCTGCTGATAATCACAATGACCATCCAAGCTGGAGCGAGATCAAATTGAACAAGGATAATTAACGCTGCGGATACCAGCAGTTTGTCCGCAAGCGGATCAAGAAATTTCCCGAAGTTTGTTACGAGATTCAATTTTCGGGCATAATACCCGTCCACCCAGTCTGTTGTAGATGCAATAATAAATAGAATGGCCCCCGCCAAATGTGCGACCGGGATCGATTCGTCTCCAACTTCGAGCCTGCCCCAGTCAAACGGCGCCAGCATGATAATCATGAAGATTGGGATTAATGCGATTCTAGCTAGTGTGATTTTATTTGGTAAGTTAAACATAAAGCCCCTCCAATTTCATACTCGGACGTGAAGAAAAGTCATCTGGTAATTAAGATGACTTTTCTTCCTTTTTATTTACAATCTTTATAGTTTGTGCCATCACTTTTTTCGGATCAAGTTCATATGAAAGAACCTTACCGTTGATTTTTATTTTCAGATTAGGTGCATATCCGGTGCGGATATCAACTTGTTTCTGATCAGTTATGTCTTTTTTATAGGTCTCGTCTTTTTTCAGCGTTCCTTCTTTTAAAGAGCTGCTGTTTTCATCGCGCACTCGAATCCAGGAGCTGTCTGATGCCTTCAGTTCCAGCTCGATTTTATCAGCGCCGGACACTTCATAAGTCGTTAACGATCCTTCAGTGCCAGCAGCTTTAATCTCCAGCTTATCACTGTCATTTTCTTTTTTCTTATCTTCGTTTTCTTTCGTTTCTTTTTTAGTGTCTGTCTCTTTTTCAGAGCTGTTATTTTGATTCTCTTTCAGCGTTGAATCTTTAGGGATTTCGTACTTGCTCTCACTTTGCGTAATTGCTTTTTCTGATGCCGCATTGTGATCATCACTGTTTTTGTGATTGGCAAACTGAATGATCGCGTACACAATGGCAATCACGACAATCACGCCGAGAATAACAAGTATCGTTGGCAGCAGCTCCAGCGCCTTAGATGCTGGCTTTGGCATTTCCTTTTGAAGATTCATGCCGGAGATCTTTTCAGACACATCGTCATGATACGTATTAGGGATATCTTTTTTATGCTCCTCAAACAGCTGATCCGCATCAAGCCCAACGGCTTCTGCATATTGCTTGATGAATGCCCGAACATAAAACTTCCCCGGAATAATGTCATAGTTTCCTTCCTCCAAGGCGGTTAAATACCTTTTTTGAATCTTTGTTGCCGCTTGGAGATCATCCAATGACATTGCTTTTTCCTCTCTGGCTTCTTTGAGCCGGATTCCTAGTTCAGTCACAACAAACACCTTCCAATTTTAAAAATCAAAGCTTGAAAACCCGGATTGATCAAACATTTGGGGTTCCTCGGCATGTTCATATGTAATAACCTCATCAGGGTCATTTCTCAGTTCAATAATATAATCAAAGTCATCTAGTGTATACTCTGTATTTTGAACGAATATGTCCGGATGCTCCACCACTTTTGTTGCAGGCAGCCGCATGATTTCTCGGACCAGCTGGAGATGGCGTTCCGATCCTCTTCGTGTTGACACAATTCCGTCAACGATAAAGACATTTTCAGTGCTGTATTCATCGGCAATCAGCTGGCTTCTTATCGTCTGCTTCAGCAAGGTTGATGACACAAACAGCCACCTTTTGCTTGCACACACACTAGAGGCTACAATCGATTCCGTTTTCCCGACACGCGGCATACCTCTGATTCCGATTAATTTATGGCCTTCTTTTTTGAACAATTCGGCCATAAAATCGACTAATAAGCCAAGCTCGTCCCGTTCAAAGCGGAACGTTTTCTTGTCATCGGCATCCCGTTGAATATAACGGCCGTGGCGTACGGCAAGTCGGTCGCGAAGCCTCGGTTCTCTAAGCTTCGTTACTTTAATTGTTTCCATCGTTTTTAAGATTGATTCTAATCGTTTAATTTGATCTATATGGCGGCACCTGAGAAGCATTCCCCTTCTGGAAAGATCGACGCCGTTTATCGTTACGATGTTGATAGAAAGCATCCCAAGAAGAGATGAAATATCCCCGAGCAGTCCGGGGCGGTTCACTTGAATTTCATATTCAAAATACCATTCGAGCTTTGCCAAATGATATACCCCCTTCATTGTGGCAAAATTTTACCTTCCTTTATCATAAAGCATTTTTCTCTAATTAGAAAGAAGAATGTTGCTGTGATGAGGAAAACATAAAAAAGAGAGGAAAAATCCCCTCTCTTCCTAGTGAGTGCTGTTATTTTCAACAAGCTTAACCATCATATTGGCAATGGCGTGCTGTTCATCTTTTGATGCTACACTCCAAAGATCTGCCAGCACTTTTTCCTGCTCGTTCTTAGATTCCACTTCATTAGCCAAGTAGCTGCCGATTTCTGTCGCAAGATCTGTAATCGTATCCTGGCTCATACCTTTATCTTGCGCATAGTTCAGACGGTCGCCAAGGAAGTTTTTCCAGCTATCCCAGTTTTCTAATACTGACATGCTTGTTTCCTCCATTTCATGTGAAGTTACAAGATTATTGTGTCCTTCACAAAAGAAACTATACACCGAATATTTTCGTGTCAACAGTGCCAGCCGCCATTCACCGACAGAATTTGGCCGGTGATATATGACGCTTTTTCAGACAGGAGAAAAGCTGTTGCATCAGCAATTTCTTGCGGCCGGGCCAGCCGGCCGATCGGAATCTCATCAGCGATCTCTTCTTTTTCAGCCGGGGTAAATTGATTCATCATATTTGTATCAACTGCACCTGGCGCTACTGCGTTTACCCTGATTCCGCTTGGTGCCAGCTCCTTAGCCAATCCTTTTACAAATGAATGCTGAGCTCCTTTTGCCATGCTGTACAGTACTTCACAGGATGCTCCAGTCTCTCCCCAAATCGAGCTGACAGCCACAATCGCTCCCGATTTATTCCGAATCATGCCTGGCAGAAGGTTTCTCGTCAGCATATACGGACTTGCCACATGAAGCTGAACCATTTCCTGAACCGTTGCGTTATCTACATCCGTAATCAGCCCAAAATGGCTTCGTCCGCTGTTTAAAACAATCGCATCAATCGGCTGAACAATTGAACTTGTCAGCTTATCTGCTCCATCTTGCGCAGACAGATCAGCTTGTAATATCTCCGCATTTACGCCAAACATCTGACTTAGTTTTTCAGCAAGCTCCGCTGCCGCGTATTGATTTGTATTGTAATGCAGCAGCAGATTGTATCCCTTAGCCGCAAGGGTTTCGCTGATGCTTTTGCCAATGCCGCCGCTTGCTCCGGTGATTAGTGCTGTTTTGTTCATCCTCTTTCCTTCTTTCCGCAGAAAAACACCCCTCACACTGGAGGGATGTTTTATTTATGATTTAGGAACAACCTTGCAGACAGTCAGCCTGTCTGCAGCGATTTCCTCTTGTATTACGTTCTGGACATCCTCAAGGGTAATCTGCTCGAGTACCGTTACAACGTCAAACAGGCTCATATCCAAGAACGCATAACGGGTAAATTGATTGGCGATGTATTCAGGGGAATTCAGCGCTTTTAAGAATGTACCAATCTTTTTCTTTCTGGCAAGTTCAATCTTTTCAGCAGTAATCAGTTCACCGGCGCGCAAAAGCATGCTTGAAATGTCTTCAGCCAATTGATCAGGCTCAGGCGTATCTCCGCCGATCGCCGCAAAACCAAACCCATATTCAGCAGTAAAATCAAAGCTAAACGTTTCGTCAATATATCCTTTTTCATAAAGTGATTCATACTGGGCAGAGCTTTTGCCAAAAAGAGCTTCAAGCAATAAGTTCATTGAAAGTTCATGCTTTAAGAGCTCTTTGCCTAATTTAAACGGATTTTTGGATTTCAGCCCAACAAGGCATTTCGGTCCCTGCACGTTCATTTTGATCTCTTTTTCTTTTCGGAAAACCGCTTCTTGCTCTTTCACTTCTTCCCGTTTGATCTCCGGCTGATCAGTATACGGCTTTTTCCCCTGGTTTTCTCTTACCTGAGAAATAATCGCTTCAGGATCTACAGGTCCGACAATGAAAAGGAGCATGTTACTCGGGTGATAAAACGTTTCATAGCATTCATAAAGAAGGTCTTTTGTAATATGTGAAATGCTATCCACTGTTCCCGCTATGTCAATTCTGACAGGATGCTCTTTGAACATGTTTTCAATGACCCCGAAGTAAAGCCTCCAATCAGGGTTATCGTCGTACATATTAATCTCCTGCCCGATAATCCCTTTTTCCTTTTCAACCGTTTTTTCAGTAAAATATGGGTCCTGTACGAAATCGATAAGCGTCTCTAAATTGCGTTCAACATTTGATGTGCTTGAGAAAAGGTAAGCCGTTCTTGTAAATGACGTAAACGCATTGGCAGAAGCCCCCTGTTTGCTGAAATCTTGAAAAACGTCTCCGTCCGCTTTCTCAAACAGCTTGTGCTCAAGAAAGTGAGCAATCCCGTCCGGCACGTGAACCATCTCGTTTTTACCTAAAGGGACAAACCGGTTATCTATCGAGCCGTACTTTGTTGTAAAGACCGCATATGTCTTGTTGAAGCCTTTTTTCGGCAAAACGTAAACATCAAGGCCGTTGGACATTTTTTCATGATACAGCGTCTCTTGAAGCTGTTCATATTCGATTGGTTTGATCAAGATGCACCCTCCGTCCCTTTTAAGAAATAAGTCGTATCAAGCTGAATCTTTTCGCCGGCTTTAATGATATCCTCTTTTGTGACATTCTCAATATTGGCAAGAAAGTCTTCGATAGGAATCTCGACTTGAGCAGCGGCCTGCTGATATAAAAACTCAGATAAACCGTATGCTGTATCAATCGTTTCCAGCACTTGATTTCGAATGACAGCCTTTGTCTGTGCTATATCCTGCTCACTGAAATCGCCATTTTTCATTGCCTGGAATTGCTCAGCAATAATCGAAACCGCCTGTTCATAATTTTTCACTTCAATGCCTGACATCACCATTAACAAGCCTTTAAAACTTTCTATACGCGAAGCCGCGTAGTAAGCAAGACTGGCTTTTTCCCGAACATTAATGAAAAGTTTAGAATGAGAGAATCCGCCGAACAATCCGTTAAACACTTGTAAAGCAGGATAATCCTGATCTGTATAAGTGATGCTGGTGCGGTAGCCGATATTCAGTTTTCCTTGCTTGACATCCTCTTCATCAATTACTTCTTTTGGCTGAACTTTTTCATCAGCGTGATTGTTTTCAATCGTGCCAAGAGTGCGCTCTTCTGTTTTGAAATACTTATCAATTGCCGATTGTACCTGGTTACTGTCCACGTCGCCAACTACATATAAATCAAGCTGGTCTTTTTGGATAGCGCTTTGGTATGTTTCGTATAATTGCTCTGCCGTAATGTCATCGACATCGTCGATTTCACCATTGACATGAAGCGCGTAAGGCTCATTTTTGCACATTTCCTGTATCAGCCTTAAATTTGAAAAGCGCATTTTATCATCATAGACGGCTTGGATTCTTTGCTTAAGCGTCCGTTTTTCTTGAGCCACATATTGTGACTGAAAAGCATCTCCCTCCAAAGCAGGTGAAAAGACGATTTCTGCAAGAAGCTGGAGCCCTTTCTCAAGTAGCGGCGTTTGGTCTTTTAAATATTTTTCATTTGGGATTTCAAGCCTGAACGTAATGACGTGCCGCTCTCCTTTTTTCGTAAGATCAGCGGATACTGACGTGCCGTACAGCTCATCCAGGTATGAACGCAATTCTGCGGTTTTCGGATGGCTTTTCGTTCCGCGAAGAAGCACATGCGGGAGCAGCGCTCTTTTGGTGACTTGATCCTTTGTCAGCGGCGCAAGCATCTTAAAAATAAGCGAGACGGTTTTGAATTTTTCTGTTTTTACAATGTGTGCGGTTAAACCGCCGTGCTTTGATTTGAGTTCATTAACATATGACATATGGAACCTCCTTCGTTCATTTCTTAATTAGTATGTATTATGACCAATTTTCAGCATTCGCAGAAACACTCTTTCATGTAATTATAGCAACTGTAGGATTTATAAGGAAACAATAACCTCCGCATGCTGTATAGGTACAGTTGTAAACTGTGCAAGAAAGCGCAAAAAAAGACGGCTGGCTAGACCGTCCCTAAGTTTTTTTCTTCTTCTTCACTTTTTTTAGCATCTACAGTAAAGAGCACTAAAAATAAAGAAACGATGCTGCAAAACGCCGAGAGTATGAAAATAATCCAGTTTGCATTAGACATTAATGCAGCAAAAACAGGTGGACCGAGAGCTACTCCTATAAAGCGCATGCTATTGTAGAAGGAGGAAATGGTTCCGCATTGTTCACTTTCAATCCCTTCGGTTATCAATGCATCTAAAGCAGGAAGAGCCATTCCAGTCCCAATCCCGCCAAAGCTTAAAAAGACAAATAAAAAATAAAAACTGTGGTTCCACCACAAGGCAATAAACGAAAGGGTTAACAGAATCATTCCTGTAACAACGCAAAATTTCATTCGGCCTTTATCTTTACCGATCTTTTTGCCAGCTATAAAAGAACTGGTTGACAAAAACAAAAGTGGGATTGCCAGTAATCCGCCTTTAGCTACTCCGTCAATAGCATACTTGTTCTCCAGCGTATCTGATAAATAAAATAATACGCCAAATAACAAAAACATAATGACACACCCGATAATGAAGACCGTATAAAGCCAGCGACCATCCTGTTTAAAAATTTTCTTCACACTCTTAATAAACTCAGAAACAGCAGGCGCATCTTCATCTTCTTCAGGCTTGGCCACCAAAAACAATACGAGCAAAAAGCTGATCAAACAGAAAAACGGAATAAACCAAAACGGTACAAACCAATACCAAGAAGCCAGTAAGGCTCCAAGTATGGGACTCAGTACCTTCCCTGACGTGTTGGCGGTTTCAATATCGCCAAGACCAGCGCTGACCTTTTCATCGTCTCCTTTAAACAAGTCGCCGATAAACGGCATGACGATCGGAGCGGCACCTGCAGAACCAATGCCTTGAAGAACCCGCCCCGCCAAGATCATAGCATAAGGATTTTTCATATAGGTCGAGGCAAAAGCAGCTACCGCTCCCCCCAATCCTGCAATGAGGAGGCATGGAAGCAATATTTTTTTTCTCCCGAAACGATCCGACAAATATCCGGCAATCGGAATGCAAATAATTGCTACTACTGAATATACAGTAATGATTAAAGACACTTGAAATGAAGTCACAGACAGCTTTTTCTCCATCATCGGAAGAACAGGAATCAGCATGGAGTTCCCGAGTGTCATCACAAGCGGGACGGAAGACAATGCAATAATATTTTTCATTCCATTTTTCTCTCTCAACATTTTCACCCATTCACTTTCTTGTCATCCCTTATATATTGCGTTAACCGGAATGAAAGTATGTACAAAGAAACATGAATCAGTGCAAATAAAAAAACAGACACATACAGGCGTCCGTTTTTAGAATCGTTTACGCAAAACATGAAATCTGAATTTATCTGCTCTAAAATAATTTAAAGAATAAAGCACCGGTTTATCGTGCTGATCGTAATGGGTTTGTTTTAACAGCAAAAGAGCTGTTTCCGGATCGCATTCAAGTACTGGAGAAATTGTATCGTGATAACCGATCGGTTCTATATCAGTTACTGCATAGCTGATTACGGAGCCTGAATTTTTCTCAAGCAGGTCAAACATAGATTCTTGCTGATGAGAAAAAGAATTCGGCAAAATATTCATCGGAATTTTATCTATACAATACACAATCGGCTGTCCGTCAGCTGTCCTGACTCGTTCAAGGTAAAAAAGTTCTTGCCCTTCTGCCAAATGGAATCTCTTCGTATCATCTTCAGACGGCATAAGCACTTGTGATGATAGAAAAATCGTGCCAGGGGTCATATTCGCCTGTTCTATCATCTTGGTTACACTGTTCAGCTGTTCAATGCCCGAAAGAAATAACGGCTTAGAATGGACAAAAGTGCCTACACCATGCCTTCTGATAATCACATGCTCTTCTTCCAGTATCCGCAAGGCTTCTCTTAGCGTCGCTCTGCTGACACCAAGCTTTTTGGAAAGCTCAAATTCAGAAGGCAGCTTTTCCTTCTCAGTGTAGATCCCATTTTTTATATCCTCTTTAATTCGTTCAATTACTTTCAAATACAAGTGCCGATTATCAGCTTTTGTAGACATGTTTCCCCTCCGTAAACCACTTTCGATAAAAATTATTGAACAATTGGGACAACTATATCATGTTTTGTCGAAAAAATAAATAGAAAGGTGACCAGTTTACATAATGTTATTATTGACAACTATATAAAGCGGAACTCCCTTCATTAAGAAGAGAGCTCATCATATTTCTCTTTTGATAATAATACTTCCCTAGGTTTGCTGCCTTCATACGGTCCGACAACACCGCGTTCCTCCATTGCGTCAATCAGGCGCGCCGCTCTCGTATAGCCGATTCTGAATCTTCTTTGCAGCATTGAAACAGATGCCGTCTGCATGCCGACGATTAATTCAACAGCTTCATCATAAAGTTCATCAGTAACCTCGGAATGAGTTTCCGTTGTCTCCTCAGGAATCATTTCTTCTTGATATTGCGCTTTCTGCTGCGTAATCACATGGTCGACGACCTTCTCCACTTCGTCATCCGACAAAAATGCTCCCTGCACACGGACAGGTTTGTTAGCCCCTACAGGTAAAAACAGCATATCGCCGCGGCCAAGAAGCTTCTCAGCGCCACCCATGTCAAGAATGGTCCTTGAATCCGTCTGTGAAGATACGCTGAACGCGATTCGTGACGGAATGTTCGCTTTGATCACCCCTGTGATAACATCCACCGATGGCCGCTGTGTCGCAATAATAAGATGGATGCCGGCAGCCCGCGCCATTTGGGACAATCTCGTAATCGAATCTTCCACATCAGATGAAGCGACCATCATGAGATCGGCAAGCTCGTCCACAATGACAACAATATAGGGCAGCTCTGGCTGTTTCGCTCCTTCTTCATTGTTGGCGCGTTTTATATAATCATTGTATCCTTCAATATTTCTTGTACCCGTATGAGAAAATAATTCGTACCGCCGCTCCATTTCATTGACAACCTTTTTCAAAGCCTGCGACGCTTTTTTCGGATCGGTTACAACCGGAGCAAGCAAATGCGGAATCCCATTGTAGACATTGAGCTCTACCATTTTAGGATCGATCATCATCATTTTCACTTCATGCGGTTTCGCGCGCATTAAAATACTTGTAATAATGCCGTTGACACAGACACTTTTCCCGCTACCGGTTGCGCCTGCGACCAAAAGGTGGGGCATCTTGTTTAACTCAGCCAATACAGCTTCACCTGAAATATTGCGGCCGAGTCCAATTAACAGCTTCGCATCCGGTCTGTCATTCAATTTAGACTCCAGCACTTCCTTCAGCGAAACCATTGCCACTTCTGCGTTTGGAACTTCAATTCCGATTGCTGATTTGCCTGGTATAGGCGCTTCGATCCTGATATCCTTCGCAGCAAGCGCAAGCGCTAAATCATCGCTTAAATTGACAATTTTGCTAACCTTCACTCCGACATCAGGATATACTTCATATTTTGTTACGGCCGGTCCGAGATGAACCTGTGTGACTTTCGCCTTTACGCCAAAGCTTTGGAATGTGCGTTCAAGCTTTCTGGCATTTTCATAAATATTCTTTTTATCAGCCTGCTGGCCGGTATGCTTCGGATCTGCCAGCAAATCCAGTGACGGCATCTCGTAATCCTTATTTTCGAGCTCTGTAAAGGTCATAGAAGGAGCAGAAACAGTTTCCTGATCACCTGTCTCCGGTTGGATGTCCTGAAGCGGCTTCGACACAGGTTCGGCGCGCTTTTCTATAACTGGAGACTCTTCCTCTTCATTACGATCAGAAAAGCTTGAGATAATCGGCTCTGAATGAATAAGAGGCGATACTGTTTCATAATCCCCCTCTTCATTAGGAGGCTCCGGTTCCATTTGCTGTTTTTTGCGGGCCGGTTTTTGTTTTTTGCTCGGCGCTTTCGTTTTTTTCGATGACTGCATATTTGATTTGAAGGATTTCATATCATCAATAAATGCTAACCATTGTTCTTTTATAAAACGTCCAATCGGGCTCATCCACTTTTTTAGCGTTTCTTGTAGCGAGCGTCCTGTTACTAAAATCATTCCGATTAAAATCATGACAATCGCCATGATCTGAGAACCAGTCGACGCAAACAAAAAGTGTGAAGCCGCAAACAGCAGCGCACCGATCATCCCTCCGCCTAAATCAGGTGAAGCAGAGCTGCCATTCATGTCCATTAAAAACAATTCCCACGTATTGCGCACCACGCTTGCAGACTCAATAGACCCTTTGTGCGTCAAATTTTTAAATAGCTGCACGTGAGAAAGCAGCAATATGCTTGCGATGATACAGTACAACCCGGCCTTTCGTCTCGTTAAAAGGCTTGGGGTTTTTTTCTTCCAAAACAGTGAGACTCCTAACACCAATAAACCTAACAAGCATAAAATAAACCACTCTCCAGCAAAAAAGCGGAACAAATAGATAAACGTTTGCCCGACTACCCCCAGCTGCAAGATTGCGATAATTGAAATGGCTATACACAGCAATCCGTTAAGCTCGTATTTTATATTTAGCTGTTTCGCCTGTTTTTTTCTTGATTTTCGTTTTTTCTTTGCCACACTCATCACCTTACTGCGTTAAAAAATGTAAGTTCATACATAATGAAGAAAGCAGCCGTTTACAGGCTGCGTTTTTTCTGTAGGATTCCCCTATTATAGCATATTTTGCCCTTAAAAAAGGATTGGATTCTTATACGTTTAATTTCAGCTTTTGTCCGGGTGAAATGTCCGGATGCAGAAAATGCATTGGATTGGTGCTCATGATTTGAATGACTTCCGCTTCATTCCCTTTCATTTCGACTAGAAGCGGTACACCTTTATATTCAATTTGCTCATGTGCGCTTGTCTCTTGGTTCTGTTCTGCAAACACAATTTCCTGCGGCATCACGGTATAAAGAATCATTGAATCATCCGTCCTTCTTCTTTCCTTGCTTCGTCGATGAGCTCATTCAGT
The DNA here is from genome assembly GCF_006715455.1 of Bacillus sp. SJZ110. Classification (NCBI taxonomy): domain Bacteria; kingdom Bacillati; phylum Bacillota; class Bacilli; order Caryophanales; family Bacillaceae; genus Bacillus; species Bacillus sp. SJZ110. The sequence continues at coordinate 797,829 of NZ_VFNF01000002.1, read as the reverse complement.
TTATTGATTGCCTGTCCGACACCGCCTGCGTGATCGATCAATCCGTATTTAACTGCATCCTTACCGACTACATTTGTTCCGATATCCCGTGTTAAGTTTCCTTTTGAAAACATTAGCTCTTTAAATTTCTCTTCGGTTATATTGGAATGGCTTGTCACAAATTTAACAACTCTTTCTTGCATCTTATCCAGGTATTCAAACGTTTGCGGCACCCCGATGACCAGCCCGGTGAGCCTAACTGGATGAATCGTCATCGTTGCTGTTTCGGCGATATAGCTGTAATCACAGGATACAGCAATCGGAACGCCGATGGAATGCCCCCCGCCAAGCACGATAGAAACGGTCGGTTTCGATAAAGATGCAAGCATTTCCGCTATTGCAAGACCAGCTTCAACATCTCCTCCGACAGTATTTAATATGATCAGCAAGCCTTCAATTTTGGGATTTTGTTCAATTGCCACAATCTGCGGGATGACATGTTCATATTTTGTTGTTTTGTTTTGCGGAGGAAGCTGAACATGGCCTTCAATTTGTCCGATAATGGTCAGACAATGAATATTTGTATCTTGGGGCAGCTGCGGAAGCGTCGTTTCACCAAGCTGCTGTATTTTATTCATAATGCTGTCCTTCGCATCATTTTTTTCAGGACGCTCTTCTTCTGTGTTTTCCATACGATGATCCATCTCGCTTTCATCCTTTCCGAGTTTCTCTTTGTATTATGAACAAAGATACTTCATTCAATCCCGGCTTGAAGGACAAAAAATAAAGACCGGAGCAGCTCCGGTCTTTAGTCAGTCATTATACTTCCATAATAATTGGGATGATCATCGGTTTACGTTTCGTTTTTTCATAAAGGAATTGGTTCAAAGCATCCCGCATTGCCTGCTTCAGCGTTGACCATTCGACATTTGATGTTTCAGTCGCTTCTGTCACGATGGACCGGACGAGCTCAGTAGCCTGTACGATTAGACCTTCAGACTCTCTTACATAAACAAAGCCGCGAGTGATAATTTCTGGTCCTGATACAAGATTTTTCTTTTGTTTATCAAGTGTAATGACAACGATTAAAATTCCGTCCTGTGAAAGCAAGCGGCGGTCTCTCAATACGATATTGCCGATATCACCGACACCTAAACCATCAATTAAAATATTGCCGTAAGGAACTTTATCCCCAATTTTTACGTTTTGGCCGCGGAATTCAACGACGTCTCCTTTTTCAATTAAGAAGATGTCACTGCGCTTCATGCCGGTTTCTTCAGCGATTTTTGAATGAGCTTTTTGCATTCTGTATTCGCCGTTTACAGGAATCAAATATTTTGGTTTAAGCAGGTTGATCATCAGCTTTAACTCTTCTTGTGAGCCGTGGCCTGATACATGAACACGCTTTTGGGCAAAGATGACTTGTGCACCGGCTCTCGCAAGAAGATCTACTGTTTTAGAGTAAATGAGTTCCTGCCCGGGAATCGGAGTTGACGCAATGACCACCGTATCCCCTTCTTCAATGTTCAGCTGTTTGTGAGCTTTGTTTGCCATTCTTGTCAAAGCAGCTAATGGTTCACCTTGGCTTCCGGCTGTAATAATGGCCACTTCGCGCTTCGGATATTTTTTGACATCCTGTACAGAAATAAACAATTCATCATCTGCTTCAATGTATCCTAACTTTCTCGCCAGCTGCAGGACAGATTGAAGATTTTTTCCGGCTACGGCAATCTTTCTGCCATTTTGAGCCGCTGCATGAATGACTTGCTGAATCCGGTTAATATTGGATGCGAATACTGCAATAATCACCCGGTTCTGTGAATTATACAGCGCATCCGAAATTTCTCCGCTGACAGCCGCTTCCGAAGGGGTGTAACCCGGCCGTTCTGCATTTGCACTGTCAGAAAGCAGAGCGAGCACGCCGCTATTACCGATCTTGGCGATCTCGCCAATGTCGCACGTCTGATTAAGTGCAGGTGTTTGGTCAAATTTGAAGTCTCCCGTGCATACAATAGATCCAAGTGATGTTTTAAAGCTCACACCTACAGAATCAGGAATGCTGTGAATCGTTCTAAAGAACGATACTTTTGTTGATTCAAATGTAATGACAGATTTTGAGTGAATTTCTCTTAAATCAGTTTTTCGGTTATGTCCGTATTGTTTTAATTTCTCTCTTAACAGTGCAAGCGTCAGTTTTGTTCCGTACACTGGAACGGACAGCTTGTTTAATAAGTAAAAAACGCCGCCGATATTTTCATCGTGCCCGTGCGTTAAAAAGATTGCCTTGACGCGGTCAGCCCGTTCAATCAAATATGATATGTCAGGAATCACTACATCAATACCGAGCATTTCGTTTTCTGGATGCATAAGGCCGGCATCAACGACAAATATGTCTGAGTCAATTTCAATGACATAAAGGTTCTTCCCAATCTCTCCGACACCGCCAAGGGCGATAATTCTAACGTTTTCTGTATTTTTCTTTTTCAAAATCTATATCCTCCTAGTCTCATACCCGTCCATCATCACTTGTTCCTATTATAACTGAAAGTAAATTTAGAAAACAAGATAAAGCAGAAGGTTTAGGGAAAACCAATATGTAAAAGAAACGGTCAAACTCAGCTGGATGTGAGAATGACCGCGTTTGTTTCACTGTATGAAATTTTCTTACAGTTCGCTGATCGTGCTGCTTAAGCTCAGACGTTCATCCTCAGTTAACGGGACTAGAGGCAGACGCACAGAACCGACATCAAGACCTCTCAGCTGAAGCGCTGTTTTGACTGGAGCAGGATTAGGCGCTTTAAACAGTTCCTTCATAATCGGCAGCAGTTTCTGATGGATCAGTGCCGCATTAGCTGTTTGCCCATTCGTATAATTTTTGATCATTTGCTGCATATCAGAGCCTGCAATATGGCTCGCCACTGATACAACTCCTCTTCCTCCAACTGAAAGAATAGGAAGCGTCAGAGCGTCATCCCCTGAATAGACATAGAAGTCTTCCGGTGTTTCAGCAATAATTTTTGTAATCGCTTCTAGGTCTCCACTCGCTTCTTTAATCGCAACCACATTCGGAATGTCCGCCGCCAAACGGATCGTCGTTTCAGGAGCAAGAGAAGCAACCGTACGGCCAGGAACATTATAGAGCATAACCGGAAGAGATGTCTCTGCCGCAATTGCTTTAAAATGCTGGTACATTCCTTCTTGAGAAGGTTTATTGTAATACGGGGTAACAAGCATAACAGCGTCCACGCCCGCTTCCTCAGCTTTTTTTGTCAGCTTAATGGAATCTTTCGTGTTGTTGCTTCCAGTACCAGCGATAACGGGCACCCGTCCGTTTACTTCTTTTACCGTATATTCAAAAAGCGCAATTTTTTCTTCAGTTGAAAGGGTCGGAGATTCTCCAGTTGTTCCCGCTACTACTAAAGAATCCGTTCCGTTTTTCAACAAGTAATCAATCAGTGTAGACAGTTTTTGAAAGTCTACGTTCCCTTTATTGTCAAAGGGTGTAATCATCGCTGTAGACACATTTCCGAAATTCATTTTATTCACCTCATCATGATTCAATCACATTTACTTCGAAAGTTCAAACACTTCATGCAAAGCGTTTACAGCAGGAACCATATCCGCTTCATGGACGAGCACCCATATCGTCGTATGGCTGTCAGCCGACTGAAGGATCGGAATTTCTTTTTCTGAAAGAGCCGATACAATTTTGGACGTAACACCGGGAACACCCATAATGCCCGCGCCGACCGCCGATACCTTCGCGCAGTTTCTCGTCACCATTGGATCATAGCCCATATCCATTAAAATACGCTGAGCTGTTTCTGTTTTATTTCCGGCTACCGTATAGACGATTTCACTAGGTGTAATGTTAAAGAAATCGACACTGATTCCAGCGTTTGCCATAGCCTTGAACACTTCAGTCTGAACATTATACTGGCCGATTTTCGCAGGCACTTTGAACTGCGTGACATCTTTGACATGTGCGATTCCCGTAATCAGCCTTTCAAAAACATCACTGCCGACCTTGGAAGAGTGATGTGATGTCACCAATGTACCTTTATCATTCGAATAAGTCGAACGGACGCGGATCGGAACCTTGGCCTGCATTGCGATTTCCACCGCACGCGGATGAATGACCTTGGCCCCCTGATACGCCAGGTTGCAGATTTCCGTATACGTCACAACAGGAAGCGGTTTTGCATTTTCCACCACTCTTGGGTCAGCAGTCATCACGCCTTCTACATCGGTGAAAATATCGATGTATTCCGCATCAACAGCTGCTCCGAGTGCGGCTGCAGACGTATCGCTGCCCCCTCTGCCGATTGTAGTTGTATCACCCTTTTCAGTTGCGCCCTGGAAGCCTGCGACGACTACCGCATCATGATTGGCGAGCACACTGAATAAACGCTCCGGTTTCATTTCAATGATTTTCGCATTGGTATGCTGATCATTCGTTAAAAAGCCAGCCTGAGCCCCTGTCAGCGCAGCTGCTTTCACACCGTTATCAAGCAGCATGCTTGTAAAGACGACAGAGGAAATAGTCTCTCCGCAAGATAAAAGCAAATCCTGCTCCCTAGGAGAAATCGCTGACTGATCGCCGTAAAGCAGCCCGAGCAAAGAATCTGTTGCATACGGGTCCCCTTTTCGGCCCATCGCTGAAACGACAACGACAACCTTATATCCTTCACTGATTGCTTCTTTAATATGCCCTAAAGCCAGTTTGCGGCCTTTATCATCTTTTACTGATGTTCCGCCGAACTTTTGAACAATTATCTTCACTGTTTTCACTCCAAATTATTCGGACGTAACAGAAGAGAGCAGGCTGATAGCGCCTTACTCTCTTCTATTCGTCTTTAGAAAATTCTCTCTTTTATACGAGGTTTAGTTTTTTCAGGCTTTCTGCAATTTGAACAGAGTTCCATGCCGCGCCTTTTAATAGGTTATCAGAAACAACCCATAAATGAAAACCGTTTGCTCTGTCCAAGTCTTTGCGGATGCGGCCTACAAACACATCGTTTTTGCCGACAGCATCAGCAGGCATCGGATAAAGCTGCTGGCTTGGATCATCCTGAAGTGTCACGCCCGGAGCTTCTTTCAATAAATTTTTAATATCTTCAACGGTAGCGTCATCACGGTCTACCTCAATGTAGACGGACTCTGAGTGCCCAGTTTGGATTGGCAGTCTCACACATGTAGCCGCAACTTGAAGGTCAGGCATGTGCATGATTTTTTTCGTTTCATTTATCATTTTCATTTCCTCAAACGTATAGCCGTTATCTTGGAATTTATCGATTTGCGGAATCGCGTTGAAGGCGATTTGATAGTGTTTTTTGTCACCTTTTACAGGCATGATCTCAGGCTCTATTTCTTCTTTATTTAAAATCGCCTGTGTTTGGCTGTAAAGCTCTTTTACAGCTTCATTACCCGCTCCTGATACTGCCTGGTAAGTTGATACGATGACCTTGTTTAAGCCATATGCTTTGCGGATCGGTTCAAGTGCCGCAACCATTTGGATAGTAGAGCAGTTTGGATTGGCAATAATGCCGTTGTGTTCATGCAAGTCTGCCTCATTCACTTCTGGCACAACAAGCGGTGTATTTTCATCCATGCGGAACGCGCTCGTATTATCTATAACAATAGCGCCGCGTTTTACAGCTTCTGGTGCCAATGCTTGTGATACGCTTCCGCCGGCGCTGAACAAAGCAATATTTACCCCTTCAAAGCTCTCAGGAGAAGCTTCCTGAACAGTCAGCTCTTGGCCTTTAAACGTGACTTTTGTCCCCGCAGAGCGTTTTGAAGATAGCAATGTAAGTGTGTCCATTTCAAAGTTTCTGTCTTCAAGTGTTTTAAGCATTTGTTGTCCCACAGCCCCTGTCGCTCCGACAACAGCTACGTGTAAACCTCTTCCCATCTGTAAAACTCCTTCCGCCAATCAGCTTCATTGAATTGATTTGACTATGATTTTACGTTTTATTTTACCATAGAATATGCGGGTGATGACCGAATTTTTTAGTTTGGGAAAGATTTTCTGTAAATTTAGTCATTTCCCTGATAATTCTCAACTAGAATCGGCTGAAGCTGCTGGTGCATGAGTGCCTTTTCAATCGTTTGCGGTAGCAGATCCATTTTGGCTACCATTGAATTCGGTTTTTTAAAGGGATCGTCTTGCCCGAATGGAATAAAAAAGATATTTTTTGTTGACATGAGCCTCATTAAATTTGTTCCGTTTAAACCAAGAGCATCATTTGTCGAGATACCCAGAACGACAGGCCGATTGTTTCGGATTGTAGCTTTTGCCGCCATCAGCACCGGGCTGTCCGTCATGGCATTTGCCAGCTTGCTCATTGAATTGCCTGTTAAAGGCGCAATGACCATGCAGTCAAGGGGCAGCTTCGGTCCAAGAGGTTCTGCCTTTACAATCGAATCAATGGCCTCATATCCAGTCAGGTCTTCAATTTTTTTAACCCATTCTGCGCCCTCTCCAAATCGGGTATTTGTGGATTTTACATTAAATGTGACAACCGGACGGACTTCAGCTCCTTCATTGACCAACGCCTCAATTTGCGGGAAAACCGCTTCATATGTGCAATGCGACCCGGTCAGCCCAAACCCGATTCTTTTTCCTTTTAATGACGACATCCTTATTTCCCCTCCTCAGCTTGTATTTCAGCCAAAAGCTTGCTCAAGACGTTTGCAAGGATTTGCCCAGCTGTTTTAGGAGCGACAATCCCTGGAAGCCCGGGAGCAAGAAGTGCTTTAATCCCTTGTTTCTCGGCATATTTAAAATCCGTTCCCCCGGGACGTGAGGCCAGATCCAATATTAAGGTTTTTGGTGTCATGCTAGAAAGTACCGTTTGATTTAAAATCATACTCGGTATGGTATTAATGCAAATATCTATATCTTTTACATGCTCTTTCAGCTCATCGGTATGAAAAGGAACGAGCCCCATTTCAGTGATACGTGCCAGATGCGCTGAACTTCTTGCCCCCACTTTTACATTCGCCCCGAGCGCGGCAAATGTACGGGCAATCGTCATCCCGGTGCGACCCAGACCGAGAACGGCCACCTGTGATCCGTGTATCGTATAATCCGTGTGCTGAATAGCCAGCATGATCGTTCCTTCTACTGTCGGAATAGAGTTGTATATCGCAATGTCATCCCGCTCAAACAGTTTAACAAGTTTTCTTTTTGCCTGAGCTGCAATGTTTTCTAAATAGGCGTTAGAAATTCCTGAGAAAATGACACAATGTGCAGGCGTTCTGTCGATATGGTCCTGTTTTAACACAACTTCTTCATTAGAAAATACAGTCGATACGACACCTTCTCCTGTTGTCGCGGATACTGGAAGAATGATGCTGTCTATTTGCTGAAAAGGAATTTCATCAATATTGCATTTTACTGCCCCGGTAAAACCGTGATCCAATTGGTCAAAACCGACAAGATAGATGTCAGCCTGCTGTTCAGTGAGCTTTCTTATAATTTCGAGCTGTCTTGCGTCACCGCCGATAACTGCAATTTTCAATCCGGTTAACATTCTAAACGTTCACCTTCTTTGTATATACTGGATCTCTAGTTGTTAAGCTCCCCTTCATCTTATGATCAAAAGAAAATACTGGTGAATATAAAAGATGCGCTTTTTCCATATAAAAAAACATCGGCTCCGGCAGCCGATGTTTCAGATGTTTTCTTTAGAGCCCGCTTCACAGTCAATTGGGCTATTTACTCTTGTCGAGGAGGCATTTCCTCAGGTACATCTAATATAATCATATCTGAACCGATCTTTTGAATATGGTGCCATGGGACACGAATGTCATGACCTTGCTTTCTCAAACCAAACCACTTAACTGTGGGAATGAGGAGTGCTGTAATCTGTCCATCCTGTTCATTGATTTCCAAATCGGTCTGGCCGAGCACTCCGAGCCGTTCGGCTCTTTTGATGTCTACAATTTCCTTTCCTGATAATTCACTGAGCCGCATGTCTGTCACCCCCTTGTACTATGTATGATGAAAAGGATTAAAAAATGCCTGCTCCATTATGGAGCAGGCTTTCCTTTTTAAGACGGCATATTGCCGGAAGGGCTGATAAGTGCTAATGCATAGTCTTCGGTAAACAATTGTCTGGCAAGGCCGTTAACACGCTCTAAGTTCACGGCGTTTAATTCATTGATGATTTCATCTAATGTTTTATGTTTGCCGAGCAGCAGTTCATTTTTTCCGTTTCGGCTCATTTTGCTGTTTGTGCTTTCTAAGCTCAGCATTAAGCTTCCCTTCATTTGCTCTTTGCTGTTTTCAAGTTCTTTTGAGGTAATGCCGTCACGTTTTAATATGGCAAGGGTTTCTTGAATTGTTTCCGACAGCTGCTGAAGCTGATTTGCACCCGTTCCACCGTAAATAGTGAGCATTCCGCTGTCCTCATATGAGCTGTGATAGCTGTAAACAGAATAAGCAAGTCCTTTATCTTCACGCACATCTTGGAACAGCCGGCTGCTCATGCTGCCTCCGAGCACATTGTTGAGGACGATTAAATCATAAATACGTTCATGGCCAACCTCTAAGCCTTTAAATCCAAGGCACAAATGAGCCTGCTCTGTTTCTTTTTTTCTCGTCAGTTTTTCCGTGTGGAACTCAGGCTTCTCAAGGCCTGTCGCTTTGCCTTTCGCCTCGTATGACCCGAACCATTTTTCTACATCTTTGATAAAACTGTCAGATATATTGCCCGCTACCGAAATCACCACTCGGTCCGGCGTATAATAATCATGCATGTATTGTCTGAGAGAGTCACCGTTAAAGGAAGCAAGCGTTTCTTCCGTGCCTAGAATTGGGTAGCCTAAAGAATGATTGCCGTAAGTGGCTTTGCTCAATAAATCATGTACAATGTCGTCCGGCGCATCTTCATACATTTTAATTTCTTCATATACTACATTTTTCTCTTTTTTCAGCTCGTTTTCATCAAACGTTGAATGAAAGAACATATCTGCTAATACGTCCAGCGCGTAATTCGCATGCTCGTCAAGCACCTTTGCATAGTAGCAGGTATATTCCTTTGAAGTAAACGCATTGACCTGGCCGCCAATACGATCAAAAGATTCTGCTATCTCGCGTGCAGATTTTGTGCTCGTCCCTTTAAAGAACATGTGCTCTAAAAAGTGAGAAATTCCGTTTATCTCCGGCGTTTCATGTCTCGAACCTGTGCCGATCCATACGCCGATCGCAACAGAACGGACTGTCGGGTTATTTTCCAGCACAATTCTTACACCATTTTGACACGTATATCGTTTAATCAAATTTGTTCCTCCTATTCAAAGACAAGCTGCCTTCATCTGTTACTTCAATAGTCTTGTTTCATCCATTAGTTCAGTGACTGTTCCAAGCGCATATCCTTTGTCTTTTATCTGTGTAATCAGCGCTTCAAGACTTTCCGCCGTAGGGTCAGTCGGATGCATTAAAATCATGGCACCATTATGTATCTTGCTTAACACTCTCGTCTGAAGTACAGACGGAGCCGGCTTTTGCCAATCGATTGTATCAACTGTCCACATGACTGTTCCCATCTGTTTCTCTGCTGCAATGTCGATAACCGCTTTTCTGAAACTTCCGCTTGGCGGAGCGAACCACTTTGGCTTAACGCCGATCGTTTGTTCTATTTGTTCATTAGTCTTGTCGAGCTGCTCGGAAATTCTTCCTGTAGTCAGTTTGCTCATATCCGGATGATTGTATGAATGATTTCCGATTTCATGTCCGTCTTTTGCAATCTTCTTAGCGAGCTTTTCATTGTTTCTCACCCAATTGCCTTCTAAAAAGAACGTAGCTTTAACCTGGTGCTTTTGCAGAATAGGGAGCATTTTTTCCAAATACTCATTTCCCCATGCCACATTGATTAAAAAAGCCACCATCGGTTTGTCAGGATTTCCTTTATAAATAGGCTCAGGCTGAAGTGACTCAAGATGAACACTTGGTTTTACTTGACTGTACACCAAATCTTTTTCCCGAAACTCACCATGCTTTTTCATTTTTTTATATGATTGTTCAATATTGACCTTTAATCCATTGTAGCCTGGAATGCTTTTCCACACTTTATCAATTCTTGCATTCTGGGGCTTAACTTCGTACTCCGGCGCTTTTTGAAGCAATTCTTCATATAATTGGTCTTTTGACGCCGTGACAGTCACCGTATCTTTTTTCATTGCCCCTATATAATCAAGTGCATGCGGATTTTCCATCATCTCAAATGAGACAAAAAAAAGAAATAAAAAAACGGCAAACGGTACAAATTTTTTGTACATGTTCTGTCCCCCCTCACCTCACATTATGAAGGAGAAGGACAAGGTAGAACCCGCCTGCTTTTGAAAAGCTTCAAAATAAAGAAGCCGGGTCTCCCAGGCTCCTTTTATGTTTTCATTTAAGATTGTTGTTCTTCTTTTTCTTTCTCTTCACGGAGCACCGCTTTGCGGGATAAATTCACTCGTCCTTGTTTATCAATTTCAGTGACTTTGACAAGAATCTCGTCTCCGATTTTTACAACATCTTCAACTTTCCCTACTCGTTCAAGCGCAAGCTCCGAAATGTGCACCAAACCGTCTTTTCCGCTGAAAATTTCAACGAAAGCCCCGAATTTTTCAATCCGTTTCACTTTACCTAGGTAAAGTTGGCCGACTTCAACCTCTCTAACAAGGTCTTCGATGATTTTTTTCGCTTTTTGGTTGCCGCTTTCATCTGTAGAGGAAATAAAGATTGTGCCGTCCTGCTCAATATCAATTTTAACACCGGTTTCTTCGATGATCTTATTGATTTGTTTTCCGCTTGGTCCGATGACATCGCGGATTTTATCAGGATTAATGGTCATTGTTAAGATCTTAGGCGCATATCGAGAAAGCTCTTTTCTTGATTCGCTTAATGTTGCAAGCATGCTGTTGAGGATTTCCATTCTGCCCTTTTTCGCCTGCTGAAGCGCTTCTTCAAGAATCTCTCTGGAAAGGCCTTCAATTTTAATGTCCATTTGCAGGGCCGTTACGCCTTTTTCGGTTCCTGCTACTTTAAAGTCCATATCTCCGAGCGCGTCTTCCATGCCTTGGATGTCAGTCAAGACAGTGTAATGTTCGCCTGATTTGACAAGACCCATCGCAATACCAGCAACTGGCGCTTTAATCGGTACACCAGCATCCATCATTGCAAGTGTGCTTGCGCAAATGCTTGCTTGAGATGTAGAACCGTTTGATTCAAGCACTTCTGAAACAAGACGGACAGTATAAGGGAAGTCTTTTTCAGACGGAATAACTGGCTCAAGCGCACGCTCACCCAGTGCTCCGTGTCCGATTTCACGACGTCCCGGTCCGCGCATCGGTCCTGTTTCCCCAACGCTGAATTGCGGGAAATTGTAATGATGCATAAACCGTTTTGACTCTTCGACACCTAAGCCGTCAAGGATTTGCACATCTCCCAGAGCACCTAGCGTACATACGCTGAGGGCCTGAGTTTGTCCTCTTGTAAATAGACCTGAACCGTGCGTTCTTGGCAAAAGGCCAACCTCTGAAGAGAGCGGGCGGATTTGATCGACACCGCGGCCGTCCGGTCTTACTTTCTCTTCAGTAATCAGGCGGCGAACTTCATTTTTCACCAGCTTGGATAAAATCTGCTTCACTTGCTTGATTGTGTCTTCATCATGTTCTTCATCCTCGAATTTTGCCACAACTGCGTTCTTCACTTCGTTAATGGCATCTTCACGGGCATGCTTTTCATGAACTTGGATGGCTTTCAGCAGATCCTCTTCTGCCAAAGCTTTTACTTTTTCATTAAGCTCTTCATCAATTTCAAAGAGCTTAATTTCAGATTTCTCTTTGCCGACTGCTGCAACAATTTCTTCTTGGAATGCAATCAGGCGTTTAATCTCTTCATGGCCGAACATAATGGCCTCAAGCATGATTTCCTCAGGAACTTCGTCCGCACCCGCTTCTACCATGTTAATCGCATCTTTCGTGCCGGCAACGACAAGATTGATGTCGCTTTTTTCAAGCTGATCGACTGTCGGGTTAATGATAAATTGATCATTAATGCGTCCGACAGTAACCCCTGCAATCGGTCCTTCAAACGGAATATCCGATACAGAAAGTGCAAGAGATGAACCGAACATGGCAGCCATTTCTGAAGAGCAGTTTTGGTCAACACTCATGACAATGCTGATGACTTGAACTTCATTACGGAATCCATCGGCAAACAAAGGACGGATCGGACGGTCAATTAAACGGCTGGCAAGAACCGCTTTTTCACTTGGACGTCCTTCTCTTTTAATAAATCCGCCCGGAATTTTCCCTACCGCATATAATCTTTCTTCATAGTTTACAGTAAGAGGGAAGAAATCAAGCGGTTTAGGTTCTTTTGAAGCGGTTGCTGTACTAAGTACTGCTGTATCACCGTAGCGGATCATCACAGCACCATTTGCCTGTTTGGCAAGCTGGCCGGTTTCAACAGTAAGCGTTCTTCCGGCCCAATCTATGGTAAAGACATGTTTTTCTTGTCCCATACAATTACGAACTCCTCTCTTCGTTGTGTGAAATAATCAATTACTCCTATTATGAACGAAATGAATTGAACATATCAATGTCAAAGTAGTATGTAAAAGGATTTCAATGATTTGTTATAAGAAATTTCGCTTTAATACGATAAAAAAGCGGGAATCCTCCCGCTTTTTACGATTATCGACGTAAGCCTAGTTTGTTAATTAACTCACGGTAACGAGTTACGTCTTTATTACGCAGATACGTAAGAAGATTACGACGCTTACCTACCATTTTAAGAAGACCGCGACGTGAGTGGTGGTCTTTCTTGTGAGTACGTAAATGCTCGTTCAAGTTGTTAATTGAGTCAGTTAGGATAGCGATCTGAACTTCTGGAGATCCAGTATCAGATTCGTGTGTTTTGAACTCATTGATGAGTTGGTTTTTACGCTCTTGAGTAATTGCCATCCTGTTTCACCTCCAAATCATATTTAGCCCCAGTTACCTAGCAACCGTCGGTGACTTCGGATTGCCAAGCAATGGTTTTAAGACTACGAAAACTATCATACTAAAAATCGTGCCTATATGCAAATATTTTAGAATAAAATTTGCGTGCGTTGCAAGTTATTTCCGTAAATTGCTGAAATAACGGATGGCTTCCTGCTTATCTTTCTCAATTTGCTCTGTTAATTCTTTGATGCCATTGAATTTCCGCTCGCTCCGAATCCGTTTGTACCATTCGATTTTTATAGCGGCTCCATATACCTCTTGATCGAAATCAAACAGATTGACCTCGATGGAAGGCTGCTCAGGGCGCTTTTCATAAAACGTTGGCTTATAGCCAATATTGCAAACGCCATTGTAGACTTCGCCGTTCACTTCCGCTTTTACGGCATATACACCTGTGGGCGGGACGATATAGCTGTTATTTAAACCGACATTCGCTGTCGGAAACCCGATGGTCCGCCCTCTTTTATCACCATGAATGACAATTCCTTTAATAAAATAAGGTTGTCCAAGCAAGACATTCGCCAATTCAACATCTCCGTTTTGAAGCGCGGTACGGATATACGAAGAACTGATTTTTTTATCCTGCTCCGTTAATTTTTCTACCATTGTGCACCCAGCTTTTCCGTCTAAATCATCCGGCATGGTCTCCATTGTTCCCTTGCCGTATTTGCCGTACGTAAAGTCAAAGCCTGCCACTGCGTGCCGCACATTAAGGCCGATAATATACTGGTCTATAAACTGCTTAGGAGAAAGAGAAGCAAACACTTCATTAAATTTAACGACATACAGAACTTCTGTACCTAATTGTTCAATTTGATTTATTTTGTCTTCAAGAGGCGTAATCAGATCCTTAGGTTCCTTATCTCTGCCCAACACGTGAGAAGGATGGGGATGAAAGGTCATCACAGCCAATGTCAGACCTTTTTCTTCGGCTATTTGCTTCGCTGTGCCGATTACCTTTTGATGCCCGAGATGAACGCCGTCAAAATATCCTAACGCCATCACTGATTTTGCCTGCTCCTCTTTTATTAAATGATGAGGATGTGTAATATGTATCGTCTTCACAGAACGGTCACCTTTTTTCTATTGTTCGCTTTTTTGCATCAATACTTTTGCCGGCTTTAACAGCCCTTTTTTTGCAGGATGAGGGAAATAGATCGCCAAACAGGTTCCGGATTCAGTAAAGACGGCGATACGGTCTTCACTTGTCATTTCAGAAAACTGCTCGGGCGTCTCAAGCAAAGCCCCATTTTCTACTTTCTTAGCTAATGTATCACTTATGATCCATTTCGGCAAATGATTGAGCGCACGTTCAATAGGAACTGTATGCTCTTCCACGGTTCCGGATTGGGCCTGTGCTTCGAGCTCATCAAAAGTAAAGCATTCGTCGAGAGAAAAATCTCCGGATGCCGTACGGATTAAATGAGACATATGAGCCGGATATCCGAGCTTTTCTCCGATCATGACCGCCAGCGTCCTTACATAGGTCCCTTTGGAGCAAGTCACTGTAAACCGGAAGCTTGCGGTTTCTCCATGATGTTTAATCTCTGTCGTCAGGGCAATGTCTTCAATGGTTATCATACGTTTCGGACGTTCTACTTCAATCCCTGCTCTTGCGTATTCGTATAATTTTTTGCCGTTTACTTTTACAGCGGAATACATGGGCGGAATTTGTTCTTGTTTCCCCTTTAAACTGTTTAAAACCTTTTCTACATCCGCTTTATCAATGTCGTGATTGACAGGCTTTATTTCCACCGTTTCTCCGGTTTGATCCTCTGTAGTGGTTGAAAAGCCAAGCGTTATTTCTGCATCATACGTTTTAGATTTCTCAGTTAAGTATTCGACTATTTTTGTCGCTCTTCCTACACAAATCGGAAGCACGCCTGACACTTCCGGATCGAGCGTTCCTGTATGTCCTACTTTTTTTGTTTTTAACAGCTTTCGGATCTTCATGACACAGTCGTGCGATGTCATGCCAACAGGTTTATGTAAAAGGAGAACTCCGTTAACCATTTGCCTTTCACTCCTTCTTTTGAGCTTTTTTCTTTTAAACGAAGAAAGAGGACAGACGATATACGCCTATCCTCTCATTTTTTATTCAGATGGTTTCTCTGAATGTAATTCGTGAATCAGTGTTTCGATCCGATTCCCGTAATCGATTGATTCATCGAACTCAAATTCAATTTCAGGCGTTTTTCGAAGTCTGATGCGGCTGCCGATTTCGGATCGGATAAATCCTTTCGCTTTTGCCAGCCCTTTCAGCGCTTCTTCCCGTTTTTTCTCGTCACCGAGAACCGAGATATACACCTTTGCAATTTGCAAATCACCTGATACACG
The DNA here is from genome assembly GCF_006715455.1 of Bacillus sp. SJZ110. NCBI lineage: Bacteria > Bacillati > Bacillota > Bacilli > Caryophanales > Bacillaceae > Bacillus > Bacillus sp. SJZ110. The sequence continues at coordinate 782,508 of NZ_VFNF01000002.1, read as the reverse complement.
TACATCCGTTACTGTCAGAAAACCAATTCTCGGGTCTTTCAGCTTGCGGCTGATAATATCACCGAGTTCTTTTTTCATTTGCTCGCCGACACGGTTTGCTCTCATACTCAATTCAATCACCTCTAAGTTAAAACCACTCTGTCCTAGTGATCGTCCGTTCAATTTCAGGAAAAGAATCGATAAACGCTAGGACGCGTTGCAGTTCTTTTTCTGTTTGAACGCGAGAGGAAGAAACAGCGGCGATTCCGAAGCTGGTTCTTTGCCAGGTGTCCTGATAGCCAATCTCCGAAATCGAAACATTGAACTTGTTTTGAACCCTGGTTAAAACCCGCTTCAGAACGGCACGCTTTTCTTTTAGCGATCCTGCATCATAAATGATGCATTCACACTCCGCAAATCCGATCACGTTCTTTCAATTTCTTGCATGACAAACGCTTCAAGGATGTCACCTTCACGAATGTCATTGTATTTCTTAATTGTAATACCACATTCATAGCCTTGTGAAACTTCTTTCACATCGTCTTTAAAGCGTTTCAGAACATCTACTTCGCCTTCAAAGATGACGACGCCGTCACGAATTAAACGGAGGCCGCTGTCGCGCGTAATGGTTCCTTCAGTAACATATCCGCCGGCAATTGTACCGATTTTAGATACTTTGAATGTTTGGCGTACTTCTACTTGACCAATTACTTTTTCTTCATATTCAGGATCAAGCATACCTTTCATGGCAGCTTCGATCTCGTCGATTACTTTGTAAATGATACGGTGAAGTCGAATATCTACATTTTCAGCTTCAGCCGTACTCTTAGCATTTCCGTCCGGTCTCACATTAAACCCGATAACAATTGCATTGGAAGCAGATGCCAAGATAATGTCTGATTCAGTAATCGCACCAACGCCTGTATGGATGATTTTCACTTTAACGCCTTCTACTTCAATTTTTTGAAGTGCAGCCGTTAAAGCTTCAGCAGATCCTTGAACGTCAGCTTTTACGATGAGGTTGATGTCTTTTACATCACCTTGCTTAATTTGCTCGAATAAATCATCAAGACTGAGCTTCGCTTTATCGCTGCGCTGCTCTTCAAGCTGTTTCGAAGCACGGGCTTCACCGACAGAACGAGCTGTTTTTTCATCCTTAAAGACAAGGAATTGGTCTCCCGCTTGAGGGACATCATTCAAACCGGTAATTTCAACCGGAGTTGACGGGCCGGCAGTTTTCACACGGCGGCCAATGTCGTTAACCATTGCACGGACACGGCCAAATGTATTGCCGACTACGATCGGATCACCGACATGCAGTGTTCCAGTCTGTACGAGCAATGTCGCGACTGACCCTCTGCCTTTATCGAGTTCAGCTTCAATAACCGTTCCTTTTGCCTGACGGTTCGGATTCGCTTTCAGTTCCTCTACCTCACTGACAAGCAAAATCATTTCAACGAGCTCATCAATGCCTTTTCCAGTTAAAGCGGAAAGCGGCACAAAAATGGTTTCTCCGCCCCAAGCTTCAGGGACAAGTCCGTATTCCGTCAGTTCTTGCATCACACGGTCAGGGTTTGCGGATTCTTTATCTATTTTATTCACAGCAACGATGATTGGAACCTCTGCTGCTTTTGCATGGTTAATCGCTTCAACTGTTTGCGGCATGACACCGTCATCGGCAGCTACGACAAGAATCGTAATATCAGTTACTTCTGCACCGCGTGCACGCATTGTTGTAAATGCGGCGTGGCCCGGTGTATCCAAGAACGTGATTTTCTTGCCGTTCTCTTCAATTTGATAAGCGCCGATATGCTGAGTGATTCCGCCTGCTTCTCCTTCAACAACCTTTGTTTTACGGATGCTGTCAAGAAGCGTTGTTTTCCCATGGTCAACGTGGCCCATGATTGTCACGACAGGCGGACGAATTTCAAGATCCTCTTCATTATCAGGCTCTTCGTATTTTTCCAGCTCTGTTTCTTCAAGCACAATGACCTCTTCTGTTTCAACACCATATTCTGATGCAATGAGTTCGATTGTGTCTTTATCAAGCTCTTGGTTAATGGTTGCCATTACGCCAAGAAGCATCAGCTTTTTAATGATTTCTGAAGGCTCTTTGCCAAGCTCTTCAGCAAGTGCGCCAACTGTTAAAGTGCCAGAGAATGTAATTTTCTCAGGAAGCTCTTTTTTCGGCTTTACAGGCTTTTGCTGATGTTGGTTTTTATTATTGTTGTTGTTGCGTTTATTTTTTTTGTTGTTGTTATTCTTCTTGTTTTTGTTAAATTGATTATTCTGCACGTCATTCTTCTTTCCGTCTCGAATTTTATTTGGTTGATTTCCAGCTGATTGCTGATTAACCCCTTGTGGCTGTTTGTTTTTGTTCGTTTCTGCTGGCTTTTGAGATTTAGCAGCTGCGCCGCCTTTTTTATATTTGGCATCAAGCTTTTTAATGGCCTTTTCTTCAAGCATGGCCATGTGATTATTCACTTCTAAATCCATGTTCTTCAGTGCGGTCAAAATTTCCTTACTTGAAACATTTAACGCTTTTGCATATTCGTATACTCTCATTTTAGCCATTCGTTCACCCCCAAAAATATTAATCGAGCAAGCTGATCAGCTTATTCGCAAAACCTTGGTCAGTGACGGCGACAACGACACGGGCTTCTTTACCGATAGAGCGTCCAAGAACCGCGCGACTCTCGACTTTTTTATAAGGGACTTTATAATAATTGCACTTGTCAGTTACTTTTTTTGCTGTGTTAGATGATGCATCCTCTGTAAGCAGGACAAGCTTTGCACGCGCATTCCTGATTTCTTTTATTACCAAGTCTTCGCCTGACACGACCTTACGAGCTCGATTGGCCAGACCCAGCAAGGGAAACCATTCCATTCCAGACATTTTATTTTTTCACCTTTTCCGCCAGTTCCAGCAATTCATCGAAAATCTGGTCATCGATTTGTGATTGAAATTGATTTTGCAAAGTGTTTTTCTTTTTTGCTGCTAAGATGCACTCTTTATCCAGCGTTAAATAAGCACCCCGCCCATTCTTTTTTCCGGTCGGGTCTACTGAGATTTCGCCTTCTTTCGACCGTACAACTCGGATCAGTTCCTTTTTAGGCTTCATTTCACCAGTCACTACACATTTGCGTAATGGGATCTTTTTGTGTTTATTCACCTAAAGTCACCTCTTATTCATCCGATTCAGCAGTTTCAGGCTCCGTAAAGAGCGGCTCATCATCTTCTTCAAGTTCTCTCGGATAGATTCCAAGTTCTCTTGCGTCCGTTTCGCTCTTAATATCAATCTTCCAGCCTGTCAGTTTAGCAGCTAAGCGTGCGTTTTGTCCTCTTTTGCCAATTGCCAGAGACAGCTGGTAATCAGGAACAATAACAGTTGTCGCTTTTTCTTCTTCATTAACAATGACATCAAGCACTTTGGAAGGGCTGAGCGCATTCGCGACAAATTCTACAGGATCACTGGACCAGTTGACAATGTCAATTTTTTCACCTTTTAATTCATTGACGATTGCTTGCACACGCTGGCCTTTAGGCCCTACGCATGAACCGACAGGATCAACGTCAGGATCATCTGTGCGAACAGAAATTTTTGAACGGTCGCCGGCTTCTCTGGCAACAGATTTTAGCTCGACAGTTCCATCATAAATTTCAGGCACTTCAATTTCAAACAAACGCTTTAACAGGCCTGGATGTGTTCTTGACACATAAATCTGCGGGCCCTTCGTTGTTTTTTCTACTTTTGTGATATATACCTTAATGCGGTCATGAGGCTTGTAGCTTTCATTCGGCATTTGCTCATTAACCGGCAGCAAGGCTTCTATTTTGCCTAAAGACACGTAGATAAATTTATTGTCCAGACGCTGGACGATCCCTGTCATGATGTCTTCTTCACGGTCGATAAATTCAGAATAGATCACACCGCGCTCAGCTTCGCGCACACGCTGTGTGACGACCTGCTTTGCTGTTTGAGCAGCTATGCGCCCGAAATCCTTAGGTGTAACTTCGATTTCGACGACATCTCCGACCATATATTCCGGATGGATGCCCTGCGCCTCTTCAATTGAGATCTCTAATCTCTGGTCGTACACTTCGTCAACGACATCTTTTCTTGCAAATACACGGATGGAGCCAGTTTCACGGTTTAGATCCACCCGTACATTTTGCGCTTGATTAAAATTCCGCTTATAAGCAGAAATTAACGCAGCTTCGATTGCTTCGATGATAATTTCTTTACTGATGCCTTTTTCTTTTTCAAGAATCGTGAGAGCATCTAATAATTCACTGCTCATTTAACGGTCTCCCCCCTTAAAACATTTGTATTCATTAGAATGTAACAGCTAATCTTGCATTAGCTATCTTTTCATACGGAATATTGATCCGTTTCTTTCTTGTTTTGATCGTGATCTCAACTGTCACTGTTTGTCCATCAAATTCAGCCAGTTCACCTTCAAACACTTTTACGCCGTCAATAGGCTCATACGTCTTAATGTATACGTTTTTTCCTAGTGATTTTTCGAAATCGGCTTTTTTCTTTAGCGGACGCTCAGCTCCTGGAGATGAGACTTCAAGAAAGTAATTTTGGCTGATTGGGTCTGCCTCATCAAGCTTTTCGCTTAAAGCTTCGCTTACTTTGGCACATTCCTCAATATCCACACCGTCATCGGAATCAATAAACACGCGAAGGAACCAGCTTTGGCCCTCTTTGACAAATTCAATGTCAACGAGTTCCAGCTGAAGGCTGTCTACGATTGGCTGAGCCATTTCTTGAACGGTGTCAGTCACTTTTTTGCTCATGTTCTTCCTCCTTGTGCTGTCGATCTCATATTCGTCTCGTCACTCTGCATAAAAACCCTGCTTCAAAAGAGCAGGGGCTAAAAAGTAAACGATGAACATGTCGAGACAAAATTCTCCTGTTCAATACAAAAGAGCGGGTTTCCCCACTCTTTGCCTCGGTAATCGTTAGCATTTCCAATAAAACTATACCATAACCATATTTTTATTGCAAATGGATATACGCTTACCTTCATATCTAAGCAAGTGACAGAAACTCTAATATTACGATGGCACTTTTTGCGCTTATGTATGCATAGAAGCAGAATTTCTGAGAAATTCTGCTTTCCATATTAGAACAGTGACAATTGGTTTTGATCAGGCAGTGACTCCAGACAGCCATGGCGATCTAAGTACTCTAAAATCGTTTTTGATACTTTCCCTCTCTTTTGCAAATCTTCTTTTGAGAGGAATTCGCCTTCTTCGCGAGCTTTTACAATGTTCAAAGCAGCGTTCGTCCCTAACCCTGGAATAGAGTTAAACGGCGGAATAAGACTGTTGCCGTCAATAATAAACTCTGTAGCGCTGGAGCGATATAAATCGACTTTTTGAAATGAATAGCCTCTCTCACACATCTCAAGCGCTAATTCTAAAACAGTCAGAAGGTTCTTTTCCTTCGGTGAAGCATCAAGTCCTTTAGCGTTTATATCCTCCATTACCGCTCTGATTGCTGTAGAGCCCTTGATCATTGTATCAATATCAAAGTCATCTGCACGAACGGTAAAATAAGCCGCATAATACAAAAGAGCATGATGCACTTTAAAGTAAGCAATGCGGACTGCCATTAAGACATATGCCGCGGCGTGGGCTTTCGGGAACATGTATTTAATCTTTTTACAGGAATCAATATACCAGTCTGGGACATTGTTATTTTTCATTTCTTCTTCCCATTCAGGCGTTAATCCTTTTCCTTTACGCACGAATTCCATGATTTTAAAGGCAAGGGACGGCTCAAGGCCTTGATAGATTAAATAAACCATAATGTCATCACGGCAGCCGATAACCTCACTCAGCTCACAAATATTATTGTGGATGAGCTCCTGTGCATTGCCAAGCCATACATCAGTTCCGTGAGACAAGCCTGAAATCTGAACGAGCTCAGAAAAAGTGGTCGGCTTTGTATCTTCAAGCATCTGCCGGACAAATCGGGTTCCGAATTCAGGAATTCCAAGAGTGCCCGTTTTACAGCCAATCTGTTCTTCCGTCACACCGAGTGATTCGGTTCCCTGGAAGATCTTCATCACTTCAGGATCATCCGTCGGAATTGTTTTCGGATCTATTCCGCTTAAGTCTTGAAGCATCCGAATAACAGTCGGGTCATCGTGTCCGAGAATATCAAGTTTTAACAGGTTGTCATGGATGGAGTGGAAATCAAAATGAGTCGTTTTCCACTCTGAACCTGTGGCATCTGCCGGGAACTGGATCGGTGAAAAATCATAAATATCCATATAATCCGGAACTACGATAATACCGCCAGGGTGTTGTCCAGTTGTACGTTTTACACCTGTGCATCCCTGTACGAGCCGATCTATTTCGGCACCGCGCATATGAAGATTGTTGTCTCCGGCATAGCCTTTTACATAACCGTAGGCTGTTTTTTCTGCCACCGTGCCTATTGTTCCCGCACGATATACATTGTCTTCCCCGAACAATACTTTTGTGTAATTGTGTGCTTGCGGCTGATATTCCCCTGAGAAGTTCAAATCGATATCAGGTACTTTGTCCCCTTTAAATCCTAAGAACGTTTCAAACGGAATATCATGACCGTCTTTTTTCAAAGGCGTTCCGCAATGAGGGCATGTCTTGTCAGGCAGGTCAAAACCGGAACCGACAGAACCGTCATTAAAGAACTCAGAATGCTGGCATTCAGGACAAACATAGTGCGGCGGCAGCGGGTTTACCTCAGTAATCTCAGTAAGTGTCGCAACTAATGAAGATCCTACGGAACCACGGGAACCAACGAGATACCCGTCATCTAGTGAACGTTTTACAAGTTTGTGAGAGATCAAGTAAATAACAGCAAATCCGTGGCCAATAATACTCTTTAACTCTTTTTCAATCCGCGCTTCGACAATTTCAGGCAGCTCTTCCCCATAAATGCTTCTTGCACGCTGATAGCTCATTTCTCTGATCTCTTCATCAGCGCCTTCGATTTTCGGCGTATATAAATCATCTTTAATCGGCTTGATGTCATCAACTAAAGAAGCAACCTTTTGGGTATTGGTGACTACGATCTCCTTCGCTTTTTCTTCACCTAAGAAAGAAAAAGCTTCAAGCATTTCGTCTGTCGTTCTGAAATGCACTTTCGGCAGTTCATGCCTATTCAGCGGATTTGCCCCGCCTTGTGAGGATATTAAAATCTTTCTGTAGATTTTATCCTCATCATTCAAGTAATGAACATTTCCCGTAGCAACAACCGGTTTATTAAGCTTTTCCCCCAGCTTCGTGATATTCGCAATAATTTCTTTCAGCGCTTTTTCATCCCGGACCAGTTCAAGCTCCAGCAAGTGACGATACACTTCAGGCGGCTGAACCTCAAGGTAATCATAGAATGACGCGATATCTTCCACCTCTTCAGGCGATTTTTGCATCATTCCCTCAAAAACCTCTCCCCTGTCACAGGCAGAACCGATCAGCAGCCCTTCCCTGTATTTCTCAAGCTGAGATCTCGGAATACGCGGCACTCTGTAAAAATAATGAATATGAGAAAGTGACACAAGCTTAAATAAATTTTTAAGTCCCGTGCTGTTCACGGCAAGTAATGTTGCATGATACGGTCTTGATCTTTGATAAGCATTGGACTGACCCATATTTTCATTCAACTCATCATGGTACTGAATGCCTTTTTCAGCTGCGTCTTTCAGCATTTTCAGAAGCAAATAAGCGGTTGCCTCAGTATCATAGATCGCACGGTGATGCTGTGTGAGTTCGATATCAAACTTTTTACAAAGTGTGTTCAACCGGTGGTTCTTAAATTCCGGATAGAGAAAACGTCCTAGTTCTAGCGTGTCAATGACTGGGTTTTTAGCTTTATCGACTTCAAGAAGCTTTTTATAGGCTACATTTAAGAATCCCATATCAAAGCTTGCATTATGAGCGACAAGGATATCATCGCCAATCCATTCTCTGAAATCTCTTATTACATCTACGACATCCGGAGCGTCTTGTAGCATATCATCAGTGATCCCTGTCAGCTCTATGATAGTGGCGGAAAGTGGACGATGCGGGTTCGCAAACGCCTCAAATTTATCAATAATTTCTCCGCCTTTTACTTTTACTGCAGCCAGCTCAATAATGGTATCGTATACAGCAGACAATCCTGTCGTCTCAACGTCAAAAACAACATATGTTTCTTCTTCGAGCAGACGATGTGCGGCATTATAAGCAATTGGCACGCCATCATCCACGAGATTCGCTTCCATCCCGTAAATCATTTTAATTCCATGCTTTTTGGCCGCAGAATACGCATCAGGGAAGGATTGAACGACAGCATGGTCGGTCAAAGCGATGGCCTCATGCCCCCATTTTTTCGCCTGTTCGACAAGCTTTCCGATACCCGTAACAGCATCCATTTGGCTCATTGGGGAATGAAGATGCAATTCCACTCTTTTTTCTCCTTCAGGTGCTGAATCTTCACGGGTTTTTGCTTTTATTTCGTTTACGTCATTTGCGATCATGACAAGGTCTCTGACAAATGTATCATTTTGAATGCTTCCGCGTGCTTTTACCCACATTCCTTTTTTCAGAGACTTCATCAGTGCCGCATCTTCTTTTTCACGTGCAAACATTTTGATCAAAATACTATTTGTATAGTCTGTAATTTTGAAGATACACAGCGTGCGCCCGCTCTTCAGCTCGCGCGTCTCCACATCAAACAGATAACCTTGGACCGTAATTCTCCGTTCTTCGTCCATGATGCTGTCAAGTGTCCGGATTTCCTCGTTATCTTTAATTTGATAACCGATAACAAGAGGACCAGATGGTGCTTGGTCTTCATCACTTTCTTTATCTTTCTTCTCCATTTCAATCAAGGCCTGCATAGCCCGCTCTTGGTCTTCTGCAAGCTTTTGCTCCCGAAACTTTTGAACTTCCTGCTCGGATACAAATATTTCAGCATCAAGCTGAAGATCCGGAAAGCCAAATTGACGGTAGCCTGCTTGAATCATGGAACTGTATTTGTTTTTTAGCGCAGCCGCTTCTGTATCCGTTTTGGTTTTGACAATCAGTTTATTGCCCTTCAGCTTCGGTTTTTGCTGGTTTAAAAGACTGACAATCGGCGGCGAAATGCCCTGCAGTTCTTCTATGCAGCGTGACCAGTAGTCTTGAACAATACTTTCACTGACCTCGGCATCCTGAACTTCAATTGAAGATGTCACTTTTGCTATGTGGGCAAACGATTGCGTCAGCCTCGTTGTTAATGTGTCATATATTTGAAAAGGCAGCAAAGATTTAAATTGAAAATGAAAATGCCAAGACTTAGAAGCTTTGTGAATTGTCAGCTTTTTAATCTCGCCATGTTCAAAGTATGTCATGAAGGTATCATCTGTCATATTAATCTGCTGCAGAAGAATTTGAAACTGCCTTCTGTTTACTGATAACTGTTCCATTAAGACAGTATCCCTCCCTAAAAACATCATAAGTGAAGGTACCTCAGGCAATGAGGTACCTTCTATTATTTCTATTTTAACATGTTTTTTGATAAATCGTTATGGTGATTACTGCTTGCTGATAAACGCAGATAATTCGTCTACTGAAATCTCAGTTGACTCACCAGTTTGACGAATTTTCACTTCGACGATTCCTTCGTCAGCTCGTTTTCCGACAGTGATGCGGATTGGAAGGCCGATTAGATCTGAATCAGCGAATTTTACACCGGCACGCTCAGCACGGTCGTCATAGAGCACTTCATAGCCTTCCGCTTTTAAATCGGCATACAGCTTTTCAGCAAGCTCTCTTTGCCCATCGTTTTTCATGTTCAATGCAAGAATATGAAGATCGTACGGGGCAACGCTTTTTGGCCATATTAATCCTTTTTCGTCGTGATGCTGTTCAGCAATAGCAGAAAGCGTTCTTGACACACCGATTCCGTAACAGCCCATCAGCATTGGCTGCGAGCGTCCGTTTTCATCTAAATATGTCGCATTCATCGCTTCTGAATAGCGTGTTCCGAGCTTAAAGACTTGTCCGACTTCGATTCCCTCAGCAAAACGGATCGTTCCCTTGCCGTCTGGTGAAGGATCACCTTCTTTAATAAAACGAAGATCAGCAAATTCTTTAATTTGCGCGTCACGATTCACATTGACATTTTTATAATGATGATCTCCTTCATTTGCCCCGGCAACAGCATTAACCATTGCTTTCACAGCTTGATCGGCATATACTTCCACATCCTGATGAATACCGACAGGGCCTACAAAGCCTGGCTCTGTTCCGAGCTGCTGAATGACCTCTTCATGTGTGGCAAGCTCTACAACTTCTGCATGAAGCAAGTTTTTCACTTTAATATCGTTAACTTCATGATCCCCTCTTACAAGCACTAAGACAAAACGGTCATCCGCTTTAAACAATACTGACTTAATGCACGCTTCAGCCGAAACCTGTAAGAACGCAGTCAGTTCTTCGATTGTTTTCACGTTAGGCGTATGAACCTTCTCTAGAGCTTTAGGCTCTTCATCTGAAGGAACTTCCTGGTGAAGAACTTCAGCCATCTCGATATTAGCCGCGTACTGTGATTCATCAGAATACGCAATCGTATCCTCTCCGATCGCAGAAAGTGCCATAAATTCGTGCGTATCCTTTCCTCCCATTGCGCCTGAATCAGCGATAACAGGTCTTACATTAATGCCGCAGCGGGCAAAAATATTAGAATAGGCCTCGTACATTTTTTGATACGTTTCATCCAGGCTCTCTGCAGATGCATGGAAAGAGTACGCATCCTTCATAATAAATTCGCGGCCTCTTAACAAACCGAAGCGAGGACGTTTTTCATCTCTGAACTTAGACTGAATTTGATAAAGAGTCAGAGGGAGACGCTTATAAGATTTAACCTCATCGCGAACAAGCGAAGTGATAACCTCTTCATGCGTTGCCCCTAAAGCAAATTCACGGCCATGACGGTCTTTTAGTCTCATCAGTTCGGGACCATACGTATACCATCTGCCTGATTCCTGCCATGTCTCTGCCTGCTGCAATGCGGGCATGAGCATTTCTACGGCATCAATTTTCTCCATTTCTTCTCGAACAATCTGCTGAATGTTTTGAATCACCTTATACGCAAGAGGCATATAGCTGTATACCCCGCTCGTATTCTGTCTGATAAATCCTGCTCTCAGAAGAAGCTGATGACTTTTTGCTTCGGCATCAGCTGGAACTTCACGGAGCGTAGGAATAAGCGTCAAGCTTTGTCTCATTTCTTCGCACCTCTGATTGATTTACTTTTCGTTTACAAAAACAGCCGCTGGATATCGTTCCATGTGACAACCAGCATAAGAAGCATTAAGAAAGCTACTCCGATAAACACAACAAATGCTTCTTTTTCCCTGTTAATCGGTTTGCCCCGAATCGCTTCAATAAATAGAAACAACAGTCTTCCTCCGTCAAGTGCCGGAATCGGAAGCAGGTTGACAATCCCAAGATTAATGCTTAAAAACGCCGCAAACTGAAATAAGTTCACGATCCCTGTTTTCGCCACTTGGTCTGTCATGTCATAAATGCCGACAGGACCTGACAGCATATCGAGTTTAAATTGGCCTGTTACTAATTTGCTCAGATTGGTTAAAATGGCTTTGGTGACATCAACTGTTGATGTCGCGCCGTAAGCAACCGCTGAGAGTACGCCTTTTTCAGTCGGCGCATAGGAACCGAAACGTCCGATTGTTTTTTTGTTCTCATCTTTAACAGCTTCCGGAGTCACCGAAATATGAAGCGTTTTGTTATCTCTTTTTACTGCAACGTCCATTTCTTTCTCCGGGTTTTCTTTTACAGCGGAGACAATGTCAGTCCAAGACCTCATTTTCTCTCCGTTAATGCTTTGGATATAATCCCCTTCTTTTAGCCCTGCTTCAGCCGCCCGTCCATTGTCTGTCAGTTGCCCGAGCATAGGTTCATTTGACGGTACGCCTTGAATCAGCCCAAGCATCACTAAAATGACGTAAGCTAAAATAAAGTTCATAATCGGCCCTGCAGCAATTGCTTTAATCCGCTGCCACACAGGTTTGGAACCAAATTGGCGATTATACGGCGCAATCTGCACTTCTTCTCCGTCTACAATAAAAAAGGATGTTTCGCTGACAGTAAAGCTGGAAAGTTCGTCCTCTTTCCCCTGTTCATAACCGGTGATCTTCATGTCATGCTCTAGATCAGCTGTTTCCACTTCAATGACTAAAGCATCCGGATATTTTTCCTTTTGATTGATGATGACTTTCTCAACTTGATCTTCTTTATTAAACAGAAGCCCGACCGTGTATCCGGGTTTCACCTCAATCATTTCCGGATCTTCGCCGGCCATACGAACAAATCCGCCGACCGGAAGCAGCCTGATCGTATAAACTGTTTCATTTTTTTTGAAAGAAAAAATCTTTGGACCGAAGCCGATCGCAAATTCACGGCAGAGAATTCCCGCTCTTTGGGCTAGCAATAAATGGCCCAGTTCATGGAAGAAAACGAGCGTTCCGAAAATAATGATAAACGCTATAACTGTATTCACGAACATACCACCTTATGTGAGTATTGAATTGACGTATCCCCGGGTATCTTTGTCCACTTCTTGAATGTCCGCCAGGCTCGGTTTTTTCAGTAATTGATGGCGGGTTAGTGCCTTTTCGATACAGTCTTCAATAGCCAAAAACGGTATCTTGCCAGCTAAAAAGGCAGCGACAGCTACTTCATTTGCCGCATTTAGCACTGTCGGCATTGTTCCTCCTATTTTACCTGATTCAAAAGCAAATTGTAAGCATCGGAACCTGTCAAAATCAGCTTTCTCAAAATGAAGGCTGCCGATTTCCCATAATTCAAGCCTTTTCGCATCTGGTAATGGCAATCGGTCAGGATAAGTGAGCGCATATTGAATGGGGACTCTCATATCCGGAGTTCCGAGCTGTGCGATCACACTTTTATCATGGAACTCAACCATTGAATGGATGATGCTCTCCTTATGTAAAACCACATCAATTTGTTCATAAGGTATATCGAAAAGCCAGTGTGCCTCGATCACCTCTAATCCCTTATTCATCATTGTAGCCGAATCAATTGTAATTTTTGCACCCATTGACCAGTTTGGATGTTTTAATGCATCTTCAACCGTTACTGATTCGAGCTCCTCCCGCGTCTTGTCCCGAAAACTTCCGCCGGATGCCGTTATGATGAGGCGTTCAATGTTTTTAGCCTGTTCGCCTTGAAGAGCTTGAAAAATGGCTGAATGCTCACTGTCAACAGGCAGCAGCGGAACGTCATATTTCTTAGCATGTTCTTTTACTATATGCCCTGCAGTGACAAGAGTTTCCTTATTTGCAAGCGCAATTGTTTTTTTCTGTTCAATTGCCTTTAACGTCGGGATAAGACCGACGCTTCCAAGCAAAGCGTTGACAACAATGTCAACCTCCTCCATCACTGCTGCTTCTATCAGTCCTTCTTCTCCCAGCCCAATTTGGCATTCAAAAGAAAAAGACATTTGTTTTAATTTATGATATGTATCCAGATCACCGACAGAGACAAACTTCGGCTGAAAGGCCTCAATCACTGGAACGGCCTTATCAATATTTCTGCCAAACGACATAGATACCAGCTGAAATTGATCTTGATGTGCACGCAGTACATCAAGAGTCTGTTCGCCGATTGATCCTGTTGCTCCTAAAAGACAAATATTTTTCAAAGTTGCCACTACTCCTATTCTTATTGCTGCATGATCAGTCTCATATTCATATTAGACTTTTTTATGAAAAAAGGGCAAGCAGAAAGTACAAGAAAGGCATGACAAACAAGAAACTGTCAAAACGGTCTAATATACCGCCATGCCCGGGAAGAATATTCCCAGAATCCTTTACATCGTAATGTCTTTTCAACGCGGATTCCACTAAATCTCCCAGTTGTCCAAAAACAGACAAAAACAGCGTGATCAACAGCAGATAGATATACGGGATCGGAAGTTGTGCAACAAGCTGAAAAATCGTCGCCAATACAAGTGCGATGACAATTCCGCCTGCAAACCCTTCCACTGTTTTATTCGGACTGATTTCAGGCCACAGTTTCCGCTTCCCAAGCGATTTACCGACAAAATAGGCACCGGAATCGGTGGACCAAATGACAACACACGCATAAAAAATGTATGTTAATCCGTATTGGTCAAGATTTCTGATTTCGATAAAATAATGAAAACACATTCCGATGTAAATTGCTGCAAGCGTAATAAACCCGACTTCATCAAAAGTAAAGGTGTTCTTGACCAACACTGTGTAAGTCAGCAATAGCAGTACCGCAAATAAAGCGATTTCCATTTTGGAAATCCCGTCCGCTTCAAAAAACGAATACTGGCTTGGCAATAAGAACATCCACAATAATAAAAGACCGATCAAACCAGGCAGTGAAACCAGCTTCAGCTTTTTCATCCGTAAAAGTTCAAAAAGCGCCACACTGCCCATAGCATAAATTAATATGGTGAACGGCAATTTCCCGACAATAACCAAAAATAAAAATACAATTGCTGCCAGAACACCTGTCAAAATTCTTTGTTTCATGTCCACCATCCTCTAAATTCCGCCAAACCTCCGGCCTCTCTGCTGAAACTCTCCTAACGCCTGCAAGAAGTGATCTTCTTTAAAGTCAGGCCACAAGACGTCAGTAAAGACAAATTCACTGTAAGCAACCTGCCATAGCATAAAATTACTCAGCCTTATCTCGCCGCTCGTTCGAATTAAAAGTTCAGGATCCTGCAAAGATTCAGTCATCAAATAAGTAGAAAAAAGCGATTCATCAATGTCTTCAACATTCAAAGAGCCTTCCTTCACTTTTTCCGCGAGTGATTTTGCAGCACTGACAATTTCAGTACGGCCTCCATAGTTAAGAGCAAAATTAAGGATCATTCCGTCGTTTTGCGCCGTGTCCTGTACAGCTTTTTCAATCGCACGTAATGTGTGCGCCGGCAAAGCCGTTTCATCCCCAATGATCCGAACCTGTACATTTTCCTCAACAAGCTCTGGAAGATACGTATTCAAAAATTCTTCCGGAAGCTTCATTAAAAAATCGACTTCCATTTTCGGTCTTTTCCAGTTTTCTGTTGAAAATGCATACAATGTCAGTACTTTGACACCTAATTCGTTTGCGAGCTTCGTGGTCCTTTTTACCACCTTCATCCCTTCATGGTGGCCTGCAATTCTGGGAAGAGAGCGTTTTTTAGCCCAACGGCCATTTCCATCCATGATAATGGCGATGTGTTCGGGAATTTCTCCCTTAAGTATGTCTTCTTTTGTATAACGTTCTAAGTTGGAAGCCGCTGTTTGCTGATTCTTCCAATTTTTGAGTATGTTGAGCATGAGATTCCTCCGTCACCCAAAAAGGTTACATTCCCTGCTGATAATCAATGTAATCAACAGTATTAACAAAAAAACCCCCTGTAAACATGAGAGGGTCTTTTCACTATTATCTATTGTACATAGTTTTTCATTAAACTTCCATGATTTCTTTTTCTTTGTCTTTTGTGACACTGTCAATTTTTGACACATATTCATCTGTCAGTTTTTGAACGTCTTCAGTGGAAGCACGCAGTTCATCCTCAGTAATGTCTCCGTTTTTCTCAAGTTTTTTGAGATCATCGTTAGCATCACGGCGAACGTTACGAACAGCTACTTTTGCTTCTTCAGCATATTTTTTTACAACTTTCACTAATTCTTTCCGTCTCTCTTCTGTTAGTGCCGGAATTGCAATTCGAATCATATTGCCGTCACTTGTTGGTGTAAGACCTAAATCAGCTTTTAAAATCGCTTTTTCGATATCGCCGATTGCTGTTTTGTCGTATGGTGTGATAACGAGCATACGAGCTTCAGGCACGTTAATAGAAGACAACTGATTTAAAGGTGTCTGCGCTCCGTAATATTCAACCGTTACTTTATCTAATAATGATGGATTTGCACGCCCTGCGCGTACAGTAGCCAATTCGCGCTGATAAGCAGCAATTGCTTTTTCCATTTTTTCTTTTGTTTGAGTTAATACTTCTTTTGACACGTTATTTCCCCCTCACGATCGTTCCGATTGATTCACCGATAACGGCACGTTTGATATTTCCTTCTTCCATAATAGAAAAGACGATAAGCGGAATGTCATTGTCCATGCATAAAGAGGAAGCTGTTGAATCCATGACTTCCAGGCCGTCTTTAAGAACGTCAAGATAAGAAAGTGATTCATACTTAACAGCTGATTCATCTTTTCTAGGATCAGCATTATACACACCGTCAACGTTATTTTTAGCCATTAAAATAACGTCTGCCTCAATTTCAGCAGCCCGCAGTGCAGCTGTCGTATCAGTTGAGAAATATGGGTTTCCTGTGCCCGCAGCGAAAATAACGACACGTTTTTTCTCTAAGTGGCGTATCGCTTTTCTTCTTATGTACGGTTCAGCAACTTGTCTCATTTCAATGGATGTTTGCACTCTGGACTGGATTCCGAGTGTTTCCAAGCTGTCTTGAAGAGCAAGCGAATTCATTACTGTCGCCAGCATTCCCATATAGTCAGCAGTCGCGCGGTCCATGCCCAGGTCACTTCCTGTTTTTCCGCGCCATAAGTTGCCGCCACCTACTACAACAGCCACTTCGACTTCAAGCTCAGCGATTTCCTTCACTTGCTTTGCAATGGATTGAATGACAGTCGGGTTAATTCCATTTCCCTGTTCTCCTGCCAATGCTTCCCCGCTAAGCTTTAATACGATACGTTTGTATTTTGGTTTTTCCATGATAACCTCCAAGTGTAAACATTGCCGTTTTCTATTATGCAAGAGAAAAAAAGGTTTGTAAATATAGTTTTAAAAATAGGGAACACAAAATGTGTCCCCTATACTGCCTGAAAAGACGCGACTTAGCCGCGAAATCTTTTCACCATTATTTTTTCACTTGGTTCATTACTTCTTCAGCAAAGTTTTCTTGACGTTTTTCGATGCCTTCTCCAACTTCATAGCGGACAAAAGTTTGAACAGTAGCGTTTTTCGCTGCAATAACTTGTTTCACTTTTTCATCTGGGTTTTTAACGAACGCTTGGTCTAATAGACAAATTTCTTCGAAGAATTTGTTCAGACGGCCTTCAACCATTTTCGCTACGATGTTTTCAGGTTTGCCTTCTTGGAGGGCTTGCTGAGTTAAGATTTGACGCTCATGATTTGTTTCTTCTTCAGATACTTGATCACGAGAAATGTAACGAGGGTTAACCGCAGCAACGTGCATTGCGATATCTTTCGCAGTTTCTTCATCAGTTGTACCGTTGAGAACAGTTAATACACCGATGCGGCCGCCCATGTGAAGGTAAGCACCGAATGCAGAGCTGTCGTCTTTTGTAAGAACTGTAAAGCGGCGAAGAGTGATTTTCTCACCGATTTTAGCAACTGCGCTTGTGATGTACTCTTCAACAGTTGAGCCATTTTCCATTTTTTGACCCATTGCTTCTTCAACATCTGCTGGCGTGTTTGCAAGAAGGTGGTCAGCTAAAGTGTTAAGAAGCTCTTTGAAGCCTTCGTTTTTCGCAACGAAATCAGTTTCAGAGTTTACTTCTAGGATAACGCCTTTGTTGCCGTCAGTTTTAATAAGAGTAGAACCTTCTGCTGCGATACGGTCAGCTTTTTTCGCTGCTTTTGCAATCCCTTTTTCTCTTAGAAGGTCAATTGCTTTGTCCATATCTCCGTCAGTTTCAGTTAACGCTTTTTTACAATCCATCATGCCCGCGCCAGTTTTTTCACGCAGTTCTTTTACTTGCTGTGCAGTAATTGCCATTTGTATTCCTCCTTATATGTTTAAACAAGAGTATGTATATTACACATTTTTCTTGAAAAAAGGTGATAAAAGGCAGTCCCTCTTATCACCTTTTGAATAGGTTACGCAGTTGTTGTTTCTGTTTCTGGTGCAGTTTCTTCAGCAACTTCCGCTTCTTCTTCGCCTTGCTTCGCTTCTAAGATTGCATCTGCCATTTTAGAAGTTAGAAGTTTAACAGCGCGGATAGCGTCATCGTTCGCTGGGATAACAACATCGATTTCATCTGGATCACAGTTAGTATCTACGATACCGATGATAGGGATGTTTAATTTGCGAGCTTCCGCAACAGCGATGCGCTCTTTGCGAGGATCGATGATGAATAATGCATCAGGAAGATCCTTCATATCTTTAATTCCGCCTAGGAATTTTTCAAGACGCTCTAATTCTTTTTTCAATTGAACGACTTCTTTTTTAGGAAGTACATCAAACGTACCGTTTTCTTGCATTTTTTCAATGTCTTTAAGACGTTTAATACGTTTTTGGATTGTTTCAAAGTTTGTTAATGTACCGCCCAACCAGCGTTGGTTGACATAGTACATGCCAGAACGTTGAGCTTCTTCTTTAACAGAATCTTGAGCTTGTTTTTTTGTTCCGACGAAAAGGATTTTTCCGCCTTCAGCAGCAAGATTTTTAGTGAAGTTGTAAGCTTCCTCTACTTTTTTGACTGTTTTCTGAAGGTCAATGATGTAGATTCCGTTACGCTCCGTGAAAATGTAACGCTTCATTTTTGGGTTCCAACGGCGTGTTTGGTGACCGAAGTGAACACCAGCTTCAAGCAATTGCTTCATAGAAATGACTGACATGTTATTTCCTCCTAATATAATGGTTTTTTTCCTCCGCTTAGGTCATTTTTGTGCAGAACTGCCGCCTGCAGCACCCTCTGCATAAATCGTTAAGCGTGTGTATTTAACACCAAGACATAATATAACACAGCTTTATCCGACAATCAAGAATCCTTTACACCTTTGGAGCGAAATTTTAAAAATAGCTCGATTTCTGTCTTTCCGCTCTTCATTTTCTGGGCAATTTGACTTGCCGAATATCCCTGTTCATATAATTCTATGACCTGGTCTTCAAATGATTGGACCTCACTGTTTACGATCTCTTCCCGACGGTCAACCTCTGTAATCAGACCTTCAATATGTTCAGGGAGATTCTCTGCCTCTTGGACTGGATCCCGCTCTTGATATGTTTCAGAGTGCTGAAGGCCTGGCTTTTGGGATTCTTCATCTAATTGACTTGCAGGTGAAGCTTTATTTTCTATCAGTTTCTCATTTTCTTCTTTTAATTCAAGCAGAAATGCTGCCAAGGTGTTTTCCGTCTCTTCAAGTATCTGTTTTTGCTGTTTTTCTGTTTCTTTCACTGCAGCGAGCCTCGTATACAGGATAATGACAGCGTACAGAAGAACGCCGTGGAGCGTAAAGCTTAAAAGCCATAATAGTGTTGACATGTTTTTCACTCGCTAACCATGAAATTCATTATTGTATCACTTTTTCCAGCAGATTCTTTAATTTAAATAATGCCTTTGAATGGATCTGAGATATGCGGGACGTAGAAAGATTTAATACTTGTCCGATTTCTGTCAGTGTTAACTCCTCTTTGTAGAACAAACTGACAACCAGCTGTTCTTTTTCAGAGAGTTCGTGAATTTTTTCCGCAAGCTGTGCA
The DNA here is from genome assembly GCF_006715455.1 of Bacillus sp. SJZ110. Taxonomy (NCBI): domain Bacteria; kingdom Bacillati; phylum Bacillota; class Bacilli; order Caryophanales; family Bacillaceae; genus Bacillus; species Bacillus sp. SJZ110. Next base: position 763,014 of record NZ_VFNF01000002.1, on the reverse strand, counting down.
ATCAGTTCATCCTTCATAATCTTTTCTTCAGGAGGAACATTTTTGTCATCTCTGATCATGACTTGAATGTTTTCCCCGTCATCTTGATCATGGAGCTTTTCATCAATTGACAGCAGATTTGCAAAAAAACCTTCATTCATTGTTGACACGACATCCTGTACCGTCATTCCGAGTTCCTCTGCAATTTCCGCGGGCGATACATTCCGAAGATACCGCTGTTCAAGCTTTTCAATTGCTGCTTCAACCTTCTTTGTTTTTTCGCGCGAGGTTCTGGGCAGCCAATCTTCTTTACGAAGCCCGTCTATGATTGCGCCGCGAATTCTAAACGAGGCGTAGGTATCAAATTTTAAGTCCCGGCTGGGGTCAAATTTTTCAAGGGCATCATATAAACCAAGCATACCAAGGCTCATAAGATCGTCTTTATGCACTGATTTCGGCAGCCCGACAGAAATTCTGCCTACATGATATGTGACAAGCGGCATGTAACGGCGCATTAAGTCGTCACCGGCTTTAGGATCTTTCCACTCTTTCCAGCGCGTCCAAAGCACCTGATCTTCATAATTCAAGGATTGCATTGTTATCCCCCTAATACCTTAATTAAATCGTTTTTTCACCTTGTTTAACAGTTCGAATATGCAGCATGCAGGACTTCGGTTCAAATTCTATCGTCCGGCCGCTTGAGCCGCCCGTATCTTCACTAATAATAGGAATATTAAATAAAGACAGCTGTTCTTTTATCGCTAATACATTTCTCGGTCCGATCTTCATCAAATCATTTGTCGATTTAAATTTAAACATCTCTGATCCGCCGGCCAGCTTTGCTTTTAATGCAAATTTCCGGCATCCCGCTTCTATCAGCATATCAATCGTGGTCTTTACGGCGGTGTCAGCGTACTTAGCCCGGTTAAGCTCGGCAGTTTTCGATAACGTCGAATCCGGAAGCATGACATGAACAAGACCCGCCGTTTGCTTTTCTTTATCATAAAGCACCAGCCCCACACATGAGCCCAACCCAGAGGTCCGAATGGTATCCGGGAAGCGGGCGATCTTCACGTCAGCAATCCCAACCTTTATAACAACAGCCTCAGTTGTACTCATAATGATGCACCTAAGGCGACAAAGAGCTTTTCAAATGAATCATAGTCCGGCAGCATAAACATATGCGCTTTCAGCTCCTGCTGATGGCTTTGGTCAAAAATTGACGTGTCGACAACAATAGCGTGTTCTCCAACCTGACTGAGCTCCATCAGCCCTTCGCTGATCACAGCTCCGAACATGTCCAATGAGACTTCAGGAACACTTGGATAGAGCTGGAGTTTCGTCAAATCCGCCAAAGCTGTTAAATATGACCCCGCTAAAATATTGCCCAGTTCATGCAAAGCGGATGAGCTCATGTGGTCTTCACCTAAGTCCTCTATGTCAAAATCGGGGTTTCCAATCAGCTCTCTGATAAACTGCTCCGCCTGAAAAAAAGGCATTATAAAGAACATTGAACCCGTTAAATCGCCTTCCATTCTTAAAAAGATGCTGGCAACCGGGACATCGGCGCCGCCGAAAAAATCAACAAGCTCATCAAAAGACAGCAGCTTTGCAAATGGGACTTCCATATCTATCTTTCTATTTAACAGCTGGGCCATTGCAGAGGCGGAGTGGCCGGCGCCTATATTGCCGACTTCCCGCAAAATGTCCATCTGCTCTTCTTTGATTCCATTAAAAATACTCATGTCATAACCCCTTTAAGATTAAGCTTGATCGGGCACAGCGGACTGAGATGATTCTTTATCCAAAACCGCGTTCGCATCAATAATATTTAAGAGTCTGTTCTCTTGTTTCACAATCTGTTCGATCGACACATCCGTATCTTTCTGAACGCCTTCTGGAGCAGATTCTATTTCACTTTCGTGTACGGTAATCACATCATTCGCTTCATCCACAATCCAGCCGACTTCAATATCACGATAAGCAATAATGATAATTCGTGTTTCATCGGTAATTTCATACTCTGGCAAATTCAGGCGTTTTCTTAAATCAATAACCGGAGTCACCACCCCGCGTAAATTGATTACCCCACAAATATATGGTTCGACGCCAGGTACCCTCGTTGGCTTTTGCCATTTTTCAATTGATTTCACCTGAGTGACGGAAATGGCATATTCTTTTCCATTTACCATAAAGACTATCATTTTTTCGCCTGTTTTAATTTCTGCAGTCATGTGAGACACCTCCTCGAATGGTTAAATAATCAGTGCATTACAATCAATAATGAGCGCTACTTCTCCGTCTCCTAAAATAGTAGCTCCGGAAATTGCAAAGACGTTTGTTAAATAATCTCCGAGTGATTTCAGCACAACTTCCTGCTGGCCAATAAAGGAGTCCACCACAAATGCAGTAGGTTTGTCGCCTTTTTTCACGACAATGATATGGAGCTGTTCCGCATCTTTTCTTGTATCTTCTATTTTAAACTCTTCTTTTAAATAAACGACAGGGACAATATGCCCTCTAAAGTCAATCACTTCACGGTCATGCGTTTGCAAAATGTCTTTTCTGTCAATAACTGCTGTCTCAATGATTGAAGAAATCGGAATGGCAAATGTCTCTTCTTCCAACTTAATCAGCAGAACTGAAATAATAGACAAGGTAAGCGGCAGCTGGATGCTGAATAGAGAGCCTTGACCCTCGGCTGATTTCACACTGACTGAACCGCCAAGAGACTCCAGTTTGTTTTTTACAACGTCAAGTCCTACACCGCGGCCGGAAATATCAGAAATTTGGTCAGCAGTTGAGAACCCCGGAGCAAAAATCAATTCGTAAATTTGGTTGTCTTCTAAGGTTTCAGCTTCTTTTTCCGTTATGACCCCGCGCTCAAGCGCTTTTTCCAGAATTTTTTTGCGATTAAGGCCTGCGCCGTCATCCTCTACTTCGATAAAGACGTGGTTGCCGCTGTGATAAGCTTTAAGCACAACTTTTCCTGATTCCGGTTTTCCCTTTTGCAAACGTGTTTCCGGCGCCTCGATACCATGGTCAATACTGTTTCTGATCAAGTGAACGAGTGGATCTCCGATTTCATCAATTACTGTACGATCCAGTTCAGTTTCCGCACCGATGATCGAGAGTTCAATTTTTTTATTAAGCTCTTTCTGAAGCTGGCGAATCATTCTCGGGAATCTGTTAAAAACAGTTTCAACCGGGACCATTCTCATATTCAGAATAATCGATTGCAAATCTCCGGAAATTCTCGTCATTCGTTCAACCGTTTCAGTCAGTTCATTGTGCTCAAGCTCTTTCGCAATCTGCTCGAGACGCCCGCGGTCAATGACAAGCTCTTCAAATAAGTTCATTAAAGAATCAAGCCTGTCAATGTTGACACGAATTGTTTTAGATCCGCCGGCTGAATGCTTCGCCTGTTCATCGTTTTTAGCAGGCTGTTTTTGTTTCTCCTGCTTCGCAGGTACAGCTGCTGGTGAATCTTCTTGCTTAGATTCTTCAGGCTTTTCAGCTGATGTTAAAGGAGCCCCTTGAATGACTTCAACATGCTCAATTTCCGACACGCCATTGATTAATTGTTCAATGTCTTCCGCTGATTGATGTGTTAAGAAACAAACTTGAAAATCAGTTCCAAAATCTTCTGTTTCAAGCACTTCAGCACTTGGAATTGTTTTGGCTACTTCTCCGACTTCATTTAGTTTTTCAAACACCATATAGACACGAACTGCTTTTAACATACAGTTTTCGTTCAGAGAAATCTTGATTTCATATCGTTTGAAGCCTTGCTCCTCCGCTTCTTGTATAACTGTGCGTTCAAATTCATCATATTCCCAATCAGATGCTGAACTCTGTGCTTCTGCAGGTTCAGCGGAGGCAGCGGATTCAGCGTGCGCACCATTCACATCAAGCTTGGCACTCACTTCTGAGATATCTCTTTTACCATCCCCGCCATCAATAATAGACTGAACCATTGCTTCCAGGTGATCCAGAGCTTCAAACAAAATATCCAGCCAGTCTGAGGTGACTGCCATGTCTCCGTTTCGGATTGCATCCAGCACGTTTTCAAGCAGATGGGTAAGATGTGCTAAATCCGTGTAGCCCATCGTTGCGCTCATTCCTTTTAATGTATGGGCAGCCCTGAATATATCATGTACGAGCTGAAGATCAGTCGGGTCTTTCTCTAAAAGAAGAAGCTTTTCATTACATGTTTGTAAATGTTCTTTACTCTCATCAATAAAGACATCTAAATACTGATTCATATCCATTTGAATCACACCCTCTCTTTTTTCACACAGCTTGTGATGGATGCTGCGATATCTTCCACATGTTTAATCTCATGAATGAGACCCGCTTTAACAGCAGCTTTTGGCATCCCGTATACGACACAAGATTCTTCAGACTCCGCAATGGCTTTCACATTGCCGGCTGTTAGCATGTCCTTTAGCCCAGCAGTGCCGTCACTGCCCATTCCGGTCATGATAACCGCTACTTTTTCATAATCTGTCAGTTTCCCGACAGAACGGAATAAATAATCAGCAGATGGTTTATGACGGCTTGGTGTGTCATGGTTATCAAGCACAATCTGGAGTCCTTCGCTGTTTTTAATAACGGATATGTTTTTTCCGCCCGGTGCTATGTAAACACAGCCGTTAAGAGCTGCTTCACCATCTTTTGCTTCTTTTACCTGAATGTCAGATAAATGATTCAGCCGATCAGCCAAAGAAGCAGTAAAGCCTTCAGGCATGTGCTGAACGACAACCACTGGTGCGTTCAAATCCTTAGGGAGCTTCGGTATCACCTTTTGTAACGCCCGTGGACCGCCTGTTGATGTGCCGATACACACAATTTGTCTGCCCGTGCCAGGTTTCGGTTTGCTTAATTCAGGCTTAACGACAGCACGTACAATAGGTTCGAGCCGAACTGTCTGGGAAACAGGGCGTTTCCGCTTGCCGGAAAGTCCTGCCGCGACGACACGCTCAACTAATTGTTCTTTAATTTTGTATAGATCCAGAGATATTGAGCCTGATGGCTTTGTGATAAAGTCAAAGGCACCTATCTCCAAACAATTAATTGTGCATTCTTTACCTTTCTCGGTCTGGCTAGACACCATAATGACCGGCAAGTTATAAATCTCAATAATTTTGCGGAGCGTATCTGTCCCATTCATGACCGGCATTTCAACATCAAGAGTAATAACATCCGGTTTTAATAATTCAATCTTCTTAAGCGCTTCTTCTCCGTTTCTCGCAGTTCCGATTACTTCTATCTGCTTTTCCTCGGTCAGAAAATCACTAATCATTTTTCTCATAAAAGCTGAATCATCAACTACAAGCACACGAATCAAATTAAGCCCTCCTCATTAAAAAAGAAGATAATTTCTCAATAAATGTCTGTTTGTCTTCTTTGTGTCTCGTTTCTTCTCTTTCAAACAAGGCGTCCGCTAAAATACGGACTGACCGGCTGGCTTTTGCCTGAGGGCTTTTTATGAAAAAAGGAACCTGTTCGACAACCGCTTTGCTCACGATCACATCGTCAGAAACGGAACCGGCAAACTGAACCTGAACGTCCAAAAACATATGAATTGTACGGGAGAGGCGGGCAAAAGCGTCAAGCCCTTCCTTTTGGTCACGGCACCGATTGACAGCCACCTTCATTGAAAGCTTATTTTCTGTCAAAACCAAGTGCTTGACAGCGCTGTATGCGTCCATAATGGCCGTCGGCTCGGGAGTTGTTATAATCAAAATATCTTCTGCTGATAAAATAAAAGGCAGTTGATCTTTTGATAAGCCCGCTCCCATATCAAACAGCACATAATCGAACTGGCTTAATGCATGAGAAAGTTCATTGGCAAAAAACGTCCATTTTCTCTGATCGAGCTGGAACATCACATCCAGACCAGTTCCCCCTGATATATACCGCAAACCCTTTGGGCCAACGGATAATGACTGCAGCAAAGGCTTACGGTCGGTTAAAACATCGATTATCGTGGCAGACGATGAATTCCCCATTAATATATCAATATTTCCCATCCCGATATCAAGGTCGATGAGCAGCACCTTCCTACCTTTATCCTGCAGCGCAAGTGCCATATTTAAGGTAATATTGGATTTTCCAACACCGCCCTTGCCGCTAATGACAGCAAGTGTCTTCGCTTTTTGTGAATAAACCATCGGCAGAACGCGCTCACGTTTTTCCATTTTCGCCCGTAAAGTTGCTGCTTGGTCATATCTGTTCATCTGCACAGCATCCTCACAAAACCAAGTGGAGATACAGTCTGTATATCCTCAGGCACATTCTGTCCGTTTGTCATAAACCCGACACCTATTTTTGATTCTGCCAGTATATTAAATACAGAACCTAAGGAAGTCGTTTCATCTATTTTCGTAAAAATATACTGATTGACAGGGACGGATGAAAACCGTTTGACAATATGCTTCATATCTTCATATTTTGCAGTCGCGGATAAAACAAGAAATGACTGAATGCTGCTCTCAAAAGGAATCGTTTCTTTCAGTTCATCAATGTATTGCGGGTCCTTGAAGTTTCTTCCGGCTGTATCAACAAACACATGATCATACTCAGAAAATAGCTCCTTCGCCTGCTGAAATTCTTCTTTTGTATAGCAAACTTCCAGAGGAGCCTGCAGCAGTTCAGCGTATGTTTTCAACTGTTCAACAGCTGCAATACGATACGTATCTGTTGTAATAAAAGCGATTTTTTTATGTTTTTCAAGCATAGATATGGCTGCGAGTTTAGCCAGTGTAGTTGTTTTACCAGCCCCTGTTGAACCAAAGAGAACGATATATTTTGAATGAATTGGCTCCTGCCACTTGTCTGCTGCGGGCAGCATATCGCATAGTATTTCCTGAAGTTTGCCGACAACATTTTCTTCAGTCAAGCCGCCTGCTTCAACAGAGAAGCGAAGCAGTTTTTTCAGAGTGTTCGTTTTCGTAGACTCTTTGATCCCTGTTTCTTGCAAAAGCTTTTCTGCTTTTCGCAGCGGCTCAGGAAGTACAGATTGATATGCTGAAAAATCACCTAGCTCCTGTTGCGCCGGAATTTGAGGGGGATATGTTCTCTCCTCTATTTTCGGACTGCTGACCGGAGTTTTTAATGTTTGTTTCGGTTCAGCTGCCTTCTGAGGCGTTTTTTTCTCAAGAAAGTCCTGATCCAATACGGCGATTACTTCAACAGCAGGCTTGTTGACGAGGCCAAACCATTTTCGCTTTTTAATTTTTTTCGAATTTAATATGACCGCTTCATTACCTAACTCTTTTCTGATGAGAAGTGCCGCTTCTTGCATTGAAGCAGCAGTAAATTTTTTTATTTTCATTAAATATCCACCACTCCAATGCTTTGTACCTCAACATTCGCCTCAAGTTCGTTATAAGAGAGTACCGGAAGATCAGGGAAGTACCGTTCCAGAAGCTGCTTCACATACATTCTGACAGGCGGCGAGCAAAGAAGAATCGCGGTTTCCTGACGTAATGAGAGCTGTTCAGCTTCTTTGGCGACAGAGCGCACTATACTTTCTGAAATATCTGGTTCAAGTGATAAATAGTTCCCGTGTTCCGTCTGCTGCACACCGTCTGCTATTGCTTTTTCTACACGGCCCGAACAAGTAACAACCTTCAACACTTCATTTTCTTTGGCAAACTGGGCTGTAATTTGTTTAGCAAGCGCTTGTCTTGTATACTCTGTCAAAAGATCAGAATCTGTTGTTAATTTCCCATAGTCAGCAAGTGTTTCAAAAATCGTTACTAAGTTTCGAATTGAAACTTTTTCTTTTAAAAGCTTAGCAAGCACTTTCTGAATATCACCGACAGACAATGGATTCGGCGTAACCTCTTCAACCAGGACTGGATACGATTCTTTCAAGTGATCGATCAGCTGTTTTGTCTCCTGCCTTCCGATCAATTCGTGGGCATGCTGCTTAATTTTCTCCGTAATATGCGTTGAAACGACTGATGCAGGATCAACTACTGTATAACCAAGCATGTCGGCTTCATCCTTTACCGCTTCGCTAATCCATTTAGCCGGCAGTCCAAATGAAGGCTCCACTGTTTCAATCCCTTCAATGAGATCGTCCTCAGGAGTAGGCGACATCGCTAAATAATGATCAAGCAACAGCTCGCCTTTTGCTACCTCGTTTCCTTTAATTTTCAATCGGTATTCATTAGGCTGCAACGCTATATTATCTCTGATTCGCACGACAGGAATGACAAGCCCGAGTTCCAAAGCCAACTGACGGCGTATCATAACAATTCGGTCTAATAAATCACCGCCTTGATTGGCATCAGCAAGCGGTATCAGGCCATATCCAAACTCAAATTCTATCGGATCTATATGCAGAAGCTGAACGACACTTTCAGGGCTTTTAAGCTCGTCCACCTCAGCCTCTTCCTCAAGAATCTCATCCACTTCTTCTTTTTCCTTACCTGATTTAGATAGTGTATATGCGCCAAAAGCAAGCAATCCCGCAAGCGGCCCCGTCAGAAGGATGCCGATCGGAGTGAAAATACCTAAAAGCATGATCGTAGCTGCTGCGACGTATAAAAGCTTTGGATACGCAAACAGCTGGCCTGTAATGTCATGCCCTAAGTTTCCTTCAGATGCAGCTCTTGTGACCACAATACCCGTAGCCGTAGAAATTAACAGTGCCGGGATTTGCGAAACAATTCCATCCCCTACAGTCAGCATCGTAAAGTGTGAAGCAGCTTCTTGAATGGACATGCCCTGCTGAAGCATTCCGATCACGATTCCGAAAATAATATTGATCATCACAATGATGATTCCGGCAATGGCGTCACCTTTTACAAATTTACTGGCACCGTCCATTGCTCCATAAAAGTCTGCTTCTCTTGCCACTTTTTCGCGGCGATGCTTCGCTTCCTGTTCGGTAATCATCCCTGCGTTTAAATCAGCATCAATACTCATCTGCTTCCCCGGCATTGCGTCCAGCGTAAACCTTGCTGCAACCTCGGAAACACGTTCAGCACCTTTTGTAATGACGATAAACTGAATAATAATAAGGATGATAAATACAACGAGTCCAACTAATACATTTCCGCCGACAACGAAATTTCCGAAAGTCTCGACGACTTTCCCTCCTTCACCGTGTGAAAGAATTGAACGGGTAGTTGAGACGTTCAAGCCCAAACGAAATAGGGTCAAAAGCAGCAACAGTGACGGAAAAATCGAAAACTGAAGCGCTTCCTGCATATTCATTGTGGTGAGAAGCACGATCAACGCAAGAGAAATATTAATAATGATCAAAATACTTAACAGCCATGGAGGAAATGGAATCACCAGCATCGCCACAATGAGGACAACACTTATTAAAACGGATAAATCTCTTGTTGACATGCTGTTTTTTCTCTCCTTTTAAATCGAAAAATTCAATATACTTTTTGTTTTGTTTTATATACGTAAGCCAGAATTTCTGCTAAAACTTTAAAAAATTCTTCCGGCACTGCCTGGTCAATTTCCACCTGATCATATAACGCACGGGCAAGCGGTCTGTTTTCTACCATCATGACATCATGCTCTTTAGCAATTTTCCTGATTTTTAACGCCAGGTGGTCGACACCTTTTGCAACAATATAAGGAGCGTCCATTTTTTCTTCATCATATTTCAAAGCAATCGCATAGTGAGTCGGGTTTGTGATAATGACATCTGCTTTTGGAACTTCCTGCATCATCCGCCTCATAGCCATTTCCCGCTGTCTTTGTTTAATTTTAGACTTAATAATCGGGTCACCTTCAGATTTTTTGTACTCGTCTTTTATATCTTGTTTTGACATTTTGATATTTTTCTCATAATCAAATCTCTGATATAAATAGTCAAGACCAGCAAGAATCAACAATGCACCTGCACCGCTTAGTCCCATCCACAAAGTGAGTTTTGAAACGAAAGATAGTGCCTCTTCGGGTGTCAGGAGAGGAAGCCGGAGAATTTCTCCATAATGCAGCCAAAGCACAGCAAAAGCCGCAAAACCGACGACTACGATTTTCAAAATTGATTTAATCAGCTCTACAATCGCCCTCATACTGTATATTCGTTTAAAGCCTTTGATCGGATCCAGTTTTTCAAGCTTAGGCTGTATCACTTCAGCAGAAAATAAGAACCCAACCTGCATATAGTTGCTTACGACTCCTGCAACAAGAGCAACAAGCAAAATCGGTGCGAGTATTATGCCCATATCCTTTAATAAGCTGACAAACAATGTATGCACATTTGATTCTGAGAGCTTCATTGTGAGCGATTCGGTATAAAATGTTTCTATGAATGACAGCAGCCTGTCTCTCATATACGGACCAATTGCAATAAGCGAAAGGAATATTACCAGTAAAGAAACGGCGGTATTGACATCCGAGCTTTTGGCTACCTGCCCTTTTTTTCGCGTATCCTTCCGTTTTTTCGGAGTGGCTTTTTCTGTCTTCTCTCCCGCAAAAAACTGCAGGTCAACTCTAAGCTTCATTAAGAAACACCGACCAATGCTAAAAGATTCCGCATCGTTTCAATCGTTAAACTGAAAACATTCCGGACAACGACGAAGATAACGGACATACATACAATGAGCATGATGAAACTGACAGCGATCTTTAAAGGCAGACCGACCACAAATACATTTAACTGCGGAACAGTTCGAGCCACGATACCTAATGCTAAATCAACTAGAAACAAGCTGGCCACAACCGGCGCTGACATTTGAAAAGCGATAATAAACATTGCATTAAAGCTTTTCGCAATAAAATAGGCAAACTTTTCATCGCCGAAATTCGGAAATGCCTGATCAACTGAAATATACTGAAAGCTGTAGTAAATACCATCCAGCAACAAATGGTGGGCATTGACACTCAGCATAAACCAAAGTGCCATCGTATAGATAAACTGGCCAATCAACGGACTTTGTGCACCGGTTTGCGGATCAATAACGTTTGCTATTGAAAATCCCATTTGAAAATCAATAAACGAGCCGGCAATCTGCACTGCGGCAATCATCATATAAGCAATTAAACCCAGACATAGGCCGACCAAAGCTTCTTTAAACGCCAAAAGCATATAGTGCTCATCTATCTCCAAAGAGGGCGGTTTATCAATGGTGCTGAAACAAATGACCGCAAGAAAAAAAGCAAAACCTATGCGATGAACAGCTGGCACATTTCGATGTCCAAATAGCGGAATTGTTACAAAAAAAGCAGAGATTCTAATAAAAACCAATAAAAAAGCAGGAAATAAGTCAATAATTGAATTCATCTCTACATTACCCTGCAAAACGATTTAAATTAGAAAACAGCTCTGTTGTAAATGAAAGAATCGTCGACAGCATCCACGGACCAAAAAAAATGAGAGCCAGGAGAACCGCCACGATTTTCGGAATAAACGCCAAAGTCTGTTCCTGGATTTGAGTTGTCGCCTGAAATATGCTGACAATTAAACCGACCAGTAAAGCAATAGCCAATAATGGCCCGCTGATCATCAGCGTTACGTATACGGCTTTTTCCGCCATAGAAATTACAAATTCTGAACTCACGTTTAGCACCTACCCTAAAAGCTCTGAAGCAAAGATTTCACAATTAAATACCAGCCGTCTACCAAAACAAAAAGTAATATTTTAAAGGGCAGAGAAATCATAACTGGAGGCAGCATCATCATCCCCATTGACATCAAGACGCTCGCCACTACCATATCTATAATTAAAAAAGGGATAAAAATCATAAAACCTATTTGAAATGCTGTTTTAAGCTCCGATATGGCAAAAGCCGGAACCATTGTTGTTAACGGAATATCCTTTAATGATTCAGGTTTATCCATTTTCGCGTAATTCATAAACAGCGCCAGATCCTTCTGCCTTGTGTGTTTACTCATAAATTCTTTAATCGGTTCCTCAGCTTTCGTATACGCTTCATCCAAGCTGATTTTGTTGTCCATTAATGGGGTCAGCGCTTCTTTATTAATTTCTGAAAAAGTAGGAGCCATAATAAAAAATGTTAAAAACAGCGCAAGCCCGATAAGAACCTGGTTTGGGGGCATAGATTGCGTCGCAAGTGAAGTTCTGACAAATGACAGAACAATGACGATGCGAGTAAAACAAGTCATAAGAATCAATATTCCAGGCGCCACTGAAAATACAGTTAACAATAATAGTAATTTAACAGTCGAACTTACGTTTTCCGGATCGCTTGAACTGAAAATATTTATAAACTCATTCATGATGACGTGGGCCTTTCTTCTTTCCTTCAGAACGGTTTTGTTTTAACTCTTCAAGTTGCTCTTTTAATGCTTTTGAAAATGAAGGCAGTTTTTGCTGCGGCTGATGTTCAGAACTCTTAAGCGGCTTCACAAACTTTTGCCACTCTATTTTGCTTGACATTGCCTCTTCATGCTGACTGAGAATGACTTCAATCTCTTTTTCATCCTCAATTTCTTTCAGCAGCTGGATCGTCTCTCCTACACCGACGACGAGCACACTTTTCCCAACCTTGATCAATTGTATGGATCTGTTCTGGCCGACCGATGTGCCGCCAATATTTTCAACATATTGAAAAGGCTTTAGGAGCCGATTTCTTTTGTTCATGAGCTTAACCAGCCCGTAAATCAGCACGATAACAAACAATAAAGCGAAAATCATCTTTACAAAATCAAAAGCTGAGACAGAAGGAGCAGCCGCTCCCTCCGTCTCATCAGCAGTTTTTGTTGTTTTTTCTTTCTTTTGCTCTGATTGATCTGCAGTTTTTTCATCTTTCTTTTGAAACCATTCGTTTACAGTTGAATTATCAGAGTCTGCCGCGGCAGCAGCAATCGGATGTACACTCAATAAAACGAAAAAACAAATAAAAACGATAAAATATTGACTCTTTTTCAACAGTCGTACACCCTTTAACTTAATGTTTTGTTGATTGCTTCAAGCACACGGTCAGCTTGGAAAGGTTTCACAATGAAATCCTTAGCGCCGGCCTGAATGGCATCAATAACCATTGATTGCTGTCCCATAGCAGAACACATGATGATTCTTGCCTGCGCATCAATTTGTTTAATTTCTTTTAATGCTGTAATACCATCCATTTCTGGCATCGTGATATCCATAGTAACAAGGTCAGGTGAATGCTCTTTATATTTCTCTACCGCTTGTGCTCCATTTTCAGCTTCCGCCACAACTTCAAAACCATTTTTAACTAAAATATCTTTAATCATCATTCTCATAAATGCTGCGTCATCTACAATTAAAATTCTATGTGCCATAATCTATCTCTCTCCTTGTGTTTCGTTATTTTAAATTATTAATGCGCTCTGCCTGGCTTAAAATGTCAGTGACTCTCACTCCGAAGTTTTCTTCAATGACAACGACCTCGCCTTTGGCAACGATACGCTGATTAACTAAAATATCTACAGGCTCACCGGCTAATTTATCAAGCTCGATAATACTTCCGGCAGAAAGCTCTAAAATCTCTTTTACGCTTCTCTTCGTTCTGCCAAGCTCAACAGTAATCGAAAGCGGGATATCCAAAAGCATATCCAGATTATGAATAGGGGCTTGTACAGCTTCGTTTGGATCAAACGCGGAAAATTCCACCGGTGAAACCTGAACTGGCGCTGCTTTTTTTGCTGTTCCCTGCCTTTTTGGCGGCTGCTGCTGTTGCTTCGGTTCAATACGCGGCTCTGGCGTCACAGGCTCTTTCGGCTGTTCGTATGTAACTTCAGGCTGCACCGTTTCTTCTTCCTCTGCACTTTCTGAGTTCATAAGGCTTGAAATTAAATCTTTCGCAAATGTCAATGGGTAAAGCTGCATAATGCTGGAGTCTATTAATTCTCCCACCTTTAAGTTGAAAGAAACTTTCACCAGCATTTCATCATCAGGAATACGGTCTGTACCCTTTTCTTCAGTAACATCCAACAATTCAACCCGAGGAGGTGAAATATCAATTTTTTTACTGAATACAGTAGACATTGATGTGGCAGCCGATCCCATCATTTGGTTCATTGCTTCTTGAACCGCACTTAAATGGATTTCACCCAGTGAAGGGTCCGCACCTTTTCCGTCTCCCCCGATCATTAAGTCAGCAATGATCGCCGCGTCACTTTGTTCCACGACTAACAGGTTGCTTCCGCTGAAGCCCTCCGTATAATTCACTTCAATCGCTACATACGGTTCAGGAAACGCATCGCTGATTTTACTTCTTGGAATGACCGTTACGCTTGGAGTCGTAATATCGACCTTTTGATTTAAAAGCGTTGAAAGTGCTGTCGCAGAACTGCCGAATGAAATATTACCGATTTCACCGATCGCATCACGCTCCATTTCCGATAAGTCATCTACTTCCGGAACCTCTGGCTCATCAAGCGTGCTGCCAGTACCGTTAAGAAGCGCGTCAATCTCATCTTGAGATAATCTATTATTCTCCATCTTGTTCACCTCTTATGTCGTGATCTAAAATTTGCACTGCCTGTTTTCGATTCACCCGGCCGGCTTGTCCTAAAAATTTCGGCTTATCTCCGACCAATACAGTAAGAGGATCCGTGACTGATTTGTCCAAAGTTATGCAGTCTCCGACTTCTAAACTTAAAAACTCTTCTATCGTCAGTTCAGATGTGCCGAGCTCGGCCACGACAGGTATTTGTGCTGTCATGATACGTTTTTCAAGCGACTTTGTTTCCTCAGGCTTTGGCTCATTTCGGTCTGATTGCATCCAATAGTGGACTGAAAGCTTCGGTATGAGCGGCTCGAGTACGATATGCGGGATACAGAGATTAATGACACCGCTGATTTCACCAATTTGAGTATTGAGCGAGATCACCACGACTGTTTCATTAGGAGATACCATCTGAACAAATTGCGGATTCACTTCAAACTCAGTCATTTCCGGTTCAATATCAGCAATTGACTGCCAAGCTTCTTTATAATTACCCAGTGCATTTTCAAATAAATTAGAAATGATTTTTGTTTCAATTTCTGTCAAACTGTCAACCTTGTTATGACTGATTCCAATCCCGCCCATGACCCGATCCATCATCGTATAAGCTATCGTGGGGTTGACCTCCATCATAATTCTGCCTTCCATCGGATGGACATCAAATAGATTCAGAATCGTCATGTTCGGGATCGATCTGATAAATTCCTCATACGGGACCTGGTCAACAGAACTGACAGATATGTGAATATAGGTTCTGAGCTGAGCAGAAAAATGAGTGGTAAGAAGTCTTGCAAAATTGTCATGAATTCTCGTTAAACTGCGGATCTGATCCTTAGAAAACCGCAGCGCACGTTTGAAATCATAAACCTTGACTTTCTTCTCTTTTTCTTCTTTTTTCAGCTCTTCAGCGTCCATTTCACCTGTTGATATTGCAGAAAGCAGTGCATCTATTTCATTTTGGGAGAGAACTTCTCCTGACATTTTCCTCACCTCCGTATTCTGTCAAATTATGCTTTATTGCAGATTAAAGGAGGTAATATACACTTTTTCTACTTTTCCTTCTTGGAGGTAGCTATTTATTTTATCTTTTAGTTCCTTCTTAAAGGTTTCTTTTCCCTTGTCTCCCTCAATCTGATCAGCATTCGTATCAGCCAGCAGTGATATAACAGCGTCTTTCACTTGGAAATCACGTTTCTCAAGTTCTTCTTTTGATTTATCAGAATCAGTTTCAAGCTTAATAGCAAGACGGATAATGTTATCAGACTTTAAATTTGTTGTGATCTCTTCTACATCAACAGAAGACGCAACGATTTCATCAATACTTTTTTTCGCTTCACTTTTTTCGGACTTTCCGCCTAAAACAAAATAAGCCGCCGCCCCGAGAGCACCAATTACGATAAGAATAATTAGTAATATGATCATTAACTTTTTCTTCATTCCGGTTCCTCTATTCCTTGATCCATTGCAAATATTTGTATTTTTCGGTAGAAAGCTGCGATCTTTTCCAGAACAGCTTCTTCATCTTCTTTTACTACAAACTTCTTACCATTTGACAGAGTAATTGTAGTATCCGGAAAACATTCAATCTGTTCAATAAATAGCGCATTCAGTGTAAAGGGCTGCCCGTTCAAACGGGTTACTTTAATCATAAAACAGCGGAGAAGCGATTACTCGCCTCCCCTCCCTCCTTAACGTTTAAGGTTAACCAGTTCTTGAAGGATTTCATCAGATGTTGTAATAATTTTTGAGTTTGATTGGAATCCGCGCTGGGCTACGATCATTTCAGTAAATTCGTCAGTTAAATCGACGTTAGACATTTCGAGAAATCCTGATTTAAGAGCACCAGTTCCGCCGTCACCAGGCTGGTTCGCTGCACTGGCCGTTCCAGAGTTTAAAGATTCACGGTATAGGTTGCTTCCGATTTTATCCAATCCATCACTGTTGGCAAAAGTAACAATCCCGATTTGTCCCCCGTCTTGTGTTTTCCCCTCAGCATCAACAATTGACACCTTTCCATCAGAACCAATGCTAAAGCTTTGAGCATCAGTAGGAATTTTAATTGTTCCCCCATTCATATTTAACACATGGTAGCCATCACCTGTAACCAGTGTTCCGGTATTATCTAAATAGAAGTTCCCTGCTCTTGTATAAGCTGTTCCGGCGCCTGTATCAATTCGAAAATAGCCATCGCCATCGATTGCTAAATCAAGTGTTCTTCCCGTGCTTTGTGTCGCGCTTGTTGAATGAATTGTATCAATTGTGCCAGATGATGAACCTAAACCGATTTGCTTAGAGTTTGTTCCGCCGATTGTTGCACCAGCAGCAGAACCGCCGGCAATCGTTTGACTCACCATATCTTTAAAGGTAACCCGGCTCTTTTTGAATCCTACTGTATTTACGTTGGCAATGTTATTGCCGATTACGTCAAGCTTTGTTTGAAAGTTTTTCATACCGCTGATTCCAGAATAAAGTGAACGTAACATAATATATTCCCCCAGATGTTTTTATTTAGATGATTGTCCCACAGACATGACATTCGCAGGACTGATCTCGGTCCCATCATCAAGAACGAGATAATAATTTCCTTTAAAATGTTTAACAGAGCTTACTGTGCCTGTTTTATCTGTTGCACTTTTACCATCAGTCCAAGATACTTCTTTTCCCATCCAATCAACATACGTTGTAAACGGATCTTGGTTTTCAACGAATTGAGTCATTGTCGTATTCAGATTCATCATTTGCTCCAAGCTTGAAAAAGTCGCCATCTGGCTGATAAATTCTTTATCGTCAACCGGGTTAAGCGGATCTTGGTTTTGAACTTGAGTCATTAATATTTTTAAAAACTCGTCTTTCCCCAAGCTGCTGTTGTTCGTCGACACAGTGTTCGTTTTTTCAGGCAGTTTATATTCTGAACTTATAGAAGTCATTCTTCTTCCTCCATTTCAACCATCGACACTTCATCGAGCAGATCGCCAAAATCATTTGATTGCTTTTTCTGTCTTTGCTGTCTCTGCCCCTCTTGCTGCTGTTTCTGTTCATCAGCAAACTGGCCGTATACCGGCTGATCCCCGCTTTGGACCGGAAGAGTAAAACGGTCAATTTGGACGGCCATATTCGGCAATGATTGCTTCAGCTGAGGAAGATGCTGTTCAAGCAATTCTTTTGCTGATTGGCTAGATGCTATGATTTTACTCTGAAACATTCCATTTTCATTTGTCAGCTTGATTGTGACAAATCCTAAATGTTCAGGGTTCAGCCGAATAGTGAAACTTCCCGTCGATCTGCCGAAAGGCGTATATTTCATCTGCTTCCACGCATTAATCACTTGATCAGCCACCGTTTTTGTTTCGGCATTTGGTATATCAGATGACATCTGCTGCAGATCAAGTGTTTGAACTCCTCCTATGCCCCGATACCCCGAAAACAGCATTTGGAGTCCTGATTTACTATCTACAGGCTGAATACTTCCAGAAACATCCGATGCATTTTTGCTGGATGAACTCTGCGAGAGCGGTGTGAGAACACGCTTCCCAAAGTCTTGTGATGATTCGGATGATTTCGATAACAAGAAGGCTTTCAGCTGGCTTTCAGCTAAACTCCATTCTTTGGTCCCTTTTTGAGGAAGCATAGACATTTGATCCATTAAGCTTTGAAAACTTTTCAGCTCTGACGCTGTCATCGAGTAAAGTTTTGAACTTGACTCAGCTTTAGTGAATATTTGCTGTTTAAGATCCTGAATTAGTTGTTGAGATACACCCTTCTTTTCTAATGCAGAAAGGAATTGATCTCCATTTTGGTAAATGGCATGAGCTTCATTGCCATTCCCGCGATCAGTCAGCTTATTCCCTTCTACGAGCTGGCTAATGAACATCTGGATATAGATAAGCTCTTTAGCAGGCTCGGATACTTCATTTTCCTGATTTGATTGCTCTGTATCAGACTTCAGTGCTCCATTAATGTCAGAAGCAGAATCATTGGCACTCAGAGCCGTTTTAGCTTCTGAAAAGATTTTCTCCGTTTCTGTGAGCAATTGATCCGTCCCGCCTGACATTTTTGATTCAACTGCTTGCAAAAGATTTTGCAACATTTGCAGAGCATTCGCATGCAATTGCTTCCCTGTCAGTTTGCTTAATGTTTGCAAAAGATCCGCATTTTGTTTGTCTTGGTCTTCAGGATTTGCATTTAGCCATTCACCGATCTTTTTAAGCGCATCTGCTAAAAGCTGATCTTCAGAATTAGGAGTTCCCTTTCCTTGTTCTGAAAGTTCCTTCAATCCAGCCTCAGACATAAGCCAGTTTTGAAAAACTCCTTGGCTACTTTTCATGTTTTTAGCGGCAGAACCCGTTGTGGTTTGCAGCAAAGGTCCGGCTAATTCAAGCAGCTTCACCTTTCATTCCCCCTATTCTTGGCTGGCAGCAATTTTTTCTGTATAGGTTGCTGCTTGCTCAGGAGTCATTTTCGCCAATATGTCAGCAAGCTGCTTTTTGCTTAGGCCATTCAATATTTTCAGTGCTTCTTGCTCCTTTAATTGGGCAATAATTTTAGCAGCCTTTCCGCTGTCCATGCTTTTGTACACACTGATCACTTTGTCATTTTCAGAAGAAGCTTTCGAGTCTGCTGATCCTTCAGTATGATCTTCTGATGACTTTTTTTGATCCTCAGCCGTCTTTTCAAGTGAACGGATCTTTTGATTGAGCCTATCGATTTCTGATTTACTTGTTTCTAAATCTTTATTCAATATACTGATTTCACTTTTTTGATCCTTAATGGTCTTTTCCAGAGCTGCCGTATTACTGCTATCCTTACTTGATGCTGCGCCTTTTTTATTTTCGGTTTCAGGGACCAATTCTTTAAGAACCGGCGTTTTTGCCGCAGCATCCTGTATCGGCTTTATGACATTGATACCAGCAGCCCAAAGAACAATCCCCCCTGCGATTAATAGAAACATCAGCGGGAGGATAATGATAAGCAAAACCGAACGGAACTTACCTGATTCTTTCTTTTTGCCGGACATTACATTCGCTCCTAATGGCCTTGAATCATAAACTGCTTAATCGAAATATCGTCCATTTCTTTCATTTCTGCAGCTTTATCTTCAAGAGCAAACATTTTAAACTGTTTTTCACGCATTTTTTCAAACTTTTTCACTTCAATGTTTTTCTCTGTCAAAATTTCTTGTTTTTGATTCATTTGATTTCTTTTCATAATGACAAGCTTTTGATAGTGATAGATCGTATTATCAAGATTTGAGACAAATTGTTGGTAGTGCCTCATTTCTTGTACACTCATGCCGCTTTTTAATTTCTTTTCCTTATCTTGTTCTAGCAATTCTTTTTTGCTCATATTCTCATATAATTTTTCAGCAACGTTTTCAAATTCAGAAACTGATTGCTGATACTCGGATAAGGATTGGTCTTTTTCATTTTCTTTTAGTTCCAGCAGCTTTTGGAATCTAAATTGATAAGCCACGTTTATTCCTCATTTCCTGTCAAACTAGTTAATGCAGCAATGCTTTCTTCCAATAAAGCCGGTTCGTCTGTTCCCTGCTTTAAAAATTGAATAAGCTGCGGATAAAATTGTATCGCTTCATCAATTTCTCTGGATGATCCTCTTTTGTAAGCTCCGATATTAATGAGATCTTCCGAATTTTGATATGTCGATAAAAGTTCACGGAATTTATTTGCCGCATCCAGGTGCTGTCTTGTCGATATGTTTGACATCACCCTGCTGATGCTTTTTAGTACGTTAACTGCAGGAAACTGGCCTTTATTGGCAAGCGCCCTGTCCAACACAATATGTCCGTCTAAAATTCCGCGTACGGTATCGGCAATCGGCTCATTCATGTCATCCCCGTCTACCAACACTGTATAAAATGCCGTAATGGTTCCATGCTCGTTTGCACCCGTTCGTTCTAGTAAACGAGGTAAAATAGCGAACACTGAAGGTGTATAACCTTTTGTCGTCGGAGGCTCTCCTGCAGCCAGTCCAATCTCTCGCTGCGCCATTGCCACCCTTGTAACAGAATCCATCATAAACATGACATTTTGGCCTTTATCTCGGAAATACTCGGCAATGGCAGTCGCTGTATATGCCGCTTTCAATCTCATTAATGCTGGCTGGTCTGAGGTGGCAACGACTACAATCGATCGTTTCAGCCCCTCTTTCCCCAGATCTTTTTCAATAAACTCCCGAACCTCTCGTCCGCGTTCTCCGACAAGTGCAATGACGTTTAAGTCAGCCTCTGTCTGCTTGGCGATCATTCCCATTAAGGTGCTTTTTCCGACACCGCTTCCTGCAAAAATTCCAATCCGCTGGCCTTTACCGACTGTCAGCAAGCTGTCAATTGATCTGACTCCAACACCCATCTTTTCACGGATAGGCGGCCGTTTCATCGGGTTGGGCGGTGATTGCTCCGTTGATACAGGCGAAAGCCCTTTCGGCAGAAGTTTTCCGTCAAGCGGTTCTCCAAAAGCATCGATGACTTGTCCAATCAGTCCCGTTCCAACTTTAACCCGAAGTGATTCCCCAGTAGCTTCTACAATGCTGCCAGGTGCAATGCTCGCAGCCTCTAAATAAGGCATAAGCAAAATATTTTCTTCCTGGAAGCCGACTACCTCAGCTTTAATGACTTTCCCAGATTGTCCTTTTGCATAAATCAGGCACACGTCGCCAATTGAGCTTGCTGGCCCTTTTGATTCAATCATCAGGCCGATTACCCGCTTGACTTTTCCGTACCGTTTATACGAGTCTGTCATTTCTATACAATCTATCAGACTCTGTGTCTTCATTCAGCTGCACCTGCTTCCAGCGCTGTCAGAAGTTTATCTTTCAATTGCATCAATTGTGTGTCAACACTCGCATCTACCCTGCCAAAAGGAGTTTCAATATAACAGGTTCCTTTTTGAGCTTTTTCATCAGCATATATGCCAAGCCGGCATTCTTTATAAAGAAGCTGCTGGATTTCATCTTTTTGCTGAAAGATTGTCTCATAGTAATATGGATCAACATAAATTGATATATCGTCATATTCCTTCACTTCGTTTATAACCTGTTGTACAAGCAGGAGGAAAGCCTCTTTATCATCAGACTTTTGCTGCCAAACTTTTTTTGCTAGGGCAACGGCAAGCTCAACGATTTCTTCATTAGCGTCTTCAAGCTTGTCCTCAACAGCTTTTCTGGACATTTCAGTTATACTGTTTGCTTGGCCGATCAGTTCGGCATACTGTTTCATTGCCTCAGCTTTGCCCAGCGCTACTCCTTGTTCAAAGCCCTCGGCTTTTGCTTCTTCAATAAGCTTCTGTTTTTCAGCCGCCCAATTGTTTTTCTCCTGTTCAATTTGACGGCGAATATTTTCTATATGACTGTTTGCCTGCTCAGAAATCCGGTCAGCTTCCTCTTTCACTCGGACCATAAGCGCCTCCGGGTTCTCTTCAGCCTGCAAAAGGTGAGAATGATTAATACGCACCTCTTGTATAGAAAGTTTTCTTTTTTCCTTTTGTGGAGAAATAGATGATTCTTGTTTAATGATATTAGACAATAATATCATCCCCTCCGCCTCTTGCTATCACAATTTCACCGGCTTCTTCAAGCTTTCTGACGATGCTTACAATTCTCGATTGAGCTTCTTCTACATCTTTCAAGCGTACAGGGCCCATAAATTCCATTTCTTCTTTGAAGGTTTCAACCATACGCTGTGACATATTGTTGAATACAATTTCTTTGACTTCCTCGCTTGCAACCTTTAATGAAAGGAGCAAATCGTCGTTCTCAACATCGCGAATGACTCTCTGAATGGCACGGTTATCAAGTGTGACAATATCTTCGAAGACAAACATCCGCTTTTTAATTTCTTCAGCAAGATCGGGATCCTGAATTTCCAATGAATCCAAGATCGTCTTCTCTGTCCCTCTGTCTACCCCGTTTAACACTTCCACAACAGCTTCAATTCCGCCTGTTTGTGTATAATCCTGAGTAAATGCAGAAGATAATTTTTGTTCCAGAATCCGTTCTACCTCATTAATTATTTCTGGAGATGTTCTATCCATAACCGCGATTCTTCTCGCAACCTCAGCCTGTACTTCAGGATTCAGCTCGGATAAAATTTGCCCGGCCTGCACAGGATCTAAATAAGACAAGATTAACGCCATCGTCTGCGGATGCTCTTGCTGGATAAAATTCAAAATTTGTTCTGGCTCCGCTTTTCTGGCAAAATCAAATGGTTTAACCTGCAAAGAAGAAGTCAGCCTGTTTAGAATGTTCTCCGCCTTATCCTCTCCAAGCGCCTTTTCCAGAACTTGTCTTGCATAGCTTAAACCGCCTTGAGAAATATAATCTTGCGCAATGGCTATATTATGAAATTCTTCTATGATTTCATCCTTTTTTTGATGATCGACGCTTCGAACACCTGATATTTCCAGAGTAAGCCTTTCAATTTCTTCATCGGTTAAGTGCTTATAGACAGAAGCTGACACATCTAACCCCAAGGAAATCATGAGAATGGCTGCTTTTTGTTTTCCTGTAAGCTTATCTTGATCACGTCTCGCCATTTCTAATTCCTCCTAATCCTCGGCCAGCCAGCTTCTCAGCAGTTTTGCAAAATCTTCCGGCTTGTCTTTCGCCATCTTTTCAAGCTGTTTTCGTCTGACTGATTCCGCTGTTTCATTTTCCTCTTCGTTGATATCAGGCAAATTGATTGGTTCTTGAGGAACCTCATACTCATATTCCTCAAATTCATCCTCTTGCGCCCGTTTCTTTCTGATAAGCATAATGATCAGAACAATGATCGCTGCGATTAAAACACCGCCTACAATATATGCCCACAGCGGGATACCTGAGGATTTTTCCGTATTTGTATCCAAATTGACTTTTCCGTCGAATGGCTGAACGGAAACAACAATCTTATTATTGATATCAGCATCAGATAAATTCTGATTTTGCGTTTCATCTTTATCCAAAGATGTTCTGACTACAGTTGAAAGGATTTTTTGTATATCATCCTGTCTTTCAGTTGATAGCGACGCTGTGTTTTTGGCATCAGGCGGCTCTACCATTACTTGAATCCCTAAATCTCTGACCTTATAAGGACTTTCAGCGATTTCTTTATGAATTCGGTTAACCTCGTAATTGATTTTGTTGCTGTTTTTTTCGTAGTTCCCGCTTTCGGTATTTTCACCGTCAGCCTTATAATTTGTTACATCTTCCTCGCCGGTTCCGGCAGTTCCGCCGTTGGCTGCACCGTCGCCCTGATATGTTTCAGATACCTTTTCAGCGCTGACTGCAATGCCTTCCATGTTTTCTTTATCCACAGGTTCGACAATGTCTTCTGTCCGATTTTCTTTTGTGAAATCAATGTCTGCTGTAACGGAGACAACGACTTTATCTTGGCCCATCATCGTACCCAGCAGTGACTGTACATGTTTTTGAATGTCTTTTTCAACTTGAGACTTAATTCCTTGCTGAGAAGAATAACTATCCGCGTAGGACCCTGCATCGCTGTCTGATTTGTCGTAGTATGTAGAATTTTGGTCCATGATGACGATGTTATCTTCTTTTAGGTTTGGCACGCTTTTAGATACCAGATGATATAATCCGTTGATCTGGCTTTGATCAAGTGTATAACCCGGTTGAATCTGCAGAACGATTGATGCAGATGCTGCAGATTGCTCCTCACCGACAAACACAGCGTCTTTCGGGAGATTAATCATTACTTTTGAATTTTTAATACCGTCCATTTCATTGATCAAGTTTGACAGTTCTGTCTGTGTAGCTTTTACTTTCACCATATCAAACTCATTGTCTGTCAAACCAAAGCCGGCATTCTGTCCAAAAAATGAATAATCAATTGATCCGGTTTTAGGAAGTCCTTCTGCAGCCATCTGCACTTTCAAAGAATCAACCTGATCCTCCGGAACACTAATCACTGTACCGCCATTCGAAAGTTCGTTTGGCACTTTTTTTGCATCCAATTCTTCTTTGATTTGTCCTGCTTCTTCGGCAGACAAATCTTTGTACAGCGGCGCCATTTTAGAATTTGAAGCAAAAACACTAATAATAATTCCGATAATAATAATTGCCGCTAACACACTAACCATTAAAATCTTTTGTAATTTAGATCTATTTTTCCAAAACTCACTCGTTTTGTTTTTCATTTGCATTAGAGTACGATTCATGTTAACCCCCGGTCATTCCACTCTTTCTCTAAATCGTCAGACCCCCTACATTTGCATTCTCATAATCTCCTGATAAGCTTCCACAGCTTTATTGCGGAACTCTGTTGCTGCAGTTAGAGAGATGCTAGCTTTTTGAGCGGCGATCATGACCTCATCAAGATTTACATCTTTTCCTGCAGCCAAGGCATTAGTCATGTTGTCAGAAGCTACTTGGGACTCATTTAACGAACTAATAGAGTTTTTTAAAAGCTCCGAAAAGCTTGTTTGATTTGAAGAATCTGTTTTTTGGCTATTGTTTACTTGATTTGTTGCATTTTGAGTGTTTTGAGTATTTTGAACCTGAAAAGGAGAAATTGCATTAATCACATTCATTCACCTACTTTCCGATTTCTAACGCCTTCATCAGCATCCCCTTTGTGGCATTCATCGCCGTGACATTCGCCTCATATGATCTGGTGCTGCTGACAAGATCAACCATTTCCTTTAATGGATCAACATTAGGCTTTTGTACATATCCTTCAGCGTTTGCATCAGGGTCTGTCGGATCATAGACAAGATTAAAATCCGAATCATCCTCCGTAATTTTTGAAACCTTCACACCGTTTCCAGCACTACCGCTTCCGCTCATTTGAGAATTGAGAATGGAAGAGAACGATTCACCTTTTGACTGAAGGGAGACCATTTTCCTTCTGTAAGGCACCCACTCTCCATTCACCTGCTTAGCTCTTGTCGTATCCATATTTGCTAAGTTAGATGATACAACGTCCATTCTGACTCGCTGAGCAGTTAAAGCTGATGCTGAAACATTTAAGCTCTGAAAAGCTGTCATCATTTTCCTCCTGTTAATACGGTCTTCAGCGAATTAAATTTACCGTTCATTCTTTCAACCAATGCTTGATAGTTGATTTGATTTTGCGCCAATTCTGTCATCTCTTTGTCAACATCAACATTGTTTCCGTTTTGCTGATACGATGTATCTCCGCTCGCAACAATTGAATAATTCGAATCAGTATCAGAAAAATCAACATGACGATAGTCTGTTTTTATCGCATCAAGACGTGAGGATTCTTGATCTAATAAATTTTGGAAAGAGACTTTTTTCGCCTTATAGTTCGGTGTATCTATATTGGCGATATTATTAGTTATGACTTTTTGCTTAATATCCGCTCTGCTCAAGGCATTTTCAAGATTTTGTATCGTTCCAGAAAATAAGCTCAAATCCACTTACCTCCATTTCAGTTTTTTTCACCCTCAATATCCTTGTCGAGAATTGTAAAACTATATGCTTATTGTAAGAAATAACAGGCATAAAGTCTATGAAGTTCGTGTAAAAAAATGTCCTCACAATTATCTATTTTACAACTAGGTATAAAGTCCTAGATTGTTAGAACTACATTTCTCGCCTTGATATAAGCCTGAAAATAGCAGAATTTCTGTTTTTTCTCCTTTCTTTTCGGCATTTTTGAAACTTTTTGAAGAAAAATGCAAAATTTATTAAAATTATTACATAGAAAGACTTTCAACCCAGGAAATAAAGCTTATTGATTTCCTTTATTTGAAATAAAAAAAGAACCCTCAAAAAGGGTTCTTTTTGTGATTAATGAGATTTTAGATTTTCTAATTCAATTAGGAATTTGTTGTTTAGTACCTTGATATAAGTACCTTTCATTCCTAATGATCTAGACTCGATAACACCGGCGCTCTCCAGCTTTCTGAGTGCGTTCACAATAACAGAACGGGTAATGCCGACACGGTCAGCAATTTTACTTGCAACAAGAAGACCTTCGTTTCCGTCAAGCTCCTCAAAAATGTGCTCAATTGCTTCAAGTTCACTGTAAGAAAGCGAGCTGATAGCCATTTGTACGACAGCTTTGCTTCTTGCTTCCTCTTCAATTTCTTCTGCTTTTTCTCTTAGGATTTCCATTCCGACAACTGTTGCGCCGTATTCAGCTAGAATTAAGTCATCGTCATTGAATTGATCTTGTAAACGTGAAAGAATAAGTGTTCCTAATCTTTCCCCGCCTCCGATGATCGGCACAATTGTTGTTAAACCAGCTTGGAACAGATCTCTGTTCTCAACAGGGAAAGCAGTATATTCACTATTAATATCCAAGTTAGAAGATGTTTCAGGGACATTAAACAGATTTTTCGTATACTCTTCAGGGAATTGACGATCCTCAAGCATTTTTTTCATACGATCATTTTCAATTTGCTGGTTAATAGAATACCCAAGGAGTTTCCCTCTGCGGCTTACAACGAAAATATTGGAATCAATTACATCCCGCAGCGTCTCCGCCATTTCCTTGAAGTTTACCGGTTTCCCTGCCGCAGCTTGCAGCATGGAGTTAATAATTCTTGTTTTTTGTAATAAAGCCATGATAAATAATCCTCCTAAACATTCCTCATATTAAATTTTTCACAATATAAATTGACTTAAATCTTTGTTTTTGGCTATCGTTCCGAGCTTTTCTTCGACATACTGTGGTGTAATCGTTATTTTCTCCATCGTTACATCTGGAGCTTCAAACGACAAATCTTCTAATAGGCGTTCAAGTATTGTATGAAGGCGTCTCGCACCGATATTATCTGTGTCCTGGTTCACATGATAAGCAACTTCAGCAATCTTATGAATAGCTTCGTCAGAAAATTCAAGAGATATACCTTCTGTCTGCAATAATGCCTGATATTGTTTCAGCAGCGCATTATCCGGCTCAACCAAAATTCTCACGAAGTCGTCTACCGTGAGTTTGTTCAGTTCTACACGAATCGGGAAACGCCCCTGTAGCTCAGGAATCAAATCAGACGGTTTGGCCATATGAAACGCTCCTGCTGCAATAAATAATACATGGTCTGTTTTTACAGAACCATATTTTGTGACAACAGTAGAACCCTCAACAATCGGAAGGATATCCCGCTGAACGCCTTCTCTTGAAACATCGGCAGAAGAAGATGCACCGCCGTTCTTTGCGATTTTATCAATCTCATCGATAAAGATAATCCCGCTCTCTTCTGCTCTCTGAACAGCTTCCTGGCTGACTTCATCCATATCGATGAGTTTGCTTGCTTCTTCATTCGTCAGGACTTTTCTGGCTTCTCTGACTGTCATTTTGCGCCGTTTCTTTTTCTTTGGCATTAATCCGCTCAGCGCATCCTGCATGTTCATACCCATCTGCTCCATACCCGAGCCCTGCAGCATGTCAAACATGGAAGGCTGCTGCTCTTCGACTTCTACTGTTACATAGTAGTCTTCGAGCTCTCCTAAAGCCAGCTGATGCGCCATTCGTTTTCTTTTTTCTTCGATGTTTGCTTCTTCCTGGCTCTCCGCCTCATCTTCACCATTCGGCTGGCTGCCTCCAAAAAACATTTCAAACGGATTTTTAACGCCAGATTGTTTTTTCTTTCCAGGAACTAACAGACGAACAATGCGTTTGTTTGCATTTTCTTCTGCCTGTTCCTTTACTTCATTCATTTTCTCTTCTTTGATAAGCCGAACAGAAGTCTCCACAAGATCTCTGACCATTGATTCAACATCTCTGCCTACATAGCCGACTTCGGTAAATTTAGTAGCTTCAATTTTGATAAATGGCGCACCTGAAAGCTTGGCGATTCGTCTGGCAATTTCAGTTTTCCCGACGCCGGTAGGACCCATCATTAAAATGTTTTTCGGAACGACCTCGTCCTTCAGCTTTTCATCCAGAAGACTTCTTCTATAGCGGTTTCTTAATGCCACGGCGACAGCTTTTTTCGCATTTTGCTGACCGACAATATATTGGTCTAACCGATCTACAATCTGTCTAGGAGTTAACGGTTTTTTTTCCATGCGCCTCAAGTCCTTTCTATTCAAGCTCTTCCAGTATGATTTGATCGTTCGTGTAAACACAAATTTCGCCTGCTGTTTCTAACGCGGCTCTGGCAATCTCACTTGCAGACATGCTTTCACCGGCATGCTTTTTCAGTGCTCTTCCCGCTGCCAAAGCGTAATTGCCTCCTGATCCAATCGCGAGAATGCCGTCATCTGGTTCGATCACCTCGCCTGTTCCCGATACGAGAAGCAAAGTATCCTGATTCATAACAATCAGCATGGCTTCGAGCTTTCTTAGCACTTTATCACTGCGCCATTCCTTCGCAAGCTCAACAGCCGCCCGTTTTAAGTTGCCGTTATATTCTTCAAGCTTAGCTTCAAACTTTTCGAATAAAGTGAAAGCGTCTGCAACAGATCCCGCAAAACCAGCAAGAACTTTGCCGTTAAACAGTTTTCTCACTTTCCGTGCCGTGTGTTTCATGACAACAGCCTGACCAAATGTTACTTGGCCGTCTCCGGACATAGCGCTTCGTCCTTTATGCTGTACGGCAAATATTGTGGTCGCATGAAAAGATGACATAAAGGGCCTCCTTTAATTTTTCTTAAATGCTCTTGGATGGTGAGACATATATGTGTTTCTCAACATTTCCTTCGAAACATGCGTGTATATCTGTGTAGAAGACAGATTGGAATGCCCGAGCAGTTCTTGAACGCTTCTCAAATCCGCTCCTTCATTTAACAGATGCGTGGCGAACGTATGTCGAAGCATATGCGGATGGATATGTAAAGTGCTTGACGCTTTTTGAACAAGCCCGCTTAAAATATGTCTGATGCCACGGGCTGTAAGCGGTCCGCCTCTTTGATTTACGAATAATAGATCATGAGGTTCTTTTGCCTTCATCAGCAAGCACTGTCTTCCGCTATTCATGTATACCTTCAACGCTTCGCGGGCATAAGACCCAAAGGGGATATAGCGCTGCTTCTTGCCTTTGCCGTGAACAAGCACAGTGTCCATAAATAAATCAACGTCGTTAATAGTTATGGAACAGCATTCACTGACCCTCATTCCGGTGGCATAGAGCAGCTCTAACAGCGCTTGATCCCTCATTCCGGCCGGCTGGCTTATATCTGAAACTTCAAACAGCTCCTCAAGCTCTTTTTGATATAGAAACTTCGGTATCCGTTTCTCCTGTTTTGGCAGATGAACAAGCTGAAACGGATTTTCTTCAATAAGCTTTTCCCGCATCAGAAACTTATAAAAGCTTCTTAATGCAGATATCTTTTTGCTTATTGTTCTTCTCGATAAACCTTTTTCATAGGCTTTTGTCAAAAAAATCCTAGTATCTTGATATGCAGCTTCTTCAAATCCATTTATACCTTGAACGCGCAGGAAAGTCTCGAATTCTTCAATTGAATCCACATAATTCACAATAGTATATTGTGAATAATTTTTTTCAATTTGTAAATATTCAACGAATAACTTTACGAAATTCTTAACATTCTCCATGCCTAATACCTCCCCAGGAAGGGCTTTTAAATGGTATCACAAATCGCGCTCAGGTTGCAATCAATACCTATATTGTTTTCGAAATTGTTTGAATTGTTTCAATCGCACGGTTCGCGTATTGTTCATTTCGTTCTTTTTTATTTTTAATTTTAACTGGCAATTCTTTCAAAAGCCCAAAGTTTGCATTCATCGGCTGGAAGTTCTTCTGGTTTGTTGTTGTAATATAATGTGCCATACTGCCAATTGCTGTTTCCTGAGGGAAGATCACAAGCTCTTCTCCCAATACAAGCTTCGCCGCATTAATGCCTGCTACAAGTCCTGAGGCAGCTGATTCCACATATCCTTCTACTCCCGTCATTTGGCCTGCAAAGAACAGATCACTGCGGTTTTTAAATTGATAAGTCGGCTTTAACAGGCTTGGAGAGTTAATAAATGTGTTTCTATGCATCACGCCATATCTGACGATTTCTACATTTTCAAGTCCTGGAATCAACTTGAGAACTTCCTTTTGGTCTCCCCATTTTAAATGTGTCTGGAATCCTACAATATTATAAAGTGTTCCCGCAGCATCATCTTGTCTGAGCTGAACGACGGCATAAGGGCGTTTTCCTGTAACAGGATGCTCTAGACCAACCGGTTTCATCGGACCGAAAAGCATTGTTTTCTTACCCCGTTTTGCCATGACTTCAATCGGCATGCAGCCTTCAAAGAAAATCTCTTTTTCAAATTCTTTTAACGGCACTGTTTCTGCTGATGTTAATGCTTCATGAAAACGGTCAAACTCTTCTTCTGTCATCGGGCAGTTCAAATATGCTGCTTCACCTTTATCATAACGGGATTTCAGATACACTTTATCCATATCAAGGCTGTCTTTTTCTACAATCGGCGCCGCTGCGTCATAAAAATATAAATAGTCCTCTCCAGTCAGCTCCTTCAGCTGGGCAGACAGCGATTCAGATGTTAACGGACCCGTTGCGATGATAGTAGGGCCTTCAGGAATTTCAGTCACTTCTTCATTAATAACGGTTACGTTTGGATGATTTTTCACCCGATTTGTCACACTTGCGGCAAATTCATGACGGTCTACTGCAAGAGCGCCCCCGGCAGGCACCGAACATTCGTCAGCCGCAGCGATAATGGCTGAATCAAGCGCACGCATTTCTTCCTTTAATACACCGACAGCGTTAGCAAGTGTATTAGAGCGAAGAGAGTTGCTGCAGACAAGCTCTGCAAATTTATCTGTATGGTGCGCAGGCGTTTGTTTAACTGGCCGCATTTCATACAATTTGACTTGAATCCCTCGTTTGGCAAGCTGCCATGCTGCTTCACTTCCTGCAAGTCCGGCTCCGATTACATTTACTATTTGTTGGTTCATCTTTCACATCTCCTAGTTTATTATTCAAGGCCTTCTTTTAACACACAAAGAAGGTGAGCAAGACCCTGCTCACCGCTACTTCTGTGGTTCTTCCTTATAATCGCATTCCACGCATTGGACTTGTATGCCTTTTTTGAGTTTTTTCTCGACGAGCATTTTTCCGCATTTCGGGCATTTTCGTTCAATTGGTTTGTCCCATGATACGAATTCACAGTCCGGATAACGGTCACAGCCGTAAAACACCCGTTTCTTTTTCGATTTTCGCTCAACAATGTTTCCTTCTCCGCAGCTCGGGCACTTCACACCGATTTGTTTCACAATCGGTTTCGTGTTCCGGCAGTCAGGGAAGTTGGAGCAAGCTAAGAATTTACCATACCGTCCCATTTTATATACCATTGGAGAACTGCACAATTCACAATCCTCTCCAGCATACTCTGGTTCAATCTCAACTTCCTTCATTTCCGATTCGGCTTTTTTCACGCGTTTTTCAAAATCGGTGTAGAAATTATCGATAATCTTGACCCATTCGGTATTTCCTTCTTCAACATGATCAAGATCTCTCTCCATTTTAGCTGTAAACTCAACGTTAATGATCTCGGGGAAAAACTCCATGATCAAGTCAAGAACGATCTGACCTAATTCAGTCGGAACGAAACGTTTATTATCCAATGCCACGTAGCCGCGCCGCTGAATAGTATCAAGTGTCGGAGCATATGTGGATGGACGGCCGATACCGCGTTCTTCAAGGGTTTTAACAAGCCGGGCCTCAGTATATCGCGGAGGCGGCTGGGTAAAATGCTGCTCAGGTTCTATATCTTTTGATAATACCGTGTCGCCTTCTTGTAAGTCAGGCAGCATCCGGTCTTTTTCTTCCATTTGATCGTCTTTTCCTTCAACATACACCTTCATAAACCCGGAAAACTTGACTTTACTTCCATTTGCACGAAATGTCAAACCGTTGTTTGTCAGGTCGACACTCATTGTATCGAGAACAGCCGGTGCCATTTGACTGGCAACAAAACGCTCCCAAATTAGTTTATACAGTCTCATTTGGTCTCTGCCAAGGACTGCTTTTAATTCACTTGGTTTTCTAAGAACTGATGTCGGCCGAATTGCTTCGTGGGCATCCTGGGCATTTTCATTCTTTTTCGCCGGCTTCCGTTTTCCGCCTAGGAACTCTTTTCCATATGTCTGATCAATAAATGCAGCTGCTTCATCAACAGCCGTATTTGAAATACGGGTTGAATCCGTTCTCATATACGTGATCAGACCAACCGTTCCTTCTCTTCCTAAATCAATTCCTTCATATAATTGCTGTGCAATCATCATCGTTTTCTTCGCTCTGAAATTGAGCTTGCGAGCCGCTTCCTGCTGCAGGGTAGAAGTGGTAAAAGGCAAAGCGGGATTACGTTTGCGTTCCTTTTTGGTTACTTTTTCAACTGTATATTGATTCCCTTTGAGCTGAGAAAGAATCTCTTTTACATCAGCTTCACTACTTAAAGGAAGTTTTTTGCTGTTTTTCCCGAAAAAGCTCGCTTCAAAGGTTTCTTGACCTTTTAAGAACGTACCGTCAATTGTCCAATATTCCTCAGGCTTAAAGTCGTTAATCTCTTTTTCACGGTCAATAATCAAACGGAGGGCAACGGATTGCACGCGTCCTGCGCTAAGCCCTTTTTTGACTTTTTTCCATAAGATTGGACTGATTTTATATCCGACAAGCCTGTCTAAAATACGTCTCGCTTGCTGTGCATCCACTAAATCCATATTGATCATGCGGGGATGCTTAAACGATTCCTTAATAGCGTCTTTTGTAATTTCGTTAAACACCACACGGCAGTCTGAGTTGAGATCTAAATCAAGACTGTGTGCCAAATGCCATGCAATCGCTTCCCCTTCTCTGTCGGGGTCGGCTGCGAGATACACTTTTTTGGCTTTTTTCGCAGCCGTTTTCAGCTCTTTTAATACCGGGCCTTTACCTCGAATGGTAATATATTTCGGTTCAAAATTCTGTTCTATGTCAACTCCCATTTGACTTTTTGGAAGATCCCGGACATGTCCCATTGATGCTTTTACTTTATATTTTTTACCTAAGTAACGTTCAATCGTTTTCGCCTTAGCGGGCGATTCCACGATGACTAGATAATCAGACATTTTCATCCCCCTCAAGAGGTGTTCTCTCTCTTTTCAAGATATTTCAATTTTATTTTTGCAGCTGTCTTTATTTGGCTTTCAACATTTCATTCTTTATCATGAACGTCATTAATTAAATAGAAAACAATATGCAACTTTAAATCCTCACTATTATTAAATATTACAATACCGTTTGTCAAACGATAATTCAAAAGGGTTCCGTATATTGAACGTTTCTCTCAGAAAGTTCCTCGAAAATATCCTCTGCTGACCATATGGCTTTAGCCCCCTGCTGGATAAGTTTTATAGGACCTCCGGCGTAAGGGTCAAACAATGAACCGGGTACGGCAAATACCTCTCTCCCTTGTTCCAATGCTTGATAGGCAGTAATCAGTGAACCGCTTTTTTCTTTGCCCTGAACAACAATAACGCCTTCACTTAGTCCGCTGATAATACGGTTTCTCATAGGGAAATGCCATTTTTGGGGTTTAGTTTCAGGTGGGTGCTCTGACAGCAGGATATGGTGTTTAGCCATGTGATCTGCTAACTGAAGGTTTTCTCGGGGATAAATGTGCTGAAATCCGCCTGCAATGACGCCAATTGTCCGCCCCTTCGCCTTAATACTTGCAGCATGGGACATTCCGTCTATCCCAGACGCCAGTCCGCTGACAATCACCCAACCTTTACGACAGATCTCTTTTGTAAGATGATTGACAACTTGTTTCCCATAAGCTGTTGGATTTCTTGTCCCTACAATTCCAATTTTTCTCCCTTTCGAAAGAAGAGTCATATCACCTTTTGCAAACAGTACGGCGGGGGGATCATAAATGCTTTTAAGCCAGAAAGGATATTGCTTTGAAGAAATAGGGATGGTGTTAATGCCTTGCTCACGATAAGCAGCAAGTACACGCTGGAGCTTTGGATAAAGTTGTTCTATTTCGTTTTTTAATGCAGCTGCTTTTATTTGATCACGAGTAACCGTTTGTAACACAGGTGATGTCAGCGACATAGACGGATCGGCTTTCCACCATTTTAATAGAAGGGATGGGGATAATAATTGATTGATTCTGCAAATCGTTAGGCAGGCAGCGGCCTGATCCAATAGATTGACCTCCTTTTGTTAGAAAAAGCAGGAACAGCCTTGACGGCTGTCCCTTTTTTATTAATGCGTTTTGCAAGTTTCGAACAAGTTCTTCTCTTTCAGCACCTTGATTAAGGTTTCACCCATGACAGAAGGTGTCTCTGCAACTTCGATTCCGCATGCATTAAGGGTTTTGATTTTTTCATCAGCTGTCCCTTTTCCGCCGGAAATAATGGCGCCTGCATGCCCCATGCGCTTCCCAGGAGGTGCTGTTTTACCGCCGATAAAACCGACTACCGGTTTTGTCATGTTGGCTTTTACCCACTCTGCCGCTTCCTCTTCGGCAGTACCGCCGATTTCGCCAATCATGATGACTGCGTGTGTGTCAGGATCTTCGTTAAACGCTTTTAAAACGTCAATAAAGTTTGTTCCATTTACAGGGTCGCCGCCGATTCCAACAGCTGTAGATTGCCCTACACCCGCTTCTGAGAGCTGGTGCACCGCTTCGTATGTTAATGTTCCTGAACGTGATACAACGCCTACATGACCCTTTTTATGGATGTATCCGGGCATAATGCCGATTTTACATTCTTCAGGCGTAATGACACCAGGACAGTTCGGCCCTATCAGTCTCGTTTTCTTGCCTTCCATGAAGCGTTTGACCTTCACCATATCCAAAACCGGGATATGTTCTGTGATACAAATCACGAGATCCAGCTCCGCATCTACCGCTTCCATAATCGCATCAGCTGCAAACGGTGCGGGCACATATATAACAGACGCGTTAGCGCCGGTCGTTTGAACTGCTTCAGCCACTGTATTAAATACAGGAACACCTTCCGCTTCTGTTCCGCCTTTTCCAGGTGTTACACCGCCAACGATATTTGTGCCGTATTCGAGCATCTGCTTCGTATGAAATAAAGCGGTAGAACCTGTAATCCCTTGCACAATAACTCTTGTATCTTTATTAATGAAAACACTCATTATTTGGTCCCCTGCCTTTCATTCTTTCTTAAACTAAGGATACGATTTTCTGCGCGCCGTCAGCCATTGATTCCGCAGATGTAATGTTTAATCCTGATTCACTAAGGATTTTCTTCCCTAGATCCACGTTTGTGCCTTCAAGACGGACGACAAGCGGCAATGTCAAACCAACTTGTCTAGTCGCTTCAACAACCCCTTCTGCGATGACATCACATTTCATAATGCCGCCGAAAATGTTGACAAAAATCCCTTTAACGTTTTGATCAGAAAGAATGATTTTAAATGCTTCCGTGACTTTTTCCGCGGTTGCACCGCCGCCCACATCAAGGAAGTTGGCCGGTTCTCCTCCATAATGCTTGATAATATCCATCGTAGACATTGCAAGTCCCGCGCCGTTTACCATACAGCCGATATTTCCATCAAGGGAAATGTAGCTTAGATCATATTTGGACGCTTCAATTTCTTTCGGATCTTCTTCATCCAAATCTCTGTATTCCATAATGTCCTTTTGTCGGTACAACGCATTGCTGTCAAAATTCAATTTTGCATCAAGCGCCATCACATTTCCGTCGCCAGTCACAACAAGCGGATTGATTTCGGCGATTGAGCAGTCTTTCTCAACAAACGCTTTATATAGTCCAAGCATAAATTTAGCAGCTTTTCCCACGAGCTCTTTTGGAATATTAATAGCGAATGCAATTTCTCTGGCTTGATAGCCTTGAAGGCCAACAGCCGGATCAATGACAGCTTTTTTGATTTTTTCTGGTGTTTTCTCCGCAACCTCTTCAATTTCCGTTCCGCCTTCTTCAGAAGCCATTAAAACGATTCTTGAAGTGGCGCGGTCAAGCACTAGACCGATGTAATATTCTTTTTTAATATCGCAGCCTTCTTCAATAAGTAAGCGTTTTATTACTTGGCCGTCCGGACCCGTCTGATGTGTAACTAGGGTCTTCCCTAATAGTTCTTCGGCATACGCTTTTACTTCGTCTAATGATTTTGCTATTTTTACCCCACCAGCTTTGCCTCGACCGCCAGCATGAATTTGAGCCTTTACGACATAAACCGAGCTGGATAAGCTCTTTGCACTCTCAACTGCTTCTTCTGCTGTAAAAGCCACTTTACCTTCAGGAACAGATACCCCATATTTTCTGAGGACTTCTTTTCCCTGGTACTCATGGATATTCATTTCCCATCCTCCTAACTTATGTAACAAAACTAAAATAGACTGCGCTTTCATTCTATAATAATACTGGAAGAATTGTCTACAGTTCGATGCAAAATCTTTTAATCCTTCTAAACATTCAAACTTTTACTTTATTAAAAACATAAATTTCAAAGAAGGATGGGGAATATTTTAGCTATTTTTTGTTTTTTACGCTTTCGTCCAATTTGTAAATGAATGAAAAAATCTCGGCTACCGTTTCATAAAGAGCTTCAGGAATTTGATCATCTACCGTCAAATGGCGCATTAATTCGACAAGGGTCCGATCTTCTTGAATCGGGACCCCTGCTTTTTTCGCTTCTTTGATAATGTTGTCAGCTACATGGCCCTTCCCTGTGGCAATCACTCTCGGCGCCTTGTCTTTTTGTTCGTCATAATGGAGAGCAACAGCTTTTCTGATCGGTGTCTGCTCTTTCATATTTTCACATCCACTTCCTGATCACTGATACTTGTTATATATTGATCGATTGAAGCCTTTTCTTCGGTGTGAACCCTTTTTTTAGCGTTTACCCCTGAAAGGCTGTACCCCATTTCCTTTAGCCCCTGTTTAAGCGCGGGCACCATCGGATCGATCGCAGCCTGCAGCTCGAAATCAGTCTCTATTGTAATGGTCATGACTTTTTGCTGTACCAAGCAATCAACGACGGTTTCTTTTAGTGTATCAAGCTGCAGCAAAAACAAAAGGCGGCAATGGGAAGGATCAAGCTTTCCATCCGCTTCTTTCTTTCCTTTAAACAGAACAGTCATGTCCTGAACCCCTGACTTCGAAAACATCGGAAATGACATTACAATTTGGCTGTATGATGGATGGTCCTGCTGCATGAAAAGCTGGCCATTTAATTTATGAAAAAGCTGATCGGCTTCTTGTTTGACTGGTTCGGCTACCTCATGCGATGCTCTTAAGGCAGAAAGAGCCAGCTTGATGGATTGCATTTCGCCAGATGTGACTGCGCTTCCTTGTTCAAACGCTTTAATGAACGCAACCTCGTCCCTTGCGCCGATTGCCATTTTCACTTTGGATAAGAAAGAAAGAACATCTGCCTTATCCGCCAAATGGGGTGCTGTCTGCTGAACAGCCTTTAAAAAGACTTCGGCTTCCTGGTCTGTGACTTGTGCCGCCTGTAAAACTGCTGAAGCTGCAAGTGACTTACTATCACCCGATGAAGCAGCCGCTTTAATCCAATTTGCTGCTTCTTTCACAATTTGGAGACTGTTTTTTTCAGCAGATTCCGTCAGCTTCACCAGCAGCTGGCGGGCTTCTTTAATTGGAATGTCTGCTGCTGTTTTAACAGGCTCTTCTTGTATGCTTCCCTGTTCTGCTGTGTGATTTGCAATCGGCAGGCTGGCTTTTCCGGGGGAGCCAGCTGGTGTGCTAAGCTCCCTGCTTCCAGCTGTATTCGCCGGAAAAGGTGCTTTCGTATTGTCGGTTAAAGAAATAAGCTTATCAATCAGCCGTTCTGCATGGACATCGATTTCACTATTTAAAAGCACCGTAACTGCTTCCTTTAGCTTTGACATCATTTGGCTCTGCTGAGGGTTTTGGTCGATTGCCTGTAGCAGCTGGGATACGTGCTGATGCAACGGAACAGGTGATTTCACAGCGTGAACACCATTCAAAATCTCGGAGTGAATGGGAAGATCACGCTTTAAAGCGAAGAGAACCGTTTCAACTGCTTTTTTTGTGTCTTGCGAAGGCAGCGTGTCCATCCAGCGGACAGCTGTTTTGATATCATTTTCTGTTACGGGTGTTTTGCTCTTCAGCATCGCTCCTGTCATTATGAGAGCTGCGTTTGACGTCTTCACTGACATGGCATTTAAAAGCTTGCCAGCTGCATCCTGAATGGTTTTAGGATTTTGATCAAAGCTTTGAACGACCTGAAGACGGCCTGTTTGCTCTGCCGTTTTTTTTTCGTAGGAAAACCAATAGTATGCCTGAGGACGAAGCTGGGTTTCAAGTTTTCCCTGAACAGTTTGATTGCCGACTTGGATCAGGGCATGCTGATCTCCTAGTAAACGAAGCACTTTTCCTAAGAGGAGACGCTTCTCCCCGTTTAGCGCTTCGTTTACTTTTGATGTTTCCTGCGGGACGGCTGTACGCCCGAAAAGGTGCTGCAACGCCTTTTGCACATCATTTCGTATGTTCATTTTAAAAAGGTGCCTCCTTGTCCATGTGATTTATCTGAAAGATTGAACAGGAGCGAAAGTTTTGCGGTGCAATTCAGTTGGGCCGTATGCAGCGAGAGCTTCCAAATGTTCTTTTGTCCCATAGCCTTTATTTTTTTCAAAGCCGTACATGGGATACGTTTCGGCATAAGCGCTCATCATTCGGTCCCTCGTCACTTTTGCGATACACGCACCTGCCGCAATAGACACGCTTTTGGCATCGCCTTTTATAATTGACGCCTGAGCCGTGTCGAGCGGAAGTGTCATTGCGTCAACAAGCAAATAATCAGGTGTAGCCGACAAATCCTGTATCGCTTTCACCATTGCCATTTTTGAAGCTTCATATATATTGATCTCATCAATCACAGTAGCTTCTACAATTCCTATCCCGACCGCCAGTGCTTCCTTCATAATAAGCTCGTAATATTCCTCGCGTTTTTTCTCTGAAAGCTTTTTGGAGTCTGTCAGCCCAAGTATTTCACATTCCTCTGGAAGGATGACTGCGCTGGCGACAACTGGTCCTGCCAATGGCCCCCGGCCGACCTCGTCAACACCTGCAATCAAGCGAAATCCTTTGTTTCTTGCCAGCCTTTCATAGGAAGTCATATTCACCCATTGTTCTTTCAGCGCTTTTTCTTTCGCTTGCTTTTTAAGCCATTGCTCTACAAGCGTTTGAACGCTTTTTCTCGGGTCGTTTTCGCATTGGGCAATAAATGGGTCTCGTGCATCCTTCACTTCCTGCAAACGGTCTTTAATGTCCTTTACGGTTAATGTATTCACTTTCTCTTCTCCCTTACTGTATGTATCGGTTCAGCCAAGAAAAAATAAAGACCCGCATTTCTGCGCGCCTTTACATCGTCGGCTGTTCAAATGACAGCCTGCCGAACTTTTCAGTGCGAATATCGCGAATGATGACTTCAGTCGTCTTATCATAGTTAATGAGCCCACCGCTCATGAGACAGCCCCGCTTTTCACCTATTGCATCAAACAGCTCGGCAATGTCCTCTGGGATCTCCTCAAGGCCATAACGCTCCTTGAGCCGTTCTGGGTAATGTTCTTCGAGAAAACGAAGACCAAACACGGCCACGTCCTGCAAATTGATAATCGAGTCTTTAATAGCCCCGGTGACTGCCAGTCTCAAACCGACAAGCTCATCCTCAAATTTAGGCCACA
Organism: Bacillus sp. SJZ110; assembly: GCF_006715455.1. Lineage (NCBI taxonomy): Bacteria > Bacillati > Bacillota > Bacilli > Caryophanales > Bacillaceae > Bacillus > Bacillus sp. SJZ110. The sequence goes on along the minus strand of NZ_VFNF01000002.1, from coordinate 723,008 downwards.
AAATTCCCGGTGTATCTAATAGCTCTAATTCTTTCCCAACTTTGACCCACTGTTGAGAGGTCGTAATACCAGGTCTGTCTCCCGTTTTTGCTATGTTTTTCTTTGCAAGCCGGTTGATGAGTGTTGATTTTCCGACGTTTGGAATACCGATAATCAAAGCACGAATCGCTCTCGGCTTCACACCTTTCGCACGCATCCGGTCAAATTTTTCTTGGAGGATCTCTTTTGATGCAGGCACAATTTGATTTAACCCTTGTCCATTTACAGAATTAATAGACAGAGAGCGGATCCCCTGCTTCTCAAAGTGCTCTTTCCACTGCTGTGTAACTGCCGCATCTGCTTTGTCAGCCTTGTTTAACAGCATAATTCGCGGCTTGTTTTTTAGAATATCTTCAATCATTGGGTTTCTTGATGACATTGGAATTCTGGCATCTACCAATTCATATACGATATCGATTAATTTTAATTTTTCGGTTACTTCCCTTCTTGCTTTTGCCATATGGCCCGGGAACCATTGAATTGTCATGTGACACGAACACCGCCTTTATCTTCAGTATGCATGATTCATTGTTGTCCTTTATGTATTTTACGATGCCTGTCCGGCATTTTCAAATTCTGTATAAAAAAAGAGCTTGTTACAGGTAACAAGCTCTTTTCGTTCGTTATCATTATCGTCTGATCTCTTTAATACGAGCCGCTTTTCCGCGAAGTTCACGCAGGTAGTAAAGTTTAGCACGGCGTACTTTACCGTAACGTACAACTTCGATTTTCGCGATTTTTGGTGTGTGTACTGGGAAAGTACGTTCAACGCCAACACCGTAAGAAATCTTACGAACTGTGAACGTTTCGCTGATTCCACCACCACGACGCTTAATCACAACACCTTCAAAGATCTGGATACGCTCACGGTTACCCTCAACAACTTTAACGTGTACACGTAAAGTGTCACCAGGACGGAACGCAGGAAGATCAGTACGAAGCTGTTCTTTTGTGATATCTTCAATTAGTTTTTGCATCGTTTTCAACTCCTTCCAACAGATGCTCTTGGCCACAAAAACCGGCACAGCGGAACATCGTTTTCAAGCTTGCAGCGGATAAGCCCGCTTAAGCCACAAGTAGTATCTTATCACAATTTCATAGCCTATGCAATAAAATCTATTCTTTTTCCCATTCAGAAATCCACTTTCTTTGCTGCTCTGTAAGCGGGTAGTCTTTCAACAGATCCGGACGTCTTAGGTAGGTCCTTCTGATCGATTCTTTATTCCGCCATTCTTCAATTTTTGCATGGTTTCCTGACAAGAGTGTTTCAGGCACTTTTAAACCTTTGTAATCTGCCGGTCTTGTATAATGCGGGTGCTCTAAAAGTCCGGTGCTGAAGGAATCCTCAATATGGGAAGCCTCTTTACCCAGTACACCCGGAAGCAGTCTGACCACACTGTCTGCGATCATCATTGCAGGGAGCTCACCGCCCGTCAGAACAAAGTCGCCAATTGATATTTCATCCGTTACCAAGTGCTCGCGAATGCGTTCATCATAGCCTTCATAGTGGCCGCAAATGAACAGCAAATGCTCTTCCTTTGCTAATTGCTCGGCTTTTTTTTGGGTAAAACGCTCACCTTGCGGGCATACGAGGATAATACGCGGAGCAGCGGCGGCCTTTGATGTCAGGTCCTCGACCGCGTCAAAAACAGGCTGGGGCTTGAGAACCATGCCTGCCCCGCCGCCATAAGGATAATCATCAACAGTATTGTGCTTGTTATCAGAGTACTCCCGGAAATTTACGACTTGAAACTGCACCGCATCTTTTTCCTGGGCTTTTTGAAGAATTGATGAGCCGAGCACGCCTTCAAACATTTCGGGAAACAGCGTCAAAAAGTCGATTTTCATTCGTCTATTAACCCTTCCATGAGTTCAATCTCAATTTTCTTTTCCCTGACATCGATATGTTTAACCACTGATTCAATGTAAGGAATGAGTGCGTCTTTTTTTCCTTTTCGTCCGATGACCCAAACGTCATTGGCTCCAGGCGTCAAAATTTCTTTGACCTTTCCGATGAGTTCGCCTTCTTCAGTAAATACTTCACACCCAATAATTTCGTGGAAATAAAATTCACCCTCATTCAGCTCTCCTAATTCTTCTTCAGGAACTTTAATGATTGCGTTTTTCAGCTCTTCTACTTCATTTAGGTTTTGTCTTTCTTTAAACTGCAGGAGATGAAATTGCTTATGCAGTCTATGTGTGTTTACCGTTACCTCCACTGGTTCGTTACGGCCGTCCATAAACAAATACAGCGTGTTTCCCGGCTTGTATCGTTCTTCGGCAAAATCTGTTTTTGAAATCACCCGCACTTCGCCTTTGATTCCGTGGGTATTTACGATTTTGCCTACGTTAAACCATCGCTTTGTCATATGATCACCTCTGGCGAATTTCAATTACTTTTCCGTCTTTTATGACGATGGTGTTCGCTGCTGTTTTCTCATGCCAGTCATCCCCGGCTTCAATCGTCAGCAGCGCATCGACTTCCTTTTCTTTCAACTCACTGCCAAGCGGCAATGTATGTACTTGGGCAATTTGAAAATCGATGATTTTTATATCATCTTTTCGCTTTTCTATTGCCTTTTTAAATTGTTCAATCATATCAGGGTTTTGCTGTTCTTTCTCATGTTTTCTAAGCTGAAAATAGAGCTGGCTGCATTCTCGTTCAAGCATTTGTTTCTTTTCGGCAAAAGAAGCTAAAAGCTTTTCTTTGCTGCGCTCGGTTAAGACTTGCATAACGGCTACACGGTGAATAATTTGCATCGCACCAAGCTCCCCGCTTTTAAAACTTTTACTCGCCCAGGCTTTTCTATTTTGCCTAAGCTTCTATCAGTTTACCCTTTTTTTGCGTGTAAAAAAAGGGGAGGTGCCGGCCCTCTCCCTTTTAGTCAAATATTTCAAATTGAACTTTCTTAGAAGACTGTGCGCCAGCTGCAAATACAGCTGTTCGAATCGCTTTTGCAGTCCGGCCTTGCTTTCCGATAACTTTACCGGTATCTGACTTATGGACAGATAAGCGCAGCGCAATCTTTTGATCGGTTTCTTCTCTTATGACGCGAATGTCATCTGGATGATCAACAAGCGGCGTCACAATGTGGACAATCAAATCTTCCAAGTGTTGATCAGTCATTACTTGCCTTGTTTAGCGTTGTGGAATTTTTCCATGATTCCTTGGCTAGAGAACAAGTTGCGAACTGTATCAGATGGTTTCGCTCCAGTTTGAAGCCATTTAAGAGCAAGCTCTTCGTCAATTTTTACTTCCGCTGGTTTTGCAACCGGGTTGTAAGTTCCGACTGTTTCGATGAAACGGCCGTCACGTGGTGAACGAGAATCTGCTACAACAATACGATAGAAAGGAGATTTTTTTGCTCCCATACGTTTTAAACGAATTTTTACTGCCATTTTACTAGCACCTCCGAAAATATTTCAACAAGATAGTATATTAACAATGATAAAAGTGTTTGTAAAGTGTTTTTTCTTAACAACGGTTTTATCATGTATAACCGATTACATAAAAGGTAGCTTAAACCCTTTTTTCTTGCCTTTTGACATGTTTGTCATCTGCTTCATCATTTTTTTCATTTCATCAAACTGCTTAAGCAGACGGTTGACTTCCTGTACGGATGTCCCGCTTCCTTTTGCAATCCGTTTCCGCCGGCTGGCATTGATGATATCCGGCTGTTCTTTTTCAAGAACAGTCATTGATTTAATGATTGCTTCCACATGATTCAGCTGTTTTTCATCAACTTGGATGTTTTTCAGGCCTTTCATTTTACCTGCACCCGGCATCATTTGCAGAAGCTCATCAAGCGGCCCCATGTTTCTGACTTGCCCGAGCTGCTCCAGAAAATCGTCCAATGTGAAGCTCATCGTTCTCATTTTTTGTTCCAGCTCTTTGGCTTTGTCTTCATCAACGCTGGCCTGTGCTTTTTCAATCAATGTCAGCACGTCGCCCATGCCGAGAATCCTTGATGCCATGCGTTCAGGGTGGAACGGCTCTAACGCATCAAGCTTTTCGCCCAAACCTGCGAACTTAATTGGCGTGTTTGTGACAGCGCGAATAGAAAGCGCAGCCCCGCCGCGTGTGTCTCCATCCAGCTTAGTTAACACAACACCGGTTAAACCGAGCTGTTCATTAAAGCTTTTGGCAACATTCACAGCGTCCTGACCGGTCATTGAATCGACAACCAGGAAAATTTCTTCCGGATTCGCGATTTCTTTGACGTTGGTCAGTTCATCCATCAGTTCATGGTCGATATGCAAGCGGCCTGCCGTATCCAAAATGACATAGTCATAATGTTCTTCCTTGGCTTTCTCAATAGCCTGTTTAGCTATTTCTACAGGACTGACCTGATCGCCAAGAGAGAAAACAGGCATATCAAGCTGTTTGCCGAGTGTTTCCAGCTGTTTAATTGCGGCTGGGCGGTAAATATCGGCAGCAACCAGCATCGGTTTGCGATTATGCTTTTTGCGCAGCAGATTCGCAAGCTTACCGCTTGTTGTCGTTTTACCGGCACCTTGGAGACCGACCATCATAATAACAGTCGGCGGCCTTTTTGCGACGGCGATTTTGCTCTCTTCGCCGCCCATCAGCTCAGTCAGTTCCTCTTTAACAACTTTAATGACCTGCTGGCCGGGCGTCAGACTTTTCATGACGTCTTGGCCTACAGCGCGTTCACTTACTTTTTTGACAAAATCTTTGACTACTTTAAAGTTAACGTCAGCCTCAAGCAGCGCAAGACGAACCTCACGCATCATATCTTTTACATCTTGTTCGCTGACTTTCCCTTTTCCGCGGATTTTAGAAATCGTCTGCTGCAGTCGGTCGGCTAATCCTTCAAATGCCATAGTTTGCCGCCTCCTAATCTAATTTCTCAAGCGCTTCAATCAGAGCTGTAATTTCTTCCTCTTCTTTTGAACCGGAAGCAAGCTCCTTCAGCTTATTAAACATCTCTTTACGCTCCTGAAACTTTTTCAAAAGGAGCAGCTTATCTTCATATTGTTCAAGCATCGCTTCTGTTCGTTTGATGTTATCATAAACAGCTTGTCTTGAAACCTCATATTCTTCGGCTATTTCGCCTAGGGAGAAATCGTCCAAATAATAAAGCGACATATAGCTCTTCTGTTTTGACGTCAACAACGACTGATAAAAATCAAACAGATAATTCATTCTCGTTGTCTTTTCGAGTGACATTTGAGCTCTCCCCTTTGTTAAGTCAAATCCCTTTACGATAACTTAGTTTACACGGTTTTGTTGAGACTGTCAAGTTTTTATCTTGTCAAAGCGGCGATTAACTTTTTCCAAAAAACGCTAAATGTCATCCAATTTATTCCGATATTGTATATGAACCCTATTTAAAGGAGGATTTTTATGAAAAAAATCGGTTTATTGTTTATGTTGTGTCTGGCAGCCCTGTTTACAATAGGTTTCCCGGCACAGCAAGCAGACGCTGCTGAGGCACCTTATAAGGCCTCAATCACAAATATCAGCACAGATGGAGGGGTATACGGTAAAATCAATTACGGACAAGGTCAATATTGGCGAGTCAAGTACAATATTACAGTAAGCGGCAAATTACTCGACCAAAACGGACAGCCAGTGCCAAACGCGCCCGTAAGATTTGAAGCGGACACGAAGGTCGGAAACACAACACAAACTGCTTCAGGAACGACTGATGTAAACGGAACATTTGAGGTTCCAATGTATTTGGGGCCAGCTGCTGGGTATTACACGTATTACACATCTGTTTCCGTTCATTACTATGACATCATCCCATTCAGAGTTTTTTCTGGTGAGTCAAGACTGGTATCCACTGATAACAGCCTTTATCATTTCGCCTATCAAGTAAGAAGATAAAAAAGAAAAGGCCCCAAGATGTTGGGGCCTTTTTCTTAATCGTCGGCTTTTTCCACTAAATCTGAAAAGAGTCCGTACACATAGGATTCTGGATCAAATTCCTGAAGATCATCAACTTTTTCTCCTAAACCGACTAGTTTAACCGGGATGTGAAGCTCGTTGCGAATCGCAAGGACGATACCGCCCTTTGCCGTACCGTCAAGCTTCGTTAAAGCAATGCCGGTAACATTTGTTGCTTTCGAGAACTCTTTTGCCTGAGCCATTGCATTTTGGCCGGTCGTGGCATCAAGGGCAAGCAGCACCTCATGCGGAGCTTCAGGAACTTCTCTTTCGATAACACGTTTTACTTTTTCAAGCTCTTTCATGAGATTTACTTTGTTTTGGAGACGACCTGCCGTATCACAAATTAATACATCGGCATTTCTTGCTTTCGCAGCATGAACAGCATCGTAGATGACAGCTGCCGGATCGCTTCCGGCCGTCTGCTTAATGACAGGCACTCCTGTACGCTCTCCCCATACTTCCAGCTGTTCAATGGCTCCCGCTCTAAAAGTGTCTCCGGCGGCAAGTACGACAGATTTTCCTTCTTGTTTCATTTTATGGGCAAGCTTTCCGATCGTTGTTGTTTTCCCGACGCCGTTTACACCTACCAGAAGGATTACGTTTAAACGCCCATCCTGGATGTTCAGTTCTGAAATTTGCTCATCTCCGCTGTTATAAATCTCGACCAGTTTCTCAGAAATCACTGACTGGACTTCCTTTGGATCTTGAATATTTCTGCGTTTGACTTCTTTTTTCAGCTCATCTATTAATTCCATAACGGTCGTAAAACCGACATCCGCGCTGATAAGAACCTCTTCAAGCTCTTCGAAGAAATCCTCATCCACTTTACGGTAACGGGATACAAGATCATTCACTTTGTTTTGAAAGGAGTTTCTTGTTTTTTCAAGGCCATCCTTAAACTTTTCAGATACGGAATCTGTCTGTTTTGTGATTTTCTCTTTTAATTTTTTAAAAAAGCTCATCATTTAACCTCTTTCCTCGTTACTGAACGAATTCTTTTGTTTCTTCCAGCTTAACGGAGATTACCTTGGAAACACCGGATTCCTGCATGGTTACGCCATAAAGCACATCCGCTTCCTCCATCGTTCCTTTTCTGTGGGTAATCACAATAAACTGGGTATCACTGCTGTATTTTTTTAAATACTGCGCAAATCGGAACACATTCGCTTCGTCGAGCGCAGCCTCTACTTCGTCAAGGACGCAAAACGGCACTGGACGAACCTTTAGGATTGAGAATAAGAGCGCTATAGCAGTAAGCGCACGCTCTCCGCCTGACAGGAGGTTTAAGTTTTGCAGCTTTTTCCCCGGCGGCTGAGCGATAATCTCGACTCCTGAATGAAGCAGATCGTTAGGATCGGTGAGCCTCAGTTCAGCTCGCCCTCCTCCGAATAAGGAGCGGAAAACTTGATCAAAGTGTGAGCGGATTTGGACAAATGTGTCGTTAAAGCGCTTCGTCATTTCTTCATCCATTTCTTCAATCACTTGGAACAAGGTATTTTTCGCTTCTGTTAAATCTTCTTTTTGTTCCGACAGAAACTTGTACCGTTCGTTGACCCTCTCAAACTCATCTATGCTTCCGAGGTTCACGGTACCCAGCTCTTCAATTGCGAGTTTAATCAGCTTCACGCGCTTTCTGGCTTCCTCTGGATCAGTTTCAAGCTGATATTTCTCTTTTGCCCCCTCAAAGGACAAGCTGTATTCCTCCCGTAAGTATTGGAGTAAATTATCAAGCTCGACTTCCATCCGTCCGAGTTTGACTTCTTCGTCTTTTAAGAGCGTTGTTTTTTGTTTATACAGACGTTTCATTTCTTTCAGCTCACGCTCATACGTATCAAGCCCATGCTGAAGCTTGATGCGCTGATCGCGCCTTAATGCAATCAGTTCGATCGTTTTCGTTTTGTCATTCAATTTATGTTTTGCTGCCTCTTCCAGCTTTTCTTCGCCGCTGGTGCTAGATGACATCTCTGACGTTAAGAAGCTTAAGTCTTCTTTTGCTTCTTTTAACGCAAGCTCTGTTTCAGTGAGCTCTTTCTTTAATCTGGCAAGGTTGTCCTCTTCCCCCTTGCAAGCCTGCTCTTTTTTGGCCGCAGCGATCTTCAGCTCAGTCAGCTCGTTGGAGAGAGACTCTTTCGTTGAGGATTGCGTTTGTTTTTGTTTTGTCAGTCTGTCTATGTCCTCTTCAAGCTGTTTCATCTTTTCAGATACGGCAGAGAGCTCTTCTTCAAGCTTGCGTTTGCGCGCTTTTTTCTCTTCATCGCTTTCAGACAGAGCAGATTTTTCTTGGTCATAGAGCTCTAAATGGGTATTGATATTTTTCTCGGCAACTTGAAGTTCGTACAGCTGGCCTTTCACATCCTGCTGCTTTAACCTTAAGCCTTCCCCGGTTTCTCTTAAGTCAGCCAGTTTTTTCTCCATATCCTGAATGGATTGCTTAAGGGTTTTGACCTCTTGTTCAAGCAGTGCTGTTTTCTCTTCCATTTCAGCGAGCCGTTTCGTCACATCTTCTAGCTCCCGGCTTCTTCCAAGGAGGGAGTTATTTTTCTTTTTAACCGCGCCGCCCGTCATTGAACCACCGGGGTTCACAACATCTCCCTCAAGGGTTACGATGCGGTACCGGTGCCCGAGAAGCTTCGCAAGCTCGTTTGCACCCTTTAAGTCCTCTGTGATCAGAACGGTTCCAAGAAGATTCTGGATGACGCTTCGATACGCAGAATCAAATGTGACAAGTTCACTGGCAACCCCGAGAAATGATGAATGTCGGGCGGCTGTTTCCGCGTCACGGCTTTGAAGCTGGCGGTCTCTAATAACAGAAAGAGGCAGAAACGTCGCCCGGCCGAAGGAATTCTGCTTTAAATATTGAATCGCTTTTCGGGCAGATTGTTCATCGTCGGTCACGACATGCTGAGCAGAAGCGCCGAGCGCTATTTCAATGGCCGTTTCATACTTCTGTTCTGTAGAAATCAGCTCAAGAACCGCTCCGCGAATTCCACCAAGGCGCTCTTTCGCTTTTAGCACTTCTTTAACACCTTGATAAAAGCCAGAAAAATCTCCCTGCATCGTCTCAAGCATGTCCTTTTTTGATCTCGCTTGCTGAACGTATTGGTATGCCTGATACAGAGCGGATTCATTTTTTTCGTATTGACGCTTTTTCTGCTCATATTTTGTCTGCATATCACGATATGCACCGACTTGACTGTGAATCTCCTGCTCAATTCGGGCAAATTCCGTTTCACATGCGGCTTTACGCGCAGAAATATCACGCCGTTCCTGCAGGTGCTTTTCATTGTTGTCCGCGAGTCTCTGCAATGTGACAGCGGATTGGGACATCTGGTCATCAAGAAGCTGGAGTTCGTTGCGTATCGAAGCCTGGCTGTTTAACAGCTCAAAATAATCACTTTTCAGCTGCTCGATTTTCTCTTCGACATTTTCATTGTGAAGACTGAGAGCCTGCTGTTTTTCTTTTACTTGCGCCCTTAACTGCTTCACCTCAGCCTGAAGCGTTTCGAAGACAGCTTCCTGCTTCGAAAGCTCTTCTTTCAGAACCGTTTCTTTTTGCTGAAACTGAACGATGGCTTCTTCAAGCTGTTCTTGGTTTTGCACAGCGTTTTTCTTTCGTTCTTTCAGGACTTCTTTACGGCCTTCAAGCTTTTCCAGCTCCTCACTAGTTACCAGTAAAACTTGCTGGAGCTCATCTACTGACTCATCAAGCGCTTGTATTTTGTCCCTTGTATCCTCAATCTTTGCTTCTTTCGCAGAAATAGCAGACGATTCAGCAAGCTCTTCTTCTTTTGCCATCTGCACTTTCTCTTTAAGAGTCGACCATTTACCATGCAGCTCTTCGATATCATAGGCAGTCAGCGCAATTTCAACATGCTCCAGCTCTTTCTTTTTCTCAAGGTAGTCTTTCGCTATTGAAGCTTGAATTTTTAGAGGTTCAACCTGTCCTTCAAGCTCATGTAATATATCTTCTACCCGATTTAGATTGTCCTGTGTCTCAAACAGTTTATTTTCTGCTTTTTTCTTTCTCGTTTTATATTTAAGCACCCCGGCCGCTTCTTCAAAGATACTGCGGCGATCCTCCGCTTTGCTGCTCAGGATCTCTTCCACTTTCCCTTGGCTGATAATAGAAAATGCTTCTTTACCAAGGCCAGAATCCATAAATAAATCAATAATATCCTTCAAGCGGCACGGCTGATTGTTAATCAGAAACTCACTCTCACCTGATCTGTACACACGTCTTGTGACACTCACCTCGTGGAAGTCAATTGGCAAGAAATGATCATCATTATCAAGAGTAAGCGTAACTTCAGCTAGATTTAATCGCTTTCTTGAATCACTCCCGGCAAAAATAATGTCCTCCATTTTTCCGCCGCGAAGAGAGCGTGCCGATTGTTCGCCGAGAACCCAGCGAATGGCATCCGTGATGTTGCTTTTTCCGCTTCCGTTCGGCCCGACAACCGCTGTCACGCCTTTAACGAAGTCTACGGAAATCCGTTCTGCAAATGATTTAAATCCTATAACGTCTAAACGTTTGAGGAACATAGCGATCCTCCTTATGTAATAAGTATTTCAATTCTATCATAAACATTGGTGAAATAAGACGGCATACATACTGAAATCCCCCTGAGTCATAAGGGGGATTTTATTGTTTCGTATGGTGTTTTTGCAATTTAGCTAAAGCTTCCTGAGCAGCGTGCTGTTCGGCTTCTTTCTTTGAACGGCCGTTTCCGACTCCGAGTGGTTCACCTTTTAGAGATACGATGGCTTCAAATTCACGGTTGTGCGCAGGTCCTTTTTCGTTAGAGATTTTATACTCCAGAGAGCCTTTGCCGTCCCGCTGCACGTATTCCTGCAGCTGGCTTTTGAAATCCATCACATGAGAAAAAGCACCATCGTTAATTTTAGGGAACACATAAACTTTTAAGAAACTTTCGACCGGCTCTAATCCTTGGTCAAGGTACAAGGCTCCGATAAATGCCTCAAAAACATCCGCCAATAGAGCAGGACGCTTTCTTCCGCCTGTCATTTCCTCGCCTTTACCCAACAGGACAAGATCGCCGAATGACAGCTCGTGAGCCAATGAAACGAGAGACGGTTCGCAAACAATTGCGGCTCTCAATTTCGTCAAATCTCCTTCACTCATAGCCGGGTATTTGGCAAATAAGAATCTGGAGATCGTCAGTTCCAAAACAGCGTCACCTAAAAATTCAAGCCTTTCATTATCTTCATACGGCTTTTTCCGATGCTCATTCACATAAGATGAATGTGTAAATGCTTGATACAAAAGCTTTTCATTTTGAAAGTGAACCGAAATCCGTTCTTGAAACTCTTTAAATTGTTCTACTTTTTTATAGAACTTTTTTTTATCTTTATAATGTGAGTGTTTTGACATAGTAACCTCCATAGGCACATCAGGTTCACCGCGCTTCTCTGACTAAACCGGATACAGCGCGCGTAAAAGCGGCATGCTGTAATAACTGCACGAATAAAGGGCTAAAGCCCCGCGTTTCGGCGGGACTTTTAGCATCAGCTTATTGCTGGTTTTGTATGTAGTTCACAGCGTCGCCGACTGTTGCAATCTTTTCAGCATCTTCGTCAGAAATCTCCATATCAAACTCGTCTTCAAGTTCCATAACAAGCTCAACTACATCTAGGGAATCAGCACCTAAGTCTTCCTTGAAAGAAGCTTCAAGTTTGACGTCTGCTTCATCAACGCCAAGGCGATCTACGATGATTTTCGTTACACGCTCTAATGTGTCTGCCATAGCAATTCACCTCCCCTCAAGTATTATAGTGGATTCGTTTTTAAAAAACTAGAGAAACTATGATGAAATTTTCGAGAAAAAACTTACATCACCATTCCGCCGTCAATATGAAGCGTTTGGCCTGTCATATAACGGGCTCCCTCTGAAGCTAGGAACGTGACAACACTGCTGACATCGCTAGGTTCACCAAAGCGCGCGAGCGGAATTTGTTTCAGCATTTCGTCTTGAACGTCTTTTGCAAGTTTATCTGTCATATCAGTTGAGATAAATCCTGGCGCTATTGCGTTTACCGTAATATTTCGGCTGGCGAGCTCTTTAGCAGAAGACTTGGTTAAACCGATGACGCCGGCTTTTGCAGCCACGTAGTTGGCCTGTCCAGGATTTCCGCTGACGCCGACGATAGACGATACGTTAATAATGCGGCCTGAACGCTGTTTCATCATTTGTCTTGTAACAGCTTTTGTGCAGTTGAAAACACCCTTCAGGTTAATGTTAATAACGTCATCCCATTCGTCTTCTTTCATTCTCATGATGAGATTGTCTCTTGTAATCCCGGCATTATTAACCAGAATGTCAATCGTAGAAAAAACTGATAGCGTTTCTTTTATCATGTTTTGTACATCTTCGGGATTTGATACATCCGCTTTGACAGCAATTGCGTTTCTGCCCATTGATTTGATTTCATCTACCACTTCATTTGCTTTCGCTTCATTGCCGGAGTAGTTCACGACAACATTGGCGCCGCTTTTTGCCAGATCAAGGGCGATTGAGCGGCCGATTCCGCGGGATGCGCCCGTGACAATAGCCGTTTTATCATTAAGCATTATCATTCTCCTCCTTAAGCGTTTGAATTGCCAGCTCGATCGTTTCCGGATCTGATACAGCAATTGTTTTTAACCGTCTATTTACTTTTTTCACAAGGCCTGAAAGCACTTTTCCGGGACCGATTTCAATAAAAGTCGTAACACCCTCTGCGATCAGCTTGTTAATGCTTTCCTCAAAACGAACCGGAGAGTAAAGCTGCTCAATAAGTTTTTCTTTGATATCTGCTTTTTCAGTCATCACGTCAGCAGAAACATTTGAGATGACCGGAACGTCAGCGTCTTTTATGTCACAGGCGTCCAATACCTCTTTCAGCTTTTCAGCAGCCGGTTTCATCAGTTCGGAATGGAACGGACCGCTTACTTCAAGCGGAATTGCGCGTTTTGCTCCGTTCTCTTTTGCCAGTTCAGATGCAAGCTCAACCCCTTTAGCTGTTCCGGAAATGACGATTTGGCCAGGACAGTTGAGATTCGCAAGCTGTACAAGGTTGCCTTCCTCTGTGACTTTATCGGTTACTTGCTTTAATGCTTCAGCATCCATGCCGAGAATCGCAGCCATTGCTCCTTCGCCAGCCGGCACCGCTTCATTCATAAACTCTCCGCGTTTTCTGACGGTATAAACAGCATCTTTGAAAGACAGAGCGCCAGCCGCAACCAGTGCAGAATATTCACCAAGGCTGTGTCCTGCTGTGAAATCAGGTGTAATGCCAGATTCTTTAAATTTCTCAAGAACAGCGATGCTTGTCGTAAGCAAAGCAGGCTGCGCATTGTATGTAAGTGTTAATTCTTCAGCAGCCCCCTCAAAAATAAGCGAGCTGAGTTTTGTTTCCAACGTTTCATCAGCTTTATCAAACAGACGCTTTGCAGCAGGCACCTGCTCATAAAGCTCTTTTCCCATGCCGATAAATTGTGATCCCTGACCCGGGAATAAAAATGCAATCTTACTCATGATGTAAAAACCTCCAGACTACTCATCTGTTTTTTCTTCTTTCACTTCTTCCTGAATGAGCGCAGCCACATTTTGGCTGACCATCTCTCTTGCTTGCCGAATCGCATGGAATACAGCATTTGAATCTGAAGAGCCGTGCGCCTTGATCACAGGCGCTTTTAAGCCAAAAAGACTTGCTCCGCCATAATTCGAATACTCCATTTTCATTTTCATTTCTTTCAATTTTGGCTTCAGCACAGCTGCTGCAAGCTTGGATGTCAAAGTAGACGTCATTACGTCTCTCATCATTTTAAAAATAGACAACGCAGAGCCTTCCAGCGTTTTGAGTGTAACATTCCCGGTAAAGCCGTCTGTTACTACAACGTCCGCCACATCATCTAAAAGGTCTCGCGCTTCCACGTTTCCGATAAAATTGATGTTTGCTGTTTCTTTTAAAATTTGAAACGTCTGCTTCGTCAGTTCGTTTCCTTTTTTATCTTCTGTTCCGACATTTAAAAGTCCGACTCTCGGTGAAGTGACACCGCGCACTTGCTGAGAATAAACAGAACCCATGATGGCATATTGAACGAGGTGCTCCGGTTTTGCATCGACATTGGCGCCGACATCAAGGAGAAGAAATCCGTCTCCCGAAACAGTCGGAAGTGTCGGGGCAAGCGCCGGACGGTCAATTCCTTTAATTCTTCCGACAATAAAGAGACCGGCTGTCATTAATGCACCGGTATTTCCTGCTGAAATGCAGGCGTCAGCTCTGTTTTCCGAAACCTCCTGCGCCATAAGAACCATAGATGAGTTCTTTTTTCTTCGCACGGCACGGACCGGTTCATCCGTAGGCTCAATCACTTCATCTGCGTGCAGCACCGTGATGCGATCTGATGTAGTTGTTAAATGTGATTCTATCGTTGTTTTGTCACCGACAAGTGTGATATGGAGATCATCATATGCCTCTATACCTTTTATAACTCCGTCAATAACAGCTTTGGGAGCGTGGTCTCCTCCCATTGCATCTACAGCTATTCTCATGCATGCTCCACCTTTATGAATGTTTTGAACGATACATGTCAAAGCGTCCAGAAAAAACAATTTCTTCGCCAACGTAGCTGTTCACTTCGACAACCGTTCTTCCTTTTTCTTTTTCGACAGCCGTCACTTTCGCTTTTGCTACGACACGTTCACCCTGCTTTACCTGTCTTGTAAAGCGGATGTCTGCACTTGCAGTCAGCGCCAGCTCGTCATCAATGACTGCAACGGCCAAAGAATTCGCCTGTGCAAATAAATGGTGTCCTCTCGCAATCTGATTCCGGCTGAACACGTGCTCCTGTTTTATTTCTAAAATGGATATCGCCTGATCATCCAGCTCAAGGTCAATAATTTCTCCGATAACTTCATCAAGTGACAGGGACTTCACTTCGTCCTCAAGTGTTTTCTCTGCCACGTTCTTAATTCTTTCTCTCAGTTCAGGTATGGAAAGCTCTAAGCGGTCCAAACGTATCGTCTGGATGCTCACCCCGAATTTACCCGCTAGTTCTTCATCTGTAATAAAGGGGGTTGCTTGAATCGTCTGCTGAAGTAATTCCTGGCGTTCTCTCTTATTTCTTCTCATATCTAAACACCATCCGGACAATTAAGACTAGGTACTAATAGTAGTATATAATTTCATAGATTGGAATGCAACGATTGTTTCTGGCTGAACACCAAAAACTTCTGATACTCAGCTTAATTTTTCCCCGTCCATTACTCCGCTCTTCAGCAATTCATCTCTTAACACAGCGTATTCCGGCTCCTTCCAGAACGCGTCAGAAGCCACAAGATTCGCAGCATCCTGCCTTGCCGTTTCAAGCGCTCTGTAATCATGAACCATGTCCGCCACTTTAAATTCCGGCATTCCGCTTTGTTTTTTTCCGAAGAAATCACCGGGACCTCTCAGTTCCAGATCCTTTTCAGACAGCTCGAAACCGTCATTGGTCTCCGACATGATCCTCATCCGTTCTTTCCCTGTTTCTGATTTTGGATCAGCCATCAGAATACAGAAAGATTGATGCTCACCCCGTCCAACACGGCCGCGCAGCTGGTGAAGCTGTGATAGTCCGAAACGGTCGGCGTCATAAATCACCATAATCGTTGCATTCGGAACATTCACGCCAACCTCCACAACAGTGGTTGATACGAGAATTTGACAGTGATTTGCGCTGAATTCTCTCATGACCTGGTCTTTTTCATCGGAATGCAGCTTCCCATGCATAAGGCCGACCTTCCATTTCCCCCGAAAAATATCAGAAAGCATATTGTACACGTCAATGGCGTTTTGCACATCAAGCTTGTCTGATTCTTCAATCAGCGGACAGATGATATAAGCCTGCCTGCCTTGCTTTAATTCTTTTTCGACAAATGCCAAAATACGATCCAGCATGTCATGTTTTACCCAATAGGTTTCGATTCGCTTTCGTCCAGCCGGCATCTCATCAATGACAGATACATCCATTTCACCGAACACTGTGATCGCTAACGTTCTTGGGATTGGAGTGGCTGTCATAAAGAGAACATCGGGATCCTGCCCTTTGTTCCGAAGCTTTTTGCGCTGCTCAACTCCAAATCTGTGCTGTTCATCTGTAATAACGAGACTCAGCGCCTTAAACTCCACCTCGTCTTGGATTAAAGCGTGGGTTCCTACAAGAATATCAATCTCACCCGCCGCAAGACGCTCAAGCAGTTCTTTTCGCC
Organism: Bacillus sp. SJZ110; assembly: GCF_006715455.1. Taxonomy (NCBI): domain Bacteria; kingdom Bacillati; phylum Bacillota; class Bacilli; order Caryophanales; family Bacillaceae; genus Bacillus; species Bacillus sp. SJZ110. Next base: position 706,799 of record NZ_VFNF01000002.1, on the reverse strand, counting down.
GCTTTCCTTTAACAGAGCTTGTCAAAAGAGCAACGCTGACGTCCCATTTTTCAAATAGCGAAACGAGCGAATCAGCATGCTGCTCGGCCAGAATTTCTGTCGGCACCATGAGCGCTCCTTGGTATCCGGATAGGATCGCGGCATACAGTGCAATGGCGGCGACTGCTGTTTTTCCTGATCCAACGTCCCCTTGAAGAAGACGGTTCATTCTGTATGGAGAAGACATGTCTGCTGTTATTTCGCGAAGAACGCGTGACTGGGCGTTTGTGAGGGGAAACGGGAGGCTTTTGATAAATCTCATGAGTTCTTCGTTTGAAAAACGCTGCCGTATCCCTTGTGTCTGCTCTCTTTCCGCCTTTCGGAACGCCTGCATTTTCAACTGAAACAACAAAAATTCTTCATAAACAAACCGCCGTCTGGCAAGCTTTAATGCTTCCCTTGTTTCAGGCTGGTGCATTGCTTTTAACGCCTGATAATAGTCAGGCAGTTTATAGCTTTTTCTTAGCTTTTCCGGAAGAGGATCAGGAAGTGAGTCTGCATATTGGGTCAGCGCCTGCTGAATAAAGCGCCTCATCATTTTGACGGTAACATTTTCTTTCACAGAATACACTGGTTCAATGCTTTTGTCTTCTTGATGCGGCCCGTTTTTCAACTCCTGAACAGAGATGGTTTGGCGGTGCTTGTCCCATTTACCTGAGACCGTCACAACAGCACCGAGCGAAAGCTTCTTCTTCAAGTAAGGCCTGTTAAAACATACGGCTGTGATTAAATAGTGGCCGACCAGAAGCCTGAATGTCAGCCTGTTTCGTTTTTTTCCGTAATAGGTAAGAGAAGGCTCTGAATGAACCTTCCCTTCGACTGTGACTCTTTCATCATGCTTTACTTCTTCTAAATCCCTCAGCTCGTAGTCATCATAACGATAAGGGAAATAATTCAGAAGATCAGAAATGTCATAAATACCGAGTTCGTGTAATGTTTTTTCTGTTTCCGGCCCAATACCCTTAATGTTAGCTATACTAGTTTGCTGATGTTGTTTCACGTGAACCTAGCGCTCCTCCGAAAATTTTTTTCTCTAATTCTCTTCCTGTCGGTGTTGCCGCTAAACCGCCCTGGCCTGTTTCTCTAAGTGCAGTTGGCATCGTTTGGCCTATTTTATACATGGCATCGATAACCTCATCACATGGAATACGGCTTGTAATGCCCGCCAATGCCATATCAGCGGCAATCATCGCATTTGACGCGCCCATCGCATTCCGTTTCACGCAAGGCACCTCAACAAGCCCTGCAACAGGGTCGCACACGAGGCCTAGCATATTTTTTAATGTAATGGCCATGGCTTCCGCGCTTTGTTCGGGTGTTCCTCCTGCCATTTCAACAATGGCCGCAGCCGCCATGCCTGAAGCTGATCCAACCTCTGCCTGACATCCTCCGGCGGCGCCGGAAATGCTTGCGTTATTAGCCACGACAAATCCGAAAGCCCCGGCTGTAAACAAAAAGCGGATCATTTGTTCTCTTGTTGGATTCAGCTTTTCTTTTACAGCAAATAACGTACCGGGCACCACACCGGCAGAACCTGCAGTCGGTGTCGCACAGATGGTTCCCATGGCTGCATTTACTTCATTTGTTGCAACGGCTTTCGATACAGCATCTAAAATCAGCGGGCCAGACAGGCTTTTTCCTGATCGAATATAGGCCTGCAATTTAACGGCATCTCCGCCTGTTAAGCCCGTTTGGCTCGTAACTCCCTCGAGTCCTTTCTGAACCGCCGCTTCCATAACAGACAGGTTATGATCCATCTGCTGAAAAATGTCCTCTTTTGTTTTTTCTGTTACTTCCATCTCTTGAGCTATCATCACATCAGAGATCAATATTTGTTTTTCTTTAGTAATCTCAATTAATTCTTTTACATTACGAAACATAACTGGCTCCTCCTGACCCTTTTCGCTAGTCAGCAATCTTTGTCACTTGAATAATATTCGGCAGCTTCGACAGCTCGTCGAGAATGTGGTCGTCAATATTTTGATCGACCTCTATTGTCATCAGCGCAAGCTGGCCGATATCTTTCCGGGCTACTTCCATATGTCCTACGTTAATTGAAAATTTCGCCAGAACATTGGCAACACCGGCAATTGTGCCAAACTTGTCATTATGAACAACTAATATGGCCGGATGATTTCCTGACAGCCGGAGCTCAAAACCATTCAATTCTGTGATTTCAATCTTTCCTCCGCCAATCGAAATACCCGTCAGTTCCAGCTCACCCTTTTCATCAGAAATGGTGATTTTTGCTGTGTTCGGATGGACCGGGACTGCATCTTCTACCCGAAACTCTATATCAATTCCTTTAGCTTCTGCAATTTGTATAGCGGTTTTAATCCGTTCATCGAATGTATCAAAATCAAGCAATCCGCCGATAATCGCGACATCTGTGCCGTGGCCCTTATACGTTTCCGCAAACGAGCCGTAAAAAGATACAATGATGCGCTCAGGCTCTCTGCCAAATAAACTTCTGGCCACTCTCCCGATTCTAGCAGCTCCCGCAGTATGAGAGCTGGACGGACCGATCATAACCGGGCCGATAATATCAAAAACGCTTCTGTATTTCATGCTATTCCTCCTTATGAACCAGAGCTTATTAGCGCTTTGCTTCTAGACTAATTGATCAGATATAAAATGGCAAGCGGGCGCGTTACAGCGCTGCCGCACTTAAAAGCAGACATAAGAATAGAAGGGCAAATTGCCCTTCTATTCTGCTGAAACTATATACGAATACAGAGGCTGTTTCCCATTGTGGATCTCAACCTCAATCTCCTCGTACTTTTCACTGAGAAACGCTTCAAGCTGCTCAGCTTCTTCCTGAGACGCATCCTCACCATATAGAATGGTCACGATTTCATCATCTTCTCCGATCATTTCTGACAGCAGCATTTTCGCGGCTGACAGCTGATTTTCAGAAGTGCCGATAATCGTTCCATTCAGAATGCCCATAAAGTCGCCTTTTTTAATGTCTTTACCGTCAATATGAGTATCTCTGACTGAGAACGTCACCTGTCCGCTTTTTACTTGCTGAATGGCGCTTAGCATATTGGCCTCGTTCGCTTCAGCTTCTTGATCCGGGTTAAAAGCCAGCAGAGCTGACATCCCTTGCGGAACCGTTTTAGCAGGAATGACAAAAACCTGTTCATCCACTACGCTGGCCGCTTGGTTAGCAGCCATGATAATGTTGGAGTTGTTCGGCAGGATAAATACCGTATCTGCATTTACAGACTTCACGGCATCAACAATATCCTCAGTGCTTGGGTTCATGGTCTGGCCGCCTTCAATCACAACAGAAGCGCCAATGCTTTTAAATAGGTCTGCAATTCCTTCTCCCATCGCTACAGTCACAATGCCATACGGCTGTTTTGCCGGCGGTGTTTCGTTGTCTGCAGGTTTGCTTTCTTGACTGATGATAGAGGTATGCTGTTCTCTCATATTTTCTATTTTTATTTTGATCAATTCACCGTAATGCTGGGCGTAGTTTAACACGTTTCCCGGCTCTTCAGCATGAATATGAACCTTCGCCAGCGATTCATCCGCAATCACAAGCAGAGAATCTCCGAACTGGCTGAGGTCTTGCCTGAACGTGCCTTCGTCGAACTCTCTTTTTGTCTGATCAAGCCTAACCATCACTTCGGTACAGAATCCAAATTCAATATCTTCGGTATTCATCATGCTTTGCGCGCTCTTGTGATGCTCTGCGCTGACCATGTCGTCAAGTGACGGAAGAACTGCTTTCTGAGGTACAGTTTCACCTTTTAATGAAGCAAGAAAACCTTCATACACACAGAGCAGGCCTTTGCCCCCGCTATCGACAACTCCTACTTCCTTTAGGACAGGTAGCAATTCAGGGGTGCGGTTTAAAGACGCCTCTGCTTCTTCTGTCACTGCAGTCATCAGCGCAGTGATATCGGTTTCTTTTTCTGCTAAGATCATTGCTTTTTTTGCAGCGTCTTTTGCAACTGTTAAAATGGTGCCCTCTACAGGTTTCATGACAGCTTTATACGCCATGTCTACACCTGCTTGCAGCGCAGCGGCAAACTCAAGTGCATTAATTTCTTTTTTCGTTTCAATGTTTTTGCTAAATCCGCGGAACAATTGGGATAGGATAACTCCTGAATTTCCGCGTGCTCCCATGAGCAGCCCTTTAGATAACGCGGAGCCCACCTTCCCGATATCATCCGTATCCATTTGTTCAACTTCTCTTGCTCCGGAAGTCATCGACAGGTTCATATTTGTTCCCGTATCACCGTCCGGCACCGGAAACACGTTCAGTGCATCAACTGCACTGGCGTTTTGAGACAGATTCTGCGCTCCCGCAAGAATCATCTCGGCAAAGGTTCTGCCGTCTAATGTTCTGATAGACAATCCTACTCCTCCTAACTACGGGTTCGTCACTCGTACGCCTTGGACATAAATATTGACAGAATCCACTGCCAGTCCGATGGTTTGATTTACTGTGTACTTTACTTTTGTTTGGACATTATGTGCCACTTCAGAAATTTTCGTGCCGTAGCTGACAATGATATACATGTCGATATGTATCTGTTCTCCTTCTTGGCGAACTTGGACACCCCTGCTGAAATTCTCTTTCCGAAGGATTTCAGTCAGTCCGTCTTTAATCTGGTTTTTAGAGGCCATGCCGACAATGCCGTAACAGTCAACCGCCGCGCCTCCTGCAACCATCGCGATGACTTCATTAGATATATCAATCTGTCCGTACTTCGTTCTTAATTCAATGGACACACTAGTTCCTCCTTCGAATGCATAGAGTTACAGCTATTCTACTATATGGTTTCCATTATGAAAAGACCAGGCAATAATCGCTGGCCGTACCTCTACATATACTATAGCGCTGCTGTTTCCGCAAGATGTCAAGTGAATTTTCTTGAAAGATGATGAAACAATAGTTGCAAACGTTTTTTAGCTGTGGTAAATTATTTAAAGTATCCATATCGAAAGCATCTAAGATTATATGAATGTTAAAAAGTAGATGTTTTGTGCAAGTGAGGAGGGAAACAAATGGCACGTAAATGCGTTATCACAGGTAAAAAAACAACAGCTGGGAATAACCGTTCTCACGCAATGAACGCTTCTAAGCGCACTTGGGGCGCGAATCTTCAAAAGGTTCGTATCCTTGTGAACGGAAAACCTAAAAAAGTATATGTATCTGCTCGAGCTTTGAAATCCGGTAAAGTTGAGCGTGTATAACAAAATGAACGCCTGCCCCGATATGTGGCAGGCGTTTTTATGTGGTGAAAGAGGGCTTTGAACCCCTGGGCCTTAATCTTTTCTAAATGAGCCCAGCATCGCCCGGACAATTCCTCCTAAAAACTTCGGCAATTTAATGGTGTAAAATTTCATTTTTGTCCCCTCCTATAACGTCCCGTAACCGCCTTGTTCATTGTTTTCAGCAATTGAATGAAAGCACATGCTTAATCCGTGCTTCTTATCATTATTAATATGCCTTTTGCAAACGAAAAAGTACCTCGTGAATGAATGAGTTCGTTACTAATACATAGTGTTGAACCGAGCGTAATATGACAATTATTTAGAGGATATTTAAAACCGGTCAGGGTCAGCTCATGTATGTCTTCGGAAAACGGTATGAAGGAGATATATCGCTTATTTTCATCCTTCTCAATATCATATTCACCAGGAGGGAACATTTGAATATGATTTTGTTTGTCTATCAGCCTAATTTTTATGTTCGTTTTTACACCTCTATACAGAAGCTGAATGTTTCCTAAAAAATGATCAGCTCTGCCGCCTGTAATGCCGAAAATCTGAATAATATCCGGCTGCTTTTCCAGCGCCCAATCAAGGGCGAGGTCTAAATCTGTTTGATCTTTTTCTGCTTGATACACATGAAGGGCGGGAGCGGCTTTTTCTATTCGCCGGCGTTCTTGCTCGGTTATGCTGTCAAAATCTCCGAAGGCTTCAACAGGTATGATCCCTGCATCTAAGAGAGTGACGGTGCCTTTGTCAACACCGATCCAAAGCGTGTGTGCATCCGTATAGCCGGTTAGATCGGGAATGAGATTTTTCGGGCCTCCCGCAACGATATTAATTGTTTTCATCTCTGATTCCTTTCTCTGCATACAGGAAAAAGAGCTTAGGCTATTGTATGCCCAGCTCTTTTCTAAAGCTGCTTATTTGCTTCCTCTGATTTCAGAAATTGCTTTTTTGCGGTCAGACTGCCCATAAACAGCTGAACCGGCAACGAGTAAATTTGCGCCCGCTTCAATGACGAGCGGAGCGGTTTCTTTGTTGACGCCGCCGTCTACTTCAATTAACAGATCTTTTTTTCCTTTTTCATCCGCCATTCGCTTAACCTCTTTTATCTTAGGAAGGACTGAATGAATAAATTTCTGCCCGCCGAAGCCCGGGTTCACCGTCATTAAAAGAACAAGATCGAGATCGTCGAAAACATGCTCGATGACTTGTACAGGGGTATGCGGGTTTAGAACTACTCCGGCCTTCACTCCTTGCTCTTTAATGAGCTGGATGGTACGGTGCAGGTGCGGACATGCCTCAGCATGCACAGACAGGATATCTGCGCCTGCTTTCGCAAAAGCCGGGATATAACGATCCGGCTCTTCTATCATTAAATGGACATCGAGCGGCAGATCCGTTACCGGCCGGACGGCTTCTACAATCAGCGGACCGATTGTGATATTCGGGACAAAATGGCCGTCCATAACATCAATATGAATACAATCGGCTCCGCCTCTTTCTACATCTTTAATCTCATTGCCTAAAGCGGCAAAATCAGCGGAAAGAATAGATGGTGCAACCTTTATCATTATGCTAATACCTCGGCTTTCTGTCTTTAATCTCCGTCATAAATTCAACATAATGGTCATAGCGATACTGCTTTAATTCCCCGTCTTCAACAGCTTGTTTCACCGCGCATTTCGGCTCTTTCAGATGTAAACAGCCTCTAAATTTGCATGAAGCGCTTTTTTCTCTGATATCAGGGAAGGTATAGCCCAGCTCTTCTTCCTCAATGTCTGTAAATTCAAGCGAGCTGAATCCCGGCGTATCTGCAACCAAACCTCCGGACGTGTGAATCAGCTCCACGTGGCGGGTTGTGTGTTTCCCGCGGCCCAAATGTTCGGAAATCTCGTTTGTTCTCAATCCGAGCTCCGGACTGATCGCGTTGAGAAGCGAGGATTTCCCAACACCGGACTGACCGGCAAATACCGTTGTTTTATCCTGAAAATGCGGGATGATGTCCGTTAAACTGTCTTGGTCCTTAGAGGAGGTAAGGTATACGTCATAACCAATATTCCGATAGTCTTCTGCATAGGCTTGTATCGTATCTTCTGTATCTTGATCTTCAATCAGATCCATTTTAGTAATGCATATAATCGGCTGAATATCATTGGCCTCAACGAGAACCAGGAAGCGGTCGAGCAATGCCGTGCTGAAAGAAGGCTGAACCGCTGAGAAAACCAGGACCGCTTGATCAACGTTGCAAATTGGCGGCCTGATAAGCTCGTTGGTTCTTTCTTTAATTTCCATTAAATATCCTTCTTTGTCATTTTCAGCTTGATACACAACATAATCACCGACAAGAGGGGTAATTTTGTTTTTTCTGAAAATGCCTCTTCCTCTGCATTGTATTACTTTATCTGAATCCTCTGATTCATCCAGTACATAGTAAAAGCCGCTTAGCGCCTTAATAATTTTGCCCTCAGGCATATTTTCCCTCCTTGTTATTCATCTTTCGGATACTCAATGGTTTTGTAGCTGACAACTTTATTGTTTACCATTACTTGATAGTACCCTTTTTGGCCGGGTTCAATCTTTAGTTCGATCGTTCGTTCAGTCGGCTCTTTTATCTTAAATTCTTCGTAAGTGTCAGAGATGCTGTGATCCGCATCGTCAACCGCGATTTGCACTTGAAGCTCGTCCCCTTCATTTTCTGGTTCGTAGGGGATCTTGACCTTTTCTTTCACTGTTTTCGCAGGTTTTTTCTCTGGTCCGAGAGAGAATGTCACTTCAACTTCGTTTCCCGGCTTTACTGCCGTACCTGCTGCTGGTTTTTGTTTGACAACCTGTCCTTCTGGAACATCATCTGAGTATGCTTCTTTTTCTACAAGCTTCAATCCGTTGTCTTCCAGATATCCAGACGCTGCTTCTTTACTGTAGGTTTTCAAGTCTCTAAGCGTAATGTCTTCGGGTCCGATACTGACTGTAAGTTTGACTTGATCTTCACTCGGGACAAGCTCAGTCCCTGCTGAAGGATTTTGGTCAATGACAGTGCCCGCATTTTTCTCGTCATTCACTTCATTTACCGTTACATGTTTAAACCCTTGGTCCTTCAACGCTTTTTTTGCCTGGTCGACCGTTTGGCCTGTCACATCACCGATCTCCGTTTTTGCTTTTCCGGTGCTCTTATAAAGGGTGACCGTGGCGCCTTCTTTGACTGTGGTATCCGCTTTAGGATCCGTTTTTACCATCAGGCCCTCTTCAATTTTTTCATCTGAGATTTCCAACACCTCGGAATCAACCTGTAAACCTTCTTTTTCCAAGAGCCCTGCGGCTTTTTCGTATTCCATTCCGGAGACATCAGGTATTTTGACATCCTTAGGCATGAAAAGCGACGGAAAAACAGTGACAGCAAGAATTCCAGCTGTGATAAAAACGAGGCATATCGTGAGCAAAACCCACGGCCACTTTTTTCTTTTGCCGTTCTTCTTTGTCTTGTTTTCTTGTGCGGTTGTCACTTCAGCTTCTTTTTCGCCAGCAGCTTTAGCAAGTTCTTCATCTTTAATGATAGGTATCGCTTTTGTCATTTCTTCATCTTCTTGAATCGTAAATCTCTTTTCATTGAGTCTGTCGGCATCAAAAGCTGTTTTTATGTCTGCTTCCATGTCTTCAGCCGTTTCGTAGCGATGAAAAGGATCTTTGGCAGTTGCCTTGAGTATGATGTTTTCAACGCTTTGGGGGACCGATGGATTCCACCTTTTTGCCGAAGGAGTTTCCGCTTGAAGATGCTTCAAGGCGATGCTGACTGCTGACTCTCCATCAAACGGAATACGGCCGGTTAAAAGCTCAAATAGAACGATTCCAAGCGCATAAATATCCGATTTCTTTGTGGCTAAGCCGCCCCGGGCCTGTTCAGGTGATAAGTAATGGACCGAGCCCAGAACTGAATTGGTATGGGTGATTGTGGTCGAACTTAGTGCCGTCGCAATTCCAAAATCCGTTACTTTGATATTTCCCATATGATCAATCAAAATGTTATGCGGCTTGATGTCTCTGTGAACAATCTGGTTTTGATGGGCATGAGCGATGGCTGAGACAATTTGCTCCATGATGTTCAGCGCTTCTTTAGGGTGAAGCGGCCCATTTGCTGTTATGTATTCTTTAAGCGTCATGCCTTCAACGTATTCCATGACAATATAATAAATATCATCTTCCTCGCCCAAATCGTAAATGCTGACAATATTCGGGTGATCGAGGCTTGATGCGGATTGGGCTTCTCTGCGGAAACGTCTGATAAATTCATTGTCATTTGCATAGTCAAACCGCAGGATTTTAATTGCGACTTCACGGTCTAGAATGATATCCTCAGCTAAATAAACGTTGGCCATTCCCCCGCCGCCTATAACGCGGAGAATTTGGTAACGCCCGCTGATCCGCTTGCCGATTAGCACTGATCTTCACCCTCTTCAACTTGTAAAGCAAGCTCAAGCAAAACTGCTGTTATGTTGTCTTCTCCGCCATTCTGATTGGCTTTGTCCACAAGCAGGTTTACTTTTTCCTGAGGAGCTGAATCGCTTTGCAGGATGTCTTTTAATTCAGTGCCTTCCACTTTATTCGTCAGTCCGTCAGAACATAGAAGCAGTTTGTCTCCGGGTTCTATATCAAAAGAACGGGTGTCAATGCTGACTGACTGGTCTGTTCCAAGCGCCTTCGTCAACACATTTTTTCGCGGATGATGTTCAGCGTCTTCTCTGGAGATCTCTCCAGTGCGAACCAGTTCATTTACAAGCGAATGGTCTTCTGTCACTTGAACGAAATCATCGTCCTGAAGCAAATAGCATCTGCTGTCTCCGATATGGGCAACAGAAACCGTTTTCCCCGTAAAAAGTGCACATACAATCGTCGTCCCCATGCCTTGGCATTCTTCGTGGGCTTGAGCGTGATCGTATATTTTGCTGTTTACCGAAAGAATCTGTTCAATGAGCCATTTTTCACATTCCGAGGGCGCAGTTGGAATCGTCTCTGCTTCATTCCATTTCTCCCCCATGGCTTTCACAGCCATCTTGCTCGCAACATCTCCAGCAAGATGGCCGCCCATGCCATCAGCGACAACCGCTAATATAAATTCATCTTTCCCCTTGAATATCCCCGCATCATCTTCATTATGCTGGCGGATTTTTCCTGTATCTGTTTTTAAGGCTGTTAACAACCCTCATCACCTCGTCTCGTCTTGACGCTCCTTCGCGCGAAGCTGACCGCAGGCTGCGTCAATGTCATGTCCTTGCTCTCTTCGGATTGTGACATTTACTCCGCGGGATTTCAGCGTTTTTTCAAAAGCAAAAATCTGATCACGCGGTGTGCGCACATAGTCCCGTTCAGGCACGTAGTTTACCGGAATCAAGTTCACGTGGCATTTGACTCCTTCCAGCAAGTCGGCAAGCTCTTCGGCGTGTTCCACCTGGTCGTTTACGCCTCCGAACAGTCCGTATTCAAAGCTGATGCGGCGTCCTGTTTTATTAATATAATATTTAACGGCTTCCATTAGATCAGGCAGTTTATATGCTCTGTTAATCGGCATCAAACGGCTTCTGATTTCTGTGTTCGGCGCGTGCAGAGAAATTGCAAAGTTAATCTGCATTTGCTGATCAGCAAATTCGTAAATTTTCGGGATGATTCCACTCGTAGAGACCGTAATATGGCGAGCACCGATATTCAGGCCCTTGTCATGGTTAATGATTTTCAAGAAAGCGAGCATTTCGTTAAAGTTATCAAAAGGTTCGCCGATTCCCATGATCACGACAGAGCTGACGCGTTCATCCGTTTCATCAAGAGCTTTTTGCACTTTAACTACTTGAGCGACAATTTCCCCCGCTTCAAGGTTTCGTTTTAAGCCTCCAAGCGTTGACGCGCAAAATGTGCAGCCAATACGGCAGCCGACTTGTGTCGTTACACATACAGAATTGCCATACTCGTGTCTCATTAAAACGGTTTCGATGGTATAACCGTCATGAAGCTCAAACAAAAACTTCATCGTACCGTCTTGAGAGGTTTGTTTAACAGCCGTTTTCAGCGTTGTTAACACAAAGTGAGTGTTTAATTTCTCACGCAGATCCTTTGAGAGGTTTGTCATTTCTTCAAAAGAAGATACGCGTTTTTCATATAGCCATTCAAAAATCTGAGCCGCACGGAACGGTTTCTCTCCGTTGTCTGTCAGCCATTGTTTAATTTCGTCTAATTCAAAAGAATAAATCGACGGACGATCTGTCCGCAATTCTTTTCTTACTTTTGTTTTATTAAGTTCTGCCATTGCTTATCCCTTCTTTCTCATGCTGCAAATAAAGAAACCATCTGTTCCGAAATAATGAGGAAGGATTTGAAGCCTTCCATCCCGAACAAAGGGTCTCACCTTTTCAGGCAGCCGCTTTTCAAGAGACAAATCGGGTTCAAAATCAGGATGTTCTTGTATAAACGCATGTATTACTTCATCATTTTCTGTCCGGTCCATTGTACACGTACTGTAGACAAGAGTGCCACCTTTTTTTACTAATGGTGCGATTTCCCTCAGGATCGACAGCTGGATTTCAGCTAGACGCGCGCTGTCGTCAGGCTTTTTCGTGTATTTCATGTCCGGCTTTCTTCTGATAACACCGAAACCTGAGCACGGAGCATCAACCAATATCCGGTCAAACTGTTCGTTTTCAAACGTTTCCCCCGCTTTTCTCGCATCCATTGTCTCCGCATGAATGATTGTCAGGCCAAGACGGTTTGCCGCTTCTTTGATCAGCTTCACTTTATGTTTGTGAAGATCAAGCGACGTAACGCTCCCCTTGTTCTTCATTAATTCTGCGATATGAGCTGACTTGCCGCCAGGCGCCGCACACGCGTCAAGCACTGTTTCATCAGGCTTAGGATCAAGGGCGCGGGCGACGAGCATGGAGCTCTCATCCTGGATGGATACTTCGCCGTTTTGGAAGAAATGAGTTCCGGCAATTGATCCCTTTAAGAGCTTCACAGCATCTTCAGCGAGATCGCCTTTTTCAACTTCGATTCCCTCAGCAGCCATTTGGTCAAGCAGCTCAGCTCTGTCTGCTTTCATTTGATTGACACGCAGCGTCTGCTTCGGCGGAATGAGGTGGATACGGCAAATCTTTTCGGCCGCGTCAAACCCATACGCATCCGCCCACTCTTTCACAAGCCATTCCGGATGGCTTGTTTCTGTCGCCAGCCTGCGTACAGGATCTTCGATGGCGTCAAAGGATGGAACACCTTCGCGCTGGATAGAACGAAGCACGCCATTGACAAAAGAAGCAATGCCTTTGTGTCCGCGGATTTTAGCAATCTCAACCGCTTCATGGATGGCTGCCCTGTCTGGAATCTTCTCTAAATACTCCATTTGATATAAGGATAGGCGAAGAAGCTGAATCACCCACGGCTTTACCTTTTGAGGCTTATTGATAAACGGTTTAAGCATATAATCAAGCGCGATCTTATTTTGTAATGTACCATAGACAAGTTCAGTCAAAAGCCCTCTGTCCTGATCACTCAGTTCATTTGATTTAATGACCGATTTCAGCAGCAGGTTGCTGTATGCCTGGTTTTGTTCTAATTTGATCAGCGCCTCAAGGGCGATGTCACGAACACTAGTTTTTTTCATTGTTTACTCCTAACACATCACCGGCTTCAACATGAGCTCCTCGCACAAAGTCTTCGCCTTTCATTCGTTTCTTGCCTGCCGGCTGGAGTTCGGTTAATAACAGAGCCGTATCGTTACCTGTGGCAACGATAATCCCTTCCTTTTCAACCGCAACGACTGTGCCGGGCTCAGCTGTTGTTGGTGCCGGTATTTTTTTCGACGCCCATACTTTCAAGTTTTGTCCGTTTAGAGTCGTATAGGCAACAGGCCATGGATTTAAGCCGCGGATCTGGTTGTAAAGCTCTTCGCCCGTTCTGGACCAGTCGAGCAGCTCTTGCTCTCTTTTGATATTAGGCGCGTACGTCGCTTTCTCTTCATCCTGCTTTTCAGGTGAAATGCTGCCGGCAATAACGTTTGGAACCGTTTCAGACAACAGCTTCGCGCCAGCAACGCTTAATTTATCGTGCAGTGTTCCGACATTGTCGGTTTCTTCAATGTCCACTTCCACTTTTGAGATCATGTCCCCGGCATCCAATTTTTCTACCATATACATAATGGTAACCCCGGTTTTTTTCTTTCCCTGCAGAATGGAATAATGGATCGGTGCCCCGCCGCGCAGTTCCGGCAAAAGAGAGGCGTGAACGTTAATGCAGCCGTATTTTGGACTGTCGAGAAGCTCTTTAGGCAAAATTTGTCCGAATGCCGCCGTTACAATCAGGTCAGGCTTTAATGCCAGCACTTTCTCAATTTCTTCTGTCAATCTGACTTTTTCCGGCTGAAGAACCGGGATGCCGTGGCGCAATGCCTCTTCCTTTACCGGAGGAGGTGTCATGACTTTTTTTCTGCCCTTCGGACGGTCCGGCTGTGTGACGACCCCCACTACTTCATATCCGTCCTCAATCAGGGTTCTTAAAACAGGAACTGAAAAATCTGGCGTTCCCATAAATACGATTCTCGTCATCAAATCATCCTTCCATATCCGCTAGTTCATCTTCTGTATAGTATTTACTTATTTTAGATGTAAACAGCACACCGTCTAAGTGGTCCATTTCATGCTGCACGGCTCTTGCTAAAAAGCCTCGCGCTTCCAGAATGAACGGTTTTCCCTGACGGTTAAACGCACGCACTTTGACATAATCGGCACGTGTGACATCACCATAGACGCCAGGAAAGCTCAAGCATCCTTCAATTCCGGTTTGCTCGCCGCTTTTTTCTAAAATTTCAGGATTAACGAGATCAATTCTCCCTCTGTCATCCCCGATGTCTACAACTGCTGCTCTTTTTAAAATGCCGATTTGCGGCGCTGCCAGTCCGACACCATCCATTTCAAGCATGGTGTCGTACATATCATCAAGCAGTTTTTTTAGCTTTTTATCAAAAACAGTCACGGTTTCCGCAGGTGTTTCCAAAACCTCCGCAGGATGTGTGACGACCTTTTTTACTGCCAATTTGTTACCCTCCAAGACGTGAGATCTTACATCATCATATAAGGATTCATATCAATTGAAATCATTACATGTTTTTGTTCAATTTCGCGTTTATAATGTTCCAGTATCTTCTTCAATAAAGCGGATAACTGGGTTTCCTGTTTGTATTTTATCACGCATTGATAGCGATATCTATCTTTGATCCTGGCTATCGGCGACGCGCTTGGTCCGAGAATTTTCGTGTCAGCTCCGCAGTTTGCTTTCAAAAAATGAGCGATCTTTTCAGCTGTAACCGCTGCTTTCGCCACTTCCTCATGAGAAACAGTCACAAGAGCCAAATAGTAGTATGGCGGATAGGATTGCTCTCTCCTGTGCGCCATTTCATGCTGATAGAATGTTTCATAATCGTGTGTCTTCGTCAGCTGGATACTGTAATGAGACGGTGTATACGTTTGAATGATGACATGGCCGGGCTTTTCATGCCTGCCTGCCCGGCCGCTGACTTGCGTTAACAGCTGAAATGTTTTTTCAGCCGATCTGAAATCAGGAATATGAAGTGTTGTATCAGCACTTAACACTCCGACAAGCGTGACATTCGGAAAATCAAGCCCTTTCGCGATCATTTGCGTTCCGAGAAGAATATCCGCTTTTCCTTCTCCGAAAGCTGACAGTAATTTTTCATGGGCGCCTTTCCGTGATGTCGTGTCAACATCCATCCGAATCACTCTCGCACTTGGCAGCACTTTTGTCAGCTCTTCCTCCACTCGCTGTGTTCCCGTTCCGAAAAAGCGGATATGCTCGCTTGCGCATTCAGGACAAGTGTGCGGAACAGGCTCTTCATGTCCGCAATAATGGCATTTCAGCCTTTGGCCGTAACGATGATACGTCATGGAAATGTCGCAGTGCGGGCATTGCGGGACATAGCCGCAATCCCTGCACATCACAAAGGAAGAATAGCCCCTCTTATTTAAAAACAGCACCGCCTGCTCACCCTTGGCAATCGTTTCTTCAAGCTTTTCCATCAATTCAACTGAAAACATCGAGCGATTGCCGTTTCTAAGCTCCTCTCTCATATCGACAAGCGAAACCTCAGGCATCACCCGGTGGTTAACACGGTGCTTCAGTGAAAGAAGCTCGTATACGCCCTTTTGCGCTCTTGCATATGACTCTAATGTCGGCGTAGCACTCCCTAATACAACCGGGCAGCTGTGATGCTCAGCCCGCTTGATTGCCACCTCTTTCGCATGATAGCGCGGCATTTCTTCCTGTTTATAGGAAGACTCGTGCTCTTCATCGATGATTATCATTCCGAGATTTTCAAACGGAGCAAAAATCGCGGATCTGGCACCGACGACAAGCCGTACTTCCTTCCGGTGGATTTTACGCCACTCGTCATATTTTTCTCCTGTGGATAAACCGCTGTGCATGACTGCCACCTGGGAGCCGAAGCGGCCCTTGAAGCGGTTGACCATTTGCGGCGTCAGCGATATTTCGGGTACGAGGACGATGGCTTCTTTTCCTTTCGCCAGTACTTTTTCAATTGATTGCAGATAAATTTCCGTTTTTCCGCTTCCTGTCACGCCGTGAAGGAGGAACACTTTATGCTCATCGCTGTCCAATGTCTCGCGTATGGGCTCAAAGGCAGCCCTCTGTTCGTCTGTCAGCGGCAGGGGCTCTGTTTTTTTGAACATTTTGTCCTGATAGGGATCTCTGTAAACCTCTTCATAGCTTTCCTTCAAAAGCCCTTTTTGGATAAGGGTTTTGATGGTTGCAGAGCTCGTGTCCGTTTTTTTGCACAATTCCGCTGCAGGAATTTTCACACCTTCCGGCTCAGAGATGAGAAAGTGAAGAATCGCCTGCTGTTTTGCTGCTTGGCGGGACAATCCCTCAGCCTGCTTAGCAAGCTCTTCTTTACTCGCATTTGCCTGAATATGCCTGACCATTTTTTTATTGGTTTTTTGCGCGACTTTATACGTCACGTCAATGGCCCCTTTTTGAACATGCCTTTGAATCAGTTTCAGCGTATCATGATCGGGTATATCTGAATACAGCAGCGTCTTTGTTTCAGAAAACAGCCGTTCCACTTGCGGCGGAAGATCGGCGCCGTGTGCAATTTTTAATTCTTTTTCATATTTCGCCTTTAAGGCGGCAGGCAGCATTGCTTGAAGCGCCGTTATTTTAAAAGACAGCGTTTTGTCCGACAGCCATGATGACAGATCCATAAGCTCCTCTGTCAGAACAGGTGTAAGATCTAATAAATCCTCTACTTCCTTGACAGATTTTCCCGATAGGTCAGATGCTTCTTTGACTGCTGTCACAAACCCTTGAATCTTACGGGGGCCAAACGGAACAATGACCCGCATCCCCGTTTTGATCATGCCCTTCAGATGGTCTGGGATTTTATAATCAAAAGGCCTGTCTATATTTTTGGTGCTGACATCAACGATGACTTCTGCAAAATTCATGAGCGCTCTCCGGTTTGTTTTGAGAGGGCTACGATCTCCTGAAGGATTTCAAAAGAAACATCGAGCTTAGACATAATCGGGAGTTCGCGTTTATGCCCGTCTTTGAAAAAGATTGTCACGATATTCGTATCAGCACCAAAACCGGCCCCATTTGCTTTCACATCATTTGCAACAATCAAATCAAGGTTTTTAGCGGCGAGCTTTTTACGTGCATAGTGTTCAATGTCTTGTGTTTCGGCGGCAAATCCGACCAAAATCTGCTCTTTCTTTTTCTCGCCCAATTCTTTCAAAATATCGACTGTTCTTTTCAGTTCTAAGGTCATGCCGCCGTCTTGTTTTTTCATTTTATGGTCAAATACTGTTTTCGGCGTAAAATCGGCTACCGCAGCTGTTTTAATGACTATATCGCTTGCGTCATACACAGAGAGCACAGCTTCGCGCATATCCGCAGCCGATTGAACCGGGATAAACTCAGCAAGGCCTTTAGGCTGATCAAGTGAAACAGGCCCAGAAATTAAGGTTACCCGTGCGCCGAGCTGAACAGCAGCCTCCGCTAGTGCGTAGCCCATTTTGCCCGTCGATTTATTGGTAAAAAACCGGACAGGATCAACCGCTTCCCGCGTTGGACCGGCTGTAATGACCACATGCTTGCCTTCTAAAGGAGCGGATGTTTCTTCAGCAAAATGTTTTTCGGCCAGCTTTACGATGTTTTCCGGCTCTTCCAATCTGCCTTTTCCTACGTAACCGCATGCTAAATAGCCCTCACTTGGCTCAATAAAACGATAACCGTCCTGATAAAGAACAGAAATGTTTCGTTTGACTGCCGGGTGGTCATACATATGAACGTTCATTGCCGGCGCGATCCAAACGGGAGCCGTTGCTGCCAACAATGTTGTCGTCAGCATATCATCAGCGATGCCGTTTGCCAGTTTTCCAATCACATTTGCAGTAGCCGGTGCTACGATAATCAAGTCAGCCCAGTCTGCAGCATCAATATGAGAAATAACGCTTGGATTTTGTTCTTTAAATGTATCTGTATAGACTTCGTGGCGGCTCAATGCCTGAAATGTCAGCGGTGAAACGAATCGGCAAGCGGATTCAGTCATAATCACTTTGACATTTGCTCCTGCCTGAACCAGCTTGCTCGTTAACGCACAGGCTTTATAAACAGCGATGCCTCCGCTCACGCAAAGTAACACATTTCGATTGTTAAGCAATAAATTCTCCCCCTCTGCACTTTACAAAACCGCACGGAAAAAAATAACAACCTACATGATATAGGTTGCTACTTGTGCTACTATTCGCGGTCTTCCTTTTCAAACGAAAGCAGGCCTGCATCAATTTCTTCTAAAGCTTTGCCTACATATTTGTGTGAAATCGTATGTTCAATCATTTGGTCTTTTTTGATTTGCATTTCACGTGCGCGTCTCGCAGAAACAGTCACCAGCGTATATTTTGAATCTAATTTATTCATTAAAGAATCAATTGACGGATCTAACATTGATTATTCAACCTCCAGCATTTTCTTATATCTTGGTGCAACGCGTTCACGCTTCAAATGTTCAGCAAGAACGATTGCTTTGATTTTATCGCAAGCCGTTTCGACATTATCGTTTTCAACGACATAGTCATAAGCATCCATCATTTCGATCTCAGCTTTTGCGGCTTTCATTCGATTTTCAATCAGAGCGTCTGTTTCTGTGCCTCGTGTCACGATTCTGTTTTTCAGTTCAGAAAGGCTTGGAGGCGCAAGGAAAATAAACAGGCCTTCCGGGAAAGCATTTCTCACTTGAAGAGCCCCTTGAACTTCAATTTCTAAAAAGACGTCTTTTCCATCTTGAAGCGTCTGTTCAACATAATCGACTGGCGTGCCGTAATAATTGCCGACATACTCTGCCCATTCAAGCAGCTTGTTGTCCGCAATCATTTGTTCGAATTCGTCTCTTGTTTTGAAAAAATAATCGACTCCGTTCACTTCGCCCTCTCTTGGACTTCTTGTGGTTACTGAAATCGAATATTCAAATTTTGTGTCTTCCTGCGAAAAGATCGCTTGTCGAACCGTTCCTTTACCAACTCCTGAGGGACCTGAGAGAACGATTAATAACCCTCTTTCTTTCATGCGGCAATTACCCCTGCCCTTCATCCATAATTTCTTCTTTAACAGAAAGTCTGTGTGCAACTGTCTCAGGCTGGACGGCAGATAAGATAATGTGATCACTATCCATGACGACAACTGCACGGGTTCTTCGTCCGTATGTAGCGTCAATTAGCATTCCGCGGTCTCTTGCATCCTGAATCATCCGTTTGATTGGCGCAGACTCCGGGCTGACAATCGAAATCATCCGATTGGCGGAGATGATATTGCCAAATCCGATATTAATCAGTTTAATCGTCATCTTCTACGTTCCCCCTGTAAAATAGACGTCTCTAGTTTAGCCTAGTAAGACCGTCTGTAAACAATACGCACAGTCACTATTCTATATTTTGCACTTGTTCTTTTATTTTTTCAATAGAACTTTTCATTTCAACGACAAGCTTTGTGATCTGATGATCATTTGCTTTTGAGCCGATCGTATTTGCTTCCCGATTGAGCTCCTGAACAAGAAAGTCGAGTTTGCGCCCGACAGCTCCGCCACTAGCTAATATATCACGAAACTGGGCGAAGTGGCTCTTCAGCCTTGTAATCTCTTCAGTGATATCAGAGCGGTCTGCAAAAATAGCGCATTCTGTTACAAGCCGGCTCTCGTCTAATACATCTTCAGTCCATTCTTTGATTCTGGCGTACAGCCGTTCCCGGTAACGAGATACGACATCTGCAGCCAGCAATTCAGTTTCTCTCACCAGCTCTTCAAGCTGGTCAATATGCATCAGGCAGTCTTTCGCTAAGAGCAGCCCCTCTTTTTCACGCATTTCACAGAGACCTTTTACCGCTTCTTCTGCAGCATCGATGATCAACGCCTCCAGCTTGTCATTTTGCGTCTGTTCTTCATGAACCTGGACGACATGATCAAGCTTAAAGAAATCCATTACATCGGGCTCTGCAGACAATTGATACCGCTTCTTCATATCTCTCGCGGCTGCGACAAACTCATCGAGCAGCGGCCAATCAATTTCAAGCCTTTTCTCAACAAGCATATCACTGTCAACGGATACGAAAAGCTCAATTCTTCCGCGCTGAATATGCTGCAGAATGGTCTGTTTCAGCTTATCTTCAAAATATAGCAAAGGCCTTGGCAAACGAGCGTTCACTTCTTTAAATCTGTAGTTCACAGATTTAAGTTCAACGCTTACAGAGAGATCGTCTTGTGTTTTGCTTGCACTGCCGAAGCCTGTCATACTTCGTATCATTTTAAAACACCCAATTCTTCCCTGTTCTCATAATAAAAGGGCAATAGACACGCTATTACCCCTAAGATTATATCATATGAATTTATTTTTTTCTTGTTAAAAGTGACCCCGCCAGCAAAAAAGTAGGGATGGCGGACATACCGATGACGAGCATCCAGTCCCCCGGCGTGATGGCTACAGTATGGAAAATCGGCTGAAGCGGCGGATAGTAGATTACTACAAGCATCAGCAAAATGGATGACAATACCGCGCCGATTAAATACAGGTTTTGAAACGGATTTCTAGAGAAAACAGAAGTTTCGCTGCGGCAGTCAAACACGTGAATAAGCTGAGCGAGCACCAATGTGGCAAACGCGATCGTCTGGGCATAAGCTAAGTTTTCCGGATTGCGGTGGTACACAATGATAAACGCTAAAATAGTGGCAACTCCGATTAAAAATCCTCTGGAAACGACCTTCCATCCTAGCTTGCGGGCAAATACCCCTTCTTTCGGATGACGGGGCTTGCGCTTCATGACGTCTCCTTCCGGCTGATCCATGCCGAGCGCCATTGCCGGCAATCCGTCCGTCACCAAGTTGACCCACAAAATCTGAATCGGAACGAGCGGTAAAGGAAGGGCGAGCAGCATCGCAAACAGCATGACAAGGATTTCTCCGACGTTAGACGCCAGCAGGTATCTGATAAACTTCCTGATATTTTCGTAGATGTTCCTGCCTTCTTTTATCGCTGATTTAATCGTCGCAAAATTATCATCTACGAGAACAAGAGATGATGCTTCTTTGGCCACATCTGTCCCGGTAATGCCCATAGAGACTCCGATATCAGCTTGTTTAATGGCAGGAGCATCATTGACGCCGTCTCCCGTCATCGCCACAATATGCCCGTTCTCCTGATAGGCTTTTACGATTTTTAGTTTATGTTCAGGGGAAACGCGGGCAAATACATATACATCCTCCACCACATGAGAAAGCTCTTCTTGAGAAAGTTCATTCAGCATCTTGCCGTCCATGATTTTGCCGCTTTTCGGAAGGAGGCGCAAGTCTTTCGCTATCGCTTTAGCAGTTTCTACATGATCACCTGTAATCATAACGGTCTTAATTCCTGCTTCACGGCATTCTTTTATCGCCTGTCTGACTTCCGGCCGCGGGGGATCAATGATACCTGAAAGGCCAAGCATGGTCAGATCTTTTTCCGCCTGCTCCATTGACGGTGTTTCGCCTGCTTTTATCGGCCTGTAGGCGACGGCTATCGTTCTGAGCGCCTGTGATGCCAAATGTCTTAATACCGCCTCTGTTTCTGCTTTTCTTTCATTTGAAAAAAGAGCCGCTGAGCCGTCATAATAAATACGGGAAGATCGCTGCATCAGTACATCCGGTGCACCTTTTGTAATGATATAGCGCTTTCTGTCTTGATCCTCTACGATGACAGTCATCATTTTCCGTGCAGAATCAAACGGAAATTCTTCGACCACCCGGTAGTTTGATTCAACAAACTCCTTTGAAAAACCGCCTTTTCTTGCCGCGGTGAGCAGCGCTCCCTCTGTCGGATCTCCGTCAAGCACATATTCGCCGTCTCTTTTCTCAATATTGGAGTTGTTACAAAGCGCTCCGAACAGAAGCATCTGCTGAAGCGGCTTATGTTCATTGACACTGATCTCTTTTTCGTTTAGTGTGAAGCTTCCTTTCGGTTCATAGCCGGCCCCTGCCACTCTCCATGTTTTCCCCCCGGACCAAACATGTGTCACCGTCATTTTGTTTTGGGTCATTGTCCCTGTTTTATCTGAACAAATGATAGACGCACACCCAAGCGTTTCAACAGCAGGAAGCTTTCTAACAATGGATTTTTGTTTAATCATCCTCTGTACACCAAGCGAAAGCGCCACTGTCACAATCGCCGGCAGCCCCTCCGGAATAGCGGCTACCGCTAACGAGACACCTGCTAAAAACATACTGTACAGATCATGACCCTGAATAACACCGACAGCAACGACAAGTACGGTCAGAAGCAATGCAACAACAATCAAAATCTTTCCGAGCTGCTCCAGTCTTCTTTGCAGCGGGGTTGACAATGTCCCTGCTGATTCAAGCATGTCGGCAATTTTCCCCATAGCCGTATTCATTCCTGTCCCGACGACAACCCCGACACCGCTGCCGCGGGTCACAATCGTTCCCATAAATGCCATATTGGTAATATCGCCGAGTGAAACATCCGGTTTTTTCAATTTATCAGCATGCTTCACAACCGGGATTGATTCCCCGGTCAGCGCTGATTCTTCTATTTCAAGGCTTCTCGCTTCAACAATTCGAACGTCTGCGCCAATTCTGTCCCCGCTCGTAAATTTCACAATATCCCCCGGCACCAGTTCCTTAGAAGGAATCTTTGTCCAGCTTCCTTCCCTTAGTGCCATGACATGCGGTGTTGAAAGCTCTTTTAAAGCCTGAAGGGATTGCTCAGCACGCCTTTCTTGAAAGAAACCGAGTATGCCATTCACAAACACAATCGCAATAATCGCAACCGCATCTACATATTCACCAAGAAATCCTGAGATTAACGTTGCCGCCAGAAGCACAAGCACCATAAAATCTTTGAACTGCGCGAAAAACAAGAGAAGCGCTGAAGTTTTTTTCCCTTCTTGCAGCTCGTTTGGTCCATGCTTGTCAAGGCGTTTTTTTACCTCTTTTTCTGTTAATCCTTGTTTCATGGACGTATTGGTTGCCTCTAGTAAATCTGTTTGTCCCATTTCATGAAACTTCATTCCGCTCGTCCACTCCCCTGCTCTCTTATAGAGATATCACTCTATAAGCATGCTTATTCTGACTCGTCCCATTTCATGCTATAATTATCGAATGCAGGAAGAATGAGAGGGTGTATTGCATATGTCGTTTGATGGCATGTTTACATACGGAATGACACACGAACTTAACGAGAAAATAATGGGCGGACGAATTACAAAAGTCCATCAGCCATATAAGCACGATGTGATTTTCCACATACGTGCCAAGGGAAAAAACCAAAAACTATTATTATCGGCACATCCGAGCTATTCACGGGTGCATATCACGGCACAAGCTTATGAAAATCCAAGCGAACCGCCAATGTTTTGCATGTTGCTGAGAAAGCATATCGAAGGCGGATTCATTGAGAAAATTGAACAAGCGGGCTTAGACCGCATTATGATTTTTCATATCAAAAGCCGAAACGAAATTGGCGATGAAACCGTACGAAAGCTTTATGTAGAAATTATGGGCCGTCACAGCAATATCATTTTGACTGACGCAGCAGAAAATGTGATTATCGACGGACTTAAGCATTTATCACCGTCAATGAACAGCTACCGTACAGTACTGCCCGGCCAAGATTATAAGCTTCCGCCTGCTCAGGACAAAATATCGCCTCTTGAGGCGTCAGAAGATGATATTTTGCGTCACCTCAGCTTTCAAGAAGGAAGGCTTGATAAACAAATTGTCGACCACTTTTCAGGCGTGTCTCCGCTTTTCGCCAAAGAAGCGGTTCACAGAGCAGGTCTTGCCAACAAAGTCACACTGCCAAAAGCGTTGCTGGCACTGTTTGCCGAAGTGAAAGAGCACCGTTTCATTCCCAACATTACGACTGTAAACGGAAAGGAATATTTTTATTTACTGGAGCTGACTCATCTAAAGGGCGAAGCGCGCCGTTTTGATTCATTAAGCGAACTGCTCGACCGTTTTTATTTCGGAAAAGCTGAACGAGACCGAGTCAAACAGCAGGCTCAGGATCTTGAGCGTTTTGTTGTGAACGAACGGAAGAAGAATGCCAACAAAATCAAAAAATTAGAGAAAACCCTGGAGTATTCGGAAAACGCGAAGGAATTTCAGCTTTACGGGGAGCTTTTAACCGCTAATTTATATATGCTGAAAAAAGGTGATAAACAGGCTGAGGTCATCAATTATTATGATGAAGAAAGCCCGACAATCACGATTCCTTTAAACCCGAACAAAACGCCTTCTGAAAACGCACAGGCCTATTTCACGAAATATCAGAAAGCGAAAAATTCGGTCGCAGTTGTCGAGGAGCAAATCCGGCTGGCACAGGAAGAGATCGAATATTTTGATCAGCTGATTCAGCAGCTTTCGTCCGCTTCTCCCCGGGATATCAGTGAAATCAGGGAAGAGCTTGTTGAGGGCAAATATTTGCGCCCTAAGCAGCAAAAGGGCCAGAAAAAGCAAAAACCGCACAATCCGGTGTTAGAAACATATGAATCCACCTCAGGCCTGACAATTTTAGTGGGTAAGAACAATCGTCAAAATGAATATTTAACGACCAGAGCGGCGGCTAGAGACGATATCTGGCTTCACACGAAGGACATTCCCGGCTCCCACGTTGTGATCAGAAGCAGCGAACCGGATGAGCAAACAATCATGGAAGCCGCGACAATTGCAGCTTATTTTTCAAAAGCTAAAGATTCAAGTTCAGTGCCTGTAGATTATACAAAAATCAGGCATGTCAAAAAACCAAACGGCGCGAAACCCGGTTTCGTCACCTATGACAGCCAGCATACCGTCTTTGTCACGCCTGATGCTGATACTGTCATCAAGCTCAAAAAAAGCTGAGCCGCATAAATAAAAGCCAGAGCATTTGTATGCTCTGGCTTATTTCTTTCTTCTCACCTGATAAAGCCTGTTCACTTCAGCAACAAAATCGCCGTCAATCAGCTTATCCACGTTTTCAGCAAGCTCTTTCGTGTGCTTTGGACTGGCTCCGCTTGTAGAAACAGACACAGTGACATGCCCTCTTTTTACGATTTTCGGCATATATACATTGCCAAGCTCAGCGTCACTGACACAATTGACAAGCTGAAAAGGCGAAGCGGATTGGGCAATTTCTTTGTTCACTGCCGCATTATCCGTCGCAGCAATAATGAAGAAAGCATTGAGATAATCTTCTTTTTCAATTGTCCGTTTTTCCCATTTGATACGTCGCTCTTCTGCCATTTGCTTGATTTCCGGTTCAACATCCGGACTGACGAGCGTTATATCAGCTCCCTCAGAAATCACCGTTTTCAGCCTTCTGAGAGCGATGCTTCCGCCCCCCGCAATGACAACCTTCTTCTTTTCCAGGCTAATGTGCAGCGGAAGCATATGAACCTCCATCGAAATCAAATTGTCCCTCAGGATTTGCCGCAGTTTCTCTCACACGGTTCAAAAATGCGTTTTTCACATGAGGATGAAAACCGATATAGGAAGAGAGGTAGACGTTCGGATTATGAGCTTTTAATTTCTGAACCTCTCGTTCGATTTCATTCATCAGCATACCCGTAAAGAGCAAATATGGAACGATAAAGGTTGTTATGCCGTCATCTTTTTCAAGTTCTGAAAAAACCTCTTTGTAATTCGGGCCGCATGCTGTCAAAAAGCACGGAATGACTTCCTTCACTGGAACCATTTCCTGAAGAAGATTAGCAATTCCGGTTACGTCTCTTTTGACATCTGGATCTGAACTTCCCCTTCCGATGAGCACCACTCTGGCATTTTCATACGGAACACCTATGTCTTTCATTCGGTGATATACAGCCTTGACTACTTCTTTGTCAATCCCGATCGGCTTTCCGTATGAAATACGGACTGACGGATATCGGGATGCAGCACGGACAATTTCTTCCGGAATATCATGTTTTGCATGCGCAGCTGTTAAAAGAAGCAGAGGCACCACTGCGATATGAGTGGCGCCTTGCTTCACACATGCTTCAAATCCTGTCTCAATTGCCGGCTCCTGAAGCTCTAAAAAGCTGATTTCTTGTACTGGCACAGAGATGTGGGCCTTGCATCCTTCCAAAAAGACTGCGGCTTCTTGCTGCGCTTTTTTGACCCGGCTGCCGTGGCCGACATATAAAATTGCTTGTTTCATTTTTACAACGCCTCGCTTAAATCTTGTTTTTTCAGTTCAGATTCAAACCATTCCAGCTTATAGTGATAATTTACAACATTTCCAATGACAATTAAACTCGGATTTGTAATGTTTTCTTTTATCACCGTTTCTGAAAGGGTGTCAACTGTACAAAAAACAGATTTTTGCTTGTCCGTTGTTCCCCAATGAATAAAGGCTGCCGGCGTAGAACCGTCCCGGCCATTTTCAAGGAGTTTTCTCTCAATCTGCTGCACGTTTTTGATACCCATATAGATGACAAGTGTATCAATTCCTGTAGCCAGCGCTTTCCACTTTTCCTCAAAATCTTCTTCTTTTTTATAGTGACCCGTTACAAAAGCGACATTAGAGCCCGCCTCCCGATGAGTAACAGGAATTCCGGCATAAGCGGCTGCCGCGATTCCAGACGTAATGCCGGGGATGATTTCAAACGGAATTCCATTTTCAGAGAGGCATTCCGCTTCTTCCCCTCCTCTCCCGAACACAAAAGGGTCTCCGCCTTTCAGTCTGACAACCATTTTCCCTTTTTGCGCATACTTCACAAGAAATCGATTGATGGTTTCCTGCTTCATCGTATGAAAATCCGGAAGCTTCCCGCAGTAGATCAGGTCTGCTTGCTCTTTGGCATATTGTAAAATCTCTTTATTTACTAATCTGTCATATAAGATGACATCAGCTTTTTCAATGGCTTTCAGCGCTTTAATTGTCAGCAGATCAGGGTCACCGGGACCCGCTCCTACAATATATACTTTCCCCATCGTATTTCCCCCGATCTATTCGAGTTCTTCCAGAGCATTCGCTGTGATGATGTTCTCGCTTGCATTCCGGCACCTGAGAAGAACGCAGCAGATCATATTCAGCTCAATTTTTGTTTAACAAACTCGATCAGCTGATTTTTACACGCTTCACGGTCATGCTGTCCTGAATCAAGAACGAGCTCTGGAGCTTCCGGTTCTTCATAAGGTGAATCAATTCCTGTAAAGAACGGAATCTCGCCGTTTCTTGCTTTTTTGTAAAGTCCTTTCGGATCTCTTTGTTCACAAATATCAAGGTCGCATTTAATGTAGACTTCATTAAATTCGCCCGCTTCCACAAGCTCGCGAACCTGTTGCCTGTCCTCGCGGAAAGGAGAGATAAAAGCAGTAATCACAATGGTTCCCTGCTGAACAAAAAGCTTCGCCACCTCTCCGATCCGGCGGATGTTTTCTTTTCGGTCTTCATCAGAAAAACCAAGATCCTTATTTAGGCCGTGACGGATATTATCCCCGTCAAGCACAATCACTTGGTAGCCTTGCTCAAACAATTCTCTCGCAGCGGCGTTGGCAATGGTTGATTTGCCTGAGCCGCTTAACCCTGTCAGCCAGAGAATGGAGCTTTTATGCTTGTTTTTTTGCTGATACTCTTCTTTTGTGATAGAGGCTTCATGCCATACAATATCGCGATTTGTCACTGCCAGTCCTCCTTAAGATACGCCTACTTCTTCTTTTTTCTTCATCCCTTTGATTAACACTTCTACTACTTCTTTCCGACTGAATTCAGCAGGCGGCAGCACACCGTCTCTCAGCATGCCTCTTACCTTAGTGCCTGATAAAATGACGTGATGCTCTCTGCCATGAGGGCATGTTTTCGCTGTTCCCATATTTCCGCATTTTTTACAGAAGAAGCTGTGCTCAAATTTCAGCGGTGTAATTCCGAGTTCTTCAGGTTTAAATGTGTCAAACAGCTCCTGTGCTTCGTATGTTCCGTAATAGTCGCCTACACCTGCATGATCACGACCGACGATGAAATGTGTGCAGCCGTAGTTCTTTCTGACAAGCGCGTGGAAAATTGCTTCTCTCGGGCCTGCATAACGCATCGCCGCTAAAAAGACACCAAGGAAAACGCGATCTTTCGGGTAATAATGATCAAGAAGCACTTGGTAGCTTTCCATCCGTACATCAGCTGGAATGTCATCAGATTTTGTTTCACCTACTAACGGATTCAAGAACAAGCCGTCTACTGTTTCAAGAGCCGTTTTTTGAATGTATTCATGCGCTCTGTGAACAGGGTTTCTTGTTTGGAAACCGACAATGGTTTCCCAGCCTTTTTCCGCAAACTGGCGTCTCGTTTCTGACGGTTCAAATGTAAATTCAGGGAACTGTTTTGAAGCTTTTTTAATCAACGTAATCGGCCCGCCGACATATGTATTGCCGCGGCTGAACAGCTTTTTAACACCAGGATGCTCCTGTTCATCTGTTTTGTACACATTGACAGCTTCTTTTTGTTTGTCAGGCACGTACAGATCTTCGATTTGGATAACGCCGTATGTTTCTCCTTCATACGTTAACTTTACCGTTTCACCAAGTGACAGTTCCGCTGCTTTTTGCGCATCGACCGGAAGCGTGATCGGAAGAGACCAGACAACGCCGGAAGAAAGACGCATGTTTTCGACTACAGATACGTAATCTTTTTCATTAAAGAAACCTTCAATCGGGCTGTATGCACCGATACCGATCAATTCCAAATCCGCGAAAGAAATTAAATCAAGTTCAATTTCTTTTTGGATGCCGCTCACATCATATGATTCATCTACTCTGTTTACTAATGTTCCTCCGTGTGGTGCTAAGCTCATAATATCCATCTCCTCCTAGTTAACTTATAAAATTACTCAGATTAATGATCAGATTCCCCCGCCTTGTTCGTGGACTGAGCGTCTCTCTTTACGAATGGCCTTTGTCAGGCTGACGGCACCCCCCGCCGCTAAAAGCACACTTACCATGATAAAGATCGAATAATAATCTGCTTTTAAAAACAAGGATACAAGCAGATAAGAAATCGATAAAGATAAAAACGGCGATACGATCCATACCTTCAGCATCGTTTGAACAACTTGTTTATGGAACACGTTCGGACCGTTTTTTGCCATGCCTATTCCGATAATAGACGATGACGTGACTTGCGCCAAGGGCACCGGCATCCCAAATACAGAACTGATGATCACCAGTCCGGCTCCTGTACCGGATAAGAGAATGCCTTCCCCTTTGGAGAATCTCGTAATTTTCTTCCCGTTTGTTTCTAGCACACGCCGGCCTAATAACAGTGCGCCAAGAGCAACAAAAGCTCCTCCATACAAGGTTCCTTTTCCGACATCAAGCACACCGGCAGCTACTAACGGGCCAACAGCATTCGCCACGTTATTCATGCCGGCAGAGAATGCTTCGAAAAATCCGGCAACTAACAAAACAACGCCGAGGATTTTTTGCTTTTTAGAAGATTTTACTTCAATCTTAAAATAACGAAACAGCTTAGATACGAAATAGGTGAAGCCGAAAGCGAACAGCGGGACAAAAACCCAAAATGACACAATGATCAGAAGATTGTTCACAAACAATACTTTATAAGCCACTCCCACGCCGACAACCGCGCCGACTGTTACTTCACTTGTCGACAAAGGAATGCCGAGCAGATTAGCAGTAAAGAGCGACAGGGCAGCAGCTCCAATAATGATGCAAACAATCGTCAGTGTAATCGTCTGCTCAGGAATAATGCCGGAGCTGATTGTTTTTACAACCTCGCCTCCGCCAATGACCGCCCCGGCAAAGACACCGACTGCGCATAGGATCAAAGCGTAGGTTTTCTTTTTGATGGCTCCGGAGCCGTAAGCAACCCCCATCGAAGCTGCAGCGCCGCTTGCACCAATATTCATCGCGAAAAACAAGCTAAATAAAATAGCGGCTAATTCCATTTTGCAGCTCCTTATTCATGCAGTCCGCATTCTGTTTTCGCCATACCATTCCATCTGCCTGAGCGCAAATCCTCTGCTGTAAAAGCGGGAGCAGTGCAAGGCGCACAGCCAATACTTGGATATCCTTGGTCATGAAGCGGATTGTAGTCCAGTTCATTCCGGGATGTGTATCTCCAAATGTCTTTCCAAGTCCAATGGATAAGCGGGCAAACTTTTACTGACTTGAATTTTTCATCTTTGTTTAAGAAATTCGTATTGGCACGGCTTGGCCCTTGATCACGACGCAGGCCGGAAAGCCAGGCTGGATGTCCTGAAAGCGCCTCTCTTAAAGGAACGACCTTTCTAAGATAGCAGCACTGATTCGGCTCTCTTTCCCACAGTTTGTCACCATGTTCTTCGGCTTGTTCCTCAAGGGTGAGGTCTGGTTTTTTCAGGATGATATTAAGACCCGGATAACGCTCTTTCACTCGTTCAATTGTTTCATAGGTTTCTTTAAAATGAAGTCCTGTATCAAGAAACACAATCTCTGCGTCTTTTTTCACTTTATAAATTAAGTCAATCAGAACGATTCCCTCAATTCCGAAACTGCAGGCATAAACAAGCTGATTGCCGTAATGGCCGTATGCCCATTTTAAAACTGACAGCGCTCCTTTGTAAGGATCGTCTTCCGGAAATGTAATCGTTGGTTCTTCCCAATTATCGTACGTTAACATTTCTTCTTTCCTCCTTTCGGAGACAAACAAACAGTAGCTTTCTGCCGGTTGTCTTTTCCCAATTGTAATGTGATTCGCGGCTGCTGATATCACAGACAGCCTTTTTTCCTCTTAAAATAAAAAACTTTCAATCCGGCGGAAAGAAAGACAGGAACAGCATGCAGCCCTTATCTTTCAAAATGGAATTCATTTTGCTGGAAGTAGCACCTTACAAACTATGCAGGTTGCCGGGCTTCATAGGTCCAGTCCCTCAGCCGCTCTTGATAAGTTTTTAGATTTGTAGTAAATTTTAGCACAATTCTAACATAAGTCAACCCGACTTTTTTTATAGGATTAATAAAAAAACAGGCCTCACAGCCTGTTTTCAAGTACAGCAAGGCTTTGAAGCCTCTTTACATCATTTGAATTTATTTTTTATTTTTTAAACCAATCTTTTGACTCGGGATTTCGTTTCCATGTTTGCAGCTTTTTTAGATCATCTGAATGAATATTTCCGTTTTCAAGCGCGACCTCTGTGAGCGTATCATAATCAGTTAATGAGTAGTATGGCAGTTCTGCCTTTGCGAAGGCTTCCTCCGCTTTAGGAAGTCCGTACGTAAAGATTGAGACGACACCAAGCACTTCACAGCCGGCCGCTTGTAAAGCTGCACAAGCTTCAAGCACGCTGCCTCCTGTGGAGATTAAGTCTTCAATGACGACTGTTTTTTGCCCTTCTTGCACAGCTCCCTCAATCTGATTGCCTTTACCGTGCGCCTTCGGCTTGCTCCTCACATAACACATCGGAAGATTCAAACGGTCAGCCGCAAGAGCAGCATGAGGAATACCCGCGGTTGCTGTTCCCGCAATCATTTCAGCTTCAGGAAAATGCTCTTTGACAAGCTTGCTGATGCCTGAGGCGACATCATTTCTGACCTCTGGGAAAGATAGCGTAAGGCGGTTGTCACAGTAGATTGGAGATAAAATGCCGCTTGCCCATGTGAACGGCTCGTTCGGGCGTAAAAATACAGCTTGGATGTCTAATAGATGTTTTGCGATGATTTGTTTCAAGATTTAATTCCCTCCCATTCAAGTCTGACAGCCTTATAGGCTTTTACCGGGTCTTCCGCTTTTGTAATCGAGCGTCCTACTACAATCGCTGATGAACCTTTCTCTCTTGCAATAGCAGGCGTCGCTACGCGGACTTGGTCATTCGCAGCGTCCTCAGACATTCTGATCCCCGGAGTGACAGTCAGAAATGAAGGCGACACCGCTTGATAAATGGCTTTTGCTTCATGAACAGAGCAGACCACTCCATCCAGTCCGCTCTCTTCCGCCTGTTTGCTGTAGTGCACAACCGTATCAATCAGAGATTTTTCGATCAGCAGTTCATCTTTCATGATTTGTTCAGATGTGCTTGTCAGCTGGGTTACCGCGATCAGTGACGGACGTTTTTTTCCAGCCGGCGTACCTTCTTCTAAGCCTTCGAGAGCTGCCTGCATCATTTTTTTGCCCCCGGCAGCATGAACATTGACGAGATCTACTCCGAGACTGGCAAGGCGCTTCATCGCTTTGTTTACAGTAGTCGGGATGTCATGAAGCTTTAGATCTAAAAACAGCTCGCAGTTTCTTTCTTTTAATTGTTTCACGATCGATGGCCCTTCTTGATAAAAAAGCTCCATTCCAACCTTTACAAATAACGGTTCTTGCTGAAAAGGAGCTAAGAACGCGAGTGTTTCTTCAGCTGATGCAAAATCAAGCGCGATGATGGGCAGGTTGTTTTTCATGATTCCAGCTCCTTCCGATGCATTCTTCAATTGATTGATAGCCGTATTGGCGCAAAACAGATGGGAGCTGTTCAATAATCTCTGGACATGCAAAAGGATTCACAAAGTTTGCTGTTCCGACAGCGACTGCGCTTGCTCCCGCGAGAAGAAATTCCAGGGCATCTTCAGCCGTTTGCACGCCTCCCATTCCGATAATCGGGATATTGACCATCTGGCTGACTTCATACACCATGCGAATGGCAACCGGCTTCACAGCAGGACCCGAAAGTCCCCCTGTTTTATTCGCTAATATCGGTTTGCCGGTTTTTAAATCGAGTCTCATGCCGATTAGTGTGTTGATCATCGTAAGACCGTCCGCTCCCGCTTCCTCGATCGCTAATGCAATTTCTGTGATATTGGCCACGTTCGGGGAAAGCTTCACATAAACGGGTACATCCGAAACCTCTTTCACCGCTTTTGTCAAATCGGCAGCCATTTGAGGATTCGTGCCAAAAGCGATTCCGCCTGTTTTCACATTCGGGCAGGAAATATTCAATTCAAGAGCATGAACATTAGGCGCTTTGCTAATATGCTCTGCAACTTCAACATAATCCTCGACTTGAGAACCTGCGACATTGGCAATGATCGGCGTATCAAACTGCTCAAGCCACGGCAGCTCATTATGCAACACACTATCCAGCCCCGGATTTTGGAGACCGATCGCATTGAGCATTCCAGCACCAGTCTCAGCTACCCGCGGCGTCGGATTCCCAAAGCGCGGCTCCTTTGTCGTAGCCTTAATCATGATGGCTCCAAGACAAGACAAATCATAAAAACGTGAAAATTCTTTTCCAAAACCGAAGCAGCCTGATGCAGGAATGATTGGGTTTTTCAAATCAAGTCCCGGCAATTTCACCTCTAGCATTACAGCGCCACCTCCTGAGCTTTAAATACAGGCCCGTCGAGACATACTTTTACATAGGATGTCTCACTTTCGTTTGTATGGCACACACACGCGAAGCATGCGCCGATTCCGCAGCCCATTCGTTCCTCCATGGACAGATATACTTCTTTATGGGCATATTCCTGTTTTAACGCCTTAAGCATCGGTGTCGGCCCGCAGCTGAGGAGGATATCAAACTCTAGATTTTTCCGTTTAATCACATCTGTGACAAATCCGGTTTCCCCGTAGCTTCCGTCAGCTGTTGCCACATACGTGTCTCCGTACTGCCGGCATTCTTCCTCGTAAAAAACATCCTTTGCCGATTGGAATCCTAAAACGTGGATGACATTTACCCCTTTTTCATTCAAGCGTTTCGACAGCTCTTGGAGAGGCGGCACACCTACTCCGCCTCCTACCAGCAAAGCCGTCTTTCCGGGTTGAACTTCATTAACAGGAAAGCCATTTCCCAAAGGCCCGAGGACATCCACAAATTCTCCCTGCTGCTTCAGTGACAAGAGTCTTGTCCCTTCCCCATCTATCCGATAAATGATGGTGACTTCATTTTTTTCAAAGTTGACGTCTGCGATGCTGATTGGTCTTCTCAAAAGAGGCGTAACCGCTTCGCTCACTTTAAGATGAAGGAACTGTCCAGGGGTTGTAAACCCTTGGACAAGCTCCCCTTTCAGAACCATTTGATACACCCGGTCTGCAATTTGCTGGTTAGAACATACTGTCAAATACGCTTTTTTCATATAGTGACTGCCGCCTCCTGATTTGTGTTGAGTGCCGGCATTTGATCAGCACGGAATGTCATGCTTTCCAGCACTCGCAATATCGCCTCTGCCGTATCTAAAGATGTTAGGCAGGCAACACCATTTTCTACTGATTCACGTCTGATTCTAAAACCGTCTCTTGCCGGCTGCTTTCCTTTTGTCAGCGTATTGATGACAAACTGCGCTTCTCCGTTTCTGATGACGTCAAGCAGGTTCGGGCCATCCTGACCGATTTTTCCGACGACCTTCGCTGGAATGGAAGCTTCTTTCAAGTAGCCTGCCGTTCCTTCCGTCGCTAAAATGTTGTAGCCGATCGCGTGGAACCGCTTAGCAATGGCAAGCCCTTCTTCTTTGTCCTTATCAGCTACTGTTAAAAGCACGGAACCGTAGTTCGGGATTTGAATACCTGAAGCAATCAAGGCTTTGTAGAGCGCCTTTTCAAGTGTCGAATCTTTCCCCATGACTTCACCTGTTGATTTCATTTCAGGCCCTAACGTAATGTCCACTCTTCTCAGCTTGGCAAAGGAGAAGACCGGCGCTTTTACAAATACACCTTGCTGTTCAGGCTGAAGGCCCTCTGTATAGCCAAACGCAGCCAGCTTTTGACCAAGAATGATTTTTGTTGCGAGATTCGCCATTGGGATACCCGTAATTTTGCTTAAAAACGGTACGGTTCTGCTTGATCTCGGATTCACTTCTAGCACGTACACCTCGCCTTGCGACAAGACGAATTGAATATTGAGCAAACCGACAATATTCAGCCCTTTAGCCAATGCGATCGTGTATTGTTCAATTTTTTTCTTGATGTCCTCTGTGAGAGACTGAGGCGGATAAACAGCGATTGAGTCTCCGGAGTGAACGCCCGCACGTTCAATGTGCTCCATAATTCCCGGAATGACGACTGTTTCACCGTCGGATACTGCATCGACTTCAATTTCTTTTCCTGTCAAGTATCTGTCAATTAATACAGGGTGCTGCGGATTGATTTTAACTGCGTTTTTCATGTAATGAAGCAGCTCTTCTTCATGATACACAATCTCCATTGCCCGGCCGCCAAGTACATAGGAAGGGCGTACCAGTACCGGGTAACCGATATCGCTCGCGATGCTTACCGCCTGATCAACTGATGTGGCTGTTTTGCCAAGCGGCTGCGGAACACCAAGTTCTCCAAGCGCTTGTTCAAATTTATCCCGGTCTTCTGCACGGTCTAAATCTTCTAATGAAGTTCCAAGGATTTTCACTCCGCGCGCAGAAAGCTCGTCAGCAAGGTTAATCGCAGTTTGTCCGCCGAACTGTACGACAACGCCCATTGGCTGTTCGAGGTCAATGATGTGCATAACATCTTCAATCGTAAGCGGTTCAAAATACAGCTTGTCTGAGATGCTGAAGTCTGTTGAAACGGTTTCCGGGTTGTTATTGACAATAATGGCTTCATAGCCTGCTTGTTTAATTGCCCATACAGAGTGAACCGTCGCATAGTCGAACTCGACACCCTGACCGATTCGAATCGGACCCGAACCAAGCACCATCACACTTTTCTTATCTGTAACGACAGATTCATTTTCTTCTTCGTATGTGCTATAGAAGTATGGCGTTTCTGACTCGAATTCCGCCGCGCACGTATCTACCATTTTGAATACCGGCGCAATCCCCGCTTGTTTTCTCAAGCTGTAAAGCTCAGATTCTTTCATTTTCCACTCGCGGCTAATGTACTGATCAGAGAAGCCGAGTTCTTTTGCCCGTCTCAGCACATCCGTATTGCCCGCATTGGCCTTCAATTCTTTTTCAAACTGTACGATTCCGAACAGCTTATGCAAGAAGAAGACATCGATAGCGGAAAATTCATGGAGGTCTTCTACCGTGTAGCCTCTTCTGTACGCTTCAGCTAAGTAGAATAAGCGTTCATCACCGGCCTTTTTAATTCGCTTTTCAAGAAGCTCATCTGAAATGTCAGCGGCGTCCTTCAATTCAAGATGATACACATCCGCTTCCAGCGAACGCACTGCCTTCAGCAATGACTCTTCAAGCGTGCGGCCGATTGCCATGACCTCACCTGTCGCTTTCATTTGCGTGCCAAGCTTTCTGTTTGCTGATTCAAATTTATCAAACGGCCAGCGCGGAATTTTGGATACGACATAGTCAAGAGCAGGTTCAAATGCTGCATATGTTTTTCCTGTCACCGGGTTCATCATTTCATCTAATGAAAGTCCGACTGCAATTTTAGCAGCGAGCTTTGCTATCGGGTATCCCGTTGCTTTTGATGCAAGAGCAGATGAACGGCTGACACGCGGATTTACTTCAATAATGTAATATTGGAAGCTGTCTGGATCTAAGGCGAGCTGGACGTTACATCCGCCTTCGATCCCAAGCGCGCGAATCAGTTTTAACGATACATTCCGCAAGAGCTGATACTCGCGATCGCTGAGCGTTTGGCTCGGCGCGACAACAATACTGTCTCCAGTATGGATTCCAACTGGATCAATGTTTTCCATGTTACAAACGACAATGGCGTGATCCTGGCTGTCTCTCATGACTTCATACTCGATTTCTTTATAGCCGGCGATGCTTTTTTCAAGAAGACATTGGTGTACCGGGCTTAATTTCAAGCCGTTCTCAACGATTTCTTTTAACTCTGTCTCATTCGAGCAGATGCCTCCGCCTGTTCCGCCTAATGTATATGCCGGGCGGACAATGACAGGGAATCCAATTTGACTGACGAATTTTTCTGCTTCTTCGAGGGAGTGAATAATCTCACTTTCAGGCACCGGTTCATTCAGTTCATTCATTAATGTTCTGAACAAGTCACGGTCTTCAGCTTGCTGAATCGCAGACAGTTTTGTGCCAAGCACTTCGACGCCGCATTCTGCCAGAACACCTCTTTCAGAAAGCTCAACCGCAAGATTCAAACCGGTTTGGCCTCCGAGTGTAGGAAGAATGGCATCTGGGCGCTCTTTTCTGATGATTCGTGTCAGGAATTCAGGTGTGAGCGGTTCGATATAAACCCGGTCAGCCATTTCTGTATCTGTCATGATCGTGGCAGGGTTTGAGTTGACAAGGATGACTTCATAACCTTCTTCTTTCAAAGCAAGACAGGCTTGTGTTCCCGCATAGTCAAATTCTGCTGCTTGGCCGATGATGATCGGTCCAGATCCGATTACTAAAATTTTGTTAATGTCTACGCGTTTTGGCATACCGCTTCCCCTTCTTTCTCTGTTGTTTCGATCATTTCGATGAATCTGTCAAATAGATGGTTGGCATCCTCAGGACCAGGTGAGGCTTCGGGATGATATTGAACCGTAAATGCCGGCAATGTTTTATGCTTCAGCCCTTCAATCGTATCGTCGTTAATTGCGATATGCGTCACTTCCAGTTCTGTTTTACTGATAGACGAAACTGTATATCCATGGTTTTGAGATGTTAAGGCAACTTTTCCTGTAGCCAGCTCTTTTACCGGGTGGTTTGAGCCCCTGTGGCCGAATTTCATTTTTTCAGTATTCGCCCCGCACGCCAGCGCGAATAATTGGTGGCCGAGACATATTCCGAATAATGGCACTTTTCCAAGAACACCTTTAATCATTTCAATCGCTTCAGGCACATCCTTCGGGTCTCCAGGTCCGTTAGAAAGCATGATACCGTCCGGTTTCAGCTGAAGCACCTCTTCCGCTGTAATGTTGTAAGGCACAACGATGACGTCACATTTCCGTTTGTTCAGCTCTCTTAGAATCCCGTGTTTCATGCCGAAGTCAACCAAGACGATGCGTTTGCCTCTTCCCGGGCTCGGATATGCTGTTTTTGCTGATACTTGGGATACTTGATTTCTTGGCAATTCCGTTTCGTTCAGTCTTTTCAGCACTGCTTCGATATCTTCATCAGATGAAGCGAATGTTCCTTTTAGCGCGCCTGCCGTGCGGATCATTCTTGTCAGCTTCCTTGTATCAATCCCCTGGAGTCCGGGAATGTTTTTCATTTTTAAATACTCGTCTAAGGTGTATGCTGAACGCCAGTTGGAAGGCAGCTCACATAATTCTTTGATGATCAGCCCTTTCACAAAAGGAGTAATGGATTCAAAATCATCACGGTTAATGCCGTAATTTCCGATAAGCGGGTATGTTAATGTTACGATCTGTCCGCAGTAAGAAGGATCAGATAAAATTTCCTGATAGCCTGTCATCCCAGTATTAAAAACGACTTCTCCCATGTTGTGTTCTAAGCTTCCGAAGGCTTCTCCCTCGAATACCGCTCCGTTTTCCAGTACTAATCGTCTCTTCATTTGACAAGTCTCCCCTCTTCATAAGCAAGCTTCCCTGCCGCAATTGTAGCGACCGGCCAGCCGGTGCAACTGATGCCGTTGAATGGTGTATTTTTTCCTTTTGATAAAAATGTCTCTTTGTCTATAACTGCTTCTTTTTCTAAATCGATTAACGTAATGTCCGCAGCTTGCCCCGTTTGTAATGTTCCATATGGGAGACCGAACGCTTCGCATGGCTTGATTGTCATGTAGTCAATCAGCTGCTTCAGTGACCAGCTGCCATTTTTGACAAAGTGTGTGTAAAGAAGCGGGAATGCTGTTTCTAAGCCGACAATTCCGAATGGCGCCAGCTTCATTTCTGTGTTCTTCTCTTCTTCCGTATGCGGTGCATGGTCTGTTGCGATAAAATCAATTGTTCCGTCTAAAAGACCTTCAATTAAAGCAGCTCTGTCTTCTGGGCTGCGGAGCGGAGGATTCATTTTATAGTTTGTGTTCAGCCCCGGGATGTCCTCATCACAAAGCAGCAAATGATGCGGCGATACTTCTGCTGTCACTCTGATTCCCGCTTTTTTCGCATCGCGTACAACTCTGACAGATTCTTTTGTGCTGATATGGCATACATGATAATGGCAGTTTGCCGCCTCAGCCAGCAGCACATCGCGAGCAATATGAACCGATTCACACACAGAAGGAATGCCGTTTAGCCCGTTCGCTTTGGAGAATGTCCCCTCATGTACGCTCCCTCCGTAAATTAAGGAGTTGTCCTCGCAATGTGCAACAATCGCTTTGTCAATTGCGGCTGCCCGTTTCATCGCTTCATACATCATTCCTGCTGTCTGTATACCAACGCCGTCATCTGTAAAAGCAAATGCCCCGGCTTCTTTTAACGCTTCAAAGTTTGTCATTTCATCGCCGATTTGTCTGATCGTAATGGATGCATATGGAAGAACTCTTACGCATGATGTTTCTTTAATTCTGTTTTGCACCCATTCCATCTGCTCCTTTGTATCAGGAACCGGCCGCGTA
The DNA here is from genome assembly GCF_006715455.1 of Bacillus sp. SJZ110. NCBI lineage: Bacteria > Bacillati > Bacillota > Bacilli > Caryophanales > Bacillaceae > Bacillus > Bacillus sp. SJZ110. The sequence goes on along the minus strand of NZ_VFNF01000002.1, from coordinate 667,599 downwards.
TTCGGCATTGCTGCTACTGTAGTATAGCCGCCGCGTGCCGCTGCTTTTGCCCCGGTTTCAATAGTTTCTTTTTTCTCTCCGCCCGGCTCTCTGAAATGCACGTGGAGATCAACAAACCCAGGTGAAACGAGCAAACCTTTTGCATCAATTACCGTTTCATTATCCGTTGCATCAAGCTTGCCGATTGCGGTGATGGTTTCTCCAGTCACTCGGATATCCGCTTGTGTTTTTTCACCATTTTCGTTTAGTATCCAGCCGTTTTTAATGAGATATGACATACGCTGCTTCTCCTCTTTTCACATTGGTTTGTAAGGCACGCTGTATCACTGCCATTCTGATAAATACGCCATTTTGCATTTGCTTGAAGATTCTTGATTTTTCGCTTTCTACTAAGCTGTCATCAATCTCCACTCCTCTGTTTACCGGAGCAGGATGCATGATGATCGCATGCCGCTTCATACGCTCAGCCCGTTCTACGGTCAAGCCGTATTTGTTTAAATAGCCTTCATGGCTGACAGCTGACTGATGTCGTTCATTTTGAATGCGCAGCAGCATGACAACATCGGAAGACTCAACTGCTTCATCCATTGAGACATACGTGCCGAATGTATTTTCTTCATCCTGCCATTCCGAAGGGCCGGAAAATAGGACCCGGGCCCCCAATCTTGTCAACACTTCCGCATTTGACCTTGCCACTCTGCTATGCTTGATGTCGCCGTGAATGGAGACGGTAAGCCCTTTGAACGTATTGAACTCTTCATAAATCGTCATTAAATCAAGCAGTGATTGTGTTGGATGCTGGCCGCATCCGTCTCCCGCATTCAGAATCGGAATGTTCACCTGGCTGACAAGCTCTTCATAATACTCATCCTCACTGTGCCTGATGACGCAGACGTCCACACCGATTGATTCGAGCGTCCGGATCGTGTCATATAAGGTTTCGCCTTTTTGCACGCTTGTGCTTGTTCCATCAAGGTTTAGCACATTCATGCCCAGCTTTTTTTCTGCGACCTCAAAGCTGAACCGCGTTCTCGTGCTCGGTTCGAAAAACAGGTTTGCGGCAAACTTTCCTGTAAGCTGATTGTCTGTTTTTCCGCTTTTGAGCTCTTGTGCTGTTTGAAGCAAATCTTTGATTTCCTCAGTGCTGAGTTCACTCATCGTCGTTAAATGCTTCATGTTCTTTCCCCTCTCTTTTCAACTTAAGGCTGAAAAAAACCCCGGTCTAAGATAGACTCGGGGTATGGTTAAATAGAGGGCAGCATTGAAGCTTCCTTCTCTTCATAACCCTTCCAAGCCTCTCTGGACTTTCATTAAAAGGTTTTAAATATGATGTTGTTCAGATGTGTCTGCCTGCTCTTCCTTCGCCTGCGGAAGAATCAGGTTTAAGATGACACCGACAATTGCGGCAAGCGCCATTCCTGACACTTGGAATCCGCCCTGAGACACTTGGATAAAAGCGCCTCCTACACCGATGACAAGGATAACTGATGTAATAATGAGGTTTCTGTTGTTTTCATAATCAATTTTGTTGTCAATCAGCATTCGCAGGCCGCTTGAAGCAATGATTCCGAACAGCAGGAAGGAGACGCCTCCCATGACCGCTGACGGCACTGAACTGATCAGCGCTGAAATTTTGCCGATAAAGCCGAAGCAACAAGCAATCACTGCCGCTCCTCCGATGACAAAGACGCTGAATACTCTTGTGATGGCCAGCACGCCAATGTTTTCTCCGTAAGTCGTTGTCGGCGGACCGCCGATCAGGGAAGCGAGGATTGTCGCCACACTGTCACCCATAATAGAGCGATGAAGACCTGGCTTTTTAATGAAGTCTTGTCCGACAACCTTGCTCAGCACCATTTGGTGGCCGATATGCTCTGACATTGTGACAAATGCGACAGGAACCATTGCGGCTGCGATGCCGAGTGTAACTGACGGTGAATAATCTTTGAACGGAATGATAAATTCAGGCACTGCAAACCATTTCGCGTCAAGCACCGGCTGGAAGTTGACAATCCCTTGAGTAAGGGCAAACAGGTATCCGCCGATGATTCCGATCAAAACCGGAATCAGGCTTAAAAACCCTCGTAAGAAAATCGCACAAATAATCGTGATTGCCAGCGTAACTCCTGCGACACTAAAGTGCTTTAAGCTGTAGACCAACTCACTCGCGTTCGGATCAGCATACATCGCCATATTTACTGCAGTGCTTGCCAGTCCCAGCCCGATGACGATAATAACAGGCCCTACGACTACAGGCGGGAGAATCTTCATCAACCATCCTGTTCCAAGCTGCCTAATCAATAAGGCAATCAGCCCGTACACCAGCCCTGCAAGAAACGCTCCAACCATTGCCGCTCCCGGCCCGCCGGTCGCTTTTACCAGAATGATCGGAGAAATAAAGGCGAAGGATGAACCGAGATACGCCGGAATTTGTCCTTTGGTAATAAGAAGGTACGCCAGTGTTCCGATGCCGCTTGTCACCAACGCCACAGCAGGACTCATTCCGACGAGCTTCGGAACCAAAATGGTTGAGCCAAACATGGCAAACAAATGCTGAAGGCTGAATGAAACCCAAGAGAAAGGTGTCGGGACATCCCTGACCCCTAAATTTACTTTTTTCTTACTCATGATGATTTCCCCCTGATTGTTGACTTTCATTTTAGGATGACTCAATGACTGTATAAAAAAACCTCTTTGCTTTTTTACGCAAAGAGGCATACAAAGACCTGCCGAATGCTTTTTGGGCCTTTGTTGTGCACCTCTTTGCAACCTCTCTGGATTGCCCTTAAAAAGGTGATCTATTATTCGTTTTCATAAATGGCGACGAGATCGTTTTGGTCTACCTCATCAAGCTGAACCATAACCTTTTCAGACTTTGATGTCGGGATGTTTTTCCCGATATAATCCGCTCGGATCGGCAGCTCCCGGTGTCCTCTGTCCACAAGCACTGCAAGCTGAATGGAGGAAGGTCTGCCTACATCAACAAGCGCATCCATTCCTGCTCTGACTGTTCTTCCGGTATACAGAACATCATCAACGAGAATGACTTTTTGATCTGTAATATCTACCGGAATATCTGCACCTTTTACAAGCGGTTCATCGTTGCTCGTTTTTTTAGAAAGATCGTCTCTGTAAAGAGTAATATCAATTTCACCGACTGTAACAGGATTTCCCTCAATCTGTTCAATGCGTTCCGCAAGGCGTTTTGCCAGGTAAATCCCTCTTGTCTTAATGCCGACAAGGATGCAGTTATTCATTCCTTTATTGCGTTCGATCATTTCGTGAGCAATCCTGGTCAGCGCCCGTCTGATTGCCTGTTCGTCGAGAATGACAGCTTTTTGATTCAATGTGTGACACCTCACAGTTCATATAGAAGAAAAAACCCCTCCTGCCAGAGCATAGAGGGGTTTTAGGACAAGGTGCGCGCCTATACACGCATCCCGTCAATCCGTTATCCTTCTCAGCCTCTCTGGACTGTTTTAAAGAATCTATTCAGCTTCGTTTATTATTTCAGAAAAGAAACCCTCTGTCAACCGTTTTTTCTGAGGTTTTCGATTAATTCTGCCATATCCTCAGGAAGCGGCGCTTCAAATTCGACATATTCTCCTGTTCGTGGATGGTCAAAACCTAAAACTCCCGCGTGAAGCGCTTGGCCATTAAAGTCGATTGTTTTTCTTGGGCCGTATTTCGGATCGCCTGCTAATGGGAATCCGATATATTTCATATGAACACGAATTTGATGGGTTCTCCCTGTTTCAAGCTGGCATTCCACTAACGTAAAATCCTGAAAACGCTCTAGTACATGAAAATGAGTGACAGCGTTTTTGCCATCACGTGTCACAGTCATGCTTTGACGGTCTTTCTTATCTCGTCCGATCGGCGCGTCAATTGTGCCATCATCGTGAGAAATAAGCCCGTGGACAACTGCCGTATATTTCCGCGTGACCGTTTTGTTGACCAATTGGTTTACAAGTGACTCGTGCGCCATATCATTTTTCGCCACCATTAATAAACCGGACGTGTCCTTATCGATTCTGTGAACAATACCCGGACGCATCACGCCATTTATTCCGGAAAGGTCTGTGCAATGAGCCATAAGGCCGTTTACAAGTGTGCCCGTAAGATGCCCGGGTGCTGGGTGAACAACCATTCCGCGAGGTTTGTTGACGACCAGCACATCCTGGTCCTCATAATAAATATCCAGATCCATAGGCTCTGCCAGGACGTCGAGCGCTTCCGGTTCGGGTACAGTGACGGTCACCTGATCACCCGGCTGAATTTTATAATTCGCTTTCACCGCGCTTCCGTTCACGACAACCTGTCCGTCTTTTACCCATTGCTGAACCTGGGTTCTTGACCAATCATTCTCAGTCGATGCCAAAAATTTATCAATCCGCTCACTTTTTTGTTCTTCTGAAGCGGTTATATCAATTTGATTCATGCTATTGCTCCTTTTTCTTTTTCCCGCTGTCCAACAGCATTTGTATAAATAAAAGCATTACGCCGACACATAGTGAAGAGTCCGCGATGTTAAATATCGGGTAATTGTAATTGACAATAATAACATGGATAAAATCCACAACTTCCTGTCTGACAGCCCGATCGATAAAGTTGCCGATGGCACCGCCAAGCATAAGTCCGAGGGCAACGCCAAGAAGCCTTTGTCCCTTTGTATAACGCTGTATGTAATAAACAATACCAATAATAACAGCGGTTGTTATGAGGTAGAAAAACCACATTTGACCCGCTAATATCCCCCATGCAGCACCCGTATTGCGATGGGAGGTGATATAGAATACCTGATCAATGATCGGAATGCTTTGGCCAAGTTCCATGTTCTTAACAACTAGCCATTTTGTCAATTGATCGGCTGCAATAATAAGTAGTGCAATCATATAATACAGCACAAACGTTCCTCCAGTTTACGGTTACTTTAATCCATTATGCATTTTATCAATAAAAAGCACTGGAGTAAAGAAATATCAGGCATATTAACCAGCCAGACACTGTTATTCATACAGTGCCTGACCATATTCGATATCCGTTGATTTCCATATCGGAAGCGTTTTTTTCTCAAATTGGACAGAATAAAGAAAATCGTTTGCTGTTCGGGCCGTCGGCAGCACCGCCAGCTTTGAAAGAGGAATGGGGGCCCCTGTTTCTTCACAGTATCCGAATGTGCCGTTTTCGATTTTTGACAATGCAAGGAGAACGTCTTGAAGCTCTTCTTTAATATGATAGATCAGAGTTGCTTTTTGTTTATGATTGATTGCTGCTTGCGGGCTTGTAGAAACCTGAAAGCAAGAATACTCAAATAATCTCGACTGTAATTCTTCTTTCATCAGAAGAAGTTCCGTATAAATTGCGGTCAGTTGATCATTCATTCTTCACAACTCCTGCTCTTAACGTAGTACCTTTATTGTTGCCTATGAATGATGATCTAAAGCCCATAAGATTTTTCCTGCCGTTCTAAAGGATGTCACTCTTGGCACAAAAAAAGCCCGGCTTTTACGCCGGGCCCTTTTCATTATTTTTGATAGTATTTTTCAACGATTTCAGCGTTGCGTAATGAAAGTGTAGGATATTTCGGATTTGCACCTACATCTTTTGAAATCACACGTGATCTCTCACACATTTCGCCTTCCGCTTTCTCGACAGCGATTTTACCCGTCGCAAAGCTTTGCGCATCGTTCGGCGCATCATTTTCTTCGCTGATTGTCAGTTCAGACACAATAAACAGCTGAGAAAGGTTTTCTTTTATGGAAGCCAAGAGCTCTTTGTTTTCTTTGTTTGGATACAATTTCAGGTTTGCTTCCAAAGATTTACCGATAATTTTTTCATTTCGCGCAGTTTCTAACGCTTTTAGCACGTCATCACGAAGAGCCATAAAGCGGTCAAATTTTTCTTCAGTCACTTCACTGTTTGGAACCGCGATTGTTTCCGGCATATCGGTCAGCTGAACGCTCTGCTCTTCAACAAATGTTAAATGAGACCACAATTCGTCTGCCGTATGTGGAAGGATAGGCGCTGAAAGCTTCACTAATGCAAGAAGCGTTTCGTAGAATACTGTCTGCATGCTGCGTCTATCCGGATGATCCGCATGCTCGATGTAGACAATATCTTTTGCAAAATCAAGGTAGAATGAGCTCAATTCGATTGTGCAGAAATTATGAATGCTGTGATACACAACCGCAAATTCGTACTCATCATACGCTTTTTTCACTTTATCAATCAGCTTGTTCAGCTTAATCAGCATATACTGATCCACTTCACGAAGATCTTCGACAGCCACCGCATTTGTTTTTGGATCAAAATCGAAAAGGTTGCCGTGAAGGAAACGGAACGTGTTGCGGATTTTACGATATACTTCCGCAACCTGCTTTAGAATGGCGTCAGACACGCGAACGTCCGCCTGATAATCCACTGAAGATACCCATAATCTTAAGATGTCGGCACCAAGCTGTTTCATAACTTTAGCCGGAACAACAACGTTACCGATTGATTTACTCATCTTGCGTCCTTCTCCATCCAGTGCGAACCCATGGCTGAGCACACCTTTATACGGCGCTTTCCCTGTTACGGCTACTGCTGTAGAAAGAGAAGAGTTAAACCAGCCGCGATATTGGTCAGATCCCTCTAGGTATAAATCAGCCGGGCGAACGAGGTCATCACGTTCTTCAAGCACTGCTTGATGTGAAGAGCCTGAATCAAACCAAACATCCATGATATCCTGTTCTTTTGTAAATGTGCCGTTCGGGCTGCCAGGATGCGTAAAGCCTTCCGGAAGAAGATCCTTTGCTTCTTTTTCAAACCAAATGTTTGATCCGTGCTGTCTGAACAATTCAGAAACATGTTCAATGGTTTCATCTGTAATAATCGGTTCTCCGTTTTCAGCGTAAAATACCGGAATCGGCACACCCCACGCACGCTGTCTGGAAATACACCAGTCTCCGCGGTCCCGAACCATGTTGTGCAAACGCTGCTCGCCCCATTCAGGAACCCATTTGGTTTCTTTAATGGCATCCAGCAGGTCTGATCTGAAATCTTTAATAGACGCAAACCATTGCGCTGTCGCTCTGAAAATGGTTGGTTTTTTTGTTCTCCAATCATGCGGATAAGAGTGAGTAATGAATTCAAGCTTCACAAGTGCGCCTTTTTCATCGAGCTGCTGTGTGATCGCTTTGTTTGCATCATCATAGAACATGCCTTCAAACCCAGGAGCTTCGCTTGTCATTACACCTTTTTCATCAACCGGGCAAAGCACATCTAATCCGTATTTTTGGCCGATGATAAAGTCATCTTCCCCATGTCCTGGCGCTGTATGAACACAGCCTGTTCCGGCATCAGTTGTTACGTGTTCACCAAGCATAACGAGAGAGTCTCTGCCATATAGCGGGTGTTCAGCGATAATGTTCTCAAGGTCTTTCCCTTTGACCGTTCTTGTCACTTCATACTGATCAAATCCGCATGCCGATGCAACATTTTCGACTAAGGCACTTGCTACGACAAAGCGGTCTTCACCTACTGCAATCACGCTGTACTCAAGATCAGGGTGCACTGAGATTCCAAGGTTCGCCGGAATTGTCCAAGGCGTTGTTGTCCAAATGATGATGCGCTCGCCGTTTTCAAGAACGCCTTTTCCGTCTTTTACACCAAAAGCGACGTAAATAGATGCTGAACGTTTGTCTTGATATTCGATCTCGGCTTCAGCCAGAGCAGACTCACTTGAAGGTGACCAGTTAACCGGTTTAAGGCCTTTGTAAATGTAGCCTCGTTTTGCCATTTCACCAAATACGCGGATTTGCTGCGCTTCGTATTCCGGTTTTAATGTCACATATGGGTTTTCCCAGTCACCGCGGACACCAAGACGTTTGAATTGCTCACGCTGTCCCTCGATTTGCTTCCAAGCGTACTCTTCGCATAGTTTGCGGAATTCCGCTACTGACATTTCTTTGCGGTTGACCTTTTTGTTTTTTGTCAGAGCTGTTTCAATTGGCAATCCGTGTGTATCCCAGCCCGGCACATACGGTGCGTTGTAGCCGCTCATTGATTTATAGCGGACAATGAAGTCTTTCAAAATCTTGTTAAGTGCATGGCCCATATGGATGTCGCCGTTTGCATACGGAGGTCCGTCATGTAAAACAAATTTCGGGCGGTCTTTCGTCCGTTCCTGAACAAGACGGTAGATATCCTCTTCCTCCCATTTTTTTTGAATGTCAGGCTCCCGGTTTGGCAAATTTCCACGCATCGGGAAATCTGTTTTCGGCATTAAGAGCGTGTCTTTAAAATCCATTTTCATTCCTCCACTGCATTTTTTCAGAAAATAAAAAAAGCCCTCTCATCCCATAAGGGACGAGAAAGCTTATCTCGCGGTACCACCCTTTTAGAAAAAGCAAGCATACACTTTTTCCTCTTGAGCATCGTAACGTGATGAACGTCCTAACCTACTGTGAGTTCAGCAAGGAAACTAAAGGGCTGATCTACATGATTCCGGCCATCCCGGACTCTCACCATCTCCGGGTCGCTATGAAGGCCTGAAGGAAACATGACTGTCCCTTTCAACCGTTTTTTCATCTGAATTTATGAACGTATTATATTCGACAAGCTAAGAAAATGTCAAGATAATCAGAGAATTTATTCCTTTTCCTCAAATACAGCGTCGACTTCATACTCAAGGAGATGATCCCAATCGTCATTTTTCAGAAGATCAAGCTGAGCTTCAATCAGCATTTGGAAACGTGTTCTAAACACTTTAGACTGTTTTTTCAGCTCTTCAATTTCCATTGCAATTTTTCTTGATTTTGATAACGATTCGTTGATAATGCGATCAGCGTTTTTCTCCGCTTCCCGAACGATCAGCTTTGCTTCTTTTTGAGAATTGCGTTTTACGTCTTCAGCCGCTTCTTGAGCAACTAAAATTGATTTATTCAATGTTTCCTCAATATTGGCAAAGTGTCCGATTCTTTCATCAAGCTCATTGACTTTCGCTTCAAGCTCAGTTTTCTTGCGGAGAACAATTTCGTAATCTTTTCTGACTTGGGCTAGGAATTCATTTACTTCATCTTCATCATATCCGCGAAAACTTTTTGTAAACGTCTTGTTGTGAATATCATTTGGCGTTAATGGCATGATGCCACCTCCATTTTTACATTTCAGTACGGTTATCTAGTTCACATTATAAAACAAATTTCGCACAGATGGAGAAAAAAAACTGAAAAACCGACTATTTTTGTCGTTCAAACGTAACTCTCCATTTGTCTTTTTTGGTTTTCCCTTCGATTTTTGTTAAGCTGCACCGGCCAAAACCTCTGATTGACAGCATGTCCCCTTCCGCGACTATGTATGAAGGATCTTCAACCACCTTCCAGTTCACTTTCACAAGGCCGTTTTTCACAAGCGTCTGTGATTTCTGGCGGGATTGCCTGCTCATAGAGGCGCAGACGGCGTCAAGCCTTAAAGAAGAAACCGTGTCATCTCTTATTTCGACATCAACTGCTGGAATGTTAAGGTCTGACAAGTCGATTTTCTCTAGGCTGACCGCCGCTTTGCCTGCTTGGGTCAGCTGTGCAGCCACAAAATCAGCGGTATCGGCTGAGACAATCAATTGCACTGCTGTCTCAGAAAACACGATGTCACCGAATTTTTGCCGCTTTAATCCTATGCCCATTAATGCACCAAGCAGAGAACGATGATCTACTGAGACAAACTTGTCAGCATAACGGACGTTAAACGCCTGCAATTCAAAATCCGATTCTTCCGGAGTAATGTACTCTGGATACAGAATCGCCCGTTTTCGCTCCGCTCTGTCATAGCCGCCGGAAAAAGCAAGCCCGACGTCAGCCTGTCCCGTAACAGCAGAGAGGATGACCTGCTCTCGGGGATCTAAAAAGTCGGTCAGCTTCATCCGGTACTGCTCCTGGACAATTCTTTTCCATTCGAGCGCCTGATCAATAAAGGCCCGCTCGTCTTTTCTGAAGTGCTGATATATATCGCTCATCGTCTTTCCCTTCTATGTAAAGAGGCTTGGCTGCTGCCAAGCCCCTATCAAACTGTCACATTAAAACGCAATCATGCGATAAAGCCCCCACAAGCCGGTTGTCGCAAACCGAAGCACAAGTATTGCTACGATTGGTGAAATATCCAGCATTGCAATCGGAGGAATGATTTTTCTGAATGGTTCGAGATATGGTTCACAAATCGAAGCCAAAAAACGCCCGACTGCTGTTTCCCTCGTACTCGGCACCCATGACATAAAAATATATATGATCAGGGCAAATGAGTATATTGTGATTAATAAGCTTAAAACCGAAAAAACTTGATAAAGGATCATCTCGCTTTACCACCTCTGATGTTCGTCTTCAGATATGAGCTCAGAAATTGTGCCTGATACATCTACGTTGTCAGGCGTGCAGAGGAAAATATCTGAGCCGATTCTTTGAATATCGCCGCCGATGGCATAAACGGTTCCGCTTAAAAAGTCAACAATCCGCTTCGCCTGGTCATGCTGTATCCGCTGAAGATTGACGACAACTGCCCGCCGGTTCTTCAAATGGTCGGCTATTTCCTGCGCCTCCGCATAAACGCGCGGCTCACTCAACACCACTTTAGAGGATTTCTGAACACTTTGCAAGCTCACTACATTCTGTTTGCCCGCAGGTTTATTCCCGTTGTAAGCCGGCTTTTCTTTTTGCTCATGCTCCTCATGAGATTCCCGCTCTGTCTCAATATATTCATATTCGTATTCTTCATCTTCCATTGAGAAAAAGTTTTTCAGTTTATTTTTCATACTCATTGCTGTACACCCCCTGTTTCATTTCCGACTAACGATGAGCCGATTCTAATATAAGTAGCTCCTTCTTCAATTGCAATTTCAAAATCATTTGACATGCCCATCGACAGTTCAGTACACGGAGCGTTCGGCTGGTTCAGCTTCTGAACCTGGTCACGGAGTTCTCTCAGCGACCTGAAACAGCTTCTGATCTGATCTTGATCATCAGTCAGCGGAGCCATTGTCATCAGCCCGGCAACAAGGATATGTTCGAAACCGGAAAGCTCCTGTATGAATGGAATGACTTCTTCTTTTTTCATGCCGTGTTTAGAAGGCTCAAGAGAGGTATTGACCTGCACAAAGCATCGTACAGTGCCTTCAGCCCGTTTTTCAATTTCTTTCGCTAATGAGAGCCGGTCTAGGGAATGGATATAGGAAACCGAATTGACGACAGATTTTGCTTTTCTTGATTGCAGACTGCCGATAAAATGCCATTCCGGATTCCCTTTCATCAATTCCTGTTTGCGGAGCAGTTCCGCATCCCGATTCTCTCCGAGGCAGGTGATGCCAGCATCTACTGCCTCCTGTGCTCTTTCAGGCGATACATATTTAGTGACTGCAATAACCGTAACTTCATCGGAGCTGCGGCCCGATCTGTTACATGCTTCGTTTATTCGTTCGTTTATATGTCGTAAATTATCAACAACACGCAAGATCTTTTATGCCTCCTTCATTCCGATAAAGGACATCATCCGTCCAGTTTTCCCCTGATCGCGGCGGTGAGAATAGAAAAGAGACGGCTCGCTTTCCGTGCATAAACCGCTGACAGAAATTTGTTCACTTGCCAAACCGCTGTCCATCAGTATAAGACGGTTCAGCTCTTTCAGATCAAGCTGATATTGTGCCTTTGCCGTCTGATTAACGGCAAGGTCTGCTGAAACCGGCAATGCGCGGACAGCATCCATGACGCGGTCGTCTACCGTATAGCATGCACCGCTGATAGACGGGCCAATAACAGCGTAAATATCTGAGGGATTTGAACCTTCCTTCTCAGTCCATTGCTTCACCATTTCTCTGCCAATCTGTTTGACGGTGCCTTTCCACCCGGCATGGGCGACTCCGACAAGCGACTGAACCGGATCATAAAAGAAAAGAGGCACACAATCAGCAAAGCATAATGCTAAAAATACATTTTTTTCATTTGTATAGAGCCCGTCCGTTGCTTTTAGAGCCGTGTGATACTCACGGGCGCCTTTTCCCCTATCCCTCTGCGTCACTTTCTGAACGCGATTATCATGTGTCTGATCAGCGAATACCCAAGACTGCAAATCAGTATTAAACATATCGGCAATATATTCACGATTTTTAACTACATCTGCATCTTTGTCATGAACGTGCAATCCTGTATTTAACGATTCAAAAGGCTTTTGGCTGACACCGCCGTTTTTTGTCGTAAATCCGGCAATGACCTCTTTGTTGTTTTGATTCGTTTGAGCCCAGTCTTGTATCATGAGTGTCGAGGGTGTGGTAAGACTGAATGGGTGATATGTATTCATGATGATCCAACCTTTCGACAAACATTTAAAGCGGAATTTCCCACTTATTTTACCACATCTTACTGCATTCGTTGAGCGCCGATTTGCATATTTCTAAATGAAATGTGCCGGAAGAATCGAGACTTCCGGCATTTTCCAATCTTCGGCAGACAAGCAGGTTTATGCATGTGGTTCACTTAATCGGACTAAGATTACATCTTCCCCGATTTTTACTATATTTCGCCATGGAATGACCAATTCCTCTTCTTTTCCAAAAAATCCGAGAACTTTCCCATTTCCTCCGAGTATGATCGCCTGAATTTTTCCAGTGGTCACATTGATATCAATATCACCAATACTCCCCAGCTTTTTTCCGTTTGAGACATTGACGACATCCTTTACCTGAAATTCTGAAATGCTGATCATTCCATCACGTCCTTTTTCCGTCCTTTTGTTCAAGTATATGAACGGGCAGGCTGAACCTTGTCAGCAAGAAGAAATTTTCATGTCATTGTTCTTTTTTCCGGCTGCACCAGCTGATGATAAAATCGAGTATAATTTTTGTATACTCTACTAGCTGCTCAATCGATACCTTCTCGTTCACAGAGTGTGCATTGTGCAGATCTCCAGGACCGTATATTACGCATGGAATACCGGCATCATACAGCCATCCGCCATCTGTAACTGATTGAGAAACGTCAATAATTGGACACTCCCGTTTCACTTTCTGATGAGAGGCAGTTAGCGCTAAGACGCCTGGGTGGCCAGGGTCAACTTCCAATGCCGGAAAAATTTCTCCTCTGTCTTCTATCATAGATGAGCCTCCCCACTTGAATACAGGGCGGTTTTCCCTAAGCCAAATATCACTGTCACTCAGCCGATTGACGTAATCTTCTATTTCCGCTGCCACTTGGTCATGGGTTTCATTCGGATAAAAATGGACTGTGATCCACAACCGGCATTCGTCCGCTATAAAAGCCGCATGTCTGCCGCCTTCTATAACTGCCGGATTAATCGTATTTGTGCCGGGTTTAAAACCAGGATAACTTTTCATAATGGACCAGTGGCGCTCAAGTTCACCGAGCCCCGCAATGATTTTTGCCATTTTTTCAATTGCGCTTGCTCCGAATGTTCCTCCGCCTGCGTGAATCATATTCCGTCTCGTTCCATCATGAAATGTTTGACTGCTTTTGATTTCGATCCAGCCTGTAATGACACCCCCTTGGCCTTGAATATGCATATCGCTCGTATCCGCGACAATTGCAAAATCAGCGTGGTAGCCCCTCTTGCAGCATTCAAGTGTGCCGGCTTCTCCAACTTCCTCCCCAATAACCGATTGCAGAATCAGATCACCTGGAAGTTCAATGCCTGCTTCACGAATCAATTTGACAGCAAACAACACACACGCCATTCCGCCCTTCATATCGGAAGCGCCTCGACCGATTAAGAGACCGTTTTTTTCAATTGGATGAAATGGATCATGCTCCCATTCTTCATCCTCTTTTACCTCTGCCACATCTACATGGCCATTGATAATCAGGCTATAATAATCTGCTGAATCTGTTCCTTTTAGCTTCCCTACAACATTGGGATCTCCAGGGTACACATCCCATTTGTCGATCGAGAATCCCAATTCATTTAAATATCCCGCAATCCATGACTGAATGCCCTCTGTATTTCTTGCAGGCGGAGCAGGTGTTTGATAAGAAATCAGCGTTTTCGCAAGCTGAATAAGCTCCTCCTTATGTTCTTCCACTTTTTTGAGCAAAGAGTCTATTTGTTGATCCAATGTAAATCCGCTCCTATTCTTTAAAATCAAAAAAGCCGTTTCAAATGTGATGAAACGGCTTAATAAAAACAAACGGAGTCCGATGTACTCCGCTTTTCACCGCTTCCCTCCGCTGGCATGATCCAGATCAGGTCAAAAGGGTTGAGACAAAGTCTCTCTCAGCTTCGCAAAGCACCCCTAGGATGAATCTATATATGTTTGTCAGGCATTCGTTATCGGCTCAGCTCTTGTTAAAAACGGCCGATCCTGATTCCATAATACATGGATTGGCGTATCAAAAAAAGCGGAGAGTATTTGATCAGTAAGCATTTCCTTTATTTCTCCGGATCCAAAGACCTCTCCCTGTTTTAATAAAAGGGCTTTATCAAAGACAGGCAAAATTTCTTCAGCATGATGAGTCACATAAAGGATAGATGGTGCATTTTCTTTGTTTGCAATGTATGTAATCGTATCTAACAGCTTTTCCCGGGCAATAAAATCCAGTCCTGTGACTGGTTCATCCAGTATCAGCAGCTCCGGATCGGCCATTAGTGCTCTAGCAATCAATGCTCTTTGTTTTTCCCCTTGAGAAAGGGTTTCATAGCGGCGATCGGCATATTCAATTGCTCCCAAGTCCTCTAACAAACCTATCGCTTTTTCCCTGGTTTCCTTACTTGGCGTTTCATATAACCCAATCGAAGCGTAAGCTCCGCTCAAAGCAATTTCAAAGGCTGAATCTGCCGGATACAATTTTTGCTGAAGAGCTGCTGAGACGAGGCCAATTTTACGTCTGAGCTTTTCCCCAAGCTCTGTTTTGCCAAATTCATGGCCGAGCACCTGCATCTCGCCTGATGTTGGAAAATAATATGAGCAAAGCATATTTAACAGCGCTGTCTTCCCGGCGCCATTTAGGCCGTAAAGCACCCAATTTTCCTTTTCTTCCACCTTCCAATGAATATCTCTCAGTATCCATTTCCCATTCCGTTTTAGTGAGACATTGTCAAGCTGCAAAATCATCGTGGTCCTCCTCTTTATTGCCTTTTATAATTGTTTTAATTTTCATAAAACTTTGTACGAACTAGGATACCTTACTTTTTCCAAAACGTAAACCATCCATAATCAATAGAAAAGCCTTTAAAACAACATCGTTTTAAAGGCTTTTCATTATTGATGAATATTTTTATTCATTTGTTTGATAGCCGCTTTTTCAAGTCTGGACACCTGCGCTTGAGAAATTCCGATTTCCTCGGCGACTTCCATTTGGGTTTTCCCTTGGAAGAATCGCTTTCTCAAAATCATTTTTTCCCTATCATTCAGCCTTCTCATGCCCTCTTTTAAAGCCAGCTCTTCAATCCATTGTGAATCTGTGTTACGCTCATCACTGATTTGGTCCATCACATAGATCGGGTCTCCGCCGTCGTTATAGATCGGTTCAAATAGAGAAACCGGATCCTGGATGGCATCAAGCGCAAATACAATTTCCTCATGCGGTACTTCAAGAACTTTTGCGATGTCTTCTGCAGTCGGCTCCTTGCTTGTCTCACTGATTAACCGCTCTCTTACCTGAAGCGCCTTGTAAGCGATGTCCCGGAGTGATCTTGAGACACGGATCGGGTTATTATCGCGTAAATACCTGCGGATCTCTCCGATAATCATAGGTACAGCGTATGTTGAAAACTTAACATTGTGGCTTAGGTCAAAATTATCAATGGATTTCATTAGTCCGATGCAGCCGACTTGAAATAAGTCATCAACATACTCCCCTCTGTTATTAAATCGTTGAATGACACTTAAGACAAGACGCAAGTTCCCGTTTACAAGCTTTTCTCTTGCTGAATCATCGCCTTCATCCTGCAGCTGCCTAAACAGCTTTCTCATCTCTTCATTCTTGAGTACTGGTAATTTGGAGGTATCCACCCCGCAGATTTCGACTTTATTTCTCGACACTTTTTTCCCTCCCTACAGGAGCTGCTGTACAACGTTAAGTATCTCCTTGGGTGGGAAAAATATGCACTGCACTCAGACCGAAAAACTGTCGAAATCAGGAAATCCCTGTAAAATCAAGGGGTTCTAACCATAAAATTTTTTACACCATTTTGTTGAACTCTTTTCTCAATCTTTTTATAATTCTTTTCTCAAGCCGCGAAATATAAGACTGAGAAATCCCCATCATATCCGCTACATCCTTTTGGGTTTTTTCTTCTTCACCGACAAGCCCAAACCGCAGCTCCATGATTTGCTTTTCTCTCTCATTAAGCTGTTCAAGCGCTTTTTTCAAGAGCTTTTTATCGACGTTAGCTTCTATGTCTTTAGTGATGATGTCATCGTCAGTGCCGAGCACATCAGAAAGCAAAAGCTCATTGCCGTCCCAATCAATATTAAGCGGTTCATCAAAGGAAACCTCTGAACGGATTTTGTTATTTCTTCTTAAATACATCAGGATTTCATTTTCTATACACCGGGAGGCATAGGTAGCAAGCTTGATTTTCTTTTCTGGATTGAATGTATTCACAGCTTTGATTAGACCGATAGTACCGATGCTGATTAAATCCTCTATATTAATTCCCGTATTTTCAAATTTACGGGCGATATATACGACCAGACGCAAATTGCGTTCAATTAGAATGGCTCGCGCCGCCTGATCGCCGTTTGGGAGCTTCATTAACAAAACCTGCTCCTCATCTTTAGATAATGGAGGCGGCAGGGCTTCACTCCCGCCTATGTAATAGACTTCATCACTTTTCAGCCCAAGTTTCATCAGCAGCTTATACCAGAGGTGCGTCAACCGTAATTTCAGTTTTTTCATCTTCCTCTCCCTTCTAAATGTCACGCCGTTTGAGTATGATAAGTAACGGACATTTGCGAACATTATGAAACGTGTTTGACAGCCTTGCCCGAAAGCATTTTCGGATGAATAATCGCGTCAAACTCTCCATCTGCCGACAGCTTTGTTGTGCTGATGCCGATTAAACATTTATCTGCAGAAATCATTTCTTCTTTTGTCATAATCGTTACGTGATCCGGTTTAACGCATAATAGAAATTGATTTTGCTGACCAACTCCCCTGTATGGAATCAACCTCATTTTATCTAAAAAGCGAAAGGAATCATCGAGCTGTTCGATGGCTTCCAATGGGTCTGTGTTTCGAATGATCATCGTTTCGGCTGTTCCGAAAATCGGCTCCAGTTTATCAATGTAAATGATCATTACCGGTGTTTTTGTAAGAGGATCGTACAGCTGGTTACCGGAATCAATCAGGCCTCTGACATGAAGTGTTTGGCTGCCCAAATCTGCCTGCACGCTGACTCGTTCCTCATATTGAATGTTTTTTGTTTCAATATCTTCAATTCTTCTTTTAGAAAAAAACCATAATACTGGAAAGCCCCCAACAATAAACAACCAGCTGATCGGGTCTCCAAACCCTGTTTGATTGGTAATCATAACACCGTTTTGAACAATAGAATTTGACTGCAGCAAAGAATGGGCTCCGATAATTCCTCCCCCCATTAAAAAAGTGGCAAAATAAAAGGAAAACAAATTTTGAAAGAAAAACCGAAATCTTTTAAAGCCAAATGTCACCACCACAATCACAACTGAAAAAGCTAGCTTCCCAGCCGGATGTTCAACAATCGGCGAAAAAGGAGTAAACATCAAAAGGACAATACTGGAACCGATGAACGCTCCGCCTACCAGTCTTCTTTTTTTTACATGCCGTTTTAAAATAAATGCCGTGAGCAAAAGCAAAAGTGCATCAAAACAAAAGTTTAACAGCCAAATGACATCTAAATAGATTTTCACATCTGACTCCTTTCTTTCTTGCCTCACGCTGTTCCCCTTCTTGCTTCATAAGTATAAAGCAAGCTCTGTGGGAAAGTCTGTCAATTAATGTTGAGAGGAAAATACAATTTTTCAGGGAAATCTGCTTAATTTGTCGAGGAAGTATAATGAGAGGATATAAAAAAAGCTGCCAATGACGGCAGCTTTTTCCCACTTAATTTTCTGTGTTGATATTAAGTTTTCCATTCGCAGTTTTTCTTGTTTCATTTCCATAATCATCTCGGACGATCACTTCTACTTTTGCTCCTTTTGCTTTAATAGAAGAAGTGGCTGTCCAATAGCCTTCATATCTCCCCGGAGAGATTTCTCTTAACGGGAGTTCGGTGGCATTTTGCACACTCGCTCTTGCATTGGTCAGCGGCATACGAATGATAAACGTTGCATCTAAATCCTCAGCGCTTGAGAAAGCGATTTTCACAGATTCACCGGCTTTTAAGTTTTTATCCTCTCCCGGAATTAAGCCGGAAATGACAGGCTTGTCAAAATTGACATCAATGACAGCCTTTTTCGTCGTTTTGTTGCCTGCTAAGTCTGTAGCAATCACCTTGATTTCATTGCTTCCATTCTCCAAAAGAATCCGGGCTGAGTATGAACCATCAGTTATTGTTGCTTTTTTGCCATTCACCTTGACGTCTTTCAAATTGTCATCGGATACTGCCCCTTTGACAGTCAGCGTTTCTTTATTTGTTTTCCCGCCATCCTTTGGAGTGTCCAGCGTTAACTCAGGCTTTTCTTGATCAAGCGTGACCGTGATTGGACTGGAGGCATCTGTTGTTCCGTTGTCAGTTGATGCAGTTGCCGTCAGCTCATTATCACCCTTGTTGAGTGTGATGCCTGTCTGGAACGTGCCGTCCGCGGCAGTTTTTGTTTCTCCTGCTTCTTTCTCATCATTATAAATGTGTACCGTTGTACTAGGAGAAGCTTTTCCTTTTACAGTGACGTTCTCCTTATTTGTGTATGACTTGTCTGTCGGTGAAGTAATCTCAGGTACAGCAGCTTCATAATCAACTAATGCGCGAATCATATAGTTGCCGTCCGCTTTGTCACCTGGCTGCCATTGTCCACCTATATACTGCCAGTTGCGGCCGGAATTCTTGCCGGTTTCATCCATTGCCAGTCCAGGTGAATACGGATCAGGTTTTGACTGGATATATACGAGATAAAAGTCTCTATCGACCATAATCCCTTTTGAACTGAGATCTACCTTAGTCCACTCGCCATTGCGAAGAGCTTCAGCGTTAAATGGCCCGGCAATTTTTTTGCCCGGTGCTCCGTCTTTTCCTGTAGCATCGTATACCTCAACCTTAAACTCTGTGCCGCCGGGATCAGGGAACTCTGTATCCCAGAATCTGAACAGCCCTCCTGTAAGCATGCCTTTGTCCTTGCCGTCAGCGAGCGTCATTTTTACCGCCCATCCGTTCCCGGCAGCAAAATAGGAATTGGCATTCTCCGCCGTTCCGTCATCATATGCAATTTCACCCGGATAACCAACGAAAGGCTTCAATGCAGTTTCTTTTGTTACATCACCTTTTAACTCAACGGAAAATTCATCACTGTAATAACCCGGTGCAGCGACTTTAATCGTATAAGCGCCTTCATAGGCCTCCAGCGTATATTCACCTTTGTCGTTTGTCATAGCCGGTTCCACCGCAGCATCCTCTACAACATAAACGGAAGCGCCTTTTACCGGCTCTCCTGTCGTTTTATTGATGACCGTGCCTTTTAATGTGCCCTTCTTCATCTCTTCTAACGTAAAATTAGCTTGTGTCGTCTGATCCGTCTTTAAAGATACTTTTTGTGTTTTCGACTGATAACCATATGCTTCTGCCATAAGCGTATAGTCTCCCGCTTTGTGCTTCAGCGTGTACTGCCCTGTGGATTGATCTGAATATGTTGATTTTCCTGTTTCCACTACACTGACTTGTGCCCTGAGCGGCAAAACTTGAGGCTGTATAGCCTTGTTCTGATGTTTTACCGCTGTGTTTGCAGATGGCTTAGCCTTTTTCGGATTTACTGGCTTTTTCTTTTGCTTTCCAGACTGCTTTTCGACGCCCAGCTTATTCTTTTTGACTGTTTTTCCGGCTGATTTGTCAGAAAGCACTACATCATCAATATACCAGCCCTCTTTTGCAATGCTTTCATCAGATTGAAGGTTAAACATCACTTGAATGTTTTGGCCTTTATAAGCCGATAAATCAATTTCTTCCTCCGTCCAGCTTGATGTCTTTCCGTTATAGACACCAGCCTGCTCCCAATTCTTTTCACCTTCCGGAAGAACAAAAACGTAGCCGTAATCAAAATCATCCTCTAAATTGTGCCAGCTTTTAAATTGAAGGAACAGACTTCCTGAATCAGGTGCTTTAATAGGAGGCATAACAAGGTTCATGTTTGCTGAGTTGGCATAATTTCCTGTCAAATTCGTTCCATATACTTTTTCTCCGGATGCTGCTGTATTTGGGCCAGTTGACGGAACTCCCCATTCCCAGTTATTATTTGTTCCGCTCGCAACCCAGCCGCCGGGTGCAGTTTCAAAGTCCTGTTTATATCCCACCGTGATGCTTGGTTTCACTGTTACATCGTATACGTCAGACGAAACGACATGACCGCCAAAATCGTGAATCATCCACTTATAGCTTAGTTTAGTTCCTTTTATATCTGGGATCTCTGCCTGATACGTTCCTTTTAGATGATCACCGCTGATTCGTTTCGCCGTTATTTCTGTCCATTCACCTTGATCAAGCTTGTAGGACAGCTTTACAGATGTCACACTCACATTGTCTTCAGCTGTCAAAGTCAGTGGCAGGCTGCCACCTTCATAAGCTTCAGTTACTTTCTCATGCTGATAGACAGGAGGCTCTTGGTCATCCCCCTCTACAGAAACTTGTCCTTCCGCTTTCCCTAATCCATCTGTAACAGCGGATACAGCATCAAAAGCATTCACCAGACCATGGCCATATCCGTTATTCGGTGAATCAGGAAATGTTGAATCCGTGAGCGGTTCAGCCGTGCTGGTTAATATATCCTCCATCTCATCAACAGAAAGTGAGGCATTCGCCTGTTTCAGCAGTGCAGCAACAGCGGATACATGCGGCCCTGCCATTGATGTGCCGTCCCAACCATCCTCATATGTCTGACCGGGAACGGATGAACGAATATTAACGCCCGGTGCAGATATTTCCGGCTTTATTTCATCATATGGAGATGGCCCTTGAAGAGAAAAGTCAGCGAGCTTTTTATTGATATCAGTCGCTCCAGTTGCAAACGATTCTGGATAGTTTGCCGGATTTGCGATAGAACCAGGCCCGCCGGGAATAAAGAGATCCGTATTCCCCGCTGAAAACTCAGGGAAAATATCGGCCGCACGCCAGGCATTGACCATGTCTCTGTACCATTCATCAAGTCCAGAGCCCCCTCCCCATGAGTTATTGACAACATCAGGAGCCATTTCCGGGTGGGGATTTCCTTCCGCGTCCTTTGGTGCTAAAACCCATTCACCAGCTTCCAAAATGTCAGCATCAGTGCCGCCATCTTCAGAGAACGCTTTAACAGCAATCCATTTTGCGCCAGGCGCTACACCGATTTGATTTGTCCCATCCGGTTCAGAGCCCACCATCGTGCCTGTCACATGGGTTCCATGAGCCAAATCATCATAAGGGCTTGCCTCGCCTGCTACGGCATCATACCAGTTCATTTCATTTTCAGGCTCATTAGGATTTTCCGGATTATATCCGCGATATTTCTCTTTTAATGCCGGATGATTCCATTCCACCCCGGTATCAATGGACGCAACAACCGTGCCAGTTCCATCGTATCCAAGTGCCCAAGCTTTTGGAGCATCGATTTGGTCTACATTCCATTCCACACCGTCAGTTGCTTTAATAGCTTTCTGTGCTTTTTTCATATTAAATGGTGAGGATGACTTAAAAAGCTGCCGTTTCTCATTAGGAAGCACCTTCTCCACTTCGGGAAACTGCGCCACTTTTTCCATAACCTCTTTTGAGGCATGAACAGCAATCCCGTTCACCACATAATAAGAATGAATTTGGTCTGCATTTCCTTTATCTTTCTGGGTGTTCAAGTATTTTAGGACATCTTGCTGGGATTCATCGGCTGTGACTTTTAAAGATGACACAACAGCAGAACGCTTTTGATATTCCGTCTTAGCGGCAGACAGCTTCTTCGATTTCGCTTTTTTAACAGCCGCTTTTGCCGCTTTTTCTGTGTTAGCCTGATCTTTAAATTTAATCAGAAAAGTCGTTTTTTCTTTCTTTTTAAAGCTTTTCTTTAATGAACTCGAAATCTTGTTTTGAATGGATTCCGCAGATTGAAGCTCCTTTTTAACAGAAGGTGAGGTGACTTTACTGCTTGCCCCGGCTGCTCCCGGAAACAGCAGTGAACTGATGACAACTGTACTTAAAACAGAGCTGATGAGTCTGTTTTTCGTTTTTTTCTTCATTTTCATCCCCCTTTTTCAACATGCTTTTTAAAAAAAGTGTCGTCCCTCCTTTTAATAATGAATGGTTTGTCAGAACATCGCTGTATATTAACTGTAGACAATCTGAATTACAGATATTGTCGTTTCATGTCATTCAATTTCCATATATATGAAAATGATAAAAATGTCACAAAAATAAATGGGTCTAATTATCTGTTTTGTTACTAAGCGAAGGAAGCAATAGGGAAAAAGACTTTATAAGAAGGAAAGTGTGAAGAGAAAAACAAAAAAGGACAAAATCGAAAACGATTTTGTCCTTTACATTAGCCGCGTTTATTACGGTTTCTTAAGAATGTCGGGATGTCAAGCGTATCATCAGCCGGCTGTGAAGTATGACGGCTTACTGTGTTCTGCTGCTGAGGTTCCTCACGTTTTGGCTCACGCTTCGGAACACTTTGATTGTGTGTTTTGATGCTTTGATTTAAGCTTGGACGCTGAGGCTTCGTCACGTCCTTCTCTTGTTCGATAAAGCCGGTTGCAATCACTGTCACCACAATCTCATCTTTTAGATTTTCATTAATAACAGAACCGAAAATCATGTTTACGTCTTGATCAGACGCCGAAGCGACAATGTCTGCTGCTTCCTGAACCTCATATAGGCTGAGGTTTGTTCCTCCAGTGATGTTCATGAGGACGCCTTGCGCACCGTCAATGGCCGCTTCAAGAAGCGGGCTGGAAATTGCTTTTTTTGCTGCCTCTGCCGCGCGATTTTCCCCAGTAGCAATACCGATACCCATCAAAGCAGATCCTTTGTTTGACATGATTGTTTTCACATCAGCAAAGTCAAGGTTGATAAGACCAGGTGTAGCAATCAAGTCAGAAATACCTTGAACCCCTTGGCGAAGTACGTTATCCGCTTCACGGAATGCTTCAAGCATCGGTGTGTTTTTATCAACAATTTCAAGGATACGGTCGTTCGGGATCACGATCAGTGTATCCACCGCTTCTTTCATTGCCGAGATTCCGCCTGCAGCCTGAAGCTGTCTTTTGCGTCCTTCGAAGGTAAACGGTCTTGTCACAACGCCGACTGTTAATGCGCCTAAGTCTTTCGCAATTTGTGCGATAACCGGTGCGGCACCTGTTCCTGTTCCGCCGCCCATACCAGCTGTCACGAATACCATGTCAGCACCTTTAAGTGCTTCTTCAATCTGCTCTTTGCTTTCTTCAGCGGCTTTTTTCCCGACTTCCGGATTCGCACCTGCTCCCAATCCTCTAGTCAGCTTTGCGCCGATTTGCATTTTCACTTCTGCTTTTGACAGGTTAAGAGCTTGAGCGTCCGTGTTTACCGCGATATACTCTACTCCTTGCACTTCATTTTCAATCATTCGGTTAACGGCGTTGTTACCGCCGCCTCCTACTCCGATTACTTTAATTGATGCTAAGCCGTCTATGTTTGTTTCGAACTCCAACATGCTAAATCCTCCTAATCTGCCGAATGACTATCTATCTATTCCCAAAACATGCTTAATAGTTTTTTCATTTTGCTCTGTTTATTATGTTCGGCTTGTGTTTTTTGTTTTCCTTTTGGCCGCTGCTGCACCTCATTTTGGTGATGATGCTGCTCTTGTTCCTCAGATGATGAGACTGCGATTTCCTGTATCGCTTCTTCAGGCATCTTAAAGCCTATTTTTCTGCCTTGGATTCTTGCATTCCGGCAGGCGAATTGGATCAGGCCCACTCCCGTCATATATTGAGGATCTCTTACACCGATATAATTCGGGCTTGCCACTCTGACATTGTTTTGCAGCACATCCTGTGCCAAAGACATGACACCCGGCATAGCTGCTTGTCCTCCTGTCAGCACGAAGCCTCCCGGCAGATCGGTAATTCCCATACTGCGAAGCTCTTCTGAAACAATTTCAAGAATTTCCTCTACTCTCGCTTCAATGATATTCGCTGCTTCTTGCTGTGTAAATGTTTGTTTTTGATTGGTGCCTATAACGGTTACCTCAAATATTTCATCTTCCGAGGCTTCGTCATAGTAGGCATGTCCAAATTGCTTTTTCACGCGTTCTGCTTCTTCTGTTGACGTTCTCAATCCGATGGAGATATCTTTGGTGATATTTTCGCCTCCGAGAGGAATGACACGGGTAGAAGTGAGATGTCCGTTCTGGAATACGGCAATGGTTGTTGACCCTCCCCCTATATCAATGAGAGCCACACCAAGGTTTTTCTCGTCCTTTGATAATGCAGCAGAACCGGCTGCCAGCGGCTGAAGGCAAATATCAGTTATTTCAATACCAGCTCTTTCAACGCAGCGGAGTAAGTTATGTAAGATTGTTTTTGAACCGGTGATCAAGGTGCCCTCTACTTCTAAACGCACACCCAGCATTTTTTTCGGGTCGGTGATTTCATCTCTTCCATCTACGATAAACTGTTTAGGAATGACGTCAACAATCAGCTGTTCATGCGGTACGGAAACAACCTGTGCCGCCTCCATGACACGGCGTACATCTTCAACCTGAATTTCTTTATTTTCACTGGAAACTGCTACAACACCGTTTGTATCTTGAATATTGATATAATTTCCATTAACGCCGACAATAGCTTTTCTAAGCGGAAAACCTACCATTCTTTCAGCTTGGTCAAACGCTTTTCTTATAGAATGAACGGTCTCATCTATATCAACGATTGAGCCTTTTTTCAACCCTTCAGACGGTACATTTCCCACACCGATAATATTAAGGGAATCATCTGTCATTTCTCCGACGATCACTTTTGTATTGGACGTACCGATGTCAAGACTGACGTAAAGTTCATTGTTGTTCATTCTATGGCACCTCCTCACATTTCGATCATTTCTATTCTATTATTTGCGGAACAACAATACAATGAATGTGGCTTTACAAGTGTGTAACAAAAAATAACAACAGAATATTTTTATGTGCTTTTCACATTTTATGTTTATTGAAAATATTCGTTATATCCTATGTATATCCTCTTTTATATCACATTTTTTTTATTTTTTTTAGAAAGAGTCCACTTTGTTAGTAGATTTCTTCTGATAACGGCTATATTCTGAAATAATCTGACTCCAAATGCGAATATACCTGCTAAATACAAGTCTACACCAAGATGGACTCCCAGAAAAGCTAAACTTATTGCCAATATAATATTAAAAAAGAAACCGGAAACAAATACCATTTCATCATATGTACCTTGTAAATGCGCCCTGATTCCGCCGATTAATGTATCAAGTGCGGCAAGCACCGCAAGCGATAAATAGTTTGAGTATTCACTCGGTATCGTTAAGTTTGTCATTAGTCCAATCGCTATTCCGAGCACCAGTCCCAACACGGGCAGCCACATGACAATTCTCCTCCTTTTCAGTCTTTAAGCAGTTTCAGCTGTTGTACGTCCAGTGGTCTGTCATATGCTTTTAATGTTAGTTTGCTTTCAGATTTACCGGCTTTTAATGCTAAATTTTCAGATGCAAAAAGATCCTCAAGGCCTGACCCCTTCACTCTGCTGTGTAACATGTCCGGATCTTTGGCAAGCACTTTTACTGTTAAAGGATAATCGTCAAGGGCGTATCCGTCTATTTTTGTAGTGCCGTTTATATCTCTGATGACTGTATGATTCACAACTCTTCGCTCGTTAATCGAGATATGCTCTGCACCGTAGGAGTTGAGTTCATTAATCAGCTTTTTCAGCAAATCCGGAGGCGGATTTTCGACCGGCTCTCCTGTTAAGCTTTCAGAAAAAAGCGGGGAAATCGTAATGACAATTCCGCTACCTGTTATATCGGTCATGCCGGCTGTTTTTTTTAAGGATTGCAAGGTATTATTTAGCGCGGTTTCTTTTGTCATTTCTTTCGTTTGCGAATAGCTATTCAGCAGTTTGTCATATTTGTTTATTTCAGCCAGCAGCTTTTCCTGCTTCTTCTGCTCTGATGTCAGCTCTTCCCTAATATCCCACATATCTCTTGTATCCCGGACTTTGGGGTGCTTTAACGAATTAAACTGAACAGATATCATCAGGCCGAAGATGACCATAAGCACACTGATGCTTATGAAGGAACGCTTTATTTTCAATCTATTTCACCCGCTTTTTCAGTCATTCCTTCGTTTTCAGAATCGGTTTCATTTGTACGTTTTTCTCTTTTTCTGCCGACACAGAAATATGATCCATTGACAGCTGATCAATTAGGCCTCCTGCGATATTTAACGAGGGCAGCAGGACATCTGGATCTCCAATAGCGGATACCGTAAACGGAGCGGGATGCTGCACCCCGTCTACCGTTACCACAGGACCATTGCATTTGATATACGAATCATGCGTCAAACGCTGTCCATTAACGGCGACAGCTGCCGCTCCTGAGATATACAGTTCGTTTACTACTTGGAAGATATGGCTTTCGTGAACGATGTAACTATTCACATTCTCCCCTTCCGGTATGTATGACGCATCTTCCAATGTCACCTCAACGCCTTCTCCCTGCACACCGACTTCCCCAATATACATCCTGTATTTTTCTGTATCTTCGAGGACATTATAGTATTCCGACTTCTCTTTCTTCAGCTTATTTTCCGCCTGGCGGACTTTGTTTTGCTTTTGATATAATTCTTTTTCAAGCTTCTTATTTTCTTTCTCTTGTTTCAGAAGTTCATCTCTCAGCGCATATTCTTTTTTCCACTCTTCCGTCTCAGCCGCGCTTTTGTTGTTTTCTTTTGTCATTTGAAAAGAAAATGAAATCAAAAAGCCTGCGATAAGCATAATCAAGGAAAGAAGGACTGCTGATTTGCCCCTCAATTTTCATCTTCCTTTTTAGCAGCTTTATCGTTTTTCCCAAACTCTTCAAAATAGGTGGCAACTTCTAAATGAATGATTCCTTTTTTATTGCTGCTTAGCTGAGAAATGATAGAAGGATACGTCTTCATTCGGTCTGCAAACGTTTTAATAGATGCAGTGACAACATAACCGTCGTTCATGTACAACTTAATACGGTTTTCATCCATTTTTACAGGCGTATAATAAATCTCTGAAATCGACTGTTTTAACGAATTTGACAACGCATCGAGCTGCTTGGCCATTTGAGACCGCTTCTTCGCGTTTGTCCAATTCACTAAAATCGGTCCGGCATCATCCGGCGTTACTTCGTTTGGCAGAACTGAGCCGTTTTCAAGCACTTCATAGTACACATCGTCTTTTTCTAAATAAGCAATCGCTTTATATTCTTCGATTGCAATGTTGATTTTATTAGGAAGCGATTTGCTGATCTCCGCTTTTTTCACTAATTTATTTTGCTGAATCTTCTTTTCTGTTTTTTGCTTGTCCAAACTCCAAAACTCAGTATCTCCGCTGTTAATATCGGAAAGGTCGATAATTTCCTTTTTTGATACATTTTCATTCCCTGTAACAGAGATTGTTGATACTTTACTGATTGGTGTTTGCAGGTACACAATGATCAGCACCATAATAAAAAAGAGCATAATAAATGAAATGAGACGGCGGTTTGCCTTTTGTTTCCTCTGCTCTTTAATTTTAGGGATCCGCTCTTCAATGTTAACGATTTTTTCTCGGTCATGACCCGGGTTCATTGCCTGTTCACCTCATTCAAATGAAACAGCTGTTAAAAGTCTGTCTATTCCAAAACAAACGGCATACTATGATGCCGTTTGTCGTTTGCTTACAGTATATCATATGAACAGCTTCAGTCAGAACTTGAATCAGCGATTTCCGCCGATGATTTCAACCTCTGTGTGCATATCAATCTCGTATTTTTCACGGATTGTCTTTTTCACATGGTCAATGAGATCAAGCACATCTTTTGCTGATGCTCCCCCCGCATTGACGATGAAGTTTCCGTGCATCTCCGATATCTTTGCACCGCCGATTTGATATCCTTTCAAGCCTGCTTTTTCTACAAGGTTCCCGGCATGATTGGGAAGCGGATTTCTGAATATGCTTCCCGCACAAGGGCTTGAATACGGCTGTGTATTTTTTCTATAGTCTTTATTGCTTTGCATTTGCTGAACGATTGATTCCTTATCCTTCTGCTCCAGCTGCAAAACAGCTTCAAGGCAAACGCCCGGGCGTTTCTTTTGCAGTACAGATGTCCTGTAGCTGAAATCCATCTGCTCATTTGTCAGCCACTCAATCGTTCCGTCTTCAAACAAAATATGCGCTTTGACGAGGATCTCGCTCATATCAGAACCGTGAGCGCCGGCATTCATATAAACCGCTCCGCCGACTGATCCTGGAATGCCGGCAGCAAATTCCAAACCGGACAGGCCTTTTTTGCTCAATGATGTAGCAAGGCGGACCACTGAATAACCGCCTCCGACTGTTACTTGCTCCCCTTCAAGCTCCAAATGGTCAAGACCCGCACCCAGCTTGATCACTACGCCTCTAATTCCTTCATCTAAAACAAGAAGATTTGATCCGCGGCCGATGACTGTCCACTTCACATCATATTTTTTAATCACGTCCATGATGTCTTTAACAGCATCTACACTGCTTGGAATGACCAATACATCCGCAGGTCCGCCGATTTTCATCGTTGTATGATTCGCGAGCGGTTCATTTGCAAGAACCTTGCCGACTTCGCGTTCTTTTAATTCCTGTATCACTTTCTCCATCGTAAACCTCCGCATTCCATTTGCTTTTCTACTATTTTTTTAATTCCTCGAGTACGCTGTATAAACGGGCAGCCGCGTCAGGAACACCGAGTGACTTTGTTCGTTCGCTCATTTCCTTTAACGTTTGCTCATTCAGTACAATCCGGTCTAGCGCTTCAATCAGCTTCTCCCCGCTGAGCTCTGTTTCTTTCAGTACAATCGCCGCATCATGCTGGCCAAGAGACCTCGCATTGACCTCCTGGTGATTCGCTGTCACATATGGACTCGGGATCAGAACACTTGGGATTCCGAGAGCAGTAATTTCGGCAATCGTTGTCGCACCGGCTCTGGCCACAATGACATCAATGGCCTTTAAATACTCAGGCATTTGATGAAGAAACGGCTTTGTGACCATATTATCAGCGGCACCCTTGCTTTTCAGCTCATTCATTACTTTTTCATAGTGAACTTCACCGGTGATATACAGCACTTGATAGTCTCTTGTTTTCAGCGCATTCTGCATGTCAATGACAGCGCGGTTAATCGGTGCAGCGCCTCGGCTTCCGCCGAAAATTAAGACCGTTTTTTTGTCTTCAGAAAGCCCAAATTCAGCCATTGATCGTCCCGTCTTTATTGAGACGACTTCAGAGGCTCTCGGGTTTCCCGTAAATACAACTTTCTCGCTAGGAAAATGTGATTTCGCTTCTTCAAAACAAATCGCTACTTTATTAACATATTTTGAAAGAAACTTATTCGTGATGCCCGGCAGGCTGTTTTGTTCATGGACAATAGTCGGAATTCCCATTTTCGCAGCGGCATAAACAACCGGCCCGCATACATAACCGCCCGTTCCAATTACGGCATCGGGCTTAAATTCCGCTAAATACGATTTACTCTTTTTGACGCCCTTCAGAAAACGCATCACAGTCTTGACATTTTCAAATGACAATTTTCTTTTAAATCCTGTAATTTCAATTGAACGAAACGGTATATTCTCCCGCTCAACAATTTTTTTCTCCAGCCCGTTTTCTGTTCCGATATATAAAAATTCCACATTAGGATGACGTCTTTGCACTTCTTTAATAAAAGCAAGCGCAGGATAAATATGTCCCCCTGTACCGCCTCCGCTTATTGCAATTCGCATTTCTTTTCCCCCAGTCTAAGTTTCTCTATAACATAACGATAACCCTGTTTTGTTGGACAGGGTTATCGCATCAATTGTTTCCAAGCTTCATGTTAGACAGGAAGCATGGACATACATTCGTTAATACCTCGAGTAGCGGCTTACATTCAGCAGCACACCAACTGCCATCAGCATTAGAGTCAATGAAGAGCCTCCGTAGCTCAGAAACGGGAGCGTGATGCCCGTTACAGGAATCAGGCCCGTGACTACGCCGATATTTATCATGACTTGAATGGCAATCATTGAAATAATGCCGACTGCGACAAAGCTTCCGTACAGATCAGGGGCACCAAGCGCAATTCTGATTCCTCTCCACAGCAGGACGCTGAAGAGGAGCAAAATAAGTGTTCCCCCGATAAAGCCCAGCTCCTCTGACAAGATGGCGAAAATAAAGTCTGTTTGCGGCTCAGGCAGATAAAAGAACTTCTGTCTGCTTTGTCCGAGCCCCATTCCGAACAACCCGCCGGGCCCCACTGCATAAAGCGATTGAATGATCTGAAATCCGCTTCCGAGCGGATCTTCCCATGGATTTAAGTATGAGGTAATCCGTTTAATTCGATATGGAGCCGATAGTACGAGCCCGACAAATCCGCTGAGGCCGATCAGCCCGAGAAAGACGAAATGGGCGATCCGCGCGCCGGCTACAAAAATCATGACAATACAAGTTCCGACCATTACTGTCCCCGTTCCGAGGTCAGGCTGGCACATGATAATCAAAAATGCTGAAAACACGATGCCAAGTGCGGGGACGAACCCCCGTCTGAACGATGTGATGTTTTTTTGTTTTTCAGAGAGAAATTTAGCAAGGAATGCAATCATCGCAAGCTTCATAAACTCTGAAGGCTGTATGCTGAATGCTCCGACTCCGATCCAGCTTCTTGAACCGTTCCGCACCATTCCGACGCCCGGTATCAAAACAAGCACCAGAAGGAAAAAGCAGATAACCATCAGCAATTTGGACCATGTCCTCCAAGTCCAATAATCGACATTCATGATAAAAAACATAGCAATGACGCCGATTCCCGCAAACAAAAGCTGCCGTTTCGCGAAAAAGAATGAGTCGTCAAATTTATAATCCGCCCATACCGCACTCGCACTGTACACCATAATTAATCCGATTGTTAATAATAATAACGTAATGATGACCAATAACAAATCAGGCGATGTTTTTTTAGTAGTCAAAGCAATCGACACCCCAAGCTTAAAGTCATTAGGGCTGCCGATTTACTTCAAGACAAGCCCTTACTTAAGCATATGCACGGCATCTATAAACATGTCACCGCGTTCTTCAAATGTTTTGAATTGATCCCAGCTCGCACACGCGGGTGACAGCAGGATGACATCTCCTTCATTTGAGAGCGCAAACGCCGCAGATACTGCTTGTTCAACATTATCGACACGTTTGACATGTTGTATTCCCAGTTCATTGCCGAGTTTCTCAAGTTTTGGCGCCGTCTGGCCAAATGTAAGCACTGCTTTGACATGCTTCATATAAGGTTTCAAGTCATCAAAACCATTTCCGCGATCCAGTCCGCCCGCAAGCAGAATGACCGGCTTATCAAAAGCTGAAAGCGCCTTGCTTGTCGCCAGAATGTTTGTTGCTTTACTGTCGTTATAAAATTTGCGGCCATTCACAGTTGTGACATATTGGAGGCGGTGCTTCACACCAGTAAAGCTTGTCAGCACCTTTTTAACCGCCTCATTGGAAGCTCCTGCCGTTTTCACAACTGCAATAGCTGCTAAAATGTTCTCCAGGTTATGAGCACCGGGCAGTACAACCTCTTCCAGAGGAAGAATGGCTTCGCCGTTAAACATAATCATACTGTCTTTTACATATGCGCCCTGTTCAAGCGTTTTGCTGACTGAAAACGGGACGATTTCGGCTTTTCCGGCTTCAGCAAGACGCACGACGGTTTCATCATCCTGGTTGACAATAGCTTTATCTGAAGCAGTCTGATGAAGGTACACTTTCTGTTTCGCTTTTTCATAGTTTTCGCGCGTATGGTGATAATCCAGATGGGCGTCAAATACATTTAAAATCAGGCTGATTTCCGGTCTGAAAGCGTGTGTTCCCATCAGCTGAAACGAAGACAGTTCAGTAACGATCCATTCATCTCCATCAGCATGATAGGCAACCTCACTTGCGACTGTGCCGATGTTTCCGGCAATCAGTGCTTTTTGCGAGTCAGCTTTGAGCATTTCGTAAATTAGCGTTGTCGTGGTCGTTTTACCGTTCGATCCGGTAATCCCGATAAACTTGGCGCTGGTCAGGTAGTAAGCGAGCTCAATTTCCGTCCAAACCGGAATGCCTCGTTTCTCCGCTTCCTGAACCATGATATTTTCATAAGGAATTCCCGGGTTTTTGATCAGAATCGTGATTTGATGCTGATCGAACAGAGAAACTGGATGCTCTCCGCAAACAACTTCGATTCCTTTTTCAGAAAGCTTTTGTGCCGGTTCATTTTCTTCAAAAGGCTTTTGATCATTGACTGCAACATAAATGCCTTTTTCATGAAGAATGGAGGCCGCCGCATATCCGCTTTTCGCAAGCCCAAGGATTAAAAAATGCTGTTTCTGTAAAAATTGATCATTTTCCACTTATAACCACACCTCGATGTAAATTCCTAAAACGGCAAGCAAAAGTCCCGCAGCCCAAAACGTCACGACTACTCTCCATTCAGACCAGCCGACAAGCTCATAATGGTGATGAAGCGGACTCATTTTAAAGATTCGTTTACCTGTCGTTTTAAAGCTGATGACCTGCAAAATAACGGATAATGTCTCGATAACGAATACACCGCCGATGATAACCAGCAGGATCTCTAATTTCGTTAAAATGGCAATGGTAACGATGGCTCCTCCCAATGCAAGCGATCCCGTATCTCCCATAAAAACTTTGGCCGGATGAGCATTAAATACAAGGAAGCCCAGAACTGCACCGACAACGGCAACTGAGAAAATCGCTACGTCATATTGAGACTGATTCCATGCCAGAATGGCAAAGGCGCCAAAGGCAATCGCCGCAGTACCGGATAATAACCCGTCAAGGCCGTCAGTCAGGTTAACTGCGTTTGATCCGCCGACTAGCATAAAGAGCACAAGGATAAAGTAAGCCCAGCCAAGATCAAATGATAAGTCAGTTCCAGGGATGCGAATATCCGTCGCAAAATTGTAGTAATGATACACAGCGTAAAATACAACTGCAATAATAATTTGTCCGATCAGCTTTTGCTTTGATGTCAACCCAAGATTGCGCTTCATGACAACCTTGATGTAATCATCTAAAAAGCCAAGCAAACCGTAGCCTAGCGTAACAAACAGAAGCAGCACCATTTCGGGGCTTATTTCTGAAAACTTCTGTGTCATAACAATTGTTGTCACTATGATAGAAAGTATGATCATGACCCCGCCCATTGTCGGTGTCCCTGATTTTTTCTGATGTGATTTCGGTCCTTCTTCTCTAATACTCTGGCCGAATTTTAATCTTCTTAAAAACGGAATAAGAATCGGAGAGAGCAGAACACTAATTAAAAACCCCATTAAAATTGTAAACAGAATGACTTGCTCAAGCATTGTCCTTTTCTCCTCCTGTTTCTTTCAAACGACATACGTAGTTATCATATTCATGATTTTTTTCCATATGAAAAATCTTTTCAAGCTCCATTATTCAGTAACATCTCTTTCCTATGAATTCGTCTTATTCTTATTGAGTTCAACAATGGCTCTCGCCGCTACTTCAGCATCATCAAAATCGAAAGTTTCATTTCCGATCTGCTGATAGGTTTCATGTCCTTTTCCGGCAATGAGGACAACGTCGCCTTTTTTGGCATTGGCAATTGCGAAAAAGATCGCCTGCTCGCGGTTTGCAATACTGTGATAGTATGCGTTCTCTACTCCGGCTTCCATATCTCTTAAAATCGCGCGAGGATCTTCGCTTCTCGGGTTATCTGACGTGAAAATCGGCTCGTCAGCCAGCTCCACAGCAATTTTAGCCATTTTCGGGCGCTTCGTCTTATCTCTGTCTCCTCCGCAGCCGACAACGACAAATAGCTTTCCTTCCGTCATATCTCTGCATGTCTCCAGCACATTTTCAAGGCTGTCCGGTGTGTGCGCGTAGTCTACAATGACAGGAAACTCCTGCTGCTGATTGACCAATTCAAAACGGCCTCTTACACCATGCAATTCTTCAACAGCCTCAGTGATGATTTCAAACGGTATGCCTGCTGCAATACATGTTGCAACAGCGGCCAGCACGTTATACACATTAAATTGTCCGACGAGAGACATCGTGATGTGCTTCGTGCCTTTGTTTGTCACGAGATCAAAGCTTGTGCCCTGTGCAGTGATACTGATGTTCTTCGCCATCACATCAGCATCGTTTTTAATTCCGTATGTAGAGATATGCGCAGCTGTTACCTTTTCAAAATAAGCGCTCGCCTCATCGTCAGCATTCAGTACGGCACGCTTTGGATGTTCATGGTTGAAAGCCCCGCCAAGTTGGGAAAAGAGCAAGCTTTTTGCATGCCGGTACTCATCCATCGTTTTATGATAGTCCAGATGGTCCTGTGTTAAATTCGTAAACACGGCAATATCATAATCACAGCCATGGACGCGTCCTAAAGACAAAGCGTGAGAAGAAACCTCCATGATAGCAGTGTCAACGTGCTTGTCATTCATTTTCTTAAACGTTTTCTGCAGCGTGACGCTTTCCGGAGTCGTGTTTTTAACAGGAAGTGTTTCGTCTCCGATTTTCATGTACATTGTACCGATCAAGCCTGTGCGTTTTCCCGCTTTTCTCAGAATCTCATCGACCATGTGGGTCGTTGATGTTTTGCCGTTTGTCCCTGTTATCCCAATCAGCTGAAGCTTCTTCGTCGGCTGTCCGTAAAACGCATCAGACAAAACGCTGAGCGCGCGAAGTGACTGCCGGACAATAATAACAGGAACATTCACATCGACTTCTCTTTCTGCCACAATAGCCGCTGCGCCGTTTTCTACTGCTTTTTGCGCGAAATCGTGGCCATCCACCGTATACCCTTTTACACATACAAAAAGACTCCCTTTCTTTACTTCTCTGGAGTCCATCTCAATTGAAGTTATTTCAGGGTCTTGTGAGTCGTTTACAGAAGGTTCGGTTGTTAAGTATGTAAGCAGCTTTGTAAGTTTCATCGTATCAAACCTCTCAACATTCTAATTCGTTCTTTTTATCATTGAAGTCACATCAAATGATGTGGTAATGATTTTAAGCATACAGTTCATATTTTAGCGTAAATAAAAGGATACATCCAGCTAATCTTGAAAGATATCAGCATTTTTTCTGCAATAAAAGAATAGGCAGCCCGAATCAATCGGCTGCCTCCTTTTCATCTTCTTCAGTCAAATACACGCGTATCTTTGAGCCTTCTTTTACTTTCGTTCCGGCAGCTGGCGATTGTTTAACGATTTTGCTCCCTTTCCCGGAAGCATCCACATTGAGATTCACCAATAGTGACTCAAGATCTGAGACAGACATCCCTACAACATTCGGAACTTCTATTGTTTTTGTGTCGTTCCATTGGTATTTTTTCTCGATTTGATTTTTCCGGGGCTTCACACCAAGTTCCGGCAGGCTGTCTCTCATAATATTTCCGACAATAGGCGCTGCAACCGTTCCGCCAAATTGAATCGTGCCTTTCGGGTTATCCACCGCAACGTAGACGACTAGACTCGGATCATCAGCTGGCGCGAAACCGATAAATGATACAATATGGTTGTTTTCAAGGTATTTTCCATCTTTAACCTTTTGCGCAGTCCCCGTTTTTCCTCCGACACGATATCCTTCTACAAATGCATTGCGGCCGGTTCCTTCTGCGACGACGCTTTCTAGAGCATAGCGGATTTGTTTGGATGTTTCCTCAGAAATGACTTGTTTCTTTGCGATTGGTGATTGTTTTTTGACCGTTTTCTTCGTAACAGGATCGATCCATTCCTTTGCAATATAAGGTGTGTAGAGGGTTCCTCCGTTTACAGCGGCGGATACTGCTGCAACCTGCTGAATCGGCGTGACGGATACTCCCTGTCCGAAAGCCGTAGTTGCTTGCTCCACCGGGCCCACTCTCTCAAGCGGGAATAAGATGCCTGTTCCCTCGCCTTGGAGATCAATCCCCGTTTTTTGTCCAAAACCAAAGTCTTTGATATATTTGAAAAGCTTTTCCTTTCCTAAGCGCTCGCCTAATTCAACAAACCCCGGGTTGCAGGAGTTCTGCACAACTTCCAGATACGTCTGCAGCCCGTGCCCGCCTCTTTTCCAGCACCGCAGTCTCGCTCCGTCCACTTCCGCATGCCCTTTATCATAAAATTGATCCCGTTTCAAATTTACTTTTTGCTCTTCAAGGGCTGCTGCAAGTGTAATAATTTTAAAGGTAGATCCCGGTTCATACGTGCTCCATACTGGCAGATTTCGATTGTAGACGGACGGATCAACAGATTGGTAATCAGCAGGGTCGAAGTCAGGCCTGCTAGACATCCCCAAAATTTCTCCGTTTTTCGGATTCATGGCTACGGCAATCATGCCGTCCGGATGATATTTGGCCTCAGCGTTATCAAGCTCTCTTTCCATTATCGTCTGGACCTTTGAATCAACCGTCAGCTTCATATCAAGCCCATCCTTAGGCGGCGTATAGTCATCCGCTTCATCAGGCATTTTTTTACCCTTGGCATCTGTATAAAACTTAACAGAACCTTTTTCCCCTTTTAAATCATCGTCGTAATAGGCTTCAAGTCCAAGGAGCCCTTGGTTGTCAATTCCTGCAAATCCAAGCACATGAGATAAAAAGCTGCCGAACGGGTAATGACGGATACTGTCCTCCGCAACATACACACCTTTTAAATCAAGCGCTTTGATTTCTTTCGCCTTCTCATTTGAAATTTTTCTCCCTTCAGGAGTGATCTTTTCGATTGACGCTTTTTTTGTCACATGTTTATATACTTTTTCTTCTGACATATTGAGCACCGCCGCAAGCTGCTTGCTCGTTTTCATCGGATTCTGAACTTGGCGCGGCACGACGAATACGGTCGGCGCACTTTTGTTTGTTGCGAGCTTCACACCATTCCGATCCAGTATCTCGCCTCTCTCCGGCTCAAACGGCAAGTTCCGGCTCCAGGAATCTTTCGCCAGCGAAGTCAGTTTTTCGCCCATCACAAACTGAACATACCCCAGCCTTGTATCAATGATCAGAAACACGATCACGCCAAAAAGCAAAACAAATAATAAACGTTTTCTAACCGTTACATTCGAGACGCGCAAGAGACCGTTCACTCCTTATTTAGGCTTGTTTCATTTTATGCCTGAAATTGGACAGGTAGAACGATGCTCCTCTGAAGGCATAAAAAAAGAAAGCCTGCATAACGCAAGCTTTCTTTTTAATCAGGATTTTTAAACTTAACCTTGATTACGGTTTTGTCTTTGATTTCTTTGTCTTTCTTAACACTTTGGCTGACAGCGTAGCCTTGCCCGTTTACTTCAATATGAATTCCCGCGAGCTCACCGTACTGAAGAACCTCTCTTCTCGACCAGCCAGTCATATCAGGCATTTTGATTTTGCCGCCCGTTTTCAGGAAGACCTTTTGATTGGTGAGAACTTCCTCATCCGCTTTCGGATACTGTTCTTTTACAGCGACATCACTGCCAATGACAATTGGTGTGAGATTCTCCTCTTTTGCTTTCTTTTGAGCAGCAGCTACCGTTTGATCTGTTAAATCAGGCATTGTCTGCGCTTTTGTTTCTTCCTTATCTGAGTCAGATTTTTCAGTTGGTTCAATATTCAGGTAGTGCAGGCTGTTTTTCATTGTTGGGTTGAAGATTTCAGATACTGGTTCTGAACTGCTCTGACCTGCTTTTAGCTGCGGCTGCTGTACAGCAACATAAATTAATAGCTCAGGATTATCTTTTGGAGCCATACCCATAAACGAAAAAATATAGTTATCTGTGCCGTCTAAATATCCGCCTTTACCGGCTATTTGCGCAGTACCTGTTTTCCCGGCAACATCAAAACCTTCGATTTTATAAGCTTGCCCTGTTCCGATCTTCGATGTAACGACTTCTCCCAATATATCCCGCACCTTTTTCGCTGTGCTTGCAGAAATTGGGGTTCCGGCTGATTCCGGCTTATTTTGATAAATAGTTTTATCTTTATCTGGGTCAACGATATGGTCAATGACATAAGGTTTCATCATTTTGCCGTCATTCGCAATTGCCGTCGCGGCCTGAAGCTGCTGAATTGGTGTGACCGCAGACGCTTGGCCGTATGCAGTTGACGCCTTATCAAATTCATATTTAAAGTTGATTTTACTGGAGACTTCTCCTGGCAAATCAATACCTGTTTTCTGGTAAAAATTGAATTTGTGCAAATATTGATTGAGGCGGTCATATCCCAGCTTTTCTTTCGCCAGTTTCGCAAAAGCGACATTCGACGATCTTAGGACGCCGTCATGATATGTTGTCGGACCCCAGCCTACACCGTTATTGTGATCCTTAACAGGTGCTCCGCCAACTTCAAATGTCCCTGACTTATATTGTTCGTTCGCATTAAACACGTTTTCCTGCATCGCAGCAGCGAGTGTAAAGATCTTCATCGTTGATCCGGGCTCATACGCATATGAAATCAAATCATTATAGTAGTTTGTCACATCGCGCTTGTTCGGATCAAAGCTTGGGCGCTGTCCCATAGCAAGGACTTTGCCCGTTTTCGGGTCGACAACTGCGGCCATGATTTTTTTCGGATTATACTTTTGCGCTACTTTTGTCATGCTGTCTTCTAAAAAGGTTTGAATTTTCTGGTCAATGGTTAAATATACATTGTCACCATTTTTTGGCGCTGTAATTTTATTTTTGCTGTTCGGGAGCTCCCAGCCGGATTTGTCGCTTTCATATGTCACATATCCGTCGCGCTCCTTCAAATACTTATCCAGCACTTTTTCTAACCCCATCGCGCCGGAAATTTCATTTGTGTCTTGATCAACCTCGGCATAGCCGATTAAATTGGATGCGAAAATACCATTTGGATAGTAGCGTTTTGTATCCCGCAAAAATGAAATGCCCGGGAGTTTCATTTTTTCAATTTTTTGCTTTTGTGAATACGTAATATCCCGGCCAGCTGAGCCAAACTCGACTTGTTTTGCATCTTTATTTAAGATATCAAGGATGTCGGCCTTGTCCAAGTTTATCACTTTAGACAATGCTTCCGCCGTTTTTTCTTTGTTTACAACATGCTGAGGATGCTTGACATCAGTGGTCATTTTTTTATCGAGAATCGCAATCAATTTATACGTCGCTGTGTCCTCTGCTATGACTTTTCCTTTTCGGTCTAAAATCGAGCCGCGGCTCGCTTCGATGGTCCGTTTCTTTTCATGCTGCTCTGTCGCTTTTGTCGCAAGCACTTCGCCGTTCGCTTTTCCGGTTATTTGAATATATGCCATTCTCCCCAGGATGACAAAGAAAAAGAGAGCGAAACAAATACTTAGAATCGCTGCTCCTCTATTCATAAATTTATTCTTTTTTGGCATTTGAATCATTCCTGTATGTTTTTCACTTTTTTATCTTTTAAATTCAAGCCGTTCTTTTTCGCAATGTCCATAATGCGCTGCGGTTTGCTTAAATCAGCAACGCTTTTTTCGAGGTCACCAATTTGCTTATTTTCGGATGAAATTTGCTCCTCAAGCTTTTGCACCTCAATATTGGTTTGATATGCCGCATACGCCTTCGATACGATCAAAAGCGATACGCTGAGCACCGCCGCAGCAAAGAGGACAAGAAGCACTTTTTCTCCGAGAGTAATGGAAGCCCTTTTCTTGACAATCACTTTTTTCTCAGGACTGATCGCATGCCGCTGCTGTTTCTCTGGTTGGTAAGCTAAATTGCTCATAGGCTGATGACCTCCTTTTAATTTTGCGTTCGCGTTTCGTTATTTTCTTTTTTCAGCAATCCGAAGCTTGGCAGAACGAGCCCGGTTGTTCTCTTCAAGCTCTTCTTGAGATGCCGTAATCGGTTTTCGTGTGATGAGCTTCAGCTCCGGTTCAAACTCTTCCGGTATAACAGGAAGCCCCGGAGGAAGTTCCGGAAGCGACGACTTTTCTTTAAAAGTGGTTTTGCAAATTCTGTCTTCTAGCGAGTGGAAGGTAATGACCGATACCCTGCCCCCTGGCTTCAGAACCTCAATTGCCTGCTCCAAAGCTTCTTCAAACACCCTAAGTTCATCGTTTACGGCAATTCTGATTGCCTGAAACACGCGTTTAGCGGGATGTCCGCCGCTCCTTCTCGCTGGAGCGGGAATCGCGTCTTTTATTAGATCGACCAGTTGGCCCGTAGTTTGAATAGGAGACTTCATTCTTGCCTCCTCAATTTTTCTGGCGATCTGTTTACTGAACTTCTCTTCTCCGTATTTAAAGAAAATACGGACGAGATCCTCATAGCGCCACTCATTAACGACTTCTTTCGCCGAAAGCGTAGCCGACTGGTCCATCCTCATGTCCAACGGTGCGTCATGATGGTAACTGAATCCGCGCTCCGGTGTATCCAGCTGCGGAGAGGACACCCCTAAATCAAATAAAATGCCGTCTACTTCTGTAATGCCTTGTTCATTCAAACATTCTTTTAAATACCTGAAATTGCTTTTAATCAGAATGAGCTGTCCTTTATAATCGGACAACACTTCTTTAGCATGCTGTAATGCCGTATCATCTTGGTCAAAAGCGATTAAACGCCCCTTCTCGGATAACTGCTGCAATAAGTATGTACTATGCCCAGCTCCGCCGAGTGTGCAGTCTACATATGTACCGTCTGGTTTAATATTAAGTCCGTCTACGGTTTCACGAAGAAGTACTGTCTTGTGTTGAAACATATTGTGTTGGTCCCACCTTTTATCAGGATGAATTGAAATTGTTTTTAGAGTGTTATACACGAAGAATCATTATATATCAAACCCAATCATGTTTTCAGCAATTTCAGCAAATGAATCTTCTTGCTCTTCTGTGTATTGTTCCCAAATTACTTTACTCCACAATTCAATTCGATTAGAAACCCCGATAACAACACATTCTTTTTCCAGTTTGGCGTAATTCAATAGAGATGATGCGATATTTACCCTGCCTTGCTTGTCCAGTTCGCATTCAGTCGCCCCTGAAAAGAAGAAACGGGTAAACGCGCGGGCATCTTTCTTTGTGAGAGGAAGAGCTTTTAGTTTTTCTTCAATTTGTTTCCATTCGTGCATAGGGTAGCCGAAGAGACATTGGTCAAGTCCTCTAGTCAGCACAAATTGCTCACCTAGGCCTTCTCTGAATTTAGCGGGTACGATCATGCGGCCTTTCGCATCGATGGTATGCTGATATTCACCCATAAACATGATCTCTTGCCCCACTTTCTCTCCTTAACTCACCACTATTCACCACTTCGCTCCACAACTTCATTTTACACTGTTTACCCATAAAAAAAAACCCTGAACTATTCAGGGTTCTTTAAAACTTTATTTCAAAGTTTGACAACTTGATGTTGATTTTGAAAAGAAAATGGCAGATTCTTGAATGTCGTGAAGAATTTTGGACCGTACCTGTTCAAATAATACATGATATTCCAAATCCGTTCTTGCGGCGCAAGAAGCGGCTTAATGCTATTTTGAATTCTTTCATAATCCTTCAAGACGTAGCCTTCTTTTTCTTCAATTCGCTTCGTCACCGTGCGCTCTAAGAATTGAAGCTGATCCTGAATAAAAGCGGCATTTTTCAGGAGTAAAGGTTCCAAGCTTTGATCAACCTTTAACGCCTCCTGCCGAACCGTTTTGTGAATCGCTTCAATTTGGCTTTTCGCCTGATCCATCACCGCCGTAAACTCTTCCGGAATCTGGCGCTCGAAGTATGTCTCTCTTTGATTCTCCGTTCCACGCTCAATCGCGTCTTGTAATGAGATATTCCGTTCAACCAGTTTTTTCTCA
This sequence comes from Bacillus sp. SJZ110, assembly GCF_006715455.1. Classification (NCBI taxonomy): domain Bacteria; kingdom Bacillati; phylum Bacillota; class Bacilli; order Caryophanales; family Bacillaceae; genus Bacillus; species Bacillus sp. SJZ110. The sequence goes on along the minus strand of NZ_VFNF01000002.1, from coordinate 625,490 downwards.
ATATGCCGCTCAAGTATCGTAATGTTCAGCCTTGGCATGACAGGAGGCATTTTAAAGCCCATCACCGCAAAAGCCTGTTTGAGCTCGCCCCAATAATTGATTTCTCCAGGCCCTGCAATAAATGCTAAAGTCGGAATGAGAAATTCCTGCATTAACGGTCTCGTTACAACATTGTTGCTGAAACGCTCTGGATGTTCTTCCATATGTGTATGAAGTTCATCCATCGTCCATCCTAGATCAAGCTCTTTGATGACAAATCGGCCGTTATCTTTTTCAATTAAAAAACGCTCATCTTCGTATTCATAAAACAGATTCGCCTGCTCTTTTCCGGACTCGATAATCGGTTTGTAGCCTGCTTGACGCATGAAGGCCTGCTGATCTGATACAGCCCGGGCGAGTTCATCATTTTCTCGAAGAATCTTTTGGAACATGGCCGTTTCCAGCTTTTTAATCCCCGGATCTCCAGAATTTAATAAAACTAAGCCCTCTTCTTGGAACAAATCCGCGATCAGCAGTTCAAAGAAGTCAGTAAACGTAACAGATTCCCTTAAACATCGTTTCACATTGTCGAGAAGTGTATTCGTATGGTCTGTTTCTTCAAAAGCGGCAAAAACATCATCTATCCACGCGGCACACTTTTCCTGATCAAGCGATGTACTCGCTGCTGATGATTTCTTCCAATAAGACTGAGGCAACTTTTTTTTCACAGGCCCATTCTCTTCAGATGTGTGAACAAAATTAATCTCATCCAAATCGTGGTCTTCTCCAGCCACCCAGAAGATTGGTATGACAGGCACTTGCAGTTCCTTTTCTTGTTGCTTTGCTAAAACAATGATTGAAATGATTTTATGTATGGTGTAAAGCGGTCCTGTTAAAAGTCCTGCCTGCTGTCCGCCGACTACAGCGGCACTTGACGGGTCCTTCAGCTTCTCAATAGCAGACTGCATCGCACTTGAACCGAATTTATTATGGTAAGAGGTTAAGTACGCCGCCAATTCCTCTCTTGCGAAAAACCGGGAAGATAAGTCTTCCAGTCTTTCGCGCCACATGTCCTTATGATGAATACTGTAATCAAAAAAAGAAGACATTTCTTCTTTGCCATCTATATAGTGCTGTACAAACACATTCTGATTTTTGATGGAAAGTTCAGTTAGCTGCATCTTCTAGAACTTCCTTTCTCCAATAAATAGTTAGTGATCCGAAATGAGTATAGCATGTTACCGAAAAAGCTCAAAAGACTTTGTTTGTATTTCGCTCCAATGCTTTGATGCTGCCATATAAAAACTCTAGGTGGACGGCATCAAGACCTTGAAGACCTGCTTCCTTCAATAAGTATCCAATAATGGCGTCAGCTTCCGTCTGCCGGCCTCCAATGACGTCAACCAGCATTGATGAACGATTCTCTTTCGTTTGTCCACAAACAGCCTGAACCTGCTCCCAAGCCTTTTCTTCATTTTCAAGTTTTAAAATGCGGCATGCCTCCTGAAATACCAGCTTCATAAAAGCCAGATAAGCTGGCGTTGTCAGCAGTTCTCCATTTTTCACCTGCAATAACGCAGTTAAAGGATTAATACACGCATTTACAATCAGCTTGCCCGTCAGCAGACGGTACCAATCCGTCTCATAATAAATCGGAAAATCCGAATGGTTATGCTGAAACATGATGTTCAGCCGGTCTGGTTCAGCATCGTCGAACGCGCTCCATTTTATCGCACCTAGGCCTGTATGATCAACAGCTGTATCCGATTTTCTTACAGCTCCGTGCTCAACGATTCCAACATAAATGGAATGGCCAACGTGCCAGTCTTTTAGGTCGTGGATATGCCCCATGCCGTTTTGCAAAAATAATATATTCGTCTTCCCGATTCGTTCAAGCGACGAAAAAACAGATTGAAGCTGATGCTGCTTCACTGTCACGACAAGCAGGTCAAAGTCCGAATTGATACTCGTGTCCGCACTGCAATCAGCCCTGAATTCCTCCCCGCCTTTATAAAGCCGGATTCCTTCAGACTGAATGGCCGCAGCCTGTTCTTGCCGCCTCGTCACAACAGTCACGTCGTGATAAAGTGACAAATAATAGGCGCATAAAAGACCGACGGAGCCTCCGCCGATAATTCCAATTTTCATGATGTCACACCCAATTTAGCATTTACGTATTATCATAGCAGAAGTAAGAAGAAATTACTTCTCAAAGATCCCATGTGCTTAAAATTAAAGTTTAAATATTTGGATTTTTTAAATAAAGCGTTTACAATATATGTAGAAACAACAAAGGGGGAGATTTGTTTGACAAAGGTAGAACGTCTGCTTATCAACTATAAAACGCTGGAAGAATTCAAGAAATTCAAAGAATACGGCATTCAGGAGCTTTCAATGCTTGAAGAACTTCAGGATAATATTATTGAAAATGACAGCACCTCGCCTTTTTACGGGATTTATTTTGGCGATAAACTTGTAGCACGAATGAGTCTGTATCAAGTTAACGGCAAATCGAATCCCTATTTTGACAACCGCCAGGATTATTTGGAGCTGTGGAAGCTTGAGGTTCTTCCGGGCTACCAGAACAGGGGATACGGGAGAGCCTTGGTTGAATTTGCAAAATCATTCAAAATGCCGATCCGGACAAATCCGAGAATGAAATCAGCGGAATTTTGGAACAAAATGAACTTTAAAACTGTTAAGTATGATATGGCGCGGGACAAAGGGGAAAACCCGCACATCTGGCATCCTGATATGGATCATGAAATGACACCGGGAGAGTCTGCATAGAAATAAAAACAACCGGCCTATTCTTACTATAGGGCCGGTTCATTTCAGGCGTTTCTTTACGTTTCTTGAGCCGCTTTTTTCATTCTTCCGTCTTCCTTCGAAACAACCATTTTTCTGGCCCGATCCATGATATCGATCAGTGCCTTGTAATCCTCTTCTGTCATCTCTAGCTGATTCCGCAATGTCTGATTTTCACTCCGCAAATCCTCAAGCTCTTTTTGCAGCGATTGGATTTGCTCCTTCAATTTTTCCCTTTCAAGCTGAAATTCTTGTGCAGACGGTGCTTCTTTGAATTGTTCGAGAAATTGAATGACATCCTGAATGGACAAATCTCGTTTTCCTTCTGACGATGCCGAGGCAGTCTGCTTCATGGAATTCGGCATATTGACCGAATGAACGCCGATTTGCTTCCTCAGTTCTTTCCTTTGCTTTTTTGCAAGCTCTATACCTGACTGGTATTGTTTTCTCACATACGAGTTCCACCTGAAACCACAGGCTGCCGCGGTTCTGGTCAGCGCCCTTCCAACCTCCTCAAAGGCTGAAAGCTGTGTTCCTCCCTCTCGAATATGACGAAGCACCACTTCTGCCAGCAGCAAATCCTCATCCTGAGTCCAAGCATCTTGTCTTGTAATGGTCAAATTCAATCTCCCTCCATGTCAGCTTATTTATCTCATACATATGCCGGTAATAGATTAGATAGACTATTTGCACTCACAAATTTTCCGCAAGCTGACAGGAAGAGAAAAAGAAAAAGCGCAGGGCTTTCACCCCGCGCTTTTCTTATTAGTTACTTTTTACATTTATGTCTTTGCCGTTGTATGATCCGCATGCTTTGCATACACGGTGAGACAACTTCATCTCTCCGCATGACGGACATTCTGTCATACCAGGTACATTAAGTTTGAAATGTGTACGGCGCAATCTTTTCTTCATTTTAGAAGTTCTTCTAAAAGGTACAGCCATTATTCCCACCTCCTTAAAGAGTTAAGATTCATCATCTTGTTTTAAGAGCTTTTCAAGGGCTGCAAGTCTCGGATCAACTTGATTCTTCTTGTCTTCTTCCGAAATGACTTGCCAATCCTTTCCTTCTTGAGGAGCAGCTCCTTTTTCTTGTTCAGATTCACAAAAGATTTGCATAGGGATTTCTAAAAGAATTTCTTCTTTCACGATCGGAGTTAAGTCGATAGTATCGTCCTCAACAATATGAACGTCATCATCTTCTATATCATCCGTGTGATGAAATATAAACAGTTCTTTTGTTGAAATTTCAAATGGATACGGGACATCAACGAGTGTTCTTGAGCATGGCAAAATCATTTCGCCTGAAATTGTAAAATCAAACGAAACCTGTTTGGATTTGATATCCGCTCTGCCCTTCACCCGGACGGGAGAAATGCGGCGAATGTCAGAATTCAGCTTTGTCAGCTCATTTAACTCAACTGTTTCATCAAACTCAAAACTTTGTTTTGGCATTTGATGCAGCTGATAAATCGTCCATTTCATTTGTATCACCTCAGGAAAGCAACAAACATGATTATAGCTTTTAAGATTGTTTTTGTCAATATTTTTTCTTTACAGCATAATGCTGCCATTGAAGTATCGTTGACAGCGGAATATGCTATGCATACACTTAAAACAAAAATAAGGCGTAAGAGTTTTCATTTGCAAATGTACCATACGTTTTTAAACATAGCAAGAAAGGCGGAAAAAATATGAAAGCTGTCGGATTGGTGGTTGAATATAATCCCTTTCATAACGGTCACCTTTATCATGCCCAAACAGCAAAGCGGCAAACCGGATGTGACACGGCTGTGGCGGTGATGAGCGGGCATTTTTTACAGCGCGGGGAACCCGCTGTTGTATCAAAATGGGCCCGAACAAAAATGGCGCTGCAAAGCGGAGTTGATCTTGTCATTGAGCTGCCTTATCTTTATGCCGTGCAAAAAGCAGACATTTTTGCACGCGGCAGTGTTTCAATCCTGAACGAACTTGAATGTGAGGCGCTGTTTTTCGGGAGTGAAAATGGAGATATCAAGCCTTTTTTAGAAACAGCACAGCTTATTGATGAGCATAAACATATATTGAATGACCGAATTAAAGAAGAACTTAAAAAGGGGGCCAGTTACCCAGCAGCGGCGGCTAGCGCCTTCAGCTCCATTTTGCATACTGAAAGTGCACTTGACTTGTCAAAACCAAATAACATTTTGGGATATCAGTATGTGACCTCGATTCTAACCGGGGGATATCCTATGAAACCTTATACTACGGCACGCATCTCTTCGGACTATCATGATGCCGATCTCCCTGAAGGCGAAAACCATATCGCAAGCGCCACAAGCATCAGAAAAGCAATGACTGGCCAGAATCTCGAAGCCTGCTTTCGTTTTCTCCCTGCTGCATCTGCACGTGAATTAGCAGCTTACCGCAAATCTTTCGGATTGTGGCATACACCTGAGAGCTACTTTTCTTACTTAAAATACAGCCTTTCAACTGTAACAGCACAGGAATTACAACAAGTATACGAGGTGGAGGAAGGTTTAGAGCACAGAATTCTTCGTTCGATCAGAAAATCCAGCTCCTATCAAGAATTTATGGAGCTGCTGAAAACAAAACGCTATACGTGGACAAGGCTCCAGCGGATGAATACACACATTTTAACCAGAACAAAAAAACAGGATATGCAAAAGCTGCTTGACAACGATAAGGTGCCGTATATCAGGCTTCTCGGCATGACGAAAAAAGGACAGGCTTATTTATCCGAAAAGAAAAGAGCACTGTCTGTTCCGCTTGTCAGCAAACTGTCCTCTTTCTCCCATCCAGCTCTCGATCTGGACGTAAAAGCAAGCAGGATTTACAGCCTGCCGATAGAAGAGCCGCTGAGAACTGAGTTTGACCTGCAGGAATACGGACATGCACCGATTCGATATGATGAAGATGAACAACACTTTTTAAATGTATAGAAAAAGCACCTGAGAATCAGGTGCTTTTCGCTTTCAGCTTATTCAAATAATCAATCGCATCCTGCATGGTATCAACAGGCACAATCTTCATATTCGAATCAATATCTTTTGCTGTTTTTACTGCGTTCTTATAATCGGAATTGCTGGCGCCGTTTTGATTTGGTGCGAAGAAAATGTCTTTTCCGGCTTTGTCTGCGGCGACGACTTTTTGATCAATGCCGCCGATCGGGCCTACTTTCCCATCAACATCAATGGTACCTGTTCCCGCAATATCGTAGCCTTTTGTTTCGTCTGGTTTTGTCAGCTGATTATAGATTTCAAGGGACATCATTAACCCTGCTGACGGGCCGCCAATATTTTCAATTTCAAAATCAATATCAGGCTCTACCTTCACGTTTCTGTCTGTATAAAGCGAAACTCCGATTCCTGCCCGATCCGGCTCATCAGGAAATTGTTTTAACGTAAGGGTGACACGCTTTTCTTTTTCTTCTCTTTCGATCTTTAACGTGACTTTATCTCCCGCTTTTTTGCTACTGATATAATCAATCAGCTTTTCAGCAGACTGATAGTTTTTGCCGTCTGCGCTGATGATTTTATCACCGACTTCTATTTTCCCTTTTGCCGGCATGTTTTCTACAACAGAGCTTGCGTATATGCCGTTAAAGGAATAGCTGACTTTTTTTCCTGCCTTTTGATAGGCGGCTATAACCGCATTTTCTTGCGAGCTTTTCATCATTTGGAGCTGTCTTTTCATATACTCCTTATCTGACTCGCCTTCCTCCTTAATGCTCTCATCAGGAACAATTTCATAATAAGGGTGCATCTTTGCCCACACATATGTAAACGGATTAGCCGGTCCCACTTTAACAGTCATTAAGGACAGGCTTCCTTTTTCCGGGTAGCCTCCCTCCACTTTTATCAATGAAGCAAGCTCTGTCGCTTCTCCCGGTTTTGTAATATAGTATGGAAGTTTTATAAATGATAAAACGGCGATCAGTATGAGGATGACGAGCATCCAGCTAAAATGTTTTTTACGTAGCAAATTATGAGCCCTCCCAATTCTCTATTTCTTTTCTTATCTTGCTGATCATTCGGTTTGTCGCCTCTTCGCCTGCCGATATCATTTCTTCAATATTGGCAAACGAGCTTGAGCTGTATGTTTCAAGGGAAGGGCGAATCATGATATCTGCGGCAATTGTTTGATGCCGCACTAATTCATTTTGCAGTATATCCATACTTTGCATAATCACATCAAAAATATGCACTGCTGTTTCAGTTTTTCGAACCCTGGAAACATCCGAAGCGATGATAATATCAGCTCCCATGTCTTTCACAACAGAAACCGGAATTCGATCGACGACCGCGCCGTCTACAAGAAGGCGTCCGTCCAGCCGCTGCGGAATAAAGATACCCGGGATGCTGATGCTGGCCCTCACTGCATCTGACACTGATCCTTTTCGGAACACAACCTTTTCTCCCGTCTGTAAATCACACGCAACAATGCCCAGCGGGATTTGGAGCTCTTCAATCGGTTTTCCGAATGTATAAGCATGCACAAGCTGTCTGACGCGGTCACCTTTTAAAAAACCGAGTTTCGGAACCGTATAATCAGCATAAAGCCTTCGTTTAAAGGCTTTGGCTACTTTTTTCATCGTTGCCACGTCATGTCCGGCGGCATAAAAACTGCCCACCAAAGCGCCCATGCTGCTTCCTGCAATCATATCCACTTCAATTTGGTGCTTATGTAAACTGGAAAGCACACCGAGATGAGCGAGCCCTCTGGCCCCTCCCGATCCTAACGCTAACCCGATTTTAGGTTTGGCCAAAGCGTTAACCTCCTGCCTGAATTCCCTGTATACCGAATTCTATGGTCTAAACTGAACCCCTATGCTCGTATATTAGTACAAAGAATCAAGAGGACAGGTACTGCTTGGCCGTTTTACATCATACATTATTTTATCATGATATACATGTCATTGGGCATTTTTAGCATCGGGGAGGTAAGAATGAACTTGTCGAAGATTAATACACTTTTGATTGCCTCGTTTTTTCTTTTTTTAACAGCGACTGTCATCTCACATCCACAGGCCTCATTCGAAGCCTCTAAAACCGGGCTGTCTATGTGGTGGGAGGTTGTGTTTCCGTCATTGCTGCCATTTTTTATTCTGTCCGAACTCTTAATCGGCTTTGGCATTGTGCGGTTTGTCGGTGTTTTGCTTGAGCCTTTTATGCGGCCGATCTTTCGCGTGCCGGGTGTCGGCGGCTTCGTTCTTGCTATGGGAATGGCATCAGGAAACCCAGCGGGAGCAAAACTCACTGCCCGTCTGCGGCAGGAAAATCAGATTTCAAGAGTAGAGGCAGAACGGCTCGCGTCGTTTACCAATTCTTCAAACCCGCTCTTTATTTTCGGCGCTGTTGCCGTCGGTTTCTTTCAAAACGCGTCACTAGGCATTTTATTAGCTTCTGCACACTATTTGGGGAATCTTGCCGTCGGTTTAACAATGCGTTCCTATGGCCGCAAGGAAGAGCAGCAACTCAGAAGAAAGAAAACGATACCTTTCCCTTCAGTCAAAGATGCTTTACACGCTCTTCATACCGCCAGACTTGCAGAAAAACGGCCCTTGGGTAAAATTTTAGGCGACGCCGTTACGTCTTCTGTTCAAACGCTTCTTATGGTAGGCGGCTTTATTATTTTATTTTCTGTCTTCAATCGACTGTTGTCAGTGGTCCAGCTGACTGATGTTTTGTCTGTTTTCACAAAAGGAGCACTGACTTTGTTTCAGCTTCCGACTCAATTGGACATTCCGCTTTTATCAGGGATGTTTGAAATTACATTAGGCAGCAAGCTTGTCAGCGAGACAGATGTTTCTCTTCTGCAAAAAGCCATTATCGTCAGCTTTATTCTCGGGTTTAGCGGCTTTTCCGTACAAGCTCAGGTGGCAGGTATTTTATCGGAAACCGACATTAGATTTAAACCATTCTTTATCGCACGTTTGCTGCAGGGCGTTTATGCCGCTGTCTTCGTCATGCTTTTATGGAAACCTCTTTACACGGCATGGCATGATCCGTATCAGTATGTATTTAAATCTCTTAACAGCAGTGACATGCCAACTGCCTTTATAAACGGCTGGAATCTGCTTGTGCAGATCGGACCTGCTGTCACACTATGCGCGCTGTTTACGTACATTATCATTTTTTCTTACAGACTGACAAACGGAACAAAAAAAGGATGAGTCAAAACCCTCATCCTTGTCTGAATTTTTGCTGAAGCGCCAACTCTACTTCCGGCGGTACAAACTCTGATACCGAGCCGTTGTATCTTGCCACTTCTTTTACGATGCTTGAACTTAGAAACGAATATTGATTGTTTGTCATCATAAAAAACGTCTCAATAGATTCATCAAGCACCCGGTTTACTGATGTCCCCTGCATCTCGTATTCAAAATCAGATACAGCTCTCAAGCCTCTTAAAATCGCTTTCGCATTTTTTCTTTTTGCATAATCAATTAACAGGCCTTGCGATGTTTCAACTGTTATGTTCGGAATGTCTTTTGTGACTTCTCTCAGAAGCTCACACCGTTCTTCCACACTGAACAAAGGCTTTTTTGAAGAATTATTCAGCACACATACATACACTTGTTCAAAAATATGCGCCCCGCGTTTGATGATGTCCAGATGCCCGTAGGTCACAGGATCAAAACTGCCGGGACAGACAGCTATACTCGCCACCTCACTACCCCCTCTTTTTATAAATCGCCACACCTGTTAACCCATAGGTTTCTTTTCTTGTCATCACAAGTTCTCCTACGGTTTCGGGAAGCTCGACCTCTCTGTCATGCTCAGCGACGATAAAGCCGTCTTCTTCCAGCATTTGATATTCGTCAATCAGCGTTAAAAGTGCTTTCAGCTTTTGTTCCTTATACGGCGGATCGAGAAAAATTCCGCGAAAGCCGCTTTCTCTTTTAGCAGCAGCGTGCAAAGCACGTTCCGCATCATTGCGGTATACCTGTGCATGTTTTGTAAGCTCCAGCGTTTTCAAATTAGATTTTACCGTTTGAATCGCTTTAAAATCACGGTCAACGAATATACAATGCTCAAACCCGCGTGAAAGCGCTTCGATTCCAAGACCTCCGCTCCCTGCGAATAAGTCAAGTCCCCTGCCCCCGTCAAAATAAGGGCCGATCATATTGAAAATGGATTCCTTCACTTTGTCGGTTGTCGGTCTTGTTGATGTTCCGGGTACAGCCTTTAGTGAACGGCCTTTTTTTGATCCAGAAATTACTCTCATGTTCCACACCACTTTTTCTAAAAGCTATTTTGTTTCTTTATTCGGCCGGACGCCGCTATGTACATAGAAAAAAATCAATCCTATCTTAACATAAAGCATTCTTCCAAACAATGAACGCTAATCTTGATAAACAGGTGTATAGGCAGCATGATCCTTGTCCATACTATAAGCAACAGCATCTAGAGGATGTTGTTGCCAACCGCGGAGAAGACTTACGTTTCCCCATAAGTTCTTCCTCCGGTTTCTCCTCTCCCTTTGCCTTCTCCTTAACATATTAAGGAATAGAAGGACCCCGCAGATGCCTGCGGGGATTTTTTTATAGCTATATGCCGATTTTATAATCGTATTCTTTTGCCTTATCAAGCTTTGACTCGAATTCCAATTTTAAAAACGGTTTATAAGAAGGCTCCACTTTTTTCACAAATGAGTAAGACGCAATCTTGTCCATTGTTTTTTCAATTTGGTTCATATCACAGTATAGTACGACATATTTTAATCGTTTTGATACATAGTGCACATTCCCGAACTTCCTCAGCATTTTGCTCTGCTTTAGGGAGTGCAGATACACAACCATGCCCTGGCGCCTATTCTCCAATACAATCACCTGCCTGTTTTCTCTTATATGTAAAAGACGAGACGGCCAGTCTCGTCAGGACACTTTACATCCGCAGCTTCCGCCTGAACCGCAGCCGCCTCCGCATGAAGACAAACCGTCAAAATAAGGGTTCCCAGTCGGAACTTTCACATGCTCCGAAACAGCTGTCCCAATCTCAACGCTGACCTCATCAAGAATGGACTGGAGCTCATTTTCAGCTCTCTTGAAGTCAGCCACCTTGTCGTTCAGGTCCAGCTCACGTTTGATCTCCCTCATTTTCCGGGATATTTCTCTATAGTCAGGATGATATTTGCCAAAACGCTGTACATCCTCATACTGCTCTTTTATTTTGATAAAAGAACGAATAATCCGACCTGCCTCTTCATCTTCCTGGAGACGCTTGTAACAATTGCGGTAGTTCTCAGCCGTCTCCGACTGCAGAATCATCTCGGCAAGCTGCTGAGCTTCACTTTGAAGCCGCACGGATTCCATCGTCGCATACATAACATGCACCTCCAGTTGTTAGTTTACCATGAAACCAGCCAATTGGAAAATGCTTAACCGCAGCCGCCAACAAAACCTTATGACCGCATGAAAAAAGACCCTTTTTCAGGGTCTTTTAATCTTTTGTCCGCATCGCTTGAAACATTTGCATCATCATTTGCGCCATTTGAATCCCGTTCGTAAACTGATTCACCCGATGCGGAATGGTTTTTTCATAAAAATTCATCATTTCAAGCTGAAAGGAGGACAGATCATCCGGTTTTCTTGAAAGCCTGCGGTACCATATCGGCTGTTCTCTGATGAATCGTTTCCGTTCTTCGTTTGCTAAAATATATTCCTGAACCTCTTTGCGCATATGAGCTCCCCTTTTTTAATCCTTTCGAAAAGAAAAAGGATGCTGTCCAGAACCTGGCTGAGAATGCTTCTGTCCGCTTCCGGAAAATGTATTAAGAAGGCTTTGCAACGATGAGATCGACTGGCTCATTTTATTGATTTGTTCGTTCATTTGATTGACATCCATCTTTTTCACCGCTGTCACCATTTTCGAGACAAAATCATTTTTTTGCGGTGTTTCAGGCACAGCTTCAGAAGCTTCTTCCGGTTCCCGATACGGATCCCAAATCGGGTCGCTCTCCCCGAAGAGGACCCAATTTTCATATACGTCCTGCCAGCTTCTTTGTTCTTTGCGCACTTCTTTTATCAGCTTGGGATGCTTTTTGACGAATTGTTTAAAGTCATTGATTGAATGATTGGCATGTTGATTCGCCACAATCCTCACCCCCTCCGAAAATCGTTACCTACTACAATGTATCGTTTTGTCGGGCATTGTGTTCGCCTATATTCATTCCCAAATGAATTTTTACCGATATCCCTATACACTGGTGAAAAAGCCTGACTGAAGGAATTGGAAACGGCCTTATCTGTAAGCTATCAGCACATTCATTCAGACCAGTTTGTATGGAAATAGAAAAAGCCGGGACCATTCGTCCGCGGCTTTCATTACCATCGCTTAATAAAATTTTGGGTGTAATATTTCCGGTCTACTCCGACACCAAGATGCGTATAATCTGAATTCAGAAGCGCTTTTCGATGGCCTTCGCTATTCAGCCAGCCTTCTACAGCAGCCGGACCGTCCACATAATTGTATGCGATATTTTCCCCCGCTTGCTGAAAGTCAACATGCCCTTCTTCTAAGCGGTCTTTCAGCGAGCCGTATTTTTTAGAGACATGGGAGAAATAATTATTTTCCTTCATATCCTCACTATGTCCAAATGCCACCTCCGCCGTTGGCTGATCCCACTCAAGCTTCGCAAGTCCATGTTTAAAGCGTATGACATTCGTCAAATCAAGGATTTGCTTTTCGCTCGTTGTTTGGATCTTTTTCCATTTCTCATCTGAAACGGCTTTCGGTTTAATTAATTCCCCGCGGTACACTACCTCATAAGGTCTTTGCTTTACAAAGGTTTGCGCATCAAACGCCCTGATGCTGGATAGCTTCCCCTCAAATTTGTCCATATACAGCTGGACATACATCTTTCCTACCTTTACAGTCGGTCTTGTATTGATATCTTCTTCAGAAAATTCAAACCGATAGGAATTTCCTTTATACTCTACATTCACAAATGGTGCCACCTGGGTGGTCTTGAATACTTCGCCAGTTGATTCTCCAATTTTGAAAGGCTTGGCGTTAATATCATTCCCAGCAGCGAATAATGTGACCACTTTATTGTTTAATACCCCGATCTGGATATATTGGTCCTTACCTTGATTGTATACCCACCAATCGTAATCATAAGCTGAAGGGTCAATGCGTTCAGGTTCCCCAAGCTTTTTCGTTACTTCATCGGCGGACTTGCCCATGAAGGACAATAATCCTGAGGTCGGCATATGTATTCGTTTGCCGCTTTGTGCTTCCTCATTTGACACCTGAGGCTCGCTGTCATTTGATTTCTTTTCAGGAACAGATCCATATTGAATAAACAGAACATAAGTTCCGCAAATAATCAAGAGGATAACCATTGCTCTCAATATATTTTTCAATCTATCACCCCCGTGGCGATTCACAATCTCTTGTTTACATCCCATTACAATACAGCCTATTTAACATGTCAAAGATTTATGTGTTAATGAAAAAAGCCTTCTTCTCTATTATCGCCTTCGGAAATATCCGATAAGGCGCTGCCGGCACGTTCATTCGTTTGCTCAGATAAAGAAAGATCACCAAGCGTGACAATTCCAGTCAGTTTTTTATTTTTTGTAACTGGTATTCTTCTGAGCTGATGCGATGCCATCAAATGAAGAACCTCATCGACTGAAGCATCTTCCTCCACACTGACAGGTTTTTCAGTCATCGCGTCAGTGATTTTTTGCGAGTTCGGTTTTTTGATGGCGATTCCTCTTAATACGAGATCGCGGTCGGTTACGATGCCGACCAATGTTTCCCCGTCCTCATCAACTACCGGAATCGCTCCTACATTTGCGTCCTTCATCTTTACTGCAGCTTCATATACATTATCTAATACCGTGCAATATTGCAAGTCGGCTGTCATCAGATCTTTTATTTTTGTCATCCGTTTAACCTCCTTTAGTCTAGTGCTATTGTCGTCAAAATTTAATTTTTGCATACTTTCAAAAGAAGAAGATTCATTGAAAGTTTAACGCTTTCATACTATGATTGTCAGGAAAGGTAATTTTTATAAGGAGGGGTCAGTGTTGAAGTTTACTGAAAGCGGACTTGAAGGGGTTAAGGCTGAGCTCAGCTGGCTAGACGACTTAATGGAAAGCAAAGGTCTTATCAGAGCGGGTCAATGGGATTACGAGAGAGTCACCTATGACAAGAAGTTTTCGACGATTGAGGGTACGTTTTACCTGCGGATACAAGGTATTGCGGCAGAAGGCGATGTCGGAAGCGGGCGCGCCGTGATTCAATTAATGTCCCCTCTCCTAGGAAAGCATTACTACCCTCATGGAGTAGAATATGGAGAAACGGAAGAGTTTCCCGTACAGGTTGTGACAAAAAGCAAGGCACTGATTCAGGACATAGCCAACATGTTAAAAACAGTTCAAATGTAACGAAAAGGTACAGCATATTTCGCTGTACCTTTTATGATATCGTCTGCTGAATATACGGCGGCTCCTCCTGCCCGTCCTTTTCCCTTTCTTTCTTCACCCATTGGAAAAAAATAATGGCCAAAAAAGTACCGTACACAATTTCCTGAATGATTTTCATCATGACTGCTCCGAGCTGCTGATCCTCTAACAAAGGCAGTGTATTCAACATCTCTGGCCCTGTTAATGGGACCTGCCCCATCATATCCGCTGGCACACAAAGCCTCATTGCCTCAGCCCATAAAGCCGGATCTGTATAGGTGGCGTATAACGGTGCACCGCTGAACATGATCAAGGCGCAAGCAGGTGTGAGCAGCATACCGTCCGCCATAATATAACCCAGCTTCATCAAGCCGCTGAGCTGCCGTAGACGCTCAACCTTATGAACAAGCGGCCACCACATGAAGAACGCAAGCACAAAGATAAGCCAAGTGATTAATGTATGGTAAAACGGATCCGTTTTGACAGTATCAAATATAAGCGGTACATGATATAAAGAAAAAATGCCGTTAAACAAAAGCAAAGCAATTAAAGGCGTCGTAAAAAAGGAAAAAAACGGTTTGATTGAAGGCCTGAAAATGATTTTTTCCCAGAGCCATGCAGGAATTCCCGCGATTAACAGCGGCGGGACAACCAAATACAGGACGGCCATCTGCACCATATGTGCGCTGAACATAATATGTCCGAGCAGATCAACCGGGCTTCCCTCGGCTGCATATAAAAACAGCATCGCCGACAGAAAGCATACCATCTCTTTACCAGTTATTCGATTTGGCTTTGAAGACATTCGCCTGTAAAAATAGAGATAAAGCGCCGTAATGCCTAACAGGATACAAAAAAGATAAGGGCTCCACATCGCGCGAAACCCAAATATCTCCAACTGATTCATTTCTTCACCTCCGGCGGCTGTTCAAATTACCACCATATAATTGTCACAAACGCAAGCACAGTGATAAACGCGACAAACACCCCTGAATACAAAAACAGTGCCGGCGCCTCATGCCCTTTCTGATTCATATGCATGAAATAATACAGCTGAAAGATGACTTGAATTGCAGCTAGCAAAATAATGAAAGGAATCGTAAACCAGCTGCCGACACCGTCCGTGGCCACAGTCAGAAATGCAACAATCGTAAGACCGATCATTAAACCAAAAGACAGGACTTGATATTTCATCTCTCGGGCATGCTTTTTTTTCTTAAATTCAAGGTCGCTATTGATATGCCCTCTGCTTTTTTTATCGACCATGTTTATCCCACCATCCCCATTAAATATACAACGGTAAAGATGAAGACCCACACGACATCAATAAAGTGCCAATAAAGGCTGGCAACGTAAAACTTAGGCGCCGTATACAGATTCAGCCCTCTCTTGGCATTGCGGATCATAAGCGTGCTGATCCACATAAGCCCAAATGCCACGTGGGCGCCGTGTGTACCGACAAGCGTGTAAAACGCAGAACCAAGGGCAGAGCTTGTGATGGTAAAGCCAAATTCATGGGTGTAATGCTTGAACTCATAGATTTCCAGTCCTAAAAAGCCCGCCCCCAATAAAATCGTAATTCCCAGCCAAAGCTGCATCTTGCCGAAGGAAAAGTTCTTCATGTGGTACATCGCGTACACACTCGTTAAACTGCTCGTTAATAGAAGCATTGTGGCAATGAATACAAGTGTCACATCGAACATTTCCGTCGTAGGCGGATCACCGGCATTTGAATTCCGAAGCGCAAGAAACGTGGCGAAGAGAGACGCAAACAGAACAGTCTCTCCGCCAAGAAAAAGCCAAAAGCCTAAAAATTTATTTTTCCCTTCCAGTGTTACTTTTTCAGGAGAAGCCGGAAAGGTTTCTGCGGTGAATTTTTCTTGAACTTGCATTATGCCTTCACCCCTTTATCATCGTTCGGCAGTTCCTCTTTATGAATATGATAGCCGTGATCATCAATTACTGAACGAAGCAGCATCGTAATAAATGTGATGCCGAGCCCGATAAAGATCACCGGCAGGCCCCAAGCGTAATCACTTCTGTACAGCAGCCCGAACGCTGCGACAAAAAGGCCGAAGGAAATGACGAGCGGCAGGATTGAGCCGTTTGGCATATGAATATCATCAACCGGTTCCGCCGGCGTCATTGATTCGTGCCCTGCCTGCTTCTCAATCCAAAATGGATCAAGTCCTCTGACAAAAGGAAGCTGTTTAAAGTTATACTCCGGCGGCGGTGAAGAAACGGTCCATTCCAGCGTACGTCCGTCATGCCATGGATCAGCACCTACATATTCACCTTTTACCGATGTCCATATGACATTGACCAGCAGAAGAATAACAGCTGCCGCCATAAAAAACGCCCCGATTGTACTGATCAAGTTGCCGGTTTCCAGACCCTGTCCTGGCAAAAACGTATAAACCCGGCGCGGCATCCCCATTAAGCCGACAAAATGCTGAATGAAAAACGTGAGGTGAAAGCCGATAAAAAACAATACAAATGAAATTTTCCCCATCGTTTCATGCAGAATTTTACCGAACATTTTCGGCCACCAGAAATGAACACCGGCTAAAAGGCCGAATACAACGCCGCCAATAATGACGTAGTGGAAGTGCGCAACCACAAAATACGTATCATGGAACTGATAATCAGCCGCAGCAGCTGCCAGCATGACTCCCGTCACACCGCCGAGCACAAAGGATGGAATAAATGAGACAGCATACAGCATAGCGGTTGTATACTTCACATTTCCTCCCCAAATCGTCAACAGCCAGTTAAAAATCTTAATCCCGGTCGGAATCGCGATAGCCATTGTTGCAACCGCAAAAATCGCATTTGCAATCGGGCCGAGACCAGTCGTGAACATGTGGTGCACCCAAACCATAAAGCCCAGAAAGCCGATGAGCACGATTGCAAAAACCATTGAAGAATAGCCAAACAAACGCTTTCTGGCGAACACAGGGATGACCTCAGAAAAAATACCAAATGCAGGCAAAATTAGGATATAAACCTCCGGGTGGCCGAAGATCCAAAATAAATGTTCCCAAATGACCGTATTTCCGCCAAGCTCCGGATTAAAGAAATTGGTTCCGAACAGCCGATCCAGCATCATGAGAGCCAATCCAACCGTAAGCGGCGGAAACGCGAACAAAATCAATGCCGAGGCCACAAATGTCGTCCATGTAAACAAAGGCAGCCTCATATACGTCATGCCCGGAGCCCTCATGTTGATAATCGTGGCCAAAAAGTTAATCCCGGCTATCAGCGTCCCGAGCCCCGATATTTGGAGTCCGAGGACGAAAAAGTCTATGCCGTGCCCTTTAGAATGAAGCGAAAGTGAGGCATATGACGTCCAGCCCGCATCTGGCGCTCCGCCCAAAAACCAGCTTAGATTTAAGAAAATGCCCCCGAAAAAGAAGAGCCAAAAACCAAGCGCGTTTAAAAATGGAAACGAAACGTCCCGAGCCCCGATCTGCAAAGGCACAACCGCATTCATCAAGGCAAATAAGAGCGGCATCGCAGCCAGAAAGATCATCGTCGTTCCGTGCATAGTCATTACTTCATTGTACGCTTGAGCACTGAGAAACGCATTTTCCGGCTTTGCAAGCTGAATTCTGATAAACATCGCTTCAATTCCCCCGACAAGAAAGAAGAATCCCCCTGCTACTAAATAAAGAATCGCGATTTTTTTATGGTCCACCGTCGTCAAATAATCCCAAAGCATAGATCCGCGCGTCCGCTTTTCTGTAAGCGCATTCAACATATGTGACCTCCCCCAATATCTCCCTTTCTTCCCTACTTGCTTTCCGCTTTTAAGCCTTTTAAGTATTCATAAAGCGCATCTGTTTCGCTGTCTGAGAGCTTTGGATATGTGCCTGTCATTTTGTTCCCCGGCTTTATGCTGTCAGGGTCCTTCAGCCAAGCCTTCACATTTTCTTTGTTGGCCTCTTTCACCCCTGCCACTTTTGTCCTTTCACCGAAGGTCGCCAAGTTAGGTGCCGTTCTAGCGGCTTCTGCACGCTTATCATTCGGCTCTACCGCATGGCAGCTCAGGCAGTTTTTCTCTTTAAACAGTTCTTCACCCTGCTTAGCCAAATCGCTCTCTGCTGTAGATTTATAGTTTTTCATTTCTTTTGTCCAGCCCTGAAATTCCTTTGCAGACATCGTCTTCACCTTAAAATCCATCAGGGCATGTGAAGGGCCGCAAAGCTCTGCACACTTCCCAAAAAACATATCTCCTGCCTCTTTGCTTCGTTTTGAATCAAATGTCAGGAAGAACTTATTTTCATTATCCGTATTCGTATCAAGTTTTCCTCCAACTGAAGGAATCCAGAAGGAATGTTTTACATCAGAGGCTTTTAAATTAAAATATACACGCTGATCTGTCGGTACAATCAGCTCCTGGCTTGTGATAATGCCGTAATCAGGGTACTCAAACTCCCACCAGTATAAATTTGCCCTAACATTGACTACAAGAGCATCCTCAGCTTTGCGGCCTTTCTTATCCATTGGTGATGTGTCCGCTAGCTCCAGCGTATATAATACAACAGGAATCACAAGAATAATGAGCAGCAAAATCGGGATCACGGTCCATGTGATTTCTAAAAATTTATTCCCCTCTACCTGTTTCGGTATCGTGTTCTCACCGACCCGTGATCTTCTGAATCTCACAATCACATAAAAGAAGATAACAGATACTACTGCAACAACAACCACCATAATCAATGTGCTGAGCACTGTCAGGTCATACTGTTTATCAGCCACCTCGCCAGCAGGCTTGAGCGTGGATAAAAAAGGTTTTCCACATCCGCTTAATAGAAGCGGCACTAAGGCTAATAATAAAATAAGACGCCAATGCTTTACCATTTCACCCAACCCCTTTTCTGGTCAATACAAAGGCGGAAAGCGGATCGAAATCTATCGCCATCCAACCTATCACCAATAAAGCACTTACATTTCCTCTTCTCTTAAATTATGAGTTTTTTTACTCAAAATGCCATCTATGTATAAAAGTAAAGCCGCCTGATTAAACAAGAGGTCAAGGCGGCATTTACTAGTTGTCATCGTTTATTTTGAAGCGATAAAACAAGCATCATATCTATTTTTTAGAAAAGCGTCAAGACAACCATGGCAACGAAATAGATTGTCATGTAGTTGAGCGAGTAAACGAACATCTGCGTTGCCCACTTCATGATATTCTTGGAGCGGAATCCCATTAAGCCAAGAATCAGCCAGCCGATATTTAACAGCAAGCCGAGAATGACAATCGGAAGACCCAGGCTACCAAGGAAAAACGGAAGCGGCATCAGGCACGCAACCCACACAATAATTTGTCTTTTTGTCACTTCAAAACCATATACGACAGGAAGCATCGGAATATTTGCAGCTCTGTAATCCTCAGTTTTCTTGATAGCCAATGCTAAGAAGTGAGGAATCTGCCAAATAAATAAAATCATGAATAACACCCATGCTACGACACCGATATTCCCTTCCACTGCCGTCCATCCAATAAGCGGCGGCACTGCACCGGAAACGCTTCCTACTACTGTGTTAATCGTATAGCGGCGTTTCGTCCACATTGTGTACAATACAACATACGTAAAGACTCCGATAAAACCGATAACAGCAGCCATGACAGTTGTCATCAGCAGCATGATCAATCCTAAAGCAACCAGCAAAATTCCAGACCATAACGCCTGACTCGGCTGAATTTTACCCGTAACCGTCGGTCTTACTTTCGTACGCTCCATAAGATGGTCAATGTCCCGGTCATACCAGTTATTGATCGCACAGGAGCCCGCAATAATCAGTGAAGACCCGATTAACGTAAGAAGAACGGTGTTTATATTGCCTAAAAAACTTAAACCGGAAATATGCAGTGCAAGCCACATTCCAGTGAAAGTCGTGATGAGGTTAGAATTGACGATCCCTATTTTAATAAGGGACAGAAAATCTTTCCATGCCGTTGTTTCTTCAATTTGTCCGTCTATAGCTGTATCATTTAAGATTCTGGAGTTAGCCATAACGTAAACCTCCCTTACAAACCTAACGCAGGAGAATAAAATAACCTGCAACTCTATCATACAAGATAACATCTTGTAAAAAAACATCCTATTAAATATTAAACGACAAACAGGAATTTATTTGTGAACTTTTTATGAATTTTACCAAAGATGAAGGCAATCTCCAAATCGGCATTACGTTTACCTTATTTCTATCAGACCCGGCATGAATAATCAAGTGTACATTTTCCAGAAGCCGTCATTCTATTATATTTTTGTGAACAAAAGGCTCTGGGAATTGCCACAAAACACATATTCGCTTACACTTGGAACGTATATAAAATTGCAGCAGTATGTTGAGAAGGTGAATATTGTATGAATAAAGCATTAAAAGCTCTCGGTGTTCTGACGACATTTGTCATGCTAATTGTTTTAATCGGGGGTGCCCTCGTTACAAAAACAGGTTCCGGCCAAGGATGCGGCAGACAGTGGCCGCTGTGTCACGGCCGTTTTTTCCCTGAACTGAATCCGGCTTCAATTATTGAATGGAGCCACCGATTCGCAAGCGGAATCTCTATTGTCCTTGTGCTAAGCCTTGCGTTTTGGTCATGGAGAAAAATCACGCCGATTTTCCGTGAAACAACGTTTCTCGCGATCATGTCAATTATCTTTTTATTTCTTCAGGCATTGCTTGGCGCATTGGCTGTCGTATTCGGTTCGAACGCGCTGATTATGGCGCTTCACTTCGGCATCTCATTAATTTCTTTTGCTTCAGTGCTTATTTTGACATTGCTCATATTTGAAGCTGATAAATCAGTCAGAACACTGGTTAAGCCGCTTCAAATCGGCAAAAAGATGCAATTTCACATGATAGGAATTTTAATATATTCCTATATCGTTGTGTATACAGGCGCATATGTAAGACACACTGAATCAAGTCTGGCATGTCCTGATGTGCCGCTGTGCAGCCCGCTGAACAATGGACTTCCGACCCAATTCCATGAATGGGTGCAAATGGGCCACAGAGCAGCAGCCTTACTGTTATTTGTATGGATTATTGTTGCCGCTGTTCATGCTATTATCTCCTATAAAGATCAAAAACAGATCTTTTGGGGATGGATCTCATGTCTTATTTTCATTACATTACAGGCACTGTCCGGGATTATGATCGTATACTCTGAACTGGCTCTGGGCTTTGCACTTGCCCACTCGTTCTTTATTGCCTGTCTGTTTGGCGTTCTATGCTACTTCTTATTATTGATTGCTCGTTTCCGTTACGAATCCAGGCAATCATAAGGACTCAAGACCAAAGCCTTAGGCGGCTTTGGTCTTTTTTCATGTCTTGTTTTGGCGCTTTATTGTTTCAATGGCCAGCCTTCGCTGAACTTGATGATCAGTGAGCGGCTCACTTCGGCCTGTCCCCTTTCTCATCGTGATTATAGAAATTTCATATGCATCTATAGTCCGCGAACATAAGTATTAAAGCCTTTTGGCCATTGGAAAATCAGATAGTGCTTAAAGAAATATGCATGGACTACTACAAAGCATCTAAAAAATTGGTGGTATATAAGCCTCTTTTTATTTTGGGCTTGTGACAGTACTCTATAATCTCTGAAGTCCCCTTATATCTCTTCTAACCATCTGTTTCACTCCACATTTTCTATATAAAAAACAAGAGTGTATATCAAATGATATACACTCTTTGTTTTTTATGCTTTTTCAATTTCAAGGAGCAGATCTCCCGTTTGGATCGGCTCACCATTTTTCACATGAACCTGCTTGATTGTTCCTGAGAAAGGCGCCTGAACCGTTGTTTCCATTTTCATCGCTTCATTAATCATCAAATGATCACCTTTATTGACTTTTGTGCCTGCTTCAGCCAATACCTTAATAACTGTTCCAGGCATGGAAGCTGCGATGTGGCTTGGATTTGTCCGGTCTGCTTTCAGCCTTTCCTGAACGGAAGACTTAATGCTTTCATCTTTAATGACTACTTCACGCGGCTGCCCGTTGAGTTCGAAATAAACGACGCGGGTGGCATCAGGCTGAGGCTCACCGATTGAAATCAGCTTAACGATCAGCGTTTTGCCGCGCTCAATTTCAACTTCTATCTCTTCACCTAATGTCATACCGTAGAAGAATGTCGGTGTATCTAATACCGAGATGTCTCCATAGCTTTCTGTCGTTTTCACATAATCAGTGAAGACTTTAGGATAAAGGGCATATGCCACAGCATCCTGATCTGAAATTTCCAAGTTATGCTGCTCTTTAAATTCCTGTTTGATCGCTTCAAATGACACCGGCTCAAGCAGTTCGCCCGGTCTGACTGTAATCGGCTCCTGCCCTTTTAAGATCAGCTTTTGCAGTTTTTCTGGGAATCCGCCATGAGGCTGGCCGATATTTCCTTTAAAAAGCTCCACGACAGAATCAGGGAAATCTAAAGATTCACCTTTTTCGTAAACGTCTTTTTCAGTCAGATTGTTTTGCACCATGTAGAGTGCCATATCTCCGACTACTTTTGAGGAAGGCGTTACCTTGACGATGTCACCGAACATATCGTTCACGCGTCTGTACATTTCCTTGACTTCGTTCCAGCGGTCGCCAAGGCCTACTCCCTTGGCTTGCTGCTGCAGGTTGCTGTATTGGCCCCCTGGCATTTCGTGTTCATAAATTTCAGTATGCGGAGACTTCATTCCGCTTTCAAATTCACTATAATATTTACGCACCGACTCCCAATATTGGGACAGCAATTCAACGCCTTGGACATTCATTTCCGGACGGCGGTCGTTGCCTTCCATCGCATGATAAAATCCGCTCGCGCTAGGCTGTGACGTTAATCCCGCCATTGAGCTGACCGCCACGTCTATGATATCAACGCCGGCTTCAACAGCTTTCGCATACATATAAATACCGTTTCCGCTCGTATCATGCGTATGAAGGTGAACCGGAATGTCGATCGTTTCTTTCAACGCAGAAACGAGCTCATATGCAGCCTGCGGTTTTAACAGCCCTGCCATATCTTTAATCCCGAGAATATGGGCTCCGGCCGCCTCAAGCTCCTTCGCCATCGATGTATAATATGCAAGGTCGTACTTCGTCCGGTTCTTGTCAAGGATATCTCCCGTATAACAAATCGCAGCTTCTGCCACTTTGCCGGTATCCCTAACAGCATCAATGGCTAACGTCATCCCTTTTACCCAGTTTAAGCTGTCGAAAATACGAAACACATCAATACCGGATTGAGCTGATTGCTTCACAAATTCTTTAATCACATTGTCCGGATAATTCGTATAGCCGACCGCATTTGATGAGCGTAGCAGCATCTGGAATAAGGTATTCGGCACTTCTTTGCGAAGATCTTCCAAACGCTTCCACGGATCTTCTTTCAGGAATCGGTAGGCTACATCGAAGGTCGCGCCTCCCCACATTTCCATACTGAATAGTTCAGGCCATAACGCAGCCGTCGGATTTGCGATTTTTTTCAAATCATGCGATCTGATTCTAGTTGCCAATAACGATTGGTGGGCATCCCTGAATGTCGTATCAGTTAAAAGGACAGATTTCTGCTCCTTAACCCAATTTGCAAGCCCTTCTGCGCCTTTTTCATCGAGAATTTGCTTTGTTCCTTTGGCAGGCTGCTGATCAACGTCTACTTTTACGCTTAACGGTTTGTCAAACGCCGGTTTTTCTTTTTTCCCGATTCCGGGGAAACCGTTTACTGTCACATTGCCGATGTAAGTGAGCATTTTCGTTCCGCGGTCTTTTTGTTTAGGGAAATTAAATAATTCAGGCGTTGTATCAATGAAAGATGTATCATATTGCCCTGTCAGGAACTTCTCATGTTTTGCAACGTTCTCAAGGAATGGAATGTTCGTTTTTATGCCTCTGATTCTAAACTCCTGAAGGTTTCGCACCATTTTGGCAGCTGCCTGTTCAAACGTTAAAGCCCAAGTTGAAAGCTTAACGAGAAGTGAATCATAGTAAGGTGTGATCACGGCGCCCTGGAAGCTGTTTCCGGTATCAAGACGGACACCAAAACCGCCGCCTGAGCGGTAAGCCATGATTTTTCCTGTATCAGGCATGAAATCATTTTGCGGATCCTCAGTCGTAACCCGTGACTGAATGGCATAGCCGATTGTAAAAATGTCCTTTTGCTCAGGAATATTTACTTTTTTGCTGTGAAGGCTGTGCCCTTGGGCAACAAGGATCTGAGTTTGAACAATATCGACACCAGTAATCATTTCTGTTATCGTGTGTTCAACTTGTACGCGAGGGTTTACTTCAATAAAGTAGAACTCGTTGTTTGCAACAAGGAATTCGACCGTCCCCGCATTTATATAGTTTACATTTTTGGCAAGCGCAACTGCCGCCTCACAAATTTGGTCCCTTAATTCAGGTGACAGCGAGACACTCGGCGCCACTTCAATGACCTTTTGATGGCGTCTTTGAACGGAGCAATCCCTCTCAAAAAGATGGACGACATTTCCCTGCTTGTCTCCAATGACCTGAACCTCAATATGTTTCGGATTCTCAATTAATTTTTCTACATAAACTTCATCATTGCCAAAGGCTGCTTTCGCCTCTGATTTAGCACGCTCATATGCTTCTTTAACTTCACTTTCAGATCTGACAATCCGCATACCACGGCCGCCGCCGCCAAGCGAGGCTTTAATGATGATCGGATAACCGTTAGCTTGTCCAAATTGTTCGACGGCTTCAAGCGTTTCGGCAGGACCGTCGCTTCCCGGAATCACGGGGATTCCCGCTTTTTCTGCCTGCTCACGCGCTTTTACCTTGTCACCAAACATATCGAGATGCTCGGATTTTGGACCAATGAATACGATGCCTTCTTCTTCACATCGTCTCGCAAAATGAATATTTTCAGATAAGAAACCGTATCCCGGATGAATTGCATCGACTTTGTTTCTTTTCGCAATATCAATGATACCTTCAATATCCAGGTAAGCATCAATCGGTTTTTTCCCTTCACCGACCAAGTATGCTTCATCCGCTTTGTACCGATGGTAGGAACCGGAATCTTCTTTTGAATAGACCGCAACTGTTCGAATATTCAACTCGGTACACGCCCGGAATATTCGGATTGCAATTTCTCCCCTGTTTGCTACTAATACTTTTTGTATCGATTGCTGAGACAAACTTTTCTCCCCCTTACCCGAATGGAATATAATCTATCATAGCGGAATATCCTTCCCCTGTACACACTTGTTTTTTACAGATAAACAGTTTTTTTGAGCTGTTTCTTTTTCATTCCCTTCGGCGCCAAGGGCTCTTTCTTTTTCTTATTCTCTGAATATTTCACAAACATGCTGATATTCGCTAATATCCCCATACTCCCCAGCAGCAGCACCAAAGAAGAGCCCCCGTAACTGATAAATGGCAGCGTAACCCCTGTAATCGGAATTAATCCGCTGACACCGCCAAGGTTAATAAACGACTGGATGGCAATCATGCTTGAAATGCCGATCGCCAGAAGACTTCCAAACGGGTCCTCACATTTTCTGGCAATATAAAAACCTTTTATGACGACAAAACCCAATAAGAAAATCACAAACAATACCCCAAAAATGCCGAGCTCTTCAGCAATGACAGCCATAATAAAGTCAGTGTGTGATTCAGGCAGATATCCGTATTTTTGGATACTTTCACCGAGCCCCAGGCCGAAAATGCCGCCTGAGCTGATCGCATAATAAGAATTGATCACTTGCAAACCTGATGAATTTGCATACTTAAATGGGTCTTCAAGACTCTCAAAACGCGCCAAACGGCCTTTAGTTAAAATTTGATCCTGATTTAAATAGAGAATCGGGCTGACTAAAATGAAAACAATTCCGCCGAGCAAAAGCAGCCTCACCAGCGTCTTTCCGCTGAATCCGGAGCACAAGATCATGCACGTCGCAATTAACCCTATAATCATGGCTGTACCGAAATCTGGCTGCATGGCAATTAACCCGCAAATTATAAGCGTCATGACTACCGGAGGGGCTACTCCCGTTAACAGATGGTCGATATAACTTTGTTTTTTTGCATATACGGCTGCAAGGTATAAAATCACGACCAGTTTCACAAACTCCCCAGGCTGAATACTCATTCCGCCGATTTTAAACCAGCTCTGCGCGTTTCCGGCAACATGCCCGAAAACAAACAGTGAGATAAGCGCAAGAACAGATACAAGCAGTATCCCTTTCTGAAACTTTTGATGGGCCAGTGCCTTGTAAGGAAACAACGCCATGAGAATAAATAGAGCGCCACCCGCAATTAAAGCAAACAGCTGCCGCATGAAGAAAAAATTACTGCTTACTCCATACCGGGAGACAGCTGTAATCATGCTTGAGCTGTATACCATCACTAAACCGAATCCGCATAATAAAACGATTGCGAATATCAGTGAGTAATCATAAGATTTTAGCATTTTTTTTAACATAACATCCTCTTCCCTGCTTCTAACTTCCATTATCTATGGTTTTTATGTATTTATCTTTTTTATTTTACTACAATTTATCAAACGAGACGAAGAATCTCTATACGATTCGGAAGGAATGTGTAAAAAAAGTCCGTCTTTTATGAGATGAGAGAAAAATAGCGGTTATAAAAAAACCCAAACTGTTAATAAGTTTGAGTTTTATCATTTATTTAGCTGTAAACGCGTCATGTAAAGCAGACAATTCGCGTTCCAATGTGTATAAAAGGTCTTTACCGTCTTTTTCATCAACCAATCCCAGGCGGACAGCAAAATCGATTTCCCTCGAAAGCCCGAACATTTGAGTATCTAAAACCTCTTCATATAGAGGACATTGAGGCATCGTTAAGTTATCCATTTGTACTCGGATCAGCTTCAAAATCTTCTCAGCGTCCACTTTTAAGAGTTCAAAAGCTTTTTGCCGATGGTCAACTATCATCTCTGAAGCCAAAAGTATCCCTCCGTTCCCCAGGCGAGTACCTAATTCTTCTATTTATCATAAAGGGTATCAACAGAAAATGCAAGAGGATTTAAGCATATGACATAAATTAAAAAATACTCAGCCTGTACATCTCAGACATTATTTCCAAAAGCTTTACACCTGCAATGCTGTTCCCTTTTTCGTCTAATGCGGGGCCGAATATGCCGATCCCGAAATCGTAAGGCGAAATGCCCATAATCCCGCCGGATACGCCGCTTTTCGCAGGAATTCCGACCTTAATTGCGAATTCCCCGCTTGCATTGTACATTCCGCACGTCACCATAAACGTTTTGCAAATTCTAGCGACATCTTTTGAGATGACTTGCTCCCCAGTCTCTGGATGTCCGCCGTTCAATGCAAATACAGATCCGATTTTCGCTAAATCCAAGCTGTTCATCTCAATCGCGCATTGCTTCGTGTATAAATCCATTACTGCTTCTACATCATCTTCAAAAATGCCGTACTGCTTCATATAATAACACATCGCCCGATTAATCATTGAAGTGCTGTATTCAGATTCAGCCACTTCCCGGCAGTATGTAATCTCTTGGTTGTTTGTCAGCCTTCTGATAAAAGAAAGCAAATAATCAAGTCTCTCTTTCACCGTTCTTCCTCTTATCAGACTTGTCACTACCAATGCCCCGGCATTAATCATAGGGTTTAACGGCTTGCTCGGATTCACCGTTTCGAGCTTGATAATTGAATTAAACGGATCACCGGTCGGCTCCTGTCCAACATAACTGAAGACCTTATCTTTGCCGTATTCCATTAACACCAAAGCAAGGGAAAGGACTTTCGATATACTTTGAAGCGTAAATGTTTTTTCTACGTCACCTGCTGACAGACAAACATTATTGGAATAATAAATCGCCACTGACAGGTCGTGTTTATCAGCTTTTGCCAAGGCGGGAATATAGCTGGCTACCTCCCCCTTGTCCGTTACTTTTTTCGCCTTTTTCACTAAGGCTTCAAGCTCATCATTATGCCGGCATACCATGCAAACACCCTCGTTCCCTCAGCATTTCAATACACATAATTTGTACACAAAGTGACAATTCATGCGAAAACTTTTATAATTTTGAGAGAAGGGGGTCATATCATGAGCGTTATCCAAGTAAAAGGCAATGTTACATATCCAATTACCATTGATCCAAGCGTATGGATTTTTGATGATCGCAAATTTTCGTTTGACCGCAAAGGGGACAGTCAAGACACATATTTACAATCAGCCGGGGATGAATCAGACCTTGATCCGGAACGCGTCATCAGAGAGGGGCGAATCGCGCCGCCTACATTAAAGACGGAAAAGCAATATGAGAAGCAAAAACTGATGAACGGCAGTTTCGCAATGAGACTTGGGACTGTCCTGAAAAATGCTGAGCCGAACAGCTCTGCGACACAATGTGTATTTGTCACAAGTTCGGGAAAGGCCG
The DNA here is from genome assembly GCF_006715455.1 of Bacillus sp. SJZ110. Classification (NCBI taxonomy): domain Bacteria; kingdom Bacillati; phylum Bacillota; class Bacilli; order Caryophanales; family Bacillaceae; genus Bacillus; species Bacillus sp. SJZ110. Next base: position 596,893 of record NZ_VFNF01000002.1, on the reverse strand, counting down.
CCGTTTCTCTGGAAACTGCTCTGAACAGTATTGTCCATTTCAGTGAGGCAGGCAAGCCGATTCAAGAAGGCGGCCCCGTGCATATTTACTTTGAAGACCCGGTCCATCACAAACAGCCGATTACCGATGTAAAAGAGATCGAAATCATTTAATGTTACAGCAAATCAGCTGCGAGCTGGGCGAGACCTGATCTCTCACCTTTTAACAGCTTCACGCTGCCTGAGATGGGTTGTCCTTTAAACCGCTCAACCACATAGGCCAAACCATTATTCAGACTGTCTAAATATGGGTGATCAATTTGTTCAGGGTCACCCATTAAGACAATTTTACTGCCTTCACCGACTCTCGTCAGCAAAGTTTTCACCTCATGCCTGGTCAAATTTTGCGCTTCATCAATGATAATAAATTGATCTGGAATGCTTCTCCCTCTGATATAAGTCAGCGCCTCTACCTGAATTGAGCCAATTCCCGCCAAAATAGCATCAAGCTCCCCTGGTTTTTTCGCATTAAACAGAAACTCTAAGTTGTCAAAAATCGGCTGCATCCAAGGCTTTAGCTTTTCCTCTTTTTCGCCTGGCAAATATCCGATGTCCTTGCCAACAGGAACAATCGGCCTTGCGACGACCAGCTTTTTGTATATTCCCAAGTCTTCTGTCTGTAATAGCCCTGCCGCCAAAGCTAAGAGCGTTTTGCCGGTTCCAGCTTTTCCGATCAGGGTGACAAGCGGAATATCTTCCCGCAGCAAAAGCTCTAATGCCATTGTCTGCTGTACATTTTTGGGCCTGATTCCCCATATATGTTCATCATCAAATACGAGTCTTTTTAATACCGTTCCGGTTTTGTCTGCAATTCCGACTGCCGAGGAGGATCCTCCTAGCTCATCCTTCATTAAAGCAAACTGATTCGGATAAAACGCATGCTGTTTCACATCGTTTACTGAAATTTGATTTTTCCCGTAAAAAGAGCTGAACAGCTGCTGGCTGATATATAAATCCTTATAGCCGCTGTACATTTCATCATTGTCCACAACCCGGTCATTCAAGAAATCTTCAGCAAGCAGTCCGATTGCGTCGGCTTTAACCCTGACCAGTACATCCTTACTGACGAGGATAACCGGCCTGCCATTTTCCTTGGTTTCTTCCTCGAGGCTCAAGTTTTTCGCAACGGCTAATATGCGATTATCGTTCGTCTTTTCAATAAAGATCTCTTGCAGCTGGTGAAACGAACGATGATTCAGTTCAATTCTCAGTGTGCCGCCGGTGTCAAGCGGTACATGCTCATGCAGCCTGCCCTTTTGTCTTAGCGCATCGATTAGCTTAGATACGTGCCTTGCATTCCTCCCAACTTCGTCCATATACCGTTTTTTTGAGTCAACCTCTTCTAAAACGACAGCAGGGATGACAACCTCATTTTCTTCAAAAGAAAATATCGCGTTAGGATCCTGTAATAACACATTCGTATCTAACACATAAATTTTACTCAAGTCTCAGCCTCCTGATATAAGGGTCAAAGTTCTTCCTGCTTCTCTTTTGATGAAAAAGATGAATGCCTGCTAAAATATATGTTTTTGTGCATAAAGATAGAAGGTTAATTCAACAATAAAATTAATGAAAGCATTTTAAGGAGGGAACCCGCAAGTGCGAATTCTTTTCATTATCATACAGCTGACACTTATCCTGTCCGCTTGTGCCTATCAACAAGGAAAACAGGGCCAGAATGTTGAAAAAGAATCAACAAGACAGCAGGAGACTAAACCGATTCACGTAAAGGACACAACTCAAGAAACAAAAGACAATGGAACAAGAACGGATATTGCCAAGCATCTTGTCAGCGTTGCTGAAAAAAACCCCGACGTCAAGGATGCAACAGCCGTTGTGCTGGGAGGCTATGCTGTTGTTGGGATTGATGTCGATGATACTTTGGACAGAAGCAAAGTGGAAACCATTAAATATTCTGTAGCTCAGGCGCTAAAGAATGATCGATATGGCGCCAACGCAGTAGTCATTGCTGATCCCGATACGGTCAGCCGCCTTCGCGAAATGAGCAGAGAAATCAGCGAGGGCCGTCCGGTAACAGGCATACTGGATGAATTAGCTGCAATTGTCGGCCGAGTGCTTCCCGAAGTGCCTAACGATGTGATTGACAATGAAGACGAACCGCAAACAAAGCAGCAAAATGACCAATTAAATAGAAAACAGCAGCAGGAAATGGAGAAGGAGCAAAACGATCAATCTGATCATCATATGAAAAAGAACAACAATGACTAAGCTATAGCCTTGCGCTTTAGCTTTTTCTTATTTTGGACAGCTTCTGATCCGTGCTATAATACATGTTAGTGAAAGAGGTGATATGATGAGGGTCAAATGTTCTATTTGCGATAAAATTGAAACAATTGATGATGATACCCTGATCGCGAAACGGCTTCGAAACCGCCCGATCCATACATATATGTGCCAAGACTGCCACGATCGGATTGCCAAAAAAACAGAGGAACGGCTGAAAACGGGAAAATTTACTTTTCACCCGGGACAGCAGAAAAAAGAAAAAGTCAAAAAATAAAGCGGCCGCTTAACCATACAGAACACAAAAAAAGACTCAGCTTTCAGCTGAGTCTTTTATGATTTTGCAGACTGTCCTTTTTTCGACTGATACAGCCGGATTTTGTAAATGATTAAAATCAGCGCAGCGACGACCAATCCTTCTGCCACGGGCAAAAACACCCCTAAAAAAGTCAAAACAGTGCAGCCCAACGCCAAAAATACATACACCACTGCAGATTTTAATACAGGAAGCCGTTTAGCAAATCCAAGCTTAAATACAATAACGGCCAACACAAAAATCGTGCCGTACAGCAGCCACATGCCTGCCGCAGGCTGCCGGTCTACTTGATATAGAGCGGCGAAGAACGACAGACGTTCGCTTACGTCATTCAAAAAGATTCCCTCCCCTGTAAACGTACGGGTTCTATCTTTTCAAATTCTGCACGAGATTAAGACAATCCTGCTGTTTTTTTCTTTTTAGCTGCTTTTTCACGTTCGTTCTTATTGAGGATCTTCTTTCTTAAACGGATGGATTCAGGCGTTACTTCACAATATTCATCTTCGTTTAAGTACTCTAGAGACTCCTCAAGAGACATGATGCGCGCTTTTTTAATTGTAGTTGTCTGATCCTTTGTCGCAGAACGGACGTTTGTTTGCTGTTTCATTTTGCTGACGTTAACAACAAGGTCATTGTCACGGTTATGCTCTCCAACGATCATTCCTTCGTATACTTCAGTCCCCGGCTCAACGAAGATGACACCGCGGTCTTCAATTCCTTGAATACCGTATGATGTTGCTTTTCCGTTTTCCATTGACACAAGTACACCTTGACGGCGTCCGCCGACTTGGCCTGCCTGCATCGGCTGGTAGCTGTCAAACGTATGGTTCAAAATACCGAATCCGCGTGTTAATGATAGGAATTCTGTAGAGTAACCGATCAATCCGCGGGAAGGAACTGTAAAGATGAGACGGACTTGGCCGTTTCCGTTGTTGATCATATCAACCATTTCGCCTTTGCGGGCACCCATTGATTCCATGACAGAGCCAGTATGCTCTTCAGGAACATCAATTTGCACACGTTCAACAGGCTCACAGCGTACGCCGTCGATTTCTTTGATAATAACTTCAGGTTTTGACACTTGAAGCTCATAGCCCTCACGACGCATATTTTCAATTAAAATTGACAAGTGCAGTTCACCGCGTCCTGAAACAACCCAAGCATCAGGAGAAGCTGTCGGCTCAACACGCAAGCTCACATCCGTCTGAAGCTGTGATTGAAGACGCTCTTCGATTTTGCGGGCCGTTACATATTTGCCTTCACGGCCTGCAAACGGACTGTTATTCACGACAAATGTCATTTGAAGTGTCGGCTCATCAATGCGAAGCACCGGAAGCGGATCTTGATGGTCTACAGGACATACCGTTTCACCAACGTTGATATCTTCCATCCCGGAAACCGCAACGAGGTCTCCCGCTTTTGCTTCTTCAATTTCCACACGCTTTAAGCCTTGGAAACCAAAAATCTTTGTAACACGGAATGACTTTGCCGTTCCGTCAAGCTTCATAAGAGAAACCTGCTGTCCGACTTTCATTGTGCCGCGGAATACGCGTCCGATTCCGATACGGCCTACATAGTCGTTGTAGTCAAGAAGGGCAACTTGGAATTGAAGCGGCTCCTCTGCATTATCAACAGGTGCCGGGACATGCTTAATAATGGTTTCATATAAAGCTTCCATGTTTTCATCCTGTTGTTTCGGATCAAGACTCGCTGTTCCATTAATCGCGGAAGCATATACCACTGGGAACTCGAGCTGCTCTTCATTAGCATCAAGCTCAATGAACAGATCCAGAACTTCATCGATAACTTCCTCTGGACGAGCAAAGTCACGGTCAATTTTGTTTACAACAACAACAGGGTTCAGGTTTTGCTCAAGAGCTTTTTTCAGAACAAAACGAGTTTGAGGCATACAGCCTTCATATGCGTCAACGACAAGCACTACGCCGTCAACCATTTTCATAATCCGTTCTACTTCTCCCCCAAAGTCTGCGTGTCCAGGGGTGTCCAAAATATTGATACGTGTATCTTTATAGTTAATCGCAGTATTTTTCGCCAATATTGTAATGCCGCGTTCGCGTTCAAGATCATTAGAGTCCATTGCGCGTTCAGCAACCTGTTCGTTGGCACGGAACGTACCAGCCTGATGTAAAAGCTGATCGACTAGAGTCGTTTTCCCATGGTCAACGTGGGCAATAATCGCGATGTTGCGAAGATCATTTCGAAGTTTCACTTTTTCATCTCCTAAAAAAATTAGATAACTTTCATATTATATCACACATCCTCTTTAAAAGCGTCACGTTTTTCTGTAAACTTAATATAAGACGTAAAAGGGGATGGAATTTATGAAAAAAATGAATTGGCTTTTACTATTATTTGCATTTGCAGCGGTTTTCAGCATTATGCTGATCGGCGTCTTTATCGCTGAAAAAAGCCCTGCAGGCATTATCGCCAGCATTGTACTTGTTTGCGCTGTCATGGGCGGCGGATTTACATTAAAAAAGAAAATGCGCGAACAAGGCTTGCTTGATTAAAAGCATTGCCCCGCCGGCGACATTGTAATCAAAAAACACCGCAAAGAAAGCGGTGTTTTTCATTTCTTAAGCCTTATCTCCCCTGTTTCTTAGTCAGGAAGATGCAAAACAGCCTTCATACATAGACAATCGTTCTAACGATCACACGTGCAGCCTTCAAAAAGTAGTTCGGCAACGATACACATAAAATACCATAGCGCCTATTCCTCCACCGGAAACTACTCCCTATAATGGAATTTGTAGCACAATTCATAAAAGGGAGAGAAGAAACATGAAGAAAACATTTGTAAAAAAAGCTATGTTAACGACTGCCGCAATGACATCAGCTGCTCTATTAACGTTCGGTCCTGATGCAGCCAGCGCAAAAACACTGGTTGATAACACTGCTGTTCAACTCCAGCATCAGGCGAGCACTAACGAAGATCTCAATACATTCATTGATATATTAAATCAATGTATATACGAACAAGACGGTGTATATTATTTTGACAGCGAAAAAGCTGTCGAGTTAGGAATGACAAAAGAAGAGGCTCAGGTAATTGCTACACTCTGGGAATCGACATCAGAATTTTTCAGCATTGTTTCACAATGTGTGTATCTCGAGGATGGAAATTACAAATTTGATACAGAAAAAGCAGTTGAACTTGGCTTCACAGAAAAAGAAGCACTTGCACTTGAACAATTTTTCTCCGCTGTTTCTCTCAAGATTCACATTCTTCAAGCAGCCATTGTGCTACAAGATGATGTGTACAGCTATGATAAAGACGCAGCGCTACAAGCAGGTGCAACGCCACTGCAAGCTGACGTTTATGAAAAACTCTTCAGTGCCATGTCACAAGAACAGCTTTCCGCTATTTACGATATGATTCATCCCCAGGCTTAATGTGAAAAAGCGCTTGCCGGAATCGGACAAGCGCTTTTTTTATATCAGCAATTTGATGATCAGCATCATGGCAACCGCCGCTCCAAACCAGCAGGCAGCTTTCATGATAAGTAATCCATAGTACCTCTGTTTAAAACGCAGTTCTTCTTCCGGCAGATAAGCCTCCTCAACGGCCTGTTCGCTTTCCAATTCAAATGGCTCAGCCATCGTGTCATACATGTCTCTGCAGCTGCTGCACATTTTTAAATGCTCTTCTATAACGTGTTCCGTTTCTCTTTTACAATCACCTTCAAGATACAGAGGAAGCAGGTCTCTTACTAGAAAGCAGGTCATATCCGCTCCTCCTCTCTACTTTTCGTCATGTTTTTCTTAAGTTCTAATCTAGCCCGGTGCAATGTGGTTTTCACCTTAGAAAGACTCCATCCTAATATCTCAGCGATTTCTTCATAAGAAAGCTCTTGGAATTCTCTTAAAATCAAAACGGATTGATGCTGATCTTTTAACTTCAGGAGCTCCTGCCGCAGTGTTTCGCTTTTCACCGTCCGTGACAGATACTGTTCAGGCTGCTCATAAGTTGTTTGCGTTACCCCTTCATTTTTGCTGATATCAGTAAATTGGTATTTGACATCCCTGCGGTACCAATTGATAAAGGTATGATGCGCAATGGTGTAGAGCCATGTTCTGATGGAAGAATGCCCCCTAAACGAAGCCAGACCGTTAAGAGCTTTCACAAACGTGTCCTGCGCTAAGTCCTTGGCTGTTTCAAGATGATGAGTCCTTCTGAATAAATAATTTAAAATTTCTTGATAATACTGCCGATACAAGTCCTCAATGGAATCCCTATGCTTCATTAAAAGTAAAACCACACCGTCATCCAAATGGCCAATAAAATGAAACAGATATACATGGAAGACAGGTATACTTTCATATATCTGATTTGGCTTTCTTCTTCAGCACCGGGACTTCTCTTTAAACAAGTTTTACTCTTTAAGTCTTCCGCATTCTTTTGAAATAGGGATTCATGCTGTTTCATCCATTCCATTGATTCATCCTCTAGCTCTCCTTCTTTATACAGGTCGTATAAGTCTACAAAAACAGATTCTTTTTCTTTATGATTCATAAAGACTTTTCACCTCTTGTGTTTCTCCATCCACTACATAGGCATCATGGCGATTTGAACCAAACGGCTGAATAATGATCAGCCATGCATAATGCCGTTCATCCTCTCTTTGAACGATAATCGGACGCATACGCTTTTTGTAAATAACATCCTGATATAGAGAAGCTACCTTTTCGTAAGCCAATGTTCCATTACGATACGTATAGGGGAATGACTGATCAGGTGTATCGCTGTATACATAAACGTTTAGCTGACCTTGATCTTCAAAAAACTCATATGTTTTAGAAGAATCAGTATACATCACCATGTCACTCTGACTGCTTTTTTTCTTCATTTCTGATACATCAGCATCGAAGACCGTTAATACCTGCCGCTGCAGCCGGCTGTTAGTCAGTGAAATTTCCTTTTTCATTGGAATCGAGAGACTGTGTAAACTACCGGATTCTCCATCAAACTCCAATACAATTCCATCTTTTGTTTCAACTCTCACCATGCTTCCGAGCAGGCTGTCGCTTTCAATATCAGTGATCTGATAAGGCTGTTTTGATATGTTCAGCGCTGTAAACATTTGTTCCACTTTGTCGTGAATGTTTTGTTCTGTTATATGAACATGCAGAAGAGAGTCAAGCTGATAAATCGAAGGATCTTCACTAAACCCCATTAAGGTTTCCTTTTCCCAATAAAATACCGCGCCATCATCAGCATGATCTTTTTTATGAAGTTGATTTTTCAGGTAAATACGTACGACTGTCTGGCCGTCTTCTTGAGATACCTTTGTTTCGATATGATCCTTATGTAACACACGTCCGTGTCGCTCAAGGAAAGCGATGGACTTTCGCTTGTACTCCTGATTCGTTAGCTTTTTCCCATGCGCTTTTTGTAAGTATTCATAATTACGAATCAGCTGCGATACTTCATCTACCTCAGCTTTATAACTCTTGCTTTCAAATGAGTAGAAATAATGCACATCCATGTTTGTATCGTGCAAATAAAGTGTTTCATCCGTAGGAAAAAATGACTTTAGTATCTGTTCCGCTTTTTCTGATGAAATGTGCTCCCCGACATAATTGAATGAATCATGGACATTTATCGGTTTTGATACAGCGAAAGCAGCCGTTCCTATGTTATATATCGGATTTAACAGCAGGACAAAAAACACCATGACAGCCATCGTCACCCACTTATTCACACGCACATAAACCTTTCCTGACTTTTGGAACAGATGATAGCTCATCAAAAATCCCGCCATTGCCAAATAAATCGTATATGGCATTACTGCACCATAATCTTTTGAGATTTGATTGGGATATGGCGCAAGCAGCAAGACAAGCAGTCCGATAATCAGCGTATAAAATAAGCCTAGTAAAATCTTATTTGTTCTCCAATACAGCTTGAAAAACACAACATTCAACACAATAGAAAGAGTAATAATGAAAAACAGAAACACGAATGCAACTGGCTCGACTCCATCCGGATTTTCCTTCCAATACGTAAAGAAACTGAATATCATTTGTACGATTGGCAAACTGACAACGGCAAGGTCGAACGTATAAAACTTACCCTTTCCGCCATGATCACGCGGCATCAACATATAGTGAAAAGCCGTCAGCAGCACATATCCGTATAACAAAAAATGCAGCAGCGGCAACAGTTCTTTTCCGTCCTCTCTTAAGTAAGCGCTGGTGAAGTTTGTTGATTGCACCTGGTGAATAAGTTCAACAGACACTCCCGCCAGCAGCACAATCCGCAACATAACACCCGCCAAGAACATTGTGCGCTGCAGGTTTATTTTGGGATGATGCACCAAAAGATATAAGCCCGCCAGAACAACAATTGACCATTGAATCAGCAGGGTGCTTTGTCTGCTTAATATAAAATAACGTTCGAAATGCAATACATAATGACTGAATAACTCCAACACGAACAACAATCCTTTACTTCTTATTAAGGCCTCATTCGGTTAGACAGCGGACTTTTCAAAAAGTTTCAAGTTGAAACAAAAATATCTCATCTTCCCCTTGATATGTAAAAAACATAACTCTTGAGTGAACCGTCACATGACACTTGACTCATCTTGATATTATTCAACAAAAACAAACACAGGACAATACTATCAATTTTGTCTAGTTATGTTAGTTTTTGTTGAGTATTCCAGAATGCTAGTTTAATATAACAATATAAAGTTTTCAGTATTTTCAAAAAGGGGGATTTATTGTGGGTTTAGGTAAGAAATTGTCTGTTGCTGTCGCTGCTTCGTTTATGAGTTTATCAATCAGCCTTCCTGGTGTTCAGGCTGCTGAAGGTCATCAGCTTAAAGAGAATCAAACAAATTTCCTCTCCAAAAACGCGATTGCGCAATCAGAACTCTCTGCACCAAATGACAAGGCTGTCAAGCAGTTTTTGAAAAAGAACAGCAACATTTTTAAAGGTGACCCTTCCAAAAGGCTGAAGCTTGTTGAAAGCACGACTGATGCCCTTGGATACAAGCACTTTCGATATGCGCCTGTCGTTAACGGAGTGCCAATTAAAGATTCGCAAGTGATCGTTCACGTCGATAAATCCGATAATGTCTATGCGGTCAATGGTGAATTACACAATCAATCTGCTGCAAAAACAGATAACAGCCAAAAAGTCTCTTCTGAAAAAGCTCTGGCACTCGCTTTCAAAGCTATCGGCAAATCACCAGACGCTGTTTCTAACGGAGCGGCCAAAAACAGCAATAAAGCCGAATTGAAAGCGATAGAAACAAAGGACGGCAGCTATCGTCTTGCTTACGACGTGACGATTCGCTATGTCGAGCCTGAACCTGCAAACTGGGAAGTCTTAGTTGACGCTGAAACAGGCAGCATTTTAAAACAGCAAAATAAAGTAGAACATGCCGCCGCCACTGGAAGCGGAACAACTCTAAAGGGCGCAACTGTTCCTTTGAACATCTCTTATGAAGGCGGAAAATATGTTCTAAGAGATCTTTCAAAACCAACAGGCACCCAAATCATCACATATGATTTGCAAAACAGACAAAGCCGCCTTCCGGGCACGCTTGTCTCAAGCACAACGAAAACATTTACATCTTCATCACAGCGGGCAGCCGTTGACGCACACTATAACCTCGGTAAAGTGTACGATTATTTTTATTCAAACTTTAAACGAAACAGCTATGATAACAGAGGCAGTAAAATCGTTTCTTCCGTTCACTACGGCACTCAATACAATAACGCTGCATGGACAGGAGACCAGATGATTTACGGTGATGGCGACGGTTCATTCTTCTCTCCGCTTTCCGGCTCATTAGATGTGACAGCGCATGAAATGACACATGGCGTCACCCAAGAAACAGCCAACTTGATTTATGAAAATCAGCCAGGTGCATTAAACGAGTCTTTCTCTGACGTATTCGGGTATTTTAACGATACAGAAGACTGGGACATCGGTGAAGACATTACGGTCAGCCAGCCTGCTCTTCGCAGCCTGTCCAACCCTACAAAATACAACCAGCCTGACAATTACGCCAATTACAGAAACCTTCCAAACACAGATGAAGGCGATTATGGCGGTGTACACACAAACAGCGGAATTCCAAACAAAGCCGCTTACAACACCATCACAAAACTTGGTGTATCTAAATCACAGCAAATCTATTACCGTGCGTTAACAACGTACCTCACGCCTTCTTCCACGTTCAAAGATGCCAAGGCAGCTCTCATTCAGTCTGCCCGTGACCTCTACGGCTCAACTGATGCCGCTAAAGTTGAAGCAGCCTGGAATGCTGTTGGATTGTAATATTAGGAAAAGCCTGAGATCCCTCAGGCTTTTTTGTTACATATCTTGATTTCTCTCTTCAGCAGAGACAACGAAAAGATGCTGTCATGAGACAGCAACCGCTTCTGATTTGCAAAAAGAGGGATGCAGCCGCAAGTGCGCATTTTATAAAAGCTAATGATTCAGTCCACATTATTGATAGACGAATTCTGCTACAGGTCACGTGGCTATGTGAAGGATCGCGCGTCCAGTTATGAGCAAAAACATTGACAAAAAAATTTATTTATGCTAAAATTTACTATTAATATATTTGTATGTATAATAAGATTCTCCTGGCCAGGGGAATCTTATTTTTTGTGGAGGATCATTTCATGAGGAAAAATGAGTCCAGCTTAACGTCTCTAATTTCAGCTTTTGCCCGTGCATATCACAGCCGATATGACACACCTCTTATTTTTGATGATTTTATCGCAAAAGATCTCATTAACGAAAAAGAGTTTATCGACATCAGTAAAAATATGATTCAAGGAATATCGTTTTTCAACAAAGAGATCGCCGAACGTCTTCAAAATGATCCTGAAAAAATATTAAAATGGGTTGCACAAATCCAGCTGTCTCCCACGCCCCTAGCACGTGCTTCTTATTGTGAAAAAGTCTTGCACAACGAATTAATGCTGGGAGCAAAACAGTATGTCATTCTTGGAGCGGGGCTGGATACTTTCTGCTTTCGGCATCCAGAATTAGAAAACAGCTTACAGGTTTTCGAGGTTGACCATCCGGCTACACAGCAATTCAAAAAAAATAAGCTGAAGGATGCAAATCTGACAATTCCGGGTCATCTTCATTTTGTTCCTATGGATTTCACCAAAACGTTTTCATATGATCCTCTTTTAGATGAAGGATTTAAGAACACAAAAACATTCTTCAGCCTTCTCGGAGTGTCTTATTATGTAACACAGGAAGAAAATGCAAGCTTGATAAGCAATTTATTTTCTCATGTCCCGCCTGGAAGCTCTATTGTTTTTGATTATGCGGACGAAACACTTTTTACAGCAAAAGGGACGTCGAATCGAGTTGAACATATGGTGAAGATGGCTGCCGCAAGCGGGGAACCGATGAAATCATGTTTCACTTATCAAGAAATTGAACATCTGTTAGAGTCATCTGGTTTACTGATCTATGAACATCTATCACCAGACGACATCAATGACCTTTTCTTTAGTAATCGAAAAGACAATTTGTCAGCGTTTGAAACGATTCATTATATTCATGCGGTAAAAAAATAATTTTCAAATCATCAGAAGCCTCTCAATGTTTGAGAGGCTTTTTATTGAACCCGCATGCAGCAAATAAGCTGCCGTTATCATACGGCAGCTTCTGCTAAAGGCTTCACCAAGATCATAAATGATTTGCCTTTCTCATCTTTTTCCGTTTTCAGCTGTTCAAAGCCGCATTGGCTTAAAAACAGTATCCATTCACTGCGCTCAATGGGAACTCCCGCAAACATCGCTTTGTGTTTGGCTCTAAGCAATTTGCTGATCTGTTCAATGATCATCTTCGCATGTCCCTTTTTTTCTTCAGCCGGGTCAATCAGGACCGTTCCGAGCCACGGCTTACCGTTTGAAGGAGACCACTCGAGATGGTAGCTGACGGCAACAGGCAGACCGTCTTTTTCCCATACAAGCCATGCCCCGTTGTACATGGAATAGGAGATGATATAGTCTTGTGCATCTTTATCTCCAAACTCCTCCTCTTTCCATACAGGATGAGCCTCCGCGAGCTTTTCTAACAAGCTGAGATCATCCTGCTCAAATGGCCTACTTCCCAGCATGAAGATACTCTTCAAATATCGTTTTATGTATAGATGGGTTTCCGGCTAGCACACTGTGGTTTTCTAAAAAGGTAAACGGCTCTCCTTCAATGGTCGTATAGATGCCTCCTACTTCATTTAACAGCACACAGCCGGCTGCGTAGTCCCATGGCGCAAGGCGCATCGTGATGTAAGCATCTATTCTTCCTGCCGCGACATTTGCCAGCTCTAAAGCGGCAGAACCGTATGAGCGTGTGCCTCTGACTCTTTTCACAAGTGGCGCTAACACACTTTGATCAATTCTTCTGTTTTCCGTTACCCATGTTGCATTAATGGCAAGAATCGCTTCTTCAATGACGGTTTCTTTTAAAGGAGCCAGCTTCGTTTCATCCATATAAGCCCCTCTGCCGCTAAATGCGTGATACAGCTCATCGTGCACCACATCATAAATTAAGCCGATTTTCCCTTCACCGTTTTCAAAAATCCCAATGGAAATCGCAAAATTTCTTTGCTGGTGCACAAAATTCATCGTCCCATCAATCGGATCAATAATCCATACGACTCCCTCAAGTGAGTGGATTTTGTCTCCTTGCCCCTCTTCACCGAGTATCCGATGTCCCGGAAATGTTTCTTGAATTCGATCAATGAAAAACTTTTCGGTTTCTTTGTCAATATTGGTGACTAAATCATTCGGATTTGATTTCGTTTCAATTGTCAGGCTTTCATGCATGGATTGTTTAATTCTCGCGCCTGCTTCTCTTATCCATTTCTTTGCAATCTCATCAATTTCCGTCCAATTTGTCATTCGTTCGTACCTCTCTTCTATGTAGACCTTTTATTTTATAGGATACTGATAACGACAATGAAAAAGCAAGGAAAATGAAAAATATCCCTTCTCACGTAAAAACGAACCATTCATGCGGTTCGTTTTCACTATCGCTTTTTTACCCGTTAAGACGAATCCATTCTTTTCTAAGTCGCTCAAGTTTGTTTTTGCTTTGTTCAATCTGCTCTTCATTTTCTTTCTGCATTGCTTCATATAGGGTTGCCAATTCATAATCAACCTCTAGTCTCCAGACAGCAACACGATTGTTTTTCTCTTCCTTAAATCCCTCTTTTACAACTTGCCTCATTGTCTTTCGCCCCTTCCAGAGATCATTTGTTTGTAAAAAAGCATCCCATTTTGCCATTCAACAATGATTACTTCTTATATCGTATGATTGTTCTATTTACGCGCAACATGATTCTGAAAATTGTGTGTTTACCTATTCGTTTATTACCACATTTCACCTTACTTCAAACGCACTCAATCTTTTTGAAGCTCGTATGAACTGTGATAAAATATGTATACTTAGCATGAAGGAGGAAAATCATGACACAAATGCGTTTCACTGAAGAGGACTTTAACACATTTACAATAGAAGGCTTAGACGCGCGCATGGAAGTATTAAAAGAGACGGTCCGTCCGAAGCTTACAGCTCTAGGCGAACATTTTGCCCCAACTTTATCAGCTTTAACCGGAGATGAAATGTTTCCGCATGTGGCAAAGCATGCAAGAAGATCCGTCAATCCCCCTGCTGACAGCTGGGTGGCGTTCGCAAACAGCAAAAGAGGCTATAAAAAACTGCCGCATTTCCAAATTGGTTTATGGGAAAGCCATGTCTTTGTGTGGTTTGCGATTATTTATGAATCCCCTATCAAAGAAGAATACGGCAAATTGCTTGAAATGAACCAAGAAACCATTACGAAAAATATCCCTGACAGCTTCGTTTGGTCTGCAGATCACACAAAACCGGGAGTACATAAACAGTCTGAAATGGACAAGGAACAGCTGAAGACACTGTTTGAGCGTTTGCAGACTGTAAAGAAAGCTGAGCTGTTATGCGGCATCCAGCTCCAAAAAGAAGAAGTGCTGAATATGAATAACCAGGAATTCCTTCAGCGTATCGACGATGCCTTTAAGCAGCTTGCTTTTCTGTACCGTCTCACCCAAAAAGTATCACAAGCATAAAAAAGAGCCGGGATATCCCCCGGCTCTTTTTCTTACATCTTAATCTTCGCGATATCAGATTCTCTCGCCTGTTTGACCGTGCGATAAGGAGAATATGTACTTTGTTCCTCAAACTCGCCGCATAGCTTTTTTTCCTCGGCCTTCCCCGGTACAATTTCCTTGAAACGGCGGTAAGCTTTAAGCAGTTCTTCACGATCCGCCCCTTTTTCATATGCAAGCTCAACCTGCTGGAAAAATGCAATCACATCCACTGCTTCTTCGGTTGTCCAATCTTCATTCATCGGATATTGATACTCCATTTTCTTCACTCCTTGTAGATTTACTTCCCTTAAGAGAAAGCATCTTCATTTGATCATAAATTGTTCTTTACATTCTTTCAAGTTCATAATATAATTCATTTGTTTTACGTCTAAAAAACGGTTGAGAAACTGATTTTAATACACACTATTATGCATAGGTATGATTACAAAGGTGGGAAAACAATTGTCGCAACATGAAACACCCTTATACACAGGACTGAAAAAGCATGCAAGCAGACAGCCTGTTCAATTCCACATTCCCGGCCATAAAAAAGGGGCAGGAATGGACCCAGAATTCAGACAATTTATCGGTGAAAACGCGTTAAGCATAGATTTAATTAATATTGAACCATTAGACGATCTGCACGCGCCAAAAGGCATTATTAAACAAGCACAAGATCTGGCTGCTGAAGCATTTGGAGCGGATCATACATTTTTTTCTGTTCAAGGAACAAGCGGCGCCATTATGACAATGGTAATGGCTGTTTGCGGACCTGGTGATAAAATTATTATTCCAAGAAATGTTCATAAATCAATTATGACAGCTATTGTATTTTCCGGAGCGGTTCCAATTTTTATTCATCCTGAAATTGACAATGAATTGGGCATCTCCCACGGCATTACACTTGAATCTGCTAAACGGGCGCTTACCGAACATCCGGATGCAAAAGGGCTTCTCGTCATCAACCCGACATATTTCGGTGTTGCAGCCGACTTAAAAAGCATCGTAGAACTCGCTCATTCGTTTGATGTGCCAGTGCTTGTCGATGAAGCACACGGCGTTCACATTCATTTTCACGACGAATTGCCGCTATCGGCTATGCAGGCAGGAGCGGACATAGCAGCGACAAGTGTACACAAGCTGGGCGGATCACTCACGCAAAGTTCGATTTTAAACATGAGAGAGGGCCTTGTATCAAAAGACAGAGTGCAATCAATACTGAGCATGCTGACAACTACGTCAACTTCTTACTTGCTTCTTGCTTCTTTGGATGTTGCCAGAAAACGCCTTGCAACAGAAGGCCACCAGCTTGCTGAGGAAACACTAAAGCTTGCCAATCAGACGAGAGATCGCCTCAACCAGATTGAAGGCATTTATTGTGTCGGTTCTGAGATTCTTGGGTCGAAAGCAGCTTACAGCTATGATCCGACAAAATTGATTATCTCTGTGAAAAGTCTTGGCCTGACAGGACATGACGTGGAAAAATGGCTTCGTGAATCCTTTAATATTGAGGTTGAGCTTTCTGATTTGTACAATATTTTGTGTATTTTCACTCCTGGTGACAGCCAAAATGATGCAGACCGGCTTGTAGAGGCTTTAACTGAGATCGCACAGCAAATGTCAGAACAAGATGTAACACATCAGCAAACTGAGGTTCTGCTTCCAGAAATACCTTTATTGGCAATGACTCCGCGTGATGCTTTCTATGCAAATACGGAAGTCATCCCATTAAAAGAAGCATCCGGACGGATTATTGCTGAATTTGTCATGGTATATCCGCCTGGTATTCCAATCTTCATCCCAGGAGAAATTATTACAGAAGAAAACATCAGCTACATTTTTAAAAACCTTGACGCAGGCCTCCCTGTTCAAGGACCTGAGGACTCGACTTTACATATGATCCGAGTCATCAAAGAACAAAAAGCAATTCAATAAAAAATAAAAAGCATGCGGCTTTAAGCCGCATGCTTTTTTTTACTCTTCATCAACAGGACATTGACATTGTCCGCAGCATGTTCCGTATAATGTTGTCACTTTCTCATCTTCAAAGTAATGAATGGCTTCGTTGCAATCTTGGCAAACAATCGTACCCATCTCTTATTCCCCATTTCTTTGAAATTTGAAAACGCTTAATTTCTTTTGTTGTTATTATATTAATATGTCACATTTAAAATGTCAACAACAAACTGTATAACACATTTTATTTCATCTCATCATATTCACCTTGTTTTTCCATTTTCCATCATACAATATCTTCTTCATACAGAAGCTTTACTCGATATATATGCCACAGCACATAATGTAATTGCACGTTTTCTTGAACTTTCATCCAAGAATGCAGCAAAAAATTCAATATACCCCAGGTTGCTATTTTAAACGATTGATATAATATGTAATCTCACTTTAAAAACGGTTTCAATTATATAACAATTAGGTAACAAGAAGCAGATTAAGCCGCCTCTCGTGATAAACTAAAGCTAGTTAACTACTGTTTATACAGAGGAGAAGATAGATGCGATATCGCGCGGTATTCCCCATGCTGATAATAGTATTTGCTTTATCGGGCTGTACGCTTTCCACCATCAATCCGATGAAAAAAAGCCGGATTGACAACATTCATCATACACAAATCCTGTTTTTTTCTGATGAGAACCAAATAGACCAGGAAGCGCCTTATTACGATGCACTGCTTGATTTAGAAAAAGATTATCCCGAGCAAATAGATAAAATGAAGGTCTATGATAAAAAAGAAGGCTGGGAAGATGAGATTGAAACTGTCCCTACCCTTATGGTTGTTGATCAGCGCCATGTCGTGGTGAAAATCGAGGGATGTGTGAAAAAGAAAGAAGACATCATTAAACCATTACAGCATGTGCTGTCAAAATAAAAAAACAGCCCTCGCTCAAAGCGGGGCTGTTTTTGATATGAAAATTATTTTACGATGTGAATCGGACTTCCGATTGCCACTTCAGCAGCTTCCATTGTGATTTCGCCCAATGTTGGGTGAGCGTGAATTGTCATTGCGATATCTTCAGCAGTCATGCCGCCTTCAATCGCTAAGCTTAATTCAGAAATCATATCAGAAGCACTTGCTCCGGCGATTTGCGCACCGATCACAAGACCGTCCTCTTTACGAGTGATCAGCTTCATGAAGCCGTCTGTTTCGTTAAGAGAAAGCGCGCGGCCGTTTGCTGCAAATGGGAATTTAGCAGCAACAATGTCAAGACCTTCTTCTTTCGCCTGTGCTTCAGTGTAACCAACTGATGCAAGTTCAGGCTCAGAGAAAACAACCGCAGGAATACCAAGGTAATCGATTTCTGCAGGCTCTCCAGCGATAGCTTCTGCAGCGATTTTACCTTCGTAAGATGCTTTATGAGCAAGCGGCGGTCCTTCGATGATATCACCGATTGCATAAATGTTAGGTACGTTTGTGCGGCACTGTTTGTCAGTTTTCACGATACCGCGGTCCGTCATTTCGATACCGACTTGCTCAAGACCAAGCTCATCAGTGTTTGGACGGCGTCCTACTGTAATCAATACGTAATCAGCATCAACAGTTTTTTCTTCGCCTTTTACTTCGAAAGTAACTGTTACGCCGTCTGGTCTTTCTTCAACGCCTTTAGCCATCGCGTTTGTATGGATTTCAACGTTGCCTTTTTTCTTCAGTCTGCGTGTAACGAGAGAACTCATTTGTTTTTCGAAGCCAGGAAGAATTTCATCTCCGCCTTCAAGAATAACAAGTTCAGTACCGAAGTTAGCATACGCAGTTCCAAGTTCAGTTCCGATGTATCCGCCGCCGATAACAACGAGCTTTTTAGGAATTTCTTTAAGAGCCAAAGCGCCAGTTGAATTCAGGACACGCTCACTATATTTGAAGTTTGGCAATTCGATAGGACGAGATCCAGTAGCGATGATTGCATTTTTGAACGTGTATGTTTGAGCAGAGTTCTCATCCATAACACGAACTGAATTGCTGTCTACAAAGTAAGCTTCACCTTTTACAACATCTACTTTGTTGCCTTTAAGAAGACCTGCTACACCGCCAGTAAGCTTGTTGACAACAGAAGCTTTCCATTCTTGAACTTTTGTGAAATCAACTGTTACATTTTCAGCAGTGATTCCCATGTCATCAGAATGTTTTGCATTCTCATAACGGTGACCTGCATTGATCAGCGCTTTTGAAGGGATACATCCAACGTTCAGACAAACGCCTCCAAGAGTTGCCTTTTCAACGACTGTTACTTTTTGTCCAAGCTGTGCAGCGCGGATGGCAGCTACATAGCCGCCAGGTCCCGCACCAATTACAAGAGTATCTGTTTCAATAGGGAAATCTCCTACTACCATAACATTACGCCTCCATTAAAATTAATTGTGGATCGTTCAGTAAACGCTTGATGTGATTTAATGCATTTTGCGCAGTTGCTCCGTCGATCATACGGTGGTCGAAGCTGAGAGAAAGAGCTAAGACTGGAGCTGCTACGATTTCGCCATCACGAACAATCGCTTTTTCTGCAATGCGTCCGATACCAAGAATCGCAACTTCTGGATGGTTGATAACCGGAGTGAACCATTGTCCGCCGGCAGAACCGATGTTTGTAATTGTGCAAGATGCGCCTTTCATTTCAGCTGGAGCAAGCTTGCCTTCACGAGCTTTTGTTGCAAGGCCATTGATCTCATCAGAAATTTCAAAGACAGATTTACGATCTGCATTTTTCACAACCGGTACAAGCAAGCCTTTTTCAGTGTCAGCAGCGATACCGATGTTGAAGTAATGTTTTTGAATAACTTCATCTGTTTTATCGTCAATTGACGTGTTTAAAACAGGGAATTTTTTCAGTGCAGATGTAAGAGCTTTTACAACGTAAGGCAAGTAAGTCAGCTTGATTCCTTGATCAGCAGCAACTTGTTTGAACTGTTTACGATGTGCAACAAGGTTTGTTACGTCCACTTCGTCCATTAACGTTACGTGAGGAGCAGTGTGTTTAGAGTTAACCATCGCTTTTGCAATTGCTTTACGGATACCGCTCATTTTTTCGCGTGTTTCTGGGAATTCGCCCTCTGGAGCTGGTGCAGCAGCCGGTTTAGCAGCTGCTTCTTGTGGTGCAGCTGTTTCTTGCGGTGCAGCTTCTTGCGCTCCTCCGTTTACAAAGCTGTCGATATCTTCTTTTACAACACGTCCGTTGTTGCCTGAACCAGTAACCTTACGGATGTCTACGCCTTTTTCACGAGCATATTTACGTACGGAAGGCATAGCGATCACGCGTTTGTTCGGGTCAACTTCAGCTTGATCCTGCTGCCCTGCGCCAGTAGCTTTTGCAGGCTCTTGAGCTTGCTCTTCTTTCGCAACGTCTTGTCCAGCTTCTGCAGTTGACTGAACTTGTGCTTCAGTTTTCGCATCGTCAGACTCGTCGCTGCCTTTAAATTGAAGATCTTCGTAACCAGGTGCATCAAACGTAATAATCGTTTGTCCAACAGTTGCAACCGTTCCCTCTTCAACTTTTAATTCTAATACTTTTCCTTTAACAGGTGAAGGAATTTCTACTACTGCTTTATCATTTTGGACTTCAGCCAGTACATCATCTTCGTCTACCTCGTCGTTAGGCTTGACAAACCATTTTACGATTTCGCCTTCGTGGATACCTTCCCCGATATCTGGAAGTTTAAATTCAAATGCCACAGTTCTCGACCTCCTAGTTTGATTAAGCAATTTTAAAGTTTACATCGTAAGCATTGAAAACAGATATATAATAGAGGGAAAACGTTCATCTTCCCTCTCGATTATGCAGTTTGATTAAAATTCAAGTACTTTTCTTGCTGTTTCAAGAACGTCTTTATGGTTTGGAAGCCATACGCTCTCCGCTTGAGAGAAAGGAAATACTGTATCTGGCGCTGCAACGCGAAGTACAGGTGCTTCCAAGCTCAGGATCGCACGGTCATTAATTTCTGCTACTACGTTTGCAGCAATACCGGCTTGTTTTTGTGCCTCTTGAACGACAATCGCGCGTCCTGTTTTTTCTACAGAAGCGATAATTGTATCGATATCAAGTGGGCTTACTGTACGAAGGTCGACAACTTCAGCAGAAATGCCGTCTTTTTCAAGCTCCTCAGCAGCTTTTAATGATTCATGAACCATTGCGCCGTAAGTGATGATTGAAAGATCAGTACCTTCACGTTTCACGTCAGCTTTTCCAAGCTCAATTGTGTATTCTTCTTCAGGAACTTCCTGACGGAAAGAACGGTAAAGCTTCATGTGTTCTAAGAAGACAACAGGATCATTATCTCTGATCGCAGAAATTAAAAGTCCTTTGGCATCGTAAGGAGTTGATGGAATCACAACTTTGATACCAGGCTGTTGTGCAACAAGACCTTCCAAGCTGTCAGCGTGAAGTTCAGGAGTATGAACACCGCCGCCGAATGGAGAACGAATTGTTACAGGTGAAGTCCAGCGTCCGCCAGAACGGTAGCGCATACGAGCCATTTGGCCAGAAACTGAATCCATTACTTCATAAACAAATCCGAAGAATTGGATTTCCATTACCGGACGGAAGCCGTTTAAGCCTAAACCAAGGGCAAGACCGCCGATACCAGATTCAGCAAGTGGCGTGTCAAACACACGGTCTTCACCGAATTCTTTTTGCAATCCTTCTGTCGCACGGAATACGCCGCCGTTTACACCAACGTCTTCTCCGAAAACTAAGACATTTTCGTCATTTTTCAGTTCTGTGCGTAACGCATCCGTGATTGCTTGAATCATTGTCATTTGCGCCATGGCTTACTTCGACTCCTTCTGTGTATAAATTTCAAATTGCTCCTCAAGGTTGTGAGGCATTTTTTCGTACATGATTTTCATTAAATCAGTTACTTTTTGCTTCGGTTCAGCATCAGCTTTTTTGATCGCTTGCTTAATTTCTTCTTTCGCATCCTCAATTACTTTGGCTTCTTCTTCTTCAGACCATAAGCCTTTGTTTTCAAGGAACGCACGGAAACGTACAAGCGGATCTTTTTGTTCCCACTCATTTTCGATTTCTTTTGTACGATATTTAGTAGGATCGTCACCAGCCATTGTGTGCGGGCCATAACGGAATGTAAGTGTTTCAATTAGTGTTGGACCTTCGCCGTTGATTGCACGCTCGCGTGCTTCAGCAGTTGCTGCGTATACAGCAAGCGGATCCATTCCGTCTACTTGTACGCCGACAATACCGGCAGCTACAGCTTTTTGTGCAATTGTTTCAGCTGCAGATTGTTTTTCAACAGGAGTTGAAATCGCGTAACGGTTGTTTTGCACCACGAAGATTGCAGGTGCTTTATAAGCTCCGGCAAAGTTAATTCCTTCGTAGAAGTCCCCTTGAGAAGCTCCGCCGTCACCAGTGTAAGTGATTGCGACAGCTTTCTTACCGCGTTTTTTAAGACCTAGCGCAACACCGGCAGTTTGAATGTATTGAGCACCGATAATGATTTGTGGAGAAAGGGCATTCACATCATCAGGCATTTGGTTTCCTCTGAAATGTCCGCGAGAGAAAAGAAACGCTTGATATAATGGAAGGCCGTGCCAAATTAACTGAGGCACATCACGGTATCCAGGAAGAACAAAGTCTTCTTTTTCAAGCGCGAAATGCGTTGCAATCTGAGAAGCTTCTTGACCCGCAGTAGGAGCGTAAAATCCGAGACGTCCTTGACGGTTTAATGAGATAGAGCGTTGGTCAAGCACACGCGTAAATACCATGCGGCGCATTAGCTCTTTTAATTGATCATCAGTTAAATCAGGCATCGCCGCTTCATTCACGACTTCTCCCTTTTCATTTAAAATTTGGAACGTTTCGAACTGCTTTTTAATGGCATCAAATTGCTTCTTACTGTCAACGATAGCTTTTTTCGTTTTTGCAGCCATACTAAGTCACCTCTTCCTTTCTTTTAAACAGTCATTAGACGTGCATTCCTTTTATACATACAAACTTAGGGTACCCTAAAGTATCAGCAGTAAGTCGTATTATATTTTAGCCGATCCCCAGTTTGCCAAAACCTTTTATGTAGGATAGTTACACTCTGCTTTGAACTGTATTATTTCGAAGTTGTAAAAAACTAATACAACACCGCTTAACATGGATTAGTTTACACCAAATAAAGAAGAACCGTCAATCGTTTTCATCGCTGATTTTCAATAAATGTATTCGCTTTACATTTTCAACAAAAAAACAGATGCCAACCGCACCCAAAACTGTACTAGTATACCTTACTATGCTGTACTACAATAGAAATGAAAATTTTGAACGAAATCCGAATCGCATTTCATTCAAAAAAAGAGCTGATCGAATCAGCTCTTTTTCACACGATAGCCTGCAGCATCATATAAATCTTCCCGGGCTTTATTATATTTTTCGGTTTGTTCATTAAATTCTCCGCTATATTTAAGGATCTTTTCATAAGAAGCATTGACTTTATCGATCTGCTGATCCAGATCATCTCTTGTCAAATCTTTGTCTTTCAGCTGCATATACAGTTTTTTATTAAGCTCAAGCGCTTTTTTATACTCTTTATACATAGTGCCATATGATGTATATCTTTTCTCCATATGGTTTGCTGCGGCATCGGCCTTTTCTTTTATGTCTTTTTCCTTAATATGTTCCGCTGACGTTTTTGCTTCCTCAAATTCCGTTTCCGATTTTTTCATGCTGTCATTTTCAAGCTTTAGGTGTTCTTCGCGCTTGCTGACATTTTCAAGCGCCTTATCAGATAAAGCAACAATTTTTTTATAATCATCCATATTGAGCTTCATAACACTATCGTAAAGCTGATTTTCTTTGGCCTCTAATTCTTTGAGTGTTTTTTGTTCTTCTTGAAACGGCTTTTCCGATTCCGCGGCTTTTTCTAATGAATGATGAAGTGAATCAACCGGGTCCTGTCCCATGCATCCTGTTAATATCAGTGCCATGGCACAAAAAGCTCCGATCTTCATTCCAGGCCGCCGTTTTATTGCGTCTTTCACGTTAAATCCCCCAATCTTGACAATTTCTACTATAGAATCCATGGGGACATTTGGCAATAGTCGTGCTGTATTAATGCAATACTGAAATTAAATCAAAAAAGTGAAAAATCAGGACAGATGACCATACAACTTTTTTGTTTTTACATAGGTTATATTAGACGCTATGCCTACTTATAAAGGCTCTGGCGTAATTAAAAGAGGAGGTTATGTAATATGTATGGATATGGTTACGGCGGAGGCTGCTGCAGTTATGGTGGTTACGGATATGGTGGCTACGGATATGGCTACGGCCGCACCTTTGCGCTAATCGTTGTTTTATTCATTCTGTTAATCATTGTCGGAGCTGCTTATTTAGGCGGAGGCTGTTGCTAACCACACAGCATGAAATTGACCAGCCATATACGGCTGGTCATTCGTTTCGTTGCACCTTTGTGAAGAAATCCGATATAATTTACATATTAAGCTTTAGGAGTGAAGTTTCTTGATTACTATGGAAAACATCGTACGTGACGGCCATCCAGCCCTCAGAGAGACTGCCGAACCTGTTGAGCTGCCTCCAACTGATGCAGAAAAACAGCAGCTGGCCGACATGATCGAATTTGTTAAAAACAGCCAAAATCCGGAATTAGCCGAAAAATACAAGCTGCGCCCTGGCGTAGGGCTCGCAGCTCCTCAAATTAATATCAAAAAACGAATGATCGCCGTTCATGCGGAAGATGCTTCCGGTAAATTATACAGCTATGCTCTGTTTAATCCTAAAATCGTCAGCCATTCAGTTGAAAAAAGCTACTTAACAAGCGGCGAGGGCTGCCTCTCTGTAGATGAAGCGATTCCCGGTTATGTTCCCCGCTATGCTCGCATCAGAGTAAAAGGAACAACACTAGAAGGCGAAAATATTGATATTCGTTTAAAAGGATTTCCGGCTATTGTGTTTCAGCATGAGATCGATCATTTGAACGGCGTTATGTTCTATGATCATATTGATAAGGAAAATCCTTTCAAAGAACCTGAAAATGCAATCGCAATTGAGCGCTAAAAGAAAAAACGGCTGGCACAATGCCAGCCGTTTCTTTATTTTAAAAGGCCCAATTCTTTGACAGCGTATGCAATTCCATCTTCGTCCACCGGCTTTGTTACAAAGTCCGCGATTTCTTTCAGTTCGGGAACAGCATTTCCCATAGCAACGCCTGTCCCTACATATTCAATCATTTGCAGATCATTTAATCCGTCGCCGAAAGCATATGTATCGCCGATATCAAACGGAAGACGCTCAATCACTTTTTTGATTCCTTCTGCCTTCGAACCTCCGTGCGGCAGAACATCAGTCGATAGCTCATGCCAGCGAACTAGATCAAACTCAGGAAAAGCGGCATAAGCTTTTTCTTCTTCATCCTGACAAAATAAAAGAAGCTGAAAAATTTCTTTTCCTTCATAAAAAAGGTCATCGGTCTCTGGGTAATCGGTTTTAAGGCTGCCGATTCCCTCGAGAACATGAGGGTGATCCGCAACAGTCGCTTTCATCGTGTCCTCGGCCATAAACACAACAGGATGCTTGCCTTCATCCGCCTGCTTTAATAATCGTCTGATTGCATCTTCAGGCAGCGGATTTTTATAAATCACTTGATTTTCAAAGACAACAAACTGTCCATTGTAGGAAATAAATGAGTGGATGCCCAGCTCCTCCAAAATCGGCTTAACCAAAAATGGAGACCGGCCGCTGGCAATAAACACATGATGCCCTTGGCGTTGCAGCTCCGCCACGGTTTTTCTTGTACTTTCCGGTATATTCTTATCATGATCATATATTGTGCCGTCAATATCAAAAAAGATTAATTTAGAATCCATCGCAACTTCCCCTTTATCGTCTTGGTCTGCAATTCCCACCCTCATCATACAAAAAGATTGTCATTCAGCAAACAATTTCGTTCAAAAATCATATTAAATTCCATTAATAACCACGAAAAGTCTTCCTCAATCTCCGTATACTATTTGTATAAAAGAACTCTGGGACAAATTTTTCATTAAAGGAGGGACTGGCTAATGCTGCGTAAATTAAGAAAGAAACTCAGAAGACAATGGAACGGAATGCTCCGTAAGAAAGCAATTGCCTGACAAGGGATCTTTCACTTTTTGAGAGATCCTTATTTTGCTCAAGGCTTTCCTTATATTCTGTTTTCGAATATAATAGAATGAGCGAGTCTAACATACGGCATTTAAGGAGAGATTTGGAATGATTTATAAGGTATTTTATCAAGAGAAGGCTGACGAAGTACCTGTTCGGGAAAAGACAGATTCACTTTATATTGAAGGCGTATCTGAGCGTGACGTCAGAACAAAGCTGAAAGAAAAGAAATTTAATATTGAGTTTATTACACCTGTTGATGGTGCATTCTTAGAATATGAACAACAGAGCGAAAATTTTAAAGTATTGGAGTTATGAGCGGTATGAAATTTGTAAAAAATGATCAGACTGCTGTTTTCGCCCTCGGAGGTTTGGGCGAAATCGGTAAAAATACGTACGCGGTGCAATTCCAGGATGAAATTGTGCTGATTGATGCGGGGATCAAGTTTCCCGAGGACGAACTGCTCGGAATTGACTACGTCATCCCTGATTATACGTATTTAGTCAAAAACGAAGATAAAATTAAAGGGCTTTTTATCACCCACGGGCACGAAGACCACATCGGCGGTATTCCATACCTGCTCAGACAAGTGAATATTCCTGTATACGGCGGAAAACTCGCGATCGGCTTACTTCGGAATAAACTTGAAGAGCATGGATTATTAAGACAGACGAAACTGAACATTATCGGCGAGGATGATATTGTAAAGTTCCGCAAAACGGCTGTGTCATTCTTCAGAACAACACACAGTATTCCGGATTCCTACGGCATTGTTGTAAAAACGCCGCCCGGAAACATCGTACATACTGGGGATTTTAAATTCGACTTTACTCCAGTCGGCGAGCCGGCAAACTTAACGAAAATGGCCGAAATCGGTAAAGAAGGCGTTTTGTGCCTTCTTTCAGACAGCACAAACAGTGAAAATCCGGAGTTTACCATGTCTGAGCGCCGTGTAGGAGAAAGCATTCATGACATTTTCCGCAAGGTGGACGGCCGAATTATCTTCGCTACATTTGCGTCGAATATTCACCGCTTGCAGCAGGTAATTGAAGCTGCTGTACAAAATGGAAGAAAAGTTGCCGTATTTGGACGCAGTATGGAATCGGCTATCGAAATAGGACAGACACTCGGTTATATTAACTGTCCTAAAAATACGTTTATTGAGCATAACGAAATCAATCGTATGCCTGCTAATAAAGTAACAATTTTATGTACAGGAAGCCAAGGGGAACCAATGGCGGCGTTATCAAGAATTGCAAACGGCACACACCGCCAAATTTCAATCAATCCTGGGGATACAGTCGTATTTTCTTCATCCCCTATCCCAGGCAACACAATCAGCGTGAGTCGAACAATCAACCAGCTGTATCGTGCGGGTGCTGAGGTTATTCACGGCCCTCTTAACGATATCCATACATCCGGTCACGGCGGACAGGAAGAACAGAAGCTGATGCTTCGTTTAATCAAGCCTAAATTCTTCATGCCGATTCACGGTGAGTACAGAATGCAAAAGATGCATGTCAAACTTGCAACAGATTGTGGCATCCCAGAGGAAAACTGCTTTATCATGGATAATGGTGAAGTATTAGCGCTTAAAGGCGACGAGGCTTCAGTTGCAGGAAAAATCCCGTCCGGTTCAGTGTACATTGACGGAAGCGGTATCGGTGATATTGGCAATATCGTACTTCGTGATCGCAGAATTCTCTCTGAAGAAGGACTTGTCATCGTTGTTGTCAGCATTGACATGGACGACTTCAAGATTTCAGCGGGCCCAGATTTGATTTCCAGAGGATTTGTGTACATGAGAGAATCTGGCGACTTGATCAACGACGCTCAAGAGCTCATTTCAAATCACTTACAAAAAGTAATGGAACGAAAAACGACTCAATGGTCTGAAATCAAAAACGAGATTACAGACACGCTTGCACCTTTCTTGTACGAAAAAACAAAGCGCCGTCCAATGATCCTGCCGATCATTATGGAGGTTTAAAAAAAGAGGCACTCCCTAAGGGAGTGCCTCTTTTTATTGCAGTGATATGTGTTGAAATGATTTTACATCGAATAAGCCCGTAGTCGTCATTTTAATATCAGGAATGACAGGCAACGCTAAAAACGACAATGTCAAAAATGGATTAAATCCGCCTGTGAAACCGATTAACGGCAATTTATCATGCAGCGTCAGCAAGCTTTGATTCACTTGCTCCGCAGAATGCTCGGATAATAACCCTGCAATCGGCAGCGGTACTGAATGGAGCTCTTCCCCATTTTTTATAATCGTTAATCCTCCGCCAATTTCCTGCAGCTTATTAACTGCCGCCGCGATATCCTCATCATTCGTTCCGACAGCAATAATATTATGGGAGTCGTGTGAAATGGTTGTGGCAATCGCTCCGCTCTTGAATCCAAAACCTTTCACAACACCAAGTCCGGTTTCTTTTAATCCTTTATGCCGCTCAACAACTGCAATCTTTAACAAATCAAGCTCAGTGTCAGGCTCAAATTCGCGGGCAACAGGAGCCGGAACTTGTACTAATCTTGTTTCAAGCTGATTTGGTATGATTTGAATGACATTGATCTGCTGCTCTGAATCGATTGGCATATGAAAATCCTGTTTGTTAAGAGGATCAGCAAGCTTAACAGAATCAAGCAGTGCCTGATCTGGTGCTGCAGTTGAAGCATAATCATGATAGACCGCTTTGCTGTCTTCAGCAACAGTCTGCCCTTTTACCATCGTCATTGTGACAGTGACATTTTCCAGATCAGATACAAAGAGCAAATCAGCGTCAAAACCCGGGGCAATCGCTCCCTTTGTATCTAATCCGTAGCATTCGGCCGCATTGAGGCTTCCTAATTGATAGGCTAAAAACGGATCAAGTCCGGCTTGAATCGCCATTTTCACCTGATGGTTTACACTTCCCTCTGACAATAAATCATCCACATGCTTATCATCCGTACAAAAAAAGAACCGGCGTGCGTTCTTTTCATTCACCGCCGGCAGCACATTGAGCGTGTTTTTGGCGACTGATCCTTCACGCATCATGACATACATGCCCCTTCTGATACGATCAAGGGCTTCTTCCTTCGATGTTACTTCATGGTCATTTAAGACAAATGCGGTTCTGTAAATGTTAATGAGGTCTGTTGATAAACCAGCTAAATGACCGTCTATCCGTTTTCCTGCAACACGGGCATCGAGCAGTTTCTGAACCATGTCTTCTTCAGCCTGCTGAACCGACACATAATCCATAACTTCAGCCAGTCCTAATACTTCTTCTTCTTCATAAAAAGGCTTGAGATCTGCAGCTTTAAGAATTGCGCCTGATCGCTCAAAACTTGCGGCAGGCACACTGGAAGGAAGCATAAAATGGATATTCAGCGGTGTATGCCGAGCTTGTTCAAGCATAAACACAATCCCTTTTTCACCAGACACATTCGCGATCTCATGCGGATCTGTAACAACCGTCGTCACGCCATGAGGCAACACTGCTTTAGCGAACTCAATCGGTGTAACCATTGACGACTCAATATGTACATGTCCATCAATAAAACCCGGAACAATCATTTGTCCCTCTGCATCAATGGTATTTTCACCTTCATACTCACCGAGGCCTACAATAACTCCATCTGTAATCGCAATATCTTCATATATCCATTCTTGATTATATACGTCCATGATTTTTCCGTTCTTAATGACGATATCAGCTTTTTGTCTTTGGGCTGAAGCATTCAGCCTATTGACTAGCGCTTCTTTATTCAAATAGGCCCCTCCTCTTTTTTATTATATGGTACAATATGCTATCGGAACGCCTGTGCTTAGTCAATGAAATTTTAAGAAATTGGCGCTCAGTTCATTAAAGTTGTTATATTCTGATAATACGAAAAACCGCCCTTTGAGGACGGCTTATTTGACTGCTATTTAGTATGAAGAACTCTTTTTTCAAAACGGGAGATGTCTGTAACTGATCCAATAACAATGAGTATATCTTCTTGGTGGATGACTTCGGTTGCAAGCGGTGATACGATGACTTCCTTGCCCCTTTTTATGGCTACGATATTAATACCGTATTTTGCGCGAATATCTAAATCGAGAAGTGTATTTCCAGCCAGGCGGCTGTTAGCTACGATTTCAACAAGACTATGCTCTTCAGACAGCTCCAAATAGTCAAGTACATTGTTGGACACGATATTATGCGCAATTCGTTTTGCCATATCGCGTTCTGGGTGGACGATGTGATCCGCGCCAATTTTAGACAGCACTTTTTCGTGATAATCGTTCTGCGCTTTAACTGTAATCGTATGGACGCCAAGTTCTTTCAGAATGAGTGTCGTTAAAATACTCGCTTGAATATTTTCCCCGATTGCTACAATAACGTGGTCAAAATTTCGCAGGCCTAAATTTTTCAGGACAGATTCGTCTGTCGAATCACCGATAACTGCGTGAGATGCAATCTTGGCATACTCGTTGACTTTATCTTCATCGATATCCATTGCCATAACCTCGACGCCTTCTTCGCTTAATGCTTTGCAAATACTGCCACCAAAACGGCCCAGCCCAATTACCGCAAATTCTTTTTTCATCGTGGTGCTCCTTTATATGACATGATATTGATCAAATTTTATCATATTCTTTTGTTACAGTGTTATCCTTTTGGCAGCGAATTCATATGCCGCTTGAGCTTTTCAGTAAACTCAGGCGACAAATACAGCTCCGCTCCGCGTTCGATTTCAATCTGATAGTGCCGAGGCGGGGCAATTTCCGCTTCTTTTTGGAGGACGAGAAAGGTTAAGCAGTCTTTGTAGTGCCTTCCGCCAGCTTCAACGTCTACAAATGCTGGCCGATACGTAAGAGATTCGACGCCCTCCCTTTTAAATAGATAGGAGAGAGCAGAATAAGGGATACGGTATAAAACGCCTTCTGTTGTTCCTCCGTCTTCCAACATGTCCGCTCTTGAACCGTCTTCCCTTTTTAGCGTGAAGCGGGTTGTGTATCCTTTTAAAACAGCTCTTCCTACTGGATCTTGAAAATAGTGATCGACTCCCGCTTTTTGAAAGCGGGCATTATCCATGCATGATCCATAGGCAAAATAATAAATGGGATTTTTCGATTTGCTGATCATCTGATGTTCTTTCCAGTCGCCGCTGCTTATTTTCGTAAAACCTGCACACCCTTCTTTGTTCATAAAATAAATAAGCGCATTTTTAATCCCGACATCCGTTTCTACAAACACCGTTTGTTTATGATATCCTTGAAAAAATTGATCGAGCTTATGTATACACAATTCATCTGCTTCATATACTTCGCCGTATATATAGCCTTCACCATTTAAAACAGCTGTGGGCCCCTCTTTTGCAGCAAACAAACTTCCCTTTGTTCTCGCCTGCTCATTAATACATGCCGATTGTGCCAGCAAATGATGGTTTTTTTCATGCTTTCTTAATGTCCCGTATACAAACAGAAGCGAGTTCACTTTATTTTTCTCCTCTCAGCTGTCTGATTTTAAAGGCAAAACCACTTGAAAGACGCTGCCTTTTCCAGCTTCACTTTCGATTTTCAATTCCCCGTCATGTTCCTTCAGGATTCTCAAACAAATGGGAAGTCCCAGTCCAGTGCCCTTTTCTTTTGTTGAATAAAAAGGTTTGCCAATCTGCTTCAGCTTTTCCTGCGGCATGCCGTTTCCTTCATCCTTTACGCTTATCACTGCATGAGAGGCGGTTTTAGCAGTTGAAATGGTTACGACACCGCCCTTTGGCATTGCCTCAATTCCGTTTTTAATGATGTTGATAAAGACCTGCTTCAGCTGATTTTCGTCTCCATTAATCATACAGCCATCTGTCTCTTTAAAATTTTTCTCTATGACGATATTGGACAGAATTGCATTGGTATCAAGCAATGTCGTGACTTGTTTCAAGATCTCATTAAGCTGGTGTGTTTTAAATGTGATTGCCTGCGGTTTTGCAAGCAGCAGCAGCTCGCTGAGCACTAAATCAATTCTTTTAATCTCTGAAAAGATGATGTCAAAATAGTCTTTTCTGTCCGGATATTGTGTTTTCATAATCTGGAGGAAACCGCTGACAGATGTTAAAGGGTTTCTGACCTCATGAGCAATACCTGCGGCAAGTTCACTTGTGATTGATAGTTTCTGGGATTCTCTCGCCAGCCGTTCATTAATCTCAATGAGCTCATCTTCAGCCTCTTTCCGCTCAGTGATATCTGACATTGTACCCAGGCTGCCTGTAAATTGGTCATCCCGGTCATAGTAAAGTTTATAATGAACTTCTCCCCAAAAAATCGTGCCGTTTTTTGTCACGTATTTTGCCGTAAACATGCCAGAAGACGCTTTGTTTTGAATTTGGGTGTTAATGTGGTCGGCTACGTGCTTTTCTTTTATGAAGTAATCATTATACATCGTTCCCATACATTCACTGATTGAAAAGCCGGTTATTGATGCCCACGCTTGGTTTAAATATGTAATTTCGCCTTTTGCATTCGTTTGAAATACGATTTCCTGCAAATTATCCATGATGCGGTTTTTTTCTTCTGAAAGCTGTTTATACTTCCATTCGTTATCCTTCATTTTCTTAACCAGCTGCTGTTTCTCATCAATATAATAAGCCAGCATCCAGACACTTACCAGCGTGACTGCAGTATACACAATATCAACAGGCCAATTAATCGGGTTTTTGCCTATAAAATAAAATAAATAATCCCAAAACATTATAAAAATCATTGCCAAAATGATGGAAATGATACGCGCTTGATATTTTCTCATATGACCACCTGCCGCTTGTGTTTCTCTACTTATTGTACCATTCTTCGACAAATAATTGAGTAAAATATGTAAAGTATCCCAAATCATTCATTACCAAATATCTTGATGTCTTATCTTAGGCGGCGGTAATCAAAAATTGGCACGCAAAAAAGGCGGAGATGATATCACTCCGCCTTTTTTAGCATAATTTTATTCTTTTAAAGCGGCTTGAATTTCTTCGAGAAGCAGCTGTGCACCCTCAGGGCTTAGCGTAATTTTACCGTTGCCGTATTCTTTATTTTCTGAAGTGATTTCTCCAGTCATTAAACAAACGCCATGAGGTTTGTACTTTTTCAAGATAATTTTATCTCCGTCAACAAAAAACTCAATGCTGTCTTTTATGGCAATATCCAATGCCCGTCTCAACTCAATCGGCATGACAATGCGGCCTAATTCATCTACTTTTCTCACAACACCTATTGATTTCATAAAAACCCTTCTTCCTTTAAATGTTTCTTTTCTCATGTAATGTTTTAAGGATGTACCTCAATATATCGTAGACGAATGAAACTTTGAAAAAGTTTCCCGCTTTCTATAAGAATTACAAGATATTTTTTCCATAAAACCGAAAAATGTATTACTTCTGTTACACAGTTCCTTGATTTTTTACAAAAACATTTCTTTACCGACGCACACCCCCAAAAATCGCAGTATTTCTGAGAAACTTTAAATGTAGAATCATATTAAATTAGGATAGAGATTGGGTGAAAACATGTTTCAATCAACTGAAATCGGGATTGACTTAGGAACAGCTAATATACTTGTTTACAGCAAAAATAAAGGGATTATCCTAAATGAACCATCTGTTGTCGCAGTGGATACGACGACAAAAGCAGTGCTTGCAATCGGAGCTGATGCGAAAAACATGATCGGTAAAACACCGGGAAAAATTGTCGCTGTCAGACCGATGAAAGATGGCGTGATCGCAGACTATGATATGACAACTGACCTGCTAAAGCACATTATGAAAAAAGCCGCAAAAAGCATCGGCATGTCGTTCAGAAAACCGAACGTAGTCGTTTGCACACCATCAGGCTCAACAGCAGTAGAACGCCGCGCCATCAGTGATGCGGTGAAAAATTGCGGCGCGAAAAACGTTCATTTAATCGAAGAGCCAGTTGCAGCCGCCATCGGAGCGGATTTACCAGTTGATGAGCCGGTTGCCAATGTGGTAGTAGATATCGGCGGAGGGACGACAGAGGTCGCTATTATTTCCTTCGGTGGCGTTGTTTCCTGCCATTCTATCAGGATCGGCGGAGACCAGCTTGATGAGGATATCGTTTCTTTCGTCCGTAAAAAATACAATTTGCTGATCGGCGAACGCACAGCTGAGCAGGTAAAAATGGAAATTGGCCATGCTCTGATTGAACATATACCAGAGGCAATGGAAATTCGGGGACGCGACCTCGTGACAGGTCTTCCAAAAACCATTATGCTTCAATCCAACGAAATTCAAGATGCAATGCGTGAATCCCTCCTGCATATTCTTGAAGCCATCAGAGCGACACTTGAGGACTGTCCGCCTGAATTGAGCGGAGATATTGTTGATCGCGGCGTTATTTTAACAGGCGGCGGCGCGCTCCTTAATGGAATTAAAGAATGGCTCACAGAAGAGATTGTCGTGCCTGTACACGTGGCGCAAAACCCGCTTGAATCTGTAGCAATCGGCACAGGCCGTTCTTTAGAAGTGATTGATAAGCTGCAAAAGGCAATTAAATAGTCTTTACCCGCAAAATTCTCACACGCGGCAAATTTCTTGCTTCTTTTTTCCTCACTTCCTTCATATTGTGGGAAATGGAGAAACGTTAAGGAGGAAACAGATGCTAAGAGATTTAGGAAGAAGAGTAGCGATCGCAGCCATTTTAAGCGGAATTATTCTTGGAGGCATGAGCATTTCTTTGGCAAATATGCCTCATTCGCCTGCAGGCGGCACTGTAAAACTGAATCATCCATAATATTGAAAAACCCAAGACGTGTCGTTTTGGGTTTTTCACTTTGGGCTCCTTCTTTCCTTTATAGGATCATATTTGATATGATGAGAAAAAAGCTTGGAGGAATGATTCATGGATTCATTTTCACAGAAATTAAATACATATGCACAGCTGGCGGTAGAAGTCGGCGTTAATGTTCA
This sequence comes from Bacillus sp. SJZ110, assembly GCF_006715455.1. NCBI lineage: Bacteria > Bacillati > Bacillota > Bacilli > Caryophanales > Bacillaceae > Bacillus > Bacillus sp. SJZ110. Next base: position 562,114 of record NZ_VFNF01000002.1, on the reverse strand, counting down.
AAAAGGCCAGTATGTAGTCGTAAATGCTTCAACAGACGTTCGGGATTTTGTCCGTTTAATTGTAAAACACGCATATGAAAAGGGCGCAAAAAACGTCACCGTGAATTGGCAGGATGACGAAGTCGCCAAATTAAAATACGAACTTGCGCCGTTTGAAGCATTTGAAGAATATCCTGAATGGGAAGCAAAAGGCAGAGAAGAGCTTGCCAAAAATGGAGCTGCTTTCATTTCTGTTGTGTCGTCAAACCCAGACTTGCTAAAAGGTATAGATTCCAAACGGATTGCGGCATTCCAAAAAGCAGCAGGCAAAGCATTACATACATACAGACAATATATTCAATCAGACAAAGTCAGCTGGACTGTCGTAGGTGCGGCATCAGCAGGCTGGGCTCACAAGGTGTTTCCTGGCAAATCAGAGGAGGAAGCGATCCACCTTCTGTGGGAAGAAATTTTTAAAGCGACGCGCGTAAATGAAGACAACCCGGTTCAGGCGTGGATCAATCATGACCAAAATCTTCATGAAAAAGTTGACCATTTGAACGAGAGACATTACGCTGCCTTACATTATCAAGCTGAAGGAACTGATTTAACAATTAAGCTGCCTAGGAAGCATGTTTGGGCAGGTGCGGGAAGCGTGAATGAAAGCGGCCATGAGTTTATGGCCAATATGCCGACAGAAGAAGTGTTCACGCTGCCGCAAAAAGACGGGGTTGACGGTGTGGTATCAAGCACAAAACCATTAAGCTACGGCGGAAATATTATTGAAAATTTCACCCTGACGTTTGAAAATGGCCGTATAGTCGACATTAAAGCTGAAAAAGGTGAGGATATTTTAAAAGAACTGGTGGAAACAGATGAAGGTTCTCACTATTTAGGTGAAGTGGCACTTGTTCCTTACGATTCGCCTATATCACAATCAAACATTCTTTTCTATAACACGCTGTTTGATGAAAACGCGTCAAATCATTTGGCGATCGGAAGCGCCTATGCCTTTAATATTGAAGGCGGAAAGCAGATGTCTCGTGAAGAGCTTGTCAAAGAAGGCCTAAATGAGAGCATTACACACGTGGACTTTATGATCGGTTCTAAGGATATGAATATTGACGGAATTACGGCAGACGGGAAAAGAGAGCCTATCTTCAGAAACGGAAATTGGGCTTTTTAAGTAAATAAAAGGAGGCTTTTCCGCCTCCTTTTTTTATTTTTCTGCTTCATACATTTGCAGATTCGCATAAACTGTTTCTAATACTGGTGCAGCGAGAGATAAACGTTTAGCTTTTTCAAGCAAAAATCCATGCAGGTGGTCGCCTTCTGTCGTTTGGCCGTTTTCCATATCCCGAAGCATGGAGGACTTCATATGATAAGACATGCTGGTCATCGTACGAAAGCTCTCTTCCTCAAGATCCGGATCAGCCGGAACACCTTCTTTTCGTAAAACAGCGCAAATTTCCCCAATAAGAGTTTGGGCCGTGTGACGTCCGGCTTCTGTGGCGAGGATTGGGCCAAGCGGTCGTTGAAATAACGTTGTGATCCCCGCTTGCGCTGCAATAAAGAGATACTTTTTCCAAATGTCCTTCTCGATATGCCCGCTAATGATGACTTCAGCCTTCACACCTGAAAATGCCTCTTCAAGCGCTCTTATCCGCTCCGTACGCTCGCCGTTCCATTCTCCAAATACAAAACGATGCGATGTGCTCGTATGATGAATTTCTCCTTTGTTGTCTAAAGCACTTTCTATAAAACACAGGCCGCCCAGCACCTGTTCTTTTGAAAATGCCGCAAATAGCTGCTCATAGTGGCGGTACCCATTTAAAAAAGGGATAATGACAGATTCCTGATGGATAAATGGTTTGACATCGTCTATCACTTGGCCAAGCGAGTATGCTTTAGAAGCAATGATAACGACATCAAATTGCCCTGTTTCTCCGGCACTGATTAGTTCGGGCTGAAATGATACATTCCCTTTTTCACTATGGATGACAAGCCCGGTTTTTTTCAGCTGCTCAGCTCGTTTTTGGCGCACGAGAAATGTCACATCATTTCCTTTCTCCGAAAGCCGTCCGCCAATATACCCACCTACTCCACCTGCTCCGACAACTAAAAATTTCATGTTGTGATCTCCTTTCATATTTAGGTATCAAAAAAAGCAGAGAAATCTCTGCTTTTTTTATTCCGCGTATAGTTCAGTCAATTTTTTCTGCACATCAGCATTTTCAAGGAACTCGTCATAGCTCATTTGCTTATCGACGATGCCGTTAGGTGTAATTTCTATAATTCTGTTGGCAATGGTCTGCACAAACTGATGGTCATGGGAAGTAAACAGCATAGCGCCTTTAAAGCTGATTAAGCCGTTATTGAGCGCTGTAATGGACTCTAGGTCTAAATGGTTAGTTGGCTCATCCAAAATTAAAATATTGGCGCCAGAAAGCATCGCTTTCGACAGCATACAGCGGACCTTTTCTCCCCCGGAGAGTACGTTTGCTTTTTTGTGGACTTCCTCTCCAGAGAACAGCATGCGTCCTAAGAAGCCGCGTAAAAAGCTCTCACTTTGGTCGTGCGGAGAATATTGGCGAAGCCAGTCTACAAGGTTCAGATCACTGCCTTCGAAATATTCGCTGTTGTCTTTTGGAAAATACGCCTGAGATGTGGTAACACCCCATTTAAACGTTCCGCTGTCAGCTTCCATTTCCCCGGAAATGATTTTAAACAGCGTAGTAACAGCAAGTTCGTTTCGGCCAGTGAAAGCAATTTTATCTTCTCGATTCATAATAAAGCTGACATTGTCAAGCACCTTTACGCCATCAATTGTTTTTGTTAAGCCTTCCACGCGAAGAACATCATTTCCGATTTCCCGTTCCGGCGTGAAGTTAACATAAGGATAGCGGCGGGAAGACGGTTTAATATCATCCAGCGTGATTTTTTCGAGAAGTTTCTTTCTTGATGTAGCCTGCTTAGATTTAGACGCATTGGCGCTGAATCTAGCGACAAACTCTTGAAGCTGTTTAATCTGCTCTTCTTTTTTCTTGTTCGCTTCTTGAGAAAGCTTTAACGCCAGTTGGCTTGACTCGTACCAGAAATCATAGTTTCCGACATAGATTTGAATTTTGTTAAAATCAAGGTCGGCAATGTGCGTGCATACTTTATTTAAGAAGTGGCGGTCATGGGATACGACAATAACTGTGTTTTCAAAGTTAATCAGAAACTCTTCAAGCCACTGGATTGCCTGAAGGTCCAAGTGGTTCGTCGGCTCATCGAGGAGCAGAACATCCGGCTTGCCGAATAATGCCTGTGCCAAGAGAACTTTTACCTTCTCCGAACCGCCGAGGTCTGCCATCTTTTTTGTGTGCAGATCTTCTGAGATACCAAGGCCTTTTAACAGGATCGCAGCTTCACTTTCCGCTTCCCAACCGTTCAGTTCCGCAAATTCACCTTCTAGCTCAGCAGCACGAATCCCATCCTCATCTGAGAAATCAGGCTTCATGTAAATAGCGTCTTTCTCCTGCATGACTTCATACAGGCGTTTGTGGCCCATAATGACCACTTTCAGCACTTCATACTCTTCGTACTCAAAATGGTTCTGCTTCAAGACGGCAAGACGCTCGCCAGGACTCATATGCACGTCGCCTGTCTGAGGCTCGATTTCGCCTGACAGCACCTTTAGAAACGTTGATTTACCGGCACCGTTTGCACCAATTAACCCATAGCAGTTGCCTGGGGTAAATTTAATATTAACATCTTCAAATAACTTGCGATCCGCAAACCGCAAGCTTACATTATTTACAGCAATCATTTATTATCCTCCATCATGTCTATCATCAATAAAAGTATACCATGAATGCAGGGCAAGAGAAATGATTCCCTGATAAAACAGAGAGAAAACACTTATACACCCAAACCAGCCAGCTGTGTTACAATTAAAGAGAGAGAATGCATCCGCTCGGAAAATTACACACTCTCATGGAGGAACACGTTGAGGCTTTTAACACTTACTGAATATTGCTTACTGATCTTTTTTACGGGCTTTTACCTTGCCGTAACAGGCTTTACCGCCAAAGATATCGGCTTATATATAGGCATAGCCCTTATTTACATATTTTCACACATTTTTTCTAAACGGCTTTTAGAAAAGCGCGGAAAAGAGAACAAACAGGTTCACCTTTTCTTCAGTGTGCTAGCTATTATCGGTTCAGTGTTCATCACGGTTTTATGCATTGCATTGGTCGCTTCTTTTTCAAAATAAAAACGCCTGCTGTCCTAGGCCAGCAAGGCGTTTTTATTTTGTTTGACGCATTTCGTTAAACGGGAAAAAGACAAACTTCGATGTGCCGACAATTCGATCTTCCGCGATCAGTCCCAGCCCGTTTCGGCTGTCCATAGAATTCAGCCGGTTATCTCCCATGACAAAGTATTTGCCTTTCGGAACCTTAACCGGTCCAAAGTCTCCTGTCAGACTGACACCAAGTTTTTCTGCTTCCTTCTTGTTTTTAGACAAGTAAGGCTCGGCTACTTTTTTACCGTTTATATAAAGCGTGTCATCCTTCATTTGAACGGTTTCTCCAGGCTTTCCGATCAATCTTTTTACATAATGGATTTTAGAAGTTTCACCGTTGATAATAACGATATCTCCGCGCTTCAGCTCGCCGATATAGTTGACTGTTTTATTCACAAACAGCCTTTCTCCGTCATGTAATGTGGGATACATAGATGAACCTTCAACTAAATACGGTTCAAACAAAAAGTGACGGATCAGGAGAGCCAGCAGAACAGCGATGACAATCGCTTTACCCCATTCCAGGTACGTATTGGTTTTTTTCTTCGCCGTTTTCTCAGTATTCGTATTTTTTTCCTCGGTCAAAGTGTTTCCTCCTAGACAATTGCTATGTCAGTTGTTTCTCTTCTTTTACTTTATCATAAAAAAGAATAAAATACATAACTTAACCGCGCTCCCTGCCGGCCGGATAAGAAAAAGCGTCCTTTCGAACCAAGGACGCTTTTTTTCTTATTTTTCTGTAACAGGTTTTTTGACGATACCGAGGATAATTGCCATCACGACAGCACCGATCACGATACTTAAAAGGTAAAGCATCGGATGGTTTGTAATGAAAGCTACGAATACTCCTCCATGAGGCGCCGGAAGCGTTACTCGGAAGAATTCAGTTAATCCGCCGGCAACAGCTGCACCGACTACAGCAGCTGGTATGACGCGAAGCGGATCAGCCGCAGCAAATGGGATCGCTCCCTCTGTTACAAAAGCAGCTCCCATGAAATAGCATGTAATACCAGCTTCACGGTCACGCTGAGTGAATTTGTTTCTGAAAATGGTTGTTGCAAGTGCGATACCAAGCGGAGGAACCATACCGCCGGCCATGATTGCTGCATGAGGCGCATAGTTGCCTGCATCGATCATGGCGATACCGAACGTAAAGGCTGCTTTATTAAGCGGGCCACCCATATCGATCGCCATCATGCCGCCCAAGATAATACCCATTAACACAAGGTTTCCAGTACCAAGGCTTTCAAGCCAGTTTGTTAAGAAATTCATAAATGCCGCTACAGGTGTATTGACGACAAATTGCATTAATACGCCAGTGATAAAAATACCGAACAGCGGGTAAATCAAAACAGGTTTTAATCCATCAAGTGACTGAGGGATAAACGTAAATACTTTTTTCAGTAAAATCACAACATAACCGGCAAGGAATCCGGCAATTAAGCCGCCTAAGAATCCAGCATTCGCTTGAGTAGCCATAAAACCGCCGACCATACCAGGCGCAAAACCAGGACGATCTGCAATACTCATCGCAATGAAACCGGCCAGAACTGCAACAATCAGTTTTAATGCATTGTCGCCGCCGATAAAGTTTAATGCTGCTGCAAACGTGTTGTAGCTAGGATCATTCGGATCAGCAGAGTGAATTCCCCAGAAGAATGAAATCGCAACGAGAATACCGCCGCCGACTACGAACGGAAGCATGTTGCTGACACCGCTCATCAGGTGCTTATAAAACGCGTTTCCGATACCGCTTCCAGACTTGCCTCTCGCTTCTTCATCGTCGTTTGAAGCTGCTGAACCGCCGCCGCTGCCTTGATAAATCGGCGCATCTTGATTCATCGCTTTTTCGATAAGCTCTTGCGGACGTCTGATACCCGCCGTTACAGGAACTTGAAGTACGCGCTTGCCTTTAAAACGTTCCATTTCAACCTGCTTGTCCGCTGCGACAATGATTGCAGGGGCATCTTCGATTTCTTGGGCAGTGAGCTTGTGCTTAATGCCGCTTGACCCATTTGTTTCGACCTTAATTTCCACTCCAAGCTCTTTCGCTTTTTCTTTAAGGGCATCCGCAGCCATGAATGTATGGGCAATACCTGTCGGACATGCAGTAACCGCTAAAATTTTTCCTTTTCCGGCAGGTGCTGGTGCCGCTTCTTCTTCTTCTTCCTCTTCGTCATCATCTTTATCGTGCTGATTAATAATGTCGATGATGGCATCTTCAGACTCAGCTTCAAGGAGCTGCTTACGGATTTCTTCACGCATTAACAGCGTTGAAAGTCTTGACAATGCTTCAAGGTGAGTGTTGTTTGCGCCTTCAGTCGCCGCGATCATGAACACTAAGTGAGCCGGCTGGCCGTCTAATGATTCATAATCGACGCCGTCTTTTGAACGTCCGAACGCGATCGCCGGGTTGATAACGCTTGCCGTTTTCGCATGGGGGATAGCGATTCCTTCACCGATACCCGTGGAGCTTTGGCTTTCGCGATTTAAAATGGCTTCTTTATAGGCTTGTCGGTCATTTAACTTTCCAGCCTTATCAAGAACAGTGACCATTTCGTCAATAACATTTTCTTTTTCTTTGCTCTCAATATTAAGCTTTATCGTATGCTTCGTTAAAAGCTCAGTTATTTTCACTTGTGTTTCCTCCTCTATAGACGTGTGACCTTAACTTCAGGAAGAAGCTGCTGGACAAATTCTTCTGTTCCAAGTTCTTCAGAGAACGCGGTAGCACTGCCTGAAGTAACTCCTAAGCGGAATGCTTCTTCAAGCGGCAGCTGTTTGGAAATTCCGGCAAGGAAACCTGCAACAACGGAATCCCCTGCTCCGACTGAGTTTACCAATTTCCCCTTTGGCACGTTAGCAAAATAAACAGCTTCGTTCGTAAACAGAAGCGCTCCGTCTCCGGCCATTGATACAATTACATGTTCAGCGCCTTGTTCTACAAGCTTTTTCCCATAAGGAACAGCTTCCTCAACAGATGTAATGGCCGTGCCGAACATTTCTCCAAGCTCATGATGATTTGGCTTCATCAAAAATGGTTTCATTTCTGTTGCTTTCAAAAGAGCCTCGCCTGAGATATCCAGAACAACTCGTGCGTTCTGCTGTTTGCAGGCCTCTGCGATTTTTTCATAAGTATCGTGAGGGAGTGAAGATGGAATGCTTCCTGCAAGAACGACGATATCTCCCTCTTGCAAAGATTGGAACTGTTCTAAAAAGGCTTTGAAATCTTCATCCGAAATTGTCGGTCCCTGCCCGTTAATTTCAGTTTCATCACCAGTTTTCAGCTTTACATTGATACGGGTATCCCCTTTTACTTCAGAAAAAGCTGTTTCCAGGTTTTCTTCCCGTAAAAATGTTTTGATATATTCTCCGGTAAATCCGCCGACGAATCCGAGCGCTTTAGACGCCACATGGTGTCTTTTCAGCAGTCTCGATACGTTGATGCCTTTGCCCCCTGGATACTTGGTATCATACGAAGAACGGTTCAGGCCTCCTACAGTAAAATCTTCAACGTGAACAATATAATCGACAGATGGATTAAGTGTTACAGTGTAAATCATGGTTTCACTACCTTTACGACAGTTTTTTCTTGGTAATTATCGAATGTAAGCTCTTCAGCGTCAGTCGTAATGATTGTTGCGTCGCCTATTCCGGCGAATGCCGAAAATGAAATTTCTCCGAACTTCGAAGGGTCTGCTAAGACGTAAGCGTGTTTTGCCTGTTTGATCGCTTTCTGTTTTAAAAGGGCCTCATCAGGGTCCGGCGTTGTAAATCCAGCCTCTGTATGGACACCGTTTGTCCCCAGAAAACTCTTGTCAAATCTGTACTGGTCCATGGCAATCAGTGAAGCGCCTCCAATAATCGCGCCCGTTCTGTGCTTTACGTATCCTCCAAGCAGATAAAAAGAAATTTCTTTCCTTATTAATGCATCGATATGCATCACCCCGTTTGTGACAACGACAATATCTTTGGTTTTATCCATAAAATCAATCATGTGCAATGTCGTCGTGCCTGCATCAAGGTAAATGCAATCCCCTTCTTCTAAAAGAGAAGCTGCTTTTTCAGCAATTTTCAATTTATCGTGAAGGTTTTTGGATGATTTTTCAAGCATATCGGGTTCAAGTCTGATATCGGAAAGCTTGGCCGCTCCACCATGAACGCGCTTTAAAAAACCGCGTTCTTCAAGGGTCGATAAATCTCTTCTGATTGTTGATTCAGAAGCATTAGTCAGATTTATAAGCTCTTGAATCTTTACCACATCATGCTTTTCTATTTGATCAATAATCAATTGATGCCGTTCAGGAGTTAGCATGCTTCACCTCCTAATGAAAACGTATTCATTTTGAATACAATTTCATTGTAAACGCTATTTTCGGTTTAGGCAACTAAAATCATTCAAATTCATTCAATAACTATCAAAATCTTTCACGTTTCTCCATATTAACGTATGTCTATAGGGTTTGTAAACTGTAAATTCGACAAAAATAAGGACAATTGTACGACATTTTCTTCTTATTTTAATGAAAAAAGTCTTTTATATTCATAGTAGAAATCACTAAACATAAAAAAACCTCATGCATGTTGCATGAGGCTACTCATAACGCAGCGCTTCAATGGGATCAAGCTTTGCAGCTTTATTTGCAGGAAGCATGCCGAAAATAACACCAATGAGCATACTGAACAGCACGCCCCCGCATACAACCTGCCAGGATATGAGTGACGGCCAGCCCGCAATGGCTGAAACAAGCGCGGCCCCTCCGTATCCAATACCAATCCCGACCAGACCGCCAATCAGCGTCAATACGACTGACTCAATTAAAAACTGAGTCAGAATCTGTCCCCTCGTCGCACCGAGGGATTTTCTGATTCCAATTTCCCGTGTCCGTTCTGTGACTGATACGAGCATGATATTCATGACACCGATTCCGCCGACCAAAAGGGAAATACCTGCAATTGAGCCGATAATCGTCGTCATAATTGCCGTTACCTTGCCAATTCCGGCCGCAATCTCCTCCATGTTCATCACTTGATACGAATCCTCTGTGCCATGATTGTCGTTTACCAGCTGTGCTGCTTCTTTTCCTGCCGATTTTATGTCGTCTGCTGATTCGACCTGCAATGATACGTTACTGAAATCACTTGTGCCAAAAGAGGATTTCATCATATTAAATGGCACATACATTTCACTTAAACCGAAAGAAAGCAAGCCTGTTTCTTTTTTCAGCACACCGATAATTTCAACGGGCTGTCCGTTTATCCAGACAACTTCACCTAAAGGGGAGGTTTTATCGAACAGTTCTTCAGCCATCTTTTGAGAGATGATTCCGGCTCTATTCCCCGCGAGAAAGTCATTGTCGGTAAATGTTCTGCCGCTTTCGATTTCTAAAGAATTGACATTCATGTATCCATCATTTATTCCGTTAACCGTAGCATCGGTTTCTTCTTCGTGATAACGCGCTTTCATACTTTCAGAAGTCGAAGCAACGACTTGTTTAATGCCTTCTATTCCTTTTAAACCTTTAATATCGTTTTCTGTAAACGTAGATTCAGCTGCGGCGTTCGGGTTGCTTGCCAGCTCCTCGTCGCTAGGCATATAGTACAGCTCCACAGTATTTCCCGGGCCGCTGATCGACTGCTTCAGCATTTGCTCGCCGCCCTGTCCTACCGCAACGACAACAATGACAGAGCCTACACCAATGATAATGCCGAGCATCGTTAAGATCGAACGCATTTTATGGGCAAGGACAGAGCTTAGAGCCATTCTGATGTTTTCTAACAGGCTCATTCTCCCACACTCCTTTGTCCGGAGCTGGCAGGAACAATGTTTCCGTCACGCACCATGACGATCCGATTCGTGCAATCTGCTACTTCAGGCTCGTGAGTAACCAGAACGATTGTCGTTCCCTCGACATTTAATGCTGTAAACTGATCCATAATCGCCTCGCTTGTTTTCGTATCCAGCGCGCCGGTCGGTTCATCAGCTAAAATCAATTTCGGCTCATTCACGATCGCCCTCGCAATCGCCACCCGCTGCTTCTGCCCGCCCGACAGCTCGTTGGGCATGTGGAGCATTCGATCTGCTAACCCGACCTTTTCCAATGCTCTCTCAGCCCGCTCTTGACGTTCCTTTTTGCCTATCCCGGAATAAATCATCGGCAGCTCGACATTTTTTTTTGCGTTCAGCCGCGGAAGAAGCTGAAATTGCTGAAATACAAAACCGATGGACCGGTTACGGACTGCCGCCAGTTCTTTATCTTTATATGAAGAAATGTCTTCGCCGTCCAATTGATATGTACCGGAAGTCGGCCGATCAAGACAGCCGATAATATTCATGATCGTCGATTTTCCTGATCCTGACGGTCCCATAATCGAGACATATTCACCTTGATGAATGTCCAAATCAATAGAATGGAGAACATCAAACGTTTCCTTTCCGATCTGGTAGCTTTTTCGCACATTAGAAAGCTGAATCATTTAAGATTTCACTTCCATTCCGTCAGTCACCTGATCAGATGGATTCAAAATGACTTGATCATCTTGGGTAAGCCCCTCTTTAATTTCTGTCAGGTCATCTGTCACTTCGCCGATTTTGACATCAACTCGCTTTGCTTTTCCGTCTTTTACTGTATACACATAATATTGGTCATCTTCTTTTTTGACTGCCTTTGAAGGAAGCGTATTTGCTTTCCGTTTATCTGTTTCAATATTCATGATAAATTTAAAGCCTGGCTTTCCTTCTGGAAGATTTCCTTTTATTTTCACTTGAAGCGGGTATTGGACCGCCTGTTCTGTTCCTTGTGCCGCAGCGGTCTCCTGCTGATCCGGAACAAGCCCGACTGCGGAAACCGTACCTTTCCATGTTTTACCCTGTATTACATCTGAAGTGAGTGTGACCTTCTGGCCTTTTTTGACTTTCAATGTATCGTATTCAGACAATTTCCCTGAGACGACAAGGTCTTTTGGGTTGCCGATATGTATGACAGGCTCTTGAATATCTGACTTTTTGGATGCCGCTTCTTGGTTGACAGAAATAACGGTGCCTTCAATTTCGCTTTTCACTTCTAAATCTGACACCCGGTTGGCAAGTGACTGCCGCTGAAGCTCGGTTTGTTTTAATTCGATCTCCGCTGTTTTTTTCTGCATTTGAAGCTCTGTCCGTTCAGATTCGATTTGTTTTTCTGCTTCTTTCTTTCCTACCTGTTTTTCCAGTTCTCTTTCTTTGCTGTCTAAGGCTTTTAACTTTTCTTGAATTTGGTCAATTTGAAGCCGGTTGGATTCAGACGTTAACTGGTTCTGTTCTTTTTCCAGGCTCAGCTGCTCATTTGTATAGGTGACTAAAGGCGTGCCCTTTTTAACTTTATCGCCTTCCTTAACTTTAATGTCTTCTAATGTCCCTTTATCCGCTTCATAAAAGACATACTGTTCATTTGAAAATTTTAGCGTGCCAGGAACCATAACCGTTGATGAGATTTCATTTTCTTCAACGCTCCCCGTCTGTATCTCCTTGCCGGCGCTGCCGCTTGTTGGAGCGGCAGACCGGTATATATTGATTCCAACAAAAAGAGCGACTATAACTGCGATTCCAATTCCGATCCAGACTTTTTTCATGAGCTTATGCACCCGCCACAGAATTGATTAAACCTGAAAAGAATGAAAATACAACTAAAATTCCGAATAGAATGATTGCTGAAATCCACCCGGCTTTTTTGGAGATGCCTCCCGTTTTGTGAAGTCCGATTGCTAATAATACAAAGCTCCAGATGCTGAAAATTTCAAAGGTATTTAACACGCTGGCAAGAGCCCCGTCAGATGGGATAATCCCTGCCAGTGACGTCGTGCTGTAAAGAGGATTCACGTCAGTCGTAAAAGCAACGATTCCATTAACCAATAATCCGAGACTGCTAATCAAAGAGACAAACAGGCCGAGAGAAAGCATTTTTTTATATGTCGTAACACCGCCTGATACTTTTACACAGAGCCAATAAATAAGAGGGGCAATAAATAATGCTGCGATACCGCCGATAATAGCGCCTACCATTCCGCCAACTTTGGTTATTGTTGCGACAGTTTCCATTTGTTCAGCAGATAGCCCTTGCGTATCCTGGCTTTTCAAAAGCTCACTATAATCCGTACCGAGTGATTGCAGCACGGCACCGACGATGATAATTGCTGCAACAATCAAAAGCGGTCCCCACACAGCCGGCCTTTCTCTTATTCTTTCAAATTGAACGGACGGACTTGTGATTACTCCTAAAAGTGAAGGCTTTTCAGTCGCCGTTCCGCTGTTTTTTTCTACATTCGTTTCCATTTCAAAACCTCCTTGAGAATATCTAACAAATAGTACGGGAAGGATATCAAAAAGTTTCATGTTTTTCTAATAAATTTCCAAAAGCCTTCAATATTGAAGGCTTTTCATATTATTCTATCGCTGTGCTGTATTGCGCTTTCACAAGCCCGGCATAAATGCCTCCTTTAGCAAGCAGCTGATCATGGTTCCCTTCTTCTATTTTCCTGCCGTGATCAAGAACAATGATGCGGTCGGCGTCGCGGATCGTAGACAATCTGTGAGCGATCATCACTGCTGTACGCCCTTTCAGAAGCGTTTTTAACGCTTGCTGAACTTTTACTTCTGTCTCTGTATCAATGCTTGCCGTTGCTTCGTCAAGGATGATAATAGCCGGATCGGCGAGCAATGCTCTTGCAAAGGAAATGAGCTGACGCTGACCGGCAGACAGTACGCTGCCCCTTTCCTCCACCTCTGTTGCGTATCCTTCCGCTAAATCGGAAATAAACTCATCCGCTCCGACCGCTTGGGACGCTTTCATCACCTCTTCATCCGAAGCATTTGGCCTTCCAAAACGAATATTTTCCATGATGGTCCCAGAGAAAATAAATGTATCTTGCAGGACAATGCTGATTTGAGAGCGCAGACTGGCAAGGGAAAGATCCTTAATCGGTATACCGTCTATTTTAATGGTGCCTCCGGTCGCATCATAAAAACGGCTGATTAAATTGGCAATCGTCGTCTTCCCGCTCCCTGTATGCCCGACAAGCGCAAGCGTTGAGCCCGCCGGAATAGAGAAAGAAACGGCGTGAAGGGCTTTTCGTTTTTCATCATACGAAAATTCAACCTCTTCAAAACTGATCTCCCCATTTATCTTTTCATTATGAATGGCATTCGGCTTCTCCTTGACATTTGGCTTTTCGTCCAGAAACTCAAAAATCCGTTCTGATGATGCCATCCCCATTAACAGCTGATTATAGACCTGACCCAGTCTCGAAATAGGTTCCCAAAACATTCCCAGATAGAAAGCAAAAGAAACGAAGACGCCAATCGTAATGGTTTCATTCATGATGAGTGTGGCTCCATACCAAATCAAGACAGCCGTCCCAATCGCATTCGTCATTTCTACAAGCGGACGGAACATGGCATTTTTTCTAGTTGCTTCCCGCCATGATTCGTAGTTCTCCTGATTGACACCATCAAAATACGCCATGTTTTCTTCTTCCTGCGTAAATGCCTGTGTGACCCGGATGCCCTGAATGCTTTCGTTTAGATGAGAGTTGAGCTTCGATTGCTTTAGCCGTACCGTTTGCCAGGATCGGCGTATTTTTTTTCTGAGACTTGTTGAAATAAAAAACATAATCGGCAATGTCACCATGATGGCAATAGTCAGCTCAGGGCTCAGCGTAAACAAAATGATAATCACGCCGGCCAGAAGCAGCAAGTCGGTCAACAAATTGATGACTCCGCTTGTAAAGAGCTCCTGAAGAGAGTTAATATCATTCATGATCCTGACTAAGATCGATCCCGCCGACCGCTGATCAAAAAATCGATGGGATAAGCGCTGCACATGGGTAAATAAATGCTGTCGCAAATCGTAAATGACATGCTGGCCAAGCTGATTCATCCACCTGATTCTTAACACATTGGCGGCGTAATTGAGGACATATAAACCGCTAATAATAAAAATGAGCTGAATCAGCAGCTCCGAGTTTCTTCCTGTAATCGCTTGATCAAGAACATAAACGCCGATCAAAATGGGGATCACAAGCTTCACAGCAGTGCCAATTAATACGGTGAGAAAAGAAAGCGGCAAAATTGTTTTTCGATATGGTTTGACATAGCTCAGCAGCCGCCACATTTGAGCCCAGTTAAACGGCTTTTCAATGATTTCATCTGAAGAGTAATAGAAACGCTCTAAAATCCCCTGTTTTTTCGCTTGTTTCATTTGGCCCCTCCCTATCCGACCTCATGCGGCTCATTAATCATTTTGACATCACGGTATTGCAAATCGTAAATCTTTTTATAGTAGCCGCCTTTTTCAAGAAGCTCATGATGTGTTCCCCTTTCACGAATGCGTCCTTTATTAAAAACGAGAATTTCATCGGCGTGTTTCAGTGAAGAAATGCGGTGAGCGACGATAAAGGTTGTGCGGTTTTTCATGACTTCTTTTAAGGCAAGCTGTATGCTGTGCTCCGTTTGCATATCTACTGCACTTGTGGCATCATCCAATATTAAAATGCTCGGGTTCAAGCAGATGGCTCTCGCAATGGCAATACGCTGTTTCTGCCCGCCGGAAAGCCCCATTCCCCTCTCTCCCAGCATGGTGTCATACCCATCAGGAAGCTCCATAATAAAGCTATGAGCCTGCGCCCTTTTTGCCGCTTCGATGACGTCTTCCATTGAGGCATCCGGCCGCCCATACGAAATATTTGATCTAATCGTAGATGAAAACAGGAAGGATTCTTGAAGTACGACACCGATATTGGAGCGAAGGGTTTTTAACGAATAATCTGTGATTGGTTTGTGATCAATGGTAATCATTCCGCCAACAGGACTGTAAAATCTGGTGAGAAGCTGTGTCACTGAGCTTTTGCCTGAACCTGTCGGGCCCAACAGTCCGATTACCTTCCCGCTGTTTGCCTCAAAGCTTACATTGCACAGCGCGTTTGTTTGTTCTTTCCCGTATGCAAGAGAAACATTTTTGAAATGGACATCTCCGGTTAATTTTTGTTTATACAAAGCATGAGGATGATCTGTAATGTCTTCTTCTTTTTCCAGAATGTCGAGCAGGCGTTCCCCTGACGCTTTTGCTTGAGAGAACATATTGATGACAAAACCTAAGTTCATAATCGGCCACATCATATAATTGACAAGGCTGAAGAAAGCAACAAGCTCGCCGGGATTGAGCTGATTTTGCATAACCAAGTAACCGCCGTATGAGAGGAGAGCTACAATACAAATGTTACCAATGAACTCCATTAAAGGGAAATACGCAGACCAGATGGATGATGTTTGTAAATACTGCGCCCTGTATTCTGCATTGGCTTTATTGAAAGTGCTGATCTGAAAATCTTCCCTTGAAAGAGATTTAACCGTATTAATGCCGCTGATATTTTCCTGGACTTTTGTATTGAGTTTCGCAAACGATTTGCGGATGCCTCTGAAGGCGGGATGGACTCTTTTGTCAAACCGGTATACCGCAACCGCGAGAAATGGCAGAACAGCTATTGTCACAAGCGTGAGAGGAACAGAATAGTAAAACATAACCGACAGGCTGATGGCTACCAGCAGGCCGAATCGAATGAGCTCAGCGAGACCGTATGATAAGAAAAAACGAAGCCCTTCAACATCAGCAGTCAGCCTGGACATCAAATCTCCTGTTTTCGCGTTATCATAGTAAGAAAAAGAAAGCCGCTGCAGTTTTTCATACAGACCATTTCTCAGCCGATAAACGGATTTGATCCCGAACATATCACCTAAATACTGATGAAAAAAGGTAGCCATTCCTTTCAAAACCATTACCGCAATAAATCCTAAGCTGACCCACGCCGCAAGCTGATACTGCCGTCCCAGTACGATCTCATCAATCGTAATTTGCAGGATAATCGGATAAACGACAGTAATTGCTGTCATCAAAAGCATGGCTAGAAGCGACCACGTAAACACTTTTCTGTACGGCCAATAATACATTTTTAATCTTTTAAATGTCTCCATATCCAGCACCTTTCCAACATTTATCATCTTCACTATATCGATACCCGAAATAAATTTCTATTATTTTTCAAAATTTCAGTCTAATTATGGAGTGAGTCTCTTACTTTATAGGGAGTAACATATGTAGAATAAACGCTTACAGAAAATCATTGTATGCTGAGGATACTTGGGGATATGCCAATGAAATACAGAAAAACCGGACGGCTGAAATGCCGTCCGGTTTTCATCCCCCGCTGACCGGCGGTATGATGGCTACCGTGTCACCCGAAGATACAGAGGTATTTTCTTTTACATAGCTTTCGTTAACGGCAATCATAGCCGTATCAATAGATTCGAGACCGTATTGTTCTTTTAGACTCGCTTTTATTTCATCTGTGGTTGCTTGTTCCACATCTATTTCTATTGCTTGTGTACCGGCCTGTTCAGCCAGTCCTGCAAATAAAAGAATTTTAATCATGCTGCTCTCCCTCGCTTAGGTCTGGTTTTCCGTTCGGATAAGCTGTTGTTTCTAGCTGGTTGCCGATCCATTGCTCACCGTCTTCCCAAATTTCTTTTTTCCAAATCGGCACAATCTGTTTAATGCGTTCAATCGCATACTCATTGGCTTCATATGAGGCTTTTCGATGGGGAGAAGATACAGCAATCACTACCGCTGCTTCACCGATATCGAGCACACCTATACGGTGCGTGATCGCAGCTGAGGCACCTTCCCATTTTTCTTCGATTTCAGCGCCGATTTGAGCAAGCATTTGCACGGCCATCGGTTCATATGCCTCATATTCAAGCCGAACCGTTCTTTTTCCGTTTGTCCATTCCCGAACCGTACCGATAAATGTCGTAATTGCCCCTGCTTCCCGTTTCTCCACTTTTTTAATGATGTCTTCAGTATTAATGGGTGTTTTCGTAATCTCAAACCGTTCCATTATGCAGATTCCCCCTTCAGCTGTGAAAGCACAAAATCCACGGCAACCGGATCATCCGCATGAAAAACGGGTAATCCCTGATGCTCTGTCATTTGCTCTTTTTTTCTATAGATGATGGCGATTATATTTACTGCTTGCAGCGCTTCCAGATCTTCCTTTTCACTTAGGATAACCACTTTAGGATAAGGGGCTTTTTTAAAGCCTTCAATCAGAAGACAGTCTGTTTCGAGAAATTGGTATAACTCAATCAGCCGTGCCAAATCCCAATTGCGGCGGGCAGTCAGCTGTAACACACCAGCACCTTCTACCGCTGTTACATCAGCACCTGCCGCCTTGTAACGGTCCGTGTCTTTTCCTTCCGTGAGCGTTTGCGGTTCACCGCCGTGACCATGATGCTTCAGGCAGCCCAAATGGACTCCCTGTTCAGAGGCTTTTTCAAGAATGCGCTCAATAAACGTTGTTTTCCCGCTGTTTTGAAATCCTACAACTTGGACGATCGGGAAAGGACGGACCAAGGCCATTCACTTCCATTCTCTTCTCTGATGAGCAGTACTTGAACCGTTCTGCCAGATTCGTAGCCTCGCGTGCCGCCCGGCAGGATAATAAATGCATTGGCATCTGCAAGTGATGTGACAGAGCTCGACTTATCTAAGCCAACGGGTGTCGCCAACAGCTTCCCTTCCTGATGGTGCACGAGCGCACGAACAAATCGGGTAAATGGGTTCGGCTTCGGAAAATCCTTGGTCAAAACAGCTTCCGCACAAATTGAATGCGGTGTTTCATTGAGCAGCCATGTCTGGATTATCGGTTTGACAAACAGTTCAAAACCAACATAGCATGCCGACGGATTACCTGAAAGGCCAAACAGCAGCATATCGTTTGCATGCGCCACCGTTGTCACGCTGCCCGGGCGCATGGCAACTTTATTAAACAGCACGTCCGCTCCGAGTTTTTCATAGATCGCAGGCAAAAAGTCAAAGTCACCGACTGACACACCGCCAGTTGTGATCAGGAAGTCCACCTTTTTCATCGCTTCTTTAACTGCAGCAAAGCTTTTATCCAGTTCATCAGAGATTTTCCCTAAATAAAGCGGTGTTGCGCCTGCTTCTATCGCTTGCGCATATACCATACTCGCATTGCTGTTGCGGATTTTTCCCGGTTCCAGCGGATCACTGACATTCAGCAATTCGGTACCGGTTGCGATAATCCCGACTACAGGCTTTCTCACGACAGGCACAGATGAGTATCCGAATGTTGCCAAAAGAGCCGTCACTCCTGGTGTCACCCGGGTACCCTTTCTCAGTAAAACACTCCCTTTTTGAGCGTCCTCACCTGTTTTTGAAATATTATCCCCCGTCTGAAAGCGGCGTTTTAAAGACATAAATGACTTCCCATTCTCCTCAAAGGTTTGAGTCAGTTCAATCATGACGACTGCATCTGCCCCTTCAGGGATTTGCGCGCCAGTCATAATCCGCACAGCCTGAAACGGGCCAAGTTCTTTTTCAGATACTGCTCCCGCTCCAATATGGTCAATAACTTCAAACCGAACTGGGTTTTCACGTGAAGCTTCTGCCGTATCGCACGCTCTGACAGCAAAACCATCGTATGGCGAACGATCAAATGCAGGTACGTGGTGATCCGCAGTTATATCTTCGGCTAAAAACCGATGAAGGCTGTCTTCAAGCGCCACCCATTCTGTTTCACCTTGTTTTTGAAAATGGCAGACACGCCGAACTGCCTTGTCTACCGGTATCGCTGTTCTTTTCTCCAGCATTCTGACCCCTCCTGTTGTTACAGTCCAATCACTCTTGCCAACACGGAGTTGGCTTCTTTCACATCATTTGTTCCATGCACCAGTGCCCGTCCGTCACTGAAAATGACAATTCTGAAATCCTCGTAAAAAATATGCAGCAAAAACGCATTAGCCTCGACCTTGCCGATTGTTTTCAGCCGCTTAATGAGCTCCTGTTTCGGGATTCTTTTTAATGATTCTGACCTTACCTGCACTGTGTCACGGCCGCATAGTACAGCAGCTTTTGGTGTGTTCCAATCCTGAAGATAAGGATATACCGCATTTGCTCCGCAAGATGGGCATTCCTCACGGCGTACATGATTAACGTTAATCTTCATATGCGAATTGTTCCAGACATCAAATGTCACAAAACCCCGCTGTATTGCTTCTTTTTGGCCGGTTAACAGCTTTAATGCCTCAGCCTGCTGATATGCTGAAACGATATGCACAGCAGGCGGAATAATGCCGGCAGTATCACACGTCGCCCCGCCGACAGGAATTTGCTCAAACAAACAAGACAGACAAGGGGTTTCTCCGGGAATGACAGTCATGAACATTCCCTGGCTGCTTACACAGGCGCCATAGACCCAAGGTGTCTTTGTTTTCTGGGCAAGATCGTTTATCAGCATGCGGGTTTCAAAATTATCTGTCGCGTCGATCACGACATCTGCTTTTTCAATCAGCGGCTCAAGCGTTTCGGCTGTTCCTTCGGTAACATACGCCTCAATATGTATCTCACTGTTAATCGCTGATAGATGCTCTTTGGCAGCCATGGCTTTCGGCATGCGGAGTTTGGCATCGCTTTCTGTATAAAGCTGCTGCCTTTGAAGATTGCTCCACTCCACATAGTCACGGTCAATAATGGTAATAGTACCGACTCCCGCTCTCGAAAGCCCTTCAGCTCCTGCAGTGCCGAGCGCTCCCGCTCCGACAATCAGCACATGGCTGTCTGCCAGTCTTTTCTGGCCCTCTTCCCCAATTTGCTTAAATCTGATTTGCCGTGAATAACGTTCCTCCATCAAACCTGTTCTCCTTATCTTTTATGTCATCTTATCATGTTATTGCCCCGTCAGTCCCGCTTGAGGGAGTTCGATTTTTCTTCCAAACAGCTAAAATCATCACGTGTATTAATGTTGATAAACTCTGCCGGGTTTGCTCCGATATTTTCAGCCTGTACGTAACAAACCGAAATTCTGCCTAATAAATCTGATATTCTCAACCTCTTCTCAGAAAGCTGATCGTATAGAACTGGCATGATACGTTTGTGGTAAATCGCAATCAATGGCTGCACTTGTCCGTCTGAAATTGGGACTGCCGCGTCCGAACCGGCAGTCATCAGACGTTTGAGCTCCAGTATCGTCCTTCTTTGTATCAGCGGTGTGTCACAGGAAAGAACAGTATAAAGATCACCGTCTGTCTTTTTAAAAGCGGTATATATACCAGCCAATGGCCCCATGCCTTGAAATGGCTCAGCATCTTGATACACTTCATTTTCACCATTTTCTTGAAATCTATCAATAAATTCGGGACGGCTGATGATAACCGTTTGTTCTCCAAGTGCCTCTTTAGCGCATTCGTAAAGCATCCTGCCCTTCCATTTGACAAACGCCTTCGGTTCTCCAAATCGCCGCGAGGCTCCCCCTGCCAGCAGTACGTTTACATGCTTCATATCATCTCACCTCTAGTTTCGTTAAAAGCATAGCAAAAGCAAAGGCTCAACGCTACTGCTTGTCTGTTTATTAAAGAGGAATAGCTGTTCAGTATTTGCATATTGTAGTGTTAACATCATGAGGGAGATGGTTCGAATGAAAAGATCAGGTCCTTTTTTCCACGACGTGTCTCAGGAGAACCTTTATTTAAAATCCGAGCTTTCAAGGTGCCATAAGCTGATTTCTGAACTTGAAGCAAGCTACTTTCATCAGAAAAATAACAAATTGCTCAAAGAAAATACCGATATGAAAGAAAAACTCCAGCAGCTGTCTGCCGAATTAACACATATGTCAACAAAAGAAAAACATGCCTCCCACACCAGCCAAACCCTGCACCAAATAAGAGCTGAACTGCTTGATAAAATCGTTGTTTTGCAGGAGCTTCTATCTGCTGAAACCTATAAACGCAGAGCCGAAATCGAAGAAAAACATAAACTTCATATTGCTAAAGTCAAAATCGAAGAAGAAAATAAAAATCTTCATAAACGGATCAGCGAACTTCAAGCCTCAATTGAGCAAGAACAAAATGCACTGCTTCAGGCAAAACAGCAAGCCGAATTGATAAAAGCCGAAAATGGGCGTCTAAAAGAGCAAATGGTAGAAAAAGAATATCAGCTAAAACATATTAAAATAGAAGTTGATCATATGAAAGATCGAATCATAGAAACGAAAGAAAGACTGCTAGACATAGAAAAAACGAAAGAAAAATTATTTCACGAAACTATTATATCGTATAAACGGCAGCTTGATGAAAGCGATGCCTGGATTGCTTCTCATTTTGCCGATATTGATGGCGGCACAAAACAAAAAGAAAAAACGGAAGAAGAAGCTCCAGCGGCCTACGCGCAGCCATATCATGTAGAGACCATCCTTGAAGATGTCACCAAACAGATACATGTGCTCCAAAAACAGCTTGCCCGCGCCCAATCATCAGACCAGGCCAAGAGCCATACAATCGAAGAGCTGAAAAACAGAGCCGCTGAAGAAAAGCCTTATCAAAAGTGGGTGTATAAGCTTAATCTTGAAAAAGAAAACAAACCTTCACAGAAAAAACCTCAATAAAAAAACTGCTTGAGCGATGCCAAGCAGTTTTTCTTTATATTTATTCATTAGCTGATTCAGCTGATTCTGCAGATTCGATTTCACCCTCTAAAATGTACTGCCCGCGATATGGTTTTTTCACTTCCGGGTACATTTTAATTAAGCTTTGCATAAACGTTGTCATATTAGGGATTTCAAGACCGCTTTCTTTTTCAATCTCTTTTTGAAGCTCGGAGCTCTTAATCGCCGCGTTGTGGCGTTTTAATGTTTTAATAGCAGCTTCACGCAGCTTCGCTGCTTTTGATCCCGGTCTTGCCGTTCCTCTTCTTCTTCGTGTTGTTCCGTCTGGTATACCGGCAGGAAGAGAGGAAATAGATTGAAGCTGAGGCTGGACAGACTGCTGCTGTGATTGCGGCTGATAGCTTCTGATTTCCTGAGCCGCAAGCTCAGCGAGAACCGGCAGAGAGTCAGGTTTTTTTTCAGAACGGAAATCCTTTTTGATTTCGGAAGGGCTTCCATTTCTGTCCAGCTCTCTTAATTTTGCGTATATTTTATCACGTTCAATTTGATATTCACGAATGACTTTCACTTCAGCTTCATTTAATTGTTCTAACCGCAAGCGCAAAGCTTCTCTTTCATTAAACATTCCTCAATGTACCCCCTATCAAAATTAACATCTTTAATTAAGATATTAGATTACAAAAGTAATTTTATCAACTATTATTTTAGCATTTTACTATTATATTTACTCTATGAAAAATTCCTTATTTTCTGAAAATGTTTTATTTTTCAAAAGAGTCCTTTATTCTCAAGGGATTAAGGGGCTTTCTAGTTTATTTGGTATAATGTTGAAAATATATATTTTACTTACTTCTTTAAAGAAATTTAGTGTAATATCTACAATTTTCGAGTTATGAGATATGAGATTTATCTAAAATTGAGGAAAAACATCAAAAATTAGCTGTGTTTTCTAGCGTATCAATCAAACAAACCATCAATTCCTATACCCAAATTTGGAAAAATAAGCTTCTTACTCTTCTTCCATTGCTTTTTGCACAAATAAAAAACCTGATGTGATCAGGTTTTTAGGAAATACTATTTAGTCAGATACCTATTCCGTTTCAGTTAGAACGCGGTTCACACGTTTTTCAAGCATTTTCATACCGCTCCCGCCGGCTTGGAAGTGACGGAGCTGTCCTGTTTTATCAAACACATAATACGCAGGTACGTATTCATTTTCAAATGCATCGGTTAAAGCATGGTCACTGTCAACAAAAATCGGCTGAGTGATATCGTGTTCAGCAGCTGTTTCTTTAATTTTACCAAGGTCAAGATCATCTTCGGAACGGGGCATATGCACAGCTACAACATTCAGCTGATCTTTATATTTATCACGAAATTCATTCACTTGCGGCATCGCTTCTTTGCACAAGTGGCAGCTGATGGACCAGAAATGAATAAGCGTCGGCTTTTCCCCAATCAATTGCTCTCTCGTCACTTCACCATTTAACCAAGCTTTTTCTCCCGTCAATTCCGGCATGGGCTGACGTAATTTCATTGCTTTTTCCCTCCTATTTAACATAGTGGCCTAACGAATATGCTAGACCGCTTTTCGTTCTTGGAAAGAATTAAAGTGTTTTTTGGCCTGGTTTCCAGTTAGCCGGACAAAGTCCGCCAGTTTGCAGCGCCTGGAGAACACGAAGCGTTTCATCAACATCACGCCCAATATTGTTATGGAAAACAGTTTGATATTGAAGCTCCCCTTCAGGATTAATAATAAACAATCCGCGCAAAGCCACACCTTCTTCTTCGATTAAAACGCCATATTCCCGGGATACCTCATGGTTTGTATCAGCAGCAAGCGGGTATTTCAGCTGGCCAAGACCGTTTTCTTTGCGGTCTGTATTGATCCAAGCTAAATGAGTATGGATGGTATCAGTTGAAACCCCGATGACTTCTGCATCAAGATCTTCGAACTCGTCATAGCGGTCAGACATTGCTGTAATTTCTGTCGGACAAACAAAAGTGAAATCCATTGGATAGAAGAACAGCACTGTCCATTTGTCGTTTTTCATGTTTTCCTCAAGACTTACTTTACCGAATTCTTTGCTTGCAAGGACTGCTTCCATTTCAAAACGAGGAGCTTGTTTACCTACCATACGTTCTGCCATATGTATCCCTCCAATTTATTGTTTGGCTTAAAGGTCAAAATCGCATGAAAATAAAGGGTGATTAACCATTTTTAGTTATATTGCAATGCCATTATATAAAAGCAGATTTCCCGAGTCAATTTTTAACAAATCATGTATGTCTTTGGCTTCGACATTTTTGAATAAAACGTTTAACATGGTCATGTACAGGGTAACTAGTCTCAATGTGCAGCAATCAATTAGAAAAGGAGCTCAACATGGACTTTATTAAACAATATGATTGGGCGGGACTGATTACAAATGCCGGTGTTCTGCTCATTAAACTCGCCATTATGATATTGCTCTATTTTATCGTTCGATCATTAGGCATGAAAATCATTAAACATCTGTTTGCAAAATTCGAGGAGCAGAATAGCTTGTCTATCGGACGTGCACATACGCTCCGAAGCCTGACTCTTAACATATTTGCTTATACATTGATTTTCATATTTTTCGTCATGGTTCTAGATTTGTTTCATTATGATCCAAGCGCTCTTTTAGCGGGGGCAGGAATCGTCGGCCTGGCTGTCGGATTTGGCGCCCAAGGGCTTGTCAGTGATATCGTGACAGGTTTTTTTATTTTGCTTGAGAAACAATTGGATGTCGGAGATTATATTACCGTTTCCACCTTTGACGGAATTGTCGAGCAGGTTGGCTTAAGAACAACTCAAATCCGCAGCTTTGACGGAACACTGCATTACATCCCCAACAGAAACATCACAAACGTGAGCAATCATTCTCGTGGTACCATGCAGGCTCTTGTTGACATTAAAGTGCCGGCTGAAAGAAATATTGATGAAATGATTCATATTTTACAGCAGGTTTGTGATGAAACGGCAGCGGCTCTTCCACAAATAAAAGAAGGCCCAAATGTCATCGGGATTCAAGAACTGGGGACTTCTGAAATTGTAATCAGGGTCATTGCCAAAACAGAAAATATGGAACAGTGGCGAGTCGAACGAGTGTTGAGAAAAGAAATAAAGAACGCGTTCGACCGCGCTTTCCCTAAAGAAACAGAATAAATAAAAGAACCGAAGCTTTTTGCTTCGGTTTTTTTATTACTGAATTCTGCTCTCAACTTCGCTACAAATTTCTTCAGCCGTCATCCCGGAAGCTGTAATGACAGGTGCTTGTGTTACCGTATCGGCTATCCCTTGCACATTATTATCAAGACCTGTTACGACACAGCAGTCACAGCCTTGAGCATCAGCAGGGCTTTTCATCATTACAACGTCATATCCTTTTTCTTTTAAAGCAGCTTCTACATCTGATAACGATTGTTCAATTCCAATTTTTTTAGCCATTTTTGAACACCTCCGTTTACTAGAGTGCTCATTTTATGGAATTTTATTCTTTCATTTGTACTTAATTGGCATAAACAGAAAAATAACCTGTCATGACATTAACCGCTGTTTCTATCGCATTTTCATCGGGATTCAGCTTAGCATGATGAAGCCCATGTTCAGAATCAGCGCCGAGCCAGAACATGAAGCCGGGATATTTTTTCAGCATGTAGCCAAAATCCTCCCCAGTCATTGCTTCTTTTGCTTCAATTACTGTCGCCAGTTGATGTTCAGCAACAAAAGACATAAATTCTTCTGTTAATCCGCTCGTATTGTAAACTTGGTGATATACAGACGGATATGTCACTTTTCCTTTGCAGCGGAATCCGATTTCGATTCCTTTCACTACATCTTCAATCCGTTCCTTTACCTGTTTCATCGATTCTTCAGAAAGCGTGCGGATCGTGCCTTCCAGGTGGGCCGTTTCCGCAATGATATTTTGTGCCGAGCCTCCGGTAATGGTACCAACTGTAATAACAGCACTGTCTAGCGGATCTGTGTTTCTAGAGATAATCGTTTGCAGCTGGGTGACAAGTGTACTTGCTGCTACAACCATATCCTCAGCCAAATGCGGATATGCCGCATGTCCCCCTTTGCCTTCCAGATCGATGACTAGCTCTGATGTATTCGCAAATAGAAGGCCGCTTTTTGTCGCAATGGTGCCTACCGGAAGCTCTGGAGCAATATGAAGCGCAGTGATGAAATCAGGCTGCCACTTTTTTAATACATCGCTCTCAAGCATTGGTTCCGCACCACCAGGCCCTTCCTCTGCCGGCTGAAACAGAAAAAGCAAATCATGTTTGACTGGGTGGTGAACAAAATGATCAATAATGCCGAGTGCAATCGTCATATGCAAATCGTGACCGCAGGCGTGCATGTTGCCGTGATGCTCTGATGCGAAAGGAAGACCAGTTTGCTCTTCTATAGAAAGCGCATCGATATCCGCTCTGTACGCCAGCATTTTTTCCGGCGCCGTCCCGTTCACTTTTACAAAAAGCCCTGTTCGCCATTTTTCAATTTCAATTCTGTCTTGCGGATATTGTTCCAAGACATGTAATAAATACTGCTGGGTTTTGAACTCCTGAAATCCAAGCTCCGGTATACGATGCAGATCTCTGCGAATTGCGATGAGCTCCTCTTTCTTCATTTCTATTCCTCCTGCCTATACGAATAAGGCGTGGATATATTATCCACGCCTTTTTTATCAAACTTTTCCTTACAGCTGGCGTAATTCCTGCTTGATTTCAGTTTTGCCTTTTGTTTTTTCATCAATGTCTTTGATTTTTTTAGCTGGTGTGCCTGCAACGACAGTGTATGGCTCAACGTCGTTTACCACGATCGCTCCCGCAGCAACAACAGCTCCTTTACCTACTGTTACACCTTCAAGCACAACAGCATTTGCGCCGATTACGACGTCGTCTTCAATCACAACCGGTTTAGCGGATGGCGGCTCAATAACGCCCGCAAGTACAGAACCCGCGCCGATATGGCAGTTTTTTCCGACAGTAGCTCGTCCGCCAAGCACAACATTCATATCAATCATTGTGCCTTCGCCGATGACTGAACCGATATTAATAGAAGCACCCATCATGATGACTGCGTTATCACCGATTTCAACTTGGTCGCGGATGATCGCGCCCGGCTCGATACGCGCTTTGATGTTTTTAAGATCAAGCATTGGGATCGCAGAATTGCGGCGGTCATTTTCAACCACATAGTCTTCGATTTTGCTTTGGTTTTCTTCGATTGCTGTTTGGATTTCGCTCCACTCACCGAAAACGACACCAGTGTTTCCATTGATAAAAGCTTTCGCAGATTCGCCGAAATTGATTCCTTCCAGCTCACCTTTCACGTAAACCTTTACAGGTGTTGATTTTGTACTATTTTGAATAAATGAAATAATTTCATTTGCATCCATCATTTTCATATGTATAGTCCTCCTCCTGATTTTCTACCTCATTACTGTATCAAAGGAAAGATACAAAGACAAGAAAAAAAGGAACAGCCGTTTTAGCAGTTCCCAGTGAGTGATCAGACAGCGCATCCGCTTTTCTTTGCGAATTGTCTCCCAAAGTTTATTAATTCTTCCTCTTCTTCACCTTCTGGATTATTTTCGATTTTTACCGAAGGCAGCACAATGTCTCCACCGCGTTCTTTTATTTTTGCCTCTAGCGTATCAACCGCTCCGCAGAAAAATTCATATGCTGTATCACCGGAACCGAATACAGCGCATGTTTTGCCGGAAAAATCAATCTCATCCATGTCTTCAGCCAGATCTAAAAATTCATCAGGCAGATCTCCGTCTCCCCATGTATAGGTTCCCATTATGATATGGTCATAATCGGTAAACAGCTGGGCATCATCAATATCCATTGCTTCGAAACGGTCTACTTCTGCTTCCGCCTCCTGAAGCCCCTTTTCAATCAAATCTGCCATAGCTTCAGTGTTGCCTGACATTGTTGCATAAACGAGCAAAATCTTCGCCAATTCCTTGTTCCTCCTCTAATGAATCATTGCTGAAACTTCGTACGGCTGGACAAATTTACATTCATACAAGCCTGCGCAAAAGAAATTCTCTTTCTGATTGGCCACTCTCCATCCATGTCCCTTAATGGTATCGAACCATTTTAACGACCGGGCTTCGAGATCAGCCTGGTAAATTCTCGAAAAACCGTTTTCATCTTGTGTTGTAGTGACATATATAATGCCATCATCCTCTGAAAGATCAAGAAATGACTCTTCTTTTCTGATCATACTGGATTGAATGATGAATTCTTCACCATTCAAAAGATTCCGTACAGTGACAGCACCGTGCTTTCCTTTCACAGAACCCATCGCCGCCACCAGCCAATTTTCATTGAACACGAGCATGGATGCCGTCATCCGGTTTTTTTCTTTTTTGACAACTTGGACAGTGTCACGCTTAATGTCGTAAGCCCAAATGCCGCCAAAATATTCGTGTATTTGCGTGCCGATAAAAAGATTGCCCCCGTGAAGGCATAGCGACCGGATAACAGGGGGATTATGAAATTCGGCAAAAGGTTTGGCTACGCGCCATGAGACACCAAAATCATCCGATACATAAATACAATGCTTACCGTGGGCGCAGACAAACCCGTTGTTTCTGCCGGTAATCGCCCACACTGTTGCATTTGTCGGATAGCTCGACATCGTCCAGGTTTTCCCTTCATCAGCCGAACGAATGACTGTTCCCTTTTCACCAACGCCAAATAAGTAAGGCCCTATGTAGCTGATACAGTGTATCTTACTTTTCAAACGAAAAAGCTTTCTCCAGCCCTGCTCCAAAGAATAATGAAAAATGCCTTCTCTTTGTACCGCCACAAAATATCCAGAAAACGCCGATGCCGTAACAGCAGTTGCTCCTTTATGAAACATGGCTTTTTTCCTTGTTCATATAATCTGCCCATGCAAGAAAACCTCTCGCAAACGCTCGGCAGCTTTCCACATCTTCATCTGTTTCAGGCGCTAATTCAATTTTTAGTGTTTCCTGGTAAACAGCAGCTCCCGCCTCTTGCAGCATGACATTGAACAAATTCACCGCTTCGCAAAACTTTGGATAAGAATAATCGCCAGACCCGAAGCAGGCTGTTTTTAAACCATTAAGCTGAAGCTGTTTGACCTCTTCGAAAAAATCCTCCGCTTCGTAGGGCAAATCGCCGTCCCCCCATGTATAGGTGCCAATCAGTACATAATCATAGGAGGTTAAACAAGACACATCCACATCATCTATCTCGACACAATCGATATCCAACTCATATTCCTGAAGCGTATCTTTTATTATGAAGGCAATGTCTTCTGTATTTCCTGACATGCTGGCATATGTAATCAAGGCTTTAGCCATGTTATCACCCCATTAATTGATAATGATTTTCAATATCATATGTATCACTTTAAATGATAATGATTTTCATTGTCAACATATAAATAAAAAAAGACAGCACCTCGCTGTCTTTAAAATGGATTTTCCTGATCCAGCATATCCTTTATCACTTGTACAAAAGCTTGGACTTGTTTCAGTTCAAAGGCAGGCTCATAGCCTAATAACCATGTATCCCGACCGATCGGATGCCCTTTCATGTCTAAAAGAGGCATTTTATTCACTTTATCTTCATTTTGAAGGGTAACAGACGGCAAAATGGCATACCCGATTCCGTGCAGCGCCATCTGTTTGCACGTTTCAATCTGATCAACCAATATCGTCTGTTTCGGTGACGTTTTAAATTTTTGATGCCACCAGTGCTGAATTTCCTGAAAATAAGTGCTGTCACTTTTAAACTGAATAAACGGCCGTTCTGTATGGGCAATATCTTCGATGCAGGAAATTTCAGTATCCACTAAATACAGATGATCTGTCATTAAGTAATCTTTGCGCCCCTTCCACTCAGGGTTGCCTCTTATAATGCCGATATGAACCTGATCCTCATACAAGCTTTTCAGCATTTCGCTGCTCCACCCGGTTATGAGCGAGATCTTTGCATTCGGATACTTTTCCACATACGTCTTCAGGACTTTAGGGAGCCAATGCTGACCGATTATGGAGGCGACGGCAAGCTTCAATGTGCCGTGAATTTCACCTTCAAGCTCGTCAATATTTTCTCTTATTCTTTCCTGCTCTAATGTCACATCATTCGCAAACTGAATGATTTTCTCACCGGCGGGCGTTACCGTTAATCCTTTTTGGGATCTTAAAAAGATTTTTGTTCCCCACGCCTTTTCAATGGTTTGTAAGCGCTGAGATAAAGCCGGCTGAGATACAAAAAGCCGTTCTGCCGCCTTTCTCATATTTAATTCCTCAGCTAAAACTACGAGCATATGAAGCTCTTGAAGCTGCATGTCGTCCTCCTTTTTGTTATCAATAAGTTTTTCTTATCTCCCATTCTAATAAAATCTTAGTTTCTTATTCAAGCCCTATTCTCATTTAAATTATGTATGCGCTTTCTTTTTCACTCTGGCTATATAATAAAAATAGGCCGTACAGCCTACTTATTCAACGAGCGTATATGCTTATTCAATTCCTTTAAAACGACTCTTCTCGTAAAAATCCCTTCAAATACCTGCTCGTCATTTTCAACACAGACAAATCCGTTATTAATGACCATGCCGAATCCCTTCATAATCGGATCATTGATATGAAGGCGCGGAATGTCGGTCAGCATGACTTCCTCAACAGTGATTTGGTCAAGCTTTTCAAACTCAATTCGCTCAAGTCCAAAAATACTGTTCATGATCATATTTGTCCCGATTAAGCCATGTAAACGGTAGGAAGGATCCAGAACCGGGATGGCTGTGTATCCGGTTTTTGTCAATACTAATAATGCGTGCTCAAGGTTATTTCCGACTTGCACGTGCGCTACTTTGTCCGCCTCAATCATAAATTGTCCGACTGTTGCCTCAAGAAGTTGATCTGATTGTAAGCTTATCATGTTTTCGACCCCTTTTCATTTTCATCATCAATACATTCCCTATATTGCAATAATATAAACTTTATCAGTATTTGTCGAAAAGTTTCCTTTCAATAAAAAAGATACTCTTTGTGGAGTATCAATTATAGGGTGTCCCATTAATTTTCAAATCGAAATCGGTCGTATAGCGTTACAAGTTTTTTGTAGGTGGTTCCATCAACGTTTTTGGTCCCTGTCTCTATATCGTTGATCTCACTGCTTAATAGCTCGATGGCATACTCATGGTTGATCAGGATATTCAGCAGAAGTTTTTGTTCTTCTTCTGTAAATCGTTCACCGATAAGACTCATTCGCAATCAGGCCCCCTGTTTTATACTGAATACCTCTGAAAGCAAGACAACTTACTTTCAGCTCTACCGCTAGAATAAGTAATCAGATAACAAACGTCAACCGCATAATTCGACATTTACCTTGGCTTTTTCAGTCAAATTATTTTGTGAAACGATTTGCATAGCTGAAGGCAGTGTATGAATCCGGCTTTATTTTGGCCTCAATCCCCATGGAGGTAATACGTCCAGTCATTTCTTGGATCAGATCTTTTGTAAGCCCTTTTTTCCCAATATCCAAGTGAACTTCAAAGGTAAGATCCGCCCCCTCACCGGTAAAGGGCAGGAGCAGATCGGTAATATCCATTAAGTGTCCATCAAGAATATGAGCGGCCGTTTCTTGGCTGTACGCCGTTTCTAACGAAATCTTCTCCCGAAGGCTATGTATGGGTCTGTCGACTGTATGATTTTTCAAGCAGCCCCAAGCTCCCTTGCCTGTACGATGCAAATGCAATGCGGTAATAAACTTTGTGTAATCGCGGTAAACCTGTGAATCGGTTCCGATCGATAACACATAAGAAGAACGGGGGTCCTTTTGAACAAAGGCTTTAAGCCGTTCCATCACATCTTGAAAGGTCATCTGTGCTTCTGAAAGATTATAAAACAGAAAAGAATCAGCCATCACGACACTCCTTTTCAAGGATTTACAACCATGAAACAAGTATGTTCCTTACCGTTTATTTCGATTACTTTTGCAAAGGCGGAAGCTTGTTCCCCCTATTTCAGGAATCTTACTGAAGAAGTTCAAAGATTTCGATGGAAACCATGTCGATATTATCAAACGGATATGTGTTAGGTTTTTCACCTTTTTGGAAAACCGTCAGTTCAAACGTTTGATTTTTTTCGAAATATTTAACACTGCATATTTTCTCACCATTCACTTCGAAATAACGCTGCATTGGCTCGTTAGCCGCTTCCGCTGTTTCTTGCAGACTTTGCAGCCGTGTGATGATACCCATTAATTGTGACATTCTAAAAAAAGACTCCTTTCAAAAAGCAACTTCAAATCAACAAGTATTTATTATAATACAAGTTCTATTGAGCATCATACCATAAAGTCGGACAGGATGGCATTTTCACTGCTGAATTTAAGCAAAGAAAAAAAGTGAAAAAAACTATTTTTCTTTAGTTTGAGGCTTTTTTTGAATGTCATGCACACAATTATAATTTTTTTCGAATCTTTGGCAGCATTAAGAATGCCTTTTTGCAACTTTGTCAAAACCTTCTTTTGAATGTTATGGTGAAGTTCCGCGTGGCCATAATCAATGGGAGTCATGCTGGATAGAGGTAAACAACGGAACTGAACACCCGTGCAGCAGTGTCAGGGGTGTTCGGCACTCAATGTTTCTCCCTGTGTTAAACGTTTACCACTAGTTAGGTTTATTGTTTCATTGGATTGTCCTATGCTTTGACAAATAAAAAACTTGGCGGGGGTAGCGCCAAGTTTTTTCGGATCTTGATCTGATAGAGGGGTTGGGGAACAGAGAGTAGCTTCTCTCTATAATTAAATGATAATGATTCTCAGTATCAATGTCAATCGTTTTTTGATATTTTTTTCATTTCATAAAAAAAACGGCCTTTCAGCCGTTAAATCAGTCCGTCCTGCTCATATAAATAAGAATAAGGCAAGTCTATAAATAAATACATTTGATCATCCATCGGATATGAAAACGTTCTGATCATTTCACCTGTTTCCAAATCACTGTACAGATCACTGAAAAAACCTTTTCTGAGATTTCTCATTCGCATAATGTTCTCCAGAAAATAAGGACGCCAGCTCCAGTTCTTTTCCGCATATTCCGGCTGATAAATCCATTCCCCATCCTGCTTAAACACATTTCCCGTCAGCTGATCGCCTTCTTCATCACACATGTAAATCCTGAAGCTGCAATCTGTCAGCTCTTCCGCCAGCTTTTTAATAAAGTCATCATCAGAAGACAGATTGTTTTTTCTCAAAGAGGTCACAGCCTGATGCACTCGTTTGTAAAACTGTTCAGAGTGCTCATAGACGGTTTCCAGTTTCTTTTTCTCATGTGTGATAAATTGGTGAAATTCAGTTTTTAGTCTATGTTTCAATACATCTCTCTCTAGAAACGTTTCAGATGGAGACACTAAGTAATAGCCCTGAAAATAGCGGCCTCCGTTTCTCCAGGCGTACTGAAGCTGGAAGTTCGCCTCAATGTCTTCATACAGCAGCGCCGCACCGATTTTTCTTGCTAATAAAGATATGCTGTACAGCACATGCTCATATGACGGTGACGGCTGTGACACTTTCAGCGCCTGCAAATCGATTTTTAACAGATCTGGTGAGAGCAGCGCGATTCTGTCCAAGTTGCTGCTTTCTTTTCCGATGTTGTCAACTGCGATTTTAATTCCGTATGTACGATAGTATGCAAGCATATGGTAGAGCTGCTCAATATCCCCTTCAAAATTGTGCTCTGTAATTTCAAGCACAAAACGGTGGAGTTCGATTCCCTTCGCTTCATATTCTTTCAGAAGCTCCAGAAAGCTTTCACCATGATCCAGCATCAGCAGATTGGCATCCTGATTCATAAAAATCAGCAGATCAGAATCCGCCTCTAAAAAGCGGTCAAGAGCCTGGCGGATAATTCTGTTATCAACCTCTAATTTATATTCTTCGGGTATCCCCGCATCTAAAAAGAAGGGCCCGAGACTTTGGATTTCTGAATCTGCCAAAATTCGTCCAAGCACCTCATATCCGACAACCTTCTGTTCCTCGGCACTGAAAATCGCCTGGTAATATGGAAGGACATCATCAATGTTCGTTAAAATATCAAGTGGATCCAACATGTTATCACCTGCTTCTCTATCTTTGTCTGATTATACCACATTGAATCCAAAGATTAATATTCTTTAAAACGGATAAGGATTCAGCCATTGCCCTCCGTCCATTGTGATACAATCCCCGTTTATATAGGATGCTTCATCAGAAAGCAAAAACGCTGCCAAAGCGGCGATTTCCTCCGGTGTGCCCAATCGGCCGAGCGGCACACTGTTCATCGTGCGGGCCATCGCTTTTTCCGATTCAAATAGCTTCTCCGCACCGCCTGTTCGTTCAATCGGTCCGGGGGCTATAGCGTTTGTACGAATGCCGTATTTGCTCCCCCATTCAACGGCCAGCGTTCTTGTCAATGACAATACCCCCGCTTTGGCTGCAGCGGAATGAACGACCCCCGCTCCCGCTCCCCAAGCGTACGTGGCTGCCATATTTAAAATGACACCCTGCTGCTTCTGGTCAATCCAATGCCTTGCCGCTGCTTGGCTGCAAAAAAATGTGCCGTTTAAAACAATCTCAATAACGGCTTTCCATCCATTGGGCGTCAGCTTTTCTGCCGGACAAATAAAGTTTCCGGCCGCGTTGTTAATCAGCGCGTCAAGCCGGCCAAAGGCTTTTATCGCTTCTTTTATCATGTCTGAAGCAGCGGAATCGGAACGGACATCCATTTGAAAACAAGCGACCTGCCCCTCAAAGGTCTGAATTTCTTTTTTTGTTTCCTCAAGTGCTTCATGGTTCCTCCCTGTCACCATAACGTGCCACCCTAATTCAGCCTGTTTTTTTGCCATCGCTTTTCCCATGCCGCTTGACCCGCCGGTAATAATTACCGCCTTTTTTTCCATGTTTATCCCTCCAATTGTGAATGAGTATTCATTCAATAATATTCTATCATTATATCCCTACCTCTGTCAGCACATGCTCATATGAGATTTTTATCAGATACAGATGATATAATAGAAAAACTCTATTAAAGGTTGGTTTGAAATGAAAAAGATGTCCAGAAGACAATTTCTAAAAGGAATGTTCGGCGCTCTTGCTGCCGGGGCTTTAACGGCCGGCGGGGGATATGGCTATGCCAGGTATCTCGAGCCGCATATGATCGAGACAACCGAACACACAATAAAAAGCTCTCTCATCCCGCACGGATTTGACGGTTTTAAAATCGTGCAGTTCAGCGATGCACACTTGAGTGATTACTTTACTCTCGAAGATTTAAAAACTGTCATTCTTACAATTAATGAATCTAAACCTGATCTCATTGTTTTTACAGGTGATATTATCGATAATCCTGATACGTACCAGCACCACCAGGCAGTCATTCCATTATTGAGAAAGCTTAATGCTCCCTTCGGCAAGCTTTGTATTTACGGCAATCATGATCACGGAGGCTATGGAACTGCCGTTTACAAAAGCCTGATGACAGCCGGAGGTTTCACGGTATATCGCAATGGCTATCAAACATTGTCACTCGCAGATGGCAGCAAAATCGAAATTGCTTCGCTTGATGACTTAATGCTGGGAAACCCAGATTATGAAGGCACCCTTTCAAGGCTGAGCGACAGACTTTTTTCCATTCTTCTCGTCCATGAACCTGATGCGGCCTTGAAAACAACAGATTATCCCGTGAACCTTCAGCTTTCCGGCCATACACACGGCGGCCAGATTCAGCTGCCTTTTTACGGACCGATTATTACGCCTCCATATGGAAAAGTCTACACAGAGGGAATGTATCAAACGGGCAGCACTCATATTTACGTAAACCGAGGCCTCGGGATGACCAGGCTGCCTTTGCGGTTTCTGGCCAAGCCTGAAATCACTGTCTTCACCTTAAAAAGCACAAATTAATGTAGCAGGATGGGCTCCTCATCAATACTTATAAGTAAAAAAGGAGGATGAGGAAACTGCTTACGTACCAGGTGAAGCAAGGTGATACACTGAACAGCATCGCGGCTGATTTCAGAATCAGCACGGCTGCATTACTCCAGGCTAATCCGTCACTGCAGGCAGGGCTCACCGCGGGACAGTCCATAGTCATCCCCGGACTGCCGGACCCTTATACAATTCCGTATCATATCGCAGTCTCAATCGGAGCGAAGACCCTTACGCTGTCCCTAAATAATCGGGTAATGAAAACCTATCCCATCGCCGTTGGTAAAATACTAACGCAAACGCCTACTGGCGAGTTTTACATTATTAACCGCCAGCGCAATCCCGGCGGCCCATTTGGCGCTTATTGGCTGAGCCTTTCAAAGCAGCACTACGGAATACATGGGACGAATAATCCCGCTTCGATTGGTAAGGCTGTTTCTAAAGGCTGCATTCGCATGCATAACAAAGACGTGATTGAACTTGCTTCAATTGTGCCAAACGGAACAAGAGTCACGATTAACCGGTAATGTTTTCTTATTTGTTTCAAAAACAGGCGGTTTATAATATGATAAAGTGGGACCTTTAGGGTAAGGAGCGTTTTTATGGATATATTTAAAAATCGTAATTTTGTTCGTCTATTTTTCGCAGCACTCGCTTCTCAAATGGGCACGACAGTAGGCAACATGGCCTTTGCATTTTTTTTGCTGGACCGATTCAGCAGCCAGCCTTCATATACGACCTTGGCGGAGCTGATGTATTCTCTTCCGACCATATTTGTATTTCTGATCGTGGGAGTCGTCGCGGACCGGTTTGACAGAAAAAAGGTGGCAGAAAATTGTGATTGGATCAGAGCAGGCCTGACTGTCGTGCTTTTTTTCACTTTATTTACCGGCAATATTCCTCTTGTTTTTTGTATCTTATTTATCAGAAGCGCTGTAACAAAGTTTTTCTTTCCGGCAGAAAACAGTTTGGTACAAGCCATTCTGCCGAAGGAGCATTATGCGAAAGCGGCAGGGCTTAATCAGATGCTTTTTAGCATTTTTATGGTGTTTGGAGTCGGTATAGGCGCGTTTATGTACAACACCATCGGTATTGAAGGCGCCATTATTCTTGATTTTGTCAGCTTTATCATTTCCGGGCTGCTGATCCGCAGCTGCCGGATTCCAAAAGAAGCCCGACAGCCAAACGGTGCATTCAGCTGGAGAAAGACTTCTGTTAAGGATTCAATAAATGACTTTAGAGAAGGCATCCTCTATATTTTAAAAAACAAATTGCTGGCATCTCTTATTTTTGGCTTTTTCATTTTTGGATTTGTCAACGGAGGATTCGCTGTATTGCCGATGTTTACAATGAAATATGGATTGGCGCCTGACCGTTATGAGTGGCATACGTCTGTATTTACGATCGCACTCGGGTTTGGGCTGCTGGCAGGCAGCGTAATCGGCACGATCATCTCTAAAAAAGTGAAGCCGCACTTTTTAATGTCGATACCGATTTTCATTGCAGGTTTGCTGATCTTCGTCCTCGGCTACACCAATATTTTATGGGTGTATTACGCGGCAGCTTTTGCACTGGGAATGTGCATCGGACCGATCAACATTGCAATCGGAGGGTGGATGCCCAAAATTGTTCATCCAAAACTGATGGGACGTGTAAGCGGCATGCAGGACCCTTTTATGATGTTTGCACAGTCTTTGACACTTGGCTTAGTCGCACTGTTATTCCCTAAGTTTGTTTCAAACATTGATTATCTTTATTACGGCATGGGTGTTATTATCCTGCTCGTTTTTATTTTTTATTTTATTGCACTGCCAAAATACAGTGCTCAGGCTGTGGAAGTGAATGTTCAGGAAGCATTTCAAGAACAGCCGAAAAAGAAGGCAAGATCTGTATAATGCAGGTTAAAAATGCGCTTTTTTTCTTAGAAAAAAGCGCATTTTTACATTCAATATTTGCATTTCAACTTTAAAAAAGTATAATCTAAACATATAGAAATTGATAAGAGCAAAGGAGAGAAATAATGGACGACCATGCATATACGAAAGATCTGCAGCCAACCGTAGAAAATCTTTCAAAAGCAGTTTACACTGTGAACCGCCATGCAAAAACCGCCCCCAACCCTAAATACCTATATCTGCTGAAAAAACGAGCTTTGCAAAAGCTTGTCAAAGAAGGTAAAGGAAAGAAAATAGGGCTTCATTTTTCAAAAAATCCAAGGTTCAGCCAACAGCAATCGGACGTGCTTATCTCAATCGGAGACTACTATTTTCACATGCCTCCAACTAAAGAAGACTTCGAACATCTTCCGCATTTAGGTACACTTAATCAATCGTACCGAAATCCTAAAGCTCAAATGTCTTTAACAAAAGCGAAACACCTATTGCAAGAATATGTCGGCATGAAAGAAAAGCCGCTAGTGCCAAATCGCCAGCAGCCAGCTTACCATAAACCGGTCTTTAAAAAACTTGGCGAGAGTTACTTTTAAAATAAAAACAGCCGTGCCTCTTTCTGGCAACGGCTGTTTTTATTTATTCAATAACATACGTATCCACTTTTTTAATCAAATCACTGATCTCAGGCTTGCTGATTTGCTCATCTGCGCCTACAACTTCGCCGCGGTGACGCAGATCATCCGTAATTAACGATGAGAAAATCATAACCGGCACATCTGAGCTTTTCGGATTTTCCTTCAGCAGCTTTGTGAGCCTGTGTCCGTCCATTTTTGGCATTTCAATATCAGTGATGATCATATCAATCTGTTCTGATAAATCAGTTTCGTTTTCAGCAAGGTTCATAATGTATTCATATGCCTCTTTTCCATTTTCAAACGAAGCGATATTGTTGTACCCTGCTTCTTTTAATTCATCCTGCAAGAGGCGCATCAAAAGCGGTGAGTCCTCTACAATGATAAGCTTTTTATCAGTTCTTCTTTCATCGAAGCCCTCGGTATGCATATTATACGTGTCAACACCTGAATCTGATTCAATGTCATAAATAATTTTTTCATAGTCAGGCAAAAAGATCATCAGGTCTTCGAGCTTAATAATCCCGGTAAGGTGCCGCTCCATTCCTTGATTTAACGATGTCGGCTTTTCAATCGCTTCCCAGGATACTCTGTGAATTTGAGAAACAGAGCCGACATGAAAAACAATTTTCCGTTTATTAAATTCAGTCACGATATATTTCTCATCTTTTGATCCTTCAGGCTCTACTCCAAAAAATGAGAAGAGACTGATCACAGGGAGAATTTCTCCTCTGAGTTTAATCATTCCTTCTACATGCTGGTGGGAGTGAGGCACTGATGTCACCTCGACAGGCTGAATAATTTCTCTTACCTTCATGACGTTAATTCCGAAAGCAT
The DNA here is from genome assembly GCF_006715455.1 of Bacillus sp. SJZ110. Lineage (NCBI taxonomy): Bacteria > Bacillati > Bacillota > Bacilli > Caryophanales > Bacillaceae > Bacillus > Bacillus sp. SJZ110. The sequence continues at coordinate 523,007 of NZ_VFNF01000002.1, read as the reverse complement.
TTTCACCCACGCCAAACTTCACAATTTCTAATTCATTTGTACCAGAATCCAATAAAATTTCGTATTGTTGTAACGACAATTCAATCCCTCGCTATTCGCATTCAGTATTGTACTGTATATATCGGCGTAATTTGTAAAAAGTGAATGGCAGCTCTTCAAAATCGAATTCCGAAGGCAACAAGCCGCGTTCCTCAAAAAAGAAACTTTTTTCCTAATAACCATTGACTTTCCAACTAACAGTGATAAAATAGTCAAGGATTTTTCCAAAGAAGGGTGTAAATAATGGGTACCTTAGTAATATTTAAAGAAAACGAAATGACTGTTTTAGAGGATATCAGTGAAGAAACTTACCTGAATATGAAGAAAGAATCAGCTGACCTTCGAGAAGAGCATCCTCCGTATCTGATTTGGCACGAAGACCTTCATTTTGATTATGGCTATTAATGAAATTGGCACATATAAACAATAATAGAACATGATACAATAAAGACAATCAAATCGCTGGTTGTCTTCTTTTTTTCTGAAAAGAAAGGTATGTTTAGAAAAAAGGCGCATACAATCGAAATATATCAGTTAAAAAGGTGACAAATGATCAGCTAGTGGTAAAATAGGATAAACTCATTATATTTGTTAAGGTGATGAATTATGGAACATTTGCTGAATCCGAAAGCAAGAGAGATCGAAATTTCAGGAATACGCAAATTCTCGAATCTTGTAGCCCAACACGAAGACGTCATTTCACTTACAATCGGCCAGCCTGATTTTTTCACACCGCATCATGTGAAAGCTGCCGCAAAAAAAGCCATTGATGAAAACGTGACGTCATATACTCCGAATGCCGGCTACCTGGAGCTGAGACAAGCTGTGCAGCTTTATATGAAGAAAAAAGCGGATTTCAACTATGATGCTGAATCTGAAATTATCATCACAACAGGCGCAAGCCAAGCCATTGATGCTGCATTCCGGACGATTTTATCTCCCGGTGATGAAGTCATTATGCCAGGGCCTATTTATCCGGGCTATGAACCTATTATCAATTTGTGCGGGGCCAAGCCTGTCATTGTTGATACTACATCACACGGCTTTAAGCTTACCGCCCGGCTGATTGAAGATGCTCTGACACCCAACACCAAGTGTGTAGTGCTTCCTTATCCGTCAAATCCTACCGGCGTGACTTTATCTGAAGAAGAACTGAAAAGCATCGCAGCCCTTTTAAAAGGCAGAAATGTCTTCGTATTGTCCGATGAAATATACAGTGAATTAACATATGACAGATCGCATTACTCCATCGCAAACCATTTGCGGGATCAAACAATTGTCATTAACGGCTTGTCAAAATCACACAGCATGACTGGTTGGAGAATTGGATTTTTATTCGCACCGAAAGACATTGCAAAGCACATTTTAAAGGTTCATCAATACAATGTATCATGTGCCTCATCCATTTCTCAAAAAGCCGCGCTTGAAGCTGTCACAAATGGCTTTGACGATGCCCTAATTATGAGAGAACAATACAAAAAACGTCTCGACTATGTTTATGACCGTCTTGTTTCCATGGGAATTGATGTTGTTAAACCATCCGGTGCGTTTTATATCTTCCCTTCTATTAAATCATTTGGAATGACTTCATTTGATTTTAGTATGGCTCTTTTGGAAGACGCTGGCGTGGCACTCGTGCCGGGCAGCTCGTTCTCAACATATGGTGAAGGATATGTAAGGCTGTCTTTTGCATGCTCAATGGACACGCTGAGAGAAGGCCTGGACCGTTTAGAATTATTTGTATTAAAAAAACGTGAAGCAATGCAGACGATAAACAACGGCGTTTAAGCCGTTGTTTTATTTTTTTGGAAATGAAATTTTAAACGCTGTGCCTTTTTCAGGATGGCTGTCCACATGTATAACTCCCTGATGGTTTTCAATGATATTAAATGTCACCATTAATCCAAGCCCCGTACCTTTTTCTTTTGTTGTTAAAAATGGCTCTCCAATCCGGTTTAGTACCTTTTCAGGTATACCTTCCCCTTCGTCTTTGACAGTAACATGAACAGAATGCTCATCTTCGGTTATGATAATGTCTACTGTTCCCCCATCAGGCATTGATTCAACTGCATTTTTGATTAAATTAATGAATACCTGCTTTAATTGGTTTTGATCCCCGTTTATATAAATGCTGTCTTTTTCATAACTTGTTCTGATAAAAATGCCATTTAAATTCGCCTGCGTTTCTAACAGGGCTGAAACCTCACCAATTAATTTTTTCAAGTTCAAATATTCTTTGACAGCATTTTGCTGAGGTTTCGCCAGCATGAGCAATTCACTGAGTATTAATTCGATACGGCTGAGTTCAGAAAACACAATATCAAAGTAATGTTCGTTTCCTTCCATTGTCGGTTTCATCAGCTGTAAAAATCCTTTGATCGCTGTAAGAGGGTTGCGGATCTCATGGGCGATTCCCGCCGCGAGCTGCCCTGCGATTGATAATTTTTCCGATTTCAGCATCAATTCTTCTGTTTGTTTTCTCTCTGAAATGTCCCGAAGAATGACCTGGACGGCCGCTTCACCAAAAAAGGTCGTCGGAATGCAGACCATCTCCGTATAAATGACCCTGTTCTGAAAGGTGAACCAGGATTGCTTGACAATTTCAGATTCTGTTTTTTGCTCGGCGATGTTTTGGATTCTCTCTTTTACATCCTCGTGATCGCAAGGATGCAGCTGATCGTATATGTTTTTGCCAATTAAATCCTCATATGTAGCCGCTTCAAACAGGGAAATTCCCGATTCATTCATAAACACCCATTTTCCATTGTGAATCACCGCAATGGTATCAATGGAATTTTGAATCAGCAGCTGATATCGTTCACGGCTTTTTTGCAGGATGGTTTGGAATTTTTTCCTTGAAGAGATATCGATCAGCAGCAGCAGCTCAGCCTGCTGGTTTTTGTAGACGGTCGGGGATGCTTTCACTTCTAAATGAACAGGTGTGCCATCAAGCCTTTTCCACGTCTGTTCAATCATTCCGACTTCCATTCCTTTTTGCATTCGTATAATCCTGTTTTTCACGATATCATGATATTCTTCTTCAATAAATTCATAGGACCATTTACCAATAATAGCATCCTTGCTTTTGGCTCCCAGCATTGAAAGCATCGCGCTGTTTACATAGACGATCTTGCCTTTGACACTGATGCATAGCGGACTCGGGAGATTTTCAACCAACCGTTCATAATCATCCGTTATATATGTAGTCGATTCCGGGCTTGCAGGTTCGATTTCATGTTTTTCGCAGTTTAGGGATTGATGGCCTGTTTCTTCTTCAAGAACCTTCATTTTCAAAATGATTTCCCGTTCTGTCCGCTCAGCTCTTGTCGTAACAATTTCTACCGCAGCCTCCACCCACACAATCGTATGATCTTTTTTAATAAAACGAAAGGTGCACGGCATCAGATGATGTTCATTATAAAAATAGCTTTCAACCAAAAATTGGTCTTCCTCATGCAGAAACGTTTTGAGGAATGATCCGATCATCTCTCCTTGGAGATAGCCCAAATGCAGTTTGGAGTTGGCAGATATATAAATGATGCGTCCATTAGAGGCCAAGACTGCATGAATATCGGTTTTTGTTTGAAGTGGTTTAACATGCTGCGTATCCTGTTCCACAGAATCCCTCCTTTGCATGATCATCGTGTTTCGACATATACAGATTGACTTTTACCTAGTATGATTCGCTAGAAAATGAGTATTCTCCTTCTATTCTTATGGTGAACGTCAATTTTTGAATAAAAGAAAGGGCACACAATCTTTTAGTTGTGCACCCTGTTTTTTATTTTTTACTGTGTTTTTTTTCGAGCTCTGCGTAGGCGTGTATGGCTCTTTTGGCGATTAACTTATTGATCGGATCGTGATCGTTTGCTACTGAAGGTACAACCACACTAAATGCAACTTTTGGATTTTTCGATGGGTAATAGCCGACAAATGTTAGATTGTATGTCCTTTTTCCCCACCAATTTTGATTTGTGCCGTAGTAAAATGTTTCAGCTGTTCCCGTTTTTCCAGACACGTCTTCTGTAAAAGTATTTTTAGCGGTCCCCGAAGTTGTAACTAATTTCATTCCAGTTTTTACTTGCTGAATATCACTTTCCGTATTATTGATTTTATTCAGGATGTTAGGCTTTCTTTGCTCAATTGTTTTTCCAAGCTCCTCTTTACTGCTGGGTTTATGGATACTTGTGACGATTCTAGGCTGTATGCGGTATCCGCCATTTGCGATTGCCGAAATGTACTGTGCCATCTGAAGCGGTGTATATGTATCATATTGACCAATGGCCAAGTCTAAAATTAGTCCCCCTACGGCATCAGGTGTCGTTTGCATTCCTGCAGATTCCTGCGGCAGGTCAACACCAGTCTTGACTCCAAGGCCAAACTGGCTGTAGTAATTTCTCATTTTGAGCAGATCCTTCTGATCAGCAGGAAGCGGTCCATGCGGCTTATACGTTACCCCAGCTATATGCATAGCAACATTAAACATATATACGTTTGAACTTTTTTGCAAAGCCGTTAATTCATTGATGGTTCCCATGTTCATATAGGATTTCTTAGGCCTATTATTTCCTGCAAAATACAGAGGTGTATCAACGAAATATTTATAATGCGGGATACCATCTTGATAGCCGGCGAGAACGGTTGCACCCTTTACTGCTGATCCCATTTCATATTGGGTTGTAAAAGCACCGATCGCATAATCTTGAATCTTATTTGTTTCTAAATCTATCTTTTTTCCTGCCATCGACAAAATATCGCCGTTATTCGGATCCATCATCACGGCAAAGGCTCTGTCAAGCATATAGTTTCCGCGCGCGCGGCTATTTCTCACTTCTTCTTCAACAATCTTTTCTACCTTTGCCTGAAGCTCCATGTCAAAAGAAAGCTGAAGATCGTATCCCCTGCTGCCTTTATCAATGGTTTTTTGGCTGACGACATTTCCTTTATTATCTTCTACGTATTCCACTTTTTCTTTATGCGAATTTAAATATTCTTCATATTGATACTCTAAATAACTTTTTCCCACCCTGTCATTATTCGCATAGCCTCTTGTTAAGTAGAAATCTTTCCGGTCGCTCAGCAGGCCCTGATCAGGTGTCGTAACGCCCCCGAAAACAGAATAAAGGGTTTTGTCATAAGGATATTTTCGTGTCCAATCGTTTACGATATCGATTCCCGGAAGTTCTTCTAAATGCTCAGAAACAATGGAAATTTCATCATATGTTAAGTCATTTTTTGGTCTTTGCGAGGAGTTTTTCTTCTCATCAAGCAGCGCTCCGTTTTTTCCATTGCTATTGCTCTTATTTGGATTCATTGCCTTTACGATTTGAGGTTCGTAAGCATTTCCGCTTGAAAACCTTGTATATATCGCAGCAGTTTCCATTTCTTCGTCATCTTGCTGAATAGCCTTTAATTCTTGATCCGGAACACGCTCTATTTGAAGCTTGTAAGCCTGGTCTCCTTTCAGATTGCTTTCTGATTCCTTAAGCAGAGCGGCGGCTTTTTTCGGATGAGCTGCGATCCAGTAATCACGAAGATCCCTTTCCTTCAAAAATTCGGTATCAATATGAATGAAAGAAGCAAGCCGCTTCGCTGTTTTGATTTTATCTTCTGTTTTTGTGCTAGATGTTGATACATACACAATTTCTGGAACGCTCTGGTTATCGACAGCAACTTTCTGATTTCTGTCGTACATCTTCCCGCGAGGCGCAGGATAGTAAGCTGTTTTTGCATTTGATTTCTCAGCGTCTTCTTCATGCTGTTCGCCTTCAACAATTTGAACAACCCCGAGCTTAAAAATTAATGCAGTGAATAGAACAAAGACAGCTAGGAAAAAAAGGTTCATTCTGATTGCTCTGTTTCCTTTGCTCTTTTTCTTTGGTTCACGTCCTATTTCAGTCACTTCTGGTTACCCCTCTCAAATCATTCAATAAATTTACATATACTGAGATTAATTGTAACACCTTTGTAATAGTTGTTACAGCGAAAAGGAGTAAAAAAAGCTGTCAATATAAAAACACATTAAAATATAACTAACGGTTCAAAAAAAAGGAAGCTATGTAACGGTACGATAAAATCATATATACCGCTGATTCCCTTATTCTTAGTGATTCAACGCATTTACTTTACGAAAATGACAATCTCTATTTGTCAAAGGAAAGTGCTGGAATCTTTATGACAAAAAAGCTATGTTATGATTTTTCTGTAGAAACAAACAACTCTAGGAGGTTACGAACTAATGAAGAAAGCATTTATTTTATCTGCTGCCGCTGCGGTTGGATTATTCACATTCGGGGGCGTACAGCAAGCATCAGCGAAAGAACTCTCCTGCCAGCCTGTGGTTACAGTAAAAACGGGGAACACAGTACAAAACATGTCACTTAACGATGCAGTGAAAAAACTGCATATTAACACAAATATCAAAACGTTAAACGCTGCAAACGAAAAAGAGATTAAGCAGTTTCTTCAAAAACATGCGAAGCAATCTAACGTGAAAGTTCAGGATGTTCAAAAGACAGAAACGGCAAAACCTGCACAAAAGACTACTGAAAAAGCAGCTGCTGATCAAAGCACTGCTTCTAAAGCACCCGCAACTGCTGAAAAAACAAACACAACAACATCTGCACCTTCATCTGTAAGTGCATATGAGAAAAAAGTTGTTGAACTTACAAATGCAGAAAGACAAAAACAAGGCTTAAAACCGCTTCAAATTGATGAAACGTTAAGCAAATCTGCACGAGCAAAATCTCAGGATATGAAGGACAAAAACTACTTTGATCACCAAAGCCCAACATACGGCTCACCGTTTGATATGATGAAATCTTTCGGAATCAGCTACAAAACAGCAGGTGAAAACATTGCGAAGGGCCAAAAGACACCAGAAGAAGTAGTAAAAGCTTGGATGAACAGTGAAGGACACAGAAAAAACATTCTAAACCCTAACTTTACTCACATCGGTGTTGGCTACGTTGAGTCTGGAAGCATCTGGACACAACAATTCATCGGAAAATAATAAAAAAAATTCCCTGTACGATACAGGTAATCTTCAGCTTGTAGAGAAAACCATGTTTTTTCTACAAGCTTTTTTTGTATTCATCTAAATGTATGGAGAAACAGAAAAAAGCCGCCAGACCCCCAGCCAAGCAAGGTCAAGTTACGGCAGTCTTCTTCATCCGGCTGCGAAGGGAACTTATTCACTACAATCCGTTTTTCTTTCACCTTCAATAGCAAAGCTGCTGCAACAGATTTATGCCATTGATAGATTTGACTTTTTATAATAAAGGAGAAATGTTTGGGTCAGGTTGAGCAACATAGGTTTCGCATGAGATGCAAAGGATCCTCTTTTCCTTTATTTAGTTAATTTTAATTTCCCTATTTTGTTACATTCTAATGCAAACCATACTGTGCCATCATTATCGCATCCTATTCCATGAGGCTCAGCATGAGGTGTGTTGATTGTATATTCTTCAATTGTTCGATCACTTGTCAGCCTTCCGATTTTATTCCCCCCCCCATTCGGTAAACCATAAATCAGATTTTACACCTGCAGCGATAGCGTGAGGCCGTGCATTTGGTGTAGGGATATCATATTCAGTTATGTCACCGGAAACCGTAATCTTACCTATCTTATTACCCACTATCTCTACAAACCAAAGTGCATCATCATGCCCTTTTGTAATGCCTACCGGTCCTGCTGCTGGTGTAGGAATCGGAAACTCCGTTAACTCACCTGATTCAGTTATTTTGCCGATAGCATTATTCTGGTTTTCAGTGAACCAAAGTGAGTGATCTGAACCCAACGTAATAAAAGAAGGGTACGATCCTTCATTAGGCAGTTCGTATTCATGAATTTTGCCCTCTGATGTCAATTTACCTATACGATTTCCATTCATCTCAGTAAACCAGATATCTCCGTCTGGACCTTCCGTAATCCCATATGGGGCTGAATGTTGATGCGGCAATAGATATTCTATAAATTGCCGTTTTGCTGTCAGTTTCCCTATCTTATTAGCCCTATTTTCTGTAAACCAAATATCACCTTCTGAAGACACCGTTAAACACATGACTCCAGCATCAGGTGTCGGAACAATATACTCTTGAATTTGGCCCGTTCTATCAAGACAGCTGATCTTGTTAGCTTTATGTTGAGTAAACCATACCTTTCCTTCGGGTGAAATGGCTATCCCGTATGGACCAGAATCAGAATGTAAAATATTTATTTCTTGCTGTTCAAGCTTCATATCAATACCCCCATCAATAATAATCTACAAAAAAAGCCTCCTATACTCACTTTTCTGAGATAGGAGGCAATGCTAAATCGACTTCACTCCAAAGCCGCTTTAGTAATAAGAATATTACCCCATAATCCTATCTCAGAGAATAAATCAATAAACAAAACAAATAAGCATTTAGATCATCAGAAAAATAGTCACTGATGTTGAATGTATAGGTTAAGCTATTGATTCTTTCTTAAAGCTAGAATTATAGAATCATGTTCTTATTTTCACCCTTCCGTTTTGTCAATTAATTAAAACAAGTGGTATTTTTCTCTTTTACGCACTTATAGTCCAAAAAAAGGCTATCGAGATTTTCACGACAGCCTGATGGTTGCCTGCAGGATACAAGCAGTCTTTTTATTTCACCCAAAGCTTATATATACTCTGTGTTCCGCTGTTTTCTTCACCTTGAGCAGCTAGCTTGTCATATAAGGATTTTGCGAGCGACAAGCCTGGCATTTCTTCCCCCATTAATTCTGCTTCCTCTAGTGCAATTCCCATATCCTTAATAAAATGCTTCACATAAAATCCCGGTTCAAAGTTGCCTTGCAGCATACGGGGAGCAAGATTTGACAATGACCAGCTTCCGGCTGCGCCCGTTGTGATGCTTTTCAGAACATTTTCCGGCTCTAGGCCTGATTTTTGGGCATAAGCCATCGCTTCAGCAACACCGATCATACCGGCTGCAATTGCAATCTGATTGCACATCTTGGTATGCTGTCCGCTTCCAGCCGGTCCTTGATACTGAATATTCTCTCCCATTAAAGAGAAAATCGGCATGCAGGCTTCAAAAGCTTCTTTTTCTCCACCGACCATAATCGCGAGTGTTCCGTTTTGTGCACCGACGTCTCCACCGGAAACAGGAGCGTCTAAAGCGAACAATGCTTTTTCTTTGGCCGCTTCAGCAATCTTCTTCGCAAGCGAAGGCTTAGATGTCGTCATATCAATAAGATATGCGCCTTCTTTTGCGTTTTCAATAATTCCATTGCTTCCGAAATACACTTCTTCAACATCACTGGGATAGCCGACCATTGTAATGATGACATCCGCTTCTTTCGAAAGATCTTTGACCGTATCTTTCCAGATCGCGCCTTTTTGAAGTATGCTTTCTGCTTTTTCTTTTGTCCGGGTGTACACCAAAACAGGGTGGCCGTCATTCAGAATATGTGATGCCATGCTCTTTCCCATCACTCCAAGACCGATAAAACCAATTGTTTTTTTCAAGGTCATTCCTCCCTGATGTTTCGTTTTGATTTTAGTTAAAATTTATCATTTTTCCTTCATTTTTTAGACTACCATATCTATTCATCTTATAACATAAAAAATCCCCAAAACAAATGATGTTTGGGGATGTAATTGGATTACAATGTGAATTTTGCAATTGTGTTCATAAGTTCTTGGCTTGCATGTTTTAGTGTTTCCGTTGAGTGTTTGACTTTATCAAGGGTGACAAGCTGTTCATCGGTTGATGCGTTCACTTCCTCTGCTGCGGCAGCTGATTCCTGTGATATGGCTGAAATGCTTTGAATAGCTTCAGAAATCGCAAGCTGTTCTTCACTCATTCTTTGAATTTCCGCGTAAATGTGATCAATACCTTGTACCAGTGACTGCATTTCTGCAGTTATCGTATTTAATACCTCTCCAGTTTCGTGAATGGCACTGTTTTGTTCATCATTCATTCTGCTTGCCTCAACCATCGCGTGAGAGGCCTCTTTTGTCTCAAGCTGGATAAGCTTCACAGTCTCGCTGATATGCTTTGTAGAAAGGGCTGATTGCTCAGCTAACTTCCGCACTTCATCGGCTACGACGGCAAAACCGCGCCCGCTTTCTCCGGCTCTGGCTGCCTCAATACTGGCATTTAAGGCAAGCAAGTTGGTTTGATCAGATATGTTTGAAATCGCTGTAACGACTTCTTCAATATTCTTAGTTTGATTTTCCAAATCCAGCAGCATCGTTTCAACCTTTTTCGTTTCCATATTGGCTTCGTTTGATTTCATCAGCAGCTGGCCGAGCGCGTCAAGTCCTTTATAGCTTGCATCCTCGGACGATTTTGAACGTTCTTTAATTCCGCCTGCCTCCTCAGCGATTTGCCTGATTTTCGTTGACAGGCTTTCCGATTTTTCATTAATGGTTTCAACTTCAGAAGCCTGTTCCGATGCTCCTGCGGCTACTTCTTCAATCGCTTTTGCAATTTGTCCGCTTGTTTCATTAGTTTCGGCAGAGACAGCCGTTAGTTGTTCAGAGGTGTCAGATACTTTCCCTGAAGAGAGTCTCACTTGCTCAACCATTTCCTTCATATTTTCAACCATCAGATTGAAATCTCTTGTTAAAATACCGACTTCATCCTTAGATTTTGATTCCGCGCGCACTGTTAAATCGCCTGCGGAAACAGCTTTCGTTTTTGCGATCAGCTGCTGTATCGGACCGGTTATCGTTTTGGCCAGGAAGTAGCTGAGAATAATTGTTATGATAAGCGCAAGCAATGATATCCAAAGATTTGCCCGATTCATTTTATCTGAAATCCACATTAATTGATCGGTATCAAATTGCGTTCCGACCTTCCAGCCCGTTTCGCCAATCGTTTGGTACACAACCATTTTTCCATTCACATCTTGTATCCCTTTTTTCTCGGATGCGATGGTTTGCAGTGTTTGATCCTTTGATATATTTTTTCCTTGATTTGACGGATGGGCTAAAAGATTGCCGCTCGTATCAGCTAAAAAGGCAAATCCATTGTAAGGCACCTTTTGTTTATTGACCATACTCTGGATAGCAGAGAGTTTCAAGTCATAGCTGGCAACCCCTATCACTTTTTGCCCGTCTAAGATCGCTTTCGATGCAGTAACAATCATGTCTCCTGTCACGACATCTTTATAAGGTTCCGTCCAAACAACTTGATCCGGGGTTTCAGCTGCAAGCTTATACCATGGTCTTGATGCTGGATCATAATCCTCAGCGAAATCCGCTTTTGGATATGTAAACATTTCTTTTTTTGCGGTGCCTATGTAAGCCATCGCAACATAATCATCGTTATCTTTGATTTGCTTAATGTCATCGTGAAACAGCCGAGCAACTTCTTTACTTGGTTTCGTTACAAATGTATGCGTTAATTCCCCATTAGCCAATCTTGATAACGAAATGGCATAACTCTTTAATTGCAATTCAATATTTTGTTCAAGTGACTGCGTCACGTTTTGAGTTGTATTTTTCCCATCCTCTGTAATCATCGGTTTTAGCGTCAAATAAGAAGACAGCATTAAAAGAACAACTGTGACGATTAACATAATCGAAACAAAAACAGCAATCTTCATGTGAAGTTTTTTAAACAAACCAATCCCCTCCTAATTTCTATATCGGCCCTTTCGTTTGAAAAATGAATAATCAAAAAATAAATTATAAGAAAATCGGAATATATTTACTGAAAATTCAATCTTCGTTATAATGAAACAACATAAGGAGAGTGATGATCATACTAAAACAAATGTATGTGCGCGACAGCAGAAAATTTGAGGCTCTGACCATCAGAAACTACACTGAGACTGACATCGAGAGGCTGATTTCTCTTCAAGAAGAATGTTTCCCTCCTCCGTTTCCCCAGGAATTGCTGTGGTCAGAGGACCAGCTTGTCAGCCATATCAAAACCTTTCCGGAAGGCGCTTTATGCGCGCTCATCAATGGCAGAATTATCGGTTCCATGACTGCTCTTATTGTACAATTTGAGCCTGAATCTCCTGATCATACTTGGGCACAAGCAACAGACAACGGATCGATTAAAAATCATGAACCTCATGGAAATACTTTATATGTAGTGGATATTTCTGTTTCTCCTCATTATCGAAAGCTTGGAATCGGAAAATGGCTGATGAATACGATGTATGAGCTGACTGTTGATAAGAGACTGGAGCGCCTTCTCGGCGGCGGCCGCATTCCTTTATATCATAAATACGCACACGAGATCAGCGCTGTTCAGTACGTTGAAGATGTGATGGAAGGCAGGAAAAACGACCCTGTACTGTCCTTTCTCCTCCGTTGCGGGCGTTCACCTATTCGTGTAGTAAGCAATTATGTAGAGGATAAAGAATCATTGAATTACGGCGTTTTGATGGAATGGAAAAATCCTTTTTATAAAAAGAGAGCTGTTGATCACAACAGCCCGTTTAAGTGAAATATTCAATTTTCGCGTTAGGGAAAAAGGTATCAATATAGGATTCAAGTGCTTCTCGAAGTGCATGCTCTTCATCTTTCTGATAAATATATTTTCCGATCCCGTAGCGTCCCCATTTATAACGGCGCTTTTCTTCATCTAATTCGAGCTTCGTCTTCGGATAATTTTTCTCTATCACTCGTTTGGCCGGTTTTGTAAAACGGTGTTGAATTAATTCAAACGTTATGTCATGTCTAACGTCCTGCGGCAAAGCAGCATCAAGCTTTTCAAACAGATGTCTGTATCCTTCTTCCCAGCCTTCATGAATATAAATCGGAGCAACAATAAAGCCTAGCGGGTAGCCTGCTTTTGCAACTTTTACTGCCGCCTCTATCCGCTTATCAAGAGGTGAAGTTCCCGGCTCAAAGTTTTTAATCACATAGTCGGCATTAATACTGAATCTGAATCTCGTTTTCCCGTTATGCTTTGCGTCTAATAGGTGATCGACATGATGAAATTTCGTTACAAATCGGAGCTTTCCGAGATCACTTTGGCCAAAATGTTCAATGGCGCGCTTCAGCGTGTGTGTCAGATGATCAATTCCTACAATGTCTGACGTACATGATGCTTCGAACCTTGTGAACTCTGGTGCGCGCTCCTTCATATACTTATCTGCCTGATCCAAAATCTCTTCGACGTTTACATAAGTTCTGATATACGGCTTTGATCCCATGGTTGTTTGCAGGTAGCAGTAATGACAATGCCCCATACAGCCTGTTGCAAACGGAATGGCATATTCAGCCGAGGGTTTGGATGAATCAAACTTTAATGTTTTCCGGACACCGATAACTAAAGTTGATTTCGCATTGCGATATTGCTGAAGATGATTTTTCCCAGGAATATTACGCACCTGATTGTGGGATGTTGTTTCTCTGATTTCAATGCCCATATTCTCAAATTTTTCTTGTAATTCTTGGCCTAGCGGGTATTCCAGTGCCCTCGGTTCTATATATACAAGCTGCGGAACAAATGGGTTCTGCATGATGCCACATCCTTTTCCTTTACTAACGTTACTTTTCTCACTAGGCGGAAAGGATATGAGTTGTAATGATTTCCTTGTTACTCATACGGATCAATATCAAAGAGTTCTTTGTAAAGCGATTTAGCTTCTTCATAGCTTGCAAACACAGCATCGTCCTCTGCGAACGGATGATAGGTTTCATAAATAAACAGGGAAAGCTCGCCTTCATGGTATGGATGGTGCACAATTTTGGCTTCCTTTATGTGGGCTACATTGGCGGCGTGCGGATTTCTGTAGATCACATAAACAGTATCTCCTGCGTTAAATTGGTTTGACATACTATCCCTCCTAGCCATGTTATTGTGTCCTTCTATACCCTTACTTATGAAAAAAACCAGACAGGCCGGAGGCCGTCTGGTTTTTGTACATTACTTGAAGGTTTCTTTTACGAACGCGACAACTTCTTCTGTCGTGCTCATAGATAAGATTTTCTCTTTGAATGACTCAGCTTCTTGTTTAGACAATTTGCTGATCTGTGTTCTTGCCGGAAGAATAGACGTTGCGCTCATTGAGAACTCATCTAAGCCTAAGCCGAGAAGGATTGGAATCGCAATCTCGTCTCCTGCCATTTCTCCACACATGCCAACCCATTTTCCTTCTTTGTGTGCTGCTTCAATTACCAGTGTAATTAAGCGAAGGATTGCCGGGTTGTATGGCTGATACAGGTAAGATACACGTTCATTCATACGGTCAGCTGCCATTGTGTATTGGATCAAGTCGTTTGTTCCGATACTGAAGAAATCAACCTCTTTAGCAAACTGATCAGCGATGACTGCAGTTGACGGAATCTCAACCATCATTCCGACTTCAATATCGTCAGATACAGCCTGTCCCGCTTTTACGAGCTTTTCTTTCTCTTCAAGAAGGATCGCTTTTGCTTCTTTGAATTCGTTAACTGTCGCAATCATAGGGAACATGATTTTCAAGTTTCCGTATGTACTTGCACGAAGCAGCGCGCGAAGCTGTGTTCTGAAGATTTCTTGCTCTTCAAGGCAAAGACGAATCGCTCTATATCCCAGGAACGGGTTCATTTCTTTAGGAAGCTGCAGGTAAGGAAGCTCTTTGTCTCCGCCGATATCAAGTGTACGCACGACGACTGATTTTCCTTCCATACGCTCAAGAACCGTTTTGTAAGCATCAAACTGCTCATCTTCTGTAGGCAGCTGATCTCTTCCCATGTAAAGGAATTCTGTACGGTAAAGGCCAACTGCTTCTCCGCCGTTTTCAAGAACACCTTTTACATCATCAGGAGTACCGATGTTCGCTGCAAGCTCTACATGATGTCCGTCTTTTGAGACAGTCGGTTCATTGACAAGCTTCGCCCACTCAGCTTTTTGAGCCAAATAAGCATTATGTTTTTCTTCATACTCTTTTACAGTTTCCGCAGATGGGTCAATAATGACATCGCCATTGATACCGTCAACGATAACAGTCACGCCGTTTTGGATCGTGCCTGTAGCCGCTTTCGTTCCAACAACTGCTGGAATCTCAAGAGAACGTGCCATGATGGCAGAGTGAGATGTGCGTCCGCCGATATCAGTAGTGAATCCTTTTACGAACTCACGGTTTAATTGGGCTGTGTCAGACGGTGTTAAGTCTTCAGCGACAATAATAACCTCTTCTGAGATCATGCTTGGGTTTGGAATTTCGACGCCAAGCAGGTGGCCGGTTACGCGTTTTGTTACATCGCGGATATCTGCCGCACGCTCTTTCATATATTCGTTGTCCATAGATTCAAACATGGTAACGAACATAGAAGACGTTTCTTTTAAAGCGAATTCAGCGTTCACTGAATCAGTGCTGATTTTTTCTTTCACAGGGTTCAGAAGCTCAGGGTCACTGAGAACTAAAAGGTGAGCAGAAAAAATATCAGCTTTATCCTGACCCAGTTCTTTCAAAGCGTGCTCTTTGATTTTTTCGAGCTCTTCTTTTGAACGTGCAATCGCTTCATCAAAACGGCTTACTTCCGCTTCAGAATCAGAGATGTTTTTCTTTTCAACCGTTAAATCTGGCTCTTCAAGCCGGTATGCTTTTGCAATCGCGATGCCGGCTGAAGCACCAATCCCTTTTAATTCTTGCATTACTCGCCGAGTCCTTCGCTTTTCATTGTTTCTTCTAAAGCGTTAAGAGCATCGTTTTCGTCAGCTCCGGAAGCAGAGATTGTGATCTCAGCGCCTTTAGCGATACCTAAAGACATAACACCCATAATAGATTTAAGGTTAACTGTTTTGCCGTTATATTCTAAATTAACGTCAGCGTCGTATTTGCTAGCAGTTTGTACAAGAACTGTCGCAGGACGAGCATGGATTCCAGAATCTGCAGTTACTTTAAATGTTTTTTGTGCCATTTTTATCATTCTCCTTTTAACTTAAAGCTTTATTACTTCACAATATTATATCATACAACCGTACTTGTCATCTGACAAGCACGGCGTACTAACACCCTTATTTTTCAATCTTCACAATATCTTCTTGTTCTCTGTTGACTGAACCGCTTGCTTTAATGCTGACTGTTTCTCCTTCAGCAAGGTTTGTAAATACAATCGGTGTCATGAGAGATGGTACATTCGGTTTGACTGCATCCAGATCAACTTCAAGAAGTTTTTGTCCAGGCTCAACGCGGTCTCCTTCTGATACGAAAGACGTAAATCCTTCGCCCTTCAGGCTGACGGTATCAATACCAAAGTGGATTAAAATTTCTCTTCCGCCGTCGGATTGCAGGCCGATCGCATGTTTCGTCGGGAACACATTGAGAATTTTTCCACGAACCGGTGATACGACAATTCCTTCAGAAGGGAGAATCGCAAAACCGTCACCCATCATTTTCCCTGAGAAGACTTGGTCAGGAACATCCGTAATCGGGTGAATTTCCCCGGTAATCGGAGAAACGAAAACTTCCTCGCCGATTTCATTTTGCAGCGGTTCTGCAATCACTTCCTCAACCTGCTGGCCTACTTCCTCTTGAGCAGATGTTTTCGGCTCAGGTCTAGGCTTGCGTCCCGCAATAATGTCTTGCATTTGCGTTTTTAACCCGTCAGAACGCGGTCCGAAAATAGCCTGAATGTTGTTGCCGACTTCCAGCACTCCGGAAGCGCCAAGCTGTTTCAGACGGTCTTTATCAACCTTTTTCTGATCGTTTACAGTCACACGCAGACGAGTGATACAAGCATCAAGGTGTTTGATGTTTTCCTGGTCACCCATTGCCTGCAGAATCTCATAAGGAAGATCCCCTGCTTCACCAGTTTTCCCAGGTGCTGCTGTTTCTTCCGCAGCATCCTCGCGTCCAGGTGTTTTCAGATTAAATTTGCGGATGGCAAATCGGAATCCGAAGTAGTAAATGACCGCTAACCCTAAGCCGACAGGGATGACTAGCCACCATGCCGTCCGGTTCGGTAAAATACCGAATAGGAAGTAGTCAATTAAACCGCCGGAAAATGTCATACCAATCTTAACATTCAACAGCTGCATGACCATGAATGAAAGTCCCGCAAACAAACAGTGAATCGCAAACAGGACTGGAGCAACGAATAAGAAAGAAAATTCCAATGGCTCTGTGATCCCCGTTAAGAAGGATGTCAAGGCCGCTGAACCCATAATACCTGCAACAAGTTTTTTGTTTTGCGGTTTTGCTTCATGATAAATGGCAAGCGCCGCAGCAGGCAGACCGAACATCATAAATGGATATTTACCTGTCATGAACGTACCTGCCGTTAACTGTACACCGTCTTTAATCTGCGCCATAAAGATACGCTGATCCCCGCGGATGATTTCTCCTGCTGCACTCTTATAGCTGAAGAATTCATACCAGAACGGCGAATAGAAAATGTGGTGCAATCCGAATGGGATAAGCGAACGTTCAATCACCCCGAAGATAAATGCAGCAAGGGTTGGATTCGCTTCCACTAATCCTGTTGAAAAGGCATTCAATCCATGCTGGATCGGAGGCCAGATCACTAACATAATAAGACCCAGAATCAGTGCAGAAATTGACGTTACAATTGGAACGAAACGTTTACCCGCAAAGAAACCAAGGTATTGCGGCAGTTCAATTGTGTAAAATCTGTTAAACAATAATGCAGCTAACACACCGACGATAATACCGCCGAACACCCCTGTCGCCAAGGTAGGTATACCAAGCATGTTTACATATGCAGGATGGTTTTCCGTAAAGAACTTGGCTCTTTCAACTGAATCCGAAGGAATGGTTCCGTTTGCAAGAAGAACCGCACTCATGGATACATTCATTACAAGATAACCGATAATTGCTGCAATCCCTGCAACTCCATCACCGTTGGCAAGCCCGATGGCTACACCTACTGCGAAAAGAAGCGGAAGGTTATCGAAAACAATCTGCCCAGCGCTTTCCATCACACCTGCTACAAGCTGAACATTGTCATTGCTCAAGAAATGCAGGACCTGAATCATGTCCTTATTTTGCATCGCATTCCCGATCGCAAGCAAAATACCCGCAGCCGGAAGGATCGCAACTGGAAGCATAAGCGCACGCCCAATTTTTTGAAGAACGCCGAATAATGCTTTAAACATAAGAATTGACCTCCTCTTTTTACTAGTCTGACCTTACAGCTAAAAATCATGACAACGAATTCACAGGCGTAAGTCTTCCAGTTTAACCGTTTACATTTGCCCTTTTACACAACAAAAAGGCATGAGCAAAATTGGGTGCGCAAAAGAACGAGAATGAACTTCCCGTTTTTTTCCCTCAATCACTCATGCCTGATCGAATCAGTAACACGTTATAAGGATAAACTGAATTTATGAAATTTTATTGGTTAATCGGTACAGATGAAGCGTCAGATAAACCGCTTCCGCCTCATGAACTGGTTTCTTCAATGTTTGCTGCAAGATTTTAATCAATTTCCAAGCTGTATTGTAGCATAGCGGATATTCATTTTTCAATAACAACATTAATTTTTCTGGTTCTTTAGTCGGTTCTTCTTTTTTAATTCTTTCTATTGTAAATCTGATATGCCTGATCAGCCGCAAATAGTTGACACTTTCCTTATTTACTTTCATTTGAAATGAGTCTTCAATCACCTCGACAAGCTGCGCCATGAGCTGAGAGTGCTGATTGACCTCGGACAGCGGACGGTTTGTCAACGCTGAATGGATATGCAGAGCGATAAAACCAATCTCCCCTTCCGGAAGGCAGATTCCCGCTTTTTCATTGATCATATCTATGACTTCTTTGGCAATTTGGTACTCCTCAGGATATAGTGACTGAGTCTCCATTAGAAATGGATTTTTCATATCAAATCCCTGCTGCTGCCTTTTGATCGCAAATGCGATATGGTCTGTCAACGCAATGTGAATATGTTCATTTAATGAGTGATTAGTCCTATTGCTTATGTGATAGATGACATCGTTTGAAATATCAACGAGCTTTTCATCAACATAGTCAAGGAGCTTTTTAAACTGCTTTTGTTCCTTCTCGTCTTTTAAAATGAACATTTTATCGTAGCCTTTATCTTCAATGACATCATCTTGTTTTTTTCCGAAACCAATACCTTTTCCGATTAAAACGACTTCGCTGTATTTATGATGAGAAGCAATTAATACATTATTATTCAGTACCTTTTTCACTGTGAAGGACCCATTCACGATCCTCAGCTCCTTTGTCATTCAATACCTCATATCGTACATAACGAACGGAATGCACGTCAAACCTTTTTTCAATGCATTCACTAAACAGTCGATCTTTCGATGAGACGGTAATCCAGAACTTTCCTTTCAATCGGCTGTCCTTGAATTCTTTTTTCCAGTATGGCAAATGCCTGCTTTCCCATTTCCCTTGTCTGAATATCGATCGTTGTGATTCCAAGCGCTTGGCTGATTTCGTGGTTATCAACGCTTAAGATTGCAAGCTCATCCGGTACTGACACCCGCTGGTTCTTTGCTTCAAGAAAAAGCCCTGCTGAGACTTGGTCATTGGCAACAAAAATAGCCGTCGGCTTTTCCTTCCACGTATTCCATTTATGAAAAAGCGCCTTCCCATCATTGATTGTAATCGCTTTCTCAATTACCCAGTCTTCACGAAATGCCTCACCGATCTCTTCCAATGCCTCTTTGTAGGCTTTGATTCGAAAATGACTGTTCATGCCTTTTTTTCTTGCCAAACAGATGGCTATTTTTTTGTGCCCTTTGGCAATTAAATAGTCCAAGCCGTTCCGAAATGCTTCTCGATGAGGAATGCTGATGGTTGGGAAGCGGGCATTATCTGAATTCTGGCAAAGCAAAATCGGGCCCTCCCATTCCATGAGTTTCTCATCAGCAAGCGCCTTTGAGCAAAAAATCAGGCCGTCAACCTGGCGCTGCTTTAATTGGGACAGCGCAAAGATTTCTTTTTGTACCTCATAGTTTGTTTGGAATAAAGAGAGGTGAACCCCGGATTCCGCGGCTGCGTCGGCTATTCCTGCAATCAGCTCTGCAAAATATGGCAGATTAACCGTCGGCAAGACAACACCAATCATGTTTGAAAATCCTTTCGACAAATGTACAGCGTGAATATTTCTCGTGTACTCCAATGATTCCATTGCCTCAAACACTCTTTTTCGTTTGTCTTCACTGACGTATGGATGATTGTTTATGACTCGGGAAACCGTTGTAACAGAGACACCGGCTTTCTCTGCAATGTCTTTAATATTAGCCATAGATTCCCTTCTTTCTAAATCCCCTTGATCTGGAATGCGTTTCATACAATATGATATGGACGTACCAGATATCTTTTTGTGTTTTTAGCTGAAAGGAGAAGATCACATGGGTTTCTTCATTTTAATTGGGTTATGTCTCACTGTTCTCGGTGGCAGCTGTCTTGCTGTAAAACCTCTCAACCAAAAACATGAAATTAAACCCTTTCGAACATTTGATGATTTTTTTATTTAATGCAGATAAAAAAGGACGATGTCGAGAACAAAGTCCTTTTTTATTTCTTATTACGGCAGTATGATTAATTCCTTTGGATATTGGGTCAGAGCAACTGCCCCGTCCTTTGTTACGTGAACGTCATCCTCAATGCGCACGCCGCCGATTTCAGGCACATAAATCCCCGGTTCGATCGTGTAGACCATGCCTTCCTGCAGCAGTGTATCGTTGGCCTGGCTCATTGATGGATACTCATGGACAGAAATTCCGAGTCCATGCCCAAGCCGGTGAGGAAAATAGTCACCGTATCCCGCTTTTTCAATGATTCCGCGGGCGGTTAAGTCCAGATCTCCGATTCTCACACCGGGTTTGCTTGCCTCAATCGCGGCTTTTTCCGCTTGAAGTACAGTCTCGTAAATGGCCTCCTGCTTCGGATTGATGGTTTTGTAAGCAAACGTTCTTGTAATATCAGAGCAATAGCCGTCAAGAATAACACCGAGATCAAATAATACAAAATCACCTTTCTTCAACGTGGCTGTACCAGGATTTCCATGTGGCTGGCCTGATTTTTCTCCGAATAAAACCATTGTAGAGAAAGACATGCCCTGAATTCCTTTTTTCTTCAGCTCATACTCAATTTGAGCGAGCACTTCCACTTCACTGATGCCTTCACGCAAAGCGGCTGTGCCGACTTCAACACCGTAATCCGCAAGCTTTGCCGCCTCTTTCAGCAAACGAATCTCATTGTCTTCTTTAATCAGGCGAAATTGATTGAGTGTTTCTTCTGCTGAAACAAATTGAGCCCCGCCAGTCGCATGCTTCAGCTGTTCTGCACGTGATAGCGAGATTGAATCCTTTTCTACCGCAAGCGTATGTATGCTGATATTTCGCTTTTTCAAGGCCTTCTCTATCAGCTCCCACGGATTTTCGTGATCCGCATAGCCAATGATTTCATGATTCCAGCCTGCGTTGCGGGCCTGTCCTGCTTCCATTCCTGGACAAACAAAGAAAGGCTCCTCTTCTTGAAAAACAAATAACCCCATTAATCTTTCATGCGGCTCTGTGTAAAAACCGGTTAAGTAAAAAACATTTTCTTTTGTATGAATAAATGCGGCAGTATGCCCCGCTTCCTTCAGCCATGAAGAGACGCGTTGTATTCTATTCACTTCTTGTTCCTCCCTGCCATTTGCAATGCATTGTTCTGTCTTCCATTGTAACAGGTTTTACCGGTGTTTGCCTTTCACGACGCCTTCATTTTCTAATGCATTTTATTTCCTGCTCCTCTTCCTGTATACTGACAGTAACGTTCAATCGCAGGGGGGTTGTTCCGTTTGCTGATGAATTTTTTCAGACGAAAAGCAGTTATGCTCTTAACGGTTTTGGGAATTTCCGCTCCTTTTATCGGGATGAAGATGGTGGGCTTTTATTATTACAGCTCTATCATAGGCTGTGCAGCGGGTTTCCTTTGCTGCATCCTCGCTCTCATCCTGGTTATGAAAAGATCTGATAAAGACAAAAATGAAGGGAAAGCTTGATACATAAAAAGCCAGCAGCCTGATTAGGGCTGCTGGTTTTATTTTAGGAGTCTTAAACCGTTTAGTATGACCAAAATCGTGCTGCCCTCATGACCAATCACGCCAAATGGCAATTCCATCACCTGCAAAAAGTTTGCACAAATCAGCAGGCAGATTACAGCTAGAGAAAACACGATATTTTGTTTGATGATCCTGTTCATTTTCCGAGACAAGCGGCACATGTTTACGAGCTTTTTCAAATCGTTTTTCATGAGGACCATATCAGCGGTCTCAAGTGCTACATCTGTTCCGCCGCCCATCGCAATGCCGACATCCGCCGCTTTGAGTGCCGGCGCATCATTGATTCCGTCACCCACCATTGCAATCGTTCCGAATTCTTCTTTTAACCGTTTGATTTCATTCACTTTTTGGTCAGGCAGGCATTCTGCTACGACAGTTGTCATGCCGGCTTCCTTGGCAATCGCTTGAGCCGTGTCTTCGTGATCTCCTGTCAGCATGGCCGTTTTAATCCCAAGTCGGTTCAGTTCTTCCATGACCTCTTTTGCTTCAGGCCTGATTTGGTCCTTCAGTGCGATACAGCCTGCTATTTGATCATCCTTTTTCACAAATACAATTGTATGACCGCTTTGAATGACATCTGATGCTGTTTGTTTCAAAAATTGTGCTGCCATTTCCTCGCCGATAAAACCTGCTTTACCGACCTTCCATTTCGCACCCGACACTTCTGCCATAACGCCAAACCCTGAGGTTTCTTCTATAGATATGTAGCCAGACTGATTCACGCCGCGGCTTTCAGCGTACGCCGTTATGGCTTGGGCGAGCGGATGGCTTGATTGCATTTCGATGGCATAGACAGCCTCAAGAACTTCCGCTTCACTGAATCCTTCTGCTATTCTAATCGTCTCTACGGCAGGCTGGCCTTTTGTTACAGTGCCGGTTTTATCAAAGGCGATCATTTGCACTGAGCCCAGCTGTTCAAGAAAGACGCTTCCTTTCACAAGCATGCCGTTGCGGGCGCCATTTGAAATCAGGGACAGCGCCGCCGGCATAATAGAGGCGACAAGCGCACAAGGTGACGCGACAACCATAAACACCATTGCGCGGTAGAAGGTTTCACTCCAGCTCCAGCCCAGCGCAAAGTGCGGGACGAATAAAAGGAGCGCCACCGCAATTAGCACACCTTTCACATAAGCATTTTCAAATCGTTCGATGAAAGCCTGCGCGGGTGAAACACTATTTTGCGCTGATTCAACCAGTTTGATAATTTTTCTGAATAACGAATCTTCATTTGCTTTCGTGACACGGACAGTCAAGGAGCCATTGCGATTCACCGTTCCTGTGAATACAGTGTCGCCTGTGTTTTTTTCTACAGGCATTGATTCACCTGTTAAAGCCGACTCGTCAAGACTTGTCGAGCCCGATTCAATGATACCGTCTGCCGCTACGCGTTCTCCAGGTTTGATCACGATCATATCACCGGCCTGCAAGTCTGAAACCGGAACTCTTTTGGTTTCACCATTGACCATCAATGTCGCTTCTTCAGGCTCAAGCTGCATTAAAGACGTTAAATCTCTGCTGCTTTTATTCATCGTGTATGTTTCTAAAGCTCCGCTTAAGGAAAAAATAAATATTAAAATAGCACCCTCTGCCCAGTATCCGATCAAGGCGGAACCAACGGCAGCGAAAATCATTAAAAGTTCTACATTCAGCGTTTTGGATTCGAGTGTTTCTTCGATTCCTTCCTTTGCTTTAGCAAATCCGCCGATCACAAAAGCCAGCAAGAAAAGTATTATGGATAATACCTGATATCCGGATAAGAGCCAGCCTGCCAAAATAAGAGCGCCTGATACAAGTGCTGCAATAAGCTCCGCGTGCTGTGCCCAGTTTTTTTCCCTCTTGTCTGTTTTCAATGGCTCGTGCGAGTCGCGTTGAACGATAACTTGTTCATTCATATCGAATTCTCCTCTCTAATTGAGAACGTAAATCATCTTCATTTCTCTTATAAAAACAAAATCGCTGCCCAAAAGGCAGCTTTATCGTCAGTTATTTCTTGATGTCTTCCTTTATTATAGCACGCACGAAGAGAATTTCAATTATAATTATTTTAATTTCTTTTTGATAATAATTATCATTAATGTTTATTCGCTTCTTCTCTATATGAAAAAAGCTGAGAGTCTATGCTCTCAGCTATTCTTCCGTCCATCCCTTCAGTTGTTCCGCTGTCATCGGGCCAATTTTTGTTTTTTCAATTTCTCCCTTTTCATTCAGCAAAAATGATGTTGGGATCGTAATGATATGATACTCCTTCATCAATTCCCCTTTTGAGTCAAGGACAATCGGGAACGTCAGCTTGTTTGCTTTAATAAAATCTTCAACGACTTGCTGATTTTGTTCCGAATTCACTAAATTCACCGTTACCAGCTTTACACTGTCGGATGGATGGGCATCATAAAACGATTGAAACTGGGGAAGCTCCTTTTTGCAGGGCGGACACCATGACGTCCAAAAATGGAGAATTGTTTTTTGCCCTTTATTCGGAATCGAGATGTCCTCCCCTTCTATCGTTTTCATAAGAAAAACAGCGGGAACAGCAGGCTGTTTTTCCTCAGCTTGTGCCGCACATGGAAACCATGCAATCAACCCTAATAACATAATGTATATAGTAAGCAAGCGCTTCGTCAACATGGAATCTTCCTTTCATGCTTTTCAATTAGCTTGCCCCTGCTGTTCCTTTATCATCCTTCAATTCGCGGCGTTCTGGTCCCACCCGTAAGAAATACGGATACCTTCAATGCTTTGCAGATCGTGGCATAGTGCAAGCTCGTCAAAAGAATCATGCCAGTGTTCATTCCAAGGATAATCCCGAGCATTTGCAGATTCTCCATTGATCCCAGTACATACATCATACTTAGCGCAACGATATGGCTCCATACATTGTGATAAAAAGCCTCTTTCACAAAACCCATCCCGATTAAGCACGCCTGCAGCGGCATGACAAACAGATGAAAGAGAAAGTAAGGCCACAACAGCTGCAGGTAATACTGCGCTTCAGGAGAGTGAAAAAACAAATGCGTGAGAGGTCCCGCAAACTGGAACATGACCCAGACGGCAGGTATACCGTAACCTAATGTAATGAAAATCGACTGCTTCAGTCTTTTTAACACGATGTCATACTGAGAAAGCGCATAAGCTTCCGAAATACTCGGTATCATGACGACCATTAACGAATGGGCAATAAAAGCAGGGAACGACCCTATCGTCACAGCCACTCCTGCCAGCATTCCGTATTGATCGATCGCCGCTGTCCCGGCAACGCCCGCAGCCAAAAGAGCTCCTTTTACTAAAAAGGGTTCAATTGCATTGACAACCGCATGAAAAATACGCAGTCCTGTTGTAGGAATTGAAACAGCAAGCAGTCTTTTCCTTACATCCTTTCCGCGCAAATGAATGTGCTGCTGGCCGGATAACGCCCGCCTTGCCATGATAAATTGTGAATATAAGTAAACAAGCACGACCACATCACTCACGACTAGAACAAACAAGGAAATCAGCACAGCCATGTCCAATTCAAATGAGTACCATTGAAAAAAGAGGAATAAGCACAAGAGCTGGATGATTTTTTTCAGCACATTGGCAATTGCGATCTTCCCCATTTTCTGCACACCCATAAAGTAGCCCCTGGCGATTGAAGTAAAGGCGACAACAGGAATTAAGCCGATGACAATCCCTTTAATAAACGGGTGGTATGTATCAAATACCGGAATAAACGGAAGCGCAATACTAGCGGCGACAGTAGAAAAAGCAGTAAAAATGGCTGTCATTCTGAAAGCGTGCCTCAGCATGCTTTCATGAAGCTTAGGATTTGACTCGGCAATGAATTTAGAAATGGATATCGGCAGTTCCAGGCTCGCGATGACAATAATTAAAAAGATCGTGGGCAAAATACTCATGTAAAGCCCCATCCCATGCTCGCCAAGCTCCCGCGCCAAAATCATATTGACGACAAATTCAAGGCATTCAGCGAAAAAGGCGGCAATGGATAAAAGAATGATCCCTTTCACAAATCGATTCATGATGTCTCTCCTTGTCTCTTGTACTACCAACATCATATGAGACAAGTTCAAAAATTATTTTATTTTTACTCTTTATATGAAAAAAAGCACAGCTGAGACAAATTGTCTCTTCTATGCTTAGACGGCAAAAACGTGTCTGCCGATTTTTTCTACGATTTTTCTTGAACGAATCCAATTATCTGACGCTGTTTTCGGATTATAAAAGAATATGGCATCTGTTTCTCTATTTTTTGAGGACAGCGCTTCTTCGGCAGCTTCAATCGATTCTTTATCAGGCTTTTGGTTAATGCTCCCGTTTGCGACCGGTTCAAAGGCGTTTTTCTGATAAATAACTCCTCTTATCGTATCAGGAAAACCTTTTTTCTCCGTTCTGTTCAGTACAACGCTTGCTACAGCGACCTTGCCTTTATATGATTCTCCTTTGGCCTCTGCGTGAACGAGACGGGACAGCAACTCTTTTTCAGACTGTGTATATGTTTCTTTCTCATCATTTGTTTTGTCCGGTTTATCTTTCTCTTTCTTTTCAGTGTGTGCTGATAGCTTAATCGGTTTTATTTTCTTGTCCTTATCAGCAGACAGTGAAGGGAAAGATTCATTCGTATTTCGATCTATATGTGTAAGCCATTTCGCTTCTTCATGTTTTGTCTTCTTTGCGCTCAGTAGTGAAGCTTGTGTATGCTCAATTTTGGCTGCAGGCATGAAACAAAGAAGAAAAACAGCCAGAGCAGTGAATTTCGTGGTCATACAGTTTCCTCCTTAAAGTGCTCCAAAAAACACTTCATAACCTTAACAAGAGATCCATTCATTTTCACGGAAAAAGATTTTCCAACTCTCCCAAGGAGGTATCAAGATGGAATAAAGAGGATGACTCACTGCTTAATGGCAAAAAAACAGTCTGAAATTCTATAAATATTGTCAAATTAAAACATGTTTATCCATCTTTGACACTTTACATTTTATTTACGCCTGTTACAGACAGCTGTAATAAAAGGCTTGTATT
Organism: Bacillus sp. SJZ110; assembly: GCF_006715455.1. Taxonomy (NCBI): domain Bacteria; kingdom Bacillati; phylum Bacillota; class Bacilli; order Caryophanales; family Bacillaceae; genus Bacillus; species Bacillus sp. SJZ110. The sequence continues at coordinate 495,981 of NZ_VFNF01000002.1, read as the reverse complement.
CTGTCATATATGATAAAAAGGCTTCTCACGTATGAGAAACCTTCAGCTTCTTGGCTGTTCTAAGTATTGAAAGATAACATCTCCGCCTTGCTGGGCAATTCCTCGGAAATGTTTAAAATCATCTTGTTTAGATAACACGGCCCTGAAATCAAGAAAATGCTCTTTCTGGACTCTCAGTTCGTTTATGGCGCCGGTGCGCAGCTGTTCAATCATTTCTGTTATTTCTTCGGGACGCAACGAAAATTCCCCCCTTTTCTTTCTATTGACGAAAATCAATATATCATCTTTATAGCGACAGAACAATTCATAAGGGAGATAAAACTCCTTATCGCTTTACTTCTCAATGAAAATACTGCAAAATACTTTCAAAAGGCATTATTATGTTTAAAGGAGAGGAAGCTTGTGAAAATCGCTAAGGTTGGGAATGTCATTGAATTTAAAAACGGATTAACCGGTGTTGTTGAAAAAGTAAATGAGAATTCTGTTATCGTTGATGTGACGATCATGGATAACTATCGGGATCTTGAGTTAGATTCATTGACAGTTGTTAATCATAAAAATTATAAGATCATCAGAGACTCCTATTAAAACCTCCTTATTTCCACATTTATTCAAAAACTGCAAGACGGACAATTTAACACCTTACATATGAAATTCGCTTTCTCAAAAGCTGCCGGCCGGCAGCTTTTTTACATAAAAAACACCGATCATGAATCGGCGTTTTTGTCTATTTCCGTTATTTCTATATAGAACTCGCTGACGGCCCCTGGTTCGTACAGGTTGGTCAATGATGTTGAATAATTTGTCATTTCCCCCCGGAAGGCAAGACCGCGTTCCGGAACCTCGACATTAAACGTTTTTTCATACAACAGGACAGCGATATCATGGTAAGTCTCACTCGTAACGTTTAAGGTAAATGCAATTTTTCGCTTCGGCTCGCTCTCCTCTTGATATGCAGTCATTTCTAACGTTACATTGTTTAACCGCAATGTCTTCACTTCATATCACTCCTTTATAGTCCATGCATCTTAGCATACCTTAGCGTATGTTTACAATGAATCTGTTCTTAACGGTTATATGAACCAATTCATTCGAAAAGATACCTTTACAAACATACGTTCGTTAAATTATAATAAAACAGACGAGCTGTCATCCAGCATCCCGTCTTTTCATTAGAAAGCGGCGAGTGGAATTCCCCCCGGATTCGCTCGTCTTTTTTATGTAAAAACCCCCTCATTTCTAAGGAGAAACTATATGGTCGATTATCAACAAGTCATGTTTCACCATGCGTACCTTGGCACCTTGAATTTCCCCATCCTTTAATGAGAGCGGTCAATCAATTCTCATCATGTTTTTTTAGATAAACCAGCATCCATTCAGGAAGTATATGAGTGTATGTTTTTAAAGTTCTAGTTATTCGTGCGCTTCCATATCGATCCTGAACAATTCTGAATGAAATGCTATAATCCTGCTATCAAGTAGCATGTGTATGACTTAAATCATGGAAGCAGAATAAATTCAACATATCCGTAAAATGCGTACTATAACATAAGTTTGAATGTGAATTTCAAGCCCAATGTAATGCCTCGTATAGAACATTTCGGGAGAAGGGCCTATGGAATGCCCTCACTGTTTTACCCGCACCCGTAATAAACTCCTTTCAGTATGTCCATTTAGAGATTCATTGCCATTATCTTCGAATTTTTTTCTGAACTATAAATCATTATATATTTTTAAACACTGTATTCCAGACTGACACATCTTCTTGTCCAAGACTCCAACTGCCAAGACCTTTCAGATTATATTTTTGAGCGAGTTTTATTTTTGCTCTGAGTGACTGTTCATTTTCAAACCATAATGTATATGTTCCCGAAGGCAACGGCCCCTTGTTATTGTGATTGACAGTAAAAATAGCTTTTGGAGATTGACTCTTGGTGTCAAAAATAATTGTCCCGCTATGCCTTTTTACTAAGGAGTCAACAAGGTAAAGGGGAATGGCTTGAGAGGCAGATTGGCCTTCCATCCAGCAGCGGCCATAGAATGGCAATCCTAAAACTAGTTTTTGAGGAGAGATTTTTTGGGTCAGAACATATTGAATGGACTTTTCCACCCATCCTACACTTGCGGTAGGCCCAGCAAGGCGGCTTTCATCATAGGCCATAACCATAAGATAATCTGCATATTTAGCTAAATACTCGTAATCATATGATCCGTGCCAGCCCTTCGTCCAGCCAAAAGGATTTGCCGCCACTGCAACTGATACTTCTTTATGTCTAGGAATACTTTTCCTTACTAATCTAATAAAATCTGTAAATAGATTCCGATCTTTTTCTGTAAGGTTTTCTATATCGATATTAACTCCGTCCAAATCCAGTTCTTCTATTGCATGAGAAATTTGTTTAGCTAAAAGAACTCGGTTCATTAATGCAAATCGTCCCAATTCCTGATCCCAATGATTGCTTAGAAAAGGAACTACTTTTAATTTTCTTCTATGAAGAGCTTTAATCACATCGGGATTAGCTGAACGGAGAAGTAATGATCCATCTTTTCTGATATAGAAAAAATCAGGAGACACAACATTTAATACTCCGTTCGTTTGATCAACGTGTTGAATAAAATCCCATCCTAATCCAGAATAGAAATAGCTCATTTGAAACATCTCATAACCCCTTCATCCCCAAAAATATCAAGTTCCCCACAAATAAAAAAATGAGGATTGTCATTTCAATTTGATTCGTTTCCGAAACCTCAAAGATTACCTTTCTCTTATCTTTATAATTTGTCCAGGATAAATTCTGTCTGAAGAAAGCTTATTAAGATTCATAAGTTGTTGTACCGGAATTTTAAAGGATTTGGCAATCGTCCATAATGTATCGCCGGATTCCACATGATACACTTCGTATGTTACGGGAAATTCCATATAACGAGGCGTTCTTTTTACTTTATTCGCTTGATTTCTTATTTTAGGTATTTTCCCCTTCATTCATATTACTCTCCTTTAGAATAATTTGTTATTAATATTTCTAAACAGTTTCTCTCTAATCTTAATGATTTGTCCAGCATATATTTGATCTGATTTGAAATGATTAAGCTCCATGAGTTGCTGCAGGGAAACATTATACTTCCTGGAAATTATTGATAATGTTTCACCGGGAGTAACATGATGGATCACGTATTTTTCTTTAAGAACATCTACATAATGAATGGTTTCCCCTAAGTTTCTTATAATTCCTCTGCTTTTTAGCACCTCAAGCATTCTCTCGGCTCTATGCCGATAGGAATCATTCTTTACAGCCTTTTTACCGTTTATCTGAATCTTTTTTCTCTCGCTATCATGATTCAAATAGTATTTAACCTTTTCCAATGTTTCTTTTGGGGAGGAAGAAACGATGAGATCGCGGCCAGGTTTGAATTTACCTCGAACTGCTGGTGTATCCGATGTCAATAAAAACCCCCCGGAACCAAGAATCTCATAGGTGCGTTGCGTAAGTTGGCTTTCACAGTTTTGCAAACCGATAACGACTTTTGCTGAACTGTAAACTTTATATGCTTCAGTATAATCAAGGTATCCATGGATCCAATTGGGGGGAATTTCTCTTCCTATATATTTACTCATTTTTTCCCAGTTTCTCCCCCAAAAATCAATGCGAATACCCTTCCGTATAAGAGGACGAATAAGCGTTTTTAAAGAGGACGAACGGAACACTTCCGGATGTTCTTCAAGAAAATTAGGGTAAGCATTAGCCACCACTGCTATATCACAACTGTATTTTGCTAATGGTTTAATCTGGTGATGTATACTTTCGTGAAATGCAAAGTCTAAGTGAGCTGCTTTAATCCCCATGCTTTCATAAGTTTTACACAGAGAAGGCGTAACCGTGAAAACAAAATCCGGTTTCATCTTTTTAATTAACGGGATAGTAAAGTTTTGAGTGTGTAGCGGGTCTTCAGTTGCCCAATAAACGAGAGGGATATTCACCTTTTTAGTAGCGTTGCGAATCCAGGCCTGCTTTTCCCTTGAATGCTCTGGTGTCCATCCCATAGATACTATTAGATCTGGTTTAAATTCGTCTATCATTTCAGTGATATTTTCCCGACTTACAGGACCGGAAATCATTACGGTATGTCCTGCTTCCCTAAACCCATTCGGTAAACCATAGAGCCACATGGGATGACTCTCAAGGAAAAGAATTTTCACACATTTCCATCCTCTCTTTCACTTTTTAATGTCTACTTTATTGGTATGTATATGTAATATAACTTGTCGCGGTACTAGTCTATAAAAAACGTTCAGGTGTGAGATCACGAGATAGCTTGTGTGGGATGCCCCACAAAAAAAGAAAGCAACCTACAACATATTTTCCTATGTGGTTATTCAGGACATAAGGATTCCTTTAAATATTTTTAAAAGTATTAGAATACAAGGACAGGGATATTATTTTTTATTAAAAGTCAAGAGCCCCCGTTACTTTAAGTACATTTATTCACAAAGTAATCTTTTTTACAGGTCATTTAGTGGTAGCCCAGGAAAATGCGAATTTACAATGTTAAGCAAATTCAAACATAAAAAAGTCGAATTCCCTGTCCTTTAAGGAAAACGACTTTTTTATACGACTTCTTCAAGTAAATCCCCATCAACCTTTTTTGGGGACTATTTGTAATCTCTGCGCAGGGAAATTATACCTGTGCTAGCCCGCCATCTACGAACAATTCAACACCCGTCAAGTAACTGCTTTCGTCTGAAGCAAGGAAAGATACAGCGTTTGCTACTTCTTCAGGTGTCCCAACTTTTCCAGCTGGAACAGTATTTCTGCTATTTTCCAGTACCTCTTCAAGTGCATCACCAAAAAGCTCATCGTAGGCAGGTGTAAGAATACCTCCTGGACTAACCACATTTACACGGATTTCAGTACCTTTTAGGTCAAGAATCCAGTTGCGAACTAGTGCTCTTAATGCTGCTTTAGATGCTCCATATACACTAAACGCTGGGTTGCCAATTGATCCAGCAGTAGAGCCCGTTACAATAATAGAACCTACTTTGTCTGGGAATAGTGATAATGCTTTTTGAACAGTAAAGATGGTTCCTTTAACGTTAATGTCGAACGTTCTATCAACCTGCTCTTCAGTAATTTCACCTAATGGAAGGAAGTTGCCGATGCCTGCATTAGCAAAAAGAATGTCCAACTTACCTTTTTCCTGCTTTATAATGTCATATAGTTTGTCTAAGTCTTCAAGCTTAGAAATATCACCTTGAACACCGGTTACGTTCTTGCCAATTTGGTTAACAGCTTTATCAAGTTCGTTTTGTCTACGTCCCGTGATATAAACATATGCACCTTCGTTTACAAATTTTTGTGCTGTAGCAAGACCAATCCCACTTGTTCCACCCGTTACAAGCGCTATTTTACCTTCAAATTTACCCATACTTAACACTCCTTTAGAATTAATTTTATTTTATGTCTAGTACCTTTAAGTACTTGAAGAACAACTTACAAGATATAGTATCCTTCAGTAAGCACATTATCGGAAGTACCCACTTTTTTGTGATATAGTAACTAAAAAGTAATAAATGTGGAATGGAGAGCTTTAGACATGAAAAAAAAATTTAGTTGTGGGTTTGAAGTGACAAAGGAAGTTATTGGCGGAAAATGGAAAGGCCTTGTATTATACTTTTTAATGAATGGACCAAAGAGAACGAGTGAATTAAACCGCATTATCCCAAATATAACTCAGAAAATGCTGATTCAAACACTTAGAGAGCTTGAAGCCAGTGGACTTGTGAGCAGAAAGATGTATAACCAAGTACCGCCGAAGGTTGAATATTCATCCACTGAACTTGGAGAATCTCTTAAACCTATCTTGCAGGAGCTCTGTCAATGGGGAGGCTATTATGCGGAGCAAGAGTATGCAGAAGGTGAATATGAAATTGTACAACCAGAACAACTAAGTTAGGATTGATGTAGCTGCTGAAGTAAATGCTAAACAACTTCAATACCATCACCTAACAGATGAAGAACAGTCAGAAATAAATGAGATATTCAATTTTGAAAGTGAAGTTCTAATAAGAAGTGTCATGGATTATATTCAGGAGAACTTTGATGAAATTCAAAAAAGAGCTGTTTCAAATGTTAAAGAGAAGATTCAGAAACTTAGCCAAAAAATAATGAAGATATTGATAATAATATTTAATGCCTATGATCTCTAGATAGGCATTTTTTCTTTCAGATAAAAAAGAAAAGACGTACAAATTGTACGCCTTAATCTGCTTCTGTACTATCAATTTTTCACTGCATAAAAGTCACAGTTCAGGTTGCACCTCAGGTCACACTCCGGTCACTTCGGGTCACATTTCCGCTGAAAATTAACGCTGCATGTTCGGATTTTACTGTGACTCCACTTCGTTTCACACTCCGTATCACACAACGGAATAATTAACGGTTATCAATCGTCTCCGGATACAAATCATGATTCATCATGCGGTATTCGGCCATTTTCTCATACTTCGTGCCAGGTTTTCCGTAGTTTGTGTACGGGTCAATGGAAATTCCGCCTCTTGGCGTGAATTTGCCCCATACTTCAATGTAGCGCGGGTCCATTAATTCGATCAAGTCATTCATGATGATGTTCATGCAGTCCTCGTGAAAGTCACCATGGTTTCTGAAGCTGAATAGATACAGCTTTAATGATTTGCTTTCAACCATTTTTTCATCAGGAATGTAGCTGATGTAGATTGTCGCAAAGTCAGGCTGCCCTGTTTTAGGACATAAAGATGTGAATTCCGGACAATTGAATTTTACAAAGTAGTCACGGTTTACATGTTTGTTAGGGAAGGATTCCAGCACGTCCGGTGCATATTCGAACAAATAATTTGTACCTTGGTTGCCTAGCAATGTTACACCTTCTAATTCTGATTCTTTTCTTGTCGTCATGTTCATCTTCCTTTCTATTATACTCCGCGTTTGTTACCCCATAACAGGGTGTGCAGCTGCGGGAGCACTCTGACGAGATTCAGCTCCGCATCGACAGCTACCTTATCAACAAGCGCTTCATATTTCCCAAGCAAATGTGCAATCAGTGACTGATCATCTGTCGTATGCACGTCATCATTTCCGACTTGTAAATAAAACGGGATTCCCGGATACCGCTTGTGCACAGTTTTGGCAAATTCCAGATCTTCATCATTAAAGATGACAACCTTCAAGCTGACAGCATGCTGTCTATCATTCTCTTGAAGTGAAGTTAAAATGTGGTCAAGCTTTTGAAAGTTCGTTACCATTTTTGAGCTTGGCGGTTTTGGAGAAATTGTCAGGTCATCAATCAGCGTAAACCAATCCTGATAAACGGTCCCTTGAGTTTCAAGCGCTGCACGGATGTTATTTTCCTTCAGCAGTTCAATAAAAGCATCCAGCTGTTTTAACAGAGCCGGGTTACCGCCTGAGATCGTCACATGAGAAAACGCGTCTCCCCCAATGTCCTTAAGCTCCGCAAAAATCTCCTCCGCCGTCATCCAGCGAATATCTTTTTTAGCAGACCCGTCCCAAGTGAAAGCGGAGTCACACCAGCTGCAGGAATAATCGCAGCCGGCTGTCCGGACGAACATCGTTTTCTGTCCGATCACCATGCCTTCTCCTTGAATCGTCGGGCCGAAAATTTCTAATACAGGAATTCCTTTAGCCATTCAAACCACCCTTTTTCGGACGGTAGACACAGTAGCTTGTCGGTGTTTCACGGACAAACACCTGTACACAGGTCGGCTTATTCTCCAAAGAGTCTAAATAAGCCTGTACGTTATCATAAATCGTTTTCGCCACGACTTCAGTTGTCGGCAGCGAATACCGGTCGTCCTGAGAAAAATCTTCATGATCATTTAATAGCGTGTGATCATAGTTTCCGTGCACCAGTTTTTTGAGTACGCTGAAATTGACAAGAAAGCCTGAATCGTCAAGTTCGTCGCCGGCAACGGTTATATTTACGGTATACGTATGTCCGTGAACCCTGCTGCACGCTCCCGCACTTTCCCGAGGGATAAAATGAGCGGCTGAGATATGCATGTCCTTATTTAGTTCAAACGAATAAGGATGCTGGGCCTGCGGATAAATTTGAGATAACAATTTATGCACGCTCTCCTTTCATCATCATATATTCTTCATAACCTTTTGAACGAAGGTGACATGCCGGACATTCGCCGCAGCCGTCTGCGATGATGCCGTTATAGCATGTCAGTGTGTTGTTTTTCACAAAATCCAGCGCGCCAAGCTCATCTGCAAGCTTCCACGTTTCCGCCTTATTGAGCCACATGAGAGGCGTGTGGATCACAAACGGCTTCTCCATTGCCAGATTTACCGTGACATTGCAAGATTTCACGAATTCGTCACGACAGTCAGGATAACCACTGAAGTCTGTCTCGCAAACTCCTGTAATAATGTGGCGCGCGCCAATTTGGTAAGCCAGGATAGACGCAAAGGATAAGAATACCAAATTGCGGCCTGGAACGAATGTGGATGGCAGTGCGCCGTCTTTTACTTCTATCTCAATATCATTTCTAGTCAGGGCATTCGGTGCAAGCTGATTTAAAAGTGACATATCAAGCAAATGATTTTTCACACCAAGCTTTTCCGCAATGGATTTTGCCACTTCAATTTCCTGAGAATGTCGCTGATTATAATGAAAAGTCACCGTTTCGACTTCTTCGAATTCTTTTAAGGCCCACAGTAAGCATGTTGTGCTGTCTTGGCCGCCGCTAAATACGACAATTGCTTTTTCTTTTTTCATGATTCCTCTCCTTCTCCGCAATAAAAACGCCGGCGAGAGACATCGCTACAGCTAATTCACGCAAAAAAACACCTTTTTTCGGAAGGTGCTCTAGAAAAACATAAAAAAGGCCGTATCCAAGGATACAGCTCGTCCTTAGTTTTTTATAGAGGGTGTAGCTAGAACCTCTCCCGCATATCGCACGGATTTTCTTCAATTTTTTCACTTCTGCTATCTTACCATAATGATGTTTTTCTTGACAATAAAAAAGTCAGTCCCCGGTTCCTAGATCAATTATCGCTCTATAGTGACGGTTCGTTTCATTATATATTTATAAACTGCGCCGCCGAGGAGCTTTTTTGCATAGCAAAGCGCCTATGAAGGCCAGGCTCACATAGCCAAACAAGGGATAAATCGTTGAAATAAGCTTGCCATACCCTATTTGGCTCGTAATATAAGCCGTGATCATAATGGCCGCAAAGATATATTTGCTTTTCACTGGAAGAAAGCTTTGCACTTGTTTTTCTAATCCATATAGATTACCGATAACTGATGTGAACACTTCTCCGAAAATAATGAGTAAATAAATCAAATGGACAGAACGTGCAAAGAGATAAACCACTTGCGCCATCGGTATATCATATAAAAATACATCCGGAAGAGTCGACAAAGACAGAAAACTCGCGGACAGCACAATCGTCAGCATCGTCCCTCCGATTAAAGCGCCTTTTTTGATCACTTTCTCCGAGGACATTTCATTCGCCAGCGGAACCAAAACTGCTTGGGCAAGCGATAAATTCAAAGCCCCGTAAGAAACAGCTGATAACAGCCAATCCCAGCGATGCGGCCAGACCCACTGAGCTGCGTTTCGTGATTCGCTGAATATAAAAGAGTCGGCCACCACAATCATTGAAAAGATGATTAAAAGGGGAACAACAAACACATTGACACCGAAAATGCCTTTTACTCCTCTAGTCATCACAATTAAGCTCAGACCGATTGTAATGAGCATCCCAATCTGAGCGGACATCCCCAGCTGTTCCTCAAAAAGCGCCCCTGCCCCTGAAAGCATAACAGATGTAACTCCAAGGAGAACAAACAGCATAAATACATTGATAATCCGCCCAGCCGTCGCCCCGAATAAAAATATGTTCATTTCTTGATATGACTTGGCATTGATTCGCTTTGAAATGATCATCAGCTTGGCCCCCAGTAACGTAAACATTCCGCCGCTGACGAGAATGCCGAATAAACCGAACCAGCCGAACTTCAGAAAAAACTCAACAATTTCCCTCCCAGTCGCAAATCCAGCTCCGACTACTGTGCCGACATACACAAAAGCAAGCTGACTTGCAGACCCTTTTGATTGTTCCATTTCTTCCCTCCGAACGAACCGCAGTTTTGTCCATATATGCCTTTTTATAACCTATGAGACAAGTTCCTTGAAAAGACGAAGAAAACATGTTTTACTTTGTAACAAATCAAAAATTTTTTGTGCATAAGACTTGAAAGTCAAAGATGGTCAGAGTATACTATTAATCAAAGTTGGTCAAACAAACCGGCCTTTTTTAAAAATCAATTGGTCAAATATAGTCAAATATTCAGTCTGCTTTGAGCATATTGGTTTGAATGCCGTTAAGTTTGCCGTATACTAATAGTCAAAGAAGGTCAAATCCAATAGACCTTTTTATTCACTTTCATTGGTCAAAGAAGATCAAATTATTAAGGAGGTTTTGGCAAATGCGTTGTCAACATTGTCATCAAAACGAGGCGACGATTCGCCTTAACATGCAAATAAATTCCGTTCATAAACAGATGGTTCTTTGTGAAACTTGCTATAACGAACTGACCCGTAAACCTTCAATGAGTATGGGTCCTCAATCTTTCGGATTTCCGTTTGAACAGGCATTCCAGCCGAAAGAAAAGAGCGCAGCAAAACAAAGCGGAAAAAAAGGGTTGCTTGATGAGCTGGCTCAAAATATTACAAACGGTGCAAAAGCCGGTCTCATTGACCCCGTCATCGGCCGTGATGATGAAGTGGCGCGAGTGATCGAAATTCTAAACCGCCGGAACAAAAACAATCCGGTTCTTATTGGTGAGCCGGGTGTAGGGAAAACTGCCATCGCTGAAGGGCTCGCTTTAAAAATTGCTGAAGGTGATGTTCCAAACAAACTGAAAAACAAAGAGCTATATTTGCTTGATGTTGCATCCCTTGTTGCAAACACAGGGATCAGAGGCCAATTTGAGGAGAGAATGAAACAGCTGATCACTGAGCTGAAGGAACGAAAAAATGTCATTCTGTTCATTGATGAAATTCACCTTCTCGTCGGCGCAGGCTCTGCAGAAGGATCAATGGACGCCGGCAACATTCTCAAACCGGCCCTAGCCAGAGGCGAACTGCAAGTCATTGGCGCGACAACACTGAAAGAATATCGTCAAATCGAAAAAGATGCCGCGCTGGAAAGACGTTTTCAGCCTGTCATGGTGCAGGAGCCTTCAATTGAACAGGCTATCCTCATTCTGCAAGGGATTAAAGACAAATACGAGGCGTACCATGGCGTAACATTCAGTGATGAAGCAATCAAAGCGTGTGTCACTTTATCATCCCGCTACATTCAGGACAGACACCTGCCGGATAAAGCAATTGATTTATTAGATGAAGCAGGTTCAAAAGCCAACCTGTTAATTGATGAACTGAATGATGAGGATGCCGCTGAACGCTTAACTGCAATTGAAGCCGAAAAAACAAAAGCCCTGGAAGAAGAAAATTACGAACTGGCGGCAAAACTCCGTGATGAAGAACTCGCATTGGAGAAAAAACTGAACAGCTCCTCCGCTCATACCGCTGTCACTGTGGAAGCTGAGCACATTCAGGAAATTGTTGAACAAAAAACAGGCATCCCTGTCGGCAAACTGCAGGCAGACGAACAAACGAAAATGAAAGAGCTTGAAGCAAAACTTCATGAACGCGTGATTGGACAAGAAGCCGCTGTTCAAAAAGTGGCAAAGGCGGTAAGACGAAGCCGCGCCGGTTTAAAATCCAAAAACAGACCAGTCGGCTCCTTCCTCTTCGTCGGTCCTACCGGCGTAGGGAAAACAGAGCTTTCTAAAACACTGGCAGATGAATTATTCGGCACAAAAGACGCTATTATCCGACTCGATATGAGCGAATACATGGAGAAACACGCCGTATCTAAAATTATCGGTTCACCGCCTGGATATGTCGGCCATGAGGAAGCTGGACAATTAACTGAGAAAGTGCGCCGCAATCCTTACAGCATTGTGTTGCTGGATGAGATTGAAAAAGCACACCCAGACGTTCAGCATATGTTCCTGCAAATTATGGAAGATGGCCGTCTGACAGACAGCCAAGGCAGAACTGTAAGCTTCAAAGACACAGTGATCATCATGACAAGTAATGCGGGTGCTGGTGAGAAACAAACGAAAGTCGGTTTCCAATCAGATGACAGTGTCATCGAAGAACAAACATTGATTGATTCACTGAGCATGTTCTTTAAACCTGAGTTCCTCAACCGTTTTGACAGCATTATTGAGTTCCGCTCATTGGAAAAAGAACATCTTGTCAAAATCGTCAGCCTTCTTCTTGGAGAACTTGAAGAAACATTGGCTGAACGGGGCATTAGCTTGAATGTGACAGATGAAGCGAAAGAAAAAATCGCTGAGCTGGGCTACCACCCTTCATTCGGTGCACGTCCGCTTAGAAGAACCATCCAAGAATGGGTTGAGGATGAAATGACCGATCTGCTGCTTGATAATGGCGAGATCACAAGTTTTCACGTGATTTTAGAAGATGATAAAATCAAAGTGCGAGCAAAATAACAATCAGCGGTTTCCTTTTAGGAAGCCGCTTTTTTTTATACTTTCATACTCTTGACTTAGAAATTACCGTCCCTTCTCCTGAAGCGCTACTTCCCTTCATCCTTTACACTTTTTTTAAGGAGGGATGGAACATGTTTATATACAGTGAATATGTATTTCTACTATTATATGAATACCATCTGCACAGCTTGCAAGCAAGCTGCTAATTTCAGTAGACCCCCGGGCTTTTCAATTTTGGAGAGCCCGTTTTTGTTTATTTCTCCCTTCTATGCCTCTTCCTTGAATATTTCATGAACAAATTCACAATGTCCCTAAAGTTCCGGGCACCAAAACCGATATTAACCATAGACAAGCTAGTAAAAAAGGATTTGGTGAAAACTATGGATAAAACTTCGTTAATCGGTATTATTCTTGCTTTTGTGGCATTGAGCGTCGGGATGGTTCTGAAAGGCGTCAGTTTCAGCGCCCTTGCAAACCCCGCTGCCATTTTAATTATTATCGCCGGGACAATATCAGCAGTCGTTATTGCGTTCCCAACAAAAGAAATTAAAAAAGTGCCTACGCTGTTTCGAGTGTTATTTAAGGAAAATAAACAGCTCACAATAGAGGAACTCATTCCTATGTTCTCTGAATGGGCTCAGCTTGCACGCCGCGAAGGTCTGCTTGCTTTAGAAGCAAGCATTGAGGATGTAGATGATGCTTTCTTGAAAAACGGGCTCAGCATGGCTGTTGACGGGCAAAGCGCGGAATTTATAAGAGATATTATGACAGAGGAAGTCGAAGCAATGGAGGACAGGCACCAAGCCGGAGCCGCTATTTTTACACAAGCAGGAACGTACGCTCCGACACTTGGAGTACTCGGCGCTGTAATCGGGCTGATTGCCGCTCTCTCTCATATGGATAACACAGATGAGCTTGGACACGCCATCAGTGCCGCCTTTGTTGCCACACTTCTCGGTATCTTTACAGGGTATGTGTTATGGCATCCTTTCGCAAATAAATTAAAACGAAAATCAAAACAGGAAGTAAAACTGCGTGAGGTCATGATTGAAGGTGTTTTATCCGTTTTAGAAGGACAAGCACCGAAAGTCATCGAACAAAAGCTTTTAATGTATCTTCCTGCGAAGGACCGCTTGAAATTTGCAGAACAAGGAGAGGCGCAAAATGGCGAGAAAAAAGAAGAAGAAGCATGAGGACGAGCACGTTGATGAATCATGGCTCGTTCCTTACGCCGACATCCTTACTCTTCTCCTGGCATTGTTTATTGTGCTGTACGCGAGCAGCTCGATTGACGCAGCTAAGTTTCAAATGCTCTCAAAATCATTTAATGAAGTTTTTACAGGCGGAACCGGTGTACTGGACTACTCCAGTGTCACTCCTCCTGAAAACGAGTCAGACGGCATCGATGAAGTGAAAAAGGAAAAAGAAGAGAAAGAGAAAAACAAGAAAGAAAAAGAAAAAGCAGCTGATCAAGAAGAACTTGAAAATGTGAAGAGCCAGGTGGAAAAGTTCATCAAAGATAAAAAGCTGGAACATCAGCTGGAGACGAAGATGACTAGTGAAGGCCTTCTGATTACGATTAAAGACAGCATCTTCTTTGATTCTGGAAAAGCGACCATCCGTAAGGAAGATGTGCCGCTTGCAAAAGAGATTTCAAATCTTCTTGTGATTAACCCGCCAAGAAATATCATTATCAGCGGACATACTGATAATATGCCAATTAAAAATTCTGAATTCCAATCAAACTGGCATTTAAGCGTCATGAGAGCGGTAAACTTTATGGGGCTCCTGATTGAAAACCCCAAGCTCGATGCAAAAGTGTTCAGCGCCAAGGGTTATGGCGAGTATAAACCGGTGGCTTCCAATAAAACTGCGGAAGGCCGAAGCAAAAACCGGCGGGTTGAAGTTCTCATTTTGCCAAGAGGCGCAGCGGAAACAAATGAAAAATAGCAAAAAAGGAAGCCTTGTGACATATCAGGCTTCCTTTTTTTACTTATTATGAAACTGTTTTGCGTTTAATCCTACTCTTTTTAACATTTCGGTGCACATCTCTACCTCTTCTTCGCTTAATACGCTGATCATTTCATCAATTTCAGCAGCGTGATCAGGGAAAATATCGTTCAAAAGACCGATGCCTTTTTCAGTAATTTGCGCAAATGTCACTCGTCTGTCTGTAGGAGACGCTTTCCGAATGAGAAGTTCTTTTTGCTCCAGCTTATCTACAACGTATGTGATGCTCCCGCTAGCCAAGAGAATTTTATCTCCTATCTGCTGCAGCGGCTGATCACCTTTATGGTACAAAAGCTCTAGCACAGCAAATTCAGTCGGATTCAGCCCATGCTTATGAATATGCTTATTCATATGATCGTTAATAGACCGATACGCGCGCGACAGCACGATAAATAACTTCAGTGATTTTTCTGTCATGTCTCAATCATCCTTTTAGAAACCGTTACAGAGAAACATTAATAAACAAAGACCAAAATGTCAATAAAAATCTTTCCAATATTTCTCTTCTTTTTTAAAATGTAAGCTTGCCAACACCTTTTTCTAATTTTTTTGGTTATTTTTTCTTATTAAAGAAGAAGAAACAATGATATAATACCTCTAATCAGGTGTATGTTGGAGCGATGCAAATTGAAAATACTAAAAGGCGCCTGCGGGAGAGTCAAACTTTATATCATACTGGTCGTGATTCCGGCAATCGTCATCAGCTTTTTCGTATATGAAAAAGAAAAAGATACAATAGCTGCAGAACATAAACAAGAAGCAAGTGTCCTGCTAAACCTTCACCGCAACAAAATCAATTATTTAATCGGAGAAACAATGGCGAGAATGACCTCCTTGTCCATCGCCATCGACAGACCGGTTGATATAAAGAAAATGCAGTCAATTTTGGAAAAGACCTTTGATTCAGAGCCGAGATTTTCCGGTCTCTATTTTCTCAATGCCAAAGGAGACGTCACCGCAAGCACAACCGAATTAAAAACGAAAGTAAACCTGGCCGACAGATCTTTTTTTACAAAAGCAAAGGAAACTAAAAAGACAGTCATTTCAGATAGTTATTCTAGCAGAATTACTGGTCAGCCAATTTTCACAATTTGTGTGCCTGTTTTGGACTCAAAACGTAATGTGACAGATTATCTTGTCGCAGCAATTCAAATTGATTATTTGAAAAATCTCATTAACTTACTAAGCCCTGATGTTTATATTGAAGTTGTGAACCAAGACGGGAAAATGATTTTTGCGAGCGGACAAGCCTCTCATGCAGAGGATCAGAAACCTGTCAGCGGATATCTGGATGATATCAGCTGGAATATGAAAGTCTATCCGAACCCGGTCACAATAGAAGAACTGACGAAAAGCCTAGTGCTTCCGCTTTCATGTATTATTGTTCTGCTGAATATCCTTTTTATTCTCGTGCTGTATTATTTGCTGAAGCGGCAGACCCAGCTGGAGCGCTCAGAAAATGAGGCGCAAAAATTAGAGCTGATCGGGACGCTTGCTGCCAGCACAGCCCATGAAATCCGTAACCCCCTCACCGGGATAAGCGGCTTTATTCAGCTGTTGCAAAAGAAATATAAAGGTGAGGAAGATCAGCTTTACTTCTCCATTATCGAACAGGAGATAAAGCGCATCAATCAAATAGTGAGTGAGTTTCTCGTTCTCGGCAAGCCGACAGCTGAAAAATGGGAGCTGAACTCACTTCAGGACATTATCGGAGAAATTATGCCGATCATTTATTCTGAGGGCAATCTATACAATGTTGAAGTCGAATTACAGTATTTAACCGAGCAGCCCTTACTCGTAAAATGTACAAAAGATCATATTAAACAAGTGATTTTAAATGTAGCAAAAAATGGCCTCGAGTCAATGCCTGAAGGAGGCAAACTGACGATCTCCCTAGGAGCTTTAGATAAAAAAGCCATAATCAAAGTTGTGGATAACGGTGAAGGGATTTCTCAGGAAATGCTGGATCACATCTTCCTTCCCTTTGTTACTTCTAAAGAAAAAGGAACCGGTCTCGGCCTTGTTGTTTGTAAACGGATCGTGCTGATGTACGGAGGCTCTATTCATATTGAAAGTGAAGTGCGAAGAGGCACAGAGGTGACGATCACCCTCCCCGTATCCGCATCATAGCCCCCCTGACCATGTCAGGAGGGTTTTTTATCTTCGTGATCGGGCATTGCCATTCGATTTGCTTGCTGGTCTTCCAGAAAAAAGGATTTTGATGAAACGCAACAGCATTTTCAAAAGCAAAAAAAACATAAAAAATACTAAAAAACCCTTTATACCTTCCGTGGCATCTAAAAACTCCATATTCCCTCTCCCCGTCACCTTTTGCTGAATCTCAATCGCAAATACGATGACAATGATGACTGTAACGGTATAGATAAAGGACAAGGCTGTCATACTCCATTTAGAAAGCCATGTAAACACAGCGTGAGTGACGCCGAAAAAGAATATGCCAAAAATGCCGATCACCCAAAAATGCATTTCTTTGTCAGTTAAATGAATGCCAAATATTCCGCATAAGGAAATAAAAGCATCATGAAATTGATTGACCATTTCGGTAATGAGAATCGCCAGTTCCTTCATTAGTTCCCTCTTTTATATGAATTTTTTCCAGAAAAAAAGAGCGCTTCCGAAAAGCTCTCTCTTTATATATGCATCTGATAGGCCGCTATTTATTTGCATCATATGCTGGCATAACATCTCTGCGGGGCCACAAGCCTAATTTCTTTACAAGGCCTTGAATCCCTTGGGAATGTTCGTTTTCTTGCATAAGCTGATGATATTCATTTATTAAACAATCCAGCTCCTGACTGTGCCTGATCGTGTCATGCCCTGTAAATCCCTGCTTTCTAGCGGCATCTATCATTAACTTTCTTTTTTCATCAATAGACACCAACAATCTTTCTTGTTCAGAAGAACCGCCCATTCACTTCACCCCTCGCCGCTAAGAAATAGGAAACAAGTTTGATTGGGTTATTGTGCATTATTACAGATTATACTTTATTTGTAAACATATTTTCATTAAATAAGTTAATTTTTCAGGTATAATAGATATATTGATAGGATTAGAAGAACAATACCCAGGTGAAGAATATCTTAAACACGCCGCCAGGCAGGAGGTATGCCCAATGAAGAAAAAGAAAGCAATAATGCTCGGAGCGGCAGGCGGAAAAGCGATTTTAAAGAGGAAAAACCGAAAAAAATGTATCCAGCACATTACTACTTTTTTTCAGATGCTTCGCGATTGGCGAAATGGCGACTACCCTCGTTCACAGGTTAAAACACTTTTGCTGTTAACTGCCGCAATCCTGTATATCGTCATGCCGCTCGATATCATTCCAGACGTAATCCTCGGTCTTGGATTCATTGACGATGCAGCTGTTTTAGGTTTGATTTGGACACTGATTAAAAAAGAACTGTCACAGTATGAAAAGTGGCGTTTGCAATAAATATAAAAAGCCCCGTTCGATGAACGGGGCTATCTCATGCTTATTGATTCACGCTGTCTTTTTCATAAATCGGAACCCAGCCTTCAGTTGTGACAAAAATTCTCACCGCGACAACTTTGCGGTCCTCCTGAAGCGTGAAGTAATGGCGGATATTCTCAGGCACGGAGATTAAATCTCCAGGGTTTAAACGGACATCAAAAAACGTGCCGTCCTTGCCTTGAATGACAAAAATACCGTGTCCGCTTACAATAAAACGAACCTCATCGTCTGTATGGTGATGCTCTCTTTTAAAGTTTTCAAGCAGTTCATCAAGTTTCGGATTGCTGTCTGACAATGAAATAACATCCTGTGCTTTATAGCCGCGGCGGGTTGAGATATCTTTAATTTCAGTTTCGAAGGTATCAAGAATTTGCTGTTTTTCTTCTTCTGTCAGGTCATATTTCTCTGAGAGATGTTCCGGAAGCTTCGTGATATCCCATTGCTCATAAATAACCTCTTGACTGTCCAAAAAGCTTGCCACTTCCTCTTGATTTTCAATCGTTGTATTTGCCTCATCATGAATTCGAATTGTAGCCATTTCAATTCCTCCTTTTATTTAACCAGCTGAGGCTGGAGTGTTTTCAATTTCAAATGGTAGCTGAACAAAAATTCATACGCTTCAAGCACTCTTTTTGCCTCAAATGCTGTTTTCCCCCAAGCCGTAATACCATGATTTCGGATCAGAACAGCTCCTGAATCTTCTGAAATCTCTTCCGCAAACAGTGCCGCAAGCGTCGGGATATGTGCCGGATTTTCTATAATCGGAACGGTCACTTCTGCGTTCTCTTCCCACAAGCCGAGTGCTTTTATAATTTCCTGGCCTTTGAATGTGATTTTCTTTTGGTCTCCGTATAACTCTGAAATCACATTATTGTTTACCGTATGGACATGCAGGCAGCATCCGGCATTGGTTTTATTGTACAAATGTGTATGCAAAAGCGTTTCTGCTGACGGTTTCAGAGAATGCCCGCTTTCAGCAGGCTCTCCGTTTTGATCGACCAGCAGAAAATCTTCAACCGTCTCTTTGCGTTTATCTTTTCCGCTTGCAGTGACGAGAAATGTTAAAGGCTCATCTGTAACCTTAATTGACAGATTACCGCTAGTAGCCGGAAACCAATCTCTCTCTGCCAATTCCCGTTTTACTTCAGCGAGCTCTCGCCAGCGTTCTTGTTTTGCAGCCATTCCTGTACCTCCTTTACATTCTCAATTTTCTTTCTGATCTCATAAAAATCTTGATACGGAAGATGATTGAGGTTTTGCTCCCGGCATTCGTTTAATAAATAATCCCTTGCAAAGCATAGGTCAGACAGCTTTGCTGCCTCCACATCTGTAACCGAATCACCGATCATGATGATATATTGGTTCGGTTCAGAAAGTTCATGGATGACCGACGGCTTACAGCACCCGCATTGATTGCTGCATGTACCCTTGCAGGAATGAGGCCAGTCAATATGGATATAGTCATTGTCAAATGAAGCATGATTGCAATAAATGCGGTCTTTCTCCACAATGCCTTCAAGCAAAGGATATACAAAAAAGTCCATTCCACCGCTTATGACATAAAACGGAATCTCGTGCTCATTGATAAATGCTACAAATTCCCGAAAGCCTTCCCTGATTTTTGCATCTTCCAATACAAAACTTGTAATCTCTTCTTTTAAACGGCTGGGCAGAAGGCCGAACATCCGCCCGACACCTTCCTTGATCGACAGCGTTTTGGAAAGTACGCCGTCTTTTAATGCCACCCACTCTGGGGGAGCAAATGTTTTCATGATATTTATAATGTTGTCGTTCATCGTGATTGTTCCGTCAAAATCACAAATAATAAAAGGTTTTCGAGTCGTCATACGGCTTCAACCTTTCCCCATTTATCTAGCGCAAGCTTAAGATCCTTGCATTGTTCGGCTTTTTCATCAATCGGCTGGGCCTCTAGGACCGCATCAATAATGGCTCTGAACGCTCGCCCCCCGCCTTGGGCACCGTTCGGATGTCCATGTACGCCTCCTCCGGCGTTAATAATGTGGTCTATGCCGAAATCACGCATTAATAGCGGAACCATGCCGGGATGAATGCCTGCTGACGGAACAGCAAATGTTTGGTTAAAAGCATCCTCTCTCACACATTCTTCATGAATCGCCAGTGCATCTGCTCTTGGAAGCGCAACCGAACCATATGGAGACGGAAAGAGGCTGAAGTCAGCACCGCAATATCGGTTTAATTTTCCGAGTAAAAGAGCGTGAGAAAAACCGTAAAACGGAGAAGACGTAAACGCTCCGCTGACTGCTGGATGCGCCATAATCGGAACTGGGATTTCAGGATCTTCTGCAAGGCCTTGCATAACGTCCAAGCCGTAAGCGAAGACATTAAACAAAAGCGCATCCGCTCCCAACTCGGCGGCGCGTCTCGCTTTGTCTTTCAGATCAGCCGTACGTCCGGTCAAATTCACCGCATACAGCGTTTTATGTCCAGTTTGTTCATACGTTTCTTTCAATATTTGCTTTCCTTCTGCAATTCTTGTTTCAAAAGGCGCTAGACCAGTCTCAAAGAAAATTTCATCGTCTTTAATCAAGTCAACTCCGCCAAGCGCCTGCTGCCGGAGCTGTTCTTTAATATCACTCAGGTCCCTTCCGATTACGCCTTTAAATATGCTCATTAACAGCGGTCTCTCAAACTCTCCCAGCAGCTTCCGGATGCCGTATACGCCAAACTTCGGTCCCGGCAGTGCACGCTTAAATGCTTCAGAGAAGTGAAGATCGATTAATTTGATTTTTCCGTCCAGGGACAGCTTGCCAAACACTGTTGTCAGCAAAGCCGGAATATCCTGAGAGAAATTGATTTCAGGATAGGCAATTGTGATGACCGCTTGTTTTTCTGATGCAGCAGTTCCCTCTCTCTCCTCAACTTTTATCACCCGCCCCTTGTGCTTTTGCATTTGCTCCTGTTTTACAAGGGGCAGATCAGTCCAGGAGCCTACTGTCAATCCTGTTGCGATTTGTTCTGCTTTCTTCTCTGTATCGGCTCCCGGTTCGGTCAGGAGATATGTCGCTAATAACTCACTCATGCCAGAGCTCCTTTCATTTTCATCCATATCAAAAAACCTCTTCAAACTGCAATCGCGTCTAAAGAGGTTTCGTTTCTCGTCCGAATCTTATCTCTCAGCCGCTAGCTGCAAGAATTAGCACCGTGCTTTATAAGTCGGTTGCCGGGCTTCATCGGGCTCGTCCCTCTGCCTGCTCTTGATAAGAAAATATAGATTTTATAAATTATTTTGAATTATCCCATCGTTATAAGGTCTTGTCAATGCTTTTTTGGGTAAACAGGTTCAGTTTGCCAATTCGATAAGCGGCTTCCTTAAGTCTTTCTTCACTTGTTAAAAGTCCGACTCTGACGTAGCCCTCGCCATATTCACCGAAGCCGTTTCCAGCCGCAACTGCCACATTCGCTTTTTCCAGCAAAAGATCTGAGAACTGCTCAGAAGTATAGCCTTCAGGCACAGGCAGCCATGCAAAAAAAGAACCTGCGGGAGCTGTTACATCCCAGCCGATTTCCCGGCATGCCGTGATCCAAGCGTTTCTCCTGCTCTCATACCTGGCATTTTGCTCTGCCACACACGTCTGATCGGCTAACAGTGCCTCTGCTGCAGCCTCCTGAGTCGCTCTGAAAAGACTGACAAACATATGGTCTTGATAAAGATTGATCGCTTCAATGACCGAAGCGTTTCCGACGGCAAAGCCAACCCGCCATCCTGCCATATTATACGTTTTTGACAGCGTGTAAATTTCAATTCCGATATCCTTCGCACCTTCAGTCTGCAAAAAGCTTAAAGGCTTGCAGCCGTCAAATCCGAC
The DNA here is from genome assembly GCF_006715455.1 of Bacillus sp. SJZ110. Classification (NCBI taxonomy): domain Bacteria; kingdom Bacillati; phylum Bacillota; class Bacilli; order Caryophanales; family Bacillaceae; genus Bacillus; species Bacillus sp. SJZ110. The sequence goes on along the minus strand of NZ_VFNF01000002.1, from coordinate 474,038 downwards.
AGCGCCGTAAGCAAAATCGTGAACGACGCAGATTCCGTTTTCAGCCGCAAAACGCACGGTATCTTCAAAGAACTCGGAAGTAGCAACAGCTCCAGTCGGATTATTCGGATAATTCAAATACATCAATTTCGCCTGTTCCCTTATTTCAGCGGTTATGCTGCTGTAATCAGGGAGAAACGCCCTGTCCTTTACGAGCGGCATCATTTCCATCTTTGCTTTTGCAAGTGTGACACCCGACCAGTAATCAGGATAACCCGGATCGGGAACTAAAATCGTATCACCGGGATTCAACAAGCATTGCGGGAGCTCGACTAAACCGGCTTTTCCGCCGAATAATACAGCGACTTCAGTTTCCGGATCCAGATCAATGCCGTATTCTCTTTTGTAAAATGCAGCAGCCGCTGACTTCAGACGGTATGAGCCGCGAAAAGACGAATATTTATGATTCTCAGGATCAGCGACAGCTCGTTTCATCTCCTCAACAATATGCTCAGGAGTCGGCTGATCTGGATTTCCCTGTCCTAGATTGATAACGTCATGTCCTTCTGCGAGCTTTCGGTTCACTTTCTGCACCAGAGAAGCGAAGAATTGTTTAGGCAATTCCTTCAATACATGAGACTGTTCAAATTTCATCTATTCTCACCTTCTAAAAAAATCTTGAAATGATAGTCCATCATCATATATGGTTAAATGAAAAAAGTAAAGAAAAATTTGGGGTGTTAAAAAGATGAAATGGACGATATCTTGTCTTCAATTTGATATTTCATACGGAAAACCTTCGGAAAATATAAAAAAGGCTGAATTTTTCATCGAAAAAGAAAGCAAACATGCTGATGTTCTTGTTCTGCCTGAATTATGGACGACCGGATATGATCTGGCCAATCTTGATGAACTCGCTGATGAAGACGGCCGCTCCGCTCAGAGCTGGCTGAAGAAAACGGCAAAAAAACATGGTGTTCATATTGTCGCCGGATCGGTCGCTGTCAGGAAGAATTCTGATGTTTATAATACAATGTACATCGCGGATAAGGAAGGGCAAATCATTAAAGAGTACAGAAAAGCCCATCTTTTTCAGCTGATGGATGAGCATCTGTATTTATCAGCCGGTTCCGAAGACGGATACTTTGAGCTTGACGGCGTCAAAAGCTCTGGATTGATCTGTTACGATATCCGTTTTCCGGAATGGATCAGAAAACATACGACAAAAGGCGCCAACGTGCTGTTTATTTCTGCGGAATGGCCTCTTCCCCGCCTTGATCATTGGAAAAGCCTGCTTATTGCGCGAGCCATTGAAAACCAATGCTTTGTCGCAGCCTGCAATTGTACCGGTTCAAATCCAGATAATGAATTTGCAGGACATAGCCTGATTATTGATCCATGGGGGCGTGTACTTGCTGAAGGCGGCCGGGAAGAAGGCATAGTCCGAGCGAAAATCGACCTTCAAGAAAGTGCAGAAGTTCGGGAGAGCATTCCTGTTTTCGATGATATCAGAAAAGATTTATATTAAAAAATATATTGACAACTAACTAAATTACCTGTTACCATGTTCATCAACTGATAAATTAGAATTGTCAAACAAGTGAATATATTCTCTTATCGAGAGTTGGGCGAGGGATTTGGCCTTTTGACCCCAACAGCAACCGACCGTAATTCCATTGTGAAATGGGGCGCATCTTTTTCGCGCCGAGACGCTGGTCTCTTAAGGCACGGTGCTAATTCCATTCAGATCTGATCTGAGAGATAAGAGAGGCGGACATAGATGTTAAGCCTCCTTCTCTCTGAGAAGGAGGCTTTTTTACGGCCACATATTAATTAATTACATAATTGGAGGTTATGATGATGGGAGTCACAAAAACACCTTTATACGAAACGTTAAATGAAAGCTCCGCTGTGGCGTTGGCGGTGAAGCTTGGCCTATTTCCAAGCAAAAGCACGCTGACATGCCAGGAGATCGGAGACGGCAACTTAAATTACGTTTTTCATATTTATGATCAAAAACATGACAGAGCATTGATCATTAAACAGGCGGTTCCGTATGCAAAAGTGGTGGGAGAAAGCTGGCCGCTGACAATCGACCGTGCAAGAATCGAAAGCAGCGCTCTCATCCGTCAGGGCGAGCATGTGCCTCACCTGGTTCCAAGAGTGTTTTATTCTGATACGGAAATGGCGGTTACCGTAATGGAGGATCTCTCTCACCTCAAGATCGCAAGAAAAGGACTCATTGAGGGTGAAAACTATCCTCATCTGTCGCAGCACATCGGTGAATTTTTAGGAAAAACACTTTTCTACTCATCAGATTACGCGCTTGAACCTAAGGTGAAAAAACAGCTTGTTAAACAGTTTACAAATCCAGAGCTATGCGACATTACGGAAAGACTTGTTTTTACAGATCCTTTCTTCGACCATGACACAAATGATTTTGAAGAAGAGCTTCGTCCTTTTGTCGAAAAGCTTTGGAATAATGACAGCGTTAAAATCGAAGCCGCTAAGCTGAAAAAGTCATTTTTAACGTCTGCAGAAACGTTGATTCATGGTGATTTGCATACAGGAAGCATTTTCGCAAGTGAGCACGAAACAAAGGTGATTGATCCTGAGTTTGCTTTTTACGGACCGATCGGCTTTGATGTAGGGCAATTTATCGCCAACTTATTTTTGAACGCACTCAGCCGTGACGAGGCTGACAGAGAGCCGTTATATGAACATGTCAACCAGGTCTGGGAAACGTTTAAGGAGACGTTTAGTGAAGCCTGGAAGAAGGACAGTCTGGATGTTTACGCCAACATCGACGGTTACCTCACTGATACGCTCAGCCATATTTTTGAAGAAGCAATCGGATTTGCGGGCTGTGAGCTGATACGACGCACGATCGGCCTTGCCCATGTAGCTGACCTGGATACGATCGTGCCGTTTGATAAACGAATCGGCAGAAAACGCTTGGCGCTCGAAACCGGCACAGCCTTTATCGAAAAACGTTCGGAATTCAAAACGATAACAGATGTTATTGAATTATTTAAGTTACTTGTAAAGGAATGATCTATTCATGACCCATTCATTTGCTGTTCCACGTTCTGTTGAATGGAAAGAAACAGCTATTACCATTTTAAATCAGCAAAAGCTTCCTGATGAGACGGAATATTTGGAGCTGACGACGAAAGAGGATGTATTTGATGCGATTGTCACGCTCAAAGTAAGGGGCGCTCCGGCGATCGGCATTACGGCTGCCTTCGGACTAGCGCTTGCTGCCAAAAACATTGAAACAGATAATGTCACGGAATTCCGCCGCAGACTGAAAGACATCAAACAATATTTAAACAGCTCACGGCCTACCGCCATTAATTTGTCATGGGCGCTTGAGAGACTGAGTCATTCGGTCGAAAACGCGATTTCCGTAAATGAAGCAAAAACAAACCTTGTCCATGAAGCCATTCAGATTCAGGTCGAGGATGAGGAAACTTGCCGGTTGATCGGCCAAAACGCCCTGCAGCTTTTCAAAAAAGGCGACAGGATCATGACGATCTGCAATGCCGGCTCAATCGCGACAAGCCGCTATGGAACGGCGCTAGCTCCGTTTTACTTGGCCAAACAAAAAGATTTGGGATTACACATTTATGCCTGTGAAACAAGGCCTGTCCTGCAAGGTTCACGCCTTACTGCTTGGGAGCTGATGCAGGGGGGCATTGATGTCACTCTGATCACAGACAGCATGGCCGCCCATACGATGAAGGAAAAACAAATTTCCGCTGTTATCGTCGGAGCCGACCGAATTGCAAAGAACGGTGATACGGCAAATAAAATCGGCACATACGGTCTTGCTATTTTAGCAAACGCCTTTGACATTCCGTTTTTTGTCGCCGCACCTTTATCTACATTTGATACAAAGGTCAAATGCGGCGCTGATATCCCGATAGAGGAACGAGATCCCGAGGAAGTCAGGCAGATTTCCGGAGTTCGGACCGCTCCATCCAATGTGCCTGTCTTTAATCCCGCTTTCGACATTACACCTCATGATCTCATTTCAGGAATCATCACAGAAAAAGGGATTATGACCGGAAACTATGAAGAAGAGATTGAACAGCTGTTTAGAGGAGAAAAGGTGCATTAAAAAACCGCTGGACTTTGCTCATTTGGAGCCGAGTCAGCGGTTTTTTTGTTTCTTTTTGTTAACATTGATGATTTCATCTTTTTGAGCGCTTGATAAGATATGCAGTTTCACAAACAGTTCGGCAAAAACGGCAAGTTTCTCAGAGCGGCTCGGCTTCAATTGCTTTGTCCTCCTTTTTCATCAGACCAACTTTTTTAACTTAATAAAATGATATGTCGGCCGTAAAAAAAGGGAACGTGCCATATGTTTTATTTTTCTTTATAGGAGATTCGCTCGATGTTTAGCAAAAATGCTTTGATCTCCGTTTTGCTTCCGGCGTATCCTGTTAACGCACTGTTTTTGCCGATCACTCTGTGGCACGGGACAAAAATCGGCAGGTCGTTACGTTTATTAGCTTGCCCGACAGCGCGCACCGCTTTCGGACTGCCGACCGCAGCGGCAATATCCGCATAGCTTCGGGATTCACCATATGGAATCCTCTCCAGCGCTTGCCACACTTTTTGCTGAAAAGGAGTGCCCTTTTGGCTGAGCGGCAGGGTGAATGTCTTCCTTTCGCCTGCGAAATATTCTTGAAGCTGTTGTTTCGCTTCTGCAAGATTAGGTGTTTCCATGTGCTCAGTATTCTGAACCGTTTCTTTCCAATCCACCCAATCTTCCTGACTGAGAAATAGACGAGTGATCCGGTCCTCCTCTTCGGCAATGATAAGTTCACCGAGCGGCGTTTCGGCTGTCGTATAGTAGTTCATTCATCATTCCTTCTTTCTTCAGCATTCTGTCTGACAGGAAGCGTAATATGGAAAACGGTGCCCTTCCCTTCTTCACTTTCTACCATAATCTCGCCTTGATGTTCTTCAATAATTTTATAGCTTACCATAAGCCCAAGTCCAGTTCCCCGTTCCTTTGTCGTATAAAACGGTTCACCAAGTCGCTTTAATTTATCTTCTGTCATTCCGATTCCCTCGTCTTTTAAGGAGATTAGAACATGATCTTGATCCAATGCCTTTATCGTTACAAAAATATTTCCGCCGTCAGGCATCACTTCGATGGCGTTTTTTAATATATTGATAAAAACCTGTTTCAGCTGATTCGGTTCACAGTAAATCGGGGGAATGTCGTCAATTAAATCAAGTTGCATTTGTACATTGCTGAGATTGGCTTGCGCATTTAGAAGGTCTATCGTGTCCCTCATAATTTGGGTAACATGTTTTTCCTCATACATAATGGCCTGGGGCTTGGCTAAAATCAAGAATTCGGTGATGATGGATTCGATGCGCTTTAGTTCTGAGGTGATCACGTTGAAGTAAAGGGCGTAGTCTCCCTCGACACTCCCTTTCAGAAGCTGAATGAAGCCTTTAAGAGCAGTCATCGGATTTCTGATTTCATGAGCAATGCCGGCTGCGAGTTCGCCGACAACATGAAGGGTATCTGATTTGCGCAGGCGCTCCTCCAATTCTTTTCGCTCTGTTACGTCTTTAAAGATAGCCAAGTTCATATTTTGAATAATATTCCGTTTAAATGAGAATTCGAGTTTTCTGTTATCACCGCTGCTCAGCAAAAATGGAATTTCGTTGTCCATTTCATCAAAATTAATCTGCCTTGCCGGTGATGCCAGATTTTCTATTTCATAAGCAGAAATAATATCTAACAGGCTATGCTGTTTGATCTCTTCATGTGACAGGCCCAAAATATGGCTTGCTAATGGGTTGGCGTCGATGATCCTGTATTGATTGTCAAACAATACATTGCCGTCCATTGAGCCGTTGAACACTTTTCTGAATTTCAGCTCGCTTTCCCGAAGCTCCTTTTCCATCCGCTTTCTGTCGCTTACATTTCTTAAGATCGTCAAATGCTGATTTTCAAGGATTGTCCGTTTTGAAGTAAATTCAAGCTCTTTGAATTGCCCGTTCCCCATTTGAAACAGCAGCTCTTCTCTGATCTCTCCGTATTTTGCGTATTTCCTCTTCGTTATGCTGTATTTCTGCTGCGAGTCAACGAGAAAATCACACAGCTTTCTTTTCAACAGCAAATTCATCGGCAGCTCAAAAATTTTACAGGCAGATTGATTCGCTTTTACGATTCTTCCGTCATTCGACCAGATGATGATGGCGTCCATTGCATTTTCAAAGATTTCTCTGAAGCGCTCCTCACTTTTAAAGAGCTGCAGCTCCATAGACCGCTTCTCTGTGATATCCCTCATAATGGACATATAAAAACCGCTGATGATGTTTGATGTAATCGTGAATTCAAATAGTTTTTGAACTCCTGAACGAAGCTTGACAGGCAGCTCCCCCTTCGCTTTTCCCTTGCGGTTGAGCGCCTTCCAGATATTGTCGAAATCTTTTCGTGAGCCGCTGTCTATGAACTCATACAAAGATAAATGAGACAGCTCATTATGATTGATTTCAAAGCTTTTACAAAAGGACAAATTGGCATCAATAAAACCGCCATCTTTATCAAACAGGACGATTCCGTCAACTGCTCTGTCAAACAAGTCCTTAAAAAGCTGTTCATTCATAGAGAATTCCCGCTCCAGAATCTTCTTAGAAGATATGTCCCTCATGACAACAAAAAAGAAATCCTCACCAATACCTCTTTTGGCCAGAAACTCTATGTATTTTGTTGCCCCGCAATCAAGCCTGATCGGAACCTCCTTCCACAGAAAGCCTTTTTTAAAAAACTTCTTTACGGAAAGATTCAGTTCATCCTTTGGAATTGAAAACAAAAAATCCAAAACAGAACGCTTTTTCAAATCTTCCGAGTCAACTTGAAGCATCCTTTCTGTTGCTTCATTTGCCTGAACAATCCGCATTTCGTTATCACAAATAAAAATAGCATCGAGCGTATTGTTGACAATCACTTGATGCTGATTCAATTCCTTTTTCAGTCGCGCGTTTTCTTCTTTGAGGCGATTCAGTTCCTCTCGCAGCTCCGAGTTTGTCTGGACACCAAGAGTTTCCATGCATGTACACTCCTTCTTCAAAACCTATCCCTCAATATTTCTACAAAATGCGGGAACTTCCTTCATTTGCCCTATAAATTTCAGAAAATTTCAGCGCCATTACATTACGAAGACATTTTCTACGATCCTTACCGTCACTTTACATCGACCTAACAATCAGCATTTTTTTAGATTCCTTTTTCATCTTTTATTTTAAAATATGTACCAGCAGGGAATAATCTCTTAGTGACTGATGAAAGAGAAGGTGATGCTATGAGTAAATCGCGGGACAGTTATTTCGATAACGCAAAATTTTTATTGATATTCCTTGTTGTATTCGGTCATATCCTTCGTTCCTTTATTAATGATAATCATTTTATGCTCTACCTCTACAAGTTCATTTACACATTCCATATGCCTGCATTTATTCTTGTATCCGGTTATTTCGCGAAAGGCTTTAAACGGGCGGGATATGTAAAAAAGCTGGCGGTCAAGCTGATTATTCCGTATTTGATTTTCCAAATCATTTATTCCGTCTTTTATTACATTATGCAAGATGAAAGCATGGCAAATGTGAACCCGATTGATCCGCAATGGTCTTTATGGTTTCTTGTAAGCTTATTCTTTTGGAACCTGCTCCTATATCCTTTTTCAAAGCTTTCAAAACAGTGGGCGCTGTTTGTCAGCTGCGGAATCGCCGTGCTGATCGGTTATCTGGACTTTGTCAGCAGCACGCTGAGCTTGTCACGGACATTCGTATTCTTACCGATGTTCCTTGTCGGTTTTTATTTAAATAAACATCATTTTGATTTATTGAGATCAAAACGCGGCAAACAAATTGCGCTCGGAGTGCTTGCCGCAGTATTCGTCATCTGCTGGGGCATCGATTTTGACTATTCTTTTCTGTTTGGTTCAAAACCGTATTCTTCATTTGGAGACGTTACCCTGGTAAGCGGACTATCCCGAATCGGCTGGTATGTACTCGCCTTTGGGGCAACCTTCAGCTTTTTAGCGCTTGTTCCGCAAAAAAGGTATTTCTTTACCAAATGGGGAACCCGGACATTTTACGTGTATCTGCTTCACGGGTTTATTATTAAAACATTACGGCAGGTCGGGCTTGAGGGTTGGCTTACTGACTATCAAAGCTTAGTGATCCTCTTGCTTTTAACAGCAGCCCTGACATCAGTCCTCTCCAGCAACTTTGTTAAGACAGTCGCTCAGCCCTTCATTGAGCTGAGGATGACCAGCTTATTGCAATTTGTCAGAGGAACGGGCAAAAATGCTTATTTAAAATAGAAAAAGCACCTCTTAAGCGGACGCCGCCTAAGAGGTCTTTTTTATTTTTGTTTTTTATTTTTGTTTTTTTCTTTTTTCTTTTCAGGCTTGGTGACTTCCAGCGTTTCGATGATCTTCCCGGCATTGTAATCCCCAAGTTCACTTGAGAACTCTTCCTCCAGCACCTTTTTATTCATAGGCTTTTTATGATTTTGCATGTCTCTGCTATGACGGTTTTTCTTCACAACTACATGCCTCCCTGCTGGCCCTGTTTGGAATTGCGGTTTGCCCCTCTAAAATTGGGGTCGTCATGATATTGTGTCTTATATGAATTGGGGTCCATGCTCTCGGTAGGTGTATTGTTATTTTTAATGGCTTCATTCACTTCAGCTTTACGCTTCATACGAATCCTCCTCGCCAGTTTTCAGACATTTTAAGATGCAGGAGCGTAAATTGCACCTGTCGAAGTTAGGTTCTCCAACTGAACAGGAGGCACACATCTTTTTTTTGGCAATCAAAAAACACCGCAAAGTATGCGGTGTTTTGCCTATCCGATAATCACTCTTTCTTTCGGATAGTGATAGTTCGCTTCAATTTCCTTTCTTCCGATCAGATACAGGAAGGTTAGAATGCCGATTCGCCCGATAAACATGACAATCATAATGACGCATTTTCCAACACTGCTCAAATCTGCCGTAATTCCAAGCGACAGGCCGGTTGTACCGAATGCCGAGCACACTTCAAACAAAAGCTCCAGCAGGGAATGCTTTTCTGTAATGGTCAGAATGAGTGTCGCGCCAAAAACGAGCAGGATCGCCATCATCGTGACAACAAGCGACTTCATCAAGTCAGCAGGGTGAAGCTCCCGTTTGAATACCTTTACGGCCTTATTGCCGCGGGCAAAATGAAACAGCGCAAGAAGGTTCAAAGCAAAAGTCGTTGTCCGTATGCCTCCCCCGACTGAGCTTGGCGACGCTCCAATAAACATCAGCGCACAAATAAAAAAGAGTGTGGAATCTGATAATTGGCTGATATCGATTGTTGCCAGCCCCCCGCTTCGGGTTGCCGTTGATTGAAACAGGGACAAAAACAAAACATCATGCCATGATTTTCCTGCGAACGCATGGTTTGCTTCCAGGGCAAAGATGCCAATGGCTCCAAACAAGACAAGTGAGCCGAACGTAATCGTCGTGATCTTTGTAAAAAGCGTAAATGGATAACGCCGATGCTTTGAAAACAGGAAATCCTTTACTTCAACAAGCACGGGAAATCCAATCGCTCCAAATATAATTAAAAGCATTGTAATAAACTGCACAAAGTAATCGTGGCGAAATGGAATCATCGAATTACCGGTAATATCAAATCCGCCGTTTGTCGTTGCACTGATACTGGCAAAAAATCCGTGTAAATAGGCTTCCTGATAGGAGTCATAGTAGGTTAAGAAATATGTGCCGAGTATCAGCCCGCCAAAAAATTCAATCCACAAGATCAGAAACAGTACCTGCTTCATCAGATTGACAATTCCTGAAAACTGGGATTGGTTTTGATCAACCATAATCAGCTTCCGTTCTTTCAGCCCGATTCGTTTTCCCATGATCAGCCAAATGAACGTTCCGAGCGTCATAATTCCGATTCCGCCAAATTGCAGAACAAATGCTAATATAAAAATCCCTATTGTGCTGAATGTATCAGCTGTATCAACAACTGTCAGCCCCGTTACACTGACTGAACTGACAGCTGTAAAAAGCGCATCAATAAACGTCCAATCTGCCCCCGGTTTATGGGCCGCCGGCAAACTCAGCAATATAACGGCCACAGTAACTGCAAGAAAATAATATAATGCGATCAGCTGGGCCGGTGACAAGGCCTGTATCAATTTTCCAAACTTTAATCTCATGTAAAATCCTTCTGCCTCTCTTTTTAAGTACGGTAATTATTCTAAAGATATTAGGTCCATTTTTAAAGGCTTTTACGAAACATTTTCTTAACTTGCTTATTTTTTTATGATTTTAGTCAATGGATAAAATAAAAAACCTCTGAGAATTCTCTCAGAGGAACAATGTGTTTGTATTATTTAGCTTCCAGCCGTCTGATTCGCTCATCTAAATCAGGGTGAGTAGAGAAAAGCGAAGAGCGCTTCTTGCCATTAATCTTTAACGTTTGGACAGCTGTCTGATCGTCTTCCATAATCCGGGAAGAATAGCTTTTAAGCGTCCGCAGCGCATGAATCATCTTGTCCTTGCCGGCAAGATCCGCTCCTCCCCTGTCAGCATGGAATTCACGATGGCGTGAATACGCAAACACAACCAGGCTGCCAAGTATCGAAAAGACAATCTGAAAAATAATCATTGCAATAAAATGAACGATCGGCGCTAGATCTTCTTTGACAAAACGGCTTGCTATCCAAGCGGCGATACGCGATAAAAAGACGACAAAGGTATTAACGATACCTTGTAAAAGCGTCATTGTTACCATATCACCATTTGTGATATGCGCGACCTCGTGGGCAAGCACACCTTCAACCGCTGCGTCATCCATCTGCTCCAGTAGCCCTGACGATACTGCGACAAGTGAACGGCGTTTTGACGGTCCAGTCGCAAATGCGTTTACTTCAGGTGAACGGTAAATCCCGACTTCCGGCATTTTCGTTAAACCGGCAGAGCGGCTTAATCTGTGAACACGATCAACCAATTGCTGTTCCTCATAGCTGAGCGAGTGTTTTTTCGGATTCAGCACTCTGACGCCCATCATCGTCTTTGCCATCCATCTGGACATCGCAAGAGACGTAAAGGAACCGACAAATCCAACGACTAAACTGAACACAAGAAGCGCCATTGGATCGATACCGCCATCAGCTGTAAAATACGTCCCGACTCCTGTAACAGAGCTTAAAACAGACAAAACGATCCCGATTGTTGTAAGCACCAAAATATTCGTTAGAATAAACAGAAAAATTCTTTTCGCCATAACAACCTCCGTTATTTTAAGTTCAAAAGAACCCGTATATTTAAATTATAAAACATCCATTTGAAAATGCAAGGAATTCGACGTATGATGTTAATGTAATTTGCTGACGCTTGAACTTTGAATATATACATAGACCTATATCCGCGTCAAATTGTTTAAAGAGGTGAACAATGAACATTTTTAAACTCTCTCGAACCGATATGGTGCGGCTGCTCTATTCCCTAAAAGGACAAGGAGAACATAGCCCGCTCGACATTCTCGTCCAATCAGCGAACATGTCAGCAGAAAAAGCAGCCAATCATCTAGAAATTCCTGAATTTCTTACAAGATACGAACGAAAAAAACAGAAAAAAGAATACGGTCTTTCTACAAATGAAATCGTAGAGCTTGGCAACTTATGCGAGCTGACTTCGTTAAAGTCAACCGCGATTCAAAACTGGGTAAAGCGTGATATCAAAGATCTGATCGGACACCCTGAGCTGGGCAAAAAATACTCAGTTGAACAGGCAGTTATTCTTTTAATTGTACGTGATTTAAAATCCATTTATGACTTTGAACACATACGGGCTATTTTAAAAGTGGCCTTTAACACAATCTCAGACAGATCTGATGATGTCATCAGCCCGATTGCTTATTATGAAAGCTGCGCATATGTGCTTGATGCCATCCATCACCAAGATACTCCTTCTATGAAAGAATCCAATCTACAGGAGATCGCCGAACAGGAGACAGAGCGTCTCCGTCACCGTTTTGAAGAACTGAATGACGGCCAATGGCTTAAAATCAGACAAATTATCGCCATTACAGTTCTCTCCATTTTGACGTTCCATATTCAGGCAACCGCACATAAAATGACAGCAGACATTCTATAGTCTGCGTCACCCCGGCTCAGAGGCCGGGGTTTTATTTTTCTCCACAACAATTGCCAGCATAAATAAACCCCGTATATTTCAAACTAAATACGCGTTAAGAATTTCTTTATCGAAAAAGGAGATGAAAAAGATGGCGAGCAGAAATAAACTCGTTGTTCCAGGGGTGGAGCAGGCACTAGACCAATTTAAACTCGAAGTGGCTCAAGAATTCGGTGTGAACCTTGGTTCTGATACAGTCGCACGCGCTAACGGCTCTGTAGGCGGAGAAATGACAAAGCGGCTGGTACAGCAAGCACAATCACAATTAAATGGCACAACTAAATAAATTCAGGTCTTTATTCGCCGGGGGCACTCGGCGAATCTTCATTTTGAGCTGAATTATTATCACTGCTGTAGCCGTTTGGATTACGTCGGTCTGAAGCGTTATCCCTTCTGGACGAAGAACGGTTCTTGCCTTGTTCACCATTGTTCCAGTCCCTGTGATATTGGCTTTGACCCTTGTCAGCGCCGTTATTTTCATTTCCTTTATCTTGAGGATCTTGTATTGGGGTTTGCTCATGGTCCCCATCTTTTTCGGTATTTGTATTTTCATCTGATTCCTTTATTTTTTTATCTTTGTCACTATCATCAATCTGGTCATCCGCTTTATCTTCTTTCTGGTCTCCGGAATCCGCATCATTCAGCTGTTCATTATCTCCTTGCTTGCTGTCCTGGGTGTCAGTTTGATCGTTGTTTTCATCCTCATTTTCATCACTCTTTTGATCCTCTTCCCCGGATGGTTTGCTGGAGTCATCTTTTAAATCTTTATTGTCATTCTTTTCATTTGATTTGATGTAGCTGCCTGTTGAGACGCCTTCTTTCTTCGCTTTTTCCCTCGTTTGCATATCTGACTCGAGAGATTCCATGCGGTATGTCGTTTTATATTTTTCAGTCACATCATTCAGCTGTTTTTTCACAGCCTTTTTATATGTATTGTCTTCTGTGTTTTCATAAACAGTGGAAATCAATATTTCTTTCGATTTCTTTACATACCCGTGTTCACTGCAGTCGGTTATAATATCGTCAATCACCTTTTTAAAATCAGTCTTCTCCCAATCATCTATATCATTCACGACTTTCTGTCCCTCATCGTTTAGAGGCGTCAGTTCAATCACTTCATAATCGCTGTTTAACGCCATTTCGACGCTTGGATTGATATCGATTGTCATATACGCATAGGCCTTATTATTAGAAAAAACGGGGAGAACTATAAAAATAAAGAGCATAATAGCAGTCATCGTAAAAATCCCCATTTTGAAAGGGCGCAGTTTAAAAAAATCAAAAAAGCTGGCCCTTCTGCCCATGCGTGTTTCACTCGGAAGCACGATTTCTTCTCCGATTTCATAGCTGTGTCGATCATTTTTGGCTTTTAAAAATTGTCCGTCAGGGGTCAGCAACGTGACGAATTTTTTATTTTTCTCTACTATAATCCCTCTTCTCATGAGTGCAGCACCCCTTTAAGATAATCTTTTAAATAAATATAATCACCCGTAATGATAATACACATCGCAATAATATATTTTCTGTTTCTCTCAATCGTTTTTCGGCTTACAGAGACAAGCTGTTCAAGCTGTTTGACCGGAAGCTGCTTCTTTGTATACAGGATAGCGGCCAATTCTTCATGTTCAACAAGCGTCATTGCCACCTTTATGGCGTTTTGCCTTGCATCCGTGTGCTTTGGAGAATTTTCAAGCAGTTCTTTAAACGATAAACCATAATCCTTGAGCTGCTTTTGAAAATAGAGGATTTCCTCCCGCCTCTGCTCCTGTTCAATCTGACGGCGGTATTCATCAATGGAAAGCTCGGCTTCAATCAGGCTTTGTGATGACTCCTGATCGTCTCCTTCCTGTAAATCGATATTTATATTTTGTGCGCTTCTGGCTTCTTTTCTAATGTAATCAATGACTTTTCTTTTTATAATAAGCTCAGCAAATGCGAGCAGAGAATTTCCTTTTTCAGGTGAATATTTTTCTATAGCTTCATTAAACGCGATCAGTCCAATACTGAACTCATCGTCTTTTTCATCTATATATCGTTTACAAACGGATGAAACCGTCTTTGCGATAAATGGCTTATATTGCTGTATTAATTCATTTTGCAGATCTTTATTGCCTTTTTGTATACTCTCAACAGCTTTTTCAAGTGTTTGCTTCTTTTTTCCCAATTTAAACAAAAGGCTAAGCACTGGTTTCACCTCAGTTCCTCCCTATAACTACTCATTAATGATAGCTAATTTGATAGGGATTCGCAAAGGAGAAAAAGAAATATTGATTTCCAATGTCTCAATTATGACAAACCATTCTGACGTCCTATACATGATTTCGTGCCTTTCTAAAGAATTAAGGGGGTTTTATGCGTGTTTTTTGTAACAAAGATGTTATAAAAATGTTATTTTATTTCGCTTATGAAAACGCTTCAAACACAAAAAGACTCTGCTTTTAAGCAGAGTCTTTCAGATTACGCCCGTTCACGGGTGCTGTTTTTTTGTTCGTTTTGTGCGCCCTCCGGCTGTTTTTTCCCACCTGACATAAACCAGCCGCAAACCGCGATTGCTGCTAAGACACCCCAGAATATCAGCTTCCATGTTCCAGAATGGATAAAGTGCTCAGAAACAACCGCTATGTCGCGATGGGCAAGCGTATATAAAGCAAGCTTCACTCCGACCCAGCCGACAATCACAAAGGCTGCTGTTTCTAGGCTTGGACGTTCCTTTAATAACTTCACAAACATGGAAGCCGCAAACCGCATGATCACCAGTCCGATGATACCGCCGGCCAAAATGACGAGAAATTGTCCTCCGTCAAGTCCGCCGATCTTCGGGAGTGATGTCCCAGGAAGTGTAACCGCCAGCGCTACTGCTGCTAAGATGGAATCAACAGCAAACGCGATATCTGCCAGTTCAACTTTTAAAACAGTCGGCCAAAAACCGCTTTGCTTCGTCTCTTTATGTGTGTCTTCTTTCTTAAATACATATCTTTTCAATAAGTGGCTTGCTGAGATATACAGCAAATAGATCGCGCCAATCGCTTGAACCTGCCATACGTTGACCAAAAATGAAATGGCGAATAAAGAGCCAAATCGCAGAACAAAAGCCCCTGCCAATCCATAAAATAACGCTTTTTTTCTTTTTTCCTCCGGCAAATGTTTTACCATTACCGCCATAACCAGCGCGTTATCAGCGGCTAAAATCCCTTCCAGCCCGATCAAGACGAGAAGAACCCAACCATACTCTAATAATAATGCTGCATCCATAAATGATACCCTCCCAAAAAAGTTGTTTTCTTTCTCTTCATCCGATCTTATGCCGGCCGGACCATGCAAAAAAGACCTTTGCCGACATAAGGCAAAGGTCTTGCTAGACATGAATTCAGGCATGCCAACAAAGCCGATGGATACAATCCATGAAATGACGACTTTGTTTCCGGAATACATTCCGGACGCTACTCCCCTTTGGGATTTCAAGAAATATGATTTTATACGTCAATGATATGCGCAGCGCAATGATTTGTCAACGTTTATTTTTCAAAAATACAGATAATTGTTCGGAGTGCGTGCGTTTCTTCCTCTTTTTCATCAGTAAGTAGAGCAGGAAAAGCGCCAAAATGGCTATCCCGATCGGAAGCATATATTGATCAAGAATAGAGCCGACTTCCTTCCAATTTTCACCGAGCTTCACACCGAGATAAACATATACAAATGTAATCGGAAGCATAGCAATGAATGTATAAAGCGAAAACACCCAAACATTCATTTTTGCAATTCCGCACGGTATGGAAATCAATGTCCTGATGCCAGGCAAGAAACGGCCGCTGAAGGCGACAAAGCCTCCATGTTTTTTGAAAAATTCATCTGACTTATCAAGCGCTTCAGGTTTAATAAAGAGATACTTCCCAAAACGTTCAAGAAACGGCCTTCCTCCGTACCGGCCTATCCAATACAGCGTAAGCGGACCGGCCACTCCCCCAAGCGATCCTGCCAAAACAACGCCGGCAAGTGTCATATCGCCTTTAGATACCCAATAGCCCGCAAGCGGCAAGACGACTTCGGCCGGGATAAACTCAATACTGAGCGCTAGAAATATTCCAAAATAAGATAAGCTTTTAAATGCTTCTATCCATGACATAACCAGCTCTTCGATAGCCACCAACTCCCTTGTTTCATGTTTATGTATCATACACTTTTGTTTTTTCGGAAAACGTCAAGATGATTTTAACACATTTTTCACGGTCAGTTGAACTAAAAATAGATCTCCCTCGTATTTCTATCGTTTTGAAGGCTGAAACTCTGCGGTTAAGCAGCCGATAATAAAGAGAGTCAACAAGACTGGAACACACGATACGGGGGGAATCTCCATTTGGAAATACACGTTACATATAATACGACGCTCATATGTTTATCTTTTCTTATCGCCTGTACCGCCTCGTATATTTCCCTTGAACTTTCAAGGAAAGTCACCATCAATACAGGCTTAAAAAGTAAAATTTGGCTGATCGGCGGCTCACTTATTATGGGATTCGGTATTTGGTCAATGCATTTTGTAGGGATGATGGCGGTCCATATGGAAATGCCGATGGAATATGAATTCATGCCTTTAATGGCAGCCATTGGCGCATCTGTTTCGGGATCATTTGTGTCATTATATTTTGTCAGCCGGCACATACTTACATATTACAGACTGCTTACCGGATCAGTTGTGCTTGGTGCATCTATTGCTTCTATGCACTATATCGGAATGTCTGCCATTTCCCGGGTAATGATTATTTACGAACCGATTTTATTTACAGCTTCAATTATCATTGCGATTGCAGCCTCTTTCGTCTCGTTAAAAATATTCTTTGACTTGGCCGTAAAAAAACATTCTGAGCATCTTATATTCTATAAAGTCGTCAGTTCAATTGTAATGGGTATTGGGATTTCGGGCATGCACTACACAGGGATGCTTGCGGCAACTTTCCATAAGGACACGGCTCCGCCCGGAAGCCATATGGAGGTGCAAACGTTTCATTGGTCAATTTTTGTTACTTTAATTATTTTTTGTATCCAAACGTTATTGTTATTCAGTTCCCATGCAGATCGAAAGTTTATTAAACAGAGCGAACGCATAAAGGATAACGAACAGCGATTTCAGTCTTTAATCGTCCACAATATTGATGCAATCTTTATTTTATCATTAGAAGGAGACATAATATCTTCCAATCACGCTGGTGAGGAAATGATCAGCAAATTTGGCTTCAGCATGCATGACTGGAGGAATTACACATCACAGAAGATTAAGCGCCTTTTTGAGCAAGTTAAAAAAGATAAACAAGCGATGAACAGCGATAGCGAACTTATCACTGAAAAAGGCCAGTTTCACTTAAATATTACGCTCATACCTGTTGAGGTCAATCAAGAACTGGACAGCATTTATGTCATTTGCAAAGACATGACGAAGCAGTACAAAGCAGAAAAAGAAATCCATAGAATGGCTCATTATGATTCGCTTACAGACTTACCTAACAGAAGGCATGCCATCTCTCATCTAACAAAGGTGCTGAATCGCGAGCATACCTTGCATTATAACACCGTTGTTTTCTTTCTCGACTTAAACAGGTTTAAAGTGATTAACGATGCATTAGGGCATAATGTCGGCGATCAACTGCTTCAGTTTGCGGCTAAACGTTTGTCATCTGTAGTCCCTGATAACGGATTTATCGCCCGTCTTGGCGGTGATGAATTTATTATTATATTAACAGACGCCAATACAGGAACAGGCGAAGCAGATGTTTTAGCAAGAAAAATTATCCAAAAATTCAAAAAACCTTTCAAGATTCAAGATCACACCCTTGTCACATCTGTCAGTATCGGGATTGCGATATCTCCAAAAGACGGGACTGATGGCCTTGAATTGATGAAAAAGGCTGATATGGCGATGTATGCGGCTAAAGAACGAAACAAAAGCAAATACAGATACTATTCTTTTTCAATTGGCAACAAAGAAACCGTCAAGCTTAACCAAGAGATGGTACTCAGAGAAGCAATCGAAAACGATAGATTTGTCTTGCATTATCAGCCGCAATTCAGTGTAAAAAAACAAAAAATGACAGGAGCAGAAGCACTGATACGCCTTGTGACACCAGACGGGCAACTGCGTCCGCCCGGAGAATTCATCGGTGTCGCAGAAGAAACGGGACTTATTATTGATATCGGAAAGTGGATTATAGATGAAGCATGCAAGCAGGCAAGGATTTGGCACGACAAAGGCTATGATCTTTCTGTCGCCATTAATATTTCCGCCAGACAGTTCCAATCCGAAGATCTGATTCCCCTCATCAAGGATACGCTTAATAAATACCAGCTTCCTCCGCAGCTTCTTGAAGTGGAGGTGACGGAAAGCATGACAATGGACAATCTCGATCACTCCAAAAAGGTTTTGTCATCCCTTACAGAATTAGGAATCAGAATCAGTATTGACGATTTCGGTACTGGTCACAGCTCCCTTAGCTATTTGAAGGACTTCCCGATTCACAGGCTGAAGATTGACAAATCATTTATTGACGATATTCAGACCCATCCTAAATCAGAGCAAATTACCGGAGCTATTATTGCCATGGGGCATCAGCTGTCTTTACAGGTGATTGCCGAAGGTGTGGAAAATGCAGCTCAAAAGCAGCTTCTATATGAAAAAGGCTGTGACCATTTGCAGGGCTTCTTTTTCAGCAGGCCAATACCTCCGGAACAATTCGAACAATTCATTATTGAACAGCCGTCGCAATAACAGCGCCGGCTTTTTTTCACCCATAAGTTACTACACATGAATCGTACTCCTTCTCTTCACACTAAAGAAAAAAAGGGGTTTATCGATATGCATACAATGTGGAAAGGATCGATCAGCTTCGGATTAGTAAACATCCCCATCAAGCTATATGCGGCCACAGAAGATAAAGATATTAAACTGCGCAGCCTCCATAAAGAGGATCACGCACCAATCAAATACGAGAAAGTTTGCACAAATTGCGAAAAAACTCTTAGTCCTGATGAAATTGTGAAGGGATATGAATATGTAAAAGGGAAATATGTAGTGCTGACGGACGAAGATTTAAAAAGCTTAAAACAGGAGCATGAGGAGAAAGCGGTTGAAATTGTTGACTTTGTTCAGCTTCAGGAAATTGATCCGATTTACTTTAACCGCTCCTACTTTGTCGGCCCCGGGGATAATGGGACGAAGGCCTATACCCTGCTGCGTGAGGCGCTGCGCTCAACCGGAAAGATCGGTATCGCCAATATGACAATCAGGTCAAAGCAGCAGCTGGCGATTCTCCGCGTTTATGAAAATTGTATCGTCATGGAGTCTATCCATTATCCCGATGAGGTCAGAAGCGCCGCTCATGTCCCAGGTGTACCTGATCAATCGAATGTAAACGATAAGGAACTGCAAACTGCTATCACATTAATAGATGAACTGACTGCTGAGTTTGAACCTGAGAAATATGAAGACACGTACCGACAGGCGCTGCTGCAAAGAGTCAACGACAAGCTAGAAAATAAAGAAACGGCCGTCACTCCTGATAAAGCGCCACCTCGTGAAGATGTCATTGATCTGGTAAGCGCTCTGCAAGCCAGCATTGACAGAACCAGAAGGCCGAACAGGGAGACACCGGCTACCGCACCTGCACAAGCCGCTGAACCGAAAGGAGCCGGAGATAAAAAACAAAAAACAACTAGAAAAAAAGCCTCCGGCACGTCATAGCCCATGGCGTTTACCATGCAGCCGGTCTTAACTTCGTCACCGCCAATCGGAGCAGAATGGCGTTACGAAGTAAAATATGATGGGTACCGCTGTATTCTCCGCATCCATTCTTCAGGTGTGACCTTAACCAGCAGAAATGGTGTGGAGCTCAGCAGCACCTTCCCTGAAATCACACAATTCGCCAAAACTGCCTTTCAGCACATGGAAAAAGAGCTTCCGCTGACACTTGATGGTGAAATCGTATGTTTGGTGAATCCTTGTCGTGCAGATTTTGAACACCTTCAAGTGCGGGGGCGTTTGAAAAGGCCAGACAAGATTCAGGAATCGGCAAACGCGCGGCCGTGCTGCTTTCTCGCCTTTGATTTGTTAGAGCGAAGCGGAGAAGATGTAACGCTTCTTTCGTATTTGGACCGCAAAAAATCGCTGCGTGAACTCATATCCGCAGCAAAGCTTCCTGCATCTCCAGATCCTTACGCAAAAGAAACCATTCAATCCATTCCCTGTTATGATCATTTTGATCAACTCTGGGAGATGGTAATAAAATATGACGGAGAAGGAATTGTAGCGAAGAAAACAAACAGCAAATGGCTTGAAAAGAAGCGGTCGTCCGATTGGCTCAAATATAAAAACTTTAAACAAGCTTATGTTTGCATAACAGGGTTCAACCCTAACAACGGGTTTGTGACGGTATCTGTGTTAAAAAACGGAATAATGACACCGATTGCCTCTGTCTCGCACGGAATGCGCGATGAGGAAAAAAGCGCTATACGCGAGATTATGGAACAGCACGGACAGCAAACACCCTCAGGCGAATTTACGCTTGAACCTTCGATTTGTGCAGCTGTTCAATACTTAACAATTCTCCAAGGCACATTAAGAGAGGTATCGTTTATCGGTTTCGAATTCCAAATGGACTGGACCGAATGCACATATGCGCAAGTCATACGACACTCCAAACCGGTTCACCCAAAGCTCCAGTTCACAAGCCTGGATAAAATCATATTTGAAAAGAATAAAAAAACAAAAGAAGATTTTATTCAGTATATGATTGAAGTCAGTGACTATCTGCTCCCATTTCTGAAAAACCGGGCTGTCACCGTCATCCGCTATCCGCATGGATCTAGGAGCGAATCATTTTTCCAAAAAAACAAGCCGGACTATGCGCCGGATTTTGTTCAATCTTTCTATGATGGGAGCCATGAACATATTGTCTGTGAGGATATGTCTACATTGCTATGGCTTTGCAACCAGCTTGCTTTGGAGTTTCACGTTCCTTTTCAAACCATTAAAAGCAGGCGTCCGGCTGAGATTGTCATTGATTTAGACCCGCCTTCGCGAGATGACTTTCTTATGGCCGTGCAGGCCGCAAATGAACTGAAGCGGCTGTTGGATTCCTTTGGCATCACATCGTACCCGAAGCTGTCCGGCAACAAAGGCATCCAGCTTTATATTCCCTTGTCTCCCGAGGCATTTACGTATGAAGAAACACGCCACTTTACGCAGCTGATCGCAGAGTACTGCACCAATGCATTTCCCGAGCTATTTACCACTGAACGCTTGATTAAAAACAGACACGGCAAATTGTATCTTGATTATTTGCAGCATGCAGAAGGAAAAACGATTATCTGTCCTTATTCGACGAGAGGAAATGAGCTTGGGACTGTCGCAGCCCCTCTCTACTGGCATGAGGTGCAATCATCTTTAACACCCACTCTGTTTACAATTGATACGGTCATCGATCGAATTAAGAAGCAGGGCTGCCCATTTTTTGATTTTTACCGCAACCCGCAAGACGAACCGCTTAGCGCCATATTGCATCAGTTAAAGAAAAAGAGCTGACTAATGAAGTCAGCTCTTTCCGTTTAACTGTACTTTTTTTCTAACCGCTCTTTTTCCTGGCGCTGGAGCGGGCTCAGCTGCTCATTATACAAATCAATATCAATCGCGTATTTCGGCCGTCTTTTCACTTCAGAAAAAATCGTTCCAATATACTCTCCGATGATGCCAATTCCCATCAATTGCAACCCGCCCAAAAACCAAATGGATATGATGAGAGACGCCCAGCCTGCATTCGTATGGCCGAGCAGCTTTTGAATAAACGCGCCAATCCCTGCCACAGCGCTGAGGAAAAACAAAACAAACCCTAAAAGCGTAAAGAATCGAATTGGTGCGACACTGAATGAAGTAATCCCGTTAAAAGCGAAGGATAGCATCTTTTTCAGCGGATATTTCGTTTTGCCGGCAAAGCGTTCCTTGCGGTCATACAACACTTCGGCCGATTTAAAGCCGATCATAGGGACAATACCTCTTAAAAACAGATTCGCTTCCGGATAACGCTCAAGCTCTTCAAGGGACCTTTTATTCATTAAACGAAAATCAGCATGATTATAAATTAATTTAATCCCAAGCTTATTCATGAGACGATAAAACCCTAACGCGGTCGTGCGCTTGAAAAAGGTATCGGTTTTTCTGCTCCGGCGTACACCGTAAACGATCTCGCAGCCCTCATGATACTTCAGCATAAAATCCCGGATCACAGAGATGTCGTCCTGAAGATCAGCATCGATCGAAATGACGCAGTCTGACCTATTCTTCGCTTTATGCAGTCCGGCTAAAAGCGCTTTTTGGTGGCCGACATTGCAGGCTAATTTTAAGCCGGTAACCTTCTTGTTTCTTATGCTCTCCATAGCAATTAAAGCCCAAGTGCGGTCTTTGCTGCCATCATCGACAAACAGAATTTTACTGTCTTCAGCAATTAATTTTTCTTCAATTAAATCATCTACAACCTCTGTCAGCTGACAGCTTGTTTCTTGAAACACTTCCTCTTCATTGAAACACGGGACGACGATGGTTAATACTGGCTGTGACTGTTTCAATCGATATCCTCCTTATCTTGTTTCATATAAATAAATGCGCCAGGCGGAATCTTTATGGTCAAACGTCTTTACGAGCGCGAGATGGTTTTGTTCAGCATTCATGATCGGAACTGAAGAAAAAATGTACCGTCCGCCCATTTTTTTAAATACATCTGTATTTAATTGAAGGTTGTTGATCGTTTTCTTCGAGTTCTTTTTGAAATCATATCGTTTACCGAGTTCATCGACAAAAAGGTAGCAGCGGCTGCCCCATTCATCAAAGTATTGTTTCAGCCGAGAATTTTTTTCCAGCTCTTTTTCGATGATTTTCCTAAATTCATATTTATATGAAAGCGGATACAGATTGTTATACGTATCTAACGTATAAAACCCGTTATATTGGGCGATAGACGGATGCAGTCCGATGCTCGCCACCCTGTACGAATCCTGCGGACGTCCGATATATTCCTTAATCTCTTTGAATTGCTCCGATGCATAAAACTCCTTGAATGTCGGCGCGTTGTAATGAACGCCATACGTATATTCTTCATTAAAAGGCGCCAACACCATCAGCTGTGCAGCGACTGCGGCGTACACAAGCCATTTCCATCCTTTCCCCATCCGCCAAATGAGATATAAAGCAAGCGCAAAGCTCACGTATATAACAAGCGGCCGAAGAAAATGAAAACGGGCAAAATTAAATTCAGCTAAAAAGGCAAATTTCTGCTTTGGAACAGCCCAAATTTTGTTGAACCAAAACGCATACCATAATGACAATCCATAATTAAGCACACATAAAAACAGATAAACATTTTCTGGCTTTGTCCGATTTCGTTTGAACAGCAGAGCAGCAAATACGACCAGCAGGATCGGAAGGATGACAACGGTATGAACGGTCATCACATGATTATGGCCATAGACAAAGTTTTTTACGGATAGCCGAAGAGAATGCCAAACGTCATGCCTGGATGAGATAAATTCGATACGATGCATCGGTGCGTGTTCAAACAGCATCGAATAGACAAGCCGATATTCAACGAAAAGATAGATACTCGTCATAAATGCAATACTGCCTAAGAACATCAAATTCCATCTTCTTTTTGTAATGGCATCATACAGCCAAAAAAACGCCATCCCTGCCAGGAAAAAGAAGAAGCCTAGAACAAAGCTTGAGTATAGAGGGAGCAAGCCCAGCGTCAGCCACTCTCTCCATGAGATATCCCCTTTTCGGATATTTAAAAAAGCCCACAGTGCCAAAGGGTACCCAAGCGTACTCAGCATTCCCGAAGGCCAGAACGGTGTTAAGGCAAATGCAAGCGATACGCCAATTCGGATGAAAGCCGCTTTTGGTTCCGGGATTATATGTTTCTTCAGCAGCACATACATTCCAAAAAAAGCGACAACTCTTGTAACCGTCTGGCTTATTGCATAGGCGGTCATGGAAGAAAAGAAAGCATGGAGCCAAACAATTCCGCTCCACTCGGTGCCAAAGGCATCCCGGGGCAGCCCGTTA
This sequence comes from Bacillus sp. SJZ110, assembly GCF_006715455.1. Taxonomy (NCBI): domain Bacteria; kingdom Bacillati; phylum Bacillota; class Bacilli; order Caryophanales; family Bacillaceae; genus Bacillus; species Bacillus sp. SJZ110. Next base: position 449,748 of record NZ_VFNF01000002.1, on the reverse strand, counting down.
ATGATTTGCGGAATGGCAGCGTCAACCTTGCCGACGATTTCTCCGCTATCGGCCAGAACCTTGTACCAAGCGATGTTGGAATCTAAATTATCGTGGACCCGGATATGGGCATCTTCCTTTAAAATAAAAAGCGGGGATACATACAATAAAAGAAGAAATAATGCGATCCAGAGATAATATGTTTCTTTTTTTTGTTGTCTCATCAATCGTAACATTGCTTACACATCCATTTGTTATTCTGACTCCGTCGGCATGTTCTGCCTCATGTGTCAAAATTTATTATCCCTTTTCCCTTCCAAATCATTCATCATATGACAATCCGTTTTTCAACCTGTCTCTACCCATTAATTCCCGCTATCCATAGGGCTTGATCACTTACTATACTGATAGAAGGGAGGGGATATATTTTGTTTACAATCTTACTTTCATTGGCCATACTCGTATTTGTGCCATTTCTATATAAAGCGAACCGCAATACAAAAGATGTGAAAGTCAACACCATTTCAATCGACCAAAAAGACGGCCTTCCAACCAGAAAAAAATTAAATATCCTTCATTTATCAGATCTTCACTTGGAAAACATTTCAGTCTCACCTGAGGAGCTGTATCATTTAACAAAAGATCAGCCTGTGGACATCATTGCTCTTACCGGGGATTTTCTTGATCGGAAACGTAATATTCCGAAGCTGGCAGGTTACTTGAACGCCTTGCAAAAGCTAAAGCCTGCATATGGAATGTACGCGGTGTTCGGTAACCACGATTATGTATTGAAAGAAGAGGACTTTCAGAGACTGAAGCGAGTTTTAGAGGAAAACGGCTGTATCACGCTGCAAAATGAACATGTTCGAATCGAGACGGCTGCAGGGCCAGTCAATATTATTGGCATTGATGATTACAGTACGAATCGGAGTAATATCAACGGCTCTTATCGAAGTCTGGAAAATGGCTATCATCTTGTCTTAACACATGACCCAAATATTATTCTGGATATGAAAGATGTTCATTATGATTACCTGCTGTCAGGACATTTTCACGGCGGGCAAATTCACTGGCCAAAACCGTATCATTTGGTGAAAATGGGAAAGCTCGTGCGAATGAACATGATTAAAGGCCTTCATTATCATCACGATAAACCATTTTATATCAGCGAGGGCTTGGGACAAACCGGCGTAAATATCCGTGTCGGAAGCCGTCCTGAAGTAACATTTCATCAGATTTAATCAAAAAAGACTGTGCTGACCGAGGCATCAGTCTTTTTTTTGATAGGTTTTCTGCAGCTTTTCTTTTGAGATAAACAAATAGGATGAATTCGGTAAATGCCGCAAGCTCACAGGCTTTGAAGTCAAATATAAAATCGGCACATGGGACACTTTTTTAAAGCATCTGTAAAAAGGATTCACCGGGGTGATCACATCAAAGCCGAGCCTTTCCACACCTTTGTCAAGCATTGTAATCCCAATGATTCCTTTGATTTTCTCGCTTTTTTTATGATTGTTAATATAGTCAAGAAGAAGCGGCATCGATTGATATACTTTCTGATAAATAATGATTCCCTTTCTGACTGCGCTCTCAATGCTTTGAAGCTCCCTGATCAGCTTTATGTTATGCAGGTGGATTTTAACGAGCACATCATTTTTTCTTATATGCGTTCCGTCGCTAAGCACGACATGATGTCCTTTGTACTTCGTCAGCCTGACTCGAAAGACGCTTTTACGATCTTTGTCAACCAAGGTCAGCCTTGAAAAAAAGAAATAAATCGGGTCAACCACTCTCCATATGGAAAGGAAACAAGTTTTCATCTTTTCACCTTCCTTATGATCAAAAACACCCTTATATTTTGTGAACGTTCTCCTCAAAATATAGTTGCCATATTTTTTTAGGAGGACTGTCATGAAAAGCATTCTCATTTTTCCTTTTTTAAGCATTTCCACCGGCCATCATCATGTGGCTGATGCATTGCAGGCTGAATTAGAGTCTCAAGGGCTGGCAGCTGAAAAGATTGATATCTTTTCACATGCGTATAGCCGTTTAGAAAAATTGTCCTCCGTGGCTTATTTAAAATGGATTCAATATTTCCCGAAAACGTACAGCGGCATTTACAGGCTCCTCGCCTGCGGAGAATTTCAGCATGACAAACGCTATTTCATGTACGAATGGCTGTTCACACAGCAAATGAGGCACATCCTCCAAGAAAAACAGCCTGATATCGCCTTCTGCACACATGCGCTGCCTTCTTATCTGCTGAACCGACTAAAGCCTGAATATCCGAATCTGACGGTTGTGAATGTATACACTGATTTTTTCGTGAATCAATTATGGGGACGGAAGAACATTGATTACCATTTTGTTCCGAGCACGGAAGTAAAGAAGCAGCTAATATCAGAGGGGATCGATCAGAACAACATATACTTGACCGGCATTCCAGTTCACCGAAATTTTGAAATGGAATCAGCAGATACCTTGCAGCACCATCCGCCATATACCATCATCATCACAGGGGGCAGTATGGGGGTCGGTGGGATTTTAAAATGGGTGCAGGAACTGTCGCCAGGCGGAAAGATCTTATACAAAATATTATGCGGCAGAAACGAAAAGCTCTACTCCTATGTCAAAAGTTTACACCACCCCTTGATTGAGGCGATTCCTTACCTTCACAGCAAAGCAGAGATGAACCGTTTGTACGAACAGGCGACAGGCATCATGACTAAACCCGGAGGCGTGACCATCAGTGAATGCTTACAGAAACGGCTTCCGGTATTTATTTATCATGCACTGCCGGGACAGGAGGAAATGAATTTAAACCTTCTACATGAAAGGAAGCTCGTCACAGATATGAGAAACTGGGACATGCAGAAAGCAGAAGAGTATATCGCGGTATTTTTTCAATCGAACGAACAGATGAAGGAGTATAAAAAACACGTCAATGGATACCTTGGCGAAATGTCTGATAGGAAGATTGAAGATGTTTTAAAAAGAATCATATGGAAACAAAAAAACACTCTCCTGAAATAGAGAGTGTAGAATAGTTAACGAAACAGCAAATGCTGGCTGTGTATGCCTGCTTTCTTGAGCAGGACGATCAGCTGGTCCTGTTCATCAGGCGAAAGACCTGAAAACGCTCTCGCAATACGCAGTGCATGAATCGGATAAATTTTATCCAAATACTCATTTCCCTTGTCAGTTAAATGTGCGTAAACAGAGCGTTTATCTTTTGGGTCCTGCTCCCTTACTAAAAACCCGTTTCTTTCTAGTTTGTCAATAACATATGTGACGTTTCCGCTTACAAGCAGAAGTCTCGACCCAATTTGCTGTAATTTTTGCGGGCCTCTTGTGTACAGGAGCTCCAGTACAGCAAATTCAGTGGGATTAAAACCGTGCTCTTTGCTATCACGGATACTATGTTCGGACACACTTTTGAAAGCCCTTGCAAAAACTCTGTACAAATTCATCGCACGCTCAACTTCTTCTTCGTTAAACGATAATCTCATCATATCTACCTCGTATATAGGATTTTTATAAAAAAATAATGAAAACCCTTACATATAATAAGAGTTCAGTCCCTTACTATACGTATTCGCTATAATTCGAGAAATTCCTTCTAAAAGCAAAAAAATCCTTATACATTATCTTGTATAAGGATAATTTTTATGATTTGTAATGCTTCGAAAGAAATAAGCGTATTCTTTCCGAAGCTCAGAAATCGTCATTTTGTTCATGACCTCTTTATTATAAACCCCAATCTGATAGAGTTTTTCAGAATAATGGCGTCGTTCTTTTTCTAAAGCGGATTTCAATAAATTACTCATAGCGTCCTCCTTCATTTTGAGGTATCCTATACAAAAGATACTCTTTTTAAATGAACGTGGTATGAATCTAATGTAAAGAATTTATGTTTACGAAGATTTTCGGTATTGTCCGTTTTGAACCGATCTTAATAATTGAAAAGCCTGTTCTCCGGCAAGCTGCATAAACGTCTCCAGCATTTCATCACGCTTGATATCCAACTCTATAATTTCTTTTGCCAGTGAGACCGCTTTTTCTTCCTCCATGATTATCCTTCCTCCTCGTTTGATTCGTTACATAAAGGATAAAACGCGCTTGGGTGTTACGCATTATTCTTGTTAATTTTTCTTCCGTATTTTTTCAAAAATCTTCTATTTGATGTTAGAAAATATGACAAGCGTCAGGTTTTTTCTCTTTGTTTTTTATATACTATTATCAAAAGACATCCAGGGGTGGAAAAATGACCACAGAAGATCATTCTTATAAAGACAAAAAAGTGATTTCAATCGGAATTGTGAGTGAATTGACAGGATTGTCCGTAAGACAGATCAGGTATTATGAGGAACGAAAGCTCATTTACCCGCAGCGTTCTTCAAGGGGGACAAGAAAATACTCCTTTGCCGATGTGGAGCGGCTGATGGATATCGCCAATAAGCGTGAAGACGGCGTACAGACGGCAGAGATTTTAAAGGATATGCGCAAAAAAGAACAGATGTTAAAAAACGATCCGCAAGTGCGGAAAAAAATGCTGGAGGGGCAGCTTAATGCTCACTTTCGGTACAAAAACCGTTAAATAATAAAAGTCCGGCTCGCAGTTGAGACGGACTTTTTACGTTTATAATGAGTGAATGAATGCAGTGGCAATGCCAAAGTAGATTAATAAAGATAAAATATCGTTTAACGTTGTAATCAGCGGTCCAGAAGCAATCGCCGGGTCTACTTTCAGTTTGTGCAAAATAATAGGAATAATCGTTCCTGACATCGTGCCGATGATTAAGGTTAAGAACAGTGAAGAGGCGACAACAAATCCCAAAAGCGCATTCCCCTGCCATATGATGGAGACAATCGCAATCAGCACAGAACAAACCGCTCCGATAAAAATGCTTGTTCTGAACTCCCGGAAGATCAGGCGCACAATCGTTTTTTTGTTCATTTCTTCTTTAGACAAACCTCTGATGACAACCGCGAGAGATTGTGTTCCCGTATTTCCTGTCATCCCTGACACCATCGGCATGAAAAACGCAAGCGCGACAACCTGCTTCAGCGCATCTTCAAAATAGCTGATAATGCTTCCTGAAATCAGTCCGATAAACAAGAGTAAAATCAGCCATGGCAGGCGCCGGTATGCCGCCACGTAAGCTTTTGTGTCAAAGGTGATGTCTTTACCGGAAGCGGCAAATTTTTCGTAATCCTCATCAGCTTCCCGAATAACGACGTCGATAATATCATCGACCGTCACAATACCGACAAGCACGTTGTTTTCTTCTACAACCGGTATTGCCAAAAAATCGTAACGTTCAATCAGGCGGGCAACTTCTTCCTGGTCCTGAAGAGCATCTGCTGATATGACGCGGGTAAACATTAAATCCTGCACCTTTTCTTCAGGTTCACCCAGAATCAAATCGCGGTAGGAAAGAACCCCAACCAGCTGTTTGCTTTCATTAATAACATATAAGTAGTTGATCGATTCAGCTATTTCAGCGAAGCTTTTCAGCTTGACGACCGCGTCTTTTACCGTGTAATGCTGAGGAATCCACACATACCGGTTTGTCATCATGCGTCCCGCTGAATCAGCCGGGTAATTCATCAAGAGCTGTACAGCTTTTGACTCTGACGCTTCCATGCTGGACAAAAGCTGTTCCTTCAGTTCTTCGTCCATTTCTTCAAGCAATTGAGCGAGGTCATCGTTGTCCATTTTATTCATCGCCAGTGTTGCTTTTGTTTTTCCGACTTTATTTAAGACGACAAGCTGAAATTCGCGTTCCAGCTCCCCGATCATATCAGTGATATCGTCTACAGTTAAATAAGATAAATAGCGGGCACGGTGTTTTTCCGGCATTTCTTTAAAAATAAATGCCATGTCATAGGGCTGAAGCTCATCAATAACACTTCTGAAATCCCTGATTTTCCCGTCTCGCAGTAAAATAATGATGCGTAAAATGAGTTCGTCATAGGTCATGTTTTGAACCATCGGGACTCGTACCTCCTCTACGGAGACGTGCCGGCCTCGCCAGAAGGTGCGGCAGTTCGTCTCCTCATCGTGTAATCAATTGTCTTGCTGTCATAGTATATGGGTACTTCTTCAGATTGACTCGAATGGGGAGAATCCATACTCCGCACCTCCTTTGATTGGTTTCGTTTTAAAGGCATAAAAAAAGCCTTCGGGATTGAAGGTGAAAGAAGCACGGCAAAAAAAGCGTGCGGGCGCCTTCAATCGTAGAGCTTTAGCACTGTATGGCATAGGACAAGCATCCAGCTGCATTAAAAATCACCTTATGTCGATGATTTCTGTTGACCCATTGGCGTCTTTGGACATTTTTGGGCAGCAGCGTATCTCCATACAGGAGCCTCACCTAACGAAGTTCCTAATTGAATTGACACACTGAGATTACAGAAAAAAACAAGCTGTGTCAACTCAAAAAAGTAATAAATGCGCTTACATCACAATTACGGAACAAAACAAGGGCCTAAGCCCTTATTCTGTTGTTTGTGTCTCGTCATCTTCAGAAAGCAAATGATACGTTTCATGAAGAAATAAGGCATACTCTCCTTCCTTCGTCGGATGAGGGACATATTCAGCCTGATTGATGTATTGCTCCTCTTTCTTTTCCATGCGTTTCGCCTCCTTTTCTACTTAGATTGTCCAAAAGAAGGTTTCTTATCATGAAAAACCCCCGCGCAGCGGGGGTTTTGATTAGTCATCTATCTCCTGTTTGATAATGCGTCCATCTTTTGCGGAAATTTCAAATTCTGTCTCAGTTCCTTGTTTCGTTTGGATTTCCATTTCATAGATGTAAGCACCGTCATCTTCGTCAAGCTTACTTTCTGTTACGGTTCCGCCTGTTTGCTTTAAAGCAATTTCTTCAGCTTCTTCTTTGGTTATGGCGACTTGTTCTGCTTTCTCCTTTAACGGGTCATTAAGCGCTTGTTTTGTATGAATATCTACATAAACGTCGTAGTCTTCACCTTCTTTTTCAATCTCCACTTCATAGACTTCTTTGCCGTTGTAAAGGTCTCTGTCAATGTCTTCTACTGTGCCGTCAACAACTGTTTTAGCAATTGCTTCTGCTTCTTGTTCAGTGAGTGCATCCGTCTTAGAAGAAGCCTGTCTGTTTTCATTGTTTTCTTTGGCAAACGCGTTGTAGCTGAATCCTCCGGCCGCTAGGCATCCTGCTAAAAGACCGACCATCCATTTTTTCTTGAGCATTTGTGAGTCCTCCTTTGTTTTGTATGAGTACAGTTTACACACTCAACATGAAAGGAAAACGAGAGCAAGATGAGAATTTGATGAGAAACCGTCAGTCTTCATACACAATGTTAGCTACCTTTCCTGTGTAGGCATTGATTTTCACTGTCGCTTCCTTATCATCAGGAAGATCAACGTCCACTTCAAAGATGAGAGTGCCCTCACTTTCTTCGAGATCTGCGTCATCCGCTTTACCGCCCGTTTTTCGCTCTGCAATTGTTTTGGCTTCTTTTTTCGTAATCGGCGTTTTTTGTTGATCTTTGCTGCTGATTTGATCGGCAGACAAGACTGTTTTTGCCTGCATGTCTACCTTCACTTCGTATGTTTTCCCGTCTTCTTTTTGTATGGTATAAGTGGCAACTCGACTTTGCCGTGTTTGTTTTTTGACCGTTCCCGGCACCCGCTCAAGCGCGAGATGCTCGGCTTCTTTTTCTGTCATGGCAGATGGATTTACTGCTTTTACTCTATTCATTGAAAGAATGTCAGCCGATATTGCGTCTGCTTTTACAAAGTAAGTTCCCTTTGGATTTTCAAGGGTTATATCATATGTTTTTTTATCCTTTGATTGTGTTGCTTTCGTGACCTTGCCTTCATAAGAGGCTTCAACTTTTTTTACGACAGTCTCCTTTGACAATACGTTCTCATGGGTTTGCCGAATGATGAGAAACGTACAGATGATGACAACTAAAATGGCTGCTGCAGCAAAAGATACTGTTTTTATTGTTTTAGTCATCGGCCTCCCCCATTCTGTTCGCTGAATTGCATGGTGACAGCTGTTCCTTGTCCCGGCTTGCTTTTGACAGACAGCTCAATGCCATGCTCATCAGCGATTTGCTTGGCAATGGAAAGGCCTAAACCCGTTCCGCCTGTTTTTCTGTTTCGTGCCTCATCTGCCCGGTAGAACCGTTCGAACAAATGCGGGATATGCTCCTCAGGTATTCCGATGCCTTCATCCCTCACTGATAGAAATGGCCGTCCATTCCTCGTTCCGGCTGACATCTCAATAGGCTTTTCACTATACTTTATTGCATTATCAAGCAAAATGGTCAACAGCTGCTTGATGCGTTCTTCATCAGCCTTTACAAGCAGGCTCTCTTTATCTGTTTCAAGCAATATGTCACGCTGATAAACGGACTGGAGCGTTTGCATAACCGCGCGCGCCGCTTCAATCAGATCGATTGTTTTCAGATCAACCTCGAGTCCTTGATGGCTTTTGGCCAGCGCCAAAAGCTGATTGGTCAGTTTTTTCATATGCACCGCTTCTGAGTGAATGGCTTCTATCGACTCCTCAAGCACCTCCGGCTTTTTTGCCCCCCACCGCTTCATCAGACTGCTGTAGCTTTCTATAATAGTGAGCGGGGTTTTCAATTCGTGTGAAGCATCTTGAACAAATTGCTGCTGTTTATCATAGTGCTCCTTCAGCATCATTGCCATTTCATTAAATGTCAGCCCCATTTGATACAATTCATCGTTGGACTGTCCTTCTAAAGAAATCGTTTTAAATTCTTTGTCTCGCTGTATGTCTTTCATTGTGATCATTAATCGTCTGATCGGATTGATGATACGGCGGGCAAGCAAGCTGCCTGCAAAAAAAGAAGCAATGCAGACAGCAGCACTTGCAGCGATTAAGATGATTTTCAGCAGAAACAGACTCTCTTCTGTGTTCTCCAGCCTTTCAACCAGCTGAAGAGACACCACTTGTCCATCGGTCCAAATCACCGGAACAGCAGCCTCGGCAAACAGCTTGCCGTCATGTTTCCTCACATCTGCCGTTTCGCCGCTATGAAAAGAGAGAGGAAAATCTTTATAGGCTTTTTCTTTTGTGATCGTCATAACGGCTTTTTGATCACCATTCACTACACGCACCATGCCATTTGCCGGAAGATAGGCCTGCAGCATATCCTGCAAAGCCACTCCTTCTGTTTCAGCGGCACGCAGCGCTTCGGCAATGTTATCCGTCTCATCAGCAAGCCGGGCCGCATCCTTTGATGTCAGCGCAGACGAAAAAATGAGATATACTGCGGTATGAACCAAAATTAATAAAATCAACAGTGATATCGAAGTGTATAGATGAATCTTGGTCTTCAGCTTCATCGTTTACCCCTTAATGGCATAGCCGACCCCTCGAATCGTATGGATCAGCTGTTTTTCGTAAGGATAGTCCAGTTTTTTTCTGATGTATCTTATGTAGACGTCCACGACATTTGTATCACCGATATAATCAAATCCCCATACCGAGCTTAGAATTTGCTCCCGTGTCAGCACTTGCTGCGGATGCTTTAGCATATAGACGAGCAGATCAAATTCCCGTGGCGTTAATTCCACCTCTTTGTCTCCGCGTCTCACTTCACGGGTTTTTTCGTTCACCCGCAAATCGTCATATGTAAGAAAGGTGCCGATATCTTCAGTTTTTGTTCCATTTTGTCGCAGCGCCGCCCTGATTCTCGCAAGCAATTCCTCGATTTCAAACGGCTTGGTGACATAGTCATTCGCACCGATGTCCAGACCTGTTACCTTATCAGGAATACTGTCTCGCGCCGTTAATAATATGACCGGTGTCTGCGAATCCGTTTTTCTCAAGCGGCGCAGCACTTCCAGTCCGCTAAGCCCCGGAAGCATAACATCAAGAAGCACCAAGGAATACCCGCCTTCCGCTGCCGCATCAAGACCTTCTGTGCCATTCTGTTTGATCGTGACGCTGTATCCTTCATATTCCAATTCAAGCTGCAGAACCCTGGCGATTTTTTCTTCATCTTCCACAATTAATATGTGTCCTTTGTCCAAATGTGATCATCCTCTCCTGTCCCTATATGAAAAAAATGATTTCGTTGTTTACAAAATGATTCTTATCATCTATTATGATGTCAAAATAAAAAATTGTATACGGAAAGCACTAGGGGTGCTGTTTTGGCTGAGATAAAGCGCGGAAGAAACGCGCTTTGATCCCTTATGACCCGATCTGGATAATACCAGCGTGGGGAAGTGCAGGTTGACCGAATGGTGTATTTTTTTGTGCGCTTAATCGATCTATGACTGCATATTCCCTTAGGATATGCAGTTTTTTATTTTACCAAAAAAACAGGAGGTCGGAGAAATGGAGCATATTTGCGGTACAAGCAAAATCGCCGGTTTTCGCTTCTCTTTATATCCGATGACGGATGATTTTATCAGTGTGATCAAGTCTGCGCTGAAAAAAACAGATACATCCAAGGTATGGACGAAAACCGACCATATCAGCACGGTGTTACGCGGATCGATTGATCATGTATTCGATGCTGCAAAAGCCATTTACCTTCATGCAGCAAACAGCGAACAACACATCGTCATGAACGGCACGTTTTCCATTGGATGCCCGGGTGACACACAGGGGGATACATATCTTTCCAAAGGTGATAAGCGTGTCAATGATGATGCTGTCCGAGGCTTGAAGGCGGAAGCGCCGTGCCAATTTGCCCTTTATCCAATGAACGAGCCGGATTATATGGGATTGATTATGAAGGCTGTCGACATTGCAAAAGCCCAAGGCACTTTCGTACAGGGTGTCCATTACGCGAGCGAGCTTGACGGGGATGCGCATGACGTATTCAGCACATTGGAAGCCGTTTTCCGCATGGCCGAGCAGCAAACAAACCATATCACCATGACTGTGAATCTTTCGGCTAACAGTCCATCAAGAAAAAACAGAAAGCAGGGATAAAATGAAAAGCTGGAAAGTAAAAGAAATTGTCATCATGTCGGTTATCAGTATCGTATTTGCCGTTGTTTATTTATTATTTACACATTTCGGAAACGTGCTTGCAGGTATGTTTGGGCCAATCGCCTATGAACCGATTTACGGCATTTGGTTTATCGTTTCTGTGATCGCCGCGTACATGATTCGAAAACCGGGTGCAGCGCTCGTTTCTGAAATCATTGCCGCTCTCGTTGAGTGCCTGCTGGGAAATCCGTCTGGCCCGATGGTCATCGTCATTGGCATTGTTCAAGGACTCGGGGCTGAGGCTGTGTTTCTTGCAACACGCTGGAAAGCATACTCTCTCCCTGTCCTTATGCTGGCCGGTATGGGATCTTCAGTAGCCAGCTTTATCTATGATCTCTTTGTTTCTGGCTATGCAGCCTATTCACCAGGTTATCTGCTCATTATGCTTGTGATCCGCCTCATTTCCGGCGCGCTTTTGGCGGGGCTTCTTGGAAAAGCTGTCAGCGACTCTCTCGCTTATACAGGTGTGTTAAACGGAATGGCACTCGGAAAGGAACTGAAAAAGAAACGGAAGCGGGCGTCAGAACATGCAAGCCTTTGATGAGCTTCTGACGGTTGAGCAGCTCAGCTTCTCTTATGAAGAAGACGAGAAACCGGTTTTTCAAGACATTTCGTTTGAGCTTCAAAAAGGAGAATGTGTTTTATTATTAGGACCGAGCGGATGCGGTAAAAGCTCGCTCGCCCTTTGTTTAAACGGTCTATATCCGGAGGCTTGCGACGGCATTCAGTCCGGACATGTATTTCTATTTCAAAAGCCGGTCACAGATGCTGAAACCTCCGAAACGATTGCTCAGCATGCCGGGGTCGTTTTTCAGGATCCTGATCAGCAGTTCTGCATGCTGACGGTGGAGGACGAAATAGCGTTCGGGCTGGAAAATCTGCAAATTCCAAAAGAAGAAATGACAGAGAAAATCAACGCCGTATTAGAAAAATTACGCATTACCCATTTAAAAGAAAAAATGATCTCAACCCTTTCAGGAGGACAAAAGCAGAAAGTGGCTCTCGCCTGTATTTTGGCGATGGAGCCTGAGCTTATTATTTTAGATGAGCCGACCTCTCTTTTAGACCCTTTCTCAGCTCGGGAGTTCGTTCATCTGATGAAGGATCTTCAGCGGGAAAAAGGTTTCAGCCTCCTCGTCATTGAGCACCAGCTTGATGAATGGGCGCCTTGGATTGAGAGAACGATCGTACTCGACAAATCAGGCAAAAAGGCACTGGATGGCCTGACGAAAAATCTATTTCAGCATGAAGCGGAGACACTAAAGAAATTGGGCATCGCCATTCCAAAGGTCTGTCATCTGCAGGAAAAGCTGAGTATGCCGTTTACTTTATCAAAAGAGATGCTGTTCAAAGAGCCTATTCCTGCCGGGCATGTCAAAAAGAAGAAAGCCCCTTCTGGGGAGAGTGTGCTTGAAGTCAGCAGCCTTTCGTTCGCGAGAGGACAGCAGACGATTTTCAAAGACATCAGCTTTTCGTTGCGCGGAGGCTCTTTAACGGCGCTTGTCGGTCCGAACGGCACTGGAAAATCGACGCTCTTATCAGTTCTGGCCCGTCTCATGAAACCGCAAAGCGGCAAAATCCTTCTTTATGACCAGCCGCTGCAGAAATATAAAGAAAAAGAATTGCGTAAACGGATGGGATTTGTTTTTCAAAACCCTGAGCATCAATTCGTCACCGATACGGTGTATGACGAGCTTCTGTTCGGCCAGAAAGCAAATGCTGAAACTGAGAAAAAAGCGCAACACCTGCTGCAGCGTTTTGGTCTTGCGCATTTGGCTGATCATCATCCGTTTGCGATCAGCCAAGGGCAAAAACGGCGACTGAGCGTAGCTACTATGCTCATGCATGACGTAAAGGTTTTATTATTAGACGAACCAACCTTTGGCCAGGATGCCCGCACGGCGGCTGAATGCATGGAAATGATTCAACGTATCAAGGCAGAGGGAACTGCTGTCCTTATGATTACACACGATATGGAGCTAGTCTCTTCGTATGCTGACAGCGTGCTTGTGCTTCACGATACAGGCCTGGCCTTTGACGGATCTCCAGCGCAGTTGTTTTCTCAAGAAACAGGGCTTGTCCAAAAAGCAAAGCTCACCCTTCCCCTTCTATATGAATGGATGGCATTTCAAGAGGAGGTGCGTGATGAAGCAGCCGTTACATCTCATTAATCCGACTGTGAAAGCGGCGGCGGTTTTTTGTTGTGTCGTCATGCTGTCGTTTATTTACAACCCTTTCACTCCGGCATGTTTTTATATCATCATCGTTGCGGGCGTTTTACTGGCGGCCGGAATCCCATTGAAAAAATGGTTGTTGTTTACGATTCCGTTTTTGATTTTAGCATTCGGGTGCGTGTGGACAGCCGCAGTTTTTGGAAAAGTGCCGACAACACCGGATAATTTTTTGTTTCAAGCAGGCCCTATCTCCATTAACAGCGATAATTTGTCTGTCGGCATCTCTCTCGGGTTTCGTATTTTATGCTTTTCCGCCTTATCGATGATGTTTGTTTTTACAACCGATCCGATTTTATTTATGCTGAGCCTTGTCCAGCAGTGCAGGCTCTCACCAAAGCTCGCGTACGGTGTCATTGCAGGCTTTCGCTTTCTTCCGCTGTTAAAGGATGAGGTCCAGCTGATTCAGCAGGCTCATAAAATCAGAGGAGGAGCGGCGGAGAGCGGCATCATTAATAAAATCGGTGCGTTAAAACGATATACCATACCGCTATTGGCAAGCGCCATCAGAAAAGCGGAACGGACAGCGCTTGCGATGGAATCGAAAGGATTTACAGGAAGCAGAAACCGGACATACTACAGGACATTGAGCGTGAACCGGCGCGACTGGGTGTTCTTTTGCCTCGTCCTCTTATTATTCGCGGGATCCTTTCTCGTATCTTTATGTTTCGCATCATAAAAAATCCGCTATCACAGATAGCGGATTTTTTTATTGATGATAGTTTAATGCTTGGGCAAGGTTGGTTTTAATAGTAATATTCGAAAAGTCAATCCCCAGCTGTACAGCAGTTTGCGCAATTTCAGGCCTGATTCCTGACAGGGTTGACCGGACACCGATCAGATTAAGCGCCTCAATCAATTTAAAGATCTGGTGCGCCACCATCGTATCCACCACAACAACACCTGACAGATCGATTAACAGATGCTCCACACGTCTTTTCGCACAAGCTTGAAGCGTGTTTTCCAGAATAAACTTCGCCCGTTCGGTATCAATGTCACCGACAAGCGGCAGCAGAGCTGTTGATTTGCTCAGGGTAATGACAGGTGAGCTTAATTCCAATATCATTTCTCTTTGGGCGTTTAATTGCTGCTTGGCATTCATTTCAGCGTGATCAACGAATGTATATATGGTGAAATCAAATACTTTTACAATCAAATCAGCCCATTTTTGCTTCTCTCCCGGTTCAAACGCTGATTCATTTTCTTCTGCGAACTTCTCAAAATACTTCGTATATAATCTCCTGTTTCTCATAAACTCCCGAATGACATACTGAACCGGTGTGTCGAGATGTTTTTGATCGTTGGTCAGCTCTATGACCCACTCTTGAAACTCTTCGAGAAATTGTTTTTCCGGTAAAACATACATGTAATTCAGATGCCGGTAAAATTCTCTGTCCTGCTCTTTCAATTCTTCCGTTACTGTTGCATTATGTAGGGCGTAAAGCGAATTCGGATCACTTTCCTCCATCGTTTCAATCCATTCCTCGGCCATTTGTTCCACATGCTCTGAAAAAAATGCATATAATTTTTCATTCAGTTTCATGACACTGCTCCTTTCCCCAACACTATTATAACTTGACTTACAGTTGAATCCCAGTCATACATGTTGAAGCCATCCAATATTTTGAAGATTACTAATTCTTTGGTGTGTATCCTATTTTTTCAAAATGCTTCAAATGGCTCTGTCCGAGCGCTTGCTTTTTTCATATAATATGAGGCAACACCCTTGAATCCACTTGCAAGCATAAAAAAGGAGGGCTTTTTTATGAATGGTGAAATCCGCTTGATCCCGTATGTGACGAATGAGCAGATCATGGATGTAAACGAGCTTCCTGAGGGCATTAAAGTGATTAAGGCGCCAGAAATGTGGGCAAAAGGGGTAAAAGGCAAAAATATTAAAGTTGCTGTATTAGACACGGGCTGCGACACAAGCCACCCTGATTTAAAAAATCAAATCATCGGCGGAAAGAACTTCACGGATGACGACGGCGGCAAGGAAGATGCGATTTCCGACTACAACGGACACGGCACACACGTCGCCGGAACAATTGCAGCTAATGATTCAAACGGAGGCATTGCCGGAGTCGCGCCTGAGGCAAGCCTATTGATTGTGAAGGTTCTTGGCGGCGAGAACGGCAGCGGACAATACGAATGGATAATTAACGGCATCAACTACGCGGTGGAACAGAAAGTCGACATCATCTCAATGTCCCTTGGAGGGCCAAGCGATGTGCCAGAGCTAAAAGAAGCAGTGAAAAACGCAGTGAAAAACGGAGTGCTTGTCGTTTGTGCAGCGGGAAATGAAGGTGACGGCGACGAACGCACAGAAGAGCTTTCCTACCCCGCAGCTTATAATGAAGTGATTGCAGTTGGATCTGTTTCTGTAGCGCGAGAATTATCAGAATTTTCTAACGCGAATAAAGAGATTGACCTTGTGGCACCAGGAGAAAACATCTTATCCACCCTTCCCAACAAGAAGTACGGTAAGCTGACCGGCACTTCAATGGCTGCCCCTCATGTCAGCGGTGCGCTTGCTTTAATCAAAAGCTATGAAGAAGAATCATTTCAAAGAAAGCTTTCTGAATCTGAGGTTTTCGCACAGCTAATCCGCAGGACACTTCCTCTTGATATTGCAAAAACGCTGGCAGGAAATGGATTCCTGTATTTAACAGCTCCTGATGAGCTCGCAGAAAAAGCAGAGCAATCACATTTGTTGACCCTATAAGATTATTTTTCTTATATAATATACACCACATCATGTAAATAAAAATTTCAAATTCTATGTTGACAATGAATTTGAATTACTGTTAAGATTACCAACAAATGATTCAACTTTTCAAAAAATTAATAACATTTTCTCTTATCGAGAGTTGGGCGAGGGATTGGCCTTTTGACCCCAACAGCAACCGACCGTAATACCATTGTGAAATGGGGCGCACTGCTTTTCGCGCCGAGACTGATGTCTCATAAGGCACGGTGCTAATTCCATCAGATTGTGTCTGAGAGATGAGAGAGGCAGTGTTTTACGTAGAAAAGCCTCTTTCTCTCATGGGAAAGAGGCTTTTTGTTGTGAGAAAACCTCTTAGCAGCCTGTATCCGCGGGTTAAAGAGAGTGTTTTACATATAAAGGAGGAGAAACAATGACAACCATCAAAACATCGAATTTAGGATTTCCGAGAATCGGACTGAACCGGGAATGGAAAAAAGCACTTGAAGCGTATTGGAAAGGCAGTACTGATAAAGATACGTTTTTGAAGCAAATCGACGAACTATTTTTATCAGCAGTAAAAACACAAATTGACCAGCAGATTGATGTTGTGCCTGTTTCTGATTTCACACAGTATGACCATGTACTCGACACAGCAGTCAGCTTCAACTGGATCCCAAAACGTTTCAGACATTTGACTGACGCTACCGATACATACTTCGCTATCGCCCGCGGAATCAAAGACGCCGTATCTAGTGAAATGACAAAATGGTTTAATACAAATTACCATTACATCGTTCCGGAATATGACGAGAGCATTGAGTTCCGTCTGATAAGAAACAAACAACTCGAAGATTATCGCCGGATCAAACAGGAATACGGTGTGGAAACAAAGCCTGTGATTGTCGGCCCTTATACGTTCGTTACGCTTGCTAAAGGCTATGAACCGTCTGAAGCAAAAGCGATCCAAAAACGCCTTGTGCCATTATATGTACAGCTATTGAAAGAGCTTGAAGAAGAAGGCGTAAAATGGGTTCAAATCGATGAGCCGGCGCTCGTTACCGCCTCTAGTGAAGATGTCCGCGGTGCAAAAGAATTATTTGAAAGCATTACAAGTGAGCTTTCATCCTTGAATGTGCTTTTGCAGACGTATTTTGATTCTGTTGATGCTTATGAAGAGCTGATCTCTTACCCGGTTCAGGGTATTGGCCTTGATTTCGTTCACGACAAAGGCAGAAACCTGGAACAGCTTAAAACACATGGCTTTCCGACAGACAAAGTGCTGGCAGCCGGTGTTATCGACGGACGCAACATTTGGAAAGCGGACCTTGAAGAGCGTCTCGATGCCGTTCTTGATATTCTCAGCATTGCAAAAGTTGATGAACTGTGGATTCAGCCTTCCAGCAGCCTGCTGCATGTTCCGGTAGCGAAACACCCTGATGAGCATTTGGAAAAAGACCTATTGAACGGATTATCCTACGCAAAAGAAAAGCTGGCCGAGCTGACAGCTTTGAAAGAAGGCTTAGTATCAGGAAAAGCGGCGATCAGCGAAGAGATTCAGCAGGCTAAGGCTGATATCCAGGCGCTTAAACAGTTTGCAACAGGCGCCAATTCTGAACAAAAGAAAGAGCTTGAGCAATTAACTGATAAAGACTTCAAGCGCCCGATTCCGTTTGAAGAACGTTTAGCCCTGCAAAATGAATCTCTCGGCCTTCCGCTTTTGCCGACGACAACGATCGGCAGCTTCCCGCAGTCTGCTGAAGTGCGGAGCGCACGCCAAAAATGGCGGAAAGCTGAGTGGTCCGATGAACAGTATCAAAACTTTATCAATGCGGAAACAAAAAGATGGATTGATATTCAGGAAGAATTGGAGCTTGATGTCCTTGTTCACGGCGAATTTGAACGGACAGACATGGTCGAATACTTCGGTGAAAAGCTGGCCGGTTTCGCCTTCACTAAATATGCCTGGGTTCAATCATACGGCTCACGCTGTGTCCGCCCGCCAGTCATTTACGGAGATGTTGAATTTATTGAACCGATGACAGTGAAAGACACAGTCTACGCACAGTCATTGACTTCCAAGCATGTAAAAGGAATGCTGACGGGCCCGGTTACAATCTTAAACTGGTCTTTCCCTCGAAACGACATCTCGAGGAAAGAAATCGCCTTCCAAATCGGGCTTGCCCTTCGCAAAGAAGTTAAAGCGCTTGAAGACGCAGGCATTCAAATCATTCAAGTCGATGAACCAGCGCTGCGTGAAGGCCTTCCATTGAAAACCCGCGATTGGGATGAGTATTTGACTTGGGCGGCAGAAGCTTTCAGATTAACCACTTCTTCCGTGAAAAACGAGACACAAATTCATACACATATGTGCTACAGCAACTTCGAAGATATCGTTGATACAATCAATGATCTTGATGCCGATGTGATTACAATCGAACATAGCAGAAGCCACGGAGGATTTTTAGATTACTTAAAAAACCACCCGTATTTGAAAGGGCTTGGCCTTGGTGTATATGACATTCACAGCCCTCGTGTGCCGTCAACTGAAGAAATGTACAATATTATCGTTGATGCGCTTGCCGTCTGTCCGACTGACCGCTTCTGGGTAAATCCAGACTGCGGATTGAAAACAAGACAGCAGGAAGAAACGGTTGCAGCATTGAAAAACATGGTTGAAGCTGCAAAACAGGCAAGAGCACAGCAGACACAGCTAGTATAATTTGAAAAAACCATCTGCATTTGGCAGATGGTTTTTTTCTATAATACAGCCACAATAGTTTCTTATTTTAGCAAATCCCCCAATTACTTTGTTTATTTTGCACTTTTTTAAGAATGTTCTTTGCATTCTTTTCGGCTATACTAATAACATTCTATTGACAGGAGGGATTGGGATGAATCATGAAACGTTCTTAAAACGGGCTGTCACTCTCGCATGTGAAGGAGTGAATGCAGGAATCGGCGGGCCTTTTGGAGCCGTTATCGTGAAAGACGGAGCCATTATTGCAGAGGGACAGAACAACGTCACAACAAGCAATGATCCGACTGCCCACGCGGAAGTCACAGCTATTCGAAAAGCCTGTAAGGTGCTAGGAGCATACCAGCTTGATGACTGCATTTTGTATACGAGCTGTGAACCATGCCCAATGTGCTTGGGCGCCATCTACTGGGCCCGGCCTAAAGCCGTTTTCTATGCAGCTGAGCACACAGACGCTGCCGAAGCCGGGTTTGATGATTCATTCATTTATAAAGAAATTGATAAACCTGCTGAAGAAAGATCGATCCCCTTTTATCAAGTGACACTAACAGAGCATTTATCCCCGTTTCAAGCATGGCGGAACTTCGCCAATAAGAAAGAATATTAAAAGGATCAGGCATGCGCGGCCTGGTCCTTGTTATTTCTCCAAGTAGCGCTATGCCCTGTGCAAATACAAAACAGCAATCATGCGCGCCGGAACTCAGCTTGGCAGACACCGAGCCAGCCGCCCGCTTCACCTGTAACTTTTGGTTTAAAGGCATGCTTCAAACGCTTCTCTGAAGTTTTATCATAAATCTGTGCCCGCCCCGCATACTCCGACACCAAAAAACATCCTGAGAACACTCAGGTTGCCGGTCATTATTTTAATTCTAGTTTTACATCAACATTTCCTCTGGTTGCCTTGGAGTAAGGACAGAATTCATGAGCGGCGTTGACAAGCTCTTGTGCCTTTTCCCGATCTAAATCTTTCGTGTTCACAACAAGTGTGACACCGATTTTAAACCCGCCGTCGCTCTCATCCTTCATGAGGCTGACCTGCCCTTCAATCTCCGAATCAATTTCGATATTCTGCTCTTTGGCTACGTGTTCGAGCGCGCCGCCGAAGCATGCAGCATACCCTGCCGCAAAGAGCTGTTCCGGATTTGTGCCGGTTAGTCCTTCTTTTTTGGCATTTGGCATGACAATATCAAAATCAAGAACACCGTCATCTGATGTAATATGTCCTGCCCGTCCGCCTCGCGCGGTTACTTTTGCTGTAAATAGTGCCATATTTCCCAACCTCCTTATTTGTATCTAGTTGTTATATTTCCCTTTCTGATCTTTTTAAACATGCTATGTTTGCCGAGAATAGGAAAAGTGAGGTTTTTCAGATACAATAGAATCGAATGATAAAAAAGAGTTGGTGAACAAAATGGAAAATAAATTTGATCATATGAAATTGGAGAATCAGCTATGTTTTTTGCTATATGCAAGTTCGCGGGAAATGACAAAGCAATACAAGCCGCTGCTTGATAAGCTGAATATAACATACCCTCAATATTTGGCTTTGCTTTTGTTATGGGAACATGAAACGCTTACTGTCAAAAAAATAGGCGAACAGCTGTATTTAGATTCAGGAACGCTCACTCCGATGCTTAAACGAATGGAACAACAGGGTTTGATTACGAGAAAAAGATCTGAAGAGGATGAGCGGTCCGTGTTGATCAGCCTGACAGAGGACGGAGCGTTATTAAAAGAAAAAGCGGCTGACATTCCAGAGACAATTCTGGGGCTCTCAAAGCAGTCTGGGGAGGATCTCAAACAGTTAAAATCCGCTCTATATACATTGCTGGAAACACTTCATCAAAAAAATTGAGGATGCCTTGTACAGGCATCCTCTTTTTATTTATTCAGCAACTTCAAGTGTCACATCAATATTTCCGGAGGTTGCTTTTGAGTACGGGCAGACGCCGTGCGCTTTTTTCACAAGCGCCTCCAATTCTGATGCACTGACTCCTTCTCCTTTTACTTGCAGCGTCACACCCAGCTTATAGCCCTGGTCCGCTTCATCCTTTAACAGGCTAACATTTGCTGTAACCTCTGTCTCTACTTTTACCCGTTCTGTTCTTGCGACAAGCTGCAGGGCGCTGTCAAAGCAAGCTGCATAACCTGCTGCAAACAGCTGCTCTGGATTTGTCGCTTTTTCTAATTTCTTGGCTCTCGGTGTCCCCGGCATTGCGACATCAAGCTCAAGAACGCGGTCTGATGAAATGACCTTTCCTTCTCTTCCTCCTACCGCTGAAACAGTTGCGGTAAATAATGGCTGACTCATTTTTCATTCCCCCAATATATTTTATACAATTAAATTGTACACAATTAAATTTGAAATGTCAATTTTTCGCGTATAAAAAAGCTTATCTCGTAATGAGATAAGCTTTTTCATTGAACATTACCCCGCTATTCACGGATTTGCCCAGTTCCTTTAATGATGTATTTTGTAGAAGTCAGTGCAGGAAGCCCCATCGGTCCTCTTGCATGAAGCTTTTGCGTGCTGATGCCGATTTCGGCTCCGTAGCCGAATTCAAAGCCGTCGGTAAAGCGGGTTGACGCGTTATGATAGACCGCGGCAGCATCGACAGCCGTTTGAAAATATGCCGCGTTTTTGTCATTTTCAGTTAAAATCGCTTCTGAATGATTGGTGCCGTATTGTTGGATATGCTTCACAGCTTCTTGGACGTTTTCAACCGTCTTTACACTGAGGACAGGCGCTAAAAATTCGGTTTCCCAATCTTCTTTTGATGCTTGTTTGCTTGAAGGATGAAGTTCACACACCAATTCATCACCGCGAATTTCAACTCCCGCGTTTTCCAGCTGGTCCAGCAATTCTTTCCCGTGCTGTCTTGCCCAAGCCTTGTGAATCAGCAATGATTCAATCGCGTTGCATACGGAAGGGCGTTGCGTTTTGGCATTTACGACAACCTTTTCTGCCATTTGCGGTTTGGCTGTTTCGTCAATGAATATGTGGCAGTTTCCTGCTCCCGTTTCTAATACAGGAACTGTTGATTCTCTCACAACGAGATCAATCAGTTTCTTGCCTCCGCGCGGAATCAATACGTCTAAGCCATCATTTAACGTAAAGAGCTCTTTTGCTGTCTCTCTGCTTGTATCCTCAATCAGCTGCACAGCGTGAATCGGAAGCGCTGATTGCTCAAGTGCTCTGTGAATGACACTGACGAGCGCTTTGTTGCTGTGGATGGCTGAGGAGCTTCCCCGCAGCACAACCGCGTTCCCTGTCTTCAGGCAAAGGGTAGCCGCATCAACTGTGACGTTTGGCCTCGCCTCATAAATCATTCCTACGACACCGAGCGGCACACGGATTTTTTCAATAAACAGGCCGTTTTCTTTTTCAATCGTTTCAAGAGAGTCGCCGATTGGGTCCGCTAAGTCGATTAAGAGCTCCACCGCGTCCGCGATATCGCGTATCCGTTTCTCATCCAGTGTGAGACGGTCAATGATGTCCGGAGTTAAACCATTCTCTTTTCCGTTCTCAATGTCTTTTGCATTCTCCGCCAAGAGAAAATCAAGTTCTTTGCGGAGTCCGTTTGCAATGAGGCTGAGCGCCTCATCCTTCTCGGCTGTTGTTTTCATGATCATTTCGGCTGCTGCTTCTTTCGCCAGCTTCGCTTTTACAGAAACTTCACTCATTTTTCCGCCTCCTAGTCGTTTACATTGACCCAGTCATTCCTATGAATAACCTCAAACGTTTTCTCAAAATCAAGTTCGTCACTGCGTTTTCCTTTGGCTTCCATAATCTCCTCAGAGGAGTAATGGGTTTGGCCTTTGCCGATCACGCCGCCCGGTCCCCTGACTTCCACGACCGCCCCTTTCGGAAAGCTTCCGTTCACACCCACAACGCCAGCGGGCAAAAGGCTGCTTCCATTATGGATCATCGCCTCCTCGGCACCCGCATCAATGATAATTTCTCCCGATATCGGCGAGTGGAACTGAATCCACTGCCTTGTGTTGTTAACCGAAGATAGTTCTTTGTCTCCGATATAAGTGCCGTCTCCCCTGCCGTCCAAAATGTCCGCAAGTTTTTGCTCTCCGCTGCCAGTTCCAATGAATACTTTCACTCCCAGAGACAGCGCGGTTTGTGCGGCTAACAGCTTTGATTTCATTCCGCCGGTGCCGACCTTTGATCCAGCTGAACCTGCATATCCAAGCAATTCAGGCGTGATCTCCGGCAAATAATCAAATCGTTTCGCCTCAGGATTTTCATTTGGATTGGCATCATACAGTCCGTTAATGTCGGTGAGAATCATGAGCTGGTCCGCGTGAATCAATCCGCTGACTAACGCAGAAAGCATATCATTATCTCCGAATGTCAATTCTTCAACAGACGTAGAATCGTTCTCGTTGATAATCGGAATGACGCCGCGTTCCAATAATTCCATTATCGTAGCATACGCGTTTCGGTACCGTTCTCTTTTCGAAAAATCATTTCTCGTTAAAAGGATTTGTCCCGGAGTCAGTGAGTATTGTTTAAATTGATTCATATATTGCTGCATTAACAGTGTTTGTCCAACCGCGGCCGCCGCCTGTTTTCCTTTGATGGTAACGGGACGGGATGGATAACCGAGGCTGGAAAACCCCGCCGCTACGGCACCTGAGGTAATCAGAATCATTTCATGCCCCGCTTTTTTTAACACGGAAATCGCCTGAACATGCTCTCTGATTTTTGCCTCATCAATGCTTCCTTTGCTATTCGTGAGCGAACTGCTTCCTATTTTCACTACTATTCTTTGTTTTTTCATTTATTCTCCTCCGCGGCTCTTCTACAATAAAAAAAACCATTTCATCCTGATTCATAAGGACGAAATGGGTTTCCGTGGTACCACCTTGATTGAACGCGCTTGTGCACGCTCCGCTCTCCTGTAACGCCAGGTTATGCGCCTAGGTTTTCCCCCTAGGACTCCAAGGCAGGTTCGGCAGGTTTCATGCGGCAAAATGTTTCAGCGATTCATTTTGCTCTCTGTCACAGAAAGGTCTGCTTACTAATCCTCTTCAACGCTCAATGATTTTTTTATATTATGCAAAGAAAAAAGACACTTGTCAAGGTTTTTTGTCATCAAAAATAGCCCGCTTTGCGCGGGCCTCTTGCAGTCTAGTTAAAGACGATTGTTTTATTTTCATGAACGATGACACGGTCTTCCAAATGCCATTTCACAGCACGGGCAAGCACGCTGCGTTCAATTGTTCTTCCGATGTTTTTCAGCGCTTCCGCATTATCGCGGTGGTCCACACGCTCAATATCCTGTTCAATGATCGGCCCTTCATCAAGATCGTTTGTCACATAATGAGATGTCGCACCGATCAGTTTCACGCCGCGCTCGTAGGCCCGTTTGTACGGATTCGCACCGATAAAAGCTGGCAGGAATGAATGGTGGATATTGATGATGCGATTCGGATGAGCCGAAACAAAATCAGGAGTTAGAATCTGCATATAGCGTGCGAGAACGATGACATCAACATCGTACTGCTCCAGCAGTTCAAGCTGCTTCTTTTCGACTTCCGCTCTGATGTCTTTGTTCGCTTTCATATAGTGGAATGGAATGTTCAGGCGCTCAACCAGCTCTCTCGCTTCCTCATGGTTACTGATGACAACAGCGATCTCCGCCATCAGGTTGCCGGTTTGCCATTCCCAAATCAGCTCATGCAGGCAGTGGAGCTCCTTTGAAACGAAAATGGCGACACGCTTCAGTTCGCTCGCCAAAGTTAAGCTCCATGTCATGTCGAATTTTTCCGCAACAGAGGCAAACGCCGCCTGAAGTGATGTTTTTTTCTCACGAATGCCTGCGCAGTCGAATTCGATTCTCAGGAAGAACCGGCCGCCTTCAGGGTCTGTCGTATATTGATTTGATTCTATAATATTGGCACCGTGTTCAAATAAAAACGCGGAAACTGCAGAGACGATACCCGGCTGATCGGGGCAGCTGACCAAGAGCCGCCCTTTATCCTCATTTCCGTCACGGTATTCGTCCAACCGCTGAGTCATATATGATTTCATGAATAATCCCTCTTATCTTTGTAAGTCTAAACTATTTATCCATTATACTGAAGATTTGATAAAAATCAATTTATGACAGAATTTTTAAACCAACTGCTGAGCATAAAATCAACATGATAAAGAAGATCCGTTTGGCGTCTTTCTGCTCCTTGTAAAAGAGGATGCCGATAAGCGCCCCGCCGGCGGTGCCAATTCCTGTCCAGACCGCGTAAGCCGTTCCCATCGGAATGGTTTCCATTGCGTACGACAGCAAGGAAAATGAAGCGGCAAAACCAACAATGATCAACAGCACCCATTTCACGCTTTTTTCTTTCGCATATTGATTCATAAGGGCCACGCCGGCCATTTCTAAACAGCCCGCGCACAGTAAACTGATCCAGTGCAGCATTATGCCTCGCCTCCTTTTTCCTCTGTCTCATCCTGTGTCACAAGCTTCAACCCGATTACACCGATTAAGAGCACGCCAATTAACAATAGCTTCGGCCATCCAACCGGTTCATGAAAAAGAACGATTTCACTAAGTACTGTTCCCGCTGTGCCGAGCCCGGTAAAGACGGCATACACGGTACCAACTGGCAGACTGTGAGTCGCCTTCATTAGAAGGTAAAAGCTGAATATGATGCCGATGGCAGTGCCGCTCCATGTTAAGGCTGAGTCAGCGTGCTTTAAGCCTATCACCCAAACAACCTCGAAAACAGCGGCAAGCACGACCAATCCCCATTTCATTTTGAGTCATTCCTTTCTATCTATTAAGATTCTCCGAAAACAAAAAAACCCCGGACAGTCGTCTCACATGAGATTGACTCTCCCGGGCTTTTTTCCCTCCGTGTGCATACGCGCTTCTATTTACGCGTATGTGTTTTCTCTCGGACCTGTCCATGTCAATTGACATGCGGAACCCTAGAAAACTTTACATGATATCATGATACTAAACTCAGCTCTATCTTTCAATTGTAAGATTTTCTTTCATATACCGCGATCGGTTTATTCCATTTTCTGATCGTTTTGCTGTAATGCATGCCGATTTTCTCCGCTACCCGTATGGACGCTTTGTTACCTGGATCAATCAAAGCCGTCATTTTGCCGAACTGCCGCTCGTTAAAGCCATAGTCCAGACAGGCCCGAGCCGCTTCTTGCGCATAGCCGTTCCCCCAGTGGCGGCGGGCAAACATATAGCCAATTTCCATTACGGTTTGATTTTCGATCTGCTGGGGAACGATGCCGCATTGCCCCAAAAACTCCCCTGTCCGCTTATCTTCGGCGATCCACAGACTAACGCCGTACCCTTTTTCATTTCGTTGGTTCCAATTGACCCACTCGCGGGTTTGCCTCTTATCTTTTAAACCGGAATAATATTTCATGACGTCAGGATCATTAAAAAGCAGCCCAAACAAAGTGGCTTGATCCCGATCTTCCATACAGCGCAAACGAATTCGATCAGTCACAAGCTTCGTTTTAGCGTTCATATTTCGCCACATCCTGCTTCCATTCTTTTTTGAGAGCTTCAATATGTGCCTGATGATAGCGGTTATGATCTGCCATATGCCAAATTCCCCATCGTATCGTCGCGGTGTCACCTTCAAAAGAAAGCGGCTGGTTCAAAGCATTTTCAGTTAAAGTGAAGCATACCGATTTCAACTCCTCAACTACATGCTGATGTCTTTTCAGGAGTTCATCTAAGCCTGGCTGATTCACCGGTTCAGGCAGCCGTCCGCTTTCATCTGTCATCGGGCCGTATGCCTGTTCAATATGATTCGGTATCCGATTTTCCCTAATGCGCCAGACCCATCTGATATCAACATTTGTGATATGGTGCAAAAGCTGAGCCGTGCTGTTTTTTGTTTGGCAGCGCCCCTTATAGTAAAGTTCACTGTGTGTCATATGGCTTACGATGGAAGCCAGACGGAGACTGTTTTCTTCCACTGCGGAATACAGCAAACTGACCGTTGGCGCCATGTCGTTTCTTATGGATAAGTCCTTCATGTTCAGTTCCCCTCCTAACTAGGTACATTTGACACCAAACAAAAATTCCCTTTAAAAAAGAAAAAAGCTCTCATTACAAGAGAGAGCCATCTTAATTGTTATTTCCCGGTTTATATAAGTAAGGATCATGCTGCGGTTCATTAGCGGTATTTAAATCAAGGGATATATCACCGCGTGCATTCATCGTGCCAAGGGTAATCGAAGACAGCAGTTTGGGGCTGTACCCTTTTTCCTCAAGCTTCTCAAACAGCCAGGATCGGTTTTTTTTGGAGATATTTCAAATTATGATCAAGGATTTCGCCATCCAGTATGAGCGGAATCGGGATAAAATTCCGTTCAGCTTCCATATTCAAATCCCGCACCTGCACCGCTCTCGCTTCCTCTTTCGGGATGACGCTTACTTCTCCCGTTTCTTCAATGATAGCAAGATCAATGTCAGCCGGGTCGGCATAGCCCTTTTCCCTCAGCTTTCCGAGCAGCTCATTAACAGTCAGCCTTTCTTTACGAAGGCCGCGTTCATCAATATCCCCGTTTCGGATTAGGACAGTCGGGCTCACGACTAGGAGCCATCGCCATTTATTAGATAAAGAGAGCTTGCTCATGATAAGATAAAGCACCAAAAAAGCACCCGCATAATAAATTGACATCGGCAGCTTGGATGTAAGGATCGGCTCACTGATAATGGTTCCGATTGCGAAGGTCAAAAGCAGATCAAAATTGTTCATTTGTGACACAGCTTTTTTACCGGCAAGCCGAAACAAAATATATGCAATCGAAAATACGATAACTGGCTTCAGTAAAAATACCCATACCATCCATAACACCGATCTTTACCTCCATCCGCTGGTCATATTGAGCCTATTGTGCCCCGTGGCAGGCCCGCTATGCATCAGTGTCTAAATAGGCGAACGTGCACATCGCCTGAACATAACATAATAGAAAGTGACACCGATTGGAGGCGCAATACGCAATATGAAAAATCAGAAGTCGAATACCCATTGGCCCTTTGATCTGCCATTGGCTCCCCAACCCGCGGGCTACCAGCAGCAAACAATCGACAGGCTGGCCGGTTTGGAGCTAAGGATGGAGCAACTAATTAGAGCGATTGAGGTAAACAATGAATTGCTGAGAACAATGCAAGAACAGCAAAACCGTGTATGCACAAATGGCGGCGGGTCTGTGATTGTCCGGATGTAGAAACCGGCGCTTGTCTACCTTCTTATATCTCAATAAAAAACTCTTCTCTGAAAGGAGAAGAGTTTCATGTATGTGTTCAAACGGACTGCGCCAAACTTAATTGCGGGCCGAATAGCTCGTAATGGATAGATTCCGGCGCTGATCCGAGCTCTGATACAAGCTTATGCATTGCCGTAATAAACGACGGTGAACCGCAAATATAGTAATCCGCATCTGTATTGGCAATCAGTTCTTTGAGGAATTGCTGATCAATCTGTCCTTCATGAAAATGCAGATCACCTGCACGGTCTTCCTCTGTCGGCTCGCGATACACAAATGCTGTTTTAACAGCAGAATGTTTTGCTGCTTCTTCTACTTCATGGCGCAATGCATGATATTCACTGTTTTTC
This sequence comes from Bacillus sp. SJZ110, assembly GCF_006715455.1. NCBI lineage: Bacteria > Bacillati > Bacillota > Bacilli > Caryophanales > Bacillaceae > Bacillus > Bacillus sp. SJZ110. Next base: position 421,431 of record NZ_VFNF01000002.1, on the reverse strand, counting down.
GCCGCATGAATGAACAGAATTTGCCGTTCAGGCTGTTTGGAAACAGATGTTTTAAGCATGCTGATCATTGGTGTAATGCCAACTCCGGCACTGATCAAAACGAGATCTTTTTGTGATGCATGATCTAAAACAAAGTCCCCTGCCGGTGCGCTGATCTCTATTGAATCTCCCTCCTGCAGCCCATCGTGTAAGTAGGAAGACACGACACCATCTTTCTTCACTGAAATTCGATAATAGTCTTTTCCCGGCATATCAGACAGGCTGTACTGGCGGATATGCGTATATTCAGAATCAGGAATCCGCACTTTGATGCTGATATATTGCCCTGCTTGGAATTCAGGTAACGGCTTGCCGTCTTCCGGTTTCAAATAGAAGGATGTAATTTCTTTGCTTTCCCGCTCTTTTTTTGCGATAACGAATGGCTTATACTCCTTCCAGCCGCCGGCTTGCTCTTCAGCCTGTTCATACATGTCTTTTTCAATTCCGATGAACGCGTCAGCAATGACTCCGTACGCTTTTTCCCATGCCTGCATAATGTCAGGAGTTGCAGCGTCTCCCAATACATCTTTAATCGCAATCAGCAAATATTTACCGACGATTGGGTAGTGCTCAGGCTTAATTCCGATACTGCGGTGCTTGTGGCCGATTTGTTTGACAACCGGAATGATGTTTCCTAATTGGTCAATGTTTGCCGCAGCTGCAATAACGGCATTTGCCAGAGCAGTTCGCTGTGTTTTTTTCTTTTGGTTTGTTTGATTAAAAATGTTCAAAAGCTCTGGATGGTCTTGAAACATCCGATCGTAAAAACGGCCAGTGATTGTTTCTCCATGCTGTTGCAATACGGGTACAGTGCTTTTAATAATTTCGATTGTTTTGTTATCTAACATTTTATAAACAATCCTTTCGAAAAGATGTATTCATAATATATCTTTAAAATACATGATCTTACGAATAAAAGATATATCTAAAATGAATCTTTAATAAAGTTGTCACAAAATTATCAATTTAACATGACATTTGTTGCTTTTTTATAGAATCCCCTAGCAAAAACGAACTAACCATTGCAATAATCACCATTGAAAAGTACAAAAAAAAACCCAAAACAACTTATGTTTTGGGTTTAACGTTCACCAAGGCTTATCAGTTCCAAGCGCATTCGCAAGCGCCTGGCTGTGTTTCTTGCGGTTCTTACGTTCATTAGCACGCTGTACAGCTGTATTATGCAGCATGATTTCTTCTTCTGTTTCCGGTACAACCCTCGGTACAGGCACCGGCTTGCCATTTGAATCTAATGCGACAAATGTCAAAAAGGATGTGGCAGCGAGTTCCCGTTCGCCAGTCATCAAATGCTCCTTAATAACTTTCACAAATACTTCCATGGAAGATGTGCCGACCCATGTCACATATGACTCTAGGCAGACAGAATCCTTTTGCCCGATCGGCTTTAAAAAATCTACAGAATCCATTGAAGCTGTTACCGTTTCACGTCTGCAATGGCGCGCCGCTGAAATAGAGGCAATGTCGTCTATGTAGCTCATTAATTTTCCGCCAAACAGCGTATTATGGTTGTTCGTGTCAAGCGGGAACACCCTGCTGGTTTTCACAACCTTTGACTCTTTACAAAATCTTGTTTCCGGTGTTTCCATACCTTTCTCCCCTTTGATGTCTGATCTTTTAGCTAAATGCACTTATATTCTCCTATTAAACAATATTCTCTTCCATTTGTCTAAAATTTAAAATGGTTTAATGATTTTCATGATGAGGGAATAATAAATGTATTCTTCACACTTTAGGAGGAAAAACAAATGGACGTATCCATCCCGAAATCTCAGCACAAAACGGTATGCCGAACGGAATACGGTACACTTCAGAAAGTGATCTTATGCAAACCTGAGCACATGACCATAAAAGATGTTATAAACGAAACACAAAAACATTTTGAAGATGACAATATTCATGTAAAAACCGCAAACGACCAGCACAGCCGCTTAGTGGAGGCACTTAGGTCACACAACGTTGAGGTCATCCTTTTACCCGTTCGCGACGGGCTCCCAGAACAGGTTTTCACTAGGGATATAGGGTTTGTCATCGGAGAAAAAGCCTTTCTGTCAAGCATGACTGAACCGATTCGCCAAGGAGAAGAAGCCGTTATAAAAGATTTTTTTCACAGCCAAGGTATCTCTTATACCCGCATGCTTGATACGAGTATTGAAGGCGGAGACGTCATTATCGATGATGACATTGTCTATGTCGGAATCAGCCAGCGCACCGACATTTCAGCTATCGGCCAGCTGGAAGAGGCACTTCCTGAATATACGATCGTTCCAGTGAAGCTTCATGAAAAATTTTTGCATTTGGACTGCGTATTTAACATTGTATCTGAAAGCGAAGCGTTAATTTATCCACAGGCCATCGAGCCAGATGCAGCCGATATGCTGGCAAAACGTTATGATCTTATTGAGGTGCCCGAGGACGAACAATTTACGCTTGGCACCAACGTCCTTTCAATCGGAAAAAAAACGATCATCAGTCTCCCTGGCAACCGCCATGTCAATCAACAGCTATCGAAAAGAGGCTATCACATTATCGAAATTGACCTGTCAGAAATTATTAAATCAGGCGGCTCCTTCAGGTGCTGCACAATGCCGCTGATTCGAGGCGAATGAAGAATCTTCCCCTTTTTCATGTTTTGAACAGCTTATTTTATCAAGATACGTTAATATAGAGGTGACATCATTTTTAAGGGGGAAATCGCATGACAAAATACATAGGATATGTCGGGACGTATACAAAAGGCGGAAGCGAAGGAATTTATTCATTTGAGCTTGATACTGAGAAAAAAGCACTCAGCGAGCCAAAGCTGGCCGCTAAGCTGGGCAACCCGACATATGTGGCGCCGAATAAAAACAACACCATCCTTTATTCCATCGAAAAAGCAGACGGCCAAGGCGGAGTTGCTGCCTATCAAATCGATAAAAACAGCGGCGAGTTGACATTTCTGAATCATCAGTTAATTGATGGCCCTTCGCCATGCCACGTAAGCATTGATGATCAAAATCAATTCATCCTGACTGCCAATTATCACAGCGGGAAGGTACACGTTTTTCCGGTTCAGGAAGACGGCAGCTTGCAATCACCTGTTTCAGAGGCCGCTCACACAGGAAAAGGGCCGCACGAAAGACAAGAAAAACCGCATACACACTACGCGGGGTTCACACCTGAACACAATTATGTGGTAGCGGTTGATTTAGGTATAGATAAGCTGTACACCTATAAGCTGAAAGACGGCGTGTTGACTGAATCCGGAAGCCATTCCTTCGCTCCCGGTGCAGGACCTCGCCATATCGCTTTTCATCCGAAAGAAAAATACGCTTATGTCATGACAGAATTAAGCAATGAAGTGATTGCGCTTGAATACAACCCGACAGCCGGCGAATTTAGAGAAATCCAAGTCGTTTCTGCCATCCCTGATGATTTTACAGATAACAGCCAGGGAAGCGCAATTCATGTCACGCAGGACGGACGTTTTGTTTATGTCGCAAACCGCGGCCATGACAGTATCGCCGTATTTGAAGTGAATCAATATTCAGGAGAGCTGGCTTTCGTAGAAAGAGTGTCGACAGAAGGAAACTGGCCTCGTGACTTTGTACTTGACCCAACGGAAGGGTTCCTCGTTGCTTCAAATGAAGAAACAGGCAACCTTGTCTTGTTTGAAAGAGACAAAGAAACCGGCCGATTGACACTCCTCCCATCAACGGTTTCTGTCCCTTACCCGGTTTGTGTAAAGTTTTTACATCAAGTATAAAACAAATGGAGTGGCTCTAGTAAAAAGGAGCCACTCTTTTTATTTATCTCACTTTTTCCTTCGTTTCAGCATTTCGATACAAATGGCAAGCGACAAAACGGCCGGGTTCGATTTCTTGAAGCTGGGGACGAGATTCTCCACATTCAGGCATCGCCTCCGGACAGCGGGTACGAAACACGCAGCCGCTTGGCGGATTGACCGGGCTCGGCAGCTCTCCTTTTAAGAGAATACGCTCACGCTTGTCCTCCAATTCAGGATCTGGAATCGGAATTGAGGACAAAAGCGCCTTTGTATAGGGATGGAGCGGTTCACGATACAAGGTGCCGCTCTCTGTAATTTCCATCATGTGTCCTAAGTACATAACACCGATCCTGTCACTGATATGCTTCACCATCGAAAGATCATGGGCAATGAATAAAAACGTTAGCCCTTTCTCTTTTTGAAGCCGCTTCAGCAGGTTGACCACCTGCGCTTGAACAGAGACATCAAGAGCAGAAATCGGTTCGTCCGCCACGATAAATTCCGGATTCAGCGACAGTGCTCTCGCAATCCCGATTCTTTGCCTTTGCCCGCCGCTGAATTCATGCGGATAACGGCTGCCAAAATCGGGATGAAGCCCAACTGCCTCAAGCAGCTCGTCCACGACGAGAAGCCGCGCTTTATGGGTATTGTAGAGATTGTGAATCTCCATCGGCTCCAAAATAATTTCTCGAACGGTCATGCGCGGGTTAAGTGAAGCATAAGGGTCCTGAAAAATCATCTGCAGTTTGCGGTTGAAGGCAAACTGCTCTTTTTCACTTAGTGCATGAAGATTTGTGCCGCGGTATGTCACGCTTCCTTCTGTCGGCTGATAAAGGCGCATCAGCACTCTCCCCAAGGTTGATTTCCCGCACCCTGATTCCCCGACTAGCCCGAACGTTTCTCCTTCACGAATCTGAAAGGTGACCCCGTCGACGGCTTTGACTGTCCGCTTTTTCCCTGCGTCAAAATGCATTTTCAGCTGGCTGACCTCTAACAAAGGCAGTGGCGTCATTTGTCTCCCTCCTTATTCTGAAAAACAGCGGCGCACCGCACAAAGTTCTTTTTCATAGGTTGTGTCTTTTAATGTAATGATTTCGATTGATTTTCCTGTCTTTGGAGAATGAAGCATTTTCCCGCCGCCAACGGAGAGACCGACGTGATGAATCGCTCCTTTTCCTTCCTCATAAGCAAAAAACAGCAGGTCACCTGCTTTCATATCATCAAGCGGGACACCCTTCCCCGCCTTAGCCTGATCTCCCGCATCACGGGGGATGCTATATCCATTCGCCTTAAATATACTGTACATAAATCCGGAGCAATCAAACCCAAACCCGCTGATCCCTCCCCATAGGTAGGGAAGGCCAAGGAAAAAAGCACCCGTTTGAATGATGTCTTCAGCAGTCCCTTTCTGTTTGCTGACAGGCACTGCATCACTTTGCTTCACAAACCTTTCTCCCAAAACAGTCGAAACCTTAAAATATCCGTTTTCTTTTGCAATGAAGGGGAGAACCGTTAAAAAGCTTAATTCGATCTCCTTTTCCCCATTGCTTCTGTACAAAAAGGCAGCAGGTTTGCTGATCATCATATCGTGTTGTGTATGGATGGGCTTTGTTTTTTCCAGCTGGTACTTTTTCATCCAACCCGGGTATCCGCGCGGATCCTTTCGGGATGGCTGGCTAGGCACGATCACAGAAACCCATTCCCCCTGTTCCGCCGTCACAAGTACCTTTTCGCCAAAGAGAACCTGAGTTTGGATTACATTGTCTGTACATAATCCAAGCCGTTCATCATACGTCATGCGCTCCAGCCAGTCTCTGATCCTTACAGTCGGTTGAAGTATGAATTGATCAGACGGACGCGGTGAATCAGGCGCTGTCCAGATGTTGGCCACTGCTGATATGACAGTGTGCATCATTGCTCTTTTCCCCCTTTCAAAAGCGCAGTCCCGGTGATTCCGAGGCCCGGTTTGCCAGGCATCGAAATCGTGCTGCCGCTATATGTTATGCCGCCTTTGAATACATCTGTTTTCAGCATCAGCGGCGCGTCAAAATCAAAGCGTGTGATGTTTCTCTTGCTTGCCGCAAAATGCGCCGCGGCCGTAATGCCCAGCTTCGTTTCGATCATGCTGCCGACCATACACTCCACCCCGCAGGCCTCCGCCATGGCATTAATTTTCTCTGCTCCGCTGATGCCGCCCGCTTTCATCAATTTAATATTGATCAAGTCTGCGCTCCGGGTTTGCAGAACTTCGAACGCCTGGCGCGGTGTAAAAACACTTTCATCAGCCATAATCGGCGTATCTGTTGCATCTGTCACCTTTTTAAGCCCAGCGAGATCATCTTTATGGACAGGCTGCTCGACAAGCTCAATGCCTAGACCCGCATCCTCCATTTTCCGAATGGCAGTTACCGCTTCCTTCGGCGTCCACCCCTGATTAGCGTCTAAACGCAGTTTCACAGCTGATCCGACACGTTTTCTGATTTCCTGGATACGGGCAATATCTGTTGCAATATCATCTTTTCCGACCTTTATTTTCAGCGTTTGAAAGCCTTGTTTGAGATAATTCTCGGCATCAGCTGCCATCTCTTCAGGTGAGTTGACACTGACGGTATAATCTGTTTCCAGCGTATCTCGATATCCGCCAAGCATTTGATAAAGCGGCAGCCCGCACATCTGCGCCCAGCCGTCGTATAGCGCCATTTCTACAGCAGCCTTCGCGCTCATATTTCCTGTAAGAAGATGCTGGATGTCGTGCAGAATGGCCTCACAGCCGGACAGGCTTTTTCCAAGCAATGCCGGCTTCAACACATGGTGGATGGCACTTTCAATGCTATCCATGCTGTCTCCTGTAATCACTAACGTCGGGGGTGCTTCTCCCCATCCGACTGCACCGCTGTCATAAGTAATCCTTACTATGACTGATTCAGCCGTATACACAGTGCGAAGCGCGGTTTTAAACGGCTTTGTCAGCGGGACAGCGATTCGGCTTGTTTCGATTCGAATGATTTTCATGTCTTCAGCGCCCCTTCTGAAACGCCTGCCTCTATTACGACTGTTTTTTCTGCTGTATTCATAGCAGCTTTCGCACCGATCGGAACGGCAATACTTGGCGAGCAGTGGCCGATTTTAAATCCTCTCAGAGCAGGCCTGCCCGCAGAAATAATATAGTCTTCCAGCACTTGCTCAAGCGAGAGAGACTTCTCTCGCTTCACCGGGACACAATTGTGAAAATCACAAACTAGAATTCCCGCAGCGTCCGTCAGCTTCCCCGCCATTTTCAGCTGATTCAGCATCCGGTCGATTTGATAAGGCTCCTCGTCAATATCTTCAATAAACAGAAGCTTTCCTCTCGTATCAATTTCAAATGGCGTGCCCAGTGTAGACGTCAGCAAAGACAGATTTCCCCCGACAAGCTCGCCTTCCGCTTTTCCAGGAACAAGCGTGGTCAGCGGAGAAAGCTCTTCTGTATAGGTGAATTCCGTCTCCTGGAAGAGCTGCTTATATGACGCTTTTGTCAGCGGGTGAACGTCGTCAAGGCCAATATCCGAGCTGAGCATTGGGCCATGGAAGGTGACAAGACCTGTGTTTTGATGAATGGCAGTATGTAAAAACGTAATATCGCTGTATCCCCAAAAGATTTTAGGGTGTTTGCGGATCAAGCTGAAATCAATGCCCGCGGCGATACGTCCTGTCCCAAAACCCCCGCATGCGCACAACACTGCTTTTACCTCCTCGTCTCTGAACATCTCATGGAGATCCGCCAGCCGCTCATCATCCTGTCCCGCTAAATAGCCGTGCTGGTTTTTCAGCGCCTTGGCCAGCTTTACCTGAAGACCGAGCTCTTCTAAAAATAAAAGCGCGGTGTCAAGCTTTTTTGGATCCGGCGGACTTGCGGGCGCGATCACTCCGACTGTATCACCCTTTTTCAGCGCTTTCGGCTTGTAATTCAACGAAAACACTCCTTTCATTTGCTCTGCACCCTACGTATACGTGCAAGAAAGAGAAAAAATACCGCTCCTTCGCATAAAGAAGCAGTATTTCCTCAATCACCGCCATCAGTTTTTATCTGCCCATTTTAAATCGATATAGCCGACAGGGTGACGGACAATTCCTTTTACTTGTTCATTTTGCAGGTGAACCTGATTATAAAAATAAACCGGAATGATCGGCGCTTCATTGATGAGCAGCTCTTCAGCTTGATGCATAAGAGAGAACCGTGTTTTTTCATCGGCTTCATTTTTCGCCTGTTTGATCAGCTGATCGTATTCTTTATTGGCCCAGCCTGTGCGGTTCATCGAATTTCCCGTTTGAAAGGCTTCCAGAAAACTGATAGGGTCCGCGTAATCAGGCAAAAATGAGCTTTGAGAGAATTGGAATTTCAGCGCTTTTTGATCCTCTAAAAATACGTTCCATTCCATATTGGCCAGCTTTACATCGACTCCAAGGCTATTTTTCAATTTTTGCTGAATAGCTTCGGCAATCTTTTTATGCTCCGGCTTTGTGCTGTAAGTAAGCGTGATCGCAGGAAGCTTATTATAGTTTTCTTCCTTCATGCCCTTTTCGAGCAGCTGCTTCGCTTTGCTTTCGTTAGGCTTGATCAGGTCTCTGCCTGCTTCACGGAAATCTTTGCCGTCAGGCTGCGTAAACCCAGGCGATACAAAGGCACGCGCCGGTTTTTCATTATTTTTCGTGACATACTTTACAATTTCCTCTTGATCCACAGCCATCGCAAAGGCTTTTCTGATGTTTTCATTTTGAAACGGCTCCATGTTGACATTAAATCGATAGAAATAGAGACCCGCCTGGTCAACAATATTGACGTTATCCTGATCAAGCAGCTGATCACTCAGCTCAGCAGGGACATAAGCGGTATCAAGTTCCCCTGATTGAAACATCTGGTAATCTGTATTTCTGTCACTGACCATCGCCCATTTCACCTTATCAAGCTTCACTGTATCTTTATCCCAATACGTGTCGCTTTTCTCCATTGTGATGCTGTCATCATGCTTCCATTCCGTCAGCTTAAACGGGCCGTTTCCGACAAATGTATCCGCCTCAGCAAACCACTTTGGATTGTCTTTATCGACCTTTTCATTTACCGGAAAATACGCAGGATTGGACACAACGCTCAGAAAATATTTTTGCGGTGCTTCCAGTGTAACTTCAAGGGTTCGATCATCCTTTGCCGTCACCTTCACATCATCTTTTTTCCCTTTCCCGCTGTTATATGCTTCGCCGCCTTCAATAAAATAACCTAGGAATGCCGATGCAGCGCCTTTTTTCGGATCAAGCATCCGCTTCCACGCGTATTCGAAGTCTCCGGCTGTTACAGGATCTCCGTTTGTCCATTTCGCATTTTCCCGAATCGTAAATGTGTAAGTTTTTTTATCTTTCGAAACAGACCATTTCTCCGCCATTGCCGGCTCGGGCTCATGATCTTTGCCAAGACGCGTCAGCCCCTCCATGATGTTATTTAACGGCTGCCATGACACATTATTAAAGCCGATCGGCGGATCGAATGAAGTCGGTTCATTTTCATTATTTACATACAGCACCTTTTCTCCGCTGGTTTTTGCCTTATCATGACTGCCTTCTTTTCCGGCCTGTTCATTTGCTGTGCACCCCATCAGCGCAAACGAAAGTCCTAATGCAATACCCATGCCCCATAGCTTTTTCACTCGTTTCATCCTCTTCCCCCTTTTCATGTTCAATCCTTCGCATCCCCTGACAGCACCGCATGCTCTGCTCGTTGATCCTGCAGCCAGCAGTTGACGGTGTGCGAGTCAGATCTGATCGTCTGGCCCGGGTACACCCTGTCACACACGACCATCCTGTTCGGACAGCGGGCGGCAAACGGGCAGCCCGGCGGAGGCGAAAATAAATCCGGCGGCGTTCCGTCGATTGGGATCAGCTCAGCGCCATCTAAATCCAGCCGCGGAACAGAAGCCAGCAGTCCTTTTGTATAAGGGTGCTGCGGCTGATAAAAAATATCTTTTCTCGTGCCGATTTCCGCGATTTTCCCGGCATACATGACTGCGACTCTGTCAGCTACCTGGGCAACGACACCTAAATCATGTGTAATCAGAATGACAGACACATTCGTTTTTCTCTGAATCTCTTTAAACAGCTCTAAAATCTGTGCCTGAATGGTTACATCCAGGGCGGTGGTCGGTTCATCCGCAATTAAGATGTCAGGCTCGCAAATCAGCGCCATCGCAATGACAATCCGCTGTCTCATGCCGCCGCTGAATTGGTGGGGATATTGCTTTAGGCGCTCTTCGGGATCTGGAATACCAACCAATGACAGCATGGAAAGCACCTCTTTCCGTGCCGCTTTTTTGCTCATTTTTTTGTGGCGCAATAGCGCTTCCCCCAGCTGGTCGCCGACAGTCAGCGTAGGGTTTAACGCCGTCATCGGGTCTTGAAAAATCATAGAAATGTCGGCTCCCCTGATACCTCTCATTTCTTTGTCAGAGAGACGGCAAAGGTCTTTGTTTTTAAATAGAATGCTGCCGTCTGTCACCTTCGCCGAATAAGGCGGAAGCAGGCCCATGATGCTTTGGGAGGTAACGCTTTTGCCGCAGCCGGATTCGCCGACGATCGCAAAGGTTTCTCCTTGATACAAATCAAAGCTCACCCCTCTGACCGCCTGAACCGTCCCGCCGTAAGTCGTAAAAGACACGTGCAGATTTTGGACTGACAGAACTTTTTCCATACAGCTACCTCCTCAGCTTAGGGTCAAGCGCATCCTGCAATCCGTCCCCCAGCACATTAAACGCGTACATCGTCAGAGATATGAAAAAGGCCGGAAAAAACAGGCGCCACCAATGCCCAGATAAAATCGTAGGCAGGCCGTCATTCGCCATCACGCCCCAACTTGCAAACGGAGCCTGTATGCCGAGGCCGAGAAAGCTTAAAAATGATTCTGCGAATATGGCGGCAGGTACGGTTAATGTCATTTGTACGATGATCGCTCCCATAGTATTCGGCAGCAAATTCTTTCGGATGATGCGAAAGGTTTTCGCGCCAAAGGTTTTCGAGGCGAGTACATATTCATAATTTTTAATCTGAAGCACCTGGCCTCTTACAATTCTCGCCATGCCGACCCACCCGGTCACAGTCAGCGCCACAATAATAGTGCCCAGTCCCGGTCCCATGAGCACCATCAGCAAAATGACAACAAGCAGGTACGGCAGTCCGTACAGCACTTCGATAATCCGCATCATAATGCTGTCAATCCTGCCGCCTTTATAGCCGGCAACGCCTCCGTAAATGACACCGATCAAAAAATCAATCAGTGCTGCCATCACGCCGACAAACAACGAGATTCTCGCGCCATACCATGTTCGGGTAAACACATCCCGGCCGAGTTCATCGGTGCCGAACCAATGATCGGCTGAGGGCGGAAGATTTTGTTCTGTCAGCGATTGGCGTACGACACTATGGGGCGATAAAAAGGGCCCGATAACTGCCATGACAAAAAGAAATAAAAGAATAAAGAGTCCGGCCATCGCTAATTTATTTTTTTTCAGCCTCCTCCAGGCATCCTGCGTGTATGATAAACTCGGCCGCTTGACCGAATCGGCTTCCCGATTTTTTTCCTGATTCGAGACAAACCACTCATCAGGCACCTGATTGTGCTGTTCTGGCTGGCGTTCATCCGTTTGTACAGGGAGATTCACACGCTTCACCCTTTCTTATGCAGTTTAATGCGCGGGTCTAAGAGACCGTAGGCCAAATCGACCAAAAACAGCATGATAATCAGAATGACGCTGTAAAAAACGGTCGTTCCCATAATCACGGGGTAGTCCCGCTGATTAATGCTTTCAACAAAATATTTTCCCATTCCCGGAATGGCAAAGATTTTTTCAATGACAAAGCTTCCTGTTAAGATGCTGGCGACGAGTGTGCCCAGGACGGTAATGACGGGCATGAGTGCATTTCTGAGTGCGTGTTTTACGATAATTTTGAACGGAGAAAGCCCTTTTGCTTTTGCTGTGCGGATATAATCCTGTGTCAGAACTTCAACCATGCTCGACCGTGTCAGCCTGGCAATGATCGCCATTGGCCCTACAGCAAGCGCTGCGGTCGGAAGCACCATATGAATCGGGCTCGTCCATGTCGCAGCGGGAAATAGTTTGAGATTGACAGCAAATTGCTGAATGAGCAATGTTGCCAGAATAAAATTCGGGATGGAGATGCCGAGTACTGCAAGACTCATCGCGGCGTAGTCCAAAAAGCCATTGCGGCGGAGTGCAGCGATTACGCCCAGCACCAGCCCAGAAATCACAGCAATGACAATCGCTGTCATCCCAAGCTCAAAGGAAACGGGAAATCCGCGTTCCAGCATATCATTTACGCTGTCCGACGGTTTTTTAATTGAAGGTCCGAAATCGAATGTAATGATGGATTTTAAGTAGAAAATGTATTGGAAAATGAGAGGATCGTCTAAGTGATAGTAGGCTTCGAGATTTTTTTGAACGGCTTCATTTGTGCCTCTCTCCTCGTTAAAAGGAGATCCGGGAATGACCTTCATGAGAACAAAAGTCAGGGTGGTAATCACCAAAATCGTAGCTGCCATTGCCCAAAAACGCTTTATCATGTATCGCGCCAAAGCCTAAAACACCCCTTTAGCAGAATGATGTCCGCATCGCAAGCTCAGTCATGACAAGCATCGCCTGATAGGCTTCAAGCATGTCCTTCGCCTGAAATTGAACGGTTGTAGTTCCCGTCTTGATTTCCGTTCCCGGCATCAGATTCGCCCATTCTGCTTGGCCATAATTGGCGAATTCAATGCTCAGAACTGGCCTGTCAGGCGGGGTGAGCGGCTTGACTTTGTCCTTGTTTTGCAGGGCAAACGCAGTTTTTTCTGTCAACAGCCGTCCGGCTTTCGCAGGGGACAAGCACTTCACTGCGGATCTTGAAATGGTTTGTTTGACTGCGGCTGTCGTCACGTTCGGGATAAGCTCTTCCGCTTCCTTCGCCGCCCGGTCATCCCCGGCTACCATTAATACCGGGACATCATAATAACCGGCAACGTATGCATTTAATCCAAGCTCACCGACAGGCCGATCGTTTATGTAAAAATGACGGACGCCGAAAATCATGCTGTGTGACATGACACCAGGAGTCGAGGCTCTCGCATGATAACCGAGAAACAAAGCGCCTGTAAACGTATCATCCAGTCCCTCCACCATTGAAAATGGTTTGACGTCACCAGAAATCAAGTCTGCTTCAGGGTGAAGCTTTTCAACCATCAGATTATTCATCTTCGAATGACTGTCATTGACCAGCACCTCGGTACACCCGCTGTTAAACGCTTCAGCAATACAGTAGTTTGCTTCTTCAGTCATGATAAGCCGTCCGCGTTCATAATTCCGCTTGCCGGAATCCACAAAGGTATCGTCCGGAAGACCCGAAATACCTTCCATATCTACTGACATGTACAATTTCATAACGCTCCTCCTTTTTTACTAAATTATGAATATTCTAACAAATTATATTAAAAAAAGAGGAAAAATGCAATATAACTGGGGAAAATCTCAACCATTCAGTGATAAAAAAAGAATCCTCTTTCAAGGATTCATGTCTGTTTACCAACCTGTTCTGTAAGCAGTTCATATTTTTTCAGGGTTCTTTCAAACACCTCATCAAAAACGTCAGGCACAGAGGCGCGTATCACCTCAGCCCCCTCTCCCGTTATTCCGCCTTTGGTTGCGACACGTTCCAGCGTCTCCTCGAAAGACATATTTTTTTCGATCAGCAGCTTGCCAGTTCCGTATAACGAATGAATCAGAAAATCAAAGGCTTCTTCTTTGGACAAGCTGCTGTTTCTGACCGCAGACAGTGCCAGCTCTTCGAAGATTGCCGCTATGAATCCCGGTGCCGAGCTCGTTAAATTGCTGGCCGCATCAACATTCGATTCTTTGATTTCTCGTACACGGCTGAAAACCGATAACAATTCATTCAGACGTTCTTTTTTCTCCGCAGCCAGTGCTTCACTGTGAACGACAAGTGAGATGCCCGCTTCTGCTTCGGACGTAATGGCAGGAATAACACGTGATACACCGGCTTCTGTTTCTGCCTCCAAAAGACGCAGCGGCACACCGGCAGCTATGGATACGATGTGAGTATTTCTGTTCACATACGGGTGCAGACGGCGCATTGTTTCGATGACATGGAGCGGCGGGACGCATATCAAAATCAATTGGCACGTATTTGCCCAATTCTCCAACGGGTCAGCCGATACGTTTGGATAATCTGACATGAGTGCCCGCAGCCGCTCCCCCTTCGTTCTCGTCTCAATAAATAACTCATTCTCTTTTATTTGTTCATGTTTCAACAGCTGTCTGGCGATCATATCCGCCATGCTGCCATATCCAATCAATCCAATCTGTTCCATCGACTCAGTCCTTTCATATACAATATGAAGTGTACCGTTTTCCGCACTTTTTCACAATTTCACATAATCTTTTCATTTTTATCCCACAGTTTTTGTTTATGATAAACTCAAGTCATAAACCTATCAATATAAATAGAAATGTGAAAATAGAGAAACGGAGTGAACATGATGGATAACTATCGTGATGAAAACAGAACGAAAGGTAATGAGAATGAGGTCTTTTTAACGAAAGAGAACGATCAGAGCACCTCCTACTCGGCCCGCAATGTCATTCATGATCAGGAGAAGAGAAAACGAGGATTCGGATGGTTCAGACCGTTGCTTGGCGGAGTGATCGGCGGCAGTCTTGCCCTTGGCATTTACACGTTTACACCGCTTGGCGACCATGATTCTCAGGACACTGCAAAACAATCATCCAGCCAGCAGCAAACGCAATCTGTTACAGCAACAAGCACCTCCTCTGAATCTAAAAAAAGCTCATCAAGCTCAAGCAGCTCATCTGCATTCAAGAGCGAGGACTCTTCTAAAATCTCAGATATGGTAGAAGACCTTTCACCAGCGATTGTCGGCATTACAAATCTTCAGGCACAATCAAACAGCTCTTTGTTCGGCTCTAGTTCTTCTAATTCCAGCGAAGATACAGAAAGCGGTTCAGGGTCAGGTGTCATTTTCAAAAAAGAGAATGGCAAGGCTTATATCATTACAAATAACCATGTCGTAGAAGGGGCATCATCACTGAAGGTATCTTTATATGACGGCACTGAGGTTACTGCAAAGCTGGTAGGCAGTGACTCGTTAACTGATTTAGCCGTCCTCCAAATCAGTGATGACCACGTCACAAAAGTGGCAAACTTCGGTGATTCATCTGATCTCAGAACAGGCGAGACCGTTATTGCGATTGGGGATCCGCTTGGAAAAGATCTGTCCCGCACAGTAACACAAGGAATTGTTAGCGGCGTGGACAGAACGGTTTCAATGTCTACATCAGCCGGCGAAACGAGCATTAACGTCATTCAGACAGACGCAGCAATTAATCCAGGTAACAGCGGCGGTCCTTTGTTAAATACAGACGGCAAAATTGTCGGCATTAACAGTATGAAAATCAGTGAGGATGATGTTGAGGGTATCGGATTTGCCATTCCAAGCAATGACGTAAAACCGATTGCTGAAGAACTGCTGTCTAAAGGACAAATTGAACGTCCATATATCGGTGTCAGCATGCTTGATTTAGAACAAGTGCCGCAAAATTACCAAGAAGGCACACTCGGCCTGTTCGGCAGCCAGCTGAATAAAGGTGTTTACATCCGTGAGGTCGCTTCAGGCTCTCCTGCTGAAAAGGCCGGATTAAAAGCGGAGGATATTATCATCGGCCTAAAAGGTAAAGAAATTGATACAGGCAGTGAATTGCGCAATATCTTATATAAAGACGCAAAGATCGGTGATACCGTTGAAGTGAAAATTCTCCGAAACGGCAAAGAAATGACGAAAAAAATTAAACTTGATCAAAAAGAAGAGAAAACTTCGTAAGACATAATGCCTCAGGCCGCAAAAGCGGTCTGAGGCTTTTTATTAGATAAAAGACCTAATTGTTCTATGAAACTTTCTGACGAGATATCCGTATATCATACAGATTGACATCATTCTCATCAGACGCTAGAAACATCGTTTGCTAGGAGGCATGAACATGAAAACCGTGGGACTGAGTATGATCTGCGCAGGATTGGCTTTTCTTTTGCTGAGCTTTCTTCTCTCTGAATCGACGTTGACGTGGGGAATTGTATTGGGTACCAGTATTCTATTAAACATAACTGGTACGGCTCTAATCATGCGTTTCTTAAAAGCCCCCCCAATCTAACAGCTGACATGCAGCAAAGCCGATGACGAAATCTTTAAGTTTTGCTGTTTTTATTTCAGCATGACTGAACCGCAGTACAAGCTCACAATCTCTTCTTTACCCAATTTCCATATATCTATCAGCATCTTTTGCTTTAGATCGTGCTCAGAGCATAAAAACCCCCTGTCCGTAACGGACAGGGGGTTTAAGGTTATGACATATGCTGGTCTCTATAGAGTCTTTTATTTTCAATTCCATACGATTTTTGGACGATGTAAAGCGGCCTGTCTTTGGCTTCATCGTAGATTCTGCCGATATATTCGCCGATCACGCCCAAAATCAGAAGGACAATGCCGCTGAACAGGAGCTGGATCACAATAAGTGATGACCAGCCGGTAATCGTGCTGTCTGTGAATAGCTTCAGATACAGCACGATAAACATATACAGAAATCCAGCACCTGACATTAAAATCCCCGCATAGCTTGCCAGCTTCAGCGGTTTATGTGAAAATGTCGTGATGCCGTCCATTGACAGCTTCAGCATTTTCTTGAGCGGGTACTTTGTTTCTCCGGCAAGCCTTTCATCACGTACATACTCGACCGCTGTCTGTTTAAAGCCCACCCAGCTGACTAGCCCTCTGACAAATGGATTTTTTTCTTTTAATCTCTTCATTTCATCACAGACTTTTCTGTCCATGAGACGAAAATCCCCCGTATCAATCGGGATATCAATATCTGTCATACCGCTGAGAAGCCGGTAAAACATAGCCGCGGTTTGTTTTTTGAAAAAGGTTTCCCCTTTTCGTTTAGTCCGCACGGCGTACACGACCTCATAGCCTTCCTTCCACTTTTCAATCATATCTAAAATCAGTTCAGGAGGGTCCTGCAAATCGGCGTCAATGACGACGATTGCATTCCCCTGTGCATAATCCATACCCGCCGTAATGGCGATCTGGTGTCCAAAATTCCTTGAAAAATCAATAATTTTCACTCTCGGATCGATCAGGCTGTGCTCTCTTAAAATCTCAATACTGCGGTCTTTGCTGCCATCGTTGACAAAAAGCAGCTCGTAGTTTTCCTTCGTTTGATCCATGACCTCTTTTAAGCGCTGATAGGTTTCATGAATGACAAGCTCTTCATTATACACAGGTACAACAATTGAATATTGAATATGTCTGCTCATGTTTTTGCCTCCTATTCATCAGCATGTAGTTCGTATAATGTTGCTGACTGATTCATTCCGCCAGGTCCGCCCATTTTGCCGTTTTTACCTGAAGCCTCGCTGCTTGATGTATCAGCTGAATCAGTATTTTCTGTTTTTTGATCAGAACTTGATTGCCATTTTTCTGATGCTACTTCTTTTCCATTTTTCTCAACCCATTCAACAATGTCATTGTTTCCGCCTCTTCCCATTCCAGAAGCCAAGAAGTATTTCACTTTTCCTTCTTTTACAAGCTTTTTGAATTGAGTCAGCGTGATAGCCGGGTCAGAACCGCTGAATCCGCCAATAGCCATGACAGCTTTTTTCGTTTTAATGATATATGGTGCCGCTGTGTTCGAATCGGTTGTGGCGAATAGGTATTCAGCTCCGGAGTTATTCTCCTCTAGATATTTGATCAGTTTTTCATTTACAGTCGCATCAGATATTCCCATGCCTTTTCCGCTCATTGATGCGAGCTGAGGGCCTGTTTCAGGCAGTGAGCTGTTGCCTCCGTACAGAAGCGGTGTACTTGCCCAATAAATCGGCATCACCAGCAATGCGAGGAGAGCTGCAAGTGAAACATAATAACTGAACGGTTTTTGGCGCTGTTTAAACAGCAGCAAAGCAATCGCTGACAACACGCCGATAACACCTACACCGATGCTCCAGCCTGCACCGATTTGATCGTTGTAGTTTCTGAGAATAAACAATTCAAATCCAGTTGTCGCAATAATTGCTCCCGGCAAAAGCCATGCTTTCCAGCCTGTCTGATTGCGGTACAGATGAACAAGAGCAACCCATCCCGCACCGACAAGAGCCGCAATCGGCGGTGCCAGCATGATGAGATAATAATGATGGAAAAATTCTGCGACACTGAAGAATCCGGCAATCGGTACAAGCCACGCAACCCAGAACACCGTTTCCTTCTGCTCTATAGATAATCTTCTTCTTTCTCTTGCGCCAGCGATCAGTAAGCCTGCGATTCCAAATATCGCAAATGGCAGAAGCCAGCTGATTTGATCAGATAACTCTTGTTGGAAAAGCCGCAGTGGACCAGGTGTTCCCGTTCCAAACATCCCTGAACCTGATTGCATTTTCGAACCCGTTCCTGTACCGCCTTTCCCTCCGTCTCCGCCGGGTCCGCCTTGGCCGCCATCTCCGCCGCTTGGAGGGCCTCCTTGACCGTCGCTTGGCATTTCTCCTCCGCTTGGCATTTGGCCATTGGATGGAGGTGCCGTCATATTGCCATTTGAGGATTTGTCATCATTTGATGAGCTGCTGCTTGATGACTGATTAGGCGGTGCTTGAGTGTTATCAGAAGAAGACATTTCTTTTGAAGCGTCTTTGTTTGGCGCACCCTGGACGCCGCCTGAATTTTGGCCTGTCAGCCGCTGGATTCCGTTATAGCCGAAAGCCAATTCCAAAACAGAGTTGGTTTGGCTGCTTCCGATATAAGGCCGCTTGCTTGCAGGGATATTGTCGACAATGAGCGGCCACGATAACGAAACGGCTGCTAATACGGCTAACGCACTTACCAGCGAAATGATTTTTTTCTTCACCGCGGCATTTGCCGCAATCAAATAGAACAATAGGAAGGCCGGTAAAATCATGTAAGCCTGCAGCATTTTTGTATTGAAACCTACCCCAACAACGAAAAATGCCGCTAACAGCCAGATCAGCTTTCCTGTTCTGATCGCTTTAAAGAGAAGCCATGTAGCAAGCAATAAGAAAAATACCAGTAATGCATCAACATTGTTTGTACGTGCTACAGCTACAGCTATCGGCGTACATGCCATAACAAATGAGGCAATACGCGCCGCCGTTTTTCCGAATGTCGGCTTTATCAGCAAGTACATAAGAAGGACTGAACCTACACCCGCCAATGCCTGAGGCAGAATGACGCTCCACCCGTGCATACCGAATATCAGTGCGCTGATCGTTTGGATTTGGTATGTAACAGGCGGTTTATCCACTGTTATAAAGCCGGCAGCATCGAACGAAGCATAAAAGAAATTATGAAAGCTTTGCATCATACTTGTGACTGCAGCGGTGTAATAAGGATTCACCGTATCATCATTCCAGATGTTATAGATATTTAAGAATGCAGATGCGAGCAAAATGAGGATGAGGAAAATATCCAGCTCGCGTTTTTTCTTTTCCACGTGTTTTTCACTCCTTTTGGCTAACTTGGAAATAGTGTAACAAGCAAATATGAATAAACTATTAATAAACAAAGACAATATTTTTGCCGAGGCCATTTCATGCCAATCATCCTATATACAGCTGGTTTCAAGCCCTTTCTCTAAATCGTAATCGGCGATGCGTTTTCCCAAAATAAAAAAGCCTTCCGGCACGCCGGAAGGCAAATGAATCACAATTTATTGGATCGGTTTCAATTTCGCTTCAATTTCTGCTCTTCGATGCTCTAGATATGGCGGAAGAGCAATCGTTTGGCCAAGCTCATCAAGATTTTCATCTACCATAAAGCCCGGTCCGTCTGTTGATAACTCGAACAAAATGCCGTTCGGTTCTCTGAAATACAGCGCCTTGAAATAGTAGCGCTCCACAATGCCTGAATTGCTAAAGCCTTCGCGGCTGATGATCCGGTGCCACCCGGCAAGTTCTTCTTCATCTCTTACCCGAAATGCGACGTGGTGGACACTTCCTTTGCCTTGACGCTCGCGCGGAAGATCGTTTCTTTCTATTAAATGGATTTCCGTTGCAGCACCGCCTTCTCCTGATTCCAGAATAACGGCGGTTCCTTGCCCTTCGACTGGTTCACGGCTGATTTCTATAAATCCAAGAATATTCGTCAATACGTGTAAGGTTGGTTCAGCATATGGCACAGTCAGTTCAACCGGCCCTAACCCGCGAAACGAAAATTCTTCCGGTATGCCGCTCTGTTTAACAGGCAGGCCATATCCTTTTCCTTCCTCATCAGCAGTCAGCACAAGTCGCTGCCCTTCATGATCTTGAAATGCCAATATGTCACGTCCGGCTCTTTTGGAGATGCCGCTGTGCGTTACTTGCTGCTCTTCAAAACGTTCTTTCCAGTAATGCAGGGCTTCTGTGCTTGGGACGCGCAAACCAATAGAAGAAATACTGTTTGTTCCCGCATGAAACGGTGCAATGCGGGGAATCTCGAAAAACGTCAGCTCAGTTCCCGGGTTTGCCACTTCATCTCCGTAGAACAGATGGTACATTGTCGGTTCATCCTGATTGACGGATTTTTTGACGAGCTTTAATCCTAATACTTTCTTATAGAAATCCAAGTTTTTTTGTGCGTCGGCCGTTAATGCCGATACGTGGTGAATGCCGTTAACTTTCATATGCTGTCCCTCCAGGTTATTTTATCTCGATTTCGAGATATCATATCATAATTGTATATTTATTGTTCTAATAACAAAGTATTTTATTCGCATGAGAAAGTCAACATATCAGCTTCACCGAAGGTTCGTTCATTTTCTGAATTCTCATCTCCCCTCTGTACTGGCTAAAATCCTAATACAGAAAACACGAACTTTACAAATAAACATCATGAATTTTATTCGTTTATAGATTGTTAAAACAGGTGTTTCCACAGTTTTATCTGCTGTACACAAAGCAAATTTCGGAAATCAGAAAATTTATTTTATTTCACTTTTCTAAAATAGGGTTTACAATATGAAAAAATAGATTCTTCAACATGAAGCTTCAACATCCTAGGAGGTTAAGGACATGCATACTGAAGACAACGGTTTGAAAAAAGAGATAGGCCTCTTGTTTGCCCTTACTCTTGTCATCGGAACCATTATCGGTTCTGGTGTTTTTATGAAGCCCGGCGCTGTGCTTTCTTATTCAGGTGATTCAAAAACGGCGCTTTTCGCCTGGCTGTTAGGCGGTATTTTAACACTGGCGGGCGGTTTGACAATCGCGGAAATCGGAACGCAGATTCCAAAAACCGGCGGGCTTTATGCGTACCTTGAAGAAGTGTACGGCGAGTTTTGGGGATTTTTGTGCGGCTGGGTGCAGATTATCATTTACGGTCCAGCGATTATCGGCGCGCTGGGTTTATATTTTGGATCTTTAATGGCGAATCTTTTCGGCTGGGGATCTGGACTATCAAAAGTCATTGGAATCATAGCAGTTCTCTTTTTATGCGTCATTAATATTATTGGTACAAAATATGGCGGTTTTGTCCAAACGCTGACAACGATCGGAAAACTGATTCCGATTGCCTGCATCATCATCTTTGGCCTTTGGAAAGGCGATCAGCACATCTTCACAGCAGTAAACGAAAGCATTTCCGATATGAACTTCGGGGCGGCTATTTTAGCTACGTTGTTTGCTTATGACGGATGGATTCTCCTTGCCGCTCTCGGCGGAGAAATGAAAAATCCCGAAAAGCTGCTGCCGCGTGCAATGACGGGCGGATTATTAATTGTAACGGCGATTTATATTTTCATTAATTTTGCATTGCTCCACATCCTGTCAGCGAACGAAATAGTCACGCTTGGTGAAAATGCGACAAGCACCGCGGCAACCATGCTGTTCGGGTCAATTGGCGGAAAGCTGATCAGTGTAGGGATTATCGTCAGCATCTTTGGGTGCTTAAATGGAAAGGTGCTTTCTTTCCCGCGTGTTTCATTTGCAATGGCGGAACGCAAACAGCTTCCATTTGCTGAAAAACTGTCACATGTACACCCGTCGTTCCGCACACCATGGATTGCAATTTCTTTTCAAATTGCTTTAGCTTTGATTATGATGCTGATCAGCAACCCTGATAAGCTCTCAGAAATCTCCATTTTCATGATCTACATCTTTTATGTGATGGCCTTTTTTGCAGTGTTTATTCTCCGCAAGCGAGCAAAGGGAAAAAAGCGCGCCTACAGTGTTCCGCTTTATCCATTTATGCCAATTCTGGCAATCGCGGGCTCCTTCTTTGTGTTAGGCAGCACACTCATTACAGATACAATGAGCTGCGGATTATCCATCCTCATCGGCCTTGCCGGACTGCCTGTCTATTACGGGATGAAAAAACGAAAAGCAAGCTGATAAAACGGTTCCCTTGTTTAGGGAACCGTTTTTTGGTGAAACAGAAGATAAAAGTTGACAGGAAAAACACAACTTTTGATATACTTTTTACGTTAAGCAGAAAGTTTTTGCAAACTTGGGTCGTTTTTTTAAAGCGAAGTAGGTCAAAATAAGGAGACACGATTTATCAAAAAAGTCAAGATACGTTTTTTTCGACTTTACCTGTTTTTTTTCGACAAAAGGCTATATAATAATTTGATGTGTGCATTGTTCATTCAAACTATGGAGGGTTTTTAATGATAAGAAGAAAAAAAGATAAGTTCTCACTCCTTTTAACAGAAATTGCAAAGAACATAGACGAAACTGCAGAATATTTTGTGAATTTTAAGGTCACTAACCAAACGACTCTTAAAGAATTTGCAGATACGTTAAAGGAATATGAAACAAAAGGTGACAATCATGTTCATGTCATGATTAAAGAGCTTAACAAAGCGTTCATCACTCCTATTGAGCGCGAAGATATCCTTCAGCTGACAAACAGCTTGGATGATGTGCTTGACGGAATCGAACATTTCTCTGCCATGATGGAGATTTTCTCAATTACTTCATCAGACGAGCATATCGATAAATTCAGCGGATACATCAGAGAATGCGCGAAAGAGATTTTGATTACGATCGAGCTGCTGGCAGAAAATCGCTTAAAGGATATTCAGCCTCACGCAATCAAAATAAAAGAGTATGAGCACAGCTGTGACAACTTGCACAGAAAATCATTAAAGAATCTTTTCGGAAATGAAACAGACCCAATCAAAGTCATTCAATATCGTGAAATTTACGAAACGCTTGAAGAAATCGCCGACTCTTGTCAAAGTGTTGCCAATAATCTTGAAACCATCATTATGAAAAACGCGTAACGAGGGGTAAAAATGGATATTCTATTAATATTAACGATACTAATAGTCATTTGTGCTCTGGCGTTTGATTTCATCAACGGGTTTCATGATACGGCAAACGCAATTGCGACTTCGGTATCGACAAAAGCGTTGAAACCGCGCCATGCCATTATATTGGCTGCTGTGATGAATTTTATCGGAGCAATGACGTTTACAGGTGTTGCCAAAACCATTACGAAAGACATCGTAGATCCTTATACGCTGGAAAATGGCTCTGTTGTCATTTTGGCTGCGCTACTCGCTGCAATTGCCTGGAACCTTATCACATGGTACTACGGTATCCCAAGCAGCTCATCCCATGCCATCATCGGCGCTATTGCCGGTGCAGCCATTGCGGCAGCCGGATTTGCAGCGTTAAACTATAAGGGCTTCATTAAAATCATTGAAGCACTGATCCTATCACCAATTATTGCCTTTGTCCTTGGTTTTATTCTTTATAGCATCGTTAAGCTGATTTTCAAAGACAGCAACTTGGCGAAAACGAATAAGCAATTCCGCAGAGTGCAGATTGTAACAGCTGCCCTGCAATCGTATACACACGGAACAAACGATGCACAAAAAGCAATGGGAATTATCACAATGGCTCTCATCACAGCGAATTTACATACTTCTGCTAATGATATTCCTACCTGGGTGCAATTCGCCTGCGCGACAGCCATGGGTCTCGGAACATCAATCGGCGGCTGGAAAATCATCAAAACCGTTGGCGGAAAGATCATGAAAATCCGTCCGGTAAACGGTGTTTCCGCTGACTTAACCGGAGCAGCCATTATTTTCGGCGCCACGTTTATTCATTTGCCGGTCAGTACAACCCACGTCATTTCTTCATCAATTCTTGGCGTCGGTGCGTCACACCGGGTAAAAGGCGTAAACTGGGGTACGGCCAAGCGAATGCTCATTACATGGGTCATCACGCTTCCGATTTCAGCGACACTAGGTGCCATCGCCTACTTTATTTTAAATATGATATTTTAATGTCACACCGCTTCTGTCAAAGGAGCGGTTTTTTTGATGGAACAGGAAAACCATCCGGATCTCTCGAATACAATAAGCAGAACCTATTTCAGATGTGAGGGATTCGAATATGGTTTTATTCTTTCAGATCATGGTCTGGTGCATCGTGGCCGGACTGGGGTTATACGTGTATGCCACGTGGCGTTTCGAAACGAAGGTCAAAGAAAAAATGTCCGCCATCCGGAAAACTTGGTATTTGCTGTTTGTTCTGGGCGCTATGGTATACTGGACATATGAGCCCACTTCCCTATTTACCCACTGGGAACGGTATCTCATTGTCGCAGTCAGTTTTGCTTTGATTGATGCTTTTATCTTCTTAAGTGCATACGTCAAAAAACTGGCCGGCAGCGAGCTTGAAACAGACACAAGAGAAATTCTTGAAGAAAACAACGAAATGCTCCACATATACCTTAATCGGCTGAAAACATACCAATACCTATTGAAAAACGAACCAATCCATGTTTATTATGGAAGTATAGATGCTTATGCTGAAGGTATTGATAAGCTGCTGAAAACCTATGCTGATAAAATGAACTTAACGGCCTCTCTTTGCCACTATTCGACACAGGCTGATAAAGACCGGTTAACCGAGCATATGGATGATCCGGCAGATGTACAAACACGGCTCGATCGAAAGGATGTTTATTACGACCAATACGGAAAAGTGGTTCTCATCCCTTTTACCATCGAGACACAGAACTATGTCATCAAGCTGACGTCTGACAGCATTGTCACGGAATTTGATTATTTGCTATTTACATCATTAACGAGCATATATGATTTGGTGCTGCCAATTGAGGAGGAAGGTGAAGGATAATGGAACGTGCGTTTCAAAACAGATGCGAGCCCAGAGCGGCGAAGCCGTTTAAAATCCTGAAAAAACGTTCAACCACCAGTGTCGCAAGCTATCAAGTCAGTCCGCATACAGCAAGAATCTTCAAAGAAAACGAACGGCTGATTGACGAGTATAAACGAAAAAAAGCATGATCACACTAAAAGGACAAGGGAAAACAGCTCTTGTCCTTATTCCTTTTCTTAAAGGGTTACATATAATAAATACAAACAGAGGATAATGTCAGGTGATACAGTGAAAAAATTGGTGAGGCGTGTGAAGTTTGTTGATTACGGAAGGTTTGGGCTTTCCGGGTACTCGCTTCGGGTGAGGGAGCGCAGTGCTGGAATTATTAAAAAGTTGAAGAAGAAAAAATAAATCCCGGAACCAGCTCCGGGATTTTTGTGGTCTGTGATCAGCTTAATTGCGCTGCGATCTTCGCTTTCGTCGCAGGTCCGTAAATACCGTCGGCAGTCAGGCCGTTAACAGACTGAAAACGCGCGACTGCGTCAGCTGTTTTCGGGCCGTAAATGCCGTCAATTCCGTTGTTGACAGCGCCTTTATCAGGGTAAAAATACAGAGCCGCAAGTGCTCGTTGCACCTGAAAGACGTGTTCTCCTGAGGTATAAGGTGTTGTCAATTGAATGATACCATCAGGGAGCGGATAGAGCTCGGGTTCTTCAGTGGACGATGGAGCACTTACAATTAATACTTGACCAACGCGAATAAGATTCGGGTCTTCGATATTGTTCCACTCTTGCAGCTGAGCAACCGTAACACCAAATGCTCTCGCTATGGATGTAAGCGTGTCGCTCTGTTTCACGACGTAAGTTTGGCTGCCGCCTCCCCCAATTCCTGCTTTGAACGAATCCCACGTATCTAACAATTTTCGCGGACATTCCTTCCCTGACCAATACTTATGAGGGACGACATTGGCGAGACTGATATTTTGTTCAGCCATTAATGTTTTGATGAGCCACTGGGCATTTGCTGTTGCTTTTGCAAAATCGCCATCGGCATTTTCGCAAATTTCAATTCCGATAGAAGCCCGGTTGCCACTGCCATTTCCGTCTCCCGCATGCCAGCCGTTTTCATTTAAAGGCAAATGCTGATAAATTTCTGTATCATCAACTGTAAAATGCCAGCTTGTCGTCGTATCAGGATTTTTCAAATAGCGGGCATGCGCTGCAGCATCTGCTCCTACTGCGGTATTCGCTGTATTGTGCACCGTAATGTAGAGCGGCGTCATTGCGTAGCCTGGACGGTTATTTGCGCCAACCGGAATAAAGTCTTGAATAATGTTAACCATTTTCATCTCTCCTTATTTCGTCAGATTATTGTCCCTTAACAAGTCGCGCTGTTTTTTCCCTTTTTCTGTTACATAGTTGTTTTTAAACCAAGCGGCAAGTGTCGTTCCAATTGTAAATGCAATGGAACCGGCTGAATAAAGGGCGTCAGCGAGCTGATTGACCTGCTCCTCCTGAATATCCAATGGTGATTTGCCGAGCATCAGCATGGTCTGGTTGATTAAAGCAATTAAAAGAAGCACCGTCCTGATGACCGTGCCCTTGTCAAACGTGTTCATGAAAATCCCCCTTTAATGCTGCAGCAGGCTGTACATAATGGCGATGGCTCCGCCAATGATGCCTGTAGACACTGCTGTAATGATGGCACCTGTGATGGTGCGTTTAATCCACGTGGTGTTTTCTTCAATTTTGTTTAATTTTTCGTTCAGCGTCATGATTTGCTGGTCTTGCCGGTCAGACACGCGTTCTAATGCAGAAACCCTCTGCTCAAGTGCTTTGTGCTCGCCTTTCATGTCTGCTAAATCTTGCTGAAACACATTCACATCTGCCTCTTGCTGCATCTCTCACTCCTCCTTCACATGCAGATCACCTCCCTTCCGAGGGCCGAGACTGTTATGAAACCGCGGTCCCTTTTACCGAAAGAGTACCGCCGGTGATACTGATAATCTCCATGATAATCTCCTTAAACCCTTTAATATCAAAGGCCCATGCCTCGGCTTTTCCTAATGTACTGGAGGCAGTGGTAGCATCATCAGTTTTCACGCCTCTGATCGGCAGTTTCTGTCCTGACACCGATTTGCCCCAAAATTTGACTTCGCTCATTTCTGCTGTGCCGCAGACTTCAACGAGTAAATGCGCGGCACCGTCAACAGGTAAGGCAGTCCCCTCGCCGGCGGACTCTGCATTTTCATGAAAGACAAAGTCAAATGTTTTGCGAGCCTCGACTTTCAGCCGTCCATCGTGTGTTTGATTCTCCGCAAAGTCAATCTGTAAAGGCGTTTTTCCATTGACACGCACATCCATCTCACCCGCACCGACTGATTGGTATAATACAAACTCAGATTGCTGAAGATTCCCGTTCACATAGCGGAAGCGGTAATAGCGTTTAGAAAGATATACCCAGTCCGTCGCTGTCAGGACACCTGCTGCGACATTAACTGCTGCTGTCGTTGTCCAAACATTGTTGTTGTCGCTTTCTTCTATAAAGAGCGTACCTTCACGATCTGCATACGCCCAGCCCTTCACTTTCGAAATCAGAACTGCGCCAAGCCTGTCCTGCCCGAGCTGACTATATGCCTCAGTCGCCTTTAAGGAAGCATTTGTTAAAATCTCCGCTACGCCTGACAAATTCGAAACAGGTGTCACAAAATCATTTTTTCCTCCTCGATAGGGCTTTACAGCGCCGGCTTTTCCAGTCCTATCGAGAGGAAATTCATATTGATACTTCACCATCTTCATCCTCCTTTGATCTAAAAACAGGCAAAATAAAAAAGCCTTACTACATGGCTTTACCGGTAATTTCTTTATACTGGTCAGCTGTGATCAGCTTTTTGTTCACACCCTCTGCCAGATCCTCAATTGAACAGTCTTTATATGCTAATGCTTGCTTTACCATATCTGCTGTCGCCCACTCATAATAGAGGGCAAGCACCCAATAATTCATTCAGAGTAATCTCCTTTCAAAGAAAGTAGTGAAAGCTTAATACCTGCCAGCTCGCTTCCCAAAGTTTTGTTCAGCTCATCAAGCTGCTTGCGTGCCAACTTTTCCTGCGACAACTCTTGAGCGAGAAGCTCTACCTGATCGGGCGGCTCGTACGGCGGGTTTTTTTGCAGCTCCTCCCACCAGGTTTCGAGTTCTTTTTGGGTTGGGATGGGGGCGCGCAGGTTCCACTCGGCTATATAAGACCCTTCCCCGTCATTCTGAACGATAAAATCTCTTGTTGGGTCTGCACTGGGGTATTTAAACATGATTGCTTCTGCGATCATCATTTTGCCTCCTATCTTATACTGTAGGATAGTTAAGTCCTCCAAGTTCTTGGATGTCTATATAGTTGTATAGCTCGTTAAAATCGGATACACCTCTTCTATCATCACCGCTATAATTGCAATAACAATAGATCTCTATATAGTCACCTTTGTTCATAGGAACAGTTACATTACCATTTAATCCAAGGTACATTTCATTTTGCTTATCAACAAAGTCCCCTCTCTTATGGTCAATTGGTTTATACAATGATCCATTGAGATAGAGTTTCAGATGAAAATTGATGTAAGCCGGTGTATTTATCATATACAGCCCAACTCCCACTAAAAACATTCCATCATTAGGAGCAACGAATCTACTATTATTTGTGTCAAAAGCATTATGACTATCTTTTATTTTGCGTTTAAACTGAATTTTTGTATGGTTAGCTTTATTTAAATATTGTATGCTGTTGGCCCGAATATTGGCATGTGCAAATCCAGAAATTTTATGCCAAGCTGTCCAGCCTGACCCACTCCACCAGTGCCGTATCCATGTACCAGTATTATCAAAATAACTACTTGATTCATTTCCAGTACCATAAAAATATTGAGTGAATCTATAATCATGATATTTCTCATTTTTGACGATTCCATAACCTAGTGGATAACCAGTTGTATTACCTTGCCCAATATCCATTAAAGTTAACCCCGGAGGATATTCATTCCCTCCAGTTCTTGCGTCTTGAATTGCACTAGACCCTGTAAGTACAGTTAACTTTTGATTTGTATAATTTGTGTCAACATAGTTTTTTGCATCAGCTAGCGCTTTATCTGCTATGGTTTGAGCACTTGCCTCAGTCTCGATCTTATTCCAGCCTTTAAACACGCCGTCTGTATGGATCGTTGCTGTCCAAAAGGCTCCGTCATAACTTCTAGAGGCCAAAATTGTTTTTCGCCCGCCACTCCCTGTTTCGATTACATCATAGTTATACCATGATCCATCTCCTGAAACAGGGTTGTTTGTTATGACATTCCCTAATGCATAATAAAAGCCAGAGGGCAGCGTTAATAAGTCAGTCCCATCTGGGATTTTAGTCCGGCAGCCTTGAGTATCAGTTAATTTATATAGTTGTGCATTATTCCATTTGTCCTTATCGTATTGTGTTACATGGATATCTGTTCTATTGGCATGTGCATCTATCTTTGACTGCGCCCCCGTTATAGACTCAATTTGATACCAATTGATCGCGCTGTCGTTAGCGTTATAGTAAAACCACCAAGCGTTACCTCTCACATCCACAGCATATCCAATGCCTATTCCTAGCTGACCGACCAATTGCATACCTCGAAGACTTGTGTTTGACGGGTTATCTGTGACCGCGTTTGTTCCATAGAAAGTGACAGTCCCGACATCTTTAAGCGAATCATAAAAAGATCCAGATGACAGGTTAATCTTTTGTGTCCCGTTATCGGCAGTTATTTTAAATAACTGTCCAGAATTCCATTTGTCTTTATCGCTTTTATTTACATGTATTTCAGTTTTTTCTTCATGGCTCCTCACCTTAACTTGAGCGCCTTCTGAAGTTTCTAATTGAACCCAATCAGTCCAGCCGGAATCATTCAGGGTTTTTCGCCATGTACCTCCTTCATAATCCATTGCCAAAGCTTCTCCATAAGATTTGCAGCCAATATACAATCCTCTAGTGGCAAACGGTGGGGTATTGATTCCAGTCTTATCAGTATAAAAGAAAAAGGTTTGATCCAATTCTTCCACAATTTTGTGAAAATCCAGACCATTTTGGATGCTTGCTAGATATTTTCCGTTTTCATCAGTTAGCTTAGTTAATTGTGCGTTGTTCCACTTTGTCCTCTCGCTAGATGAAATGTGTATGGTTTCATCTGAAATATGCTTGTCAAAATCCTTCTTCGACGCCTGCTGCACATTATCCACATTCCCCAGCCCGATTTGCGCCTTTGTTGTGTTGTGGGGGTTGTTCATGTCGTTTTTGTGGTCGGCCAGGTCGGTGTGGGCGTCTTTTATGCCTTTTTCCCAGCGGTTGACGTCATCTTCGTTGATTGGGTCGTCCGGAAGCCAGTCTGTTTTTTCTTCGTATGCCATGTTTACACCACCTCAAAAGTAAATCTGAAATCGAGTGTTCTGTTTTCGCTGACGTCCAGGTCAGTCTTTCTCTCTGTAATGACGTTGCCCAGCTCGTCAAAAATTTGTACCGTTTCGATATGCTTGATGTCTTCCTCACGTTTTGTCAGAACGGTGACGGTCGCACCGTCAATGGCAAGCTCTACTATTTCTGTTTTTTGGCCGTTGAGCAGCACGTGATCGATTCTGCTTTTTAGATCAGCCGCTGTGCGTTCTCTGTATATGGTTGAAATCAAGTTAAAACCACCTCATTGTTGTTAAGAGTGACAGAATAACCGACCTTGAGCTCACTGGCTGTTCGGTATCTGCGGTGATTCAGGATGACTGTATCTTTGATTTGCAGCGTCTCGTTCAATCCGCCTCTGAGAGTATACGCCAAATGAGCGGGCTTCATGTTTTCTATCGCTTCGATCAGCTCATTCATGTGCTGGAGGTCATCAACATTGATATCGACGTTAAATCGGTATTCGCCGGGAAGCAGGCGGACCTGTGCAGACGGGTTTTTCAGGAAACGGTTTACCGCCTGCTCAATGGCCCTGTATGTGATTGGCGGGATGTTCGACATTTTGGAAATGAGCCTCAATCGTCTGATCTCATCAGTGTCACCTGATTCCCGCGGTACGTTTAAAATCTTTTCCCAGCGGCTGAGCCCCCATGTCGCCGTCGGTACGAATAACTGATCCGTCAGATCAAATATGCTGTCATTTTGTTTATCAAACTCAGGCGCTTCCGCTTTCAGCAGCTCAGCCATTTCTTTAAGGCTGGTAAGAAACGGCGGCAGATACGCTGTCATGTCATCTTGTTTGCTCAATGATCTTCACCTGCCCAAGCTTAGGAATTTCCACGTCGCTCAGCACCAGATTTTCAGACGTGCCGTTGATTTGAATATTGGAGTAGTCACTGACTGATGGTGAATTATAGACGATATTGTTAATTTGAGAAAGGCGGATGACGTTATCTTCAAAAGCCATTTTCTTAAAGAGATTTAAAACGCCTTCCTCAATTTCTGACTTCACTTCATCAATTGAGTGATTGATCTCAGGCAGCACTTCGGCAGAAATCTCAACTTCTTTCCAGACCGCGCTCTCCACTGTGACAACGGCTCCGATTGGCGCCTGTCCCTCTCCCTGTCCTGGTTCAGGGTCGATATAATCTTTCACTTTTTGAATTAAAATAGGAGAAGCGGGCTCAAGATTCGCATTGGTGACGACAATTTTGACCGTGCCTTCACCGTTCCAAAGCGGGAAGATCTTTGCCTTTCCCACACCGTCCACTTCCTCAGCCCACTCTTTATAATGCATTTTATTGGCACTGACGGCCTCACGCCGAACCCTTGTAAAATACCGTTCTCGCAAGCTGTCATCTCCCTCTTCCTCGCGCCCCGGAATCAGGATTTCTTTGACAATGGCCGTTTCTAAACCGGGAATGGTATCCAATGACAGTAAATTGCGTCCGGTCAGATTGGCGTTTCCCGCTTCACCAGGTGTTTCACAGATGAGCGTCCCGTCTGCCGTATATTGAAAATAAAGATTATCCACGTAAAAGCGGGAGCCGACAGGAATAGTAACTCCAGATGTAAACTCTCCCGCTCTGACCGCCTTTGTCGCGGCTGTCCGTTCAATTCCCGCTTCCGCTGCACGCCTGTCTAAAAATTCGCCTTGTGCGGTATCAGAAAAAACTAGCTCAAGCACAGTATCCAGCCATATATAAGACTTCGCAAGCTCGGCCGCCGCTGGGGCTAACGCATTATAAATGACGCTGCCTTCTCTTGTGTCAATATCTGCGGAAATGCTGTTCAGCATACGCTCCATAATCGCTTCAAAAGTCTGATCTTCAAACATCTTCGCCAATCACCTCCTCAATCTCAAGCGTTCCTTCATCCGTCTCCACCACGAAGGACACATGAAACGCATCGCCTTGTTTTTCAATCTCAAAATCTGTTACAGCAGATATCCGGTCATCATAAACCAGCGCCTCTTCTATCAGCCTCGGAATCTCCATCTTTTTATAGGCATCCGTCGTCTCATGATCTGTCAGCACGTCCTGAAGCTCATTACCGACATTATGGCTATATACGGAATACGCATAGCGTTCTGTCTGTAAGGCGATATACACGAACTGCCTGATCGCTTCAAGCCCTGTAATCAGCTCATTCGTAATTCTTCCGTTTTCAAAATCTATTTTATACGTTTGCGAGGTTTCAATGACTTCGCTCTCATCTTCAAAATCCTCAAACTCCACTTCTGGTGTCAGGGCCATGATGCCCACTCCTTTTACATGCTAAATAAAAACCCCTTCGTACTGAAGCGGTTTTGTCTATACCTTATCTAAAATAAAAAACGATTGCCCGCCAGTCAGAGCCGCGGTCATGAGGCGATCCCCCAGCTCGAGTGCATCGTCTCCTCCGGACTGCATTCGTTTTGGGATAATGATGGCGTCTTCCGGTATGATCAGTTTGCTGTTTTCTTTTAATTTGATTTCCACAGGAGAAACTGAAACGACTTCAGCCGGGAGCAGTTCTACCGGAGACTCAGCGTCAATTGCGCCGACTGCCAAATGTTTTATAGCCTCACTTAATCTCATCAGGATACTCCTTCCGGCATCGTATTCTTTTCGACAACATCGATCGTCATCGTATGTTTCGTTCCTTTAAATTCATGCCGGTCCGTATCTACCCAATAGGTTTTCTTGATACCGGCCTCTGGAATCGAAATATAGACGGGCAAGCCGCTCTGCACTTCCGGGATGCCCACTGCCTGAATATTTTTCAGTTCTTTTTTCACGCCCTTTTTTTCAGCAAGGCGTACATCTGCCCGCTGCTGAAGCTGTGCCTGGTTGATGTCATCTGTGACCGTTTCCGTATATTGAAGCACACCGTATTTATTTAAGCCTGAACTGTCCTTAGCAGAGGCTTTATATGTCTTATTGTCCTTTTGCCGGCGAAGCACCACCCGAGTAGCAGTGTCGTTTATAGAAGTGCTGTATTGGTAGCCTGTGATATTGACGCCCGTTTCAAGCACCCATACCTCTGACGGATCTGGCCAAGCGCGCAGACCGAGCTTTCCTTTTTCCGAATACAGCTGGTAATGTCGTCCTGTCTGGCTTTTCGTCTGTTTCAGCGCTTTTAATATGATGTCATACAATGTCGTATCATTTTTAATGACAAGACTTTTGATCGTATGGCCTGTGTTCGCGATCGAGGTTGTCGGTATCTGGAAGTCACTAGCAATCCTTCTGATGATCTGGTCGGCCCGCTGATTGGAAAACACGTACATATCCTGGTTTTTGACCAGGTACTGCAGCATGTCATAAGCGCTGAAGGCAAGCGTATGCTCGTCCGGGGTTCTTGCAAAAACAATGCCCCGAAACAGCTCTTTTCCCTTCCATTTAAACAAG
Source organism: Bacillus sp. SJZ110 (assembly GCF_006715455.1). Classification (NCBI taxonomy): domain Bacteria; kingdom Bacillati; phylum Bacillota; class Bacilli; order Caryophanales; family Bacillaceae; genus Bacillus; species Bacillus sp. SJZ110. The sequence continues at coordinate 387,530 of NZ_VFNF01000002.1, read as the reverse complement.
ACCGTATCTCCTTCTGAGACACTGTAATACGTCTGGTCGCCCTGTTTGGTGACGATGGTCGCTTCAATGGAGCGCGGCGCCTGATAACGATGGCCTTCAAGCGATACGCTTTCTGCAACCAGCTCAAGCCACTCTGTGTCTTTAATGACGAACAGTTCTATCATCATACATCACCTGTTTCATTGCGGTATCTTTAATTTTTGGCCGGGAAAAATCCAGTGGCCCGGCTGCCTGATGTTCCGTTTGCTTCGTTTGATCATTGCTGTTTTATTGGCGTTCCAAATTTTGCGCCATTGAGTGCTGTTCCCGTAAAATCTGCCTGCAATGTCCCATAGCGTGTCTCCCTTTTTCACTGTGTACGTCTTCGGCGCAGCCTTCGACGGACGTTTTGCCTTTGTTTTTTTCTTCTGCTTGATTTTCCGCGGGGAAGCGGTTTTGTATTCTTTTAATACAATATCAAAATCCCGATCTCCTATTTCATTATCTCCCTCACTATATTTAAGGCTTTCAATACTGCATGTCATATTGATTTTTGTTCCCGTAATTAAAAATTGAACAGGCTTTTTTGCCTTCATCCATTTTTCAATTTTCGCAATGGCATTTTCCGGAGACGGGAGATTTTGATATTCAGCTATCGGCGTATACTTTTTTGGAAAAAAAGAAGAAAATGAAATTTCTTTTGCTCCGGGTTCTTCAATAAACGTTAGTTCACCCAATCCCGTTATCTTTACTGAGTCATTTTGTACACTATTCGCTATATCAATCGCTTCAGGAAGAACAGGGAATCGCAGCTTTTCTTTCCCCTGTGATATCCAAAATTCATAGATAGACTTAGTCAAAAGCCACGACCCCCTTTGTACTGGTGTTAATGTCTTTTTGTAATTCATCAAGTAATGCCTGCTTGATTTTCGCAACCAGGCCATCAGCATCCTGTCCATTATGGAAATGCTGATCGCCGTTAAACTCAATCTTTATTTCTTTCGTTCCGGCTGTTTGTATCGTTTGCCGTGTACCGGATGTAACTGCTGAAACTTGTCCTGAAGAAAGCTCAGACTGCTGGGATTGAGACGGATCTGTCACTTCCATACCAAGAGCTTGCGCAGCTCTCTGAAGGAGGTAGCGGCCTCGGATGCCCCGTTCCTCTGGGATGATCCATTCCCGCTTGTTTCCTTCACCGACACGGGCGATTTGTTCTTTTGTAATCAGCCCGCCGTTTGCGTAACCGACATACGGTCCGCCATGATTCAGGCTTTTAATACCCGGCACATTGTTGATTGATCCATATCTGCTTTTAATGTAGCCGATCGCAGCAGCTGCGTTGTGAATCGGGTTTTTAATGTTACCCATACCCGGTGCTTTATGGTCATTAAAGGTGCTTGGGATCGTCTGCATCAGCCCTTGTGACGGATGCCCCGCTTTTGCGTTGCTGTCCCACAAGTTAATTGCATTCGGATTGCCTCCGGATTCATGCTGCGCAATCGTCATGAGTCCCGGTAGCCAGCTCATCGGTGTCTTGGTGGCCATGAGAGCAGCCATAATCCATTGTTTTACGTTCCCGCCCATGGCTCCCATTCCGGAATAGGCAGCCGCCAGTGATCCAGCTTGTTTTTCAGCATATTTCTTTACATCTACTGAGCCAAGTCCTTTGACAACACCAATTGAAGCAAAACGCCCCAAGCTCATCATGACACGGGAAGGTGAATGAATATCTAGCTCCTCACGGAAAGCCTGCTCCACTCTCTTGGCCATATCCTTTGCTGCTTGTTTTACTTCACTGGATTTAGAATTCATACCTGTCACAAAGTTTCCGATCAAACCGGAGCCCCAGCTGTTCGATGTGTCTTTTGAACGCAGGAACGGTTTGTCAACATGTGTACTCACATACTGTGCAGTCCCTGTTTGGGTTGAGTTTTGTCCTTGCGCAAAGCCTTTGACCGTTCCTGTGCCCCATGAAGACGATTTGTTCACAGTGGCTTGATACGGCGTTTTAACTTTTGATTGCAAAAAGCCGTCCGTTCCGGTTGCTGTACCGTTTTGGCCCTTGGCATACCCGCTTACCATTTGTTTACCGTAATTTGGTGAAGCAGAAATCATTTGTGTAAATGGCGTATTGATGTTTTTCTTTTTCCAGTCTTCCATTTTGACCGGCTGATCGCTGATGCCTTTACCAAAGCCTTCTGAAAATTGCTGTCCGAGTGTGGACGCTTGGCCTGTAAGATTTACAGTGTTCATTGCTGGGGAGGCTGAGCCTGATAGAGGACTGACAGCTGCTCCTCCTGAAACAGATGCTGGACTTCCGCCAGAAGACGAAGCTGCTCCCATGTCGTCTACAACTTGCATACCCAGCTTAGACGCCGCTTGTGAAAGAAGCATCTTCCCCCGGCCTCGGTTGTTATCAACCGGGATAACGAATTCCTTGCCGGCTTCACCGATCCACGAGATGGTTGGTTTGGTGATGTAGCCGCCTGTGGCATTTTTATCCGGATCCTTACCTTTATTCGGATCACCGCCGCCGGTTACAAAATTAATTACTTTACTAGCTACGCCGCCAGCTTTATCCCAGATTTGCTTCACCCAGCCGAACGCTTTAGAAAAAGCTTCTGAAATCGCTTCTCCCACCTTTGTAAGAGGTTCTTGAATATTCTTTTTAAACCAGCCGCTCAGGCCTTTCCAAATGTTCTTAACGGTGTCTATCGCTTTTTTGAAAGCATCTGAGATTCCCTTGCCTACATCTGAGACTGTATTTTTGACCGGGTTCCAAACTGTATCCATGAACCATCCCGATACCGTACTGAAAACACTCTTAATCTTATTCCAAGCACCGGTCATTTTATCCCAGATTGTAGTTGCCGCTCCTATTACAGCAGATTTGACTGGCCCCCACACATTACTCATAAACCATGAAGCAACTGTACTGAACACATTTTTAATCGTCGTCCATGCATTTACGATTTTAGACCATATTGCTGTTGCTACACCCACAACTGCTGATGAAACCGGCGTCCAGACATTGTCCATAAACCATGTTGCCACCGTGCTGAATATCGTTTGAATCGTTGTCCATGCATTTACGATGTTGGACCATATGCTTGTTGCTACACCCACAACTGCAGTTGATACTGGCGTCCAGACATTGTCCATAAACCATGTTGATACAGTTCCCCAAGTATCCTGAATGGCTGACCAGGCATTTTGCGCACCCTCTGTAATGCTGTTCCATGTATCTTCTAGAGCGCCAGCATCAATTGCCTTGCCTAAACTTTCACCGCCGAAAGTACCGGCAATTCCTCCTACAACACCGCCAATAGCGGTCCCGACTCCCGGCACAACGCTTCCAATAGCCGCTCCTGCAGCGGCTCCTGCTAAACCTCCGCCGGCTGAACCTACTTTTTCACCAGCATTATCCTTATTGATACCGGCTAAGTCAGTAAGGGACAGTATTTCGCCTAATCCTGGTATTCCTTTTGCCGCTCCTTTTAAGCCCTTCAGTCCGCCTTTTAAGCCTTTTGATTCACCCAATGTTTTCAGAAGGCCTGAAAAACCTTTGCCTGATGCTCCTTTAGCAGATTTAGGTGTATTCACAGGATTTGTTTTATTCCCTTTTGTTGATGAACCGTTTCTATTTTTGACTTTTTTGCTTTTGCCTGTACTGATTCCGGCACAGCAGCAACCACAAGCCCCGCCCCATTTGCCGCCTGACTTTTTCGATTTTGAACCTGAAGATTTTTGGTTCATAGAAGGTTTTTTAGTGCGGTTTGAATTGTTAGAAGTTGAGTTCTTTGTATTGGCTTTTGAAGCTTTTTGTTTGCCTTTGCTTCCGCTGGATTTGCCGCCAAGCAACCCGCCAATATCCAGATTCCCCAGCTTCTCAGCAATGCCTTTTATAATTTTTTCAAAAAACTCTCCCACTTTTTCAATAATTTTATCTGGGCTGAATTTCTCGAATTTCTTGGCGATTTTTGAAACAATGTTATCAACAAACTTTTCTGCTTTATTAGCGATTTTATCCGGATTCAGGAAATTAAATTTCTCTGAAATTTTGTCAACAATATTTGTTACAAAGTCTTCCGCTTTAGTAATAATGGCGTCTGGACTGAATTTGCTGGCGACATCATCTACTTTTTTCATAAAGGAATCTGTAAACTTGTCAAGCTCGTTAAAAATGGTTTCCGGGCTGAATTTACTTACGACATCGTCCACTTTTTTCATGAAGGAATCTGTAAACTTGTCAAGCTCGTTAAAGATTGTTTCCGGGCTGAATTTACTTACGATATCATCCACTTTTTTCATGAAGGAATCTGTAAACTTATCAAGCTGCTTAAAAATCGCTTCTGGACTGAATTTGCTTGCGATATCATCCACTTTTTTCATAAAGGAATCTGTAAACTTGTCAAGCTGCTTAAAAATCGCTTCTGGACTGAATTTGCTTGCGATATCATCCACTTTTTTCATAAAGGAATCTGTAAACTTGTCAAGCTGCTTAAAAATCGCTTCTGGACTGAATTTACTTGCAATTGCATCCACTTTACTCATAAACGATGTTGTGAATTTATCCAGCTGCGACAAAATTGTCTCTGGACTGAACTTTGTCGCAATTGCATCCACTTTACTCATGAACGATGTTGTAAATTTATCCAGCTGTGCCAGAATCGTTTCTGGACTGAACTTCGTTGCAATTGCGTCCACTTTATTCATGAACGATGTTGTAAACTTATCCAACTGTGCCAAAATCGTCTCTGGACTGAACTTTGTTGCGATTGCGTCCACTTTACTCATGAACGATGTTGTGAATTTATCCAGCTGGGACAAAATTGTCTCTGGACTGAACTTTGTCGCGATTGCGTCCACCTTGCTCATGAACGATGTTGTGAACTTATCCAGCTGCGACAAAATTGTCTCTGGACTGAACTTTGTCGCAATCGCATCAACTTTGCTCATGAACGATGCTGTGAACTTATCCAGCTGTGCCAGAATCGTTTCTGGACTGAACTTCGTTGCAATTGCGTCCACTTTACTCATGAACGATGTTGTAAATTTATCCAGCTCTGTTAAGATTGTTTCCGGGCTGAATTTTGTGGCGATCTCATCCACCTTATTCATGAACGATGTTGTAAATTTATCCAGTTCTGTTAAGATTGTTTCCGGGCTGAACTTTGTAGCGATTTCATCCACCTTTTCCATGAATGAAGCAGCAAATTTGTCCAGTGCTGTCAAAATCGTTTCTGGATCAAACATGCTCGCAATATCTCCTGTATTTCCTCCTGCTGAAGGTGCTCCTTTCTCGGAGGGACCTGAGCTTCCCATGCTGTCAATTCTTTTCTGCAATGAATCCAGCTTATTTGACACCTTGTCATTAATAGCGAGCTCAAGTTTGTTGTCTTTTCCTGTTAAGGCATCAATACCAGCAGAAATACGACCGACTGTTTTCATGACGTGATCAATCACGCGTATCGTAACAGAGTAACCATTTTTAAGTGCAGTTTCCATATAGCGCTGTATTTTTTGCACAGCCGGCAACACTTGATCTTCTGCACTCAGCATAATCGTAAAGCCTTTAAAACCTGCCACGAGCTCTCTTAATCGTTCAAACTTTTCGGTTGCTTGGTCACTAGCATCTATTTTAATAGATACAGATGACGGCAATCCCTGCAATTGAACATTAACCTGCTGAATGATACTGCTGGCTTTATCCTCAGTTGAAATGGAGATCATTTGGGCGCCAAGCTTTTTCTTTAATGATTTTTGTATGCGATCAATTGTCCTTAATACAGTTTTGCTTTCTTTTCGTACATCAATAGCGCTTTTTCGCTGCACCATTTTTCTATATTTTTCAAGTGCTCTAAACCCATTCTGGATCTTTCTTAACTTTTTACTTACACGGTCTTCCATTTCAAACCTTGCTGTCAGCTTTGCCAATTACGATGCCCCTCCTTTCTTTGCTTGTTTTTCAAGGAGATCGAGCTTATATCCGATCAGTCCATACAACAGCGCTTTATAGTTTCTGGGCGCTTCGTAGAGCGCCAATAAATCTGATGGGGAATAGTGAAGCTCGTGCATCGCATAGTAGAGATACACGGCTTCTTTATGCCCATCCTTGATTAGTTTTTTGCTTCGTCTTCCAGATCCTCTAATTCATCTTCAAATCCATTAATCTCAATCGCTTTGTTTAACCAGTTCGCATACTCGCCTCCAACTGAGAGCACGCGTTTCGCAACTTCTACCGGGTCAGCCGTTTTGTAAGCTTCTCGAAGCTCTTTTGAACGGAAGTCCGGATAAACGGTTGATTCAACTGCGATTCGGGCATAAAAGCGTTGGCTGTCTAAATCTTTTACACGGCCTCTGCCTTTGACATTTTTATACGTTGTTGTTTCTTTCTCCAATTCATCAATGCGTTCCGTCGTGATCGCTTTAAAAATAAATGGCACGATGTTCCCTTTTTTATCAACAAAACGCTTTGAGATCGGCACTTTGATTTCCTCAGCTTCAATTGTTTTTCCCGGCATAAAAAAGGAAAGATCATATACGTTTTCGTTCTTCTCGCTCATGTAAAAAACTCCCTTGTCTATTGTTTGGTTTCATCTTTAAAAAACAGACCTTTCTGAGAAAGGTCTGCGTATGGGCTTGATTCAGCTTTGATTAAAACGTGTCAGATAGCTTTTCAGGGACGTCGAAGTCTTCGAATGTAAATGGAACTTCTTCCTCTAACGCTTCTGAATCGACATCAAGGCTTGCGATTTTGGCAGAGTCAAAGTTGACGTCGTACAGCGTGACTCGCTCTGTGCCCCGGCCGGAGGATTGATCATCCAGCACGGCTTGGAGCGTGAAATAAGGGTCGCTGCCTTTTTTGACATAGTCCATCATCAATAGCACGAATTTTGATGTGACTTTGTAAAACGTCGCGGTCCCTGTTCCATTTGCCCCTGTTGTTTTATGGCCTGTCATGCGGCGGCCCATAATGTTGACTTCAGATTTGTTTTTCTCAACGTTTGCTTCAAATGTTTTGATGTGCGCCATTTCCTCGCCATCGAGGAATAAACGGCCTTCTTTTCCTGAAATTGTGTTTTGTGCTTTTAATGCCATATTAGTTTACCTCCACATTAAAGTAGAATTTTTCTGCTGCGTCGACAGGCTGTACAGCCAGGTCAATCAAGAAGCCGTCACGATCTTCATTCATTGAAATTGTGATATCTTCATCGGAATCAAAGCCAGTGATGCCGCCTGCATCCTGAAGTGTTGTCATGTATTGCGTGATCATCGTTTTTACATACTGCAGTCCGTCTTCAGATGCCGGGATATCGCTTCCGCTGCCTTTTCTTGATTTAATTAAGGCTTTCAGCTCGCGTGTTAAATCATTATTCACAGCATCCAGGACACGAACGATTTTGTTCTTTGCAAATTTCTTGTTTTTCTCAGCTGTGAACGTCACGAGTGAGTTAATGTCCTTTTCTACGCTGACGGATTTATCACGGGCGTCGAATGTGAATAAAAATTCACCCTTGCCCAGACGTTCAACAATCGTATCGTGGTCAAGGCGGTGTAACACATCAACTGCGCCTTCGTACTCTACAAATGTAAGTGATTGGTTAAAGGTTGCTCCTGCACTCGCTCCAGCTACCCAAGCTGTTGCTTTGTCCGGTGTAACTTCCGTGCCATCTTCAAGCAGCACACCCTCGGTTACGTTGATGATGCCTTCATAATCACCGGCATAATTGGCTGTGACGCCTTGCACTTTTTGTCCTTGGCCGTCGCGCAGGCGTTTAATGAAAGCAGCAAACGTCGCCTTCAACTGGTCACCTTCTGCAACAGGCAGCGCAATCACATCAAAGCTCTCCGTTTCAGCCGCGGCTAAGAAATCTGTATAGTCGGAGTTGACAGGGGCTTTATCCGTACCGCCAGATAAACGGATTCCCGCGGATGCATTCAGCGTCTCAGCTGCAGTGTCTCCTTCTGATCCAGTGAGAGGAATCGTTGAAGAAAGATCGCCTGTTCCGGTAAAAGTGACATAGCCGTTAGCTGTTAATTCTTCAGCCTTTTTGACAGTCTGTTTATCAACCTCTGATTCGTCCATATATGTTGTCACATCGAAAGAATTAGCATCCAGCACATTTTGATTGATGCGGATGATAATGTCATTTCCTTTTGTTCCGCCATATACTGCAGTTGCTTTGACGCCTTCAGCAATATCAGCAGACGCTCGGACACCTTCGGTTAGACGGTACATCAATACCGTTTTCGCATTTTTCTTCGCTTCACGCAGCAGCAATAAAGACGGGTCATCAATGCTGAGGCCCACTTTTTTGTTTAGGTCTTCAACACTGGAAATGGAGACGAACGTTTTCGCTTCGCCCCAGCTTGATGCGACCGGAAGTGCGACTGTTCCCCGTTCACTGAGTGATACCCGCTCCTGTGCCGTCGTTTTAAAGTTAAAATAAATGCCTGCACGTTCTTTTTCTTTGCCTGTTGTAAATGTTCCGCCATTCATGATGACATGACCTCCTTGGTTAGAAATGTTTGAATCAATTGGTTGGCTTCTGATTTCGTCATACGTGGTTGATCCACGCCAAATAAAGCCCCCTGAAGAATATCCGGCTTAACGCCGAACAGTTCCTTCGCGTGCTTAATCAAATCCGCTGTATCAAATAGAGCTTCCCGGCTCTTTGTATGTACAGCCTTCTTCTGTTGTTTGTCCTTTGACACCGTTTATTTCACCCCGCTGTTCATGTCGATATCCTGTAAGACAGGCTGTTCTGTTTTGTGATAATAATATCGGCTGCTCCACCTGATCACCATGGCCGCCTCGCCCCTGTCTCCTACCCTTGTCTCGATTTGGGAGATGCGAACCATATCCCCCGTCTTCTCACCGGATTCACTCAGCAGCGGAATCATATTTCTCGCTTCTCTGATGGCATCCGCGAGCCTGTCCGCTTCATCCAGCGCCTGAACGGAGTCCAGATGAAACAGTTTTACATTGAGACTGTAGGTTTTTTTAAATGTGGAGACCGTATCTGTTTCCTCGAAAACAGATGGTGGCGGGACGTATAACGACGGCACCTGAAAGTGATCAGGAAGCTCGCGTTCATAAATGGGAACAGACCACCGGCTGTACAAAAACGCCATGATCGATCCTGTTTCACTGTTCATCCTGCTCCTCCTTTACAGCTTCTTCAGCCACTGGCGCAGTTTGCTTTCCAGCGATTTTTCAAACAGCTTTTCATATAAAAGCAGTGCATGATCCCAGTAGCCCGTGCCCGGTATCCATTTTCTCTTGAGCGCCATTCCCGTTGAAGCCGCCGGATCATAAATAAACCGTGAGCCTTGAAAACGCCCCGGCACCCATCTCACATCTTGTTTTGACGTCCAATGGCCGTCATTAAGAAATGAGGCGTAATCAAGCTGTGTCCCCACCTCAAGCGAAAGCCCGCCGCTTTGCACAATCCAGAGATTGTCCTCTGCGCCTTTCTCAAAGGAACTGAGCAGTTTTTCTGTATCAATTGTTTGTGTGCTGATGAGTTCAGATTGGACGATCTCCAGAAAATCTTGCCCGCACTCCTCAAGCCACCGGGACGCCTGTCTGGAAAAACCGCCTGAAGCCGCTTCTTTTAATGCCGTGTTCAGCTGTTTCAATCCCGCTATTTTCATAGGCTTTCATCCCTGACTGCGACGACCTCCCAATGATGATGCCTGATCCTATTCGGCAGCTTTAGTATATATTTATGATTCTCCCAAATGATTTTATCGTTCACGCGGATGTCCGCTGACAACGGAAAATGGACGAGAAAGCTATGATATACAGTTTGATCCGGCTTCTCCTGAATCAGCTGCTGTGTTTTTTCGGTAAAATAACAAGGGACATCTTGTTCATCGGGTGTATCGGGATATGAAATCACCGGCTGCAGCCTGTCTGCCGGAATCCCAAATCGGCCTGCAGACGGCGCTTGGGCTGCTTCATGATAAATGTCGCAACGGTGAATGAGCATCTGCTTGTAGCTCATAAAGATCTCACCTTCAGTCTGGAGGATTCAGGGACGTAGCCCGGCTTGATAAACTCTTCGAGCAAATGATACACCTCAGGCCGCTGAATCCCGCCTTCTCCGGAAACCGTGTAGGAATAATCCCCCATTTTCTCAGACTGATAGCTTGATGAGGCAGATTCATCGCTGTTGACAAGCGCAAAATACTGGGCAAGCTTTACTAAAGCCAGCTTCACCTTACCGGGCAGCGGATCATACAAGCTGTCTTCAAAGCGGTGGCCCGTGATGAGAGCCGCTTCTGCTTCCGCCTCGATGATATCCTGCGCCAGCAGCTCTTCCGGCCTGTTTTTCACCCGATCATAGACCGAATAGGAGGCTACGTCAGTCGGTTCAATGAGCATGAGCTGACCACCTCGTTTCTATTATTCTTTTACGTTAATTAATTTCGCGCAGGCATCCTCTTCCTCGAACTTGCTGTCCAGCTTGGCCGTTAAGACAATAATGAATTTACGGGAGCGGATGTCTTTGTCGACTTCAATTCGGATATTGCGGGAGAAGCCGAGAATGATATTTTTCGGATGTGTGAGAATGATATCAGAAGCGTCATATTGCGCGTCTCCCTCGCCGACTGTGTACGGCTGAATATTGGATACTCCTTTGACCGGTACGCCGAATGCTGTTGACAAGCCGCCCTGAACAGCCTGGTCCCCAAGGTTTGTCTGGCGGTCTGCCACGCGGTCCTTCCATTCAACTTCTAAGCCGTGAGACGTATAGAATCTGAATTCCTGAGGGATGCGCAAATATTTTGGCGGAACTGCCTTTAAGCCTTTCTTGAATGTCGCTCTGGACAGTTCTTCACCGTTCATGTCAACGATATGGGAAACCGCCTGTTTACGGATGCCGTCCAGCTGTGCCAGATACGGATCAGCTGATGCTGTATCACCGTTAACGATCAGCTCTTCAATATCAACTGCTGCGCGCTCTGCTAAAATTTGCATGATTGTCTGCTGCAGGCCGTCTTTTTCAATATTGTTTTCAAGTGTGTCATACGTAATGTTAATTTCCGCAATGACTTCCTTCGTGTTCAGCTGGACAGTGCTTGTCGTTGGAACTGTCAGCTCGTCGTTTGACAGTGCTTTTCCTTCTTGCGCAGCCCGCAGAATACGCTGGCCGAAGCCGATTTTCTCAAATTTTTGCGAGTCATTTTCCATTTGAATCACGCGGGATTCACTGAAAATGGTCGGCGTGTTTTGCACCATGCGGATAAAAGCCGATGCTTGCGCAGGGTTCATAAGCCCGCCGCTTTTTAAAGCAGAAAGCGACATTTCCGCTTTCCGAATGATCTCTTGATTTCTCAATTGATTTCCTCCTCCTTGACTGGTTTTACAGCAGTCCGCTCCAGATTGATTTTTTGACTTGCTCTGTATTGCCGCCCGTATCGTCCGCTGTCTGCTTAGACGCGCCTCGCGCTTTTTCCAAAGCCTCGATGCGTTCGATCAGCGGGGCAAGCATGTCTTCAACGAGCTTTTTCAGACGCTCGTCATCACCTGTCTGCTCCGGCTTTTCCTCCGTGTCTGTGTTTTTTTCAATCCGCTCAAGCCGTTTGAGCAGAGGGTAAAGCGCATGCTCGAATGATTCTTTCATGTCTTCTTTTCTCATTTCTTCAGTCTCCTTCCCTGTTTTGTCAGCAAGCATTTGCTTGAATACACTAAAGAACCCTGCTTTTTCGACCGGTTCTTCTTCATACACATCTGCAGTGCCAGCCATGCTGTAGCCGGTGATAATTCCAGCCTTAATCTGTTCCCACACCTCGTCAGACGCTCTTGTCACGAGTACCCATGAGCCCTTTGTAATCCGCTTTGACCCGATCATAAAATCATCGGGCGCCACATAGGACTCGACCACGACGCCGGTTCCGCCCTCAAAGCTGTGATTGATATCAATCTCCCGTGCCTCCGCGAGAAAACCGTGCGCCGCTTTTTCAATTTCCTCGGCGGTCATAAAATCGCCGTGGGCATCAGGAACATCAGGCTCATACACGATTCCGTACACGAGCTTTTGTTCATCCTGCTCACTTTTTGTAAACAGCCGAACCTTTTTTTCAAATGACGGAGGTGCGGCTGACTTCGTAAAGAAAAATTCTGTCTGGTTAGCCGCCTTGTCCACATAACTGACAAAGCTGATTTTGGCATTTCTTAATTCTCGCGCCACCTGCTTGATTCACCTCCCTTCAGGACGTTTTGATATCTTCGATGCTTTCTTTCAACTCCTGCATGAGCGCAGTCAGGTTTGTCTTTTCCGCATCCTGTCCTGCAGGCCGTTTATAAATGTCCTCCGGCCACTCCTCCAGTGTTTTGCCAAGCACCCGTCCGGCAAGGTCGCGTAAATCATTCGGCGAGACTGCTCCTGCTGTAATAAAAGGACCGAGCACCTTTGCAATCTCAAGCGGATCACGAAAGTCTGGTCCTTTTAATGTCAGCCTGACGTCATGGATATTCAGCTCCGGCAAAAGCAGCGTATTCAGTTTATTCACGAGCGTTTTTCGCTCCGGCTGAAAAACCTGCTCCTCCGTAATTTTTCTAGCAGTATCAGCTGTCGCCCGGTTGTATTCCTGGGCCTCGCCTGTATACAGCGGCGGGAGACGGAACGCGGAACGCAGCTTATTTCTGCTTTTTTCATCGTATTCAAGAAACAGGGCGTCGTTTTGGAGAATTTCAGCCAAGGATTTGATTTCCACGGAAACCGGCGTAATATCCTCGCCTCCGTGGAGATCCTTTTCTTTTGCGATTCCTTCCGCTTCGATCAGGAGAAATTTATGGGCGTTTTCAACACCTTCAAGATCATTCATGTATTCCTGCAGCTCCCGGTAAGAAGCTTCAGACAGCATCCCGTTTTCCACTGTAATCGCAGCGGGGACGTGACGTCCCTGCTTAAAATACATAAAATTGAGCTCTTCTGCTTTTCGGGCCCCGTATAAATTGACAATATTGCCGATCCAGCGGGGTACACCGTATACGCCGCTTCCGATTTTGAGGTGAATGGCTTCATTTGCTTGATACTTCTCTGCCAATGTGTTTACATATTCACCTGTGCGCATATCCATTTTTCGCGGATCGCCGTATTCTTTAAAAAACACTTTCTTTCCATTGATCATCTGCACATATTTTCGGAAGCGTTTTTGCCTTTTGATCCTTTTCATTTTCCCGTTTTCTTCATATACAAATGAAACCTCTACAGGCTCGCCGGCTCCGCATACACGCATATATTTCACATCTAAATATTCGATGCCGGCAGGTTTTCCCGCCCCGTCGCGAAGCACTTCCATAAATCCGTTGCCTGTTTTTTCTCTGTCTTCGATGGCATAGCCTAAAATCATTTCAGCTGATTCATCAAAGTGAAGACATTTATAAAAGGCTTCGAGTCTGGCCCAGTCTTTTTCCGCTCTTTTCTTTTTTGCCTGATCGACATCACTTGCGTTGACATCAAATGTGTACTCAACATCGAATCCAAAGCCTGTAATATTCACTCTGTACGCATCAATGCATTGCTGAAGAATAGTCGAGTATTCGGCAATGGTTTTGAGCTCGATGATATTGTAGGGCGGAGCGATAATGTCCTCTCCGTACAGCTCAGAAAAGTCATCTTCATAGATTTGCTTTGTCTGAGGAGCCGCGGCATTGGCTTTAAATACAGTTGCTCTGACTGTTTGATTGTGCATGATTTATGACCTCCTCCTTTCTCGGTTCGGCCGGATTCGTTTGTGTGCTGTCTCTTTCATATCAGCAACCTCATAATCATCAAGCGCATACCAAATGGCAGAAAGCGTATGCGGGTCAATCGTGAATTCATCCTCAATCAGAGCTCCGTTTTTATCTTTGGCATACGTAAGTGTCTTGAGCTCATAGATGACATTTTCACAGCGATCCGAACAGAAGATTTTTTTGAACCGTTTTACCTTTTTGGTATATTGAAGCCTGGAGCCGGGAAACTTTCTGGCTCCAACCATCCGAAAGCCCTGCTGGCGGAAATATTGAATGCTTTTCGGCTCAGCCGAGTCGGCTTTGATCAATTCCTGTGTCTCAATAAACTCACGCAGCTCCTCAGCCGTCCTGTCATCTGTCATTTTGTTTTGATAATACTCCCAATAAATGTAGAGGTATTTTTTCTCAGGATCTACAGCAAGCCGGACGACGGCATTATAGGATTCCTCGAATCCAAAATCCATGCCTGTACGAAAGATTGGCTTGCTGATGGCTGCGATACATTTTTTCACTTGATCATGCGGGAGTACCTCGAACTGCGGCAGCACCCTGATCCCGTTGACGCCGAATCGTCCTTTGCGGGCAATCCGGTACAGGTCAGGATCATACTCTTTGAGTCCGTCAAGCTGTTTCAGATAGCTTTCCGGGAGAAAAAGATTGTCGTTAGCGGTGGAATGATGGTAATACGTATCTCCCTTCACAATTGTCCGCTTTTCGTAAAGTTCGCTGTCATCCAGCACAAACCGTTTCTTGCGTTCATCCCGAAAAAAATGCCTATACGTCCAATTGGAGGTGCCGACGGGATTGGTGGTACAGATCATATGAAGCTTCAGCTCAGGATGGCGAAGACGTCCGATTAATTCCTTGAACCCCTCATACTTCACCTCTGAGCACTCTTCAATCCATATTAATGAAATGTTATGAACCGATTTTAATTTTGCCGGATTGTCCATTCCTTTGAACATGATCCGGCTGCCATTGTGAAATCGCAGCTGCAGCGGGGAAGAAAGAGATGCCACAGCCTTTGTGAGACCGAGCTCTTCGATCACCTCTTGAAACAAGGCGAAGGTCGAATCCCGATGGGTATCGAACACCTCCCGGATCACAAGGGCCGTCCGTTTTTCCTTCAGCAGCTTTAGCACGATTTTCAATGCGGTATGATAGCTTTTGGAGGAGCCGTAGCCGCCGACGAGAAATTGGTACGTCTGCTCCCAATTGAACACGTAATCTTCGAAATGAGGGTTGATTTCTTTTACAATCATGACTTGCCCTCTTTTCGTTTGATCATAATTTCAATCGGCTCCTGGCTGTCATCTGTTTTCTCCGCTTTTTGTTTGGCAAGCTTCAATTTCTCATTTTCAATTTTTTGTTTAAATTGATCTGGAAACAAATCAAAATATAAGGACAGCTTCTCAAGCGCCTTCATTTTATCTGCAAGCTTGATGGCAATGCCTTCTTTGCCAAGCTTTGCTTCCGTTACAATGGTGCCGTCAACGAGCCCCGAGTCTTTGACATCGACAAAGCTGACTTCCTTCATAATCGGGTTATCATCTTCATCAAACAGCGGACCCGATTTCCCGACAGCCTGGACCTCTTTTTTTCCAAAGGTCACATAGTCCGTAATATCCGCAAACGCGATCTTGATATAAACCTGCAGCACATCCATCGCTTCAATAAACATCTCATTGACCATTTCTTTTTTAATGCGTTTGATTTCAGCAGCAACCTTTTCGTTTTTTAAGAGCCGGCTGCCCGTCACATGAGCGCTGTCCGGAGAATAGCCCGCTTTGATTGCTGACTGTGTGGCATTGAAGCTTTTGACGTAATACAGGCAAAACAGCCGCTGGCGTTCATTTAATTCATCGTTGTCTATAGGGCGCTGTTTTTGTTCGTTTTTGGACGCAGAAAACAGGGCCTCTTTCCATTTGTCTTGTTTTTTCCAGATGCCGATTGTTTTCGCGGAAACACCGATTGTGTCCGCAATCGCCCGATTTGTGATCTTTCCTTGATGATGTTGATAGATTGCTAATGCTTGTTCGCGCTGTTGTGTTTTCATGCTACGGCATCACCGCCACCTCCAGCATGGTTGTTTATTCATAAAAGCGGCTGATCATGCCAGCCGCTTATGTGTCATGCTCTATTCACTTATAGGTGGCAAACGTATGACAAGCTTTCATGCAAGTGATCGATTCATGTCTTCCTGCTGTCTTTGCATCTTTAAACTCGCCCGTTTAATCGTCGTTTGCACTGTCGATTTTTTCACGCCGAGAAGATCGGCGATCCGTTCATAAGAAAAACATTCTACCTTATGCAGCAAAAACATTTCCTTTTCTCTGTCCGTTAACAGGGCTAATGCTTCTCGAATTTTCTCTCTGTCTTCTTCTGATACCTGTCCGTCCGGCTCAAACATCATAGCGCTGGAAAATGATTCGATGATTCTCGGGTCTTTGATCATCAGCCGCTGGTAGGCATCACGCCGGTCAATCGCCCGTCTGATGCCGGGCTGCCTTCCTTTTTCAAGCCATTCTGTTACATATTCAAGATCAGTAATCATATTTCTGATGATTTTTTTATCCTTCAGCTCTTCAGCTGAGAGCACGGATTCATCTGCCTCAGCGAGCGGTTTATATTGGTTTCTTGTTTGTTTGAGCGTGCGTTTATATTCAAATAGTAAGTCTTGCATTCTATGATCCTCCTCATTTTTGGCAAATAAAAAACGGACACCAATCAACGCACAAATGCTGTGCAGTTGATCAGTGTCCGCAGGCTTTCCGTCTTGGACGTATTCTGTTTTCGCTTTAATTTAATTTGTAGCCGATTTCAAATTCCACACGGGCAAGATCGCCCTTTCTTGTTTCGACGAGCGTTTTTCCATGCTCCGGCGCTTCTGTGATCCATGCTTCTTGCTTGATGCCATCCACAATAATGACACGGATTTTCCCTTCCTCCAGCTGGCTCTTAAGCGTGATGGAATCGATATGCAGCAGTTTTTTAGGATGAATCATGTTTTATTTCCTCCCCTTTTCGGTGCAGCGCTTGCTTCAGCTTTTTCTAATAGCTGAATGATGCGCTCCTTTGAATGAACAGAATTCCCTTTCAGAAAATCAAGAGCTGCTTTAGACGCTTCCAGCAATTCAGGCGCAGCGGCCATCAAAGCGGCATTGCTTTTTTGCGAATAAGAGCTGAGGTCAAATACAGCGGCAATCAGCCGTCCGTTTGAATATGGGAATCTTTCTTTTTCTTCTTCACTGTAAGCTGAATAAATATAGATCGGTTTCGTATCCCCGCACGGGACAGCACGCCACGGCGCAGGGCTTTTCTCTGCCTGTTTTGTCTTTGCCAACACTTTCACTTCCCGTCGTCCTTATACCATTGTTCAATGTTTTTTTCTGTTCGCTTTGCCCGAAACAGCAAAGCGATTAGTGCAGTCAGCTGTTTAATCATAGATATTCAGCCTCGCTTTTCCCGCTGTCAGCATTTGCTCCAGCTTTTGAATGACAGGCGTTAAGTCAGTGCCGGACCGGCAGTTCGGACATGGATGAAAAACGACTCCAATACCGGTATGTTCCACAATGACTTTCTTTGTTTGACAAAGCTTACACATTATCTGACGCCCTCCAATCTATGGTTAAGCTCGTAGGCTGCTCCTTTGATAATCACTAAATAGTCACTGCACATCTCATAGATTCTCGTGCCGAGCGCTTCATCGACCCGTACAAGTCCTTCAATTGTCAGCTCGCTCGAAAGCAAAATCGGTTTATGATTTAAGTAGCGATAATTGAGTACCGAATACATTTGCTCTAATTGCCAATCTGTAGCGCGGGGTTTGCCGTTAACCGGTTTAAACAGGTCATCTATGAACAGCACATCCGCCTGCTTCATCCGGTTCAGCTTCGCTTCTAATAGGGCAAAATCATTTTTCAGATCAGTAAAGCCTTCCACGAACGGAAAATAAATGACAGGCACATAGCATGTTCTCATTAATTCGTTGGCAGCGGCAGTCAAAAGGTGTGTTTTCCCTGATCCGGGCTGTCCTAAAAGGGCAATGCTGTTTTTTCGGCAATCCTTGATTTGTTCATAATCGGCAACATACTCTTTTGTACACTCAAATGCGTCTTTTATGGCCTGCGGCTTTCCCTCCGTGCGGAATTCCTTGAAGCCGAGCTGTCTGAAAGCGTGGGTAATCTCACTTGCACCCAGCAGCCGCTTCACTTTCCGTTCTGCCATGCAGCTGCACATCGTCCAGACTTCCAGGCCATTCTGCCTGACGAGATAACCTCCCTGATCCTTGCAGCGCAGGCAATCATACCTGCTTGCGTCTGATTCGGCCGGTTTGTCCGCCAGTAATGGACGTCTCCCTCTTCTCAGCTCGTCCAAAATCTGTTCGATTGTTCGTTTTGTCATGTTTTTTCATCCTCTCATGCTGAATTGCGGCATTCTTTTTGGCTTGCTGCGCGAAAAATCTGTCTTCAATGAATTTCGAGCAGTAGCGAAAAGCCTTGATTGTTTCAGAAGCGGCGGTCCGCCGGTTTTCAAAAGCCTGAAAGCATTCTTCAAGCCATTTGATTGTTTGCGTGACAGGAACGCCGATGGCAACAATGCGGGCGATGGCTTGATAATCTCTTGAGGAAGGATACACGGTGCGTCCTTCTTGAGCCGACCGTAATTGTGTAAACCGCTTCGCAATGTGATCCACTGCATCATCAGCAGCAGTATATTTGTTTGTTTTATCTATATCTGTACGGTCGTTTGTGTCCGGTGTCTGCGGCGAAAATGGCCGTTCTTTTAGACTCCCGTGTACAGTATTGTCCGATCTGAAGCTGAATTTTTTGGAATGCTTGACCGAAATCATCAGTCCGTATGGCGCACGGACGGCCTTTATGTAATCATGGTTTTCGAGAAGCTCCAGCCATCTTCTGACGGTTTTTTCACTTACGCCGAAGACTGCCGCCATTTCTCTCGCTTTTAACGGCTTATGGCCGAGTACGATGCCCCAGCTTACGCCGTCTTTTTCGATTTCTTTTGTTGTTGAGCTGATAAACCAGAGAAACAGCCATAGCGCCGGGCCAATTTTGTCATAATGTTCTGAATTCAATAACCCTGAATACGTCGGAAAAGGATAGCTTTTATCGTTTTTCATTGTACGCCGCTTCTCCCTTTAACATCATGTATGCTTGAAACTGCTCTTGCGTTTCAAAGTGGAACACCGGAAGGCCGCATGCCGTAAACGAAATGGTGCCGCCGGATTGTCCGAGATGGCGCTGATCTATGGGATTTTCACTAAAAACAATTTGGATTGGATACATGTGATCACTCTCCTGGTTTGTTTTCGATACATTTCGTATCAACTGTTACCAAGTATAAACGATACGAACTGTATCATCAAGTTATTTTTGATACTTTTTTTATCATAACTTTATTTTGATACATATTGTATCTATAATCATAAGTAACGTAGGGAGTTTAAAAAAGAGAGGTCATAGTATGATAGGCGGCAGATTGAAGAGTCTCAGAGGGAAAAGGACACAGGAAGAAATCGCATCACACATCGGTGTGTCACGGGCACGATATTCCCACTATGAAAATGGGCGAAGCGAACCTGATTACGACACACTCCAAAAGCTGGCTGATTACTTTCAAGTAACGACTGATTACTTATTAACGGGAAAAGACAAAAAATCCGATGACGATATGTTCTCAGATCCGGACCTGCAGCTTGCATACCGCGATATGCAGGATTTTTCCCCAGAAAGCAAACAGCAGGCCATCGAATTTATCAACTATTTAAAAGAAAAAGAGAAAAACCGCAAACCGAAAAATAAATAAATCGTTCTCTGTTCTCTAAAACATATAAAAAGTAGACCGATATAAAGAAAAAAGTGTTTATTTTTTAAAGAAAAGGGAAAGATTTCTACACTACTTTCCAGTCCTATACGGGCTTTTCTTTCTCGCTAAAAACAGAACAAATGTTCGAAAGGGAGTATTCAATTGGGCGATTACTTATCACATCTGGAAGAATACGTTAAAAATTTATACGGCCGGCTGGGCATCACATCCCCTCATCACATTGACATGCTGAAAATCGCAAAGGATCTGGATATTTGGGTGCATTTTGAGGATATGGGGAGCATGATGGTGAAATACGACGGCATGTACAGTATCGTATTGAACCAAAAAAAGTCACGGGAAGAGCAATGGGAGGATTTTGGCCATGAGCTGTGCCACGTGTTAAAGCATGCAGGCAATCATTTTCAGATGAACAAGCTCTTCAGAGAGCTTCAAGAATTCCAGGCAAATCAATTTATGTACCACTTCTGTGTGCCAACCTTTATGCTGTTGCAGATGGAACTGCCGCAATGGAGAAGCCAGGCACTCGCCACAATTGCGGCGGTATTCCGGGTAACAAAGGAATTTGCTGATAAAAGGCTTGACATGTTTGAACGGCGTAAAGCAGGTATTCAATTTCAGAAGCGGCTCGCTTATTTATTATCTCACAAGCGGCCAAATGCGTACGAGGAAGGCGATCAGCAGCACTTGCAGGTGGCTGAGGAAAAAGCGTTATATCATATTGGCAAAAACATCTGATCAAATACGGGCTAAGGATATATTCCTCAGCCCAGAAGAGAACCTAACATTTCGACATTGGGGGAACTGTATTATGCAGCCACATGGGCGCCGGTTTAAGATGAGGCGCAGATGCGAACGCAATCGGAGCCGGGATATACCTGAATTCACCCCGGCCGTCAAAGGCTTCCCCATGTGCCCATCTTCCTTGCGAGCTTTCATCCCCCCTGGAAAAGTTAAACAAATCATAGGAGACTTCTTGCTTTTCGAGCTCACGTGGAAACGTCGTCGGGACGACAATATCCCGTTCTCTTTCCTCCAGCTCTTTAATGGCCGCGTACCACATATTTTGATGATAGGTATCCCTTGCAATCAAAAATGACAGCATATCTCTTACCCCTGGATCATCGGTCATGGCATAAAGCCGTGTCACCTGAAGGCGTCCTTGGGCCTCCGCATTTAAGTTAGCGCGAAAATCGGCCAGCAGGTTTCCGCTTGAGATAATGTATTTTGCATTCCACGGATAGCCCTCACTATCTGATGCCATCGCCCCCAATCCGGACACAATCGCGTGCTGAGGATTCATCCCTGACATGACTGCTGCGATAGCAGGATTGCTTTTATAAGCATCCTCCTGTACATCCGCGGGTGCATTGTCCAGAAGCCTGGAAATCATCGTTGCCAGCATTTCTACGTGCCCGATCTCTTCGGTACCCACATCATATAACAAATCTTTATACTTAGCATCCGCCCTGCAGTTAAACCCTTGAAACAAATACTGCATCATGACGCTAATTTCACCGAATTGGCCGCCGAGCACCTCTTGAAGTTTTTTCGCATAAACCGGATCGGGATGAGCTGGCTTTGCTTGATATTGAAGCTCTTTTATATGATAAAACATGAATCATTCCTCCCTACACTTTCGCACAATCCCAGCGTATGAAGGAATAGGCTGACAGTGCAGGTCCCGTTTCGTTTTATGTATAAAAGCCAAGCTTGACGGCTTCCACATATCGATCAAACAAGTCGTTTTGTATGTAGCTTTTATCACGGCACCCAAAATTGCAGAACAGCGCGTTTCTTTGTGCCGTGCTCACCTCCAATTGCAGCCCCATTTCTCTTTTCGTCCGATTGACAATATTGCTTGGGTGTACACCTGCCAGGCGGTCTTTCTCATTAGTTAGCTCGGCGCTAAAACCCGCTTCATTCAGACGCTCACAAATGAGCTTGGCTTTTTTTCGATCAGCCCCGCCGACCAAAGTATGCGGGATGTTTGGATCATAATACCCGTGAAACGCTAATGCGTAATGGTGGTCATTTACTTTTTCTAAAGCCAGCGGCTCATCAAAACGAATGCTGGTGAGATGCAAGGAACGATTGTTTCGCTGTTTTACACCCTCAAACAAATAGATGGAGCATCGATCCGAAAATGCCCGCACCAGTTCACTGACGCCAGGCTCAATTCTGCCGCCGTGGGGACCGAGGACGATAAGCTCACTTCCGTTTTTCTCCTCATAAATAATCCGGTACTCCGACTCAGAAGCAGAAAGGGCCGCAAAGCTGTCATACATATCTTTCATTTTGAACGCCCCCTTTACCAGTCAGCACAAGTTTACTCTACTCATCCATGAATGAAAACCTTTTTTATAGTATGATTTGATAGAATACGCAGAGGAGGTATATGATGGGGTTTATTGATGGATTACTCGGCAATGCGTCAACACTGTCAACGGCTGCTGTAAAAGAAGAGCTTGCTTATATTTTACTTGAGGGTGAGAAGGTTGAAGCCGCGTTTAAGCTGGTTCGCGATTTGATTGTCTTCACTGACAAGCGGCTTATTCTTGTGGACAAGCAGGGAATCACAGGCAAGAAAACGGAGTTTCAATCGATTCCGTACAAAAGCATTTCCAGATTCAGCGTGGAAACGGCCGGCCGCTTTGACCTCGATTCAGAGCTGAAAATTTGGATCTCCGGCGCAGAGCTCCCCGCTGTCTCAAAGCAGTTTAAAAAAGATGAGAGCATTTATGATATTCAAAAGGTGCTTGCCGCAGTCTGTATGTAAGATAAAAAGACGGAAGCTTCACAGCTTCCGTCTTTTCATTTACAGCTTTTCCTCCAGCTTCGCTTTCGTTTTCGGACCGTAAATCCCATCAGCCGTTAAACCGCTGACAGACTGAAAACGTTTCACTGCATTTGCTGTTTTCGGGCCATAAACGCCGTCAACGCCGTGATTTTTCGCTCCTTTATCAGGATAAAAATAAAGAGCGGCTAAAGCGGTCTGCACCTGCTTTACTTTTGTCCCTTTCGTCAGCGGGCTTGTCACTTTGATCACGCCGGATGGGAGCGGATATGAGAATGCGGCATGGCTTTTAGAAGCAGATGCCGTCTGAGGCAGTTTGATCACTTGTCCGACTTTAATGTAATTCGGGTCAGTAATATGATTGATGCTTTGCAGCGTTTTCACACTGACTCCGTGTGATGCGGCAATCCCTGACAATGTGTCGCCTTTTTTCACATGATATACAGACGCTGAAGAAGAGACTGCAGCTTTTTTAGCTGATACGCCACCGTTTAATTCCTTTTCAATTGCCGCCTTCACTTGATCCCAGCGCCCCTCTGATAAAATGCGGTGCGGGCAATACTTTCCGTTCCAGTCCTGGTGCTTTCTCACACGATCGATGCCCCAGCCGCGCTCCTTCAAAAGCTGTGCAACAAATGAAATCGCCAAGGCTTCAGCTGCCTCATACTTCGGGCCTCCCGATTTGCTGTAGCAAATCTCAACACCGATTGATTTGCGGTTTCCCGGACCGTTTGTGCCGTCACCTGTGTGCCAAGCGTTTCGGTTAAGCGGCAGACCTTGAATCACCTCTTGATCATCGACCGCAAAATGAAAGCTTGTCGAGCTTGTGTTCCCGATCATATAGCTGATTTCATTGGCCGCTGACGCATCGTTTGCCGTGTTGTGAATGGTAATGTATTCAGCGGACATTGCATTAGGACACTTCAACGCGTATTTCGCCTCAGAAACCAAATTTTTCTTTACTGGAATGCTCACCTATCATCTCTCCTTTTCTTTTTTCATAAATAGGTGGCATTAGTAGGACGAAAAGCTCATATCATCTATCACCGTAATATGGATAAATGTGTTAAACTGAAGTTCACGGAGGGTCTGAATATGTATACATATTTAATGCTGACAATGAGAACGGAGAAATTTAATCAGGAGCATGTGGCTGGGCACTATGAATTTCTGGATCGTTTACAAGCAGAAAAACGTTTAAAAATGTTTGGGCCATTTAGCGACGCCACAGGCGGAGCGTATGTCATCGAAGCAGATTCACTGGAAGAGGCAGCGGAAATCGGCCATGCGGATCCGCTGGTGGCAAGTGGATCTTCTGAGCTGACGATAAAAGAATGGAAGCTGAAGAAATAAAAAAGACCCCTAAGGGTCTTTTTTTATGCATTATGTTTGATTGCGTGCCGCAATATAAAATGTTTTCCCTTCTGTGTTTGCTGTTTCACCTGCATGAACCATCACCTGAGTAAAGCTGAACCCGACCGCAACGAGCAACAAACCTGACATCCATTTAGATTTCATATAAACAATCTCCTCTCTGGATTTGTTTTTGTGCGTGCACCATTTTCTCATAAAATGAAAGTGCTTTTTCGGGCTGTCCGTTTTCTATATAGAATTGGGCAGCATCATGCGCCAGCTCTTCAATATAAGGATACAGCATATGTTCTTCAAGAAATTGAAAGGTGTGTGAGACCGATTCTGTGTCAATGTTTTTTCCGTATAACGCATGTAAAAATTGAAAAAGCTCCACAAATAATTCATCACTGTATTGACGGGCGATTTCCAATCCTTCACGATACTTTTTTTGCGCTTCGGCGTCATTTTTTTGTTTATACAGAACTTGTGTTAAAGAGTAGATAGAATGCGGAAGATTATCGAACTTTTCCGACTTGCAAATAGAAACAGATTTCTCAAAGTATTCGGCTGCCTTTTGCAGTTCACCCATTTTCTCATAGCAGTTTCCGAGATTATACAGGGCGGAACTGATCAGGCGGGGATTGCCTTCTTTCTTTGCAAGATCTAAAGCCAGTTCTAAGTGGGGCAATGCTCTTTCTGGATACTGCATATCATCATAATTACCTGCAATAACGAATTCACATTGGATTCTGCGGACGGTGTACGTTTCATACATTTGGTATGTTTCTAATGCCTGAACGGCGTAGCTCATCGAAACATAGGTTTGTTTTAAATTATAAAAAATCTCAGCCATTTTAAAAGCAAACTCGGCTTTCTCAATATCATCCGAGACGAGGGCAAGATTCTTTTCTGCCCGTTTATAGTACATCATGGCACTGACAAACATCTTCTGCTTAAATTCATACATTCCTCGAAAAAAATTAAAGTAATATTCGAGAAGCCCTGTCAGCTTGTACTGATTCCCTTCGATGTCTTCTAATAATTCTGAAAACTCTAGCTGCGACGTGTCCTCTCCAAAAGGCTTAATGTAATCCAGCATGACACGATGCCTGAACTCCATTAAAGAATAATACAGCAGCAAATCTTGGTCTTCTTCCATATCCTCAATTTCTCTTTCTACTTCGAGCTTGACCCGTTCGGCTTCAGCGACGTGGAACTGCCGGATATGAGTATACCATTCATTAATTTTAAGCCCGACATAAGAGGACGGAATCGTCTGCTTCATCCTCAATTAATCCCCCCTTTTGAATTACCCGAGATATGTCATATTTTATCATATTTACAAGAAAAAGAAGAACGCAAAATAACCGCAATTGTCGAATTTCGGCTAACCGCAACAAAAAAGCACGGGTTTTTCAAACACCCGTGCTTTCTTTTAGTGAAAACCGACTTTGTTTCTTTCCATCCAGCTTCCCCGCTGGCTTTTTCTTTGCTCTCCTGTCATGTCTTTCACCATGGTTTCAATATGGTGATTCCCTTCTTGGTGCCATTGAAGGGCTGAAGATACATATAATTCTCCCAGCTGTGCAAAGGAAAAGCCTTCTGTAAGTTTTGCGGCGTTTTTTATTTCTCCTTCACTCAAAAAGATGCCAAAGCCTCTCATTTTCATATATTCCAGCCGCAGCTCTTCATCCGGAAGCCCGATTTCATAGGCACGGTCAAATCGCCCTGCACGATTCATCAAACCTGGATCGATCTCTTCGGGATAGTTTGTCGTACCGATGAGAAATAGCCCCTCTTTTGATGTCGCGCCGTCCAGCGTATTGAGAAAAAAGGACCGCACATCTTCCGGCATCGAATCTATATCCTCGATAACCAGTACTGCAGGAGCGAGGCGTCTCGCTGCCTGAAAGACTTCTTCTATTGTCTCGCTCGACGTAAATTCAGTAATTTGCCAATAAGCAACAGGTGCATCGATACTGCCTGCGATCGACTTCACTAACGTCGTCTTTCCGTTTCCAGGAGGTCCATATAACAGAATGCCGCGCTTGTAAGGGATGTCATATGTTTGATAAAACGATTTATCACTATGAAAAAACTGATCAATTGATCTGTATATCTCCTTTTTCAATAGCGGATTCATGATGACTTGACTTCGCTGAACCTCTCTGACAATGGCTTCCTGCTCTCTTGAAGTCCCTCCATCTCCATCCGTAAACACGGTCACTTTCCGCTTGCTTTTTTCCCAAAGACGCGGTCTGACTCCCTCCAGAAATGCACGCATCCTTTCATCGTTAACCGCAAACAGACAATCAAAACTCATAATGCTCCCATCTTGAAAATATGGAATTCTGGCAAAAGCAACTCCCTTTTCGGGATACGCGTATACACTGTTTCTTATAGACTTATGGACGGTATAATCCGGTTCTTTCTCATCTTCATCGTAAGCAAAGGTTTTCTTTTCAAGCTTTTCAAATATATATGCCACATGCTCAGGCTCCAATGAACCGCTGCGGACATCTTCTACAAGAAGCTCCCAGTATTCCGTATTTGGATCATCACTGGCATAGAGCTCATAGAATACACCGTATTGATCATAAAGCGTTTCTTCAATCCGTGTGATAAGGTAACCGAAAGTGCCGTAGCCCGCCGCAGCTCTTTCATTCTCTTTTTCTTCGTACTGATAAATGAAAGGTATGTTAGTCATGTTTATACTCCATTTCATGTTTTGTGAACGTTATATATACGATTGACATAGCATTTTGTTTCATCCCACAGCATATTACTTGTGAATTCATAACCGTTGATATAGGATTTCATTGCACCATTTATTTTTACATATGGAGGAGATCATAATGAGCCAATCCAATCAAATTGTCAGCCATTTTTTATCCCATCGAAACGTGACCAATGAGCTTGCCGAAAAAATCAGCAAAGACCATTACAGCTACAAACCGGCAGAAACATCAATGTCAGCAGAAGAGCTGGTCAAACACATTCTTACGTCTTTCCACTTGTTCGCAAATGTCATTAAGGAAGGCAATGCCTCACCATTTCAAAACAAGCAGGAAGAAACAGAAACAGATCTCAATGTTCTGGCAAAAACATATACAGAAAAAACGGCCGCTATCCTTGAACAGCTGACTGAAGAGCAGCTGGACAGAGAAATTGATCTGACATCCGCTTTCGGCAGAAAAGTCACAGGCCGCGCGCTGCTTCAGCTTGCAATGGAGCATGAAATTCACCATAAAGGCAACCTGTTCGTGTATGTGCGGGAAATGGGTCACACTGAGCTTCCTTTCTATCAGCAGCGCATGTAGCGTAAACAAGCAAAAAGATACCTGTTAAGAGGTATCTTTTTTTTGCGCCTTTAGTACTTCTCGATTTCGTCCAGACACTCATTATAGGGCAAATGAATAGAGATATTGAGCATACCAAAATTTCAAGCAGCTAACGTACAAAAATTCAAAAAATTTAATTGATTAACGCGTCCTAATCATATATAATCTGATAAAAATAGTCGGGTTTTCAGGAGGCCTTTATCATGAGTGTAAGCATCATATTGATGGGTTTGTTTGTCGGAGCCTTAGTCGGATTGACGGGAGTGGGTGGAGCGGCCTTATTAACTCCCCTTTTAATTGTGCTTGGAATTAATCCTTCCATCGCGGTCGGTACAGATCTTGTATATAACTCGATCACAAAGCTCTTTGGCGTTGCCTCCCATTGGCGGCAGAAAACGATTAACTTTAAATTGGTAAAATACTTAGCCATCGGCAGTATTCCGAGTGCTTCGCTAGCCATTGGCATCTTGCATTTGTTCCCCGCCTTTCACCAGCATCAGGAAGAAATTATTAAGCACGCTCTAGGATATGTGTTAACGCTGGTTGCCATTTCAATCATCGTTCGTTTGTTTTTGGATAGAAAACTTCGTCCCAACCGCTGGCAGCTGATGCCGCTTGAAAATAAGCGGGCGCTGACGATTCTTATTGGTGTTGTGTTTGGGTTTATCGTCGGCTTAACATCAATCGGTTCCGGCTCATTATTTGCAATTGCCATGATTTACTTATTTAACATGAAAGCGTCACAGATTGTCGGAACCGATATCGCGCATGCATTTCTTCTTGTTACGGCAGCAGGCATTTTGAACGCTAGCTTCGGAAGCGTGGATTACATGCTGGCAGCTAATCTGCTCATTGGTTCAATTCCCGGCGTGCTGATCGGAAGCCATCTTTCGCCTCGATTCTCCCCGCGTCCGCTGCAATTTATTATGGCGTCCATTATTTTAGTCAGCGGTTTAAAATTGATTTAATGAAGAAGGCTATCTGCGCTTGAAGGATAGCCTTTTCTTATTATAGCGTCACACCCGATTTAAAAATGGCGAGTTCTCTGAAATCATTTTTTTCATGGTTCACAAGCTGGCCGCTTGCCACCTCAATCATATAGTGGATAAACTCACGCAGCACATATTCCTCATGAACATCATCCTCTGCTAAAAGGCCTGCGTTAAAATCAATCCAATGCGGCTTCGCTTCATACAGCTCGGTGTTTGTCGCTACTTTCACCGTCGGGACAAAGGTGCCAAACGGCGTGCCTCTCCCCGTTGTAAAGAGGACAATTTGGCAGCCGGCCGCCGCCAATGCGGAGGAGGCGATCAAATCATTGCCTGGCGCGCTCAAAAGCGTCAGCCCTCTTGTCTTGAGCACTTCCCCGTATTTCAAGACATCCGTGACAAGAGAAATCCCCGCTTTTTGCGTACAGCCCAGCGATTTATCCTCAAGTGTAGAAATGCCGCCCGCTTTGTTGCCCGGTGAAGGATTTTCGTACACCGGCTGATCATGTTTGATAAAATATTGTTTAAAATCATTGATTAATTGGACTATCTTATGAAACACTTCTTCATTGGCAGCCCGCTGCATCAGGATGGTTTCTGCGCCGAACATTTCCGGTACTTCCGTCAGCACCGTGCTCCCTCCCTGTGCAATGAGATAATCAGAAAAACGGCCTAGCAGCGGGTTTGCGGTTATGCCGGAAAAACCGTCCGAACCTCCGCATTTCAGCCCGATCTTCAGTTCAGACAGCGGAATGTCTTCTCTCTTATCTCCTTTGGCCGCTTCATGAATTTCCTTCAGCAAAGCAACGCCTACCTCCATTTCGTCGGTCACCGACTGGGATTCCAGAAACTTCACCCGCTTCAAGTTCACATCTTGCAGTGCTTCCTTCATTCTTGCCAGCTCATTGTTTTCACAGCCAAGCCCTAACACCAAGACGCCGCCGGCATTTGGATGGCGAATGGCATTCAGCAGGATTTGCTTCGTATTTTCGTGATCATCGCCAAGCTGCGAGCATCCGTATTGATGCTTTAACACCAGTACGTTATCAAATGGAGCGATATCCCCTGTTTCTCTGACAAAACGCTGCAGCATTTTTTCTGCTATTCCATTGACACAGCCGACAGTTGGGACAATCCACAATTCATTCCGTACACCCGCATCTCCGTTTTCTCTTCTAAAACCTTTAAACGTCCGGTTCTCATTAGTATACGGATTTTCATCAAATCTTGGTGTATAGCTGTATGATTGGATATCAGACAGGTTTGTTTTCGTATTATGGACATGAATATGCTCTCCGATCGAGATATCTTGTGATGCATGACCGATTGGAAACCCGTACTTGATGATGCTGTCATTTTCTTTAATAGGCTGCAATGCAATCTTGTGGCCTCTTTTTATATCATCCTTTACTTCAATCGACACGCCGTCCGCATGCAGCCTCTCTCCCTTTTGGATATCCCGCAGAGCAAGAAGGACATTATCTTGCTTATGAATCTTTATAAACGACTTCAACGTACCTCTCCCCCTTGTATGCAGTATTGTTCAAGAGCCCGCTGCATGCCCAGCTCATGAATAAGATTCAAGTAAACAGCGACTCTATCAGTCAGCTTCGGTATCTCATTGAGATCTGCCCCCCACAGCCGCTGTTCGCCTAACACTCTTGATGCAATCCGAAGCATGTCGCCATCCTCCTGACACCAAACCTCTTTGAAAAATTGAAGAACTGCCGGATCATCCTGCAATGTCTCGTTATCATGATAAAAATACAGAAGAGCGCTGAAAGAAAACACCAAGCGTTCAGGAAGCTGTCCCTTTTGTTCAGCATATTCCTTAAGAGTCGGCAGGTTTCTCGTTTTGAATTTGGAAACGGAGTTCAATGCAATGCTTTCCAGGTAATGCTTAATATATGGGTTTTTAAAACGGTTCAGCACATCGTCAGCATACTGAGAAAGACCTTCCATTTTTAAAACAGGAAGAATTTCGTCGTCAATCAGCTCTCTTATAAATCGCCCAACTTCCGGATGCTCGACAGCATCCCTAACAGTTTTTAAGCCGTATAATAAAGCCACTGGCGTCATTGCTGTATGAGCGCCATTTAAAATTCTTACTTTTTTAGTCCGGTATGGGGTGAGGTCGCTGACGATCTTTGTATGGAGCCCTGCAGCCGCAAAGGGAAGTTCTTTTCCAATCCAATCAGGCCCCTCGATAACCCATAAATAATATTGCTCTCCCACAACTATCAAATCATCCTGATAGCCAAGATCCGCCGTGATCTCATCAATGCTGTCGACGGGAAAACCCGGAACAATCCGGTCTACTAAACTATTACAAAATGTATTAGCCTCATGAATCCACTGTGTAAATCCTTCCTCCAGCTTCCACAGACCTGCATAATGAAGAACCGTTTCCTTCAGCTTTTCACCGTTGTTCTCAATCAGCTCACATGGGATTAGGACACACCCTTTTGTCTGATCTCCTTTAAAAGCCTGATAGCGGAAGTAGAGAAATGCAGTTAATTTCCCAGGGAATGTTTTTTGCGGCCTATCCTCTAAACGATCTTTTTCATCACATACAATCCCAGCCTCAGTGGTGTTGGAGATGATAAACCGAAGCCTTTCGCTTGATGCCAATTCTTTGTATGCTTCATAATCAGAAAACAGGTCAATCCCCCGGCTGATTGAGTTGATAATCATATGCTCGTTTACCGCTTCTCCGTCTTTCATTCCTTGTAAAAAAAGCGTATATAATCCATCTTGCTGATTTAATCGTTTGATTTTTTCTGAGCCTCTTGGCTGGACAACTGCCACGCTCCCATTAAAATTAGCGTGTTGATTCAATTGATCAATCTGCCAATCAACAAATCCCCGAAGAAAGTTTCCTTCTCCGAATTGGAGAATTTTTTCTGGATACCGAGTATAGTGATCGTACACATTTTTATTCAGTTTCTGCATCCTTATTGCCTCCCTCTTTTTATGCACACGTTAACATTTTTCTTTATAAAAGAATGCCCGCTGAAAAACGGGGCATCACGTCGTCAATCGTCTGACTGAATCACGCACCATGAATTCTGTGTTTTCCAAGATTTTTTCTGCTTTTGTTTCGGGCTCGCTGATCAGAGACAAGAGTTTTTGCGCACCGAGCACGCTGATTTTCTCCACTGGGCGCTTTACTGTTGTAAGTCTTGGCGTGATGTACTGTGAAAACCCAATATCATCAAACCCGATCACCGAAATATCATCAGGAAC
Organism: Bacillus sp. SJZ110; assembly: GCF_006715455.1. Lineage (NCBI taxonomy): Bacteria > Bacillati > Bacillota > Bacilli > Caryophanales > Bacillaceae > Bacillus > Bacillus sp. SJZ110. Next base: position 356,225 of record NZ_VFNF01000002.1, on the reverse strand, counting down.
GCGCAGGCCCTTTGCGAATATCGCATTCATCGCTCCGATTGCCATGTCATCATTCGAACAAAAAACAGCGGTTGGAGGATTCGGCAGTGCCAGCAGCCTCTCCATCGCTTGAAAGCCGCTTTCCATATCGTACTGTCCTTTGACACTGTATTCATGCTTGATCGGAATATGATGTTGAATCAGTGCAGATAAGTAGCCTTCCTTTCGCTGCTGGGAGGATTTAAAGCCTTCGATCCCCTCGATGATGGCGATGTCTTGATGGCCGGACTGAATGAAGTATTCTACAGCTTCTTGAGAGCCTTCCTTGTCATTGGACAAAATATTCGTGATGGTGCGATCATCAATATCACGATTCAGCACGACAAGCGGAATGTTTTTTTCGCGAATATGGTAAATGAAAGAATTATCAATGTCACTTTGGCTCATTAAAATGATGCCGTCATACCTCATCGGTGTAACGGAGTCATAGTTTTTCAGATCATCAATGCCGCGCACATACAGATTGTAATCCTCACTTATGGCTTGATTGACGCCTTTGATTGTGTCTGCAAAGAAGCTGTGTGAGGTTCCGTTTGTAATGCTTGTAAAGAATAGCCCGATCGTATGCGACTTTTGCATCGCCAGGCTTTTCGCATTTACATTTGGTGTATAGTTGAGCTGCTCTGCTAGCTCTAATATCTTTTTCTTCGTATGTTCTTTGATGTAAGGACTGTTGTTGAGTGCTCTGGAAACGGTTGTGTGGGATACGTTTGCGAGTTTTGCGATATCTTTTATGGTTACCATCTAATTCCCTTCCTTATCATACCGGCTGCGATTATTTACTGTATATTGTATCATCAAACATACCGCCTCTCCCACTATATTTCCAGATTAATAAGACACAGGATTCTCAGCTTCTGTTCCTGCTGGCTTGCCAATGATTGGACGGACAAAACGAATCACAGCAAGTGAAGCGAAGACAGCCAGCCCTCCGGCAAGCAAAAATGCTCCAGAAAACGTGCCTGTTTGGTCAACAATAAATCCGGTTAGAGCCGGGCCGATAATTCCTGCCGTGTTGGCGAGGAAATGCATGAAGCCGCCAACAGAACCGACATTGTTTTGATCAACCACATCTTGAATGACAGCCCAATAGATAGCACCGGTCAAATAAAGAAAGAACACTGACAGAGCGACAAGAGTGACAGCCCCCGCAGTCGTTGCCACAAGCCCGGCAAAACCAATCAGGACAGCTGATGAAAACAAACACGTGACAAGCACAACCTTGCGCGAGAACAGCACACCTTTTCGGGCCGTTTTTTTGTACACATAGTCAGAAACAAATCCCCCCGCAGCCAGCCCGATAAAGCCTAAAATCCACGGGATGACCGTGATGACACTCATCGATTCAACACTTAATCCCCGTTCGTCGACAAGATAGCTCGGAAACCACGTCAAAAAGAAGAAGAGGATGTAGTTGTAAGCGAAAAAAGCGAACGCCGTGAACAGGACCGTTTTTTGCTTCAGGTAAAAGGTGAGCGGAATTTTTTCTCCGGGAGACGTTTCTGCTTTTATTGCCGGTGCTTCCTTCATCGTCTCTTGCGGCTTTTCTTTGACAAACTTGAACCAGAGCACTGCCCATATCAATCCAATAATCATAATGAGAACGAAGGATACCTTCCAGCTGAACGCCACTGCGATCATGCCGACTATCGGGCCAGAAATGGCTCCCCCGAGCGGCGTGCCGCTGTTGGTTACACCGATAACAGACGCCCGCTGGGTCGGCGGGAACCAGTTGTTCACCATCTTGTTGATGGTCGCCGAAAGCGGGCCTTCTCCCATTCCGAAGAGAATGCGTATAATCAGCAGGCTGACAAAGCCAAAAGCGAGGGCGACTGCTCCGCTAAACAGCGACCAAACAACCATCGCGACAAACAAGGTCAGCTTTGCCCCATAGCGGTCGGATGCCACGCCCCCAAGAAAGTTAAAAATGGCATAACCAATCGAAAAACTGCTGAAAATCAAGCCCATTTGCGTGGCAGACAATGTGAGATCATCCTGAATAAAAGGAGCTGCAATGGAAAGCGCCGAGCGATCCAGGTAATTAATCACCCCTGCCAGGAACAAAAAAAGGATAACGGGAAGCTTATCTTTTGAAAACATCTCAACCTCACCCCTATGTTGGTTCAGTTTCTGTTGCATCGCTTTCGTTACACACCTGAATAAGCCATAAATCCTCCATCGACAGGAACGGTGATCCCAGTGACAAAACCGGAATAGGATTCATCCGCCAGCCAAAGAAGCGTACCGAGCAAATCCTCGGGTTTTCCGAAGCGCTTCATCGGTGTTCCCGCAATAATTTTGTGAGATCGGCTGGTGAACGTTCCGTCTTGGTTGATCAGCAGATCATGATTTTGTTTTGTCAGAAAGAAGCCTGGGGCAATCGCATTGACCCGCAGCCCGGTTTCGGCAAAATGAACAGCCATCCACATCGTAAAATTATTGATCGATGCTTTGGCGGCACTGTATGCCGGAACCTTCGTCATAGGTGAATAAGCACTCATCGAAGAAAGATTGATAATCGCCGGTGAATCGGCTTTCAGCAGCTCTTTTCCAAACACTTGCGAGGCCAGAAACGCACCGGTGAAATTGGTGGAGAATACAGTTAGAAAGCCCCTCTCATCCATATCAAAAAAGGATTGGCCTTCTCCCGCTTCTTCATATGTCTCCACATCGGTTATCGCGGCAGGATGATTGCCGCCAGCCCCGTTAATTAACAGATCAACAGCGCCAAATTGGCCAAGGATGTCTTCCTTTGCCCGCTCCAGTGACATCCTGTCCAGCACATCCGCAGCAACAGCGCACGCTGTGCCGCCAGCCGCCGTTATCTCCTTCACGACCGCTTGGCCTTTTTCAGCCGTCCGATTCAATATCGCCACCTTCATGCCATGACGGGCTAGCTCCCGTGCCATCGCAGAGCAAAGCACGCCGCTGCCGCCAGTGATGACAGCCGTTTTACCAGCCAGGTTCTCATGCAGCAATCTCATACGTCCACCTCTTTTTTTGCCATTGCTTCATAGGCGTCCCACAGCCCGTTCAAATACATGATGCCAAGTGCCCGATCGTATAAGCCATATCCCGGGCGGCATTGCTCGCCCCAAAGATGGCGCCCATGATCCGGTCTGACATATCCTTCGTAATCCTGCTTATGCAGTTCTTCCATCACGCCTTGAATGTTGATTGAACCATCCTTTGTTAAATGAGATGTTTCAATAAAATCGCCATTCTCATAAATTTTCACATTGCGAATATGTGAAAATGGAGCGATGCCGGCATACGTTTTAGCGATCTCCACCATGTCGTTAGCGGGATTGGCTCCCATTGAACCTGTACAAAGGGTGATACAATTAGACGGTGAATCTGATATCGCCCGCAGTTTCTTATAGCTTGCCTCTCCTGTGATAATGCGCGGCAGTCCGAAAATCGGCCACGGCGGGTCATCCGGATGAATGGCCATTTGAACACCATAGGCCTCAGCAACAGGAAGAATTTCCTGCAAAAAGAATGATAAATTGTCCCATAGCTTTTCTTCATCGACCGTTCTGTAGGCAGCAAAAAGCTCTTTGATCCGAGCCAATTTTTCGGGCTCCCACCCCGGCAGTGTCATGTCAGATGCTTCCTCCACCGTCCGAATCAGCTCTTGAGGATCAAGGCTTTCCACCTTGGCCTTTTCAAAAAACAGAGCGGTCGATCCATCTTCTAGCGGCCGGAACATGTCCGTGCGTGTCCAGTCAAAAACCGGCATAAAATTATAGCAGATCACTTTCACGCCAAATCCGGCAAGGTTGCGGATCGTTTGCTTGTAGTTTTCAATATACCGGCTGCGTTCTTCGTTCCCAAGTTTAATCGCTTCGTGAACATTCACGCTTTCTACAACTTCAGCATGAAAACCATAGGATTGAATATATTCGGTCTCGGCTCTGATTTCTTCTTTTTCCCACACGTCGCCGACAGGCTTTTGATGGAGAGCCCAAACGATGCCTTTGACTCCGGGAATTTGCTTCACGTGTTCAAGTGTGACTGTATCGTTGCCTCGTCCATACCATCGGAATGTCATATTCATGCTCGCACCTCCGGATTCAGTCATTTAATCAAACGTGATGACGGCTTTCCGCACCTGATCTGGATGCTCCTTAATAAACTGAAATGCGTGATGAACGTCATCAACTGAAAATGTATGGGTCACCAGCCCGTTATGCACTAACCGGCCTCCATTCAAAAGCTCTACTACTTTTGGAAACTGATTGGTCTGCAATCGCGATCCGGTTATCGTGACTTCTTTTTTTGTAATCGGCAGCTGTGAAATCTGAGCCGCTCTTTCATCAAATCCAAGCACAACCACATGTCCCGCCGGTGACACAGCCTCAATTGAAAGTGCAAAAGTCTCCGGCAGGCAAACAGCATCAATGACCACGTTTGCTCCTTCATTCCCAGTCCATTCAAGGACACGCTCGGCAACATGTTCTGCTTGGACATTTACAACAGCATCGGCGCCGTTTTCTTTCGCAAATGCCAGCCGCTCGTTGTTCAAGTCAGTCATCATGACAGCAGCGCCCGCCAGCTTTGCCATTTTCAACACACAGATCCCGATGGGCCCCGCTCCCTGGATCAGGACGGTATCACCTTTTTTCACCTGGCCTCTCCACACTGCCTGGGCGCCTATCGTATAAGGCTCGGCCATGACCGCTTCCTCCCAAGGCAAGTCCTTTGAGACCGCGTGAAGCTGCCTTTCCGGAAGCACAATATATTCCCGCAAGCCTCCGTCCTCATGTACGCCAAATACAGAAAGCTTGGCGCAAACATTCGGCCGCCCTTTGCGGCAGGCGTAACATGTGCCGCAATAAGAAATCGGCTCAATCACCACATGGTCACCGGGTTTTAGGCTCTGAACTTTCGCACCAACTTCCTCCACTAGTCCCGTTACCTCGTGTCCGATAACTCTCGGGAGGGTAGCAAGCGGATTCGTTCCATGATAAATGTGCATGTCTGAACCGCAAATGCCGACTCGCTTGACTTTCACGAGCACTTCATCTTCCTTTGAAAGAACTGGCTTCTTCACCTCCGCTGTCACCAGATCATACGCTTTTCGCACTTGAACCGCTTTCATTTTACTCACCTGCTTTTTAAGAATTCATACACGCTCCGGGCGATAGAAATTCCGTTTTTCTTATTTCTTTCTTCATGCAGCTGCTCGATCTCGCCGGGCACATACACTCTTTCGAATCCAACAGCCGGCGGTGATTGCTGCAGTTCATCAATCATGGCATCCATCTGCTCTAAAAACGTATCCCAGTCAGTAAAAAAGGCTGGATTGATCGCACAAACGTAATGCCCCAGCTTTCTTTTTTGATCAAGGCCGCTGTACATTTTGGCAATATGAGGGCCAAAAGCCGCGCCCGCCAGCAATCCTGAAAATACATCCACCACAATCGATAGTCCATAGCCTTTCGGGCCCCCGAATGTTGAAAGTGAGACGACCTTGTCAGGATCAGTTACTGCTTCTCCGCTTTCATCGACTCCCCATCCTTCAGGAATTTCTTTGCCCTCTTCACGGGCCTGCAGAATCTTCCCAAAAGCCACTTTGGATGTCGCCATATCTAGGATAAACGGTTTTTTATGCTTAGCCGGAACACCGTAAGCAATCGGATTTGTCCCTAAAAAAGGAGTCCTCCCCCCAAACGGGACAACGATACTGTCTGTATGCGTCATTGCTATTCCGATCAGCTTTTCGTCAGCCGCTTTTTGCACAAAATAGCTTAGCGCTCCGCAATGGCTGCTGTTTACGGCCGTGACCATGCCGACTCCTTTTTTCTTCGCCATGTCAATTGCATGGTCCATCGCCATGTCGCAATTCACATGACCGAAACCATCGTCTCCGTCAAGCACCCCGGTCACAGGCCCCGTTTCTTTAAAAACAGGCTGTGCCCCAGGATTGATCCCTCCCGCTAAAAGCCTGTTCACATAGTGTTCTGTGCGCAGCACGCCATGCGAATGTACATTGCGCAAATCAGCGTGCACGAGAACATCTGCTACTTTTTCAGCATCTCGTTCATTCAAACCGGCACCGGCCAGCTTTTGCCGAACGAGTTCCTTTGCTTCTTTAGCTGCAATTGTTATCGTTTTCAAGCAAGTGCCTCCTTCCTTTTCAGTTTTTTGGGCACTCTCCTAGCGAACCCCCTACAAACACATTTTATTTACAAATTATTTTAAATATTCTATATATTATATTGTCAGATCTTTTGCTGAAGATCCTGAACGATCTGAGCATGCTGCTGGTCTGTGAGTTTATAAAGAAAGCCGATAATGATCATCGCTAATGCCAAAGCAATGGCCGGATACAGAAGCAGAAGCGCTTTGATGCCAATCAGCGCCTGTGCTGTCTGGACTGCATTCGGGACATAGCCGATAATCCCCAAACCGATCCCCGAGAGAAAGCCAGACAAAGATTGAGCAAGCTTTCTTGAGAAATTGAAAAGTGAATATGTCGTTGCTTCCTTCCGTTCACCGGATTTCCATTCGCCATAGTCGATAATATCGGAGACAAGAGCCCACGTGATGCCATTTGGGATACTGATTCCGATAAAGGCGATACTGGCAAGAATTGTAAAAACATATACGTTAGATGGGAGCATAAAGTTGATCAGATCCGCGGCCACACTGATGCCGAAGCCGATCATTGCCGTTCGTTTCTTTCCAAACATCTTGACGAGCTTTGGAAGGAATACGACGCCCAAAAAGGAAGAACCAATAATGATGAAGTTCATATAAGCCATTAATTCAACATTGCCCAAGTTATATTGTGCGAAATAGACGAGCATGGCGGATTTAATGTTGTATGCGGAAATTGAAAAAATCGTCATCAGGACAAGGGTTAACAGCGGTTTATTTGTAATAAATGTTTTGACGACAGATGAGAGTGTTAATTTTTCTTTTGGTGCTTCCGATATGACAATGCGCTCTTTGCAGTTGCGGTAGCAAATATAAAACCAAAACACACCGAGCGCGGCGAATAAGCCCATGACCACCGGGTAGCCGACCTTCGGATTATCAAACTTGACGAGCAGCGGCATCACGGCCACACTTGTGATAAACAAGGCGCCAAGTGATCCGATTTGGCGGAACGTCGAAATGGAGGTCCGGTCCTCAGAATTTTGAGTCATCGCTGCCCCTAATGAGCCGTACGGAATATTCACAAACGAATAGCCGATGCCCCAAATCATATAGGATGCATATGCATAAATCAGTTTTCCGGTCGTTGATACATTGGGAGACAGAAAAATAAGAACAGTAAGCACCGCAAGCACGATGCTGCCGATTAATAGATAAGGCCTGAATTTCCCCCGTTTGCCAATGTTTTTGCGATAATCGATTGATGAACCGACAATTGGATCTGTTATCGCTGCAAACAGCTTACTGACTAAAAAAATGCCGCCGGCCATCGCAGCGGGGATTCCCGCTACATCAGTGAAATACTTCAATAAATAAATCTGGCCGAGATCAAACATAAAACCGTTGCCAAAATCACCAAAACCATAGGACATTTTCTCTTTCAATGAAAGCCTTTTTTCCGTTTCGACCGACACAACCTTATTTGCCAGTTCAGTTCGCATGTTCCACCTCTGTGTCTTAAGAATTTTCGGATAGTGATCCGCTCAGCGATGCTGAGCGGACACTTTGTTACACGTTTGCTTTCTCTTCTTGAAATTGGAAGTAGTGTTTCGCATTGTCATAGCAAATCCCCTGAACGATGCTTCCCAGAAGCTCCATATCGCGCGGCACTTCGCCGTTTTCCACCCATTCTCCAATCAAATTGCAGACGATCCGCCTGAAATATTCGTGACGCGTATACGAAAGAAAGCTTCTGGAATCGGTGAGCATGCCAATAAAACGGCTGAAAAGGCCAACATTTGATAACGCTTTCATTTGATCGAGCATCCCGTCTTTAGTATCGTTAAACCACCAGGCTGTGCCGAATTGTATTTTTCCTGGGGTAATACCGTCCTGAAAACTGTTGATCATGCTGGCGATGACATAGTTATCATTTGGATTCAGTGAATATAAAATCGTTTTCGGCAGTTGGTTCTTCATCTCAACTGAGTTCAGCAGCTTGTATAAAGGCTTAGCAATTTCTTCATCGTTCATTGAATCATAGCCTGTATCAGGTCCGAGTCTTTTCATCATTTTTGTATTCGTGTTTCTTAAAGCGTTGATATGAAACTGCATCGCCCAATCGAGCTCCGCATACAAACCGCAAAGAAACTGAAGCGTATGTGTCTTAAATTTCTTCTCATCTTCATAAGAAACCTCTGTTCCTTGTAATCTGTCAGAAAAAATCCGTCCAGCTTCTTCTTTTGTTGTTTCGGCAAATACCATTGAATCTATCGCGTGATCAGAAACTCTGCCGCCGGCTGAGTGGAAGAATCGCACTCGTTTTTCCAACGCATTTAAAAACTCATCATAGGTTGTAATCGATATGGCGGCGGCATCTTCAAGCGCCTGCACCCACTCAGGAAAGCCTTCACGATTGATCTCAAGTCCTTTATCCGGCCGAAATCCAGGCAGCACGCTGACAGGAAAGTCTTTGTCTTCTCTTAATAATAGATGGTATTCAAGAGAATCAACAGGGTCATCTGTGGTGCACACGACCTTTACATTTGATTTCACGATTAAATCCCTTGCCCCGAAGCCTTCCCCTTTGAGCAGTTCATTTGTCCGTTTCCATATAGCCGGCCCAGACTTCTCGTTTAAAATCTCATAAATGCCAAAAAAACGCTGCAATTCTAAGTGAGTCCAGTTATAGAGCGGATTGCCGATCGCCATCGGCACGGTTTTCGCCCAAGCCATAAATTTCTCCTCATCAGGCGCATCTCCGGTGATGTATGTCTCCTCAATTCCATTGGCTCTCATGATGCGCCATTTATAATGGTCACCATACAGCCAGGCTTCCGTGATGTTTTGAAATGTCTTATTTTCATAGATTTCTTTCGGACTTAAGTGGCAGTGGTAATCAATAATTGGCATGTCTTTCGCAAAATTATGATAGAGGCTGACAGCGGTTTCATTTTTCAATAAAAAGTTTTCGCCCATGAAGGGTTCCATGTCCTCACCGTCTTTCATTCTATTTCAAAATGTTAACGTTAACATTTTGATTTGTTTTTATTTTACCTTTATATTCCTCTGGGATCAATCTCTTTTTTGAAAATAAAATGTTAACGCTGTCATAAACATAAAAAAAGACATTGCCAGAAAGCACTCGGTAAGGAACGCTTTTGGCAATGTCAGATTCATTAAAAGGATTAGTAAGCCAGGCTGAAAAGTCCTTTAATGTGTGTTAAGTAACGTACGTTACTTGCTTCTTTCATCAAGGAAGCAGGAAGACCTTTAAGCGGTGTAGAATTAGCACCAATGATGGCAACCGCGTCTTTGCGTCCAAGGCTTGCAAGTGTACCAGAGTTTACTGGCTTGAATGTTTCAAGCGTTTTGCCTTCCAGGTAAGCGAATAGGTTGTAACCGATCAGCTCACCCATTTGCCATGCGATTTGTGCAGTTGGCGGGTATGGACGGCCGTCTGGACCGAAGTAAACTGCGCTGTCTCCAGCAACGAATACATCTTCATGAGATGTAGATTGCAGGAAGTCATTTACAGTCGCGCGTCCGCGGTTCACTTCTAGACCTGATTCACCGACTAATGGGTTACCTTGTACGCCGCCAGTCCAAACAAATGTGTTGGCAACAACTTTAGATCCGTCTTTCAGATCAATTACGTTTCCTTCTACATTTGTAACAGGAAGACCTGTTAAGAACTCAACGCCGCGTTTTTCAAGGCTTGCAGTCGCACGCTCGATAAGATCATCCGGAAGAACAGGAAGGATCTTCGGACCTGCTTCAACAAGTTTCAATTTGATTTCTTTATGGTCTACGCCGTATTTTTTCGCAAGGTTCGGCATGATGTCAGCAAGCTCACCAACAAGCTCAACACCTGTTAAGCCGCCGCCGCCGATAAGGATTGTTGCATCTGCTTCGTTTTTCGTTTTAGAGTACTCGCGCACACGATCTTCAACATGCTGGAAGACTTTGTTCGCATCAGCAGCAGATTTCAATACCATGCTGTTTTCTTCAAGACCTGGGATGCCGAAGTAAGCCGTTACAGAACCAAGACCTACAACAAGCGCATCGTAAGTTAATGTAGAACCGTCAGCAAGCGCAACTTCTTTTTTATCAACAGAGAAAGAGCTTACTTCCGCAATTTTAAGATCAATGTCTTTGCCTTTGAAAAGTTTTTCTAATGGCATTGCAACCGCTTTTTCAGACACGTTGCCTGCAGCAAGGCGGTGTAATTCCGTAATGATTTGGTGAGTAGGGTATTTGTTTACCACTGTCACGCGTGCTTGTTCTTTTGTGTAATGTTTGCGAACTGTTAGAGCAGAAAGAACTCCGCCATAACCAGCGCCTAGAATGACAATATGTTTTGACATCGTATATCCTCCGTCCTTTATATCAATTTGAATCTGAGATTATTTTTGGTTTTCGCGTTCGTTCATGACTTCAAGGTAGCTGTTAGCAAAACGGAACAGCTTTTGAGCTTGAGGATCTTTCAGCATACGCAATAGGCCGAAAAGACCAATTGTTTCGTTGCTTGCTTCCGCGCGGTCTTTTGCTTCGATCGCAGTCGCAGCTACTTCTTTCGCTGTTTCTTTTACAGGCTCAAGAATTTCAGTGATCGCACCGACTGTGTCGCTTTTTAACACTTCGTCAGTCGCTACAGACTGAGCGAAATCATAAGACTTCGTTAAAATATTCACTAACTCAGTCAGCTTCGGAAGCTGGTCAACTAAAACAGTCAATGATTCTTGAACTTCTGGCTTTAATAGCTGATCAATAAGATCTTGCTGGCTTTGGCTGACAGACGCATTTGTTTGATCGATTGTTTCTGGCATATCCAATTCTCCTTTACTATAAGCAGTTTGCTGATTTTTTTGGAAAGGGTAGTGCCTCTCCCTGTCTCACGCTTTTAAGGCATAAGAATAAGGATTGTGAATTCGTGCACAATCATTTACAAAAATAAATGTTTACTACCCAGTTTTTCATCTTGCCATATTCAGTATTATTTTTATCTAAAAATAAACAATTGAATAAGTCAAAATCCTTTACTCTCTCTGAAAATAGCAAACACAAAAAACTCCAATTCGATTACCTTCTATATGATAACACTTTTTGAACAAAATTTGAACGTGAATTGCTTCGATTATGAAATTAATTTATATGGAGCTCATGTCATATCGTTTCTGCGGCACTAGTTATTGACAATCCAGCAATTTCTCCCCTTCACTTTACCCATATTTCCAATAGAGGCTCTCTTTTTCCTGTGATCGGATCATTCGCCGGCAACGCCGCCTGCTTAATCTGTTTGAGCGCTTCCTCCCGCTCATTCGGTTTCCCCGTCTTCATATCATACTGAACGCCACCGGGATAGGCGCCAAGGACAGTAAAATCGGGACTTGAGCTGAGCTTTTTATGTCCGACTCCGGCTGGAATCACGACTGCGTCGCCTGATTTGAAAGGGATGGCAGCCCCTTTTTCTCCCCCAAACTGAATCACAGCCTCTCCCCTAAGGGCAATCAGGACTTCATGCGTATTGCTGTGATAATGATGGTATGGAAAAACACTCCCTGACCAGCTGTTTGACCAGCCATGCCGGATGACGATCCGCTCTGCCAGTCCGGTGTCCTTAAGCGCGTTTTGATACACCACGAGCGGAAAATCAGGGTGATTCGGAATCCTGCCGTCATCCGGAAAGAAGTATGTCTGTGTCTCTTTTTCCATCAATTACACCTCCCTTTTTTGTCTTCCACACATAGCGGTTCGCAAAACATGATGTTTTTCTCATGATTCCATTGATCTGCATGATACCGAATAGTATAGTATAAAAAAATAATGCCAGAATGAGGGATATCATGAAAGCTATCGTTATCGGAATATTGGCTTCACTCTTTTTCGCCGTTACCTTTATATTAAACAGAGCGATGGAGTTATCAGGAGGCAGCTGGCTTTGGAGCTCTTCGCTGCGCTTTATTTTTATGGTGCCGTTTTTATGTTTGATTGTCATCATGAGAGGGACATTCACGCCTCTCTTACTAGAGATGAGGAAAAAGCCGTTTTATTGGATCAAATGGAGCTTCGTCGGCTTCGTGCTTTTTTACGCGCCGATTACATTTGCGGCTGCATACGGTCCGGGGTGGCTCATAGCCGGAACCTGGCAAATTACAATTGTAGCCGGGGTGCTCTTATCTCCTTTGTTTTATGTCAAACAAGATATGCCGGGCGGTCCGCAGCTCGTTCGCCAAAAGATTCCCCTGGTTTCACTTGGCACTTCCATGATCATCCTGATTGGAGCGGCTCTGATTCAGCTTCAGCATGCAGAATCGCTTTCTGGGAGGATGCTGCTTTTCAGTGTGCTGCCGGTTGTCATTGCGGCTTTTGCCTATCCGTTAGGAAACAGGAGAATGCTCGAAGAATACGGAGGCCGGCTTGATACATTTCAGCGCGTGCTTGGAATGACATTGGCAAGCCTTCCATTCTGGCTTATATTAGCAGCTTACGGCTGGTGGTCAGATGGCCTTCCAACAGCAAGCCAAACCGTTCAATCCTTTATCGTTGCCGTCAGCTCAGGCATCATCGCGACGGTTTTATTTTTCTGGGCCACTGATATGGTAAGAGACAATCCGCAAAAACTCGCAGCTGTTGAAGCCACTCAATCCGGTGAAGTGATTTTCGCGCTGCTTGGTGAAATTGTTCTGCTGTCAGGCGTTTTCCCATCTCTTTTATCATTTGCCGGTTTATTCATTATAATAGCGGGGATGATGTTACATACCTTCGCTTCACATCCGAGAAAACCGAAAAAGAAAGCACAGTCAAATCTGACTGCGTAGCATCTGCAGGAGAATGGGTGAAAGCCTGTTCTCCTTTATTTGTGCTACCAAAAGGGGTCTGTTTCACGTTATAGTTAAATATAATGTCAGCCTACTTATATTGAAAGGTGATTATTGTAATGGAAGCAAACGATCAAACACAAAACATACCAGCCATCTCCTTCAGATCAGTCAGAAAAAGCTATAAACAAGATGGACAAACCTATGATGTGCTGCAGGATGTCACCGGAGACATTCAACAGGGTGCAATCGTAGCCGTTTTAGGTCCTTCCGGCTCAGGCAAAAGCACCCTCCTTTCTATGTGTAATTTAATGAGAACGCCTGACAGCGGCGAAGTCAACATATACGGAAAGGAAGTCAGAGAATGGAATGTCAATGAACTGAGGAGAACAGCAGCCCTCGCGTTTCAATCGGCTCCCGTGCTCGACGGGACAGTGCGTGACAATTTAAGTCTTGTACAAAGGCTGCATCAATCCCAGCTGTACTCTCCTGAAAAGCTGGCTTCTCTTGCAGGGCTGCCGCCAGAGCTGTTAGACAGAAGCGCCAGAGACTTATCGGGCGGGCAGCGGCAAAGACTGTCACTGGCCAGAACGCTCTCAAATCCTTTCTCCATTCTATTGTTGGACGAAATCACGTCGGCCTTGGACCCGGTTTCTGCTCTTGAGATTGAAGAACTGATCAAACGTCAGCATCAAGAGAAAAAATGGACAGTCATGTGGGTCACTCATAATATGGAGCAGGCAAAACGAATAGCCGATACCATTTGGTTTATGGCAGATGGCCGGCTGCTTGAAATCGCTGAAACCGACACATTTTTCTCCGCTCCGCAGCATGAAGCAGCGAAAGAATTTTTGAAGGGAGGCACTCGGTAATGGATTACCTTTCTCTCTCTTTAACGATGATCTTTGTTTTGATCGCCTTGTTTTTATCAAAATCCTTTAAAGCCGGTGTAGAAAAAGATATGATCATCGCCACCATCCGGGCCGCGGTGCAGCTGCTTATCATCGGTTATGTTTTGTCGCTGATTTTTCGCGGAGACCACCCTGTTTTTATCCTGCTGATGGTGCTGTTAATGCTCGCGGTGGCGGCGCAAAATGTCATCAAGCGAAAGAAAAATACTATCGGTTCGTTTTGGAGGGTGTTTGCCGCGTTAGCAATCGTAGAAATTGTGACGCAGGGAATTCTGCTGTCCCTTCATATCATTCCGCTTACGGCACGATATGTCATTCCGATCAGCGGGATGGTCATCGGAAATTCGATGGTGCTCTCAAGTTTGTTTCTAAACCGGCTTAACTCAGAAGTCGGCGTTCGCAAAGAAGAAATTCAATTAATATTGTCACTTGGCGGCACACCGAAGCAATCCATACAGCGCATTCTTACCTCAGCGATGAAAATGAGTATGATCCCGACGCTCGAAAGCCAGAAAACACTGGGTCTTGTCCAGCTTCCCGGCATGATGACTGGCCAGATTCTAGCCGGCGCGGACCCGATTCAGGCAGTACGCTTTCAACTCTTAATCGTGTTTACAACGATGGCCTCAGCCGCGCTGACTTGTGTAATCTTAAGCGTGCTGACATACCCATCATTATTCACCGTTCATCATCAGCTGAAGCAGAATGAATGACAGACAAAAGCCGCTTTCCGAGGGAAAAGCGGCTTTTTGTACTTGTTATTCCTTTTCTTCATAATACTTGGCCAGCTCAACAATCATTGCACCCATCCGCTCAATCTCTGGCGTAAGCAGTCTCGTAATGCCCTCTTCCCGCAGTGCTTCAGCAGTCACTTTTCCGACAGCAGCTGCGATGGCGCGTTCTTCGAATACCTTCTTCACTTCATTGATATAACCTCGCCCCTTAGCAAAATCAAACAGGGAACGAACCTGAATGGCCGTTGTAAAACAAACGGCATCGACCTCACCGTTCATCAGCTCTCGGCATAACCGCTCCACCGTTTCCTCCTCCGGCGGGATGTGCTGATAAGGCAGAATCGGCAGGACAGACGCGCCTTTTTCTTCAAGAAATGCCATGAGAGCCGGCGCTTTTTCGCCATGAAGCTGCACCATGACTGTTTTTCCTGAAAAGTCGTGAGGCTCCAAAGAACGGATTAAGCCTCTTGTTGTCCCGTCTTCATCCGAAGCTTCCGGTGTGATTCCAAGCTTTTTCAGCGCAGACAGCGTTTTGTATCCCCGGCATGCCGCTTTCGCTTGGCGAATGGCCTGCAGAAACTCATCTTTCAGTCCAATTTTCTCTGCCATATCGACAAGAGTCTCCAACCCGATGCCTGTCGTGAAAATGACCCAGTCAGCTTTTTCTTCCGCAAACGTCCGCAAATCCGGCTCCACCTGCTTCTCTGCTAAGTAAACTGTACCTTGGAGAGGCCGGATGACAGGGATTCCGCCCTGTTTTTCAATGATTGTACTGATTTCTTCCGTTTTTCGTGAGCCACCGATTGCCACACGTTTTCCAAGTAACCCTTTTCCCATACCCGTTTCCTCTCCTCTTTGCATAGGCTTTTTATGTATACAAGCTTAATAAAGCTATTGTGGCGCAAACCAAGGGAGAAATCAAGATAAACCCAACCTCCTAAAATCCATTGAATACGCCGGAAGCTTGCTGTAAGATAAACAGCAGACACGTCTTGTAACGGAGGATCGACATGGATACAAAAAAAGAAGAATATGAAACAAAAGGCTACGATACATCGATTGTTTACGAATTCAATGAATATCCGGATGCCCGCAGCGGGCGCTGCGACAACTGTGATTACACACTGTTCAAAAGCTCTGTAAAAGGAGGAAAATTTCTTAGAGAATGCCGGAGATGCGGGATGAAAAAAAATATTTAAACAGAAAACCGAAATCAAATTGATTTCGGTTTTTATGTTTTTACTGCGGGACAGCGGATTTTTTCATAAACGCTTCAATCTCAGCTGCCGCACGCTCTGCTCCGCCAGCTTCTTTTACATCCTTTTGCATATTCTTGACGCGGCTGAGCAGCTCTTGATCACTGGATACAGCCTGAACCGCTTCCTGCAGGCTGGAAACAGTCACTTCCTCTTTCGGCAAATAAACGCCAAGGCCTAATTCATCAACCCGATTTGCAGTGAGCTCTTGCTCATACATTTGCGGAATGACGACAAGCGGCACACCTGCGTTCATCGCTTCCATCGTACTGTTCATCCCGCCATGAGAGATGAACAAATCAGCTTTCTCTAACACCTCAAGCTGCGGCACACTTTGGCGAATGGTAAAGTTAGCAGGAATATCCTCCAAGCTTTCTGGATCAATCGTTTTCCCAACCGACATGATCACTTGCCATGAAGAATCCCGAAATGCCTTGATGCACATCTTGTAAAATTCCGGCCATGCGTTAAACGCCGTACCCAAAGAAATCAGCATAAGCGGGCGATCATCCTTGTCAATCAACAGGCTTTCTTTCTCCGTCCGTTCTCCGAGAGAGGGGCCGACAAAACAGAAACGGTCATCGAACGTCTCATGCTGAATCTGAAAAGACTTCGGCATAAAGACAATATTTAATGCTTCCGGCACAGCTAACTGTTCAAATGAAACAGCCGGCAACTTCTCTTGCTCCAAGTAGGCTTTAAATTCAGCCTCTGCTTCTCTTATTTTTTTCAGCATGTCTTCATTTCCTAACTGAAAGGATTCATTTTGGGCATATGACGAACAGAGCTTAATGACCGGAACATTAAGCTTTTCAGCAAACAATTTACCAGCCAGCGCAACAAAGTCATAGATGATCAGATCAGGCTGATCATCCTTATATAACTCCTCAAGCTGCGGCAGAATGCTGAGTGATTCTTTCAAAAGGCTGAGGGGCGCGTCATTCTTTTCCATCATCTCCCTGATTTGCTTAGGATCAATATTCAAGGATGTATGATAGAGCAATGCTTCTCCACCGGCTTGCTGAACAGCGGGCGCAAACTCCTCAGTCGTCGCGTACGTGACACGGTGCCCTTTCTCACAAAGCTTCTCTACTAAAGCAAGCGTAGGATTGACATGTCCGTACGCCGGGATATTGATCATCGAAATATGGTACTTTTTCATGAATCTCCAGTCTCCTTATCTATTACATTTTTACACGGAAGCTCTTTAATCCGTATATCACACTGTTTTCAATCGGAGTGATACTGACGTACTCCATATGAGGAATAGCAGAAATCAAAGACGTTAACGCGATATTTGCTTCAAGACGGGCAAGCGGGGCCCCAAGGCAAAAATGGATGCCGTGGCCAAACGCAATATGCGGATTGGGATGGCGGCGGATATCAAACATGTGCGGCCTGTCAAACTTTGCTTCATCACGATTTGCCGATGCCACAAACGCCAAAACCATATCACCTTCTTTAATCAGGTGCCCCCCGATCTCCGTATCCCGCTTGGCAATGCGCCTCAAAACCGGGGCGGGCGCTCTGAAACGCAGGGCTTCCTCCACTGCCTGAGGCATCAGTTCAGGATGGCTGCGCAGTTCCTCGTAAACGCCTGGCGTTTCTAATATGCTGTACATCGCATTTGAAATCAGGTTTGTAGTGGTTTCATTTCCGGCCACCAGCAGCAGCGTGCAAAACGGAATCAGCTCTTCACCGGACAGCTTCTCGCCTGTTTCTTCCGCTTCCACTAAAATAGAAATAATATCCTGCGCCGGTTTGTTTCGCTTTTCTTCTATGATGCCGGCAAAAAACGCAGCCAGTTCTTCCTCACACTTATCTCGTTCTTCCAAAAAGGCTTTTTCAGCTTCTTCACTTTTATCCCTCGGTGTACTGACCAGAAGATCAGACCATGCTTTAAACTGATCCATATGCGCTGAAGGCACTCCCAGTAGCTCAGATATCACAATAACCGGAAGCGGGTATGAAAAATCGTGAACAAGGTCAAACTCACTGCGCCCCTGAAATTTTTGAATCAGTTCATCTGTGATTTCTTGAATTCTCGGTTCCCATTGCTTCATCACGCGCGGAGTAAAGGCTTTATTCACGACTGAACGGATTTTTGTATGCTTCGGCGGGTCCATGTTAATGATGGAATTTCCAATAGAGCTTGTCTGCTGCGGCATGTAACTGGAAAACAGCTCTTTATCCCCAACAACTTTTTTGACATCATCATAAAGAAAAACGCTCCACACTTGGTTTTCTTCATCAAAGGAAACAGGTGCATCCTTTCTCATCGATTCGTACCATGGAAACGGATGATACGCATCCTGTTTGTTTTTCCCATTGAGCAGCGCTCGCTGCAAGGCTTGCCGGCGGTTTAACACACTCATTATGGTCACTCCCTTGAAAAAATTCAGCAATGAATGTTCCACTTCACCTCCCGCTTTCGAAAAAGAGAGGGACTACCACAAATAATTAAATTGATAACAGCAGGCAGGCGATCACGATGTTCGATGCAGGCATCATATATTCCCCCTCGAATTTCGTTCATCTTACCATAATCTTTCAATTTTTTTCTATTCTGCACTGCTGTTTTGGCTCACAACGTGACCTTAGGCATAAGCACGCAAATCCAATATGGATTCAATTGCACCGCTCCGCTCAAAAAACGTCTCTGTTTTCAACCAAATGCACTAACTCCAAAAATGACTTTCCCATTATGTAAAATAAGCTGATTCTATGATTAAATAGAAGGTAAAAGGTGAAGGAGAGAACAACGTGGCAGCACAGACTAATTACAAAAAACAAGTTGTCGGCATCCTACTTTCACTTGCATTCGTACTGTTTGTGTTCTCTTTTTCTGAGAGACATGAAAAACCGCTTGTTGAGGGAAAAAAACAGGAAAACTGGCATACTGTCGTCGACAAAGCCTCTGTCAAAATTTATGGCAGCCGATTAGTTGAAGAAAACAAATTAAAGCAAAAACTCGGCCATAAACAAGCCGATTCTATTTTGACCCTTCTGAAACTCGCCAACGAAAAACACATTACATTATAAAAAAGAAAGAGCCCACAGGCTCTTTCTTTTTTAGTCAAATATCGTTTTCTTGTCCGGATGGCGCAAAAAGTCAAACAGCATGCTAAGCTGTGAGGGTGTGTTTCGTTTTGGAGAAAGCGGCGGGAGGCTGTCTTCCGGAAAAAAAGCGGCATGATTCGTCTCGATCCCTGTTTCCCCCTGCCCGCCCGTCATGCTGCATGCGATGAAGATTTTATAATAGTGATAAGGCTGAGGGGGATGAGAGTGTTTATGGCTGTCTAGCACGGCCAGCAATCGAGACGGCTCTGTATCGTACCCCGACTCTTCTTTGATTTCCTTGACGACGTTTTCAGCTGGCGATAAACCAATCTCGCAAAATCCACCCGGCAGCGACCACAGCTCATCATGCTTCTCCCGGACAAGCAAAATCTGATTCTCTCGGAATACTGCGCCGCGAACATCCGCTTTCGGTGTTGGATAGCCGCTCTCCCCACTCCATAAATCAGTGATAACTTCAATGTTCGTCTGTGAGTAATCCGCCATCATTTCCGCGCTAAGCTTCATTAGCTCTTCGTACCTCTCCCTGTCGTACACATCCTTGGAAAAAGCAAGCCCCGCCTGTGCGATCGCCCGAATCCGCTGTACCCGATCCAGCCATTTGGTTTGCACTTTTATCACTCTCCCCTTCACATTATTTGTCACTATAAAAAAAGCACGCTTCTTCCCTGATGAAAACGTGCTTTTTTTTAATGCTATTTTTCTAATTTTATCAAATAATCTATATTGTATTTTGCGCTTTCTTCAATTCTATCACTTCCAGTATCTATTAAAAAAGGGTTATACACTAATGTGTAATTTTTTTGTTCCCCTTTGGGTATTACATAACTAACTACTCCTGTCACCTTTTTTCCTGACGCCAGATTCCCCCCCAAAAACATTTTTCCTTTATCCTCCAATGAAATGACTGAGCGAACTGATTTATTCTTCTTGTCTTTCAGATCTAATCCTAATCGGTTGTATTCCATTGAACCTTTTCCAACGTATTCTAGGGTCACTTCTATAATTAACCGCTCTTCATTATCTTTTACTGTTTTTGTTTTATCATAGTCTTTTCCACCCAAATCTCCATATTGGCCATTCTGTTCACGATCCACTTTATTCACCGTGAAATTAATATCATTTACTTTAATTGTTTCTCCTATTTTATGTATTTGATCATCTTTTTTGGTCTTCGGCTCACCGCCTTTTTTCAATTCCTTATCAAGTTCCTTTTCAAGCTCTTCTTGCGATTTTTTCTCTTTCGGTTTTTCCTTCTCTGACGCATCGCTCGATTGGCTGCACGCAGAAAGCGCTAACCCGATCGTCAAAACAAATAATAGTAATAAGACTTTTTTCATGATTGTTCCCCCATCTAAAGTAATCGATTTCTATTATAATCAGATTTTTCCTTTTCCTAACAGGTAAGAAAGTAACGATTATTTCTATCTCATTCAACACAATCTTACTTCTTCCTAGTATTTGAATATTTTTTACTAGTCCAATAGACCTTTTCATCAAAAAACCCGAGCTGGCTGAAGCCGCTCGGGTGGGAGGTCAATCTCGCTTATTCATTCCTCTTTTCTCTCGAGGTTCCTGATGATGTTTTTGGTGTTCCGGAGGCTGCGTCGTGCGTTCCAGCTCCTTTGTATCTTGTCCCATTCCTTTTAAAAAGGAAAAGAGCAGTGTAATTGATTTGTTGATTTCCGGGTCTTTTAGCGAGCGGATAATATCAAAATAACCTGTCTTTTCTTCGCTGTTTTTCTGCTCTACGGCGCTTGCTACACCCGCATTCACTTTCAAAATGAGAGGCTCGAGCTGCTTCACGTCCAGCATGCCGAGTGTCCCAAACAGAAGAAGCAGATTTTTCAGCGTATTGGCTGTTTCCTCTGTATCTGCCTTTTTCACCAGGATATCAAGAACTTTATCCCCTTGGCCAAAAAGGCCGCGGAGCAACGGCAGGACACCGCGCTCGTTCATATGGCCCAGCATATGCAAGGTTTCGAGAATCGCTTCTTTGTGGTCAATTAGAGCATCTTCAATTTCCCGCAAATCACGCTTTCGCTGATCCTCTTCTGTTACCTCGATTTTTTGGATTCGTTTAATCGCTTTAGCCATTATGGCCCATCCCCCTTTTCACAGCGTCACCAGGGAAAATATAATCCTTCCGCGCCCATTTCTTATGAACCTGCACACCGATTTGCGGCTGCGGATTGCCGTTGCGGTGGTTGATCTTAGGCAGCGGGCTGATTCCGTCGTGCTTCAAAATTTCCATCTTGGCCGATGTTTCTTTGTAAGCAGGCGTATCGGTATCCTTATCGGCATGGCTGCCTGTTAACAGGTTGATCGCCGCTTCCCCTGAATCGTTCATTGGCAGATATACTTCCTTCCCTTTGACTCGATCAGTAATCAGGCACTTCACTTTGACATTTCCGAAAGGCGATGTGAGCCTGACGAGGGTTCCGTCCTGAATCCCTCGTTCTGCCGCAAGCTCAGGAGAAATTTCTAAGAACACTTCCGGTGTTTTCTCGGAAATCCCTTTTGATTTGTAAGTCAGATTCCCTTCGTGGAAATGCTCCAAGAGCCGCCCATTGTTGACATGGATATCATATTCCTCACCGAATTCCTCAGGCTCTGTCCACTGGACAGGGTAGAGAATGGCCTTGCCGTCCGGGAAAGGGAAGCGCTCTGTAAAGAGTAAAGGTGAATCCTTTCCATCAGCGTTTACAGGCCATTGCAGGGAATTATAGCCCTCAAGACGTTCATAGGTGACACCGGCATAAATCGGCGACAGCTTGGCTGCTTCCTCCATAATGTCTGCAGGATGCTTATAGTGCCAGCCGGCGCCAAGCTTATTGGCAACCTCCATAATAATCTGCCAATCCGGCTTTGATTCACCCAGCGGTTCAAATACCTGATACAAACGCTGAATCCGGCGTTCTGTGTTTGTAAACGTTCCTTCTTTTTCAAGGCTTGGGCTCGCAGGAAGAACCACATCAGCAAACTCCGCTGTACGTGAAAGGAAAATGTCCTGCACCACAAAGAAATCAAGCTTTTCATATGCGGCGTGTACATGATTGATATTGGAATCCACCAGGCCCATTTCTTCACCTTTTACATACATCGCTTTCAGCTGTCCGGAATGGATTTTTTCAATCATTTCGTGGTTGGTCATACCCGGCTCTTTCGGCAGCGGCACACCCCACACACGCTCGTATTTTTGGCGGACTTGTTCATCCGTCACTTTTTCATAGCCTGGCATTCTGTCAGGCATACTCCCGAAGTCACTTGCTCCCTGCACGTTATTATGACCGCGCAATGGGTAAGAACCTGCTCCCGGTTTTCCGTAGTTTCCTGTCACAAGCAGCAGGTTAGAGATCGCCGTGCTCGTGTCGCTTCCTCCAATATGCTGTGTCACGCCCATCGCCCACAATGCGCACACACTGTCAGCTTGCCCGATCATCTCTGCCATTTGGATAAGGGTTTCTCGATCAATCCCGGTTTTCTCCTCAGCATATTCAAGTGTGTACGGCGCGAGGCTTTTTACATATTCATCCCGTCCGTTCACTCTTTCTCTCAAAAATCGTTCATCGGCCTTGCCGTTTTCTATTAAATATTTGGCGATCGCATTCAGCCAGACGATATCCGATCCGGCACGCGGCTGGACAAATAAATCGGAGCGTTCTGCCATTTCGTGTTTTCTGATATCCGCGACGATCACTTTCTGCCCTCTCAGCTTATGAGCCCGTTTAATCCGAGTGGATAAGACTGGATGCGACTCAGACGTGTTCGAACCGATAATCAAAACAAGGTCCGCTTGCGCGATATCTGTAATTGATCCTGAATCACCGCCATAGCCGACTGTCCGGAACAGGCCGGCAGTCGCAGGAGATTGGCAATAGCGAGAGCAGTTGTCCACATTATTTGTGCCAATGACCCCTCTGGCCAGCTTTTGCATAAGATAGGATTCTTCATTTGTACATTTAGAAGATGTAATAAAAGCGAGAGAATCCGGGCCAAACGCCTCTTTTAATTCAGTGAACTTGCTGGCGATCAGCGATAACGCCTCCTCCCACTCTGCTTCACGGAAATGGTCACCTTCACGGATCAGCGGCTTTGTCAGGCGTTCTTCGCTGTTAACGAAATCCCAGCCGAACTTGCCTTTCACACAAGTAGAAATGCCGTTGGCTGGCGCTTCCTCCTGCGGCTCTACTTTCAGAATGTCTCTGCCCTTTGTCCAGACATCAAAGCTGCAGCCGACGCCGCAATACGTGCAGACGGTTTTCGTTTTTTTGATTCGTTCATCGCGCATAGCGGATTCCATATCAGAAATCGCGAGAATCGAGCCGTAGCCTGTCTCTACGCCTTTCGTGATCTCGATCATCGGTCGCAGCGTTTCGTTATTGATGCCTGTTAAATATCCGGCTTCCCCTTCCATTCCTTTTTCCATCATCGCGTTGCACGGACAGACCGTTGAACAATGGCCGCATGACACACATGACGACTCATTGATCGGCACGTCGTTATCCCAAATGACGCGCGGGCGTTTCCGCTCCCAGTCAATGGTCAGCGTTTCAGTTACCTGAACGTCCTGGCATGCTTCAACACAGCGTCCGCACAAAATACATTGATCTGGATCATACCGATAAAACGGATGGGATTCATCCTTATGGTATGGCTTGTGATCAAACGGAATGCTTTGGTGATTGATTTTCATTTCCTTCACCGTATTATGTATTTCGCATCCCCCATTGTTGTAATCGCAAACTGTACAATAAAGCTCATGATTATATAAAATCTTGTCCATCCCGATGACCTGCGCTTTTTTCACGTCAGGTGAGAGCGTATCAATGATATCCCCATCCTTTAATTCAGCGGAGCACGACCTCTTCAGCTCACCATTGATGCTGACGATGCACGTATCACATGTTTCAATCGGTCCTAAGCTTGGATGATAGCAAACTTGCGGCACTTCAATCGAGCTGTTATTCAAAAGCTGCAGCACCGTCTGTTCCTCGGACGCTTCCATTTCAACGCCGTTTATTGTGATTTTTTTCTTGCCAGCCATCTCCATTCCCCTTTCTTGCTTTATATACCGAATTACCTATTTCAGTTCCCTTACAACAACTCAATAAAACATACAAAGCGCACTCACATGTTTTATTGCACTAACACCGGGAAACGGGATGGTAGATCAATAAGGAGGGATCAACATGAAAAAGACAATGTCTGCTATTACCGCTGCGGCAGCAGTAACAAGCTGTTTTACCGGCTTTGGGGCTGCGTCCTTTTCAGCACCGGCAAAGGCCGCAGCTCAAACAAACACGCTCTCAGAAAACACGAATCAATCAGCCGCCGAGCTTGTCAAAAACCTCTATAACACCGCCTATAAAGGGGAAATGCCTCAGCAGGCGCAAGGCCTTACCATTAACAAAAGCACAAAAGGGGATGTCCACGCTGCGTTTGGAGAACCGGAAAGACCAGTCGGGGGAGACAATCGATTTGATTTATATCACTGGAATATGGGACAGCCGGGCTACGGATTTTCCTATCATAAAGACATGACAATTTCAGAAATCCGCTACTTTGGAACCGGTGTGGAACGGCAGCTGAATTTAGGCGGAGTTACGCCGGAAGTGCTGCAGAAGCAATTAGGACCAGCAAATCGGGTGTTAACCGTCCCGTTTACCGATGAAATCGATTATGTATATGATACAGGCCGCTATGAACTCCATTTTGTAATAGGCACGGATCAGACAGCCGACCATGTAAACCTAAAAGCAAAATAAACACCCTACGCGGCTATTCAGCCGCTTTTTTAGTGGACAAATAAAAGCTATATTCCTTACAATACAGGGAGATGAAGCAGAGACGGGGTATCAATTCGCAATGAAGCGAAATCGTTGGATATATGCAGTTTTCACCGTACTGATCATTGGGCTGGGGCTTGGATCCAGAGCATTCTCCAGTGTTCTTCCTGATACCCTCAATACTTATCTGGGAGACTCGTTGTGGGCCGCCATGATCTTTACGGGATGCGGATTTCTATTTCGGAAGCTGAAGACAATGATAACGGGCATTATCAGTCTTTCTTTCTGTTTTGTCATTGAATTCAGCCAGCTCTATCATGCCGAATGGATCGACCAGATTAGGGATACTTCTCTTGGCGGGCTTGTACTGGGGTACGGTTTTTTATGGAGCGATATCGAAGCATATACAATCGGAATTGCCGCCTGCGCAGCCATAGAACTGCTGGTTTTGGGAATCAAAAAGCGCCGCTGTATGTGACGCTTTTTTCATGTAGAAAACAGCCCGCATTGAGAAAGAATGGTCTTCGCATCCAAACGCGTGGCCTCGCTTATCGTGATATGATGTTGATTCATAAATGACTGAACGGCATGATAGCCAACTGCATAACCCGCAAAAGCCGATAAACCTGCAGGCTTAAAGCCTTGGTCGTTAGCAATTGGATCACCAAACATATAACGGCTGACTTCCGAAAATTCTTTCACATCCAGCACCTCATTGATCACATCAATGGAATATTGCAAATCCTCATGATCAAAACGAGTCACCCAAGGGCCCAATCGTTCCGTACCAAACAGCTCTCTGGCGAATGATTCCGCCAATCCTTCAATCACAAGATAATCCCCGACACTTACAGAGCCATGATGAAAATCTATATACGAAAACCGCACATGATGATGAAACTCATGAGCAATAATTGAAGGAATCCTTGGCAGGTTATAACGGTTCGAATCAATCCATACATGAATAAAGCCCGGTATCCCGCCAAACCCGCAGTAGCCTTTTTGCAGCTGAAGTTTATTTGGATCAGCGATATAAAGGCCGAATTTGATCTCCTCTGCATTCACCCGCAGCTGTTCGCGCTCAGCAAAAAATATGCATTGCCGAAGTGCAGATTCAGCTGTCTCTGAAACATGTGATTCTTTCAGTATTTGCAGTGCTTTCTGGCCGCTTTCAGCATCACGGACATCCAAATAGCCCAGCATTTTCGCAGCCATGATCACATCATAGCCGTTTGGCTCCTTCGCTTTCAGCGGAACTTGGATGGCGGTCCACATCTTTTCAAACGGCCTCATCATCGTATACCGAAATACATCTTCTCTTTTCTGTTCTTCCATTGAAAACAGCTTTTCGTATTGCTCAAAGGTCTTTTCCATTACTAGATTCATCCTGATTCCCTCCTTGTCAAAAACATACGATATGCCGCAGCGTAAGGGTCAACAGCGAAAATTAAACCATTTTTCACTGTAAAATCATACAAACCCGCCGATAGGTAAGGCATAGGAGGTGGAACGATGGATATTCCTGCTTTATCAGTTGCAATGCATCAAGCATCCCTTGCCCAGAATGTTAATATCGCTTTAACGAAAAAAATGCTGGACACCGCCCAGCAAAATGCCGATCAAACCTTAAAGATGATTCAGCATCCGACTCTCGGACAAACCATTGATGTAAAAGCTTAACCTCACACCAAAGGCGGCCAATAACTCCATCCTCCCGGCCGCCTTTATTGTTCACAAAAAAGCATGCATGTTTTGATTGTTCCTCCGTATGATTTATTGTTTGCCATATTAAGGAGGTCATAAAGGATATGAAAAGACTGTTTACGAAGGCTTCATTGGTGTTATTCGCAGTAGTATTTATTTTTGCCGTCAAAGGAGTACCCGCCAATGCGGAAACCCATGCCTACGATGGAAAAAGCCCTTATTACAATGATTGTGCGTCCACTGGCTCTACAAAAAAATCCTCAAACTTAGTGAATGCCAGCAATCAAGTCATCGGAGTAGTCGAGCTTAAATTCAGCAGTACATGTAAAACGGCTTGGGCAAAAATCACGATGAATAATACATTGACGTCTGGCTTTGAAGCAAATGCGGAGATTACCCGAAACACGGACGGAAAGAGATATAATTGTGATTCTGCAGGCGGCAATGGAAAAGCGGTGGCCGGCCAAAAGTCTTGCTATACACCGATGGTATATGATTTAGATCCAAGGACTTCTTACGCTTTCGGCAAGTATTCAGGACCAAACTTAAATGTTTGGGCGACCACAGGCTCTTATTAAATAGAAAAAAGGCTGTCCGTACGGACAGCCTTTTGTAATTTATTTCGCTTCTCTTTGTTTTTTAACCTCTTCAAGCTGAGAAACCGTCACCAATTGATATCCTTGATCGGTGAGCTTTTTCATAATTTCATCGGCCGCATCAGCAGAGGTGCGGTAAATATCGTGAATTAAAATGGTTCTTCCATCTCCCGCCTGACTCATGACACGGTCAACGATTGTTTTTTTGTTACGGTCTTTCCAATCTTCCGGGTCAACATCCCATAACGCAACATCCATTTTCATTTGACTCCGCAGTTCATCATTAATGCCGCCGTATGGGGGTCTTACAAGCGTCGGGCGGTATCCGCTAATTTTTTCAATGATGTCTTGCGTGTCATTGATCTGCTTTAACGCTTCTTTCACTGAAAGCCTTGTGAGAAGTGGATGGCTCCATGAATGGTTCCCCACCTCATTTCCTTCTTTCAGCATTCTTATTAGCGTTTCCGGATAATATTGAACCCTGCTCCCCAAAACAAAAAACGTGGCATGACCCTTATATTTCTTCAAGGAGTCTAGAATTTGATTTGTTGTCGCAGGATTCGGGCCGTCGTCGAAAGTAAGCGCAATGACTTTTTGATTTGGATCAACCGTTTCCTCTTTGGGTAAAGAAATCACTTCATGCTTCGGCTTTTGTTCTTTGATTTTATTTTTATTTTTTGCTTTATCAATATATTGTTCTTTCAGAATGTCTTTCAAAAGACTTTTCTTAATGGCAATCGATTGCTCTCCAAGATAGCCTGCTGCAACCTGATATGTGTCAAAGTAAAGTTCGATATAATCCTCCTTGATGGCAAAGCGGCTGAAATTTTCTTTTTTCGGAGCCGTCCCTTCCTTTAACAGTGCATCGTCCGCTGCAATGTCCTTATTCTTTTTCAGTTCGTGATAAGCGATTAACGAAAGCTTATGTAAGTAGTCAGCGTCCTCTTTGAAAATATCATCAATGGAAAGAAACGCTTGTTTACTAAAATCATAGTTAAACGTTTTTTTCACGGTTTGCCCGTGTGCCCCGCCGATGTATTTATATTCATTAAATACAATCGCCACTGTCTGTTTGGCATAATGGACAATTTTATAATCAACATTTAATTCGTTGCGTTTTGTCGTATGCTCTTGGTCAACGTCTTTTGTTTCCTTTTGAAATTGACGAACCTCTTTTTCTGCGAATCTTTTTAATGCCGAATCCATTTTTTCATTTTTGAAAACGGGATAGTTAACGGCGTAATTAAAAGTTTTCCCGTCATTCACAAGCGTTGCGATCTCAACATTCCCATATTGAGAATCAGTTCTTACTTTATTCATGACCGTTTCTTTTTTCAATGAATGATTATGGAAAAAGCCGATAAGGCCCACCACACATACAACTGCTATTAATACATGAAACCATTTGATTCTTTTTGCCAACAACAAAAACTCCTTCTTTCGTAGCCATTTCGATTTACTCTTCATCAGTTGGAACTGTATCTATTTAGAAATGCTTTTGTAACATTGTAGTAACATTTATTTCACATTTGTAATACTATGAGATTTAGAAGTTCATGTCAATCCTTTTTAAGGAATTTCATCATAAAAAAACCGAGTTTCATAAATGTACATACACCCAACTTAAGCATCAAGAATATGGTAAAAGGAATAAAAAAAGCTAGGGAGGTTTTCCTCTTGGATTACCCTTTGAATGAACAGCCATTTGAACAAATTACCCCTTATGATGAAAGACAGCCTTATTATTATCCGCGTCCGAGACGGCCATTTTATCCGCCTTATTATTATCCGTTCTACCCGTTTTATCCGCGCCCGCCTTATTACTACCCGCGCCCGCGCCCGCCTTACTACCCTTGGTACGGTTACGGCGGCGGTTATGGCGGAGGATATGGCGGAGGTTACGGTTACTAGTCGCCGCATATCAAAATGGGGGCAGTCCAGCTCCCCATTTTTTTATTTTAAAAATGACAATATCATGACAAATATAGGAAATAATTGTGATTCCGTATCCCTCTTGTTACGATAACAAAAGCATGCAGTTTTAGGGGGAGGCGTCTATTTTTGGAGAATACAAGAGATTCTGCAGCCATATCTGAAACAAAATACATAAAAGCTTCAAACCGGGTAACCATTTACGATTTTATCAAACTTGCAAAACCCGGCATTATCATATCAAACTCGATAGCAGCCTTCGGCGGGTTTTGGATCGCGTTTGCAAGCGCAGAAAAAACGTTAACCGGCATGGCTTTTTTGATGACAATGGTAACAGCAATGTTGGGAACCGCGTTTGTGATGGCTTCCGGCACTGTCTATAACAACTATTTTGATCGGCATATGGACGCAAAAATGGCACGCACT
Source organism: Bacillus sp. SJZ110 (assembly GCF_006715455.1). Classification (NCBI taxonomy): domain Bacteria; kingdom Bacillati; phylum Bacillota; class Bacilli; order Caryophanales; family Bacillaceae; genus Bacillus; species Bacillus sp. SJZ110. The sequence continues at coordinate 326,834 of NZ_VFNF01000002.1, read as the reverse complement.
CGCAGCAGGGCCTCGGTCACAGGGAAAATGCCGCCAGCCATGATCTTAACATATGGCTCTGTTTTAGGGATCGCAGGTCTTGCCATGCTTTATTCCCTCAATCCATTAACGGCCTTTCTCGGACTGGCCGCCTTTATTTTTTATGCGATCATCTATACGGTATGGGTGAAACGAACGTCTGTGTGGAGCACATTTGTCGGGAGCTTTCCAGGTGCTGCGCCGCCATTGATGGGGTATTGTGCCGTAACCGGTGACCTCAGTATGACAGCAGTGCTGTTGTACACGATTATGTTTCTGTGGCAGCCGCCGCATTTTTGGGCGATTGGGATAAGACGCAAAGAGGAATATCGTGCCGCTGGCGTTCCGCTCTTGCCAGTAGTCAAAGGCAACCATGTAACAAAAATAAAAATGATGCAATATATTGCCGTCCTGGTGCCGGTCACGCTATTATTTCCTTTCTCTCTCGGCACCGGCCATATAAGCCCATTTTATTTTTTAGCCGCCTTGGTTCTCGGAGGCATATGGATCAAAAAAAGCATCAAAGGATTCAAAACAGACGATGACGTGAAGTGGGCAAAGGATATGTTTGTCTACTCACTTATTTATTTTTGCTTGCTGTTCTTCATCATGATGATCGATTCATTTATGATGTTTCTGATCAGATGATGCAAAAAGAGCCACACATTAATGTGACTCTTTTTTGTTTGGAAAAACAGCATCTAATAGAAATGTCATGGCAAAAAACACAACCATGCAAATCAAAAATCGTATAATCTCACTCAAAATCCAGCTATCAGCTATGCGCATACCATCGGTTTCTCGGAGGATTGCGCATATTGAAAAAATCATGAGTATGTTTTTTAGGGTTTCTTTGTTCATAAAATACCATCGCTTTCTCGATAGGATGACTTAAAGGCAATGAGATAAGTCATCAAGATATAAAATATGTCGCATCGTTGCATGTTTTGATTGAAAGAAATCATTGTTTTTTTGCCAGCCAATTGTAAAGCTCAGGCAAACAGATGAAAACCGTTTCTGTGAAAAAGCAGATTAATCGAATGCTTCTATACTCTCTCCACAAATAAATACATTTGTTTCTCTAATCTATAAACCCTCACTCTTTTTCCATCATCAGGTATTATAAGCCAAAAACAAACAAAAAAATAGACTTGCGTTTGAGTTGTATGGAAGTGAAATTGCAAGAATAACCCATACGGTGGTAATATATTGTTTAATTTTCCCATATTCATAGATTTGGAGGTCATACAAAAGTGAAGGGAATATTTTTAGTTGTTCAGCTTGGATTTTCTATTATGATATTTCTGTTTTTAGCTGCTGTTAATTGGTATCAAGGAAGCGAGCTTGTTTCAGATCGATTTGATTGGAACTATACTGCTAAACTCTCAAAACTGCTAAATGGAATTGATACCGTCAGCAGCCCCAAACAAATTTCACAGCTTGATTTTTTCATCTATTCCGCTAAACACTACCCTGTTATGAGTGCGTTAATGATCATCTCTTTCTTATATGTTCTGGCCGCTCTTTTTTTACTTATATACTCAGTCAAATGCAATAAGCAAGAGATTCATTTGGACTGCTGACCCGGTGAAATTCGTTTTTATAGCCCATTAACTCTTCAAGATGTTCCTGTGTTTAGTGAGGCAGACCTTAACCTATGTTTTCGGAACTTCTTGCTCAATTATGCGTATACCTTAATAGGAGGAATCAAACGATGAAAGAATATGAATTCGTAAGAGTTGAGCTGAGTACGATGAGAAGAAGGCCTAAAGAAGACTACCAGCAAATCATCCATGATTATGCGAAAAGAGGCTGGAGATTTGTTCAGATTTTCGCTCCCAGTATAGATGGGTATGGGGCAGCTGCTTATTTTGAAATCATATTTGAAAGGGATGCGGAAAAAGCTTAATCGATATGACTAAGCTTTTTTGTTTCCCCCTATATCTGCATCTATACAATTTCTGCAAATGCGGCATCACATGATCTTGCTAAATCCTGTGGCGCCAACTTTAGCTGCATACCGATTTTCCCTGCACTCACAATGATAAAATCAAGCGTTTCTGCAGATGAATCAATATAGGTCGGGAACAATTTTTTCATGCCAATTGGCGAGCAGCCGCCGCGAAGATAGCCAGTTACCGCTAATAGCTCCTTCATTGCAATCATTTCTATTTTCTTTTCCCCTGTCACCTTTGCTGCCTTTTTTACATCTAACTCTTCTGCAACGGGTACAACAAAGACATAATAATGATTTGTTCCTGCTGCTGCAACCAACGTTTTATATACATATTTCAAAGGATAACCGATTTTTTCCGCAACAGAGATGCCATCTACCGGCTGGCCGTCTGTTTTATACCCTAATACCTCATAAGAGATGTTCTGCTGTTCTATCAGACGAACCGCATTTGTTTTTGCCATTTTTTTCGCCATTGTTTTCACCCACTATCAAAATGATGTATGTCTAACTTCTTGCAGTAATATGTAAATTCTATCATCCTAACCTGCATTTTCAAGGTTACTAGCATTGAATCAACGAAAGGACAAATTGATTTCCTTGGACGCCTATAGCCCATTATTAGACTACATGGAACAAAACAGGAATGAACAAATAACTCTCACATACAATTTGTATGAATGGAAAATAAAGGAGTGGTTGCTTTGTATCATTACTTTTATGGCCCTGCGTTAATTCCTTACTTTTCACATACTCATAACCCTCAAAGAAGTCCAGACTTTTCAGAAAGACAGCGAAGAAGAGAAATCACATTGACTGTAGATGGCTTTGTCCCCCCATCTTCCACCGAAGATCTTGGAGACGGCTTTTATTCTTACGCATGGACGAACCAACAGGTCATCAATCCAGGTGAATACTTAGTTTGTCATCTTGAAGGAAGAGATATCAACGTGATAAATGGTGGGTTCACTCCGCGCGATACTGCTCCATTGTATGCGGTAGCAAGCTTTCCAAGACGAAGAAACCAATGGGTCATTATCATTCATAATCCTGTGCAAACCCAAAGAGCCATATCGCTTTATTTGATTGCGAAAAGGTAGCACAACATGTTATCAGAAACCCTGCATTCAGGAACAGAAAAACGGGTAGGGACACATTAACATCAGCATTTTCCTACCCGTTTTTGGGCTGGGCAAACTCTCACCTGTCACTCTTTCAATTCCCCTCAATTTCTTCATCTTTCTCTACTGCCAAGGTATCAGAGAAAATTGTTATATGTTATCATTATTCCCAGTAAAAAGAAAAGAGGATTAGATATATGGTTCTCCTTGAGACGAATCGATTACGATTAAAAACGATTGATATTCCCCTTCTTGACGCCGCGTCTAAACAAGATCATCAGGCTATCAAAGACTTAGGTTATGAAACAAATGGTGAATGGCCAAATTCTGATTTTTTTGAAGCGATACCTTATTTCCGCGAGATTTTAGTCAAAAACAATGGAACAAAAGGATTTGATTCATGGATTATTGTAAAGAAGGACAGCCATGAAATTGTTGGGGGAACTGGATTTTTAGGTGACCCAGACGAAAATGGCATGATTGAAATCGGTTTTGCAACAAATAAAAGTCATCGCCGCAAAGGTTATTGTGTGGAAGCCGCCCAAAAACTAATAAACTGGGCATTAAGCCAAGAAACAGTAAACCGGATCACCGCAAGATGCGAACATGATAATCTAGGCTCACAAAAAACCTTGGAGAAGTTAGGGTTTATATTGAATCATAAATCAGCGGATTATAAACATTGGATATATGTTACAAAGTAGAGTCCTTAATTACAAAAGCAGGCACTGCGCCTGCTTTTGTTTGGATTATTTACCTTTGTGCTTCTTTTTCGCTTTTTGCTTTTTGAGCATATACCTTTGCTCTTTTACATGTTCTCGTTGTTCTTTCATTATTTGTTTTTTCTTTTGCTTTCTTGCTTCAAGCTCTAGCTTTATCGCCTCTTGAGCTTTAGAAGCTACTCCGGCGTTTTTCAACTCTTTTGAAACCTGGCGCTGCAATCTTTTTGGATTGATCTTTTTTTGACGTCTGCCTTGTAAACTCACTCCTTCCTGCTCAGCTTGGGCCAACATATTCAGGAGTTGGTTATGAACAAACTCTAATACTTCAGAATCCCTCGGCTCTTTGCCAAAAAGATGACGAAAGGCTCTTAGCTTTCCATTGTCCACAACTTCAACAACGCCTACCCAAAACTGACCATCGTAGTAAATCGTTAATTTCATAACGATTCCCTCCTCATAAAAGATATTAAAGAATGATGGACATCCCGAGGAGGGGAAGGTTACTGACATTCTCAATCATGCATCCGGACTACCAACCGAATCGTGTTTTTTCATTCTTTACCATATACAGAAAAGAGTGTAACATTTCTTCTCCAACTATTAAACTCTTATTTTATTTAGATCATTGCTGGAGAATAGGCGTCTTCACTCGCAAATTTATTTCTCAAGCCCTGCATGTTACAGATGGGAGACGATACATTCTGCATATCCTTCGAGTTTAAATTCTCCAAGACCGTAAGGCAGCAACATATGATCTCCTTTTTTGAAAGGATAGACATACTCACCAGAGATCATACGGCCCTCCCCTTCAATCACACTGATAAGAAGGAATGGTTTTTGCTGCTTTAAGCTTGCTGATCCTGATAAGTTCCATTTCCCCACCGAAAAGTAAGCGCATTCAACCAATGTCGTTGTAAGCAAATCCTCAATTTGTTTATGGTGAACTGTATGCCGTTCTGGAATAGACGGGACCTCTATCACTTCGATGCTCTTTTTCAGATGAAGCTCGCGCAGCTTGCCTTCTGCATCTTTTCGGTCATAATCATATAATCTGTAGGTTGTGTCAGAGTTCTGCTGCGTCTCCAAAGCAAGAATTCCTTTTCCAATCGCATGAACAGTACCGCTTGGCACATAGAAAAAATCCCCCGGCTTTACCTTTACACGGCGCAAGAGCTCATCCCATTCTCCACGCTCGATCATGGTAGTTAGTTCTTCCTTTGTTGTTGCATTGTGGCCATAAATAATCTCGGCATCTTTTTGGCAATCAATAATGTACCAGCATTCTGTTTTTCCAAGCTCACCGTTTTCATGTATGTTGGCATATTCATCATTCGGATGCACCTGAACAGATAAGTCCTGGTCAGCATCTAATATTTTTGTAAGCAGAGGGAAACGGTCCCCTTCAAGCTGTCCGAATAAATGTCTGTGATGTTCCCATAATTCGCTGAGCGTGAACCCCTTATACATTCCGTTTTGAACAACGCTTTGACCATTTTGATGCGCGGCAAAAGCCCAGCACTCTCCTGTTCGTTGTGACGGAATGGTATAGCCAAAATCAGCTAAAGCGGTCCCGCCCCAAATTCTTTCTTTGAAAATAGGCTTGAAAAATAACGGTTCAATCGTCATGAAAATCCCCCGCTTTATTCGATTTCTTCTAGCAGCTTGTATGCTTCTTCTGTTGTTTGCACGGAGAGCAGCCGCTCCCTATAATTGTCATCCATTAGCTTTCGAGATAGCATCTGCAGTATTTTGAGATGCTGGTTTCCCCCGCTCTCTTTCGGTACAGCAATCATAAAGATTAATTTAGCTTCTGATCCATCCAGGCTATTCCAATTAACACCTGATCGTTTGATCCCAAAGGCAACACTCGGCTCCCTGACCGCCTCAGACTTTCCGTGCGGAATCGCGATATTCATGCCAATCGCCGTTGTTCCCTGTTGTTCACGATTCAAAATGGCTTGTTTAAACCCGCTCTCTGAAAGCAGCGCACCTCTTCGGGACAATTTCTGAATCAATTCATCTATGATGTCATCCCTCGTTTCCCCCGATAAATTTGGTTCAATTAATTCCGGGCTGATAATGTCTGTCAGTTTTTTAAATTCCGACATCTTAGCTTTTTGGCTTTGAATTGGCTGCTTTATTTCATTTGCTGCCGCAGCTTCACTTGGCGCGGAGGGCGGTGCAGTTTCACTGAGCACAGGAGACGCCGTAATATCCTTTTTTAGTACATTGACGAACAGAGCAGTGACAAGAGATCCTGCAATCACAGCAATAAAAAACATCAAGACATGATCAACTGCGCCAAGCACTGCAACGATAGGTCCGCCGTGCGCCACTCTGTCTCCCACATTGCCAATCATGGCTATCACAGAACCTGTCATTGAGCCTGCCATAATACTTGGAATAACGCGCAGAGGGTCCTGCGCCGCAAATGGAATCGCTCCTTCAGTAATGCCGAAGAGCCCCATCGTAAATGCCGCTTTCCCCATTTCTCTTTGAGATGCCTCGAATTTTCTTTTTCCTAAAAACGTCGCAATGCCAAGGCCAATCGGCGGGATACAAATAGCGACAGCAATTGGTCCCATAATTTCATAATTTCCTTCTCCAATCATTGCCGATCCAAACAGAAATGCCACCTTATTTACGGGACCCCCCATATCAAATGAGATCATCGCCCCTAAAATCAATGCCAGAAGGATCGAGCTCGACCCTTTCATCCCCGCCAGCCAAACTGTTAAAGAGGCGAAAATTTGAGCTACAGGCGCGCCTATCAAAAATACAAACGCTAAACCTACAATCAGTGATGCAAACACCGGAATAATAATAATCGGCATAATCGGCTGGATGGCTTTTGGAACTTTTAATTTTTTGATCCAAAGTGCAGCGTATCCGGCCAAAAACCCGGCAATAATCCCCCCGAGGAATCCGGCGCCGCTTGCGCTGTCATAAAAACTTCCAGTCGCCGCAATATATCCGCCGATCATCCCTGGCACAAGCCCCGGTTTATCAGCGATGCTATAGGCGATATAGCCGGCTAAAATCGGAATCATAAATGAAAATGAAGCACTGCCGATCTGTTCAATCGTTTTCCAGAAGGAATCATCCGGAATAACTAAGCCTTTAGGTGTTTTCTCCCCTCCAAGCGTTAATGCAACCGCTATCAATAATCCGCCGACAACAATGAAAGGAACCATAAATGAAACGCCGTTCATTAAATGACGGTAAATTGGATTTTGTTTCTTCTCCTGATGATTACCGGATTCCGATTTTAAAGCGGAACGATAGACCGGTATATCCCCGTTAAGAGCTTTTTGAATCAATTCTTCCGGTTTGCGGATGCCGTCCTGTACCCCCACAGACAGCAGTTTTTTGCCTATAAACCGGTCTTTGTTTACCGAACGGTCTGCAGCAATAATGATTGCGTCCGCTTCGCGAATTTCGTCTTCGGTTAGCTTATTTTCAACACCAATCCCTCCCTGGGTCTCAACTTTGATGCTAACGCCCAGTCTGTCAGCAGCTTTTTGCAGATTTTCCGCTGCCATATACGTATGGGCGATTCCATTCGGACAAGATGTAATCGCTAAAAGTTTCATAGGAAACCTCCTTTAAAGTGTGAATAATAAGATCTTGTCTCAACTGTATACCGAAATCAGCTCATTAAAATCGCTTTTTTTACCATAGGTTCCGGTAATAAAGGCATTTTTCCCTATAACAAAAAAAGCAAGGAATAATCCCTGCTTTAATAATCCAAATGAGATAAAAATGTCATGACATTGGCTTCTTTCGTCAGCTTCTGGACGAAGGCCGGCTGCTCGCTAAGATATGAAAGCTCGCTAAACAGCTGCTTTGTCATGGTTTGATCCTCGTGTTTGACAGCCAGCATAAAAACGAGCGAAACTTTTTCATTTCCCCATTCAAGCGGCTCCTTTAATGTGGCAATCGCGATTGCTGATTGTTTAATAAATTTAGCGTTTGCATGAGGAATGGCAATGCCTGACCCAATATTTGTCGCCGACATTTTTTCCCTCATCACCGCATGAACCGCATAGTCCTTATCAACATAGCCTTTCTCAAACAAAGCTGTCGCCAGCTGTTCGATTAACTTGTAGCGATGCTCCGCCTCCTGCTGCAAAAAAACCAAAAAAGGAGTCGTATTGTTCAGCATCTGAAACGTTTTTTGTTTTTGGCGGTGTGATTCGCCCAGCTGACGTATAAACGCACTTAATTTCTTCTCTTCGCCAGGCTCTAAAAGCGGAGATACAACAATATGGGGAACCGTAATATTCTCCAGCGCAATGGTGGATATGACAAGATCAATATCCTCATGCTTTTTGATATAATCCTTTAAATCGGCCTTTGCAATACAAGCCATTACAGCGATTTGGTGATATTTCCGTTCAATTTTTGTCCGCAGCAATTGTGACATCCCAATCCCCATGTGGCAGACGATAATCGCCTTTTTATGTGTTTCGCTGCTGCACTGCATCCGTTCGATCGCTGCCTGAAAATGCAATGTCAAATACGCTGCCTCTTCCTCAGGAATATGAAGATCAAACGTTTGATTGATCTCTTCCAAAACATCAATGATGAGGTGGAACAAATAAGGGTACATCTTTTTGATGTCATTGAGCATAGGATTTGCTACAGAAAGATCGTAGCTCAGCCGTTGCAGCACAGTATTGAGATGAATGTTCAAACCATTGATCAAATCCTGATCCTTATGAAAATCCATCATTTTCAGCTCTGAAACACGATTGATTAAATGCCCTACAATCTTAGGAAGCACAGCATTTTCAAGGTTCTCTTCTGTCTGCAATGGATAACGAACTTTACCGCCCAATATATGTAATGTTAAGTACACGGCTTCTTCTTCTGGGAAGCGGATTGCAAAAACCGGTTCAAGCCGCTGTAAACAAGCAAATGTCCATTGATATTCTTTCTTCTTTTTTACTGCCGCCATTTCTTTTGGGGACAATGAAATCGGCTGCTTCATTTTGATGCGGCGGACCATTAACAATGTATGCAGCAGCAAACTTTCAAACGTTTCGTCTGTGAAATAGAGGGAATGCTTTTTTTGTAGTGATTTGATTTCTTTCGTCACAAAGTCTACTTCATAATGTAAAAACTTACTTTTAATAAATTGGCTGGTAAACGCTGTATTGTGGATCAAATCAGATATTCTTGCCAATGCCTTTCTTTTATTTCTTTCGTTCCCTTCAACCTTTAATCCAAGCCGCTGCCTAGAAACCAGCGTGAGATCAAAACGCTTCAGCCACTCTTCTACTGCGTATAAATCCTTTTTTATGGAAGATCGATTGACAAAATGCCGAGCAGCAATGTCTTTTGCGGAAACAGGCTTCGGATTCATTAATAAGTCATAAGCAATGTGCAGCATTCTTTCTTCATCGCTCCGCTGCCTAGAAGAAAAATGTTCAGTATGTAATTGTTGGCTTAGCCAGGTCCTTTCTTGTTCTTCTATATGTAAATAAACGCCCAACCCTGGTTTTCGAATAAGCTGTGCATGAGAATGCTCATTTAGATAATCCTCGATCACTTTCAAATCATTCCGGATTGTTTTTTCAGAACACTGTACCCTATCTGCGAAATCTTGCACAACTAAATAGTCATCAGGTTCAGATAACAACAGATACAAAATCTCTTTTTGTCTTGTATTTATGTATTCCATCTGTTTTTCTATCCTTCCTGTCAGTATCTACTTGAGCAAATTGATAGTATAAGTATACTATATAAGAAACCGTTTACATTATAAAATAAAATCATAGAGACAAAAGTTTCGTTTTTTACCGAAGCTTCCGGAAAAATACGATTTTTATATTCTTTGAGTTTGCTATGTAATGTATTTTTTATCGTATACAGCAGAAATTCATAAAAATACTCCAATTCTTCACCTATTTAGAACGAAGATTTTCTAATGTATGAGTACGAAAGTAAGAACATGATGAAGAAAAGTGATTTGGTATCTTCGGGGATAAAGTGCAGGTAACAAAATTCCCACACGCTCAACAAACTAATAACCATCAAATGTGTGCTATTAACATTTTAAGGATGGCCATTCTCTCTCAGCAGTTTTCCATCATAAATAAACTCTGTGCAGGGCACACAATAGTCTTAGCTCAAATCAGTTGATCGTTCACATATTATTAACATTTATTTACAAGGAAAATAATTACTTTTGCTGAATTGTTATAGTGCAAGACAAAAAACTTTAAAGGAGTGTTTCAAAATGAATTTCAAAAAAACTGTTGTTTCTGCTTTATCGATTTCTGCGTTAGCTCTGTCGGTCAGCGGGGTAGCTTCAGCTCATGAAATAAACTCCACACCTACTGAAGTAAAGAACATTTCTATTTCACCTACACATGTTATCAAGATTCAAGACTATAATTTACCTCTAAAAGTTGGAGAAACCTATTCTGTTAAAAATAATTCAGCTACTCGTTATTGGACTGATAACCAAAAAGTTGCGGAAGTCGATCAAAATGGTTTAGTGACGGCTAAATCAAAAGGGAAAGCCACGATTACTTTGTTTAAAGGTACTGCAGTATTCGGAAAAGTATATGTAACGGTTTATTAATCTCTTATCCGCCAGATTTTCTGGATGCAAAACATGCATGAATAAAATAAGGTCCCCCTCTAAAAAGAGAAGGGACCTTATTTTATTTCAATTGCGCTTCAAGTTTAGATTTAGTTTTGGGAATACATCATACATTGGTGTATATTGTGTTTCAGTAGCTTAGCCCCGAATAAATCCACCTTCTGAATGAATAATTTGTCCAGTTATCCATTCAGCCTCATCACTTGCAAGAAAAGCAATCATTCGTGCTGCATCATCTGGTGTGCCAATACGCCCCATTGGAAATTTAGGTGAAAGAAAATTTCTTATTTCATCTGTCATCCATGTAGAAATGGTAACAAGTTATCCAAAGAATATAATCCATGAAATCAAACAGAGCTGACTTTGAATACATTTCAAAATCAGCTCAAAAAAAACATTTTCGTCTCAAAAAATATTAAATAGAAAAAATAAGAGTTGGACAACAATTTACTACTTAATCACAAGTGGCTGATTCTAAGTCATTGAATGTCTTTTTTTTAAAGAGCCTTTCAATCATTCACATTGCTTTTCATTAACCATTCTACTTCCGTTAATTCTTGTTTTTGAACGTCTATTGTGTGTTTTTTCGTGAAATGGGTTTTCACAGCTTCTTCGTTTTCCCAAATCTCCCAAAGCATTATTTTACGTTCTGATGGCTCAAGCGGATAAGCATGGAATGTAATACAACCCTCTTCTTTGTTCGTTTCTTCCTCAAGTTTTTTGAATTCCTTCATTATCTCATTAAGGTCTTTATCACTGATGATTTTTAAACATGCCGTTATGTAATGCATCGAAATTCCCCCTCCTATCATTTTATGGCTTTTCATTATAACATTTTCTTGAAAAATAAATATAACTGCGACATTGATTGCTCGAGTTAATCAATCGCTGTATGTAAAGGATTTAAAAATTGAAATCAAATAAAAAACCTTCATTTTATAGGAAGGTTTAAAAGTTATTTTATCAAGTTTGTGAAATATGTTTGGTATAGTTTCACTGTAAAGTCTGTAGCGAAACCACGTACTAAAACAAATGACAAGCCCCGGATAAGCTTAATCTCTATTTAAAAGTTATACAGTCATTCTCACCTTTGAATTTGTGTTTGAGTTTCAACCATTTTTTGATGATAGAGGTTTCAAATTCTTTTGAGTTTGCATAAGCAGGTGCAGTCCCAAAGGCAATGTCTTCAACATAAGAATCGTTACTTTTTTCTAAGTATTCTATGGTTTGATTAACTCCATGTTGATCCACCGCACGAATCATCTTAATAACATTCATTGATTTTAATACCAACTTCTGACGATGGTAAATGCGGATTCACAGGACACCACTAATATATCTTTCTAACGTTTAACCGAAAAAAACCGCAATTTGCTTGCGGTCTATATTATTACGTTTATATTTTTGCGCATTCCCATCTGTTTCTGGCTACAATAGTTTAGTTAGAGTTATCCCAGATACCCAAGTCAGAATATAGCCACTCAAGACAGTGTAGGGCGCAATTTCATTTATGAGAGATTTAGAGAAGATGAAATATAAGACAAAAAAGATAACTGCCGCTCCGCTTAAAACGTAAAATGCTTTTTTGTTTTTAACAGTTAATCGTTTCGATTGTGTGATCTTGTTAAAAAGCAATGGGCTTCCAGTGTAAATGCCGAAGAAAAATGTAACAATAATAGACCACAACAAACCAACAATCGAAAAATAATCCTGATGAAAAAAACCATCAAAAGACCATCTACTTAAAAAAATAAAGCCAAGTAAATAAACAAATGACAATATAACCTTGACCAATTACATCCCTCCCCTTCATTCAATATACACCCGCCAAAAGATTGTTTAAATGGGCAAGCATCATTTACCTTTTAATGGTAAAATCACCTCTAAAAAAATCATTGACAAAACGGCTAAGTATGCAATTTCCAATTCTGATTACACGTTTGTAAAGTATGGTGGCAACCGCCACGGTCATATGGAATTACATTCACACCAAAGGGAAACTGTTACACACATCTCGTTTCTATTAAGTAAAAGAGCCTTCCTGATAGTTAAATAGAGTAAGAGTCATAACAGTTATTTGCTTTTGTTCTTCAAAATATTGATGCCTCGTTACCTCTGCGTATTCGTTTAATCGGTTTCCCTTTCCGAACATCATCCATAAAAAAACGCCTCCTATTCCGGTTTAATAGAATAAGAACGTTCAAACATGGTAACGGTCACCGCTACCCTGCATTCCTAATACGCCTAAGTCAACGCAATAAAAAATGGCTATAAACATTGATATAACGCCTCTAACCGCCGTGTCTGATTCCGACTGGGTTCGAACCAGCGACCTCTACCCTATCAAGGTAGTGATTATCTTCTGAGCTGTTAATTTTTATTCCTGACAAATACTACCGCTGAGAGAATTGCTAATGCAGTCTTAAACGATCCAAAAAATATAAAGAAAATCGAAAATTGGATTGATGATCCTAAAAAACCTAAATTAATGTTAAAATACAAGGGCGATGGAGAAATAATCGGCAGAAGTGTAACAAGAAATTCAGAACTAGTAGAGAACGTTACAAACGCAAAAATTATACTCAAAAAAGATAACAACGGTAACTTTATTCTTACAGGATATCCAACCAAATAGAAAGAGAGGAAGTATCATGGATGAAAGTTATGATTTCTTAGACGAATTAGAAAATTTTTTAGGTGCAACATTTCATCAAGATATCAGATCCCCTGAACACGCATTAGACGAATTTATTGAGGAAATTAGTAAAGAAGGTTTGCTATTTACAGTTAAGTTTTGTGAAGAGTTTCTAAATAGCGATCTAACTAAAGAAAAAAAGGAAGACATTATAAAGTGTAATGCAGAAATATATTTCCCGACACTTGGATTACCACCTATAGAATGGTTGAAAAGTGTAATAGAAAAACTAAAAGAAGCTATTTAAAAGAAACACTGAAAGGCCCCTATTTTAAGAGGGCCTTTTTATATTACTTCAATTTCGCTTTTGTAGCTGGTTCATAATAGCCATCGATACCTGAAGAAAATACAATTAGCTATTAGAAAATTGTAATAAAGAAGATTTATATTGGATCAGTGAAGTATTTGAAGATTTAGCTAAAAGTTTACAAAGTAAAGAACTTATTAATTGTTTAAGAAAAATTAGATGAAAAATACCCTGACTTAGAGATGACAAATGATATTGATATAGCAGAAAGTTATATAGAATAAGATACGTACTATCTCTTAGATTTGAAGTTAATCGTTCTTAGTAGTGATAAGTAATGATTGAACCGAAATTCCTGATCCTGTGTTTAGATTCCTTGGTGGGTATTTCTAACAGGATATTGATTCTCCAGAGTCAGCACTGGACGAATACTTAGAAGAGATTCCAAAAGAAGAGCAAGAAACTGATATAGTTGCATTGAAAGATTTTATTAACAGCGATTATTCGGATGAAGAAAAGAATGGTTTTATCGATGAAGCTGCTGACGGAGTGGACGTTCTTAGTTACGGCGTATCTCCAATCATATGGCTCGAACAAGTTATTCAAAAAATCGAAAAGAATATTGAAACTTTATAATCCATTAAACCTAGCATAGAAACAGAGCTGATTTTGAATTCACTTCAAATTCAGCTTAAAAAACTTCCGTCCCCAATCCGTCCCCAACTCGATGAATGATGACAAAATCAATAAATAAACAAAGTAAAAAACCCTTGCTGCGCAAGGGTTTAAGCTATGATTCCGACTGGGCTCGAACCAGCGACCTCTACCCTGTCAAGGTAGCGCTCTCCCAGCTGAGCTACGGAATCATGATATGTATGTGTTACTGGGTATGTTGTTGTCTTTCTGACAAGTTCTATTATATAACCTCCTCCTCTATTCGTCAACTGCTTTTTTAGAAAAACTTTTTTTGGACTTGCTGTTCCGTTCCCCGGCTATTATAATATGTCTTAATTTTCTAACAATAGAGGTGATGGGGTTTTGCATTCTTTGATTTCTTCTGATGATGTATGGGTATTATGGGGGTTTATTGCGGTGTGGGCGGCAGTGAGCATCGGGCTGGAGCAGCGCTTTAAGTGGGCGTCTGCTGTGTCGGGCGCTATTATCGCCCTTGCAGGTGCTATGGTGTTTACAAATGTAGGAGTGCTTCCTGTTGAGTCGCCTGTGTATGACACTGTGTGGTCTTATGTGGTACCACTGGCGATACCACTTTTATTGTTTCAGATCAATGTTCGGCAAATTTTTAAGGAAAGCAGGCGTTTGCTGTTTATTTTTCTGATTAGCTCCGCTGGCACTGTGCTTGGGAGCATTCTTGCTTTTTTTCTACTTAAACAGCATATTCCTTACTTAGATAAAATCGGTGGGATGATCAGCGCCTCTTATATCGGCGGCGGGGTCAACTTTGCGGCGATGGCGGCAAAATTTGAGACGCCTGGTGAATATGTGTCGGCTACCGTTGTGGCTGATAATTTTATGATGGCGCTTTTGTTTTTTATTTTAATCAGCATTCCTGCACTCAAATGGTTTCAGCGGCATTATGCCATGCCGTTTGAAGAGAAAGTAAAAGCCGATGGAAACAGCGGAAACAGTGCTGAAAGCTATTGGAAACGGAAGGATATTTCCTTAAAGGATATCGCTTTTAATGCCGGTGCCGCTTTCGCGCTTGTTGCGGTTAGTATGAAGGTTTCCGGTTATTTTAAAAGCATTTTTTCTCATCCCCTGCTGACCGGTACGCTTGGCGATCAGTACCTAGTTCTTACGTCTTTAACTGTTCTTATCATTTTTCTTTTCCCGCGTTTTTTTGAAAGGCTCAATGGATCTCAGGAGCTTGGAACCTTTTTGATTTATTTGTTTTTTGTGGTGATCGGCATTCCTGCCGATCTCCGCTTAATCGTCACGAATGCGCCTCTTATTCTATTATTCGTGTTTATCATTGCGATTAGCAATTTAGCGGTTTCCTTAGCTGCCGGAAAATTGTTCCGTGTGCGGCTTGAAGAAATTCTGCTCGCCGTCAACGCTACTGTCGGGGGACCGACAAGCTTGTCGGTACGCTCGGCTACTTAATCGGCAACTATGTTGGCACTTTTATGGGAAATTGGTTTTCTTCCTTCTTATAAAAAGGATATTTGCATTTCCCTGAGAATAATGTAAGAGGAATGCTGACATGAGAACGGAGAGATCACTATATGTTAAAAGGAAAAACCATTTATGTTAGACCTTTAGAAGTAACGGATGCCGAAGAAAATCTGGGGCTGCAAAGCGAAAATCGAGATTTTTTCGAACAGTTTTCTATGATACGCGCAGACGATTACTATACGGTTGAGGGGCAAAGAAAACGAATAACCGAGTATCAGGAAAGACTTGAGAAAGATGAAGAATATCATTTTGGCATCTTTACAGCGTCAGACGATAGATTAATCGGGACGGTTTCGCTCTTTCAAATCATCCGTGGCGCGCTGCAAACTGCGTTCATCGGGTATTTTTTAGACAAAGCCCATAATGGAAAGGGCATTATGACAGAGGCAGTCAGATTGGTTGTTGATTATGCGTTCCACGAATTGAAACTGCATCGGATTGAAGCCGGTGTGATGCCCCGTAATCTCGGGTCCATGCGTGTTTTAGAAAAAGCGGGATTTCATAAAGAAGGCATCGCCCGAAAAAATGTAAAAATTAATGGCGTTTGGGAGGATCATCAAGTCCTCGCGATTCTGAATCCTGATGACGAACAATAATAAAAGAAGCCGGACCATCCCCGGCTTCTTTTTTAACGAACCGCAACTGGAGCAATTTCTTTCAGCGCTTGTTCGAAATCGTGTTCTAAATCGTCTGCATGTTCGACGCCGACACTCAGACGGAGCAGGCCATCAGTGATACCGCGTTTTTCACGCTCTTCCTTAGGCATTGCCGCGTGAGACATCGTTGCCGGATAGGACAAAATCGATTCCACGGCGCCAAGGCTGACAGCGAAGACTGGAAGTGACACATTCTCGACTAACTTCTTAACGGCCTCTTTGCTTTCAAGCTCAAAAGATAGTACGGCGCCCGCTCCCGTTGACTGGCTTTTATGGGTTTCAGCGCCGGGATGATCAGCCAGTCCCGGATAATACACGCGCTTCACCGCCGGATGCTTTTGGAAAAATTCCGCAAGCCGCTGGGCTGTTTGACTCGCCTTCTCTAAACGGACCTGCAATGTTTTTAATCCGCGCAGGACAAGCCAGCAATCCTGTACGCCAAGGACGGCGCCGAACGCGTTTTGCAGCTTATACAGCTGCTTCCCAAGCTCTTCATCTTTGACAGCAGCCAAACCTGAGAGCACATCGCTGTGTCCGCTTAAGAATTTTGTCGCGCTGTGAAGTACAATATCCACGCCGAGGTCAAGCGGACGCTGCAGTGCCGGTGTCATGAATGTATTGTCCAGAAAGGTCAGACAGCCGTTTTCTTTTGCAAGCTGAACAATCGCTTTAATATCCGTAATCCCAAGTGTCGGATTTGATGGCGTCTCCATATAAATGACCTTTGTGTTCGGCTTGATGCTCCGCGCCACTTCATTACGATCCGTCATGTCGACAAACGTATGCTCAATGCCAAACCGGGTCAGCACCTCTGTCACCATACGGAAGGTTCCGCCGTATACATCTTCTGTCACAAGAACGTGATCACCCTGTGACAGCAGTAAAAATGCTGTTGAGATGGCAGCCATGCCTGAACTGAAAGCAAATCCTCTTGTTCCGCCTTCCAGTGCGGCAATTGTTTCTTCGAGAGCTGTTCTTGTCGGCGTGCCAGAGCGGCTGTAATCATATGCCCCGAACTCTTCAAATGAAGATTGGTGAAAAGTCGAGGCGTGCTGAATCGGTACACTGACCGCCCCGGTTCCGCCGTCTGTTTTAAATGGATTGTGCACGAGCTGGGTTTCCAGCGTCCAATTGTGTTTACTCAAAAGAAACAGCTCCCTCTTTGACCTGACATAATGCCTGTTTTAGATCCTCTTTTAAATCTTCCGCATGTTCAATACCGACAGAAAAGCGCAGCAACCGATTGCACACCCCGTTTGCGATGCGGATCTCTTCAGGAATATCCATGTGCGTCTGGGTCGCAGGGTATGTAATAAAGCTTTCCACCCCGCCGAGGCTTTCTGCAAAACAAATGGTCTTCAGCGCTTTTAAAAACGGATTGACCCATTCTTCTTTTTGCAGACGGAAGGACAGCATGCCGCCTTTTCCGGGATACAGCACATCCGAAATTTCTTCCTGCTCTTCTAAAAACGCCGCAAGCTCCTGCGCGTTTGCCTGATGCTGACGCATTCTGAGGCTCAGCGTCTTCATTCCTCTCATCAGAAGCCACGAATCAAATGGCGGCAGGACGGCGCCGATCGCATTTTGATGCTGAAACATTTCCTCTCCGAGCCGCTCATCCTTCACCACGACAAGTCCAGCAAGCAGATCGTTATGCCCGCCTAAATACTTGGTTGCGCTGTGAATGACAATGTCAGCTCCCAGCTCAAGCGGCCGCTGCAAGACCGGTGTATAAAATGTATTATCTACAATCAGCAGAAGACCGTGCTCCTTTGTAATCCGGGCAATATGTTCAATGTCCGCCTCCTGCATAAGGGGGTTTGTCGGCGTTTCCACAAACACCGCTTTTGTATTCGGCGTAATCTTAGAGCGTAAACAGTCCTCATCGCTGAAATCATCATAATGAAAAGTCAATCCGTATTTTTTCCATTCATTTTCAAATAAACGGTACGTGCCGCCATATAGGTCCGATGAAACGATCAGTTCATCTCCGCTTTTAAACAGCGCCATAATCGTTTGGATAGCAGCCATTCCCGAACTAAAGGCAAGCCCTCTCGCGCCGTTTTCTAAGTTAGCGATCGCGTCCTCAACAAGCTGGCGTGTCGGATTTTTTGTGCGGACATAATCAAATCCGGTAGATTCTCCGATCCCTCTGTGGCGGTATGCTGTTGATAAATAGATAGGAGCACTTACTGTTCCCGTGACTTCATCGCTACGGTTCCCAATTTGAGCTAATTTCGTTTCAACGTGCTGTGACATATAGCTGACACCTTCCCTTTTCAAAATAAAAACCCCTTCTTCATAAGAAGAAGGGGTTTAACGCTTCTTCTTATCTTCCAAGCATAAAAAACGCTTGCTGGATTTAGCACCTTGGCGCTTTGCACATGCAAAACAAGCCGGTTGCTGAGGTTTCTAAGGGCCAGTCCCTCCACCTCTCACGATAAGAAATATCGATTTCAATTTTCTGATTGTTTTATATTAGCGCAATTCACAGTTTATTTCAACACTTTTTTCTTCGTGTGCCGAACCGTTTAAAGAGAGAAATTTCTAATAATTCATGGTACAATAATTGAAAATGCAAGAAAGTATAGTGATGTCCTGGAGGAATGTTTTTATGGCACCGAAAAACGGCACAGTGCAAGAAAAGAAATTCTTTTCAAAAGAGCTTAACGAGGAAATGACCTTGCTTGTTTATCTGCCGTCCAACTACTCCCCGCTTTATAAATACCATGTCATTATCGCACAGGACGGCCACGATTATTTCAGGCTGGGGAGAATCGGCAGACAGGTTGAGGAATTGCTGTCGAAACACGAAATAGACCGGTGCATTATTATCGGTGTTCCCTATAAGGATGTAAAAGAGCGCAGAAACACCTATCATCCGGAGGGTTCAAAATTTTCGGCGTATAAACGGTTCATCGCCCATGAGCTCGTTCCTTTTGCAGATGATGAGTATCCAACCTATCAGATCGGTTATGGCCGAACCCTGATCGGTGATTCGCTCGGAGCGACCGTATCACTTATGACAGCGCTTGATTATCCGAATATGTTTGGCAACATCATCATGCAGTCTCCCTATGTTGACAAACACGTACTAGAAGCCGTGAAACAGTCAGGCGATATCCAACACCTCTCTATTTATCACCAAATCGGAACAAAAGAAACTGACGTCCACACGACAGACGGGAACATTCTGGACTTTACAGAACCGAACCAGGAGCTGAAGCAGCTGCTGGAGAAGAAGCTTTCCGATTATGATTTTGAGCCATTTGACGGAGACCACAAATGGACATACTGGCAGCCGCTCATCACCCCGGCGCTGAAAAAAATGCTTTAACACTCTATCATACTTTATTTCCAGGAGGGACATAATATGAAATACGGAATCGTTTTATTTCCATCAAAAAAGCTCCAAGACCTTGCAAACTCTTACAGAAAGCGTTATGACCCAAGCTACTCTCTAATCCCGCCTCATTTGACGCTGAGAGCATCCTTTGAATGCGCGGAGGAGAAAGCGGATCAGCTCGTATCACATTTAAGAAACATCGCAAAAGAGTCCCACCCACTCGTTCTCAAAATGACAAAATACAGCTCATTTGCGCCTGTCAACAATGTCATTTACATCAAAGCAGAACCGACGGAAGAGTTAAAAACACTCAATGAAAAGCTATACACCGGTGTGTTGGCAGGAGAACAGGAATATAATTTCGTTCCGCATGTGACGGTCGGCCAAAATCTTTCCGACGATGAGCATTCAGATGTGCTGGGACAATTAAAAATGCAGGAAGTGTCGCATGAAGAAATCGTTGACCGTTTCCACTTGCTTTACCAGTTGGAAAACGGATCGTGGACAGTATATGAAACCTTCTTGCTAGGCAGAGGAGAATAATGTTTGAAAGCAGTTATCGCAAAAAATGAAGAACAACTGAAAGATGCATTCTATGTAAGAGAAGAAGTCTTTGTCAAAGAACAAAACGTGCCTGCTGAAGAAGAAATTGACGAACTTGAAAATGAGTCAGAGCATATCGTCGTGTATGACGGTGAAAAGCCTGTCGGTGCCGGAAGATGGCGCATGAAGGACGGCTACGGCAAGTTAGAGCGGATTTGCGTACTGAAAAGCCACCGCTCAGCCGGTGTCGGCGGCATCATTATGAAAGCGCTCGAAAAAGCCGCGGCAGACGGAGGCGCTTCCGGTTTCATTTTAAACGCGCAAACACAGGCTGTGCCGTTTTACAAGAAACACGGGTATCGCGTGCTTTCTGAAAAAGAATTCCTCGATGCCGGCATTCCGCACTTACAAATGATGAAGGACTGAACGCATCCGGATCTTTTGAGATCCGGATTTTTACTGCATATAAAAAAACCGTTCTCTGGTATGAACGGTTTTTTATACATATCGATTAATATATGTGCCCATTCCTTTTTCTCGCAATCTCTTATAAAGAGAGCGCTTACGTTTCATCTCGTTTACTTTTCTTTCAGCGGCCGTTTGATTCTCCTGCTGCTTTTCCAGTTCTTTGTATACCCGCTGAAACGGGACATAGCTGATTTTTTCGGTTCCGGCATAATCCTGCTTATGTCCAATCGTTCTATTAGCATATTGAGCGTATTGCTGGTTTTGAATGTGACCTGCATATATCATACAATACCCACCCCTCTGCTGTCTCTTTTCCCTTAAACTTACTTTTTGAAACACATTTCTTTTGATATGATAGTCATTGTCTGTAATGAACACCTTTTGATTGGGAGGACCCCTTTTTGAAATGCGCCCGACTGAATGATCGAATTATACATTTACATACATATTCGAGAGAACATTATCAATTCCTCTTTGAAGAAGGAATAAAAGGACATTTATTTTGTTCTCATTGCGGAAATCCCGTTTTGTTACGGCTTAACATCGCCGATCCGCCAGAGTTTATCCATCGCCAGCCAGGCGATTTCCCGGCATGTGAGGAGGCGTGTGCTCCGAAGCCCGCCAAAGAGGAAAAAAAAGAAGATGATCAGGAATCTGGTGTCATTCGTTTGCCCAAGGGAAAAGCGATCGCCGCTGACCCGTCTCCAGCTGTCACGGAATGGCACCGTCCAAGAAGCATTAAACCAGGAACACCATTTGTGCCAAAAACAATAGAACCCGATACGAGCCTTTTTCCGTCTGTCGGCTTAAACACGGATCAGCTGAAAGCGGTCACGGAAACAGAAGGTCCGCTGCTTGTGCTTGCAGGTGCGGGGAGCGGAAAAACACGGGTGCTGACAGCCCGTGCCGCCCACATGATCGAACACTTAGGCATACCGCCTGAAAATATGCTGCTTGTCACCTTTACAACAAAAGCTGTCGCTGAAATGAAAGAGCGTATGGCGAACCAGTACGGATTACAGCCGGCAAAAGTCAGAAGACTTGTGACAGGAACATTCCACAGTCTGTTTTATAAGATCTTGTATCACTCTAATTCTGCTAAATGGAACGGTGAGCATCTGCTGAAAATGGAGTGGCAGCGGGAACAATATATCAAAAAAGCACTCTATGAAGAAGGCATCGATGAGAAAGAATTCCCAGTTGACCAAGCCCTGCAGCAGATCGGTTTTTGGAAAAACACTTATGTCCCAAATGAACGCATCCCTCTAAAAGATGAGTGGGAAAAACAAGTTTATCGTTTATATGAACATTATGAACGCCAGAAAAAAGAACACAGCCAATTTGATTTTGATGACATGGCTTCAGCCTGCTATGAATTGTTTATCGAGCGGCCTGACCTTCTGGAACAGTATCAATCTCGGTTTACGTATATCTTAATTGATGAGTTTCAGGACATTAATCCGGTTCAATACAAAATCATGCAAATGCTCGCCAGCCCGGAGCAAAACCTGTGCTGTGTCGGAGACGATGACCAGTCCATCTACGCGTTTCGCGGAAGCAATCCGTCTTTCATTCTTGATTTTCAAAAGGATTATCCGGGAGCGAAGACGATCTATTTAACTGCGAACTACAGGTCTACGCACCCGATCGTCTCTAGTGCTGATATCGTTGTGAAAAAGAACAAAAACAGATATGCCAAAACGCTTGAAGCGGCCCGCGATGACATTCAGGTCCCTGTGCTGTTTTATCCTTATGATGAAGAGGAAGAAGCCACAATGGTCGTTTCCGATATCAAAGAAAAAATTCAAAATGGAGCCAGTCCAGAAGACTTTGCGGTTCTTTACCGCACAAACAGCGGAGGCCGTGCTATATATGAAAGGCTTCATCAATCGTCAATTCCGTATACAGCTGACCGCGGCGTCCAATCGTTTTACAGCAGACGGATCGTCCGCCAGATTCTCGCCTACTTGTACGCCAGCCAAAATGAGGATGACACCGAGGCGATTAAACACTTGCTTCCCGCCTTGTTTTTAAAACAGTCCGCTTTGAATACGCTGAAGGCGCTCTCGATCACAGAGGACTGTACCATGATCAAAGCGCTGGCCAAATTGCCTGATCTGAAGCCATTCCAGCTGGACAAAATCAAGAAAATCGTACCGTTTTTTGCAAGCCTCCGCACGATGAAGCCCGTAGAAGCCATCACCTTTGCAGAAGGAAAAATGGGCTTCTCCGAGTATTTAAAAAAGCGGGGCAATGAGGGCAACAAGCTGGAAAAAGGTTCCGATGACCTGCGCGACATCAAGGTTGTCGCCAAGAAGTTCAAAACGATTCCTGACTTTCTTGCCCACGTAGACCATATGAGGGCCGCTGAGAAAAACAGAACGGATGAAGATGGCGTTCAGCTGATGACCATTCACCGGTCAAAAGGCCTTGAATTCAAAACAGTCTACGTGTTAGGCACTGTAGACGGCTCGATTCCGCACGATTTCTCATTAGAAACGGCAAGAAAAGGAGACGAGGCCGCTCTTGAGGAGGAAAGACGCCTTTTATATGTAGCCATGACCCGGGCGAAACAGCATTTATATTTGTCTTGCCCCGCTAACAGGCGCGGCAAAACAGCCAACCGCTCAAGATTTTTGTATCCCCTTCTACAAAAAACAAGACAGCCCTTGCATCATTAACAGCCCGGCAGATTACTGCCGGGTTTTTACTGTAAAAAAAGGCCCGCTGCAGTGAGTCAGCCAGGCCATCCACTTATTTATTATCCATCATTTTAGAAATCGTGCCAAAATCAAGCTTTTCTTTTCCGCTTGTAATAGATTCCACAATTTTATCTTCTAATTCTTTTGGCACGCGTCTGTTTGCCATCTGCGCTACGCGGTTAATCACACTGCGCACTGTATTTTCATCTTTAAAATTAGCGTTTTGGAGTGATCCGGCAAGATTCATTACATCCTGCATCTTCACACCTGTTTTCTTTTCGATGTTCTTAAAAAATTGATTATCCATAATGCGCCTCCTTTTGGCGGAGTAATACGGTATTGTATGAATGCACATAATACAATGTGCTTTTCCAACATTTTTAAAAATAAACACAAGGCAAGGAAGCACGGGTTATAACCCGTACTTCCTCAATACATCTTAAAAGAAAGATGCACCTACGATGATGAGGAGAATGAATAATACGACCAACAAAACAAATGTTGAACCATAGCCGCCGCCGTAACCGCCAGCATAACCGCCATAACAGCCGCCGCCGTAGCCGCCGCCGAATCCGTATCCAAAGCCCATAGATAAGCACCTCCTTTACTCTCTATACACTATGTGAGCTGCTTGGATCGGCTTGGATATTCGCATAGGGCGTTTGCGGATTTACGATTGATCATATTGAGCTTGATGTTTTTTAAGTAAGGCCTCTGTTTTTTCAGCCAGCTCTTCAATCTCATCTTCAAATTCCAGACCGGCTTTATCAAATGCATCCAAGTCTTTTCTGATACTGCCCATCGTGTCTTCATGCTTTTTTTGCTTTTGTTCGTGAGGTTCATATCTTCCTTCTATCCATTTTTCAAACTCATTCACTTTTATCCCCCCGCTTATGATATATGCTGAGCAAGGCCGCCCCGTTAAAAAAACAAAAAACCGGAGTTCTCCGGTTTCTTTGCCAGGCTATTGAGGCTTTTTCTTTTTATTTCCGCACCCGCAGCCTTTCTTTTTTATCTTTTTTGATTGATACGATGAATCTGTATATGGAGATTTTTGGGAAGGTTTATGATGCTGATTCATTTTTGTCCCCTTCCTTTCCTTATGTCATATATGCTACTTTATGCGTATTCTGACAGAAAGTTGCTGGTAGTAACGCCTTATTCTTGCAGCCATTTTGATACGAGCGTTTCTATGATGCCGGCAAGGCCGGCGATCGCTAAAAGTAAAATCAGCCACTGCGCCGCTTGCGGGATCAACGCCTGGCATAAAATCAAAAAGCCGGCGCACCACACGCCTGTGCACCAATAGCAGCTCAGCAATTCACCAATAAACGCCCTGACACCGGTTCCCTTAATCACGATATAGGTTTCAATGTTCCCGTCCACATCCTTTTCTTCCTTCTCTTCATGAAACAGACTGCGAAGCGGCGCCATAATCGTGTCAAACACCAGCAGGCGGGCGAGCCGAAAGACCGCAAGCGATAGAAGAACAATTGTCAGCCCATTTATAACCACTCGTTCACTCCTTTGCCAATCATGATCCCTTCACATATATGCCAAAACCCTATTCTTCATGAATTGTATCTTGTCCGGCAGAAAATTGGTTATTTTTATTATTCCGCTCTGCACCCCATTTGCATTATATAGAGTATGGATAAGAAAGGAGTGAAGGTTATGTCATTTGAAGAAAAAGTCGAATCCCTGCACCCTGCAATATTTGAGCAATTATCAAGCGAATTCGAACAGCAGATCGAAGTGATTGATTGCGAAAATATCACAATTGACACGTCACATATAACAGCTGCCCTTTCTATACAAGCCTTTGTGACAACCATGATTATCGTGGCGACTCAGCTCGTCATCGCCGACGAGGATTTGGCTGACGCAGTAGCAAGTGAAATTCTTATTCTCGATAGCTCCCAAATCAAAAAAAGAACCATCATTAAAATTATCAACAGCCGCAACGTCAAAATTACTTTGTCTGCCGACGAGATAATAACCTTTGTACAAATCTTGCTTCAGGTGTTAAACAGCATTCTTAGTGAACTTGACGTCCTTTAACCCTTTCTTTTCACAAACTTAAAAGACGAGGTGAAAACAAATGTCAGATAACGATAAATTCAAAGAAGAGCTTGAAAAGCTTCCGGAAGCTGATCCAATGACGAAAATGCTGGTTCAAAACATCTTTCTTAAACACGGTGTCACGAAAGACAAAATGAAAAAAGTATCAGATGAAGAAAAAGAAATGCTCTTGAATCTGGTAAAAGACTTGCAGGCTAAATCAGCTGCATTAGTTGAAAATCAAAAGAAGAAAAAAGAAGAAGCCGCCGCGCAAGAGAAAAAGAACGAAAAACCGCTAAGCCGGAGAGAACAATTAATTGAACAGCTCAGACAAAGACGTCAAAACAATAACAATTCAAACCAATCATAAAAAATAGGGTTCTTCATCAGGATATATGCCTCAGTCAAAGTAAGAGGCTCGCTCATTTAATAACAGTAAAAGAAAAGGAGGAATAGATATGGAAAGCAGACCATACTCTTGGGTTGCACTTGATCCTGACTGTGACCATCCGTTAGACGAAAAAGAAAAAGATAAAAAAGAAGAAAGAAAATGTCATTGCGATGTTTGCTGTAATGGCAATGGGTTTTTTGGCAACGACAATGCCTTCATTGACCAAAATCTGGCTCAGGCAAATCTCAATAAACAAGTCTCCGATGAAACAATTATTATCAGAGACTCTTGTGATATCAACGTTTCATCTACAGACGTTCAAGCCGTAACATCAGTTGTAACGGCGGTTAATGCAGCTGTCCTAACAGTAGCTCTCACATCCATTGCAGACGGAGTAATTGCCGAATTAGTCGCACAAGATTTATTGCAGCTTTCAGCTAATAAACAAGTAAACCGCCAAAAACTTCTCATCGAATGCTCCCGGGGCGTAAATATCACAACAGTAGATGCTGATATAGCAACATTGGTTTCCACAGCTACTAACACACTTGTGGCACTCTTAGCCATCACACTCGTCCTCTAACTCTAAAAGCAGAGCTAAAAACGCTCTGCTTTTTCTTATTTTCCAAGCATATGATGAATATATAGACGTTCACCCACACCAAGTGGGGCACGGGTACATATGTTGTTAAGGACTAAAGTCAAATACCCTATAAAGAAGGAGCTGAAATCAATGAGCTGCGGAAAAACCCATGGCCGGCATGAGAACTGTGTATGCGATGCAGTGGAAAAGATTTTAGCAGAGCAGGAGGCAGTTGAAGAACAGTGTCCGACTGGCTGCTATACCAACCTTTTAAACCCTACGATTGCTGGAAAAGACACAATTCCGTTTCTCGTTTTTGATAAAAAAGGCGGATTGTTCTCCACATTCGGAAACGTAGGGGGATTTGTGGATGATATGCAATGCTTTGAATCCATTTTCTTCCGCGTCGAAAAATTATGCGATTGCTGTGCAACACTTTCTATTTTACGCCCGGTCGATGTCAAAGGCGATACCTTAAGTGTTTGCCACCCTTGCGACCCGGATTTCTTCGGGCTAGAAAAAACAGATTTCTGCATTGAAGTGGATCTCGGATGCTTCTGCGCGATTCAGTGCCTGTCACCAGAGCTAGTTGACAGAACATCGCCTCACAAAGATAAAAAGCATCATCACAATGGATAAACACTTGTAAAGAGGAATCCCCTTCCAAACTCTATTACAGGTGCAAATCATTCAGCTGCTTCCAGCGTGAGGCAGCTGACTCTCCATCATTTCGCCAGTCTCAAATTTATAAGGCAGGAGGGATAATATGAGCCAGAAAACATCAAGCTGCGTGCGTGAAGCTGTAGAAAATATTGAAGATCTGCAAAACGCTGTTGAAGAAGACTGCCCGACCGGCTGCCACTCTAAGCTTTTATCTGTAAGCCATTCGTTAGGCGACACAGTGCCTTTTGCAATATTTACATCAAAATCAACGCCATTAGTCGCCTTCGGAAATGTCGGCGAACTCGATAACGGCCCTTGCTTTAATACAGTATTTTTCAGGGTCGAAAGAGTGCATGGAAGCTGCGCAACACTGTCATTATTAATCGCATTTGACGAACACAAACACATTTTGGACTTCACCGATAAAGATACGGTGTGTGAAGTGTTCCGACTCGAAAAAACGAACTACTGTATTGAAGTTGACTTAGACTGCTTCTGCGCAATCAACTGCTTAAATCCTCGATTAATCAATCGTACACATCATCATTAATCATAAGCTGGAAAAGCTTGCAGGCCTGCAGGCTTTTCTCTATGTAAAAAAAGCTGTCCGGCAACATCAGCCGGGCAGCTTTTTTCTTTTTCGTTAAAAACCGAGCGGGTGCAGAGAGGTAATATCATCGATTGCCAGCTCGGTTGGGGCTCCGTTTCCGGTTGTTCGAAGCAGGACAGAATCATTTCTTCTTCCGACAATCACGCCCCTGTACGTTCTTCCATTGGCTTCAATCAAACAAAGCGCTCTCGGCATGTTATGAGGCAGCTTTGTTAAAAAATCAATTTTTTCGTGGATCGTCATCTTGCTCATCGGTTTTTTCACTTTTCGTGCCGGCGGTGCTTTTTCCTCCGCTTTATCAGCACTATGGACAGCTTCCGGTTCTTTTTCAGGCTTCCGGGCCTCAAGTGAAGGCTCTTCCTTTTTTTCTGCTTTCGGGGGCTCGTGTTCGACGGGTTCTTCTACGGCCTGCGGCTCTGCTTTCTCCTCCGGCTGGTTCTTTATGTTCTCTGGCTCCCTCACCTCTTGTGTTTGCTGACTCACTGGTTCGGCTGCAGGCTTTTGGTCTGCTTGCAGGACATCTTGTGCCACAACTTCCTCCTGCTGCTTCTCATGGTAAGCCGGCTTTTCCTCAGCTTTTGGAGGAGCGGGTTTGTCGGCCTTTCTTTTGATGACAATCTCCTGCATGGATGACCTTGTGGTTTCTGCATAATCCGGCTGAACAATATACATGAGCGGTTTTTTATCCGCGTTTCTTTTCTTATTAGACATCTTCATCCCTCCGATTGTGTCATATTCTAT
Organism: Bacillus sp. SJZ110; assembly: GCF_006715455.1. Classification (NCBI taxonomy): domain Bacteria; kingdom Bacillati; phylum Bacillota; class Bacilli; order Caryophanales; family Bacillaceae; genus Bacillus; species Bacillus sp. SJZ110. The sequence goes on along the minus strand of NZ_VFNF01000002.1, from coordinate 298,507 downwards.
CTATATGACAGAAAGCTGAAAATCAGAAGAAATAAAAAAGCAATCCCTATTCGGGATTGCTTGATATAGATCCTGCTTAGCGGGCAGTGATATGGAAACCTGAATCAACGTGAAGATTTTCACCTGTAATCCCGCGGGACATATCGCTGAATAAGAACGCAGCTGTATCGCCCACTTCTTCAGGTGTTGTCGTGCGGCGAAGCGGCGCACGCTCTTCGATATCTTTTAAAATGGAGTTGAAATCGCTGATGCCTTTAGCAGATAATGTTCTGATCGGACCGGCAGAAATGCTGTTAACGCGGATATTTTCTTTTCCCAAGTCAGCAGCTAAGTATTTCACACTTGCATCAAGAGAAGCTTTCGCTACACCCATGACGTTGTAGTTTGGCATCACAAGCTCTCCGCCAAGGTACGTCAAAGTGACAATGCTTCCGCCTTCAGTCATCATCGGACGTGCCGCTTTAACAACAGCAGTCAGAGAATATGAGCTGATGTTATGAGCCAAAAGGAAGCCATCACGATTTGTGTTTAAGTATTCGCCGACAAGCTCTTCTTTGTTGGCAAACGCGATACAATGCGCGATACCGTGGATTACACCGACCTGCTCCTTAATGCTTGCGAAGCAAGTTTCGATTTCTGCGTCGTTTGTTACATCGCAAGGAAGGATGATGGAATCGTTGCGGTCTAACGTTCCGGCAAGCTCATGAACAGATTTCTCCAAGCGTTCGCCTGCATATGTGAAGATCAAACGTGCACCCGCTTCATGTAAAGAACGCGCAATGCCCCAGGCGATGCTGCGTTTGTTGGCTACCCCCATCACAACAATGTTGCGGCCTTCAAGTGAAAAATTCATATGTATAAAGCCTCCTATATTTAATAAAGACATAGTATTAGTACCTGATCTTAATTCCTATCATATCATAACCTTGTCCAGATGAAAAGCGCATACCGTAGCAAACGCAAAAGAGATCACCATCAGCTGGTGATCTCATCGGCTTGTATTTAAGCTGTTTCGTTTAAAAGCGAAATGGTTTGTCGGCCCGTGTCCCGATCCGATGCCGAGCGTATTTTCCACCGCTTCACGGACAAAGTTGGCCGCAACCTCAAATGCCTGATGGATGCTGTCTCCTTTAGCCGTTTGGGCCGTTAAAGCCGCAGCAAAGGTGCAGCCTGTGCCATGCGTATGCTTCGTATTGATATAAGGATGGGTGATTTGCATAAACATGCTGCCATCAAAAAGAAGGTCAGTAATGTGATTGTCCTCAGGCTGGTGCCCGCCTTTGATAATGACATGCTGCGCACCCATCTTGACGAGCTGCTCCGCTGCTTTTTTCCGGTCATCCAGCGAGCTGATTGTCATTCCTGTCAGCGTTTCTGCTTCCGGGACATTCGGCGTAATCGCGTAGCTTCTTGGAATGAGCAACTCCTTTAAGGTGGCAACTGACTCATCACGCAGCAAGGATGCCCCGCCCTTTGCGATCATAACCGGATCAACAATTACACGATTGAATCCGTACTCGTCAATTTTTCTTGCCACTTCTTCAATCATGTCGGCATTCCAGAGCATTCCCGTTTTGACTGCATCCGGTCTCAAATCCTCAGCAACAGCGTCAATTTGCTGTCTCAACGCCTCTACAGTCAGCGGATGCACCCCATGAACGCCAAGCGTATTTTGAGCGGTTACCGCTGTAATCGCAGACATTCCGAATACATCAAGCTCTTGAAAGGTTTTAATATCAGCCTGTATCCCTGCGCCGCCGCCTGAATCTGATCCGGCGATTGTCAATGCTTTATATATACTCATTACACTACACTCCTTTTATTACCCGATCCATTTATGATAAATGGATTTTGCCCGGGCAATATCATTTGTTCCATGGATCAAAGCTCTGCCGTCCCGGAACAGCACCATTTTCATATCATCCGAGCGGCAGGAAATTAAATACGGGTTCGCAGCTACTTCAAGCCCGGCCTGCCTCAGCTGACCGGCAAGCGCTTCAAGATCCGCTTCTTTCGTAATAGATGATCTGATCTGCACCGTGTTCCTGCCGCACAATACAGCCGCTTTTGTTTGATTTTCATATGACAAAAACGGAAAATCCTTTGTGCCGCAGCTTGGGCATGCGTCATGTTTGAGACTGGCCGCTCTCACTTCTGACCGCTCATTTTTCCACAAATCAAAGGAGCGCAGCACCGGCTCGCACTCCTCTCCCGTCAGCAGCTTCAGTGCATCTGTTACCTGAAAGACTGCTACCTGCAAAACAGCCGGACTGATGATGCCGGCTGTGTCACATGTTGCTCCGCCAATCGGAAGTGTATCGAGCAAGCAATGCAGGCAAGGAGTAGAACCCGGCACCACGGTAAAGGTGAGGCCGTAGCTCCCTACACAGGCACCGTAAAGAAAAGGAATCCCTTCCTTTACCGCAGCATCATTTACGATCAGGCGGGTTTCAAAATTATCAGCCGCATCCACTATAATTGATGCATCCCTAATCAGCTCGAAGATATTTTCTGCTGTCACATCCATGACAAGGCCGGTCACATCAACATCGCTGTTAATCGAACGGAGACGGCGCTCCGCAGCGGCTGCTTTCGGCATTTCTTTTTTGACATCATCTTCTGTATAAAGCTGTTGGCGCTGGAGGTTGCTCCATTCAACATAATCTCTGTCGGCAATTTTCACAGAGCCGACTCCCGCTCTCACCAGCATTTCTGCACTGGCTGTTCCGAGCGCGCCGGCGCCGATAATCACGGCGCGCGCTTCTTTCAATTTTTTCTGGCCGGATGGGCCGATCGGAGCAAACAGCTCCTGCCTTGAATACCTGCCTGTCATACAGGAAGACCTTCTCCCGGACTGCTTGCCGTTCCGTATTGCTTAAGCGGGATTCGGCCCGCCTCATAAGAAAGGCGCCCTGCTTCCACTGCGAGCTTCATGGCACGAGCCATTTTCACGGGATCGTCAGCGCCAGATACAGCCGTATTGAGCAGTACGCCATCCGCTCCAAGCTCCATTGCGTATGCCGCATCTTTAGGCGAGCCGATTCCCGCATCCACGATGACCGGCACTTTCGCCTGTTCAATAATAAACGACAGATTCAAAGGATTTAAGATTCCTTGTCCTGATCCAATCGGAGATGCACCCGGCATGATGGCATGAACGCCGAGCTCTTCCAGCTTTATCGCCAGCACAACGTCATCCGACGTGTACGGGAGCACAATAAAGCCTTCTTCAAGAAGCTGTTCAGACGCTTTTAATGTCTCAACAGGGTCAGGCAGCAAGGAACGGCTGCATCCGATGACTTCAACTTTAATCATGTCACAAAGGCCTGACGCTTTCGCCAGCCTTGCAATCCGAACCGCTTCTTCAGCAGTACTGGCGCCCGCTGTATTCGGCAAAAGCGTATATTTGGATAAATCAAGCTGTTCCAAAAAATTCGGCTGAGATGCTTCAAAGATGTTCATTCTCCTTACAGCAAATGTTAAAATATCAGACTCAGAAACAGCTACTGCTTCCTTTTGAATGTCAAACGATGGGTATTTCCCCGTGCCCAGCAGCAATCTTGATTGAAATGATTTTCCGCCAATTGTTAACATGCTCATCCGCCTCCTACAAAATGGACAATTTCAATGACATCACGATCACAAAGCTCAACCTCGTGATAACGTTCTTTCCCGATTATTTCTTTATTTCTTTCCACGATAACGATTTTATTTTCAAGCTGATACGACGCCAGCAGGTCTTGAATTGTACCTGTGTCTTTTTCCCACTTCACGTCTTTACCGTTCAGCTGTAGCATCATATCTGAACCGCCTCCTTGCGATCAATTCGGAATGCGTGCAGCCAGTCTTGGTTGACCTCTTTATTCATGATGAGATCACTGATCAAAGCGCCCGTTGCGGGAGCAAGCAGGATCCCGTTTCTGAAATGGCCAGCCGCAAATAAAATACGGCTGTCCTCAGGATGTCTGCCGATGTACGGTTTTCCATCCTTTGTTCCCGGACGGAGTCCCGCCCAAAAACGATCCACCTTCATATTCTGTATAGCCGGCAGCATCGTTTTTGCTTTTTTCATAACGGATTCCAATCCGCCAAGATCCGGTGTTTCACTCCAGTCCCCCGGCTTCATTGTCGCGCCGACAACCAGTCTTCCGCTTTTTCTCGGTACGATATAGCAGTGATCATGGTAAAGCGTTTTTGTCAACGGGATATCATCATTCCAAACGGACAGGCACTCCCCTTTTACAGGGAGAAAAGCATTGTTCAGTCCAAGCTGTTTAAAAAACATTCCGCTCCACACCCCGCTGGCAACGACAACATGATTAGCCCATACGTCTCCGCTAGGGGTCTTGATGAACAGGGCTTCACCGTCACGTTCGACATGCAGGACGGGCGTATGCTCAAAAATCTCCGCCCCAAGCATTTTTGCTGCTTTCACATATGCCTTGCAAACAAAATAAGGCTCCACATGCACATCATCCTGAATAAAAGATGCACCAAAGATGTCACCAGACGCATACGGCTCTTTTTCTAACACCTCTTCTTTTGAATACCAGCTGACAGAGTCCAAATCGTCCATCTGTCTCAGCTGCAGCACATCTTCTTCAGAAAATGCAAGCTTAAACATACCGCCGTTATGCTGCCTGATATCCACACCGGATAATGCATAAAGCTCTTCTCCAAGACCTTTGTACAGACGCTGACTGTGCATGGCGAAATCAAAAAACGCGTCACGTTCCTCGCATTCGGCATGGGCGCCCAGCATTCCGGCAGCGGCACTTGTCGTTCTGCCGCCCATTGTTCCGCTTTCAAACAATGCGGTGCTTTTGTTTTCCTTTGCCAAATAATAAGCAATCGCGGAACCGATAATTCCTCCTCCAATCACCACTGCTTCATAATGCCTTTTCATAGCGCATCTCCTTTAGCTTGCGGGAATATCGTCTGGCTGCTTCCAAGGGCTCAGCGGAAGAGAAAATTCCTGACATAACAGCGATGCCGTCTGCCCCTGCTTGTTTTACGTCGCTTAACCTGTCCGGCGTCATCCCCCCGATGGCTATAACCGGGATGGAAATCCGCTGTTTGATATCTGACAGCAAAGATACTCCTCTGCCTTCAAGACCCTTTTTGCAATCCGTTTCAAACACATGGCCGAACAGCACGTAGTCCGCGTCTTCCTTTTCTGCTTGAACCGCTTCCTCCAGTGAATGCACCGACCTCCCGATATGAAGGTGTGGAAATCTGGCTCTGACCTGCTTCGGTGAAAAGCTGCCGCTTGGCAGCTGCACACGGTGAATAGTAGAGAAAAGTGCAATATCCACGCGCCCGTTCATCACCAGCTTTCGTTTATCTATACCGCCTTCAAAAATAAGCTCGAGCAGTTTCAAAATATCCGCCGCCGATTTTGAGCGTTCCCGAATATGAATAAAATCAACTTCATTCTGAATCGAAATGATGGTTCTCGCTAGCTCTTCTACCGGCTTGCTGTCATCCGTTATGGCGTGAAGCTCCACATTCCTCCACCTCTTTTATGGCGCTGTCAGACCAGCCTTCTTTTCGATAGGCCATTCCCCAAAATTGATATTCATAGTAGCTGGAGATGACAAAATTCTCTTTCATCTTGGCACGCACTTCCTCCGTGCTGTTTTCCGCCAGCTCATCAAAGCGGTTGATTTGCTCCTCGACCTGTTGTCTAAACCAATCACCGCCATATGTGCCAATCCACTTCTGATAAATTGGATGCCCCGGATCACAATGCAGCAATTTCTCACCAACCTCGTAATAGAGCCAATAGCATGGCAGCAGGGCCGCTAAGATTTCTGCGAAATTCCCGCTCAAAACCGAACGGTACATATGGGATGTATAAGAATACGCAGTAGGAGACGGCTTAAACGCCTTACGCTCTTCCTCGCTGATTTCCAACAGCTCGGCAAACTCCCGATGAAGCGCCATTTCCGCCTCATATGTACCTTGGGCATGGCTTGCCATCCGCCCCGTTGTATAAAGGTCCTTCGCATAAGCGGCGCCAAATGACTGCACCTTTGCAAAATGCGTTAAATAATAGGAATCCTGAAGTACGTAGTATTTAAAACGGTCAATCGGAAGCGTTCCGTCACCGATTCCTTGAACGAACGGATGGACAAAGCTCCCCTCCCACCATTCTGCGGCTGCACTGCGGCATTCTTCTGAAAACTTCACAAATCATTCCCCCTCTGAAAATAAAAAAACCACTTTCCCGCAAGGAAAAGTGGTTTGGAATTGGCATAGTAAAATAACACAAATACCGCTCCACTTCCCTACGCAGGTCTGAACCTGTTCAAGTTATGAGGGTCTAAAAGTCACACTTTTATCTCAGCCCTTATGAAGGACACCCCTAGTGGTTAAACGAATACATATTGAATTGTTCTGCACCTCTATATTAACACGAATCCTTATTTGGTCAAGATTTATCCTTCCAATGTTTTCTTAAGATCCGTTACGTACCCCCGAGATCCGGTGACAATTAAACGGTCTCCAAGTTTCAGCCTTGTATCCCCATGAGGAACGATGCTGTCCACACCTCTGAAGATCCTGACAAAGATGACGTCACCTGTTAAAGGGAATTCCCGTAAAATGACACCATCATATTTACTGTTCTCCATATTAATTTGATACAGCGAAGACTCTTGGTTCGTGAGCAGCTTCATGACGCCAGGCGCTTCAATCAGTGCGCGAAGCAGCGTTTTTGTCGACAGCAGAATAGAAAAGATGCTGATTCCCTGCTCCTTCAGGGCTGCTTCATGCTCCGGTGATCCTACGCTTGCAATGACTCTTTCTGTGCCTTTTTCTTTTGCAAGTAATGCAATGTCTGCATTCATATCTTCATTTCCTGTCGCCACAACGAGGATATCCGTTTCAAAAATGCCGAGTGATTCAAGCGTCTCGTGTTCATAGTCAGAAATTGTTTCAACAGCAAACACTGATTCTGACAGCTTTTCCTCCGCATTCTCTTGGTAGACGTGTACAACACGCACGTCATACTCTTCCTCTGGCAATTCAAGTGTAACAGGCAAAGTCATTTGATTGGCGCCAATGAACGTAATCGTCTTTTTCTCCTCCGGCTGCTCTTCCCGTTTGTATAATTTTTTAAAACAGATCGGCGTAAAAATACTTGCAATGACGGCTACTAAAATTAGCGCTCCTGACATATTTGCACTGATCACGTGAAGCTGCTGGCCGATTGTTGCAGCGGCAATCACGAGCGAAAGCGTTGATGTCAGCAGGAAACCAGACGCGAAAATGGTTCGGTTATCATACCACTTCTTTAAGTACATGACAGGAATGATTTTGCTGACTAACAGCGCCAGCAGCAGGAGCGGAATCATGATTAAAATTGTTTTATCCTGAAAAAGAGTCCAAATATCAAGCTTCACACCGACCATCACAAAGAAAATCGGTATTAAGAACCCATAACCAAATGAGTCCAGCTGCTGAACAAGTTCTTTGTTTGGCGAAAGCAGGGAAACGAGAACCCCCGCTAAGAAAGCGCCGAGAATATTTTCAGCCCCAAGTGATTCAGACAGGGCAACGAGTACAATAATTAACGTAAAAATGGCACGCGTCCCGATCTGGATCGTCCCTTTTGACATGGATTGAACAAAAGAGCGATGTTTGAAGACCCGGCCGAAAAAGTAAAGCACCACTCCGGCCGCAAACAGAATCATCAGGAGCCACATGTTTCCGCTGTCCTCTCCGTATAAAGAAGAAAAAACAGCAAGAAGAATCATCGTGGCCAAATCAGCAATAACAGCAACAAGCAAAATAATCTGCCCGATATTCGAATTCATGATCCGTTCTTCTTTTAATGTTGGAACGACAACGCCTAATGAAATCGTTGAAATAATCAGGGTCATCAAAAATGCATTTTGGATAAATCCGGCCAAGACGAACCCATAGGACAAGAGCAATGATAAAATAAAAATACCGACGAAAATAACAGATGCCGCAGCAAACGTATTCGGCGCTTCCTTGCCATTCGGCAGGAACTGCTTTTTCTTTCCTTTCTCAAACGACGAAAAATCAATTTCAAGCCCGCTTAAAAACATTAAAAAGATAAATCCGAGCATAGAGAGTGTCTGGAGCCAGGTGTCACCCTCCACAACTAAATTAAGGCCGCTTTTCCCAATTATCAGCCCCATAATGATTTCAGCAACAACAACCGGGATGCTGAGTTTAAACCGATGCAAAAGGATGGGTGTCAAAAATGCAACGATAAGTACAACAACTAAAGATGCGACAGATGTATGCGCCATAATCAGAACCTCCTTTTTAAGTCAGGGTTATGCTAGTTCTCACTCAGAGAACAAAACCTCATTTTTAAAAAACATAACGCGATTTTAACAAGGGTGATGATGAAAAATAAAGTGATAAGGTCTTAATCCTGTTTAGAAAATGATTCTTCTTCTATAATTTGCACATAAAAGCTTGTGATGACTCACAACACTTTGCTTCATAATAAATAAAACAATCGGTAAGGAGGATACCGCATGGCTTACGATATCATCAGCGATATTCATGGCTGCTATGACGAAATGACTGCATTAATCCAAAAGCTTGGCTATACAATCAAAAATGGAGTACCTATCCATGAAGAAGGCAGGGTGCTTGTTTTTGCCGGAGATTTAACTGACAGAGGGCCCAAATCGATAGAGGTCATCCGATTTGTAGCCGGCGCTTACGAAAAAGGCGCTGTGCGTTATGTCCCGGGAAACCATTGCAATAAATTATATCGTTACTTAAAAGGAAATCCGGTAAAAGTGATGCATGGTCTCGAAACTACAGCGGCAGAGCTTGAGGAACTTTCTAAAGATGAGAGAAAATCAGTCAGCGAACAGTTTATGAAGCTGTACGAAACAGCGCCGCTTTACGACATCTTACATAATGGAGAATTAGTTGTCGCCCATGCTGGCATAAGAGCTGACGATATCGGCAAATATACCCGGAGAGTGAAGGACTTTGTGCTTTACGGTGACGTGACGGGTGAAACATATCCGGACGGCAGACCCGTCAGACGTGATTGGGCGGCAGCCTATAACGGAAAGGCTTGGGTGGTATACGGTCATACACCTGTGAAAGAGCCTCGGAAGGTCAAGCGCACCATCAACATTGATACAGGCTGCGTGTTCGGAAATCAACTGACAGGCTTTCGCTTTCCAGAAATAGAAACCGTCTCTGTTCCAAGCTCCCTGCCTTACGACGAATCAAGATTTCGCCCCATATAAAAAAGGAGAGAATCAATGATTCTCTCCTTTTATCAGTTTTCTCATATCCTGAGGCAGTGGAGCATGAAACGTCATGTTCTCCTGTGTCAGCGGATGGATAAACGAAAGATGCTCGCTGTGCAGAGCCTGCCGGCCAATTTCCTGTCTCGTTCCGCCGTACAGTGTATCGCCGCACAACGGGTGCCCGAGATAACTCATATGAACACGAATTTGATGGGTTCGTCCAGTCTCAAGCTGCAACGTCACCGAGGTCATATCGTCATTTGCACATGTGACGTAAAAATGCGTAACAGCCTTCTGGCCGTCTGGCGTTACCGTCCGTTCAATTATACTGTCAGGATGTCTGCCAATCGGAGCATCGACTGTTCCCTCCATCTGTGCCATCCGCCCGTGAACCACTGCCGCATACCGGCGTTTCACAAGGCCGTTTTTTTGCGCAGACGATAAAATGGAGTGGGCAAATCGATGCTTGGCAACAAGCATGACACCTGATGTATCCCGGTCTAACCGGGTGACAAGATGAACTGTCGCCCTCACTCCGGTTGATTGATAATGATCAATAATTCCATTGGCAATGCTGCCGGAGGAGTGCTCTCTCGAAGGGATTGATGACACATACGGCTGCTTGTTTATCACAAGCACATGTTCATCCTCATAAAGGATATCGAGCGGAACAGGCTCTGCCAACAGCGTCTCGCTCACCTGCTCCTCAGGAAACTTCACGATAAGAAGATCTCCCTCTTTCAAAACGTATTTGACCGTCACATGCTCACCGTTAATCTGCAGGTCTCCCCCGCCAAACTTAATATCGGTCAGCAGACGTTTCGAAATTCCCAGTTCACTGGCATATTCCTTTACAGTCATCCCGTCCTCAGCGGAAGTAATGTTCTTTCTGATAAAAAAATGCTCCACGATATGTCCTCTTTCTATTCACCTTTTCCAATAAACGAATCCTGGACTCTTTTCCAAAATGGAAACGGACGGAATCTCGCAAACCGCACTTTTTCGGATGCAACTTGGCAGCGGATCGACTTTACATCCTTATGGAGAAGGGTTAAGTGGTCAATCGTCACTTGAAAGTCAACTTCGTTTCTCGGCTTAATCATGCAATCATGATGGGATGGGAGAAGCAGAGGTGACCCCACCGTACGGAACACGCGGTTATTAATTGAAGCCATTTCCGCAAGCTGGATCGCCCTGATAGACGGATGGATAATCGCTCCGCCCAGCGCCTTATTGTAGGCTGTGCTGCCTGATGGAGTTGACAGGCAGAGGCCGTCGCCCCGGAAGGTTTCAAAGAGCTGCCCTTTGATTTCCACATCAGCAACAAGGCTTCCTTCGATGCTTTTAATCGTACATTCATTTAAAGCTAAGTATCTTTCTTCCCGCTCGTTTTCGTGATAGGTCACAATGACTTCGAGAAGCGGATATTCGACTGTATGATACGGCGTTTTCGCGATGGCAAGAACAAGTTTTTCAATTTCATGAGGAACCCAGTCGGCATAAAAACCCAGATGACCTGTGTGAACGCCGACAAATGCTGTTTTGTCCAAGCGGTCGCTGTATCTGTGAAAAGCATACAAAAGCGTTCCGTCGCCTCCGACTGAAATAACGATTTCCGGTTCATTTTCATCCAGTTCCATATCAAAATCCAATAAATACGCCTGTATTTTGCTTTTCAGCGTATCAGAAACTTGATCTCCTTTTGATGATACGGCAAATTTCATGCTCTTCTTCCCCTTTACCTATTGTTGCTCGCTTCCTTTTTTCTTTCTTGAAAAGGCAGCTTGAGCTTCCTGTACTTCACCCCTGATCTCCGACATCTCTTCATCAAGCCGGGAAGCCGCTTCAGAAGCGCGCTGAAGCCTTAGTTTTACTTTTTCAGGAATGTTTCCGCTGTATTTATAATTCAATGAATGCTCAATGGTCGCCCAAAAATTCATCGCCAGTGTACGGATCTGTATTTCTACGAGAACATGCTTTTCTCCGGATACCGTCTGCAAAGGGTACAGCACAACAAGATGGTATGATCGGTATCCGCTCTCTTTATGTTCCGCAATATAATCCCTCTGATCCACAACGGTGAAATCTTTTCTGGCAAAAAGCATCTCTTTTACGATTTGGATGTCATCGACAAATTGGCACATGATTCTAAGGCCAGCAATGTCCTGCATGGTTTCAATTTCATGCAGCGGTATGCTTTTCCGTCTCGCTTTTTCAAGTATGCTCGCCACAGGCTTGACGCGTCCGGTCACAAATTCGATCGGTGAATGGTCGTCCTCGTATTCATATAGTGTACGGATCCCCTTGAGCTTCACTTTCAACTCTTCGACAGCCTGGCGGTACGGCACTAAAAAACGCTCCCATTGTTTGTCATCCATCATACATCCCCCAATTCCGAACCAGTTTCTATAAAAACACGCGTTTCACTTTTTCTTCCATTTCTTCTCCATAGTTTGCATTATCTTTTATATTTTCTAAAAGATATTCCAGCTCCTCATGCAGGCCTGCCAGTTCAATTGTTTGGTCTCCTGCCTCTAAAACAACCGGTATTTTTTGTGCATGGGCCTGCTTCAGTTCCGGCCATACATGTTCCTTTATAATGACATATTCAAAAGAATCAGCTAATTCAAGTATGTATACAAAAGCAAAGTGGTCAGAATCAACAAGCATTTGACCTGACGGCTTGCGTTCCGCTTCGTTTCCTTCTGTCTGACAGGCGAGGCGAAGCTGATCATCCGATAATGTTGCATTCAAAATTTCGATTCTGTTTTGCATAATGCTCTCCTTTTTTAAACAAAGTACAGATTCATTTTATCATATCGAGCTCGATATTGATAAACCTAACATCTAAAGAGATAATAGTAAAAATAAGATTTACAGGGCGGAAAGGAAGAGCATCATGAGCCAGGAAATTGAAATCGAATTTAAAAACATGCTGACCAAACAAGAATTCAAAAACATAGCAGCGGCACTCCAGCTGACAGAAAAAGATTTTACAGATCAAAAGAATCATTATTTTGATACAGACAGCTTCGCGCTGAAACAAAAACATGCTGCGCTTCGTATCCGCAGAAAAAACGGAAAGTATGTCCTTACATTAAAGGAGCCGGCTGATGTGGGGCTTCTGGAAACGCACCAGCAGCTTTCAGAGATATCAGATCTCGCTGGATTTTCAGTTCCCGAGGGCCTCGTGAAGGACCAGCTGCACAAGCTTCAGATCGATACGGATGCCATTCAATACTTTGGATCTTTAGCAACAAACCGTGCGGAAAAAGAAACAGAAAAAGGCTTAATAGTTTTAGACCACAGCCGATATTTAAATAAAGAGGACTATGAAATTGAATTTGAGGCGGCGGATTGGCATGAGGGCAGACAAGCCTTCGAAAAGCTGCTTCAGCAATTCAGCATTCCTCAGCGCGAAACCAAAAATAAAATTCTGCGTTTTTATGAAGAAAAACGAAAGTCTATATAAGGTGGAATGACATCGTGAATGTAACGAATTGGGCAGCTTTACTTCAGCTTCAGGCACTACAGTCCATATCTAATGCACGCAGCAGCTCGGACAATCAGAATACGGAAAGCCCGCTTTCAAGTTTCAGTTCTTTGCTCAGCCAATATACAAACGGTCTGGCATCTCAGCAATCAGCACCTTCTTCATCGCCAAGCCCGCTCAGCATGCTGAACAGCGCGAATACAACAGCGCCGCCACTGCTTTCAGCGTATGGGCTTAACTCATATACAAGCAGCAATTCAGGTTCAATCACAAAAGCGGCAGAAAGCACTAAAACAGCTGCTGCAGATTCAGCTTCAAACAAACATGGAGCAAATCAGATCAGTTCGGGAGACTTTTCTATTGACAGTGCGATTAAAAAAGCCGCTGATAAATATGGCGTTGATGAAAAACTGATCCGTGTCGTCATCAAACAGGAATCAGGCTTTAATGCAAAAGCGGTCAGCGGAGCAGGTGCGATGGGCCTCATGCAGCTGATGCCGTCAACAGCAAGCTCACTTGGCGTTTCCAATCCGCTTGATCCGCAGCAAAATGTGGAGGGCGGAACGAAATATTTAAAACAAATGCTGGATAAATACGACGGCAATGTGTCTATGGCATTAGCGGCTTACAACGCCGGACCGGGGAATGTTGACCGATACGGAGGCATTCCTCCTTTCCAAGAAACGCAAAACTATGTAAAAAAAATAACTTCAGCTTATTACGCGTAACCAGAGGTGCTCTTTCCCTCTGGTTTTTTTGCGAAGTGAAATCTTACGCATTCCTGATTTTTATGTGATATGATATGAAATACAAACCCCGGCTGTCAGCCGAAATGAGTCATCAAACGCATAAAAGGCAGTTTGTTTGTAGAAATGATGCCTTGTTGCTAAAATAAATCTAGATGAAACAATGAAATACAGAAAATTACTTTTTGCAATAGGATTTATGATTCCTATTAGCCATATTTAAAGGAGTAGTCAACATGGGACAATCGTTTAACGCACCTTATGAAGCGATTGGAGAAGAACTTCTATCGCAACTTGTTGATACTTTTTATGAGCGTGTCGCGTCTCATCCTTTGCTGAAGCCGATTTTTCCAAGCGATTTGACAGAAACCGCTAGGAAACAGAAGCAATTCTTAACTCAGTATTTAGGCGGGCCTCCGCTTTATACCGAGGAGCACGGCCATCCTATGCTCAGAGCAAGGCATCTTCCCTTTCCAATTACAAACGAGAGAGCTGATGCGTGGCTCAGCTGTATGAAGGACGCAATGGACCATGTAGGGCTGGAGGGCGAAATTCGTGAGTTTTTGTTTGGCCGGCTGGAGTTGACAGCAAGGCATATGGTGAATCAAACGGAAGCGGAGGATCGATCATCTTGACAAACTATCAGCATGAGCTATACTTCGCCCATTGCCACGGTCATCCAAAAAAACCGCTTGAAATTTATATGTTTGTAGACCCTTTATGTCCAGAATGCTGGTCCTTAGAGCCCGTCATCAAAAAGCTAAAAATCAGATACGGACGTTTTTTCACCTTACGCATTATCGCTTCCGCAAGCCTTACCGCTTTAAATAAAAAGCGAAAAAAGCATCTTCTCGCAGAAGCATGGGAAAAGATCGCGAGCCGCTCTGGCATGTCATGTGACGGCAATGTCTGGTTCGAACAGGATCAGCCGCTTTCATCGCCTTATATGGCTGCTCTCGCTTTTAAAGCAGCCGAATTGCAAGGACGAAAAGCCGGCATGCAATTTCTCAGAAATATGCAGGAGAGCCTATTTGTTTCAAAGAAAAATATTACGGATGAAAACGTGCTTTTGGAGATTGCTGAAAATACAAGTCTCGATCTTGAAGAATTCAAAAAAGATCTGCATTCTCAAAGTGCGGTCAAGGCGCTTCAATGTGACATGAAAATTGCTGCTGAGATGGATGTTTCTGTTAATCCGACACTGACGTTTTTTAATACGCAGCATGAGGATGAAGGGCTTAAAGTTCCTGGCAGCTACTCATATGATGTATATGAAGAAATTTTATTTGAGATGCTTGGCGACGAGCCGAAGCCGTCGGAAACACCGCCTTTAGAATGTTTTATTGAATATTTCCGCTTCGTTGCCTCGAAGGAAATTGCTCTTGTATATGACCTGAGCCTTGAAGAGGTAGAAAAAGAAATGAAAAAACTGGCGTTTGCTAAAAAGGTTGCCAAAGTGGAAGCCAAACACGGAATGTTTTGGAAGTCTCTCAGCACTTATTCTGATGAATATCAATCATGTGAAAAATAGCCGCAGGCGTGCATATGCTTGAGGCTGTTTTTTTACGCCATAACCAAACATATGTTCTGTTTTTAGCACTAAAGAAACCGCGCCGGGATAAGCGCGGTTTCATATGTCTTAACGACAACAAAGGGGATGGGAGAAATTTTTCACGGTCAAACAAAGGGGTAATGTTTGTTTGTGATCAATTTCACATCCTTATGATAACAAAAGATGTCGACTTTTGACAACCTCTATGCTTAATGTTCATATTTTTGTCACAAAACATAACGAAGTGCATTCACTCATATCCTTATAAGGAAAAAGGACGAGGAGGACCGCCATGATGTCTACTTTGATCTCAATTGTGTGCATTGCTGTTTTTTTCTGCTTGAATATCTTAGGCATGATGCATATGCTGCCGCTTTATATTACCTCTCCTCTGCTGTTTCTGTCTATTTTGTTTACCCTCTACCGCTTGAATCACCGAAAAACCTTTAAAGGGTTTTAAAAAAGCCTGTGCGTCATTTCCGCACAGGCTTACTTTTTTAAGACTGCTTGACTTTCATCAGCAGCTCTTCCATTTCATCAAGTTTTTCTTCAAACATTTTGCACGCGGCTTCGATTGGCTCTGGAGACGTCATATCAACACCCGCTTTTTTCAGGACATCAATCGGGTATTGTGAGCTTCCCGCTTTCAGGAAGTCAATATAACGGTCAACCGCCGGCTTTCCTTCCTTCAAAATCTGGCTGCTTAATGCTTGGGCAGCGCTGTACCCTGTCGCATACTGATACACATAGTAATTGTAATAGAAGTGCGGAATACGCGACCATTCAAGGCCGATTTCCTTATCAATCACCATGCCGTCTCCAAAATACTTTTTATTCAGGTCGTAATAGACATTTGTCAGAAGCTCAGGTGTAAGCGGCTCGCCTTCTTGCGCCTTTGTATGGATCAGATGTTCAAATTCAGCGAACATCGTTTGTCTGAAGACCGTTCCCCTGAAGCCCTCAAGCATATGGTTGAGAATATATAAGCGCTGTTTTTCATCCTCTAAATTGTTCAGCAAATATTCGCCAAGGAGCGCTTCATTTGTCGTAGAGGCAACTTCCGCGACAAAGATACTGTAATTGCCATATGGATAAGGCTGGTGCTTTCTCGTATAGTAGCTGTGTACGGAATGTCCAAACTCGTGCACGAGCGTAAAGAGATTATTGACGTTATTATGCCAGTTCATCAAAATATACGGATTCGTGCCGTAAGCTCCTGATGAATAAGCCCCATTGCGTTTGCCTTTATTTTCGTAAACGTCCACCCAGCGGTTTTCCAGTCCTTCTTTTAGGATAGAGGCATATTCTTCCCCTAAAGGTGCAAGGCCTTTCAGCATGTAATCTTTGGCTTCCTCGTATGTCACCTTCATCCCAGCATCTTTCACAAGCGGTGTATACAGGTCATAGATATGCACTTCATCAAGCTCAAGCACTTTCTTTCTTAGCGCGATATAGCGGTGCAGGAGCGGCAAATGCTTATTAATCGTCTTAACAAGGTTATCGTAGACTTCCTCAGGAATACTGTTGTTAGAAAGCGCAGCCTCACGCGCTGACTTGTACTTTTTCACTCTCGCGTAGAAGTTGTCCTTTTTCACAGTGCCGCTAAGCGTCGTGGCCATTGTGTTTTTATATTGTCCGTACGTTTTATACACTGCGTCAAACGCATTTTTGCGGACTTCACGGTTTTCACTTTCCAAGAAATTAATAAAGTTACCGTGAGTGATCTGTTTTTCATTCCCATCTTCGTCTTTAATGGACGGGAACGTAATATCTGCGTTATTTAACACGCTGAATGTATTTGAAGATGACCCAAGTACCTCGGAAGCTTCAGCAAGCAGCGCCTCTTCCTTCTCGCTCAGCACATGCGGACGTTCCTTTGTAATCTCCTCAATCGCATGAGAGTACAGCTTCAACTCTTCTTTTTCAAGAATGAACTGCTGCAGTTTGTCTTCTTCTATGGATAAAATCTCCGGAACCAAATAAGCTGTCGCGCTTGCAGCCTGTGTATACAGGTTTCCCGCCTTGTCATTCAGCCCCTGGTAAAAGGAGTTCCCAGTATCCTGGTCTGAGCGCATATGCGCATATGTGTACAGCCTACCTAGCCGCTCCATCACTTTATCTTGATACGTAAGAGCCTCGTATAAATGATCAGCTGAATCTGCCAGCTTTCCTTTATACTTAGATAAATTCGGAATTAATTCTTTTACAGCTTGAAATTCTTTATTCCAGGCCTCATCACTAGGAAAAATATCCTCAAGTCTCCATGTGTCTTCTGCCTTTACCTCACTTCTGTCAGGCAGTTGGTTTGCTTTTTTTTCCTCAGCCATGGTGATCCCCCTCGTCTTCTTTGATTCAAGCCAATTGAAAAAACAGCTGTTTCTCAATAAACTTGTGTTGTGAATATCTTCCGGTTTTTCACTGCCTTTTGTCAAATCATATGCAGTAATGAAGAGAACGAATGCCAAAAAAGCAGTAAAAACACGAAAAACCTTTCCTTTTGTGCCTTTCACAGCCTGCCCACCACCTTTGTCTTAGGGTGAGCCAAATAAGACAAACTCATTCTATAAAACAGCTGCGGTCTCTTTCTATGAGATCCTGCATGGAGTGTATGCCGCCTGCAGGCTGATTCAGCACATATACTTCTTTCTGAGTCTCCCTTAAAAATCCCTTCTTGCACAAAAAATCAATATACTGTTTAACCGCTTCTGAAAGACACTCTTCGCTGCATTCAAACCTGAGTGCAATGTTCTTATTATGAATGTGCAGTTTGCACTGCTGCAAAACGGCTGAAAAACGAATTGGCGCACGTTTACCTCCAAGATCCGTCATAAACAAATAAAGAAACCCCTGCCACACAAAAACCGGACTCTTAAAAACTGCCCCTTTTCTAACAGGAACAAACACTTCAGTCGGCAGAAAAGAAAAAGGCGTCTGCCGTTTCTCATAAAACAGCAGCCTAAGGCGATTTATTTCCTTTGAGTTAAACCGATGGGGTTTATGGCGAAAACGGTGAATCGCTTTCGTCCAGCCTGAATATTGAATTGAGGGTTTCGGTTCAGTGAAAAAAAGATCGTCTGCACCTGCCCGATGGATAGGGATCGTTTGGACTGAGGAATAAGAATGGTTTGTGTAGAATGGAATGATGTGGCTGAGCCGGAGAAAAGAACGCCTTTCAGGACAATAACATATCAGCTCTCTGTATGGACTTGCATTGATAAACTGCCAATGAAAAGCTGAAAGCTGATAAAAGGACGAAGCAGTCCGTTTTAAGCGGCTGTATCCCATAATCCACTGCGGGATGATTCCTTCTTGTTTGAAGCCCTCTGTCCGCTTTTGAAAGACATCTGGAGCGATAGTGGCGCATTGATATTCAACAGCAAGCATATGCTCCTTGATCCTTGCCATGACGTCCGGTCTTTGGTTGATTGTCCTTATATACGGCTCCAATATTGGCGAAGCCCGTTGTGTTTTCAGCCATACATACAGCTGTCTTTTTCCTTCTAAGTGGTAGGCGCTTTCCGGTTCGATGTCTATGGAGCAGGACTTGTTCTGTTTATGGGCAAAATGCGGCGCTTTTTGAAGTCCGAGCTTCACAGCTAGCTCTCCCCCGCATACCGGACAGAAGAACCGTCTCCGCTTTAATTTCTGGTTTTGCTGAGCGCCTAGAAGGTGAAACAGTTGGCCGTCTTCAGTCACAGCACTAAACAATTGTCATCTCTCCTTTCCAGATGAAGTATACTTTCTGGAAAAGATGATCAACTCCTGTTCGCTGTATTTTCTGCTTGTCTATATGTTTTTGACTTTTCACATCTCTAAAATGGCATTTTCGTGCATAAAAAAAACCGATTTCCGGAAGGAAATCGGTTTGCTATGATGCAAAGTGTTTTTTTATCGTTTCTAGAGCATGCTCTGAAATAATCAGCTTGCCGTACTCTTCAAGACGGTGTATGCTGATTGAGGATTCAGTTGCGTACTCCAGCAGGATGCTTAGCTGATTTTCAACCTCTTCATCAGTCATATTGCAAAAATCTACATATAAATAATATCGGTTCTCAAACGAATATAAAGTCGTTTTGCTTCCGTTAACGTTCAATTTAGATAGAGAAATAACATCCTCAAAATCGCCAAATCGCAAGACAAATTGAAGCTTTTGCTCCTTCTCTTCCTGATTGACGGCTTGCTCTTCTTTCTGGAAATCATCCAGCAAGGCGTCAAGATCCTCAGATGCTGGTTCTTGCTTTTTATCCTCAGGAATCGGCAGTTCGAGCTTTTGTCCGTCTTTGGAAAGCTGGGCTTTTGTGACGATGATTTCTAATCCTTTGTCCAGTGCCTGAACTTGAATCCAAAGTGGGCCTTCCACAGCGAATTCCTCTTCTTCATGAACTTCATCCATGACTTCCCAGAAAAGTTCTTCACTGCGCTCACGGTTATACCAAATTTCTTCTCTGTCAAAACCGCGATCTTCAATATCTCCGTAAGACATATAAAATTTTACTGTATGCTCGTTAATTCTTTCAATTTCCATTTGCCAACCTTCCCTTCTATATAAGATGTTGAAGGGACATCTAAGCTCCCGATTAATTGTACTTTACTACACTTTACCCATTCCGTCCACATCTTAACCTTAACCAAGGCCAGTGTGAATTCCTTTGTATTTCTATTTTATGATAAAACAGTCACAAAAGAAATAAAAATGCACCTTTGCCTAAAAAACGGCAGATCAGGCGGCTGATATCATAAAATATGACCTGTCTCATATAGTAGTAGTACAAGCGAAGGACTGAAAGCGAGGTGCCGCTTCATGGAGCATGACTATCTGATTTCTCTGCTTGTCATTGTTGGGATTGACCTGATCCTCGGCGGAGATAACGCGGTTGTTATTGCCATGGCCAGCAGACATTTGCCGGACAAGCAAAGACAGCAAGCCATTATTCTCGGAACATTTATTGCCGTTGCCATGAGAATCGGATTAACAAGTGCAGCAGTATATCTTTTGAACATTCCGTTCTTGCAGTGCGCCGGCGGAATTTTCCTGCTGTATTTAGGATATCAGCTGCTGATTGAAAAAAAAGACACGAAACACATTAAAAGCAGCACCTCCCTGTGGAGAGCGATACGAACGATTGTGCTTGCAGATCTCTTTATGTCGCTGGACAACGTCATCGCAGTTGCGGGAGCATCACACGGTGAGTTTTCTCTCGTTGTTATAGGTTTGTGTGTATCGGTTCCGGTTATTATTTGGGGCAGCAAACTCATCCATATTGCACTAGAGAAAATACCGCTTCTGATTTACGCGGGAAGCGGGCTGCTTGCTTATACTGGCGGAGAAATGATTGTCAGAGACAAAAAGCTGTCGCTTTTTATGGCGCAGCACGACACAGTTGAAACGCTCCTCCCCATTTTGACGGTTGCGTTTGTCATTCTTGCGAGCATTTATTACCAGCAGGTTGAAAAATAATAAAAGAAGGCTGATGACTCAGCCTTCTTTTGATGATACGATCTATTAGTTTGCCAAACGCTGTGCTTCTCTTAATTGGAAAGAGCGAACTTTTCTTGGCAGGAAACGTCTGATTTCGTCTTCGTTATATCCGACCTGCAAACGTTTTTCGTCAATGATGATCGGACGGCGAAGCAACCCTGGATGCTCGTTGATCAAGCGGTACAAATCTTGCAGCGGCATAGATTCAACGTTCACATTCAGTTTTTGGAATACTTTTGAACGGGTTGAGATGATTTCATCTGTTCCATCCTCAGTCATTCGAAGAATTTGTTTTATTTCATCAATTGATAAAGGTTCAGAGAAAATGTTTCTTTCTACAAATGGAATATCGTGCTCCTCGAGCCACGCTCTCGCCTTTCTGCATGAAGTACAGCTTGGTGATGTGTATAGTGTAACCATTCATCTTCACTCCTCTAATTAGTAGGATGAACATCTATTTTATTCTTAAATTGAAATTACTCTAAAAAAGGAATCTTTACAGGTATTATACTATAAAAAAGTAAGTGTGAACAGTATCCTAAGAAAAAAATGTGTCAATCCAGCAAATTTTTAATGTTCATGATATGTTCTAATTCTCAATTAGCTTAACTGATCGAAAATATTTTTTTGTTTTTCTTCATCAATGAGTTTCAGGACTTCATCCGTTTTTTCGTACGATTCCCCGTACCATTTCTCGTCTTTATAAGTATGAATGTTTTCATATGTTTGTTTCATGGCTTCAAGAATTTCTTCTTCTGATTCTGTTTTTGGTGACCAGTACAGAATCTCCATCTTGTTTACTTCATTCGTAGCCAATGACCGGCGCCGGTACCCAATTGACTGAGCATGCTTGAAATGCTCTCTTTGATAAAACCTCAGGCGTTTTTCTGTATCAGTATCATCTTCATCCACAGGTTCCACCTCGAGCAATATGGGCTTATTTTTCTTTTTCAGCTTCGCGATCAATTTGCCGCCAAGCCCCTGCCCTCTTGCATCCTTAGACACATACAGATAATCAACGAAGATAAAAGAATCGAATTCCGCAAACATTAAAATATGATGTTTGCCTTCATCTTTATGATAAATATCGCTTCGCTCTTTCAGAAGAGCTTCCATATGCGCTTTTGATTTCATTTCTTCAATTGGAAAGTACTCGCTAAGCTTTTCATACCAGTTCATTGATTTGCTCCTTATGAGTTCGTTGTCTTCATACTTTTAGATATACCCCATTTCTTCTTGTTTAAACAGCCTTACATCTATAAAGACGTGCGAACTTCCGCCATGGTTTCATTTTTTTTCAGCAAAAACGGAGCCAGCTGCTCCGTTCATTTTGAAGTGTATCTCATTGAACTCGGTTTTCCCGCCTGTAATGAATCAGGCGGGGCTGCGCCAGTGCAATCAGAAATGTCATGATATATAATGCAGCAGCCGCGATAAAAGCTATTTTCGCACCAGCAGCATCAGCCACTAGCCCCATAATGGAGTAGGTGACGCCTGACCAAGGAGTCAAAATCGCATTTTTTGCAGCCATGATTCCGATTCGTTTCTGCTCGGGAATAACCTCCTGCAGCATGGTTTCCTGGCAAATATCACGCACCTGATAAAAAGGCCCCATTGCAGCACAAGCCAGAGCGCATAAAAATGGGACTGGAGAAAATGAAAACAAAAGGGTCAGCGCCGACATTACAAGCGAGCTGAACATAATGGCATAGCCCATATTCCGCTCAAAAAAAGAAGAAAAACGAATGGCAATCACACTGCCGACAATTGCGCCTATAAAATAGGAAGCGTTAAACATCCCCCACCACACCTCTGTTTCATGCAAAACAGCCGCAGTAAATGCGAGGAGAATAGCAGATGACCATACGGAACCCGCCAAAGCTTCTATCATGTCCATTACAGTAATGTCTCTTACAATAGGAATGATCATTAAATCCTTCCATATACTTCTGACAGATGCTGTTTCAGCAGTTCCTGCATCCTCTTCTTCATTAACATGCAGCACACTGATGGAAGCTCCCGATAGAACAAACAGGCAAATGGCAGCGCCGACAACGAGTTCAAAAGGGATGGCGTACGTCAGAAGGCCTCCAAGGCCCCAGCCTGCTGTTAAGAACAATTGATTCGAGAGGGAGATCACACCATTCGCTTTTACATATTGCTTCTTTGGAACAATAATCGGCAGCAGCGCAAATCTTGCCGGCTGAAAAAAAGCGCCCGCGAAGGAAAAACAAAACACAAACAGCAGCGTAATCCAAAAGAATGCCTGTCCGTGATGAGTGACGCTGTATGCCATCAGGGTTGTAAAGACCGCTCTCAGCAGATTCGCTCCCGCAAGCACCTTTTTAAAACCGAGAATGCGAAGCACCGGAGAGACGCAAAAGCTTGCTGCTATACTCGCAAACGACATGAACGATAAAATAAGGCCCGCCAAAAAAACGGAGTCAGTCATTTGATAGACCCGGACCATTAAAACGATTGTGGCGAGGACTCCTGCTAGAGATTGAAAAGATTGAGACAGCAATAGCGCAAAAACATTTTTGTTATGCAGAAATTGAATCGTATTTCGCCTCCGCTTTTTCCTCTAATTGTAAATGTTATCATTCTCACTTTCTATGAGGACGCAAAAAAATCCTTCAAGAGAAATCTCTTGAAGGATTGATGAATCATGAAAAAGCTTTAAATTCGGCTTCCGTGCACATCACAAAATGTCCCGGTTTGACTTCACGGAATTCCATCGTTTCCCCATCCTTTAATTGATGGACAGATGGATCATATTTCTGGCGAACGCGATTTCTCTCATAGTCCGGATCAGGAAGCGGAATCGCAGAAAGCAATGATTTTGTATATGGGTGAAGCGGATTTTCATAAAGCTCATCTGCCGGCGCAAGCTCAACCAGTTTCCCGAAATACATGACGCCAATGCGGTCACTGATGTATTTGACCATCGATAAATCGTGGGCAATAAACAGGTATGTGAGCCCTTTTTCTTTTTGCAGTTCTTTCATTAAATTCACGACCTGCGCTTGAATGGATACATCCAAAGCGGAAATCGGCTCATCCGCGATAATGAATTCCGGATCAACAGCAAGCGCTCTGGCAATCCCGATTCTTTGGCGCTGGCCGCCGGAAAATTCATGAGGATAGCGGTTCGCGTGTTCCTTGTTCAATCCCACTGTTTCCAATAGTTCATGAACTCGCTGCATCCGCTCTTTTTTCGTTTTTGCCAGCTTATGAATATCAAGGCCTTCAGCAATAATATCAGCAACTGTCATTCTCGGATTCAGGGATGCATATGGGTCTTGGAAAATCATCTGCATTTTGCGGTTGAATTCCAGCAGCTTTTTCCGCGATTTTTTCCCGTGCACATTTTCACCGTTAAACAGCACCTCACCATCGGTTGCTTCGTACAGCCTGATAATGCTTCGGCCTGTTGTCGATTTACCGCAGCCAGATTCACCAACCAGCCCTAATGTTTCACCTTTATAGATATCAAATGATAAATCATCTACAGCCTTAACGGTTCCTCTCGGCGTGACAAAGTGCTGTTTTAAATGTTTGATTTCTAATAGTTTTTCAGTCAATTCATTCACCTTCTCTCACTAAGACAGGTTTTTCATACGTATTTGCCAGTTTACGCATTTTCGCTTTTACCGCTTCTGGCGGCTCTACCTTTGGCGCGTCGGGATGAAGCAGCCACGATTTGACATAATGAGTATCAGATACCTTAAACATTGGCGGCTCCTGTTCAAAATCGATTTTCATCGCATAAGGGCTCCGCAGGGCAAAAGCATCTCCTTTTGGCGGGTTTGTCAAATCAGGCGGCGTGCCCGGAATTGCAGTCAGCTCTTCCTCTCCTGAACTTTCCAGTGTCGGCATGGATGCAAGAAGCCCCCAAGTGTACGGATGTCTCGGATCGTAGAAGATTTCGTCTACCGTACCGGTTTCTACAATCTGTCCCGCGTACATGACAGCGACCCGGTCAGCAACGTTAGCCACAACACCAAGATCGTGTGTGATAAAGATGATGGACGTGTCAATTTTCTTTTGCAAATCCTTCATTAATTCCAAAATTTGCGCTTGAATCGTTACATCAAGAGCAGTTGTCGGCTCATCGGCGATCAGAAGTTTCGGATTCGCTGCAAGCGCCATGGCAATGACAACCCTCTGTCTCATCCCGCCTGAAAATTCATGCGGAAATTGGTTCACCCGCTTTTCCGGCATTGGGATACCGACTAATTCCAGCAGTTCAACCGCGCGTTTTTTAGCCGCTTCCTTCGAGATCTTTTCGTGTTTAAAAAGCACTTCCGTAATTTGTTTACCGACCTTCATCGTTGGATTTAAAGAGGTCATCGGATCTTGGAATATCATGCCGATCTCTTTTCCCCGGACATTTTGCATTTCTTTTTCAGACAGCGGCACCAGATCCTTTCCTTCAAACAGGATCTCACCGCGTTTGAAATAACCCGGAGGCATTGGAATCAGCTTCATAATCGCTTGAGAGGTTACACTTTTTCCGGAACCTGATTCGCCGACGATAGCCAGCGTCTCCCCTTTATCCAGATGGAAATTCACTCCGCGGATCGCCTGGACCTCTCCGCCATATGTTTTAAATGAAATTGCTAAATCTTTTACTTCTAATAGGCGTGTCACCCGTATCACTCCCTTATTTACGTAACTTAGGATCCAATGCGTCTCTTAATCCGTCGCCGACAACGTTGAAACCAAACATTGTAATGCAGATAAATCCGGCAGGGAAGAATAAACGCCACGGATAATAGGTCAATGCAGGCAATCCGTCAGAAGCCATCGTTCCCCAGCTTGCCAGCGGAGCCGGAACACCAAGTCCCAAATAGCTTAAAAAGGCTTCTGTGAAAATTGCAGTAGGAACTGTCAGTGTCATCGTGACCAAAATAGAACCCATTGCGTTTGGCACGATATGTTTAAACAGAAGACGGGATGTTTTTGCACCCAGTGTCTGTGATGCAAGCACATACTCCTGATTCTTCAGCTGCAGCACTTGTCCGCGCACGATTCTGGCCATATTAATCCAGCCTGTAATCGTCATGGCAATAATAATCGTAAATAGACCTTTCGGAAGAACAACCATCAGTAAGATAACCATTAATAATGAAGGAACTGCCCAAAGGATATCAGCGATACGCATCATGATTTCATCCGTTCTGCCTCCGCGGAAGCCTGAAATGCTCCCCCAAATGACACCGATCAGCAAATCAAGAACAGCGGCTGCGACACCGATAAAGATTGAGATTCGCGCTCCTACCCATGTACGGACGAAAATGTCCCGTCCAAGATCATCTGTGCCGAACCAGTGATCTTTTGAAGGCGGCTTATCCGCATTTAAGAGATTAGTAGTTGAATAATCATACCTTGAGAACATCGGCGCAAAAATTGCCATAAGGACAATGAGCACGATAATGATAAGCCCGACCATTGCAAGCTTATTGCTGCGGAAGCGAAGCATCGCATCTTTCCAGAGGGAAAGGCTCTTTTTACTTATTTTTTCTGCATCGCCGGCATTCGCTGCGGCTGGTTCAAACATGTTTTTCGGAATGTTCTGCATGGCCTAGGCTCCTTTCTTTGCTTTGGAAAGCTTGATTCTCGGATCAATAATGCCGTAAAGCACGTCTACGATTAATACACACAATAGCAGGATGACACTGAAGAACACCGTTACACCCATAATGACTGTATAATCACGGTTTGTAATACTGTTGACGAAGTGTGAACCAAGACCCGGGATCCCAAAAATCGTTTCAATGATAAAACTTCCCGTTAAGACCTGGGCGGCCATCGGGCCCATGTATGTAACAACCGGCAAAAGCGCGTTTCGAATGGCGTGCCGCACAGTAACTGCTGGACGAGACAGCCCTTTCGCTTTCGCAGTGCGGATATAATCACTGTTTAACACTTCGATCATGCTTGAACGGGAAAGTCTGGCAATGAACGCCATCGGCATGGAAGCAAGTGCGATTGAAGGCAAAAAGGTGTATGCCCAGGACTCCCACCCCGCGACCGGAAACAGCCCAAGCTTCATGGAGAACACATATTGCAGAACAGCCGCCATGATAAAGCTCGGAACTGAAATACCAAATATCGTTAAAATCGCGACGGTATAATCCTGCCACTTATTATGGTAAAGAGCTGCAATGACTCCAAACAATACACCTAACGCTAAAGCGAGGAGAATAGCTTCTGCTCCAAGAGTGAATGAAACGGGGAAACCTGAATTGATCAGGTCGTTAACACTCTGACCTTTATATTTAAATGATGGTCCGAAATCCCACATTGCAACTGATTTCAAATAACTGACGTATTGTACAAACAGCGGCTTGTCCAAGCCATAGTGCGTATTTAAGTTTGCTTCAATTTCAGGCGGAAGCTTTTTCTCACCTGAAAATGGCCCGCCCGGTGCTGCTTGCATTAAGAAGAATGTCACAGTTACAATCACAAATAGTGTGATAATCATATAGACTAAGCGTCTTCCGATATATTTTAGCAAGGGGGAACACCTCCATGGTTTTTACTTTTTTATATTCCTCAGTAAGAAAGGTATATGGGAAATAGGTCCCCATATACCTTGAGGTTATTGTTTTCACAAATAAGACTTATTGAAAGTACGCGTTTCTGAAGTAAATTTCTCCAGTTCCAGTAATAATAGTTCCTTTCAGATTTTCGTCTTGTACCCAAGGAATCGTATAAAAATAAATTGGAGCTACCGGCATTTCATCAATGAAAATACCTTCCGCTTTTTTCAGCAGCTCTGCACGTTTGTTTTGATCTGTTTCAGTTTGTGACTGATTCAGCAATTTTTTGAATTCTGGGTTTTCCCAGCCTGTATCGTTATTTCCTCCGTCTTTGTCACGGAACAATTCTAGGAAGTTGATAGGATCGTTAAAGTCCCCAAGCCAGCCCATACGGCCGATTTGATAATCTTGGCTGTGGAGCTTATCAATATAGACATTCCATTCTGAGTTATCAAGCTCAACATCAACGCCTAAATTTTTCTTCCACATTTCTTGTACAGCTTGAGCGATTTTCGCATGTGCATCATCAGTGTTATAAGACAATTTGATTTTCGGAAGGTCAGATGCCTTGCTTAATCCCATTTCTTTTAGGCCTTTTTCAAGGTATTCTTTTGCTGTTTTGACATCGTTGTCTTTGTAGTAGCCTTCTTTGTTATCCTCAAATCCCTTCATTGTCGGCGGCACCGCAGCCATAGCCGGGATTTGTTCACCTTGCGTAATGTTTTTAACAATCGATTGACGGTCAATCGCATAAGATAATGCTTTACGGATATTGACGTTGTCTAACGGCTTAGCTTCAGTGTTGAATTTGTACCAATACACACCTGCCATCGGCTCAACATGTAAAGAACCGTCTTTTTTCAAGGAAGGGAGAGATTCTGTCGGAAGCTGCCCGAGCGGCAAACCGGCCCAATCAAGTTCGCCAGCTTGGAATTTTTTCAGTTCCGTATTGTTATTGTTGATCATAACCATATCGATTTTCTTCAGTTTGACTTTGTCTTTATCCCAATACTGATCATTTTTTTCGAGAGTAATAGAACCGCTGTGTTTCCATGCCGTCATTTTGAACGGCCCGTTTGATACATAATCATCTCCGGCATTTGTATTCCACTTTTTATTTTTCTCTGCAATTTTTTTATTGATCGGCATATACGTATAGAACGCAGTTAATTCAGTGAAATATGGCGTCGGGTTATTTAATTCAACCTTCAGCGTTTTGTCATTCACAGCTTTTACTGCCACATCATCTAGGCTGCCTTTGCCGGTATTCGCCGCTTCAGCACCTTTTATGTAGTAGAGCTGGTAAGCGTATTGTGATTCATTATTAGGGTCAAGCGCCCATTTCCAAGCATATTCAAAATCTTGTGCTGTTACAGGGTCTCCATTAGACCATTTCACACCATCACGAATAGTGAATGTATATGTTTTACCGTCCTTGCTTGTTTCGATTTTGGATGCCATGCCTTCTTCAGGCTCCCCATCTGCATTGATGCGTGTCAATCCTTCAAAAGTCTGACGGATGACACCGCCTGATACTGAATCATTTGCCAATCCCGGATGTAAGGAGAACGGCTCAGTTTTAATATTAATGTTAAGTGTCGTCTTTCCTTTACTGTCCTTTTTCCCTTCACCGTTTGATCCGCTGCCGCCAAAGCCGCACGCGCTCAGCACGAGAGTGAAAATGAGCATCAACGTGACAATCGACCAACGTTTTTTCATATTCGCAAACCCCCTAATAATAATTTTCAGCTCCTTACGGCTAAATCCTCAGAAATATCAGACAAATGAACCTGAGTTTCCACAACTTTTATTCTGTTCCGTCTTTTCTGATTATTTTTGTAAAAAAGCTGTAACAATAGAGTGAACAAGTTCATTATAATGAAACAAATAATTTATTGCAATATTATTTTATCAATTTAAAATATTTAAACTTCGTTAGTTTTTCTTCCATGAACATAATATCCTTCTACCATTTAAAGCATAAATTGATTAAAAACTTTTTCATGTGTTTTCTGCCCATATTGCTTTTTACATATAATATCTGCCTGTTTTTACGCTGATAGCAGTTATCATTTAAGGATTTTACAGCACCCGTGTTATTTATATTATTACAATTTTACTGGAAAAAAGAATGTTTTTTCATGATGACAATTGGTTATAATTGATTTATAATGAAGCAATCAAAAGAAAAGCGTGCTATGAAAAAGAGTAGTACACATTTCACCTGTTTGAAGAGAGTCTGCGGTGCTGGGAGCAGATAACGGGCAATGTGGAATGGACTTTGGAGCAGCTGACCGAACTGGAAAAAAGTAGGCTCAGCCGGAGCAGTCTCCGTTACAAACGTCAGAGTGATTTCATTTTAATGGAATAATCAGGGTGGTACCACGGTTCATTCGTCCCTTTTTTACAGGGGAAGAATGAGCCTTTTTTATTATGTTTTAAGAAATGAGGTTGATGTTTTCATGAAACAAACGATTTTTTCAGGCATTCAGCCAAGCGGCTCAGTGACGCTCGGCAACTATATCGGTGCAATGAAGCAGTTTGTCGAACTGCAGCATGATTATAATAGCTATTTTTGCATCGTGGACCAGCATGCGATAACTGTTCCTCAAGACCGGCTTGAGCTTAGAAAGAATATCCGCAATCTCGCAGCGCTTTACTTAGCTGTCGGACTTGATCCAGAAAAAGCAACATTGTTTATTCAATCAGAGGTCCCCGCGCATGCGCAGGCCGGATGGATGATGCAGTGTGTCGCATATATCGGCGAGCTTGAGCGGATGACTCAATTTAAGGACAAATCCAAAGGCAATGAAGCTGTCGTCTCCGGCCTGTTAACATATCCGCCGCTAATGGCCGCTGATATTCTGCTGTACGGAACGGATCTTGTGCCTGTCGGTGAGGATCAAAAGCAGCACCTTGAGCTGACGCGGAATCTCGCAGAACGCTTCAACAAAAAATACAACGACATCTTCACGATTCCGGAAGTGAAAATTCCAAAAGTCGGTGCACGCATCATGTCTCTGAATGATCCGCTGAAGAAGATGAGCAAATCTGATCCGAACCAGAAAGCTTATATTACCCTGCTGGATGAGCCGAAGCAGCTTGAAAAGAAAATCAAAAGCGCTGTAACGGATTCTGAAGGCATTGTCAAATTTGATAAGGAAAACAAACCGGGCGTTTCCAACCTTCTTACAATTTATTCAATCCTCGGCAATACGACCATTGAAGAGCTTGAAGCAAAGTACGAAGGAAAAGGCTACGGCGAGTTTAAAGGTGATTTGGCAGAAGTCGTGGTGAACGCATTAAAACCGATCCAGGACCGCTATTACGAGCTGATAGAATCTGAAGAATTAGACCGGATTCTTGATGAAGGTGCGGAACGAGCGAACCGGACAGCAAACAAAATGCTGAAAAAAATGGAGAATGCCATGGGTCTTGGAAGAAAAAAACGCTAATCAAAAAACCGCTCTTTGCAAAGAGCGGTTTTTTTAGTTGACCTTTGATTCGTTTTCCATTTCCCAAAGCTTTTCGAAAAAAGGCTGTCCTTTTATTAGGTTTTCGCAAAAAGCTAGGTGCTTGTCCGACCAGCCTTCAATTGTTTCGTTATACAGCATGTCCCAAATCTCTTCAAAGCTCATCCTTTTGATTTGTTCATACATATGCGGATTCCACTCTGTGTACCAGTAGCCAATTTCCGCTCGGTTTTTCAGCCCTTTTAATTGGTCAAGCGCCATAAACATCAGCTGCTTAATTTGCCGTTCTTTTCTTGTCAGTCCTCTGACATGTTCTGGTGCTAATGATAAGATGTGATATTCCTTGGAGGATTCCAGCTTCTTTGGCTCAAATTCATATGTTTCAGGCTCTACATCTTTTACCATTTCATAAACGAGCTGCTCCTGTCTTGGGATCAGACGGCTTTTTCTGACAGGGATCGTGTAGCCGATCGTGTCGACAGCTAAAATGCCGATTCCGTCTGTTACGACAAAACAATACTCAAGCTTTGTCCGCTCATGATTTTTCCGAATGTACGATTTCTGATGTACGTCTTCAAGCAAACCTTTCGGAAGCTCTGACAAATCGTTTTCTATGTAATGAAACAGTACTGACGGCACCCTTAACAGCGGCACCTGATCCAAAAGCTCAACCGTATCTTCCTTGCGCCATTCGTGAAAGTGGCATACATTGTAGCCATTTTCTTCCCCTTCAAACCAATTGACCCACACATCATGAAGAAATAACATCTCTAACCCCTCACTTTTATAAAAACTGTTGTCCACAGTATAGGCAAGGGATAGAGAAATTATTCCAAAGAGATTGAGGAAATCTGGAATCACTGGTTTTATGCAAGAATCACAAAAAGCAGATCTCTTTGTATATTTTCTGACAAAAGGAGACCTGCTTTTTTTCTGATTTGGTGATATTTTATAACAGATATGATATTCATTTTTATTTAATATTTTTCGGGTCAAGCGCATCCCGCAGGCCATCACCGACAAAGTTGAAGCATAAAACGGTCATTAAAATAAATAGCCCGGGAAATAACGGGTACCACCATGCTTGAATCATTAATGTAAAGTTTTGAGCATCCTGAAGCATGTTTCCCCAGCTAGCGATTGGCGGCTGGATACCGAAACCCAAATAGCTTAGCGTTGATTCAGCTAGAATGACACTCCCTACTTTTAGAGTAGCGGAGACAATAATTGGTCCAATACAATTCGGTAATATATGCGAAAAAATAATTTTGTGATTTTTTGTGCCTATTGTTTTAGCAGCCAATACAAATTCCCTTGACCTTAGAGATAAAAACTCACCTCTGACTAGTCTCGCTGTTGTAGTCCAACCCGTCAAAGAAAAAATCAAAATTAACTTATCCATTCCGGGTTGAAAAATTGTAACCAAGGTAATAAGCAGAAAAATATCAGGAATAGATAAGACTACGTCGACAGCCCTCATTAATACAGCGTCTACTATTCCTTTAAAGTACCCTGCTACAGCTCCAACAACCGTACCTATAGTAATCGCACCAATTACTGAAGCAAAACCGACTAATAAAGACACACGAGCTCCATATAACACCCTTGTAAATATATCTCGCCCAAACTTATCCGTCCCCATTAGATTTTGAGTGCTTGGCGGCTTCAGTTTGTTTAAAAGTGATTGACTCTCAGGCGAGTAAGGCGCAATAAAAGGAGCAAAGACCGCCATTAAGATGATAACTGTTAAAATTATACCCCCAACAACAGCAAGCTTATTTTTGAAAAATTTCTCAAAAAAGATCCTAGTCATTGTTTCTGGTTTTTTTCTAATATTTTCTTTTAGCTTTACCTCATTAGAGGGAGCCGCAGTGTTTGGATGTGCCATATGTGTCTCCCCCTTTTAATATTCAATTCTCGGATCAACTAATGCATACAAAATATCTGCAATCAAGTTCCCCAGTACAACCAAAACAGCAGAAATTACAGTCATGGCCATAATAACCGGATAATCTCGAGAGAATGCCGAATCAATAAATAACTTCCCTAATCCCGGCCAAGTAAAAATCTGTTCAACTACTACAGCACCACCAATAAATGAAGGGATCATCAATCCGAAAATTGTAATAACAGGAAGAAGGCCATTTCTCAAACCATGTTTGAAAATCACTTTATTTTCTTTAAATCCTTTGGCTCGAGCTGTTCTTATATAATCTTGCTTTAATACATCAAGCATACTTGATCTTGTATAACGAGTAATACCTGCCATATCCGCAGTTGCTAAAACAAATGCAGGCAAAATTAAATGATGGAGCCTGTCAAAAATGTTAAAGTCAGCGTTTAAAGTGCCGACACCTCCCGTAGGAAACCAGCCGAGATTTACGGAAAGAACCATAATAAGAATTAATCCGAACCAGAAATTTGGTATTGCCAGCCCTAAAAATGACGTGACAGTTATACCATAGTCAAGCTTAGAATAAGGGCGTTTTGCAGAAAGAACACCGAAAGGAATTGAAATCAGAAGAGCAACAAGAGTTGAAAAAACCATAAGCACCAGAGTATTCGGTAAACGTGAAAGGATTAGATCGGAAACTGGTGTCCCCTTTTTTACAATAGATGTCCCAAAGTCGCCTTGGAGCATATTTCCTAGCCATTTTAAGTATTGAACAGGTTCTGGATCATTGAGTCCGTACTTCTCAATAAATTTCGCTCTGTCAGCTTGGCTGATTGTCGGATCCATCATAAGTGACATCGGATCACCTGGCGCCGCTTTCATTATCGCAAATGATAAAATTGTAATGCCCAAAAGAATTGGCAGAGACATTAATGTTCGACGAACAATATATGTAACCATATTCTTGTCCCCTTTTCTAAAATAGGATAAAGAGGAAAGGATGCTTGCTTGATCCTCCCCTCTCTAGGGATTTAATTATTATTGTTCAAGCCACCATTTTTCAATATGATATAAGTCATTTTTCGGATGGAATACATAGCCATTCATGTTTGTCGGGATTGCCCTATGATAATTGTAATAAAACAGGAATGAATAAGGCTGATCCTCAGCAATCAATTTATAGATTTCTTCATATTTTTTCTGATATTCTTTTCTGTCTGTAATAGACTTAGCTTCTTCTAAAAGTTTATCGACTTTAGGATTCTTATACCATATGTTGTTTAATCCGTTCTTAGATTGACTGGAGTGGAAAATCGAAAATTGATCTGGGAATGTAGCCAAACTCCAACCGAGCAGTAGTGCATCATAATCCCAATTCGGTGCGCTTGTTTGTTCAATAAGAGCACTAAATTCCACAATTTGCGGTTTTGCTTCAATTCCTACTTCTTTAAGTTGCTGCTGAACAACAACTGCTAAATCCTCCCGAATCTTATTACCCTGGTTAGTTTTAATGGTAAATGAAAATTTCTTTCCGTCCTTATCAAGGTAACCGTCTCCATCTGTATCCTTCCATCCTGCTTCTTCCAAGAGCTTTTTAGCCTTTTTAGGATTGTAATCAAATGTAGGTACATCACCTTTTGGATAGTTCCAAGAAAGCGGACTTTCAGGAACATTTGCAACTTTACCATCACCGTTTAACACCTGATCTACCATTGCTTTTCGATCAAGTGCATACGTAAGAGCTTGGCGGACTTTTTTGTCTTTAAATAATTCGTTTTTTTCATTCCATCCAATATAGCTGTAGTTCAAACCAAGATCTGATTTAACTTGCACATTATCAAATGTTTTAACTGTCTCAAAGTCTGTGCCTGGTACAACAAAGAAGTCAATATCTCCAGCTTTTAATTGTGCAACAGCTGCATTAGAATCAGGAATCGTCTTAACTGTCACTGTATCTAAATACGGTCTTCCGCCATAATAGTCATCATTTGCTTCAAGTTTTACATAATCGCCCTTCTTCCATTCAACAAACTTGAATGGACCCGAACCAATTGGATTCTTCCTGTTAAATTCATTTTCTCCTAAATCTGCAACTGGCACTTTCCCTAAAATGTGTTTAGGCAGAATACCGTAACTGTCTAAAACAACATTGTAAAAATACGCATCCTTTTTCTTTAATTTAAATTCAACTTCATAATCACCTTTTTTTGTAACAGATTTTAGTGATTCAAAACCAGAACCGCGTTCACCATTATAGTCCTTGTTTAAAGGGATGCTATAAGTGAAAACAACGTCATCGGCTGTAAGTTCTTTTCCATCATGGAATTTTACACCTTTTCTAATTTTGACATCATAAGTCAGGCCATCTTTGGATTCCGTTACTTTCTCAGCTAAAGCAGGTTTCACATTTAGTTTTTCATCCGTTTCTAATAATGTACTATAGATCATCCCTTCAATATCTGAACTGGAAACGTCTGTAGAATAGAGTGGATTAAATAACGTTGGCTCTCCAGTTGAACCAACAACCAAATCCCCGCCTTGCTGCGGTTTGCCTGCTGATTTTTTCGCGCTGCTGTTGCTTGATTTTGATCCCGAGCAGGCTGATAAAAAGATGGCCAGAACCATCAATACACTTAGCATCATTAGTGCGGTTTTCCGTCTTTTCATTAGATATTCCCCCTCTTGAAATGTTCGTTCTTCTCAGCTGTTGTTTATGTAGTGTGCATACCCCCTCTCAAAGCTGTGCGGGCAACATTAGCTATAAAGGTGACAAGCCACAAAGTGGCTGGGAGCAGCTTCCTTAAATTCTGGTATTTGTTCCTTGCATATCGATTTTGCAACAGGACATCTTGTGTGGAATACGCAGCCTTTTGGCGGGTTGGCCGGACTAGGCAGTTCTCCCTTCAGGACAATGCGTTCACGTTTGACAGATCCTCTTTTTCTTGTAACCGGAACGGAGGATAAAAGCGCTTGGGTATATGGGTGAAGCGGGTTGTCATAAAGCTCATGCTTGCCAGTCAGTTCCATCATTTTGCCAAGATACATTACTCCGACTCTGTCGCTGATATGGCGTACGACACTCAGATCATGAGAGATAAATAGATACGTAAGATTAAATTCTTCCTGTAATTCCTCCATCAAGTTAATCACTTGGGCCTGAATGGATACATCAAGTGCGGAAACCGGCTCATCTGCAATGATCAGCTCTGGATTCAATGTGAGTGCTCTGGCAATGCCGATCCGCTGGCGCTGGCCGCCGGAAAATTCATGGGGATAACGGCCGGCAAACGACGGGTGAAGCCCTACTCTTGCAAGCAGCTCTTCAACTTTTTCGTTTCGTTCACGCATGGTATACATGTTGTGCGTATTAAACGGCTCCTTTATGATGGAACGCAGGGTCTTTCTCGGGTTTAACGAAGCAAATGGATCTTGGAAAACCATTTGAATATTTTTGCGGACATTCTTCCGCAGCTTCTCCTCTGACAGATTGGAAATATCCTGCCCTTTAAAAAGAATTTGGCCCTCTGTCGGTTTGTACAGTCTGATCATCGTTCTGCCGGCAGTCGATTTTCCGCAGCCCGACTCTCCAACGATTCCGAGTGTTTCTCCTTTTTTTAACGAAAATGAAACACCATCCACCGCTTTTACATCACCGACTTTTCTTTGAAAAAGGCCTGACCGGATCGGAAAGTATTTTTTTACGTCACGAAGCTCTAAGATTGTTTCTTGATTAGCTGCTGTCATGATTGTTCGGCACCCTCTTCCTCATATAAAAAGCATCTCACCGTTCTTCCGCTTTTGTGTGTCAAAAGCGAAGGCTGATTTGTCCAGCACTTATCCATAGCTTTCGGGCACCTTGGGGCAAAACGGCATCCCGGCGGCAGATTATCCGGTGTAGGCACACTGCCTTTAATCGCATTTAATTTATCAATCTCTCCATCTATAACAGGAATTGACGTAAGCAGGCCTTCTGTATACGGATGAAGCGGTTCTAAAAATAAGTCATCAACGGTAGCGTTTTCTACGACTTGTCCGCAGTACATGACAATTACTCTATCGGCAGCCTCAGACACGACACCTAAGTCGTGTGTGATCAGAAGAATCGATGTATTGAACTTCTGACAGAGATCTTTCATGAGCTCCAGCACTTGGGCTTGTATTGTCACGTCCAGCGCTGTCGTTGGTTCATCAGCAATGAGCAGTTTAGGATTACAGCTCAGTGCGATGGCAATCATCACCCTCTGTCTCATACCGCCGGACAGCCGATGCGGGTACTCTTTCATAATTTGCTCCGCCCGGGAAAAACCGACCAGCTGCAAGAGTTCAACAGCTCGTTGACGGGCTTCTTTTTTATTCATGTTTTTATGGTAAATCAGCACTTCGGTAATTTGTTCTCCGATTGTTAACACCGGATTAAGGGAGGTCATTGGTTCCTGAAAGATCATGGATACTTCGTTACCGCGGATTTTGCAATAATCGTTTTCAGTGAATGAGGTGAGGTCTTTGTCTTCGAGTTTAATAGAGCCGTCCATGATTTTTCCGCCTGAGCTTTGGACGAGGCCCATAATTGATAAAGAAGTAATGCTTTTTCCGGAGCCCGATTCACCTACAAGCGCGACGGTTTCGCCTTTGCTGATGTGAAAATCGACTCCGTCAACCGCAGGGATCGGCTCCTTTTTCCTGAAAAAATAAGTCTTTAAATTATTCACTTCTAAAAGTGTGCTCATGCTAGCTCCCCTTTCCCCCCTCTTGTTGTCAAACGTTTTCAAGAGAAAGCAATCCCTTTATTCAGAAATAATAAATAATATTGAATTATCGAAAAATTTTATAGTTGTATATTATTACAATCATTTTGCAAAATCAAGAATTTTTTAGGATAAATGTAATATTATTAATGAAATTCCATTATTTTATCCTTTTAAAGCATTGCATCCAAAAAGGTCTCAGCAGGAATGGACAGCCCGTCTGCGGCGCTTGCCTTGCTGGCGGTTAAATATTTTTTTACAATATTGAATCCAACTGCGTATCCAAGCATTTTTGGCTGATATCCTTTGCCGAATAACAGCTGGGGAAATAATCGATTATCCCGTTTGATATCCCGATGGGGCGCAATCTTTTTTTCATATAAAGCCTGAAGCTGCTCCGGTGTATACCAAGTCGTCCATTCAGCCGTTTGACTTCGGCCGAACCTCTCATAAACAGCATATTCCGCCAGCCCTTCCATGATGATTGTATCAAGTAATGTGACATCCTTTTCCTCTTTTGTCAGATGACCTAACCGGCAAACGTGATGATACTCATGCGTCATAAGGGCAGATACTGACCCAAAATCTAAATCTGACGAAAGAAAAAGGAACATTTTGTCTTGAAAGGCGAGTCCTGATTTTGATCCGAACTCTAAACGGATTCTCCTGTTTCGTTCATCAACCGGCAGCGTGACAATTGGTACATCAGGACCTTGCCATTTGTTTTTGAGGTACTGTTCTTCCTTTTGGATATGTCCGTAAAAACCTTTTTCCTTCAGCTTGGAAACAGTCTGAATACCCTCTTTTATGTTTTTAAACATCCCATGATGCTGAAGGTGTCCCAGAATGCCCTTCCAGTTCTTTTTCTCCGCACCTGAAAAAAGCGGGATAATGTAATGCGCCAAATCATCTATTGAATCAGCCTTCCTGAGCCAGCTATATGTTTGTTCTACACTCATGTGATCGCCTCCTCTTTTAATCCTATGCACACAAAAAAAACCGGCTACCCTTTAAGGGCAGCCGGTTTGGCTTGATTATGATTGATATTTCTTAAAGATTAATGTTGCGTTGTGTCCGCCGAATCCTAATGAGTTGCTGAGAACATAATTAAGTTCCTGTCTGCGGGCTTCATCAGGCACATAATCCAAATCACATTCTTCGTCAGGTGTTTGAATATTGATTGTCGGCGGAATCACGCCTTCTTTAATGGCCAGGATAGAGAAAATGGCTTCAATACCGCCGGCTGCTCCTAAGAGGTGGCCTGTCATCGATTTTGTAGAGCTTACCGCAAGTTTATGCGCATGCTCGCCAAAAACAGTCTTAATCGCCATTGTTTCGTATTTGTCGTTGTAATACGTGCTTGTTCCGTGAGCATTGATGTAATCAATTTCCTCAGGTGCAATGCCTGCATCTTTAATGGCTTCTTGCATCGCTCTCGCTCCGCCTTCACCGTCTTGGGCCGGCGCTGTGATATGATAAGCGTCTCCGGTTGAGCCGTAGCCGACAATTTCTCCGTAAATTTTAGCGCCGCGGGCCAGGGCATGCTCAAGTTCTTCAAGAACGATAATCCCTGCACCTTCCCCCATGACAAAGCCATCACGGTTTTTATCAAACGGGCGGCTCGCTGTTTTCGGATCTGGATTAGTAGACAGCGCTTTGTTGGCACTAAAGCCGGCGAATGACATTCTTGTCAGCGGCGCTTCTGTTCCGCCTGTGACCATCACGTCTGCATCCCCGCGCTGAATAACCTTAAACGCGTCACCGATGGAGTTCGTTCCTGTAGCACATGCTGTAACCGTACAAGAGTTCACCCCTTTTGCTCCTAATGCAATAGAAATCTGGCCTGTCGCCATGTCAGGAATCATCATTGGCACGAAAAACGGGCTTACCCGTCTTGGGCCTTTTGTTAAGAAGATTTCAAATTGAGACTCTAGTGTTTCAAGTCCTCCGATACCGGAGCCTACCCAAACACCGACTCTCGGTGCGATCTCATCGGTAATGTTAAGATCTGCGTCTTCAACCGCCATTTTCGCAGCCACAACCGCATATTGTGTAAAGCGGTCCATTTTTCTGGCTTCTTTTTTATCCATATAATCTTCAACATTAAAATCTTTTAATTCAGCGGCAACTTTTGCCGGATATTCTTCAGCGTCAACACGAGTGATCGGACCGATTCCGGACACACCGTTGATTGCGTTATTCCAACTTGTATCGACGTCGTTGCCAAGTGGAGATAATGCTCCAAGTCCTGTAACAACTACTCTTTTTTTAGTCATCTTGTGTGCACCTCACCTTTTTTTATCGGCCCCAGCGGATTGCAATGGCGCCCCATGTTAGTCCTCCGCCGAACCCTACCATAACGACCACATCGCCGTCTTTGATTTTACCGGCTTCCAATTCTTCTACAAGAGAGATCGGAATGGATGCGGCAGAAGTATTTCCATATTTATGAACAGTTTTAGACATCTTTTCGACAGGAAGCTCTAAACGCTCGCGAGCAGCTTCCATGATACGGATGTTCGCCTGATGCGGAATCAAAAAGTCGACATCCTCTTTTGAAAGTCCGGCTTTTTCAATGACATTTACGCATGATTCTCCCATTTGGCGGACTGCAAATTTGAAAACTTCTCGTCCATTCATGATTGTATGTCGTTTTTCATTCAGATACAAGTGCTGACCGCCTGTGCCGTCGGCTCCTAGTTCAAATGAAAGGATTCCTCTGTCATCACTGACTGGCCCGACTACCGCAGCGCCTGCTCCGTCTCCAAACAGAACGGCTGTATTGCGGTCTTCCCAGTCGGTAATGCTTGAGAGCTTCTCTACACCGACAACTAGAACATGCTTGTAGGTTCCGGATTCAATAAATTGTTTACCGGTTACAACCCCGTACATGAAGCCCGCACAAGCTGCGCTGATATCCATAGCACACGCTTTCTTCGCGCCGAGCTGTTCTTGAATCATACAAGAGACCGTAGGAAATGACTGATCAGGTGTAACAGTTGCAACCAAGATCATATCCAGATCCTCAGCAGCCACTTCAGCTTGTTCCAGCGCATTTTTCGCTGCTGCAACAGCCATATGTGATGAAAACACATCATCTGCTGCGATTCTTCTTTCTTCTATTCCTGTTCTTGTACGAATCCACTCGTCAGAAGTTTCAACCATTTTTTCAAGATCATGATTTGTTAAAACCTTCTCAGGAATGTAACGTCCAACACCAAGTATTCCAGCTTTCATAAGGGAAGACTCCTTTATATCTTAAATTTAGAAGATCAATCAGGTTGTGATCAATTATTAGTATCAGGTACTAATTCTATCCTATTTTTTTTCACATGGCAATATATTCGTCTAAACTATCAGTTCATCTTACTCATAGAGTATGGTATATGGAAAGGAGGCGTATGCAGTTGGATGTGTTTTCAAGAATGATGTTCGGCGATGCAGCAAAACCAACAGAAGAGAAGGAGGAACAGCAAGAGGAGGTTTCTCAGGTTTCTCAGACAAACGACGAAGAGACGATTCATTACATGCATATTATGGACCAAATCGGTTCAATTATGAACTCTCTTGATCAAATCAAGCCCGCTTTAAAGGAGCTTGCGCCCATGCTCTCCGCTATTAAAAAGAAAATCATGTGAAAAGCCACTTTCAAAAAAGTGGCTTCTTCTTATTCTGTTTCAGATTTAGCGTCAGACTTGCCAAGCTCATAAGCTTCCGCCATTACCGTTGTAAATAGATTCATAAACGGCTGGATGGCCTCCATTGAGAGCTCAATGCCTGATTTCTCAAGCTGTTCTTTCGCTTCAGGGAGATATTTCATGGCAATTTGCAAGAATTCAAGTGATTTTTCGTGCTGCATGTGACGTCACTCCATTATTCGTTTTTTGGCAGCTCGCCTGTTTTGTTGTATGTTTTGATCAGCTTGGCGATTCTTTGCTGAAAGTCTTTATCGACGAGCGGGCTGAATGTCCCCATCTCAACGACTCCCGTATTCAGGTCGTAGTAATGGTCGCCGCCCTCAAGGGTGCCTTTGTTAAATTGTTCAGCAATGATTTCATAGGCCTTGTCCACATTTTGCACCGTGCTGGTTAATACGGTATTCTCGCCCAGATCCGATTGATCTGTGACGTAGCCAATGGCATAAAGACCGTCTTTTTTGATTTGCTGAATAACAGGAACATTATACCCGTCTCCGGCGGGATACACAACATCCGCGCCTTCGTTCTTCATTTTCTGATAAAGCTTTACTGCTGTTGTATCATCATCCCAATGATCCGTATATTTCGTATTTACCTCTATATCCGGATTTTCATACTTGGCCCCTTTGATAAAACCATCAACCTCAGGCTGCCACGTAAAGGAGGCAATTACACCGACCTGATTCGTTTTCGACATATGGGCAGCAGTCATTCCTCCAAAAAAGCCCATTGCTTCCCCGCTAAAATGGACACTCGTTACATTATCAGCTTTCGCTTTCGCATTGGAAATGACGAATTCCATATCTGGATAATCTTCGCCGACCAAGTTAAACACCTCAGCATATTCACTCCCATGGCCGTAGAGCAGATTGACGCCCCTCTTATGAAAATCCTCAATCGCATTTATGATATCTTCTTCTGTTTTAACGCCTTCTTTATAATAGACGTCCACATTGTATTTGGATTGTATATTCAATAATCCTTTATACCCTTTTGTGCCCCATACGAGGTCATTAATCGTATCAGGAAAGAGCATGCCGACCTTCTCAATTTTTCCTTTGAACGGAGTTTGTCCACATCCACTCAATAAAAGGAGGACAGAAAAGATCATGACAAGCCTTGTGATCAAGTCATGTTCAACTCCTTTTGACAAGCTATAACATGTATTATTTTTATACGTTTATTGTATCTAGAAAACTCGAAACATGGAAGGTTTTTCTTAATATTTGTCGAAAATTGATGAAAATTGTCTTTTCCACTCGATAATTTTTGTTTTTGCTTCTTCTTTTGAGGTTTTCTCTGTGACTTGCAATTCAAAAAGCTGATCTTTGCTATGACGGTTTGGTTCTAACAGGAATCTCAGCAACTCGTCAGCCACGTCGTTTGTGTAATAGCCTTTTCCCTCTGTTTCTTCTTTCCATGGCCCATACATTTTCGGCAGGATCACGGTTTTTTCCGAGCCTGTTTTTTCACGTTTTTCCCATTCTTTTCGGTCTTCTTCATATACTAAAATATAAGGAGAATCACATTGGTCTAAAGGCAAAAAACTTCCGAACTGGATACAAATTGTATCATACTTTTGATCTCCAATGTGCTCAAGCTGGCGAAAGAGTTCATTTCTCCCAAGCCACATGAGTCTTTCTTCTAAGTACATTTGTCTCATTTTATCTTCTGTTTCCGCCAGAACAACGTCAACATGTATGCCTTCATCCATCATTCGCTCACATAATGAAAGGCCGAAAAATTCGTCCGCACCTACAATCAGCGTTGATTCCATTGCATCTGCCGCCCTTCCGGTTTTTCATTTCCCAAAACAAAACAGCCTCCGCAAAAGAGAAGGCTGTTGTCATTATATTCTCTATAATTCTTTTTCATGACTGTGAAAGAATTTGCAAATTGATGCATAAATTCTGCTTGGATGCTCAAATAAATGAAATGTCATGTCGACCGGTGAGCCTTGCTTTTGCTGTTTTTCCTTGAAAACTTCCGCATGTACACTGTAGGGATATGGAGCTCCGGTCATACGCTGCCATATATGAACCGGTACGCCGCTCGGGTAGCTTTGAATTGTTTTATAACGAATCGCTTCCGCTTCTTTTTCAGAAATTCCGTAGCTTTTCGATACTTCTTTCAAAAATTGCTTATAGAAAAATTTATTTTCTTTTTCCGATTCATAATGTGCCTGAAGATCGAGACAAGGATTCAACATTGCGGCTGAGCGGATATGATCCGGGGAAAAACGAAGCAGTTCATCGGCCACGAGAGCACCCATGCCTTCTGCTAAAATATGAATCTTCGGATTGAGGATTTCCTGCTTCAGCACAGAATGTATCAGCTGTTTGGCATAGGTGACTGCTTTTTCCGCCCCCCAATGCCTTCCGAACAGATTGCTGTTAAAAAGAGTGTATCCTTCATTCATCAACATGCTCAGAAGCTGATTTCTGCCATAATGCTGCTGCCAAAAGCTTGAATCATGTCCGACAAAGTGGGTTCTGTCCCCCAAGATAAAGATGCCGAAGCCGTTCGGGCGATAGGGCAGATGAATGACATTATGCTCCGTTCCCAGTTGAAAGTATCTTTCCGTTATTCCCATCGCTTGCCCGCCTCCTTTCACACTTCATCTCACGCTATCTTATGTAAATAGAAAAGAAACGAATAAGGTAAAGTCCTAGCCTTTTACATTTTTGGCTATTATACTGATTGACGTTTTATATTTTACCATTAAAGTGTGACGAATCAGACTCTTTTGTCACCTCACTTTCTGCTAAAATTGGATTCCCCCTTCGCTTTTTGTATGGTATGATAACTTTTAGAATAGAATGAGAAGGACGAGGTGGAAACGTGCGATATATTATTGCCTTTATTTGGACGTTCCTTTTATCACATATGGCATGCTACTTGGTTGCAAGCATGAACAGCGTTACGTATAATTTCAAAACATCATCTGTCATTGCTGTTGTACTGTATGTCTTAATCATGGTTTTAGCAGAAATCATGCCTATGAACAAAAATGCAAGCCAGCATTAAAAAGCCAAAAACCCAAAACATTTATTGTTTTGGGTTTTTTAGTGGTCACGGCTTTCTTTTGTAGGTCCACAGCCGGTTGTGGTTTGATGTTTCGGGAAACATTTCCCCTGCTGACAGATGGACCTTTTGAGGGTTTTTAACCATGCTCCCTGTCTCGCCGATTTCTACGTAGACACCGTTATTAGGCGCTTTCTGTCCGGGCCGGAATTGGTGCTGCTGTCCCACTGTTTTTCCTCCTTTTCCTTTTTGCTGTAGTATGCGCCTAAGCGGCTGTGAATATGTTGCCATCAAAAAAACTGCTGAGTTTGGCTCAGCAGTTTTTTGATGATTCCCCTTTGTATAAAATGGCCTTCAGCAGTGCTTTTTGCACATGAAGACGGTTTTCCGCCTGCTGGAACACTGCAGAGTTCGGCCCGTCAATAATCTCCGCAGTCACTTCTTCCTCACGATGCGCAGGGAGACAATGTAAAAATGTATAGTCAGGCTTGGCATGGCTGACAAGCGCCGCATTCACCTGATAAGGCGCAAAGACAGCAAGACGTTCTTGCTCTTCCGCTTCCTGCCCCATGCTTGTAAACACATCAGAATAAATCACGTCTGCGTCTTTTACAGCTTCAATCGGATCATCTGTCAGCGTGATAGAAGAGCCGGATTGAAGTGCATATGTTTTTGCCGCTTCAGCTGCTTCATCTAACACTTCATATCCCTTTGGCGAAGCGATCGAGATATCACAGCCCATTTTCGCGCAGCCGATCATCAAGGAGTGCGCCACGTTATTTCCGTCACCGATGTATGCGACTTTTACGCCTTTAAGCTTCCCTTTTATCTCCTTAATCGTCAAGAGATCCGCCAGCGCCTGGCATGGGTGGTATTTATCGGTAAGTCCATTGATCACCGGAATGTCAGCTTCTTTGGCAAGTTCC
Source organism: Bacillus sp. SJZ110 (assembly GCF_006715455.1). Taxonomy (NCBI): domain Bacteria; kingdom Bacillati; phylum Bacillota; class Bacilli; order Caryophanales; family Bacillaceae; genus Bacillus; species Bacillus sp. SJZ110. Next base: position 253,672 of record NZ_VFNF01000002.1, on the reverse strand, counting down.
TCCACCTTTTCATGTTCAAAGGTCCGGATCATGATGGCATCCACATAGCCTGACAGCACTTTTGCCGTATCAGCGACAGTCTCACCGCGCCCCAGCTGCAGATCTTTCTGGCTTAGAAAGAGGGCGTTCCCGCCAAGCTGCGCCATGCCCGCTTCAAAAGAAACACGTGTCCGCGTTGATGATTTTTCAAAAATCATCGCCAAGGTTTTGCCATGGAATATAGGCTGAATTTTGTTTTGTTTCAGCTCACCGGCCTCTGCGAGCAAGGCGCTTATATCCTCTTCACTAAGGTCCTTTAACGTTAATAAATCTTTTCCGTATAAACTGGTTTGCGTCACTGTGTGCATGATGCCACTTCCTTTTTATAGAGGTCTTTGAGAGATACAGGCTGCGGATGGCCAGAACCGCTTTGTAAAAACGCCCGCACAGTTTCTTCTTCTGTAAAGACGGGGATGCCGTGCGTCATGGCTTCCAAACGTTCTTTGCGTGCTTCTTCAGAACCGCTCAGATTAATGTGGAGCGATTTTCCTTCCTGTTCCATCCATGAGGCAAATGTTCCTTCATGTATTGTAAAACCTGCGTTTTCTGCTAACTCCTTCACATCTTCCGGAACGTTTTGCAAATAAATGCTGCCTTTTTGACTCCAGACTCTTGTATAGATTTTTTTCAAGGCACTGTTAGCATCATATGCGACACACATGCCTTCTCCCGTTGATTTCATTTCCGGCCCAAGCTTGACATCCACATCCTGGATCGCATGAGAAGAAAAAACAGGGAACTTCACGGCAACTCCATGATGATTTTGAACTGCCGGATTTAGATCTTTTAAGGACGCTCCCGCTAGCAGTCGTGTGGCGAGCGGAATCATCGGAACGCCCATTACTTTGCTGACGACAGGAACCGTGCGGCTCGCTCTCGGATTCACTTCAAGAACGAGTATGTTTCCATTGTCGATCACAAATTGAATGTTCATGATGCCTTTAAATGAAAGTTTTCGGGCAATTTTTTGTGCCGCATCTTTCATGCCCTGCTGCAGCCCGCTCGTGATGGACGGTCCCGGAAGAATGGCAAAGCTGTCCCCCGAATGGACACCCGCCCGTTCAATATGCTCGGTATATGTCGGGATAAAGACATCCTCGCCGTCGGAAATCAAATCAATTTCGACTTCCTTTCCAGATACATACTGATCAATCAAAATCGGGTATGGCATGCTGTCCTCATCATTCAGCAGCTGAGAAAGCTGGGCTTGCGAGTCAACAATGATCATGCCCATTCCGCCGATAACATAAGATGGGCGGATTAACACCGGATAGCCGATCTCACTCGCTTTTGAAGCGGCTTCTTCTTTTGTATAGGCAATTTCTCCTTTTGCGTGCTTCAATCCCAGCTCATCAAGAAGCTGATAGAATTGATCCCGATCCTCTAACACATCGAGCGTTTCAAACGAAGTGCCGAGAAGGGTAATGCCGGCTTTTTCGAGTGCTTCAGCAGCATTGATTGCAGTTTGGCCGCCGAATTGCACGATTGCAAAATCAATATTCTCCTGCTCCGCCACGTTTACAATATGCTCCGTTGTCATCGGTTCAAAATACAGGCGATCCGCAATTTCATAATCGGTGCTGACCGTTTCCGGGTTATTGTTAATCATGATGGTTTCGAACCCAAGCTCTTGCAGTGTCAGCACACCGTGAACAGCACTGTAATCAAATTCAACGCCTTGGCCGATCCGAATCGGGCCTGATCCGATAATGAGCGCGCGTTTTTTCTCTTTGCGGCTGATGTCTCCATCGGTCTCTCCGAAATATGTGGAGTAAAAATAGTTTGTTTTCGCATCAAACTCAGCCGCGCATGTATCTACGATTTTAAAGGAAGGCGTAATGCCCATCTCCTTGCGAAGCGCGCGCACCTCTTCTTCTGTTTTGCCGATCAGCGAGGCAATGGTTGTGTCTGAGAATCCCTTTTCCTTTGCTTTCTTCAATAATTCAAAAGAGAGATCGCTCCCTGCTTCCATCAGGCGGTTTTCCAATTTGATGATGTTGTCAAAGGTATGAAGGAAAAACGGATCAATTTTTGTTTTTTCATGAATGTCATCAATCGAGACGCTGCGGCTCAACAGCTCCATGACAACGAAAAATCTGCGGTCATCCGGAGTGATTGCCAAATCCCATAGCGTATCAATTGAGAAGCCGCTGAGCTCTGGAAGGTGTGTCCCGATATTTTTTAATTCAAGCGACGCGGCTGCCTTTTGTATTGCCGCTTCTAAATTCCGTTCAATCGCCATCACTTCACCGGTGGCTTTCATTTTTGTGCCAAGCTTGCGGTCTGCATTTTTGAATTTATCAAACGGCCAGCGCGGAAATTTGACGATCACATAGTCCAGTGCCGGTTCAAAGCTTGCGTAAGTCGACCCTGTGAGCGGATTTTTCAGCTCGTCAAGGGTGTATCCGACTGCCAGTTTCGCAGCCATCTTCGCAATCGGATAACCGGTCGCTTTAGATGCGAGAGCCGATGACCGGCTTACACGCGGATTCACTTCAATGACGTAATATTGCTTGCTGAATGGATCAAGCGCGAATTGAATGTTGCAGCCGCCTACAACATCAAGTGCTGAGATGATCGTCAGACTTGCTGTCCGCAGCATTTGATAGTCTTCGTCTGTCAATGTTTGTGACGGCGCCACAACGATAGAGTCACCTGTATGCACGCCGACCGGATCGATATTTTCCATATTGCAGACGGTAATGCATGTGTTATTGCTGTCACGCATGACTTCATATTCAATTTCTTTAAAACCGGCAATGCTTTTTTCGACAAGGCATTGATTGATCGGGCTTGCTAATAGCGCCTGTTTAATCATAGCTGTAAAGGCTTCTTTATCAGGGGCGATTCCTCCGCCCTTTCCGCCTAATGTGTAAGCCGGTCTGATAATAACAGGAAAACCGATGGATTCCGCAAAATGGAGGGCATCAGCCTCGTTATCAACAATTTCACTCTCCGGCACGGGCTGTTTTAATTCATTCATTAACGAACGGAATTTTTCCCGGTCCTCTCCTTTTTGTATCGTTTCAACGGATGTGCCGAGGAGTTTGACGCCGTGCTCTTTTAAAACACCCGTTTCGTCAAGCTCCACCGCTAAATTCAACGCGGTCTGACCGCCTAAATTGGCAAGAAGCCCATCAGGCCGTTCTTTCTTAATGATGGCTGTCAGGCTTTCTGCTGTCAGAGGCTCAAAATAAATTTCATCAGCGAAGGCTTCATCAGTCATAATTGTCGCCGGATTGCTGTTGACGAGAATGACCCGGTAGCCCTCCTCCTTCAGCGCGATGCACCCTTGAGTGCCTGAATAATCAAATTCTGCCGCCTGCCCGATGATGATCGGGCCTGAGCCGATTACTAATATGCTTGAAATACTGGTGTCTTTAGGCATGCGCGATTTCTCTCCTTGCTGGTATCACATTCTTTAGATAATCATCAAAAATCCATTCGCTTTCCGCAGGTCCGGGATGGGCTTCCGGGTGGAATTGAACACTCATGACAGGCAGTTTTTTATGGGCAAGCCCTTCAACTGACGTATCATTGACATGATGAAACCTGATGGTGAGCTCTTCTTCATTAATCGACTGTTCATCAACCACATAGCTGTGGTTTTGGCTTGTCATAAAGACCCGTTTCGTCTCACGGTCGATGACCGGATGATTAGCTCCCCTGTGCCCGAATGGCAGCTTAAAAGTATTCCCTCCAAACGCGAGCGCGATCAGCTGATGTCCGAGACAAATGCCTAGAGTCGGAAAGCGGCTGATGATGCTTTTGATCTTTCCTAAATATGGATGGATTGCTTTCGGATCTCCAGGTCCGTTCGATAGCACAATGCCATCGGGTTTGATGTTGTATACGGCCTCCATTTGCTGGTATGGCACCACGGTAACCTTGCAGCCTCGTTTGACAAGTGATGATGCGATTGACTTTTTATAGCCAAAATCAATGAGAGCGATATGTTTATTCCCGTCGCCAAATGTGCTGATTTCCTGGGCGGAAGCCTGCTCTGCCACATTCTCTGGTTGAAGGGCAATCTCAGCTCCTTCTTTAGAGGCTGTGACTGTCGCACCCATCGTCCCGTTTGCCCGGATTTTCTTCACGACAGCCCTCGTATCAACATGGGTTAACAGCGGAATGTTCCATTTCTGTAGATACTCCTTGAGGCTGTATACCGCTTCATAATGAGAAAAGTGATCACACGCCTCATAGACAACCGCGGCTTTTACTTGCGGTTTCTTGCTTTCAAAATCCTTTTCATTTATGCCGTAGTTGCCAATCAGCGGGTAGGTAAATACAATAATCTGTCCCTTATATGATGGATCTGTCAGCACTTCCTGGTAGCCTGTCATTCCTGTGAAAAAAACAGCTTCTCCCGTACAGTTTTCATGACCGTCCAGCTCGCCGCTGAACGATGTCCCATCTTCTAACACTAAATAACCTTCCATCTAACAGCCCACCTCTTGATGAATAATTAATTATAAAAATGAATTTTTATGCCTTTATATCGAAAAAAAATCACTGGTTTACAGCGGAATGATGAGCGATTGCCTGTTTCAGCTTGCTGACGGCTTCTGCTATTTCATCCTTAGTCACGGTGAGCGGCGGCAGCAGCCGAATCACGTTCGGGCCGGCCGGCAATACAAGCAAGCCTAATGTCTGCAATTCAGAAATAATGTCAGCAACCGGGCCATCACACTCAATTCCAAGCATTAATCCTTTACCGCGGATTTGTTTAACAAAAGGGCTCTTTAGCTCTGCCTCAAGCTGTTCTTTTAAAAACGCCCCTTTGTCAGCAGCCTCTTGCAGAAAGTCAGGCTGGAATACAATTTGCAATGTGGCATTCACAGCAGCCATCGCCAGCATGTTTCCTCCGAAAGTCGTTCCGTGAGAACCAGGGGTAAACGCTTCTCCAAGCTGTTTCTTTCCGATGACAGCGCCGACCGGAAAGCCGTTTCCCAATCCTTTGGCGACTGTAATGATATCCGGTGAGAGTCCGAAGTGCTCATATGCAAAGCCTTTTCCCGTCCGTCCGATGCCGGTCTGAATTTCATCAATAATGAGAAGAGCTTGCTTTTCCTTGCAAAACGACTGTACGGCTGATAAAAATTCAGCGCTCGCCGGATTGACTCCTCCTTCTCCCTGCACTGTTTCAAGCATCACCGCGGCAATATCGCCTTCCTCCCCAAGAGCTTTAAAAGCAGAAGGATCATTGTATGGCAGGTAGTGAAAGCCTTCAAGCATCGGGCCGAAGCCTGTTTTGATTTTATCCTGTCCGGTCGCAGCCATCCCTGCATACGTGCGGCCATGGAACGACTGAAGAAAAGTGATGATTTTTGTTTTTCCAGTTGCTTTTCTGGCAAGCTTTATCGCACCTTCATTCGCCTCCGCGCCGCTGTTGCAGAAAAAGACAAGATCTCCCGCACTATGCGCTGCCAGCTTCTGCGCCGCTTGCTCTTGGATACTGTTTTGAAACAGGTTGGATACGTGCCATACGCTGTCAAGCTGTTTTTTGACTGCCTCTGTCACCGCTTCATGGCAGTGTCCTAGATTTGATACCGCAATCCCCTGAATGAAATCAAGGTACGTTTTGCCGTTTTGATCCTCAACGTACGTTCCCTTTGCTTTTTTGATGTCAATATCCCAACGGCCGTAGGTTTGAAACAAGCTGCTCATGAAACAGCCTCCTTTGCTTTGACGATTTTTGTCCCTTGAAAGGTTTGTTCTGCGAAGAATGATCCTTTTCCGTTTACGATCATGACTTCAGACACCTGATCTGATAAAGCTGACAAGGCTGAATTGACCTTCGGGATCATCCCTCCTGTGATCACTTCCTGCTTGATCAGCATCTGAATCTCCTTAGGGGTCAGGACGTCCAGACGCTGCTTTTCCTTCATGATTCCATCGACATCCGTGACGAACATCAGCTTATCGGCTTCAAGCGCTCCGGCGACTGCTGAAGCAGCCAGATCAGCATTTACATTCAGCGTTTTGCAGTCGCTTGTCATAGACAGCGGCGCAATAACGGGGATGATGCCATTTTCCATCAGCGCGTTCACCATGGACGCATCGACTTTTTTGATTTCTCCCACTTCTCCGTATGTTTCCGGATCTAGATAATCAGCCTCCAAAAGACCTCCATCCTTACCAGAAATGCCTGCGGCTCGCAGTCCGTGTTTGGCAAGCTCAGCAACGAAAAATTTATTGACAGAACCGGATAAAACCATTTCCGCCACTTCCAGCACCGGCTTCGTTGTTTTCCTCTGTCCGCCCGAAAACTCTGTCTTGATATTTAACCGTTTCAGCATATTCGTGATTTCCGGTCCCCCGCCATGTACGATCGCCAGCTTCCAGCCTGACGCCATCAGCTCTTTCAGATTTTGAAAAAATTCCTCCGACAGCTCACGGATGACGCTTCCCCCGCATTTAAAAACGATTGTTTTCTTCATTTCGCTCCCCTTTATTACGTGCGATAGCTCGCGTTAATTTTGATATAGTCATAGGTCAGGTCACAGCCCCACGCTCTCCCGTTTCCGTCCCCTTCATCCATCTTGATGACAATGGTGATTTCATCTCCTTCAAGGTATTCCTTGGCGAGAGATTCAGAGAATGGCTGAGGCTCGTTATTCTTAAACAGGCATTGGCCGCCAAGATAAACCTCTACTTCTTCTGCCGTCACTTGAGCTGCGGAGTGTCCAATGGCTCCGATGATCCGCCCCCAGTTGGCATCTGTTCCGTATACTGCCGTTTTCACGAGACTTGAGCCGACAATCTTTTTGGCAATGACGTTTGCATCAAGATTGTTTTTCGCTCCCTGTACTTGTGCTTCAATTAGTTTTGTCGCGCCTTCTCCGTCTCTGGCAATCTCTTTAGCCAGATCCTCACAAGTGAGCAAGAGCGCTTTTTTAAAGACCGGCCAGTCTGGGTGGTCTTCTGTCAGGCACTCGTTTTCAGCGCAGCCATTCGCCATAACTAATACCATGTCGTTCGTGGATGTTTCTCCGTCAACTGTGATTTGGTTAAATGAAACGTCAGTGATTTCCCGAAGCGCCTTTTGCAGCGCTTTTTCTTCAATTGCCGCGTCAGTTGTCACAAATCCCAGCATCGTGGCCATGTTCGGGTGTATCATCCCTGAGCCTTTGGCCGCTCCGCCGATCGTGACTGTTTTGCCGCCGATTGCCAGTTCATAGCACGTCTGCTTGATCACCGTATCAGTTGTTAAAATCGCTTCCTCAAAATCGCCTGATCCCGCAGGTGTTTCTTTCAGCAGCTCGATCCCCGCGTGGATTTTTTCCATGTCTAAATGCTCGCCGATGACACCCGTTGATGAAACAGCGACAAGCTCCGGCTCAATGCCAAGCTGTGAAGCAAAGCTCTCCCGCATTGTGTATGCGTCCTTTAGGCCTTGTTCTCCCGTGCAGGCATTGGCAATGGCACTGTTGACGATGACGGCTTTCAGTGTCGGTCCGTGCTTTAAGCTGTCTTGTGTCACTTTGATCGGAGCAGCCTGAAAGTGGCTTTGGGTATAAACTGCTGCGCTCACAGCCGGTGTCTCGCTGATAATGACGCCGAGGTCTTTTTTCGAGTAGCGCAGCCCGCAATGCACACCCTTTGCCTGAAACCCTTTTGGCGAGGATACATCCCCTGTTACTTTAACAATTTGATCTTCACTTAACTGAATCATGGTTCGATTCTCTCCCGTTCTATGGATAAATTGGCGTGATAGTGAGTCCAGTTTCTTCATTCCAGCCATTCATCAAATTAAAGTTTTGCACTGCCTGACCGGCGGCACCCTTCATTAAATTATCGATTACCGAGACGATCGTGACTCTGTTCGTTCTCTCATCGAGGGTCACGGCGATATCACAGAAATTGCTGCCGTACACTTCTTTCGTTTGCGGGTACTGACCTTTTGGCCTCACTCTCACAAAATATGAATCTTGGTAAAATTTCGAATATAAATCATGCAGGTCATCTGCTGATAGATCACAGGTTAATCTGGTATACATCGTCGCCATGATGCCCCTTGTCATCGGAACCAAGTGAGCCGAAAATGTAATGGGCCCGAGGCCTGGCTGCCATTCATTCAGCGCCTGCTCAATTTCCGGCGTGTGCTGATGTTCATTGACTTTGTAAATTTTAAAATTGTCGTTCAGCTCAGAAAAATGGGTTCCCATGGATGCTTTTCTTCCCGCTCCGGAAACACCCGTCTTCGCGTCAACGATAACGAAAGATTCATCGAGCAGTTTCTTTTGAGCCAATGGCGCGAGGCCAAGCAAAACAGCTGTTGGAAAACAGCCTGGATTGGCAATGAGTTTCGCCTGTTGAATTTGCTGTTGATTCAGTTCTGCCAGACCGTATACCGCCTCTTGAATCACCGCCTTCGGTGCCGCTGTCCGTTTATACCATTTTTCATATTCAGCCGGTTCTTGTATCCTCAGATCACCTGACAGATCAATAACCGGAATTCCCGCGTCTGCCAGCTTTGGAGTCAATTCACTTGATACTCCGGGCGGCGCAGCGAGAAACATGATATCTATTTCGTGTTTGATCGTATTCATATCAATCGGCTTCAGCTGCTGATCCGCTAAGCCGGTAAGATGAGGATAACCCTCGCTATAGACATTCCCTTCTCCGCTGGATGAATAAAGTATGCATTCCTCTGCATGAGGATGTTGCGAAAGAATCCTGACAAGTTCGGTGCCTCCATATCCGGTAGCACCTACAATTCCTATTTTCAAAACAAGTTCACCCTCTTGGTCTTTGTGAAATTATTTAACATTATAACATGAATAAAAATTAATTCAATCGTATATTTAATATTTTTATTCATTTATAAATTTTCTGTTCAATGGAAATTCCGCTCAAAAAAATCAGCATGACTTCAGCACAAAAACGTTGATGCGGCGCCGCATTTCAGCCGCATAAAAAAACAGGCTGACCGCGTCAGCCTGTTTTCATCATCATCAATCCACTCAAAAAATATAGAATAGAGCTTGCATAAAAAATCATTTGCACTGTAAAAAAGTCAGCGAGAAAGCCCCCGAGCATAATGGCTGCTGCTGAAAAGACAGCTGTCCAAAAATGGTAATTCCCAATCTTCTTTCCACGCTCTCCGCTGTCTGTAAAATTAGCGATCAGCACTTTTTCTCCATGCTTTTGCATCGCTCCAAAGAGCCCTAACAGCACTTGGACGATGTACACTTGAACGACGCTTCCGATATGCGGGACATATAAAAGCAGAACAGCCATCCCCCACGAGTTCAGAAGCAGAAAATAACGGCTGTCAAACCTTTCAGACAGCCGTCCGAGGAGCGGGTAAATGAGCGCTCCGCTCAACCCGAACAATCCGTAGGAAAAACCGAACTGTGTGTAGCTTGAGCCGATATTTTTCACAAACAGAATATAAAACGGAAAGATTAAGCTGCTTGCGAAAAACACGCTGCTTTGTGATAATGTCAGCCATTTTAATTTGTTTTTCCCCATTATTTATACCTCTGATAAAAGTAATTCATAAAGCGCTCATCCGGGTCATAGGTTCGTTTTTTCTGAAAAAACGCTTCACTTTTCGGATATGCCTGTCTCATTTGCGCTTTTGTCTGGTAGGTCATATAAGGCAGATAATAGCTGCCGCCGTGCTTGATGGCAACTTCTGTCATGCGCCTGATGATTCGGGCAGTATCTGCCTGGTCTTCTTTTGAAAAGCCCTCGTTTATTAATAGTACGAGCGAAAACATATCGTCCTTCGCATAGGAAAGGTCGGCCTTTTCATTTTTCTGCACGTAGCGGATCGTAATGTTCAGCAGGTTCAGATCTTCGTCCGACAGCGTTTGTCTCAGGTCATCAATATAGGACCCATACTCCTTCACGGGCACAAAGTATTCTTGCAAAACATCTGTGTTGTCATTGTTTTCATACTCAAGAAACTTTGATTCGGACCGCATGACGTTATTGCGTGAAATCTCTGTGCCGTTTTGGCTCAGGAAATAGGATTGCTGTGTGTCCCACAGCCAATTCCTGCCCCATTCATACCGTCTTGACAAACCGAGTGCAAACTTTGTGGCTCCCGTATACTCATCTTCTTTGAGATCGCTGTATGATGGCAGTTGATCCTGATGATCAGCCAATACGTAATTCGTGACATACATGTCTTTCAGAAATCCTTTTTTCGCTGTTGAAATTCGCGCCAGATGCATTCGGACATCTGGATTTCCTTTTACATGCTTTGAAAAATAGTCTGAGTATGTGCTGTAATTTTTCTGTCTTCATGACATACAGCTCATCATCTGTCAGCTCAAGCGTTACATCAAGAATCACGCCAAAAAGGCCGTACCCTCCGATGACCGCCGTAAACAAATCATCTTTTGGAGTGACAGTGATAATCGTCCCGTCAGCTTTTAAAAGCCGAAATGATTTGACTGTATCAATCAGCGAGCCGTAGCGAATATCACGTCCGTGTGCATTTGCGCTGAGAGATCCGCCGATTGTAAAAATGTTTTGTGACTGCATGACTTTTACCGCGAGTCCGTATGGATTCACGTATTTCTGGATATCATTCCACGTTGCACCGCTTTGCACCCTGATGGTTTTCTTCTCTTGATCGAGTGACAGGATTTTGTTGTAGCCCGTCATGTCGAGAACGATGCCGTCCTCATAATATGTATGGCCGCCCATGGAGTGCTGGGCACCGGCGATTGAAATTTTTATGTTTTTTCGATTTGCCTCTTTGACTGTGTCAATGAGCGTTTCCTCTTCCTGCCCTTTCACTGTCTGCTTTATTTTTACAGGCATCAGGCGGCTGACATCCGTCATCTCGCTTGTGGCTGTTTTTTGCTCTGGGTTCACAGAGTACGCAAACAGGGCCGCATACGCGCCAGTACAAAGCGCGAATGCAAGCAATTTCTTTTTCATAGTGCTCTCCCTGCTGTTTTTTATGACCATTATACCATGACTGCGTCCTCATTTTTCCAAATTATCTTCTTGCCCGTTTTTCGGCACGGCGGTCGGCGACGATAAAGCAGGCGTGAATCGCGCCCGGCAGCCAAAAGATACAGGTCAATATGAGATTCAGCAAGGCCTGAAACGGTTTTCCCGAAAACAAAACAGCAAGCGGCGGGCATAAAACTGCCAGCAGGTACATCATTTCCTTTCACTCCTTTCAGCTGTAAAAAAGGACAGCCTCACATATCAGGCTGTCCTCTTTTGTTTTATTGAATGCCAAGCGCAATTTTTGCGTATCTGGACATTTTATCCCTAGTCCAAGGCGGATTCCATACAATGTGAACCTCTGTGTCTTTCACTTCAGGAAGGTCCGCTAATGCTTTTTTGACCTCATCCACGATAATCGGCGCTAAAGGGCATCCCATTGATGTTAGCGTCATGGTGATGTGCGTCAAGCCATCTTCATCCATATCAACGTCATATACCAAGCCGAGGTTCACGATATCAACGCCAAGCTCAGGATCGACAACCTGTTCCAGGGCGCCCATGATGTTTTCTTTTAATGCTTCTTCCACGTTCCCTCACTCCTTTTTTCTACAGTATAACGTAAATTCAGCTCTTGTTAATAACTTCGTGCTTTATAAGTACGTTTCAAACCATTCAATCGTTTTTAACACAGCTGCCCGCGGGACTTTATGGTCAGCGTTTTCATCTCCGATAAATTGCAGGCGTTCCGGCTGCTCGCTGTAATGGGATTTAATCGTGTCATAAAATTTCCGGGTCGGCGCGTAAGGCACAACTTTATCTTTTGCGCCGTGCCAAAATAAAAGCGGGCGCTGTTGCAGTTTCTCCGGCTGAAGGCTGAGATCCCGCAATTCGAGACGTTTCATCAGCTGCTGTACCTTCTCTTCCGGCACATCGATTTCAATGCCCTGAGATTGAATATGGTCAATCTGCTGCTGAAACAGCTCCACGTAATTGGGGCTTCCCATCAGGCTGACGCCGGCTTTTATCCAATCATATGCAGTCAAAGCGCCAAGCGTTGTGATGCCGCCCATTGACGTGCCTGCGAGACCGATGCGGCCGCCGTCTACCAGGCCTACTTTTTCAAAATGGTTTTTAAGCACGCCGATCTCTTCAATCTCGTTTAGGACGATGTCCCAAAAATGGCCCGCCAGCTCTTCGACAGCCATTTCTTCTCCCCGTTCCCCATGGTGCAAAGCCTCCGGTAGAACGGCTCTAAAACCCTTCTCCGCAAGCAGGTAAGCAATATGAAGGTTGTGTTCCTTCGCGCTTGTAAAACCATGGATAAAGATCACGAGAGGAACAGCGCGGTGCCTGTTCTCTTCCTTTACAATATGTAAAAATGGAATACCGGAAACGGTTTGATTCTCAATTTGTATCACAATGTGCCCCTCCTTAGGATAACCATAATCATAAGTGTAACATGTAGACAATAAAGATGGTAAAAAGCTACACTGTAAGTAAGGCAAAACAAGCAAAATCTAAGGTTAAAGGAGCTTTTCATGGAGACAAAACCCTATTTAATCGCATTAGATTTAGATGGAACATTATTAAAGGATGATAAAACCATATCTGAAAACACCCTTCAGACGATACAGCGCCTAAAAGATGACGGGCATCATGTCTGCATCTCAACAGGCCGTCCGTATCGTTCAAGTTCCATGTACTACCAGCAGATGGAGCTGACAACGCCAATTGTCAATTTTAACGGAGCATTTGTCCATCATCCGCAAGACGACAGCTGGGGACGGTATCATACGTCACTGCCGCTTGATGTTGTCAAACAGCTCGTGGATATCAGCGAGAGCTACAACGTACATAACGTGCTTGCTGAAGTGATTGACGACGTATACTTTCATTACCATGATGAGCACCTGATAGATGCCTTTAACATGAACACAACAAATGTAACGGTCGGAGACTTGCGGGAAAATCTCGGTGAAGATGTGACGTCCGTACTCATACATGCAAAGGAAGAGGATGTGCCGGCAATACGCTCATATTTATCGGATGTGCATGCCGAGGTGATCGACCATAGAAGATGGGCCGCTCCGTGGCATGTCATTGAAATTATCAAAAGCGGCATGAATAAAGCGGTCGGCCTGCAGAAAATCAGCGATTATTACGGCGTGCCTAGGGAGCGGATCATTGCTTTTGGAGATGAGGATAACGATTTGGAAATGCTTGAATTTGCAGGCTGCGGCGTTGCAATGGGAAATGGAATTGACGCGGTCAAGCAGATTGCCAACCGAACTACGGCCACAAATGAAGAGGACGGCGTGGCAAGGTTTTTGAAAGAATATTTCTCACTTTAAAGAAGGTCCGTATTAATTTTTCCCACTCATAAACCTTACTTTACCCCACCATACTATTGAAGACGACTCATCTCGTCAAAGTATGGAAGGGGGCAGTCTCAAAATGGGTAAACGAAGCAAATCCAGAAGGTTTATTCAGCAGGGTAAAGACTCCATCGGGCTACACGCCGCAAGATTTCCATATCGGTCTACTTTAGAAGAAGCTCACCAGCATGCCGCGGCACGAGACTCGGCTGAAAGGCAGTATGAATATTAAATGAGAAATGAACTGTTTCAGCAGGCAAAATCATTTGTTCAACAGGCGGTCATGGTGACAAACGGCTTTGAGGAAGGCGATCAGGAGCAAGCGATTCTGAGAGCCAAAAATGCTGTATCTTCTGCGTATGCCAATTCGACAGATGCGGAACGTCAACAGTTGCATCAATTTCAAAATCAGCTGGACAAACTGCAATAAAAAAAGGCTATGGCGACTCGCCATAGCCTCTTATTTGACTTCAAACTGCTGAAAAGCCTGAACCTGCTTGAGATTTTCCGCCCTGCCCTTAAATGTCACCTTGACCTCATAGGTTCCGGGCTCAGGGACTTCCTTCCACACATCAGAGAAATCATATGTTTCTCCAGATTCAAGCGTCAGGTTTTGAAAAGCCTGCGTAAACATTTTGTCTTTCGAATAACGGTATCTTTCTTTGTGCTCAGAATCATACACGACAAGTTCAAATTTTTGCCCTGTGCTGAATTGAAACTCAATAGCACGTTCGCTTTGGTTCTTCAGCGACATGTTAAACTTGATTTGTTCAGGCTCCTGAATTGCGTCAATAGATAAAACAACCTCTTGATTCTCCATTCCGCCTGATACCTCCTTATCGGGTTCTGTCTGCTCATCTTTCCCGCAGCCTATCAAAAGCAGCACGGGGAGGAGCATCACAAGCAGCCGTTTCACGACTTCCACCTGCTTTCGTCAGTCTTTTCTAAAGAAACCAAAAATCCCTGTCGTTTGAACGATGTTCGTAAATGCTTTTGGATCAACTTCTTTGACGATCTTTTCTAAATCGTACAGTTCATACCTCGTGATGACGATAATCATCATTTCTTTCTGTTCGTTCGTAAAAGCTCCTTTTGCCGGAACAGTTGTGATGCCGCGCACCATTTTTCCGTAAATGGCTTCCTTGATTTCGTCCGCTTTTTTCGTCACAATCATTGCCGTAAGCTTCATGTGGCGAGTGTGAATGGCGTCGATCACCCTCGTTGTCACATATAGTGTAACCAGGGTATATAATGCTTTCTCCCAACCTTGCAATAATCCTGCCGTCAAGATGATAATCCCGTTCAGAATGAAGAAATACGTGCCGACGGGTTTATCCTTCCACTTTGCAAGTACCATGGCGACGATATCAAGCCCGCCTGTCGAAGCTCCGTATTTTAATGTTAAGCCGATACCGACTGCGGAAATGACGCCGCCGAACACCGCGTTCAGCAAAATGTCATGTGACAGGCTTGTTTCCGGCAGGATCCCCATAAACAGAGTAGTGAGTGCGACACTTAAAATGCTGTACACTGTAAACGATTTGCCGACCTTCAGCCATCCTAAAATACCGACCGGAATGTTTAAGAGGAACAAGAGCGTTCCCGTCGATATGTAAAAGGGGGCATATTGATCAACGACGCTTGATAAAAGCTGGGCAACACCTGTAAATCCGCTGGCATATACATCTGCAGGTATCAAAAATAAGTTCAGCCCGGCAGCATTGAGTAAAGCGCCGATGATGACGATGAGTAATTTTTTTGTTTGATCTAGTACCATGGCATGTTCCTCCGCTCTTTCTTCTTTATTATGTTTTCCCTTAAAACAAATATTTGAACACGATTTTGGCAAATTAATATGATATAGTTGGCTTAACTCTCTTGATAACGAGCGATAACGGAAAGAAGGGAAGCAATATGACAGTTCATCTCATCGCTGACAGCGCTACTGATTTGCCTCGTTCTTATTTTGAAGAAAAAGGCATTGGCTTTATTCCGCTCAGGGTTTCTCTCGGCGATAAAGAATTCGAAGATGCAGTCACAATTCATGCGGATCAAATATTTGAAGCGATGCAAAATGGAGAAACCCCTAAGACGTCCCAAGCCTCACCGCAAACGATTAAAAATGTGTTTTTGCAATATGCCGAAACAGGTGATCCCGCTCTTTACATTGCCTTTTCCTCAGGTCTCTCCGGCACGTATCAGACAGCTGTAATGATCGCCAATGAATTGAAGGAGGAATTCCCCGATTTTGATTTGCGGGTCATTGATTCCAAATGCGCTTCATTAGGATACGGTCTGGCTGTCCGGCATGCTGCCGATCTCTGTATCAACGGGAATACAATACAAGAAATTGAAACGTCTGTAAAGAACTTTTGCAGCCAGCTTGAACACATTTTTACCGTTGATGATTTAACATATCTCGCGAGGGGCGGCCGGATATCCAAAACGTCCGCTTTTGTCGGCGGCCTGTTGAATATTAAACCGCTGCTTCAGATGGAGGACGGCAAGCTTGTGCCTCTGGAAAAAATCCGCGGACAGAAGAAACTTTTCAAACGGATCATCGAGCTTATGAAAGAGCGCGGGGATGATTGGAGCGATCAAACCGTCGGGATCAGCTACGCCGCGAACAAAGAAAAAGCCACGGACATGAAACACCTGATTGAGGAAGCGTTCAAGCCGAAAGAAATCATTATGCATCCAATCAGTTCAGCAATCGGCTCGCATGCCGGTCCAGGTACATTGGCGATATTTTTTTTAAGAAAATGAGCAAACAAAAACAGTCAGGACACAGAGTCTGACTGTTTTTGTTTGCTCATAGAATTCCGACAGCCTCATACGCCTTTTCGACTGAAGCTGATTGCTTCGAGCCTTCACCGTATAAATCATTGGCAGCTTCAATCGCCGCTTGCTTCATCATGCTGAAATCTGTAGATGCCGTTACATAATATGTTAAAGCCCGATAGTAAATTTGTTCACTTGCTTCACGCCCAATCCCTTCAACCTGTACACCGTGGTGCACGCCTCCTTCTGCAAGAAGATAAGCTGCTTTATTGTGAATGGACGAATTGATATGGACTCCGCCATAATCCTCTGTTCCTGTGTAGCGGTTCGAGTAATGATCTGGATTTCCCTGCTTAGATGGGTCCTCCAATGACCGCAATGAATCTCCTGCAATACCAGGAGTATAGACATCTTCGCCGATCTCCCAATCATCACGGTCAGCCATCGCGCCCATAATGTCAGAAATGGACTCATTTAATGCACCGGGTTCTCCTTGATATAAAAGACCGGCGGAATACTGTGTGACTGCGTGTGTGATTTCATGCGCGACAATGTCGAGCGATCCAGACAGCGGCTTAAATTTCGAACCGTCTCCATCCCCGTATACCATCTGGACACCGTTCCACGCAGCATTGTTCCATTGTTTGCCGACATGCACGGTAGACGTAATCCTTGCTCCGTTTTGATCAAAAGAATCACGGCCAAATGTCTTGCTGTAATAATCGTAAACGGCTTGCGCATTTGCGTGTGCGTCTACAGCCGCAGGTTCATTAAATACGGACGTGCCGCTGACTATTTCTTTGCCCGTATACCCGATTAGTTGAGACAAAAGCGTAAACAAGGTTTCGTTCAGGTTCTTCGCGTCAAATGTATTGATCCCTTTTCCCCTTGTTTCGTCAGCCAAATAAAAGCGCCCATTTTGTTCTGTGACGTCAAAGCTTTTTTCATCACCTGATACGCCGATTCCTGTACCTGCCGCTTCATGAATGGCATTAAAGGACTCAATGACCTTTCCGTTTTTGGCATCGATGAAATAATGCCAATAGCCAGGATCAGGTTCAGATGTCGAGAGTCTCACAAGGTAGGCGAGATCATATTCACCGTCGTGTGGATAGATATATAATTCGCCTTTTGGTTCCCCATCAAGATATTCGATTTTTCCAATGGAAGCCTCGAGCTCACGCCTTGCTGTATGTATTGCTTTTTTCTCAGAAATAGACGGTGTGATGGAGACGTCCTTGATTTGCGGATGCACCTTTCCAAAGAAACTTTTCACTTGTTTGTTTTCCTTCATCGCGACCGCTTGTTCAAAGCCGTAAATCGGAATTCCTTTGTAAACCTCCGTTAATTTAAAAAACGTTTGTTTTGTTTTTGGATCCTTTATGGTTTTCGAAATGCGAAAATGACTGTTCGCATTCCCTTTGAGCTTAAACTGCGTTTGATGCTTGTCAAGATAGGAAAATAGCGATTCTTTCTGGGTTGTGTTTTGTACCGGCTTCTGCGATGACTTTTCGATGATGTATGAAGGGGTTTGATACGTATGGTCGTATTTGATGCTTTGATCAGCTGAGGCATGTGTTACAAAAACCATTTGGGCCGCCGTGCATAAGCCGGCCAGTAATAGAGATGTCTTGGTCAGGTTGCGCAAAACACCACATCCTTCCTATTTTGGAATCTACCATTTTTCTTCATCCTATCAAAAATACAAAAACTTGTATGTGGTGCTTCGTTCTTATTTTCCCAAAAAAGAAGGGCGGAGATATTTCGCTCTGCCCTTCTTTTTCTACTCTACTAATTTTTTATTGACATAAATAATAACCCCTGCTCCATATGCCAGTATAAGCGGAGGTATGAGCTGCTCCTGACCTTGAAATGAGATAAAACTATTCAGCAAAATGAACAAACCGGAATTCAAGAAAAAGTAGCCTGCTATTCTGGCCAGCCGGTCTTTATCCCGTATACGCGCCTCGTTAAACCCAGCCAGCATCCAGGTTTGTTTTTTGATTCCGACAAAATAGGCAACCACAAAGAATAAAAGCGCGATGACAATTAATAGATAATTGATGCTGATTTCCATCTTACAGCCTCCTACAAGATTACTTGATGTTAAGAAAAAGAAAAAAAGCGGCGCAGCTTACTGCAATCAGCAGCAGGACGACAAGCGCATTGAGGAACGGGCTCAAAAGAAGCAGCACTGCTAAAAACAGCAGATAAACCGCACCGACTCGCGAAATCGTAACAATCTCCTTTTGAGAGCGCATTTTGTTTTTTCTGACACCTGCAAACATCATCAATTTTTTTCGCTTCCATACATATCCGGCGAGCACCATTAAATAAACAGCCAGCGGCAGCTGTCTGAAGTCGGACGGCAGCAGCGGCAGGGCGATAATCGTGACAATGAGAAGGACCGAAAGCCAGCTTTTGCCCAATAAAGACCTCCTCCTTTTCGTCTCTCCCCCATCACCCATCATCAATTCGGCAAGCTCCTTCGGATGAGAAAATTCAGATTCAACAGCTTCCTGCAGTTCCTCTTCACTAAGGCCGGCTTTGATTCTGTCTTGAACGAAAGCGGTGATATGCCCCTTTAATTCGTCGATAGCGTTTTCTCTCTCTACATCAGGCATATTCGCCAGCTCTGCATTTAGTTCCTCCATGTATCGGTCAATGATAAGCTGTCCATTCATAGCAAATCCCCCGATAAAGACAGTAAGGCTTGATGGGTTTCCAGGTATTTCTCCAGCCGTTCTTTTAACATTTCTTCTCCTTTTTGCGTCATTTTGTAATACTTTCTTTTCGGGCCGTCCAGTGAATCTTCCCAAAAAAATTCGATCCATCCCTTCTCGGTCATACGTTTCAAAATCGGATAAATCGCTCCCTCTGAAATAGCCAGCGCCGAGGTGGTTTTTAAGGATGACGTCAGCTCATAACCGTACATCGGTTTAGAACGCAGAAGGGATAGGATGGCCAGCTCGAAAATCCCTTTTCGAAATTGAACAATCCAGCGGTCATTAACTTGATTCGTTTTCATGGTTTAAATATATCGAAAAAACCACTATATATCAATCACATATAGCAGTGTAAAATGTCCTGTTTTTTCTTTTAACAAAAATGGAATTTCTCATACTTTTTAACCTTTTTATTACATAAATGTTTTTATATTATGAAAAGTGTAAAAACGATTCTTCAGGTTAAAAGGAGCAGTCGAATGCAGAAATCGATATCATTTTTTGTCATTTTTTCAATCCTTTGGGGTTCGCTATTTCTGTTTTCTATTATTGGCAGCTTAGGGACAACCCCGATTCCGCTGACAAAGGACTCCAAATTTCTCATGTCCAGCATCCTCCCTCAGGGCTGGGGCTTTTTTAGCAAAAATCCGCGTGATACTGCAATCGGCTTATATGAGGCTGAAAATGCCAGCGCCAAGGTCAGATGGCCCAATATGAGGGCTGACAACCTATTCGGCCTGTATCGGTATGGGCGGTCACAAGGCGTTGAAATGGGCGTGATCTACAGCCAAGTCGGCAAGGAACAGTGGACAGCATGTAAAGAAAAGGACCTCGGCGCATGCAAAAGCAAAGCCAAAACCGTGCAATTAAAAACACCCTCTCCCCGCCCGCTGCTTTGTGGCAGCTACTATTTGACGAAAGAGGATATTGTTCCTTGGAGCTATTCTAAATACACCCCTTCGTCTTATCAGGTAAAAAGCATAGTCAAGGTTGTGATCTCATGCTCGAAAACATAAAACAGACCATCACCAGATGGGACGAAAGAAACCCGTGGACAAATGTATACGGCCTCGCGCGAAGCATCATTGCGCTATCCAGCCTGCTGACGCTGCTCATCAATCACCCGAGCCTCATTATGAAGCCAGCCAGCGGGATCAGCAGCTATCCAGCTTGTAAAATGAATCTCAGTCTCTTTTGCCTCGGCGAAAATAACTATATGATGTTAAATCTTTTCAGATGGGTCTGCATTGCCATTCTGGTGCTTGTTGTCATTGGCTGGCGCCCCAGAATCACCGGGGTTCTGCATTGGTATGTCAGTTACAGCCTGCAGTCATCGCTGATCGTCATCGACGGAGGCGAGCAGGCAGCAGCCGTCATGACCTTTTTATTGCTTCCCATCACGCTGACCGATCCGAGAAAATGGCATTGGAGTACGAGACCTATAGAGGGCAAAAGAACACTTGGAAAAATAACAGCTTTTATTTCTTATTTTGTGATCAGAATCCAAGTGGCGGTGCTTTATTTTCACTCTACCGTCGCTAAGCTGTCTCAGCAGGAATGGGTGGACGGAACGGCCGTCTATTATTTTGCCCAGGAAAAAACCATTGGCTTCAACGGCTTTTTTCAGGCGTTAACGAAG
The DNA here is from genome assembly GCF_006715455.1 of Bacillus sp. SJZ110. Lineage (NCBI taxonomy): Bacteria > Bacillati > Bacillota > Bacilli > Caryophanales > Bacillaceae > Bacillus > Bacillus sp. SJZ110. Next base: position 233,189 of record NZ_VFNF01000002.1, on the reverse strand, counting down.
CCAATTGTAACAAGTCCGTTCGTGGTGATTCCGACATGGGGGACGCTGCTGGTTCAAATTGTCATCTTCGCGGCGCTGTTTGCGCCGAAGAAGCATTGGAGATTGATTTTGATCATCGCTGTTTTTATGCATGAGATTTTTGCAGTCATGCTGGGCCTCATCAGTTTTTCCATTATCATGGCCGGCATTTTGATATTGTATCTCACTCCTATCGATTCCACGATTCAATTTACATATATTCGCAGACTGTTGTGGAATAAAAAACACAAGAAGGGAGAGGTTTCAGTTTGAAGAAGGCGTTTCTAGTATTTTTGTCGGTTGTATTGGTGACGACTGTGTTTTTGGTGAAGCAGCAAGAAAGTGTGGCACAGGCAAAGCAGCTTGAGTATTCAGGTGAGGAAATTTTTAAAGGCTTTGTGTTTGCCCAAGGGGAAGTTGGCAAACAGCTTCCAGAGATCTTTAATAAAGCGATGACAGACAAACTCAACACAAAACAGGCAAAGGCTTTTGCCAATCAGGTTGTCGCTGATATTAAAAAAGAGGATGCTGACTTTTTTGATAACCTGAAGAAAGCTGTTTACAGCAAAGATGCATTGAAAGTGGATGAACTGCTGAAAAAAGCAGGTCAAATCGTTGAAGAAAAAGTAGAAGCAGCAAAGGAAATCGCCGCTTCCAAGGATGATACATCCAGAGTTCAGGCCGAGCTTGTCAACACTGTTGATACCGCTAACTATTTCTATTATGTTTCTTATGTTGCTGCAGCAGGTGCCCTGATTCTGATCATTCTCGCCATTGATATTACGCCGATTGCGATTTCAGACAATGTGGATCGCGAAATGGCAATCAGAACGCTGGTTGATGAATTAAACTAGACATAAAAAAACGGCTCGCTCCGCAGTCTGCTGCAGGCGAGCCGTTTTCATGCTATTTTTTCTCGTATGTCCATCCATTTTCCTGATACACTTTTCCGTTTTTCATCAAATGGCCCAGCGCGCGTTTAAAGGCGGCTTTGCTCATATTAAAACGTTCTCTGATATCATCAGGCTGGCTTTTGTCACTGTACGGCATGGCACCGTTTCTCATTCTCATATACGTTAGAATGCACTCAGCATCAACAGACATTGCATCCTGTTTTCTCGGAAGCAGCGACAAGTTGACTGAACCGTCTTCTTTCACTTGAATCACCCGGCCTGTGACTCTTGAACCCAGTCTTGGCTCCTCTTTTCTTTCTGACGGGTGAATAAAACAGCGGGTACCGTCATCCGTGATCACGAATGAACCCGATGCGATCAGCCTGTACACCGTACCTGTCAGCTCTTTATTCATCAGATCTTCTGAAGCGTCGGTAAACAGTTCGCTGATGATATCTTCCGGCGCTGGTTTCGCAAACATGCGCCCCCGGTTCGTCACCTTCAGCATACAGTAAAGTTTGTCCCCTTTTTGCGGCCAGACATCTTCGTACGGCGGCAAATGCTCAGTTGCGACTAGTGCGTCCTTCGATAAACCGACATCAACGAAAACGCCCATATCTTCCACTTTATCCACCACTTCAACCCAGCCATATTCATCCGCGCTGATGACCGGAATTTTCATCGTGGCCGCAAGCCTTTCCTGCTGGTCGACGTATATAAAGACTTCTACTTCGTCTCTGTCCTCGATATCCTCAGTCATTTCACTGTTATGTAAGAGAATCGTATCTTCCCCATCGGTTAAAAAGTAACCGAAGTCGGTTTGGTGATCTATACTCAAGGTTAATTGCTGCCCTGGTCTCATGCTATCGTCCTTCCTGTTCCGCTTATTCCTCTGCGGATTTTGTTAACATTTTTTCCAATCATCACAAATTGATTCTTTGTTCTGTTGGAAGTTTCTCTTTATTCTACTATAATCAACACATAAGTTAAATGTTATGGAGGTTTTCATATGGCAAAAGAAAGCTCATTTGATATTGTATCCAAGGTGGAATTGCCTGAAGTGCAAAACGCAATCCAAATCGCACTGAAGGAAATCAGTACCCGATATGACTTTAAAGGCAGCAAAAGCGACATTTCTTTAGATAAAGAGGAGCTGGTCCTCGTTTCCGATGACGAATTCAAATTAAGCCAGCTGAAAGATGTGCTGGTCAGCAAATTGATTAAACGAAACGTACCGACAAAAAACATTGAGTACGGCAAGGTTGAAAACGCGTCAGGCGGAACGGTGCGCCAGCGTGCAAAGCTTGTTCAAGGCATTGACAAGGACAACGCAAAAAAAATCAATACGATCATCAAAAACTCCGGACTGAAAGTAAAGTCTCAGGTGCAGGATGATCAAGTGCGTGTCACCGGAAAAAACAAAGATGACCTGCAGCAGATTATCTCAGCTGTGCGGGGAGCAGATCTGCCAATTGACGTTCAATTTATAAATTTCAGATAAATTTTCTGATTCCTATTGATTATTGTCTTTATTTTCGGTAAATTTGGAGAAAGGGAAAAACGCCAGGTATCTTTTGGCACTTCCTGACACGAAAATTTCATATCCGTTCTTATCAAGAGAAGCAGAGGGACTGGCCCGACGAAGCTTCAGCAACCGGTGTAATGGCGATCAGCCATGACCAAGGTGCTAAATCCAGCAAGCTCGAACAGCTTGGAAGATAAGAAGAGACAAAATCACTGACAAAGTCTTCTTCTTAAGAGGACTTTTTTTATTTCTCTTTTTTCCTTGCTGACGTGAATAAAGGAGGCAGACAATGGGACTTTTAGAAGATTTGCAAAGACAGGTGTTAATCGGTGACGGCGCCATGGGGACACTCCTCTACTCCTATGGCATTGACAGGTGTTTTGAGGAGCTCAATATTTCAAAGCCGGAGGAAATTCAGCGCATACATAAAGCGTATGTTGAAGCGGGAGCCAACATTATTCAAACGAATACGTACGGGGCCAACTATATTAAATTATCCAGACACGGTCTTGAGGATGACATCAAAAAAATGAATCAGGAGGCCGTAAAGATCGCGCGGGCTTCAGCAGGCGATGCATACGTGCTTGGAACGATGGGCGGCATACGGACATTTAATAAAAACGCGTACAGTCTTGACGAAATTAAGCGCAGCTTCCGCGAGCAGTTGTATCTGCTGCTGCATGAAGAGCCGGATGGCTTGCTGTTAGAAACATATTATGATTTGGAAGAAGCCCGTGAAGTGCTGAAAATCGCGCGCAAAGAGACTGATCTTCCGATTATGCTCAATGTCTCCATGCACGAGCAAGGCGTATTGCAGGACGGAACGCCGCTTTCTGACGCATTGCGCTCGATTGCGGATCTCGGAGCTGATATCGTCGGCATTAACTGCCGCCTCGGCCCTTATCACATGATTGAAGCGCTCAGCGAAGTGCCGATTTTTGATGACGTATTCTTATCCGTTTATCCGAACAGCAGTCTCCCTTCGCTTGAAGAGGGACGGCTCGTCTATGAAACAGACGACACGTATTTTCAAAACAGCGCGTCAGAATTCCGTAAGCAAGGCGCGCGGATTATCGGCGGCTGCTGCGGGACAACGCCGAATCACATCAGGGCGATGGCGGAAGCGGTTGGCGGGCTGGTTCCGATTACAGAAAAAGAAGTCAAAACCCGGGCGAAAGAATTCATTTCTGTTCATCACGAGCGAACCGAGCCCGGCCTGGATGAGATCGCAGCGAAAAAACGCTCTATTATCGTAGAGCTGGACCCGCCGAAAAAACTAAGCTTTGACAAATTTCTATCGGCGGCTGCTGAATTAAAAGAAGCGGGAATCGATGCCCTGACACTCGCCGACAATTCTCTGGCGACCCCGCGGATCAGCAATGTTGCCTGCGGTGCCCTTGTCAAGCAACAGCTCGATATGCGTTCCCTTGTCCATATTACGTGCCGTGACCGTAACATTATCGGCTTACAGTCACATTTAATGGGCCTTGATACGTTAGGGCTGAATGACGTGCTTGCTATTACAGGTGACCCTTCTAAAATCGGGGATTTTCCTGGTGCGACGTCTGTATATGATTTAACATCTTTTGATTTAATCAGGCTGATCAAACAATTCAATGAAGGTCTGTCTCTGTCTGGAAAACCGCTCGGCAAGAAAACGAATTTCTCAGTTGCCGCCGCATTTAATCCTAACGTCCGCCATCTGGATAAAGCGGTAAAACGGCTTGAGAAAAAAATAGATTGCGGCGCAGATTATTTTGTTTCTCAGCCTGTCTATTCCGTGCATCAGCTTGTCGATATCCATAACGAAACAAAACATCTGAAGACGCCGATCTATATCGGCATCATGCCGCTGACAAGCAGCCGGAATGCCGAATTCATCCATAATGAAATTCCCGGCATTAAGCTGTCTGATACGATTCGCGAAAAAATGGCCCATGCCGGTGAAGATAAAGAAAAGCAAAAGGCGGAAGGCCTTGCGATTGCACGCTCCCTGCTGGATACGGCATGCGAGCTGTTTAACGGCATCTACTTGATAACGCCTTTCCTCAGATCTGACTTAACCGCCGAGCTCACTTCCTATATTCAGCAAAAAGATGAGCAGCGCCAAAATATCTTTTTGCATTAATCCCTTAAAAGACTGTCTGATCCAATCGGGCGGTCTTTTTCAACGGGATTCGTGTTACGATATAGAAAAACAGTCATGAGGAGGAACATTATGCTCGAAGTCAAAACCATTTCCGCGGAAGATACATATGAAATCCGGCACCGCATTCTGCGTCCCCATCAATCCATTGAACAATGCAAATATGAAGAGGATCATGCAAAAGGCTCCTTTCATCTCGGCGCATTTTTTGAAGGAAAGCTGATCAGCATCGCTTCTTTTTCCCCGCAAAATCAGCCATTAATAACAGAATCCCCAGCATATCGGCTGAGAGGCATGGCAACGCTTGAAGGATATCGCGATCAAAAAGGCGGGAGCACGCTGATCAAACACGCGGAAGAGAAACTGGCAAAGAACGGCGTTCAGGCAGTCTGGTGCAATGCCAGAAGCCATGTGAAAGGCTACTATTCAAAGCTTGGGTGGGAAGTACTCGGCGAACCGTTTGAGATTCCCGGCATAGGCACTCATATCATCATGTATAAAAAACTCGAAACAAGCAGGTGATCTGTATGAGGGTAATCGATAAGCTGATTAAGCTTCATGAAGAACATATCCCTAGTCTATTGCGGCTTTGCAGGCAAGCCGGGTGGCCGGATTACGGCGAACAAGAGCTGGCACTGCTTGTCCAGCAAGGACGCTTTTTCGGCTATCAAAATGTCAGCGGTGATATTATTTCCTGCATCGGCTTGTTTTTGTTTGGCCGGCTTGCTTCTATCGGCCTCGTGATCGTGGACAAAGAATATCAACGGCTCGGCCTCGGCCGGCGTATGGTAAACGCCTGTATCCCCCAAGCGGGTGAAAACACCGCCATCAGGCTTTGCGCCACAAAAGAAGGTTTGCCGCTTTATGAAAAAGCAGGTTTTCATACGGCAGGTTCAGTGCGAAAGTACAGCTGTCACAGTTTTCAACCTTATACAAAAAAGCTTGATGCTGAACTGACATCCTTTAGAGAACAAGACTTTCACGACTTAACCGCGGCGGATCTGGAAGCCTTTGGCGGAGATCGATCAAATCTTTTGCAGCAGCTTATTTCTGCTTCATGCGAATGTATCATCGCCAGAAATCATGACGGACAGCTAATTGGCTACGGACTTTCTGTACAGACACCGGCCAATTTGAAATTCGGCCCTATCATCGCTCCATCATCAGATGTTGCAGCACAAATAATTAACAGGCTGGCGGCCGGCAAACAAGGGCCGATGCGAATCGATATACCGAGTGAACACACGTCTCTGCATGACAGCCTGATAGAAATGGGATTTCGTAAAGATGATGAACCTCCGCTTTTGTTCTTTCAGAAAAAAGCGCCTATTCAAAATGGACACTTATATGCTTTGATTTCACAGGCTCTCGGTTAACCCTCTTTTTTCCCGAACAGGTATCTTCTGTTCGGTTTTTTGCTGTCTGATCGCTGAATAAACGAAGCCATCAGGGACATTCTAAGCAGAAGAAAAGGAGTGTGCTCTGAGATGGAATCATCAAAACAAAATAATGGAATGACGGTTGTAGCAATCGGTTCAATCCCTTTAATATTAACCCTAGGAAACTCGATGCTTATTCCGATTTTGCCAAAAATGAAATCTGAACTTCATTTATCACAATTTCAAGTCAGTCTCGTGATCACAGTATTTTCCTTGATTGCAGCATTTGCGATTCCGATTGTCGGTTATCTCGCAGACCGATTCTCAAGGAAAGTCATCATTATTCCCTGCTTAATTTTGTATGGTGCCGGCGGTTTGTTAGCCGGGTTTGCGGCAGGTTTTTTTGACAATGCCTATCCTTGGGTCATGGCAGGACGAGCGTTACAGGGAATCGGGGCAGCCGGAACCGGCCCAATTGCCATGGCACTGACGGGAGATCTGTTTAAAGGCGCCCAGGAGAGCAAGGTGCTCGGCCTTGTTGAAGCTTCAAACGGCATGGGGAAAGTGCTATCGCCGATCATTGGCTCGCTGATCGCCCTGCTTGTCTGGTATGGCGCGTTTTTTGCCTTTCCTGTGTTTTGTATCATTTCGATCGTACTGACTTGGATTTTTATTAAAGAAAAGAAAAAGGAAAAAGAACCGCCACCAATCGGAAAATATGCAAAAGGGCTGTTAAGTGTCTTTAAACATGAAGGCAGATGGCTGTTTACCGCTTATTTAGCCGGTGCGACCTGTTTGTTTACTTTATTCGGCATCCTGTTTTATCTCTCAGATGTTCTTGAAAAAACATACGACACCGACGGCGTGAAAAAAGGCTTGATTTTAGCGATCCCGCTTTTGGTTATGTGTGTGACGTCCTATACAACAGGAAGCAAAATCGGGCAAAAGCAATCGTTAATGAAAAAGCTGATCGTACTTGGATTGGCGTTCATGACCGTATCCTACGCGGCACTGTCATTCATTGAAAATCTTGTCCTTTTTATCAGTGTTCTTGTACTGAGCAGTATAGGCTCAGGTCTTGTCCTTCCTTGTGTGAACAGTTTTATTACCGGGGCTGTCGGCAAAGAAAGACGGGGATTTGTCACCTCGCTGTACGGCTCTGTACGTTTCTTAGGGGTAGCGATCGGTCCTCCGATTTTCGGCCGCCTGATGCAATGGTCCAGACCCGGCATGTTTTTAAGCATCGCGGGATTGACTCTCGTTGTCGGGATTCTTGTGATGATGCTCATCCATGTGAAGCAAAACAATGAAGAAACAAAAGAAAAAGAAGACCCTAAAATGGCTGGCAATCGGCTCCAGCCCGCTGAGGAAAGGTAGCACCCAGTGTGAAAATTGTACGGATTGAAACCTTTCCGCTATTTCACCGATTAGAAAAGCCATACGGAGATGCCAATGGGTTTAAACGATATCGGACTTGTTATCTCATCAGGATTATCACCGAAAGCGGGATAGACGGCTGGGGAGAATGCGTTGATTGGCTCCCTGCTCTCCATGTCGGTTTTACGAAGCGGATCATCCCATTTCTATTAGGAAAACAGGCTGGCAGCCGCCTGTCATTAGTGCGCACGATTCAAAAATGGCACCAGCGGGCGGCCTCCGCTGTAAGCATGGCGCTGACAGAGATTGCAGCCAAAGCTGCGGATTGTTCGGTATGCGAATTATGGGGCGGGCGATACAGAGAGGAGATTCCTGTGTACGCGTCTTTTCAATCGTACTCAGACTCCCCGCAATGGATCAGCCGCTCAGTCTCCAATGTTGAAGCCCAGTTGAAAAAAGGTTTTGAGCAAATCAAAGTCAAAATTGGCGGGACTTCATTCAAGGAGGATGTCCGGCACATCAATGCGCTGCAGCATACAGCAGGCAGCTCCATTACGATGATTCTGGACGCAAACCAAAGCTACGATGCCGCTGCGGCTTTTAAATGGGAGCGCTATTTCTCCGAATGGACGAACATTGGCTGGCTTGAGGAGCCTTTGCCCTTTGATCACCCGCAGGATTACGCTATGCTTCGAAGCCGTTTGTCTGTTCCTGTTGCCGGTGGAGAAAACATGAAAGGCCCGGCGCAATATGTGCCTCTCCTTTCACAGCGCTGTTTGGATATCATTCAGCCCGATGTCATGCATGTCAACGGAATTGATGAGTTTCGGGACTGCCTCCAGCTCGCGCGTTATTTCGGCGTCAGAGCATCCGCCCATGCATATGACGGATCGCTCTCACGACTCTATGCTTTATTTGCACAAGCCTGTCTGCCCCCATGGTCTAAAATGAAGAACGATCACATTGAACCGATCGAGTGGGACGTCATGGAGAATCCTTTTACAGATCTCGTCAGCCTGCAGCCTTCAAAAGGAATGGTCCACATCCCGAAAGGAAAAGGCATTGGAACAGAGATCAATATGGAGATCGTCAATCGCTACAAGTGGGATGGCTCAGCATATTAAGCTGGGCCATTTCTTTATTTTGAGACATAAATAATGGACAGCCTCATAAAATGAAAACAGCGGACAAGTCTTTTCATAAAGGAGCAAATGACTTAATGGCTGAACTGCTGATGAAAGCAAAACTTACGTTTATGATTGTCGTAGGCGGCGTACTACAGGGACTCGGCATGTCCTTGTTTTTATTTCCGCATGATATTCCAACAGGCGGTGCAGCAGGTATTGCGGTGCTATTGCATTATCTGTTTCAAATCCCCCACGGATTTTCAGTGTGGGCTGTGAATGTATCAATGCTTTTTACCGCTTTAAAATGGCTGGAGATGAGAACATTCACCGGCACCCTCGCTTCTATCACCGTCACCTCTGTCTCGGTATTGATCTTTGATGCGGTTTTTCCGGATATCACATCTAATCTGTGGCTTGATCTGGCAAGCGGCGCAGTGTTATTGGGACTCGGCATCGGACTTTTATACAAATATAAAATTTCAAACGGAGGGTTCGGAGCACTTGCTCTGATGATTTCTATCTACCGCGGCGGGAATCCCGGAACGATCCTGCTCATCATGAATTGCATCATTTTTATGGTCACCGCGTCTATTATTGACTGGGGCATCGTCATTCAAGCCCTCATATGCCAAGTGATATCGACAAGAGTCATCGACTTCATCTACAACATCCGTCTGACCTCACTTCCCTATCTCACGCCTATGTACCGCCATAAAAAATAATAGGCAGAGGCTCTCTTCACGACGAGAGCCCCGCAGCCGCTGTTTTACAGAAAAAAGGTATCGGATCTTAGCCCTAAACGCAGCGTCTCCAAAGCGATAGCATCATGAAATGGAATATTGGCCAGATTCACATTCGGCCCGATTTTTTGAATAAACCCTTGCTGAAGCGTTTTGTTAGGCGCTTCAAAAATCAGCCTGTTGATATCAATATCCGAGGAAATGATGTCGTCAACAATTTGAAACCTGACATCGCCGCTGCTGGAACAGATCCCTCCCGTTCCGCTTTCTCTGGCTTCTGTAATCACTTTTTCCGCGCCCGCTTCCATATCCTCAACGATATATTCAAGCCATTCCTCAGAGCTTTGCCGGCTTGCTAATTCCGCATCCTTGCTGCCCACCTCACTGAGCACAAGAAATTCATCAGAAAAATCGGCAATGAAAGCCGCTTTCTCTTTATTTGTCATCGGGAGCGTACCGTTTGAAATCTCAATATATTCACAGCCGAAATAGGTGCAGTACCGATGAAATTCATTCACTTTTTTCTGGCTTACGTACTTTTCGAACAGTGTGCCGCCAAAGAAAAATGTAATGTCATGTTCTTTCAGTGTGCTGATTTTTTCTTCAAGATCTTTCGTAAGTAATGATGTGCCCCAGCCGAATTTCACAAAATCAATATAGTCGGACGCTCCGGCTATGACATCTTTGAAAAATTGCAAGGGATAGCCGTTATCAATTAAAATGGACTGCCCGGTTTCTCTCGGCTTGTTTGTTCTCACTGGCAATTCTAGTGAAAAATCATTCATATTATGACCCTCTCTATCGTTGGAACTTCTCCATCTTGTTTCACTTTCATCACGAAATCGCCCGTCAGTTCTTTTGTACAGTAAACGATGTCTTCCGAATCAAACAATGGCTGGCGGCTGTCAAAAAACTTCTCCGCAACAGAAGAGCGTTTTATTCTTTGAATCGCCTCCTCAGCCGTTACCGCATTTGTCCCTTCAATGATGCCTTTGATATACTCCGCACACGCCATATCGTCATCACCGGATGGATGGGAAGCCACTATGTTTATGACACAATCGTTTGCGGCCAGCTTTTTCACATGCTCTGCCGTTGTTTTGGCATTGGAAAATCCAGTTACGAACAGATGCTTTGCGTTCAGCGCCCCCAATGCTGCTGTGACGCCGTTTGTTGTTTTCTGGATTAGGCGCTTATCCGCCATATCCTGCCCAGCCATACGTTTTGGAGAATTATCTAAATCAAATCCGCTGATACCGACCCCCTTTTCCTCTCCCGTCAAAACATAATCCGGATAGGTGTCTTTCAGCGCAAAGGCTTCATCAGCTGTTCTGACCAACAAAATCTCTTTCGCCCCGCCAATAAACGCATAATGGGCGACCGTAAAAGCTCTGATGACATCAATGACGATGTTAATGTCCGCCGGGGCAAGCGAATGATGATGCCCCTGATAAATGGCAATCGGCATACTACCTCTCCTTGGGCATAAAACCATTTTGCTAAAAAGCATATTCAGCCGGGCTCTTAATGGTTCCGCACCTCATTTTAGGCGGGCGCGGCACGTAAAAACCCTGAACCTTTATGCAAAAAATGAATAGTCTGCCTATAACTCGATCAATAGATAAAAAAAGCAGATGCAAACGGGGGGAAAACATTGAACGAAACCATCACATATGACACTTGGAACGACATGCTGTCCAAACAGATAACGGATCAATTGATCGATGAGCTCGATGTGTTGAAGTGGGCTTACCGAACGTACGGAGAAAAGATTGTGTACGCATGCAGCTTTGGCGCAGAAGGAATGGTGCTTCTAGACTTAATATCAAAAATCAACAAAAACGCACACATCATCTTTTTGGATACCGGGCTTCATTTTCAGGAAACATATGAGCTGATCGAGACCGTCAAAGAGCGATATCCGGGATTTGCAATCCAGATGCTCGAACCCGATCTGAGCTTAACAGAACAGGAGACGAAGTACGGCGGAGAGCTGTGGAAGCATAACCCGAACCTCTGCTGCCAATTGCGGAAAATTGAACCGCTCAATAAGCACCTGTCCGGCATGACAGCTTGGATTTCAGGACTGCGCCGGGAGCAGTCGCCAACGAGAAAGCATATTCAATACGTAAACCTGGACCAGAAGTTTAAGCTCATCAAAATTTGCCCGCTCATCCACTGGACATGGGATGACGTTTGGACGTACATCCGCCTGCACAATTTGCCTTATAACAAACTGCACGATCAACATTATCCGAGCATAGGCTGTGAAATGTGTACATTGCCTTCCCCGGACCCGAACGATGAGAGGGCTGGAAGATGGGCCGGACGGGAGAAAACAGAATGCGGCCTGCATCAAGAATAGCGGACGGCAGGTTCTTGATGTGAGAATCGAAATGATGTTGAGACGCTGATGTCAAACTTTCATTAACTGCAGAAAAGAAAACAAGGAAACGTATAAATGGAGGTTGAACACGTTGAATGGAAACGAACCCCACGGAGGGGTATTAATCAACCGCTGTGATCCCGCATGCCATTTTGAAGGGTGCGCGTGCCAAGCAGAGCTGGATCAGCTTGCACTGAGTGATCTGGAGCTTATCGCGATCGGCGGATACAGCCCGTTAACAGGTTTTTTGGGAGAAAAAGATTATCATCGTGTTGTGAAGGAAATGAGGCTGGCAAACGGCTTGCCGTGGAGCCTGCCGATTACGCTGCCTGTCGGAGAAAAAACAGCAAAACAGCTGTCTGCCGGAGATCACGTCAAGCTTACAAAAGACGGTGTTACCTACGGCATGATCACAGTCACCGATATATACCAGCCTGATAAAACACAAGAAGCACTGTCTGTTTTTAAAACAAACGATCCTGCCCACCCAGGCGTAAAAAAATTGCTGGCGCGCCCGGATTACTATATCGGAGGGCCTATCACGGTCAGCCGCCTGCCTGACAAATCTTTCGAACAGTTTTATGCAACGCCCGCAGAAACAAGAGCGGCCTTTCAAAAACTCGGCTGGAAAACGATTGTCGGCTTTCAAACCAGGAACCCTGTTCACAGAGCGCATGAATACATTCAAAAAACAGCGTTAGAAACGGTCGACGGTCTGCTGCTTCACCCGCTTGTCGGAGAAACAAAGTCAGACGATATCCCAAGCGATATCAGAATGGAGAGCTACCAGGCTTTGCTTAATCACTATTATCCAAAGGATCGTGTCATGTTATCAGTTTTCCCTGCCGCCATGCGTTATGCAGGTCCGCGGGAAGCGATTTTCCATGCGCTCGTCCGAAAAAATTACGGCTGCACCCATTTTATTGTAGGCCGTGATCACGCGGGTGTCGGCAGCTACTATGGAACATACGACGCCCAAAATATTTTTCAATCATTCACAGAGGAAGAGCTGGGCATCAAGCCGATGTTTTTTGAGCACAGCTTTTATTGCCGAAAATGCGGAAACATGGGCACCTCCAAAACATGTCCGCACAGCTCAAGAGACCACATCCACTTATCAGGCACAAAAGTGAGAGAGCTTCTCCGCCAAGGCAAAAAGCCGCCTAAAGAATTCAGCCGGCCTGAGATCGCAGCCGTGCTGATCAAGGGACTTCACCAACAGCCTGTTGCCATCAAGCAAAACAGCGGGGAATTGCAATGACACACAATCCGAACATCATTTGGCATCCCGCTGCCATCTCAAAGTCTGACAGACAGTCCTTAAACGGACACAAAAGCTGCGTCCTCTGGTTTACAGGTTTGTCCGGCTCCGGAAAATCGGTGCTGGCCAATGCAGTCGATGAAAAGCTTTACCGCAAGGGCATTCAGAGCTACGTACTTGACGGTGATAATATCCGCCACGGCTTAAACAAAGACCTTGGATTTCAGACTGGTGACAGGATTGAAAACATCCGCCGGATCGGAGAAGTGGCGAAGCTGTTTGTCGACAGCGGGCAAATGATTTTAACGGCTTTTATTTCACCATTCAGAGAGGATCGGGACATGGTTAGAGCACTCTTTCCTAAAGGTGAGTTCTTCGAAATTTATGTGAAGTGCCCGCTGCATGTTTGTGAACAGCGCGATCCAAAAGGGCTTTATAAAAAAGCGCGAAACGGAGAGATCAAACATTTCACCGGGATCGATTCTCCGTATGAAGCGCCGCTTTCACCCGATTTCATCATTGAGTCAGACCAGACCTCTATTTCCGATGGAGCTGATCTCATCATTAACGCACTGCAAAACAGGGGAATTATATAAAAAACCCGATCAATGTCGGGTTTTTTCTTATGAGTTGGAGAACTGCGCAATCAAACTGTTGATCTTCTCTTTTTCCTCATAAAATGCTCCGTGCCCGCTGTTTGCAAACGGAACCAATTCCGACTGTTTGATGCCGCGCTTCAATTCTTTCGCAAAATCAAACGGCGCAATTCTATCCTTTCTCCCGTGCAGGATCAGCGTCGGCACCTTGATTGCAGCAAGTTCCTTTCTGAGATCTTCATCTCTTAATGCGATGCCCGAGTGGATCGTCCCGTAGGAGGAGGCCTCCAGCATCAGATTGAGAAACCACTGTATAAGCTCTGGAGACACTTTTTTCTCAAAAAACTGTTTTCCTAAATCAGCAAGCGTTTTTGGCCGATCACTTTTGAATAGTTCAATCATGTCGTCAATATCCTGCTTCCTCATCCCGTACGGATATCCCGGACGTTTTGTAAATGCGGGCGCCGCTGCAGACAATAAAATCAGCTTATCAACATCGGCTCCTTCATGCCTTGCCATATAACGGATTGCAATGGCGCCGCCCATTGAAAAACCGGCAAGAATCGCATTCTCAAGCTGCAGCGTATAAATGACTGCTTTCACATCATCAGCCATCGTGTCATAATCGTAGCCTTCCCAAGGGCGGTCAGATTGCCCATATCCCCGTAAATCAACGCCGATAAAACGAAATCCCCTTTTCGGAAGCTCATTCATTTGATATTCAAATATCTTATGATTCAACGGCCACCCGTGCAAAAAGATGATCGGCCTTCCATGTCCGATATCCTCTACAAACAGTGTCACATGCTCCTCGGTTTTGACGTAATGCCCCATTACGCATTCCTCCTGTTCCCTTTGGCTTTTTCGGCCTGTAAACGCCTTGACGTATAGGAAGCTTTCCATTTATGCTTACAAAACAAGCGGGCTGCTGTACCAAGAAAAGGCTCTTCACGATTTACTATATGTATCAATTTCCTTAACGATCTATTAAATTGAACCCGGAAGCCTCGTTTTTCGGGCAGCAAAGGATGTCATCACATGAATAAAATCGCAATTCAAAAACCGAACATACCGGAAAACCTGCAAACCACAGATTTTCATGATGCCGTGACGCAGGATGATGTAATCAGCATGCATTTGTTTGAAGATTGTACAATCTGCGGAGAAGATATCGAAAGACTCTGTGTTGAAAAAACGGTATTCAGAAATGTCGTCTTTATCGATGTGTCTTTTCGGCATATTGAACTGACCGATGTGATCTTTGAAAAATGCGATTTATCAAACGCCGATTTCAGCGGGGCTGTCATTCACAGAACTTCTGTTAAGCAGTCAAAAATGGTTGGAATGAATGTGGCGGAAGCAACGCTGCGGAATGTTTCATTCGAGGAATGCCACGGACATTTCAGCTCATTTTCGTACTCAAATATGAAACAAGTTCGATTTGATCACTGTGCTCTTATGCAAAGTGAATGCAGCAATACGGTGCTCCAGCAGACACACTTTGACGGATGCGAATTGGAAGGCGCCAGCTTTACCGGCACGTCCCTTCAAAACATGGACATCAGCACGTGCCGTTTTGAACAGCTTCATGTCTCCCTCGACAAATTGAAAGGCTGCAAAATCGCACCTGAGCATGCGATTGCCTTCGCCAGGGCACTGGGAGCTGTCATCGTATAACCAAAGCTTAGAACATCATCAGGCGGCGTGCTGTTTCAGCTGCCGCTTTAATGCCAGTTTCCAAATCTCCAAGAGATGCATAGGAATATGACAGCCTGATGCTGTTTCGGTCTTCACCGTTATAAATGTAGCCGGGATTCACAAGCACCTGCCGTTTCAGCAATCCATAAAAGAAACGGCTGACAGGCAGGTTTTTGTGAAATGTCACCCAAATATAAAAGCCGCCTGCGGGAATCCGCCACGTGGCAATGTCCCCGGCATACCGCTCGAGAAAATGAACGGCGGCGTCTCTCCTTTCTTTAAGCTTCCTGCGTACCCAAGTCAGATGCTCTTCATAATATCCCTGTGACAGCCACTCGGCAGCCGCCCACTGGGACAGGCCGCTTGATCCGTAGTCTGTCTGCATTTTAATGTCCGCCAGCCTTTCAATAACCGGCTCCGGACCGGCAAGCCAGCCGATTCGCAGACCGGGGCTAACCGTTTTTGAAAACGTGCCCAGATACAGAATATTGCCCTCATGATCCATTGCTTTCATCGGCTGCGGCGGTTTTTCTTCAAACCATAAATCACCGTACGCATCATCCTCAATGATGGGCAGCTGCTCTTTTTTTGACAGGCTGATGATCTCTTTCCTTCGCTGCTCTGACATGACTGTGCCTGTCGGATTATGAAACGACGGAATCGTGTAAAGCAGCTGTCCTCCATATTGTTTTCGATTAGAAGAAACAAGCCCCGCTTTGACCCCTTCATCATCCATCGGCCAGCCGCGAAGCCGCATCCCAGCTGATTGAAATACATGCAAGGATTGAAGGTAGGACGGCTTCTCCGTCAAAATGACAGAATCTCGTTTTAAAAGTCCAATTGAGATGAGCTGAAGTGCCTGAAGTGCACCGGACACAATTAAAATTGCAGACGGTGACACATGGATCTTCTTTCCTTTTAAATGGTCGGCCACTGCCTCCCGCAGCTGACGGTTTCCTTTCGGCTGCTCATATCCTAAAGACAGGACGCCCGGATTGATTTGCTGAAACATCCGTCCAATTGTGTCAGCAGGCACAAGATCCGGTGAAAGTTCTCCAGTTCCTAATCTGATGATATCCGCTCTTGGTTCGTTCTGATTAATAGCTTGAATGATGGAAGAATTGGCGCGATGAATGCCCGAACGGACGTAATCGCTCCAATCAAGCGGAGGCTCAGCCGCCAGCACGCTCCAAGTACTGTTTACAACCTTCGTACCGCCGCCTCTTCTTCCCTCTAACAAGCCTTGAGACGTGAGTTCATCTATGGCTGCTGTGACTGTGCTGCGGTTGACTTGAAACATGTCGGCCAGCGTTCTCTGTGAGGGGATTTTCGTCCCTACAGCCCACTCTCCGTGAAGAATCTTGTCTTTCATATATTGTTCGATCTGCCGATGCAGCGGAACATCCGACTTTCGGCTTGGCTGCCATTGCGACAAGGTCATGCCCCCCCCTTTTTTACACATTATACATTTGGCTGGTTCCTAACCCAACCAAATGGCTGGAGACTTTAGTGACAATCTCTCTTATGATTGAAAAAAAATGTGAAGGGAGCTTTTTCAGCATGAATGCAATCATTCACGGAATTGTGCTCGCGTTTGGCTTAATTTTGCCGCTGGGAGTGCAGAATGTGTATATTTTTCAGCAAGGCGCGTGGCAAAAGCATATTTGGCGGGCTCTCCCAGCTGTCATCAGTGCTTCAGTCTGCGATACCCTGTTAATCGTATTAGCCGTTGCGGGCGTGTCTGTCATTGTGCAGGAGCTGCCTGTGTTTGAGACAGTCATGATGGCCGGCGGATTTTTATTTTTGCTCTATATGGGCTGGGTGACTTGGAACAGCCGTCCGAACACAAGCCAAAACGAGAAACATACGTTCACACCAAAAAAGCAAGTTGCATTTGCGGCCGCTGTTTCTCTTTTAAACCCGCATGCCATTCTGGACACGATCGGCGTCATCGGCACGAGCTCTCTTCAATATTCGGGGCTTGAGAAATGGCTCTTTATGGCCGCCTGCATCGCTGTGTCTTGGATTTGGTTTATCAGCCTTGCAATAGCGGGCCGGTTGTTTCAGACGATAGATACGAGCGGCAGGCTTATGCTGATCGTAAACAAATGCTCTGCAGCGGTAATGTGGGCAGCGGCAGGATATTTTGGGGTGTCACTCTTTTGCAATTGAAGGAGAAACAGATGAAAAAAACGAATTTCTTAGAAAAGGGGGCATGCTTATGACTGATGCAAAACAGTTTTATGACTATCATTCTTGGGCAAACAAGAAAATATTTACCCATATCGAAAACCTGCCGGAGGAAACTGCCTATCAAGAAGTAAAGAGCGTATTTCCTTCTGTCAGCGACGTGCTGCTTCATATGTGCAGGGCTGACTACATTTGGCTGAATGTTCTTTCTGGAGTGGCCTACCAAGAGATTATAGACAGCGCAGGCAAATTAGAGTCCGCGCAAGGTAATATGGCAGCGATTAAACAGCACGCTGCCGAGCTGGAGTCACAGTATCATGATTTCTTCAGCCGCCAGAC
This sequence comes from Bacillus sp. SJZ110, assembly GCF_006715455.1. Taxonomy (NCBI): domain Bacteria; kingdom Bacillati; phylum Bacillota; class Bacilli; order Caryophanales; family Bacillaceae; genus Bacillus; species Bacillus sp. SJZ110. The sequence goes on along the minus strand of NZ_VFNF01000002.1, from coordinate 215,514 downwards.
GGACTTAGAACAGACCTTCACAATGCAGCATCCGAAACTAGGTACACTGGAATCAACCTATGCAGACACCATCCTGCATGTCGTCAATCACGGCACTTACCACAGAGGGAACGTAACCGCCATGCTGAGACAGCTGGGCCATTTAGGCGTACCTACTGATTATATGTACTATTTATATGAGAAAAGAGAAAGCAAGGGCTAAAATGTCCTTGCTTTTTTTTGCGGAAAGCCTCAAATGCAACATATTAGCTTTTACATACCTGTATAAGCGCGCTTCACATCTAGCTGTACCGGCCTGCCGCTTCGAAAGGAATTGGTTGCGGCGATACCCACTTCTAAATTGATCGTCGCATCAATATCTGTCACAATCGGTGTTTTTCGATCACGGACACACTCGGCAAAATGCTGAAGCTCCAAGCAGTAGGCTTCATGAAAACGAGTTTGAAAGTCTGGAATGATATCATAACTGCTCCCTTTAGCCGATAGGATGGTCACATGTTGATTTCTCAATGTCCCTATGAAAATACTGCCCTCTGTCCCGATCACCTCCGCCCGGATGTCATGTCCGTATGGAGAGGTTCTGCTTGCCTCGACGTCCCCCGCTGCGCCGGAGTCAAATTCAATATACGTCAGCGCCTGATCCACATCACCATACTGCTCCATAAACGGATTGTTCAGAATCCTGCCGTGTCCTGAAACAGAAGTGATTTCCGCCCCTAGCAAATAACGGGCAATATCATAGTCATGGATGGAACAGTCAATAAAAATTCCACCGCTGTGTTTGATAAATTCTGCGGGAGGCGCGCCTTGGTCGCGCGTAAAGCCTTTATAATAGATAGGTTTGCCGATTTCTCCAGCGTCGATCCGCCGTTTGGCATCTGCGTATGCTGGATCGAACCGTCTCATAAAGCCGACTTGGCAGATGACACTTGTCTCTTTCACTTTTTCAGAAACTGCTCTTGATTCCTCAAGGCTTAATGTCAGCGGTTTTTCAACGAAGATCTGTTTGCCGTTCTCGGCTGCTTTGATGATCATATCACCATGTGTGCTTGTCGGCGTTACGATAATGACAGCGTCAATGCCGGGATCTTCTAACACTTCATACGGGTCCTCTGACCATTTTTTGATACCGAGTTCTCTGGCAACCTGCTCCGCTCTCCCTTTTAACAGATCACCGACACTAACCAGCTTTGCCCCCGGCACACTGGTGACGAGATTTTTCGCATGATAATAACCGAGCCTTCCTAATCCCAATACTGCACATCTTACTTGATGTTCCACGTCCCATCCTCTCCTTTATCTCATTTCAGGCTCGCTTTGAGAAAGCGCTTTCTCTTAACAGCTAAAAAAACAGCGGTTCAATCCGCTCTGCCATTTTGCGCAAGCGCTTTCTCAAAAGATGGTTTCATTTTACACTGCCATTGGTTTACACGCAATATGTTTTTTTTTTTGCTTCAACTGTCATAATGAAAAAACCCGCTCATTAGCGGGCTCATGTGTTGAGCGGTGATGTAGAATGTCTGACTACAAGCTCAGGCGGGAGCACTATTTTTTGTTTCGCCTTTCGTTTTCCCTCTATTGCTTCTGCCAGCAGTTCGATGACGCTCCGCCCCATTCCTTTTATCGGCTGGGCTACGGTTGTCAGGGGCGGAGCCGCCATTTCTGCGAGTATCGTATTATCAAAACCAATGATGGAAAGATCATCCGGCACTTTTATGCCTCTTATTCTCGCAGCTTGTATGGCGGCACAAGCCAATACGTCGTTGAAGGCAAAAATAGCAGTCGGAGCGTTTCTGTCGAGCAATTTTCCCGCTTCTTCCTTGCCGCTTTCCAAGGAAAACCGCGTCTGGATGATAAGTGATTCATCAATGGGCACGCCCGCTTCCTCCATCGCCTGACGGAAGCCTTTGATTCTATTTTTTTCGCCTGTCGTTGACCCGTCTCCGATAATGCAGGCGATGTTCGTGTGGCCGAGTGACAGAAGATGCTTGGCAGCCTCATATCCGCCACGAACGTCATCTATCACAACAATATCCATCGGAAGAAGCGGCTTATCCTGAGAAATCATGGCAATCGGAATTTGTTCACTGGCGATTTCCTCCAAAGCAGACATACTGTCATGGCTTTCAATCCCTGTTGCAAAAATAATGCCATCCACCTTTTTCTGTTTCAGCACAGAAAAATACTTTGTTTCTTTTTTTGGATCGTAATCGGTGCTGCAAATCAACATTTGAAAACCGAGCTCATCCGCTCTTTCCTCAATGCTTTTGGCCAGTTCGCCGTAAAACGGATTTGAAATATCAGGCGCCACGAGAGCAATCATATTCGTTCGTTTTCCCGTTAACGCCGCGGCGTGGACATTGGGCGTGTATGCCATTTCATTCATGACATTCATGACCTTCTGCCGTGTTTTATCGCTGATTCTCCCCGTATTGTTTATCACACGGGACACAGTTGTGATCGAGACACCCGCCGCCTTTGCCACATCGTAAATTGTTGTTTTCATGTTCATCCCTCGTCTGGTTATTGAACTTTCCGGCTGACAATTTTCCGGTATTCAATTGGTGAAATGCCTTCTATCTGCTTAAAGAGTTTTGAAAAGTATGTCGGATCTTCCATTCCGACCGTTTCCGCAATAACGCCCATTTTATCATTTGTAGAGGATAAAAGACGCTTCGCTTCCGTCATTCTCACCCGGTTCGTGTATTGTGCCGGAGTTACGCCGAGCACCTGCTGCATGCAGCGGCTCACATAATCCTGATGATAGTGAAGGGCGAGCGACAGATCCTTGATTGTCGTCTTTTCCTTATAGTGCTCCTGTAAGTACCGGGCCGCCTCCCAGGCTACCCGCTCTTTCGCAGACGGTATTTGGAACGCTTCTTTTTGAAGATGCAGCATCAGCTCCTCAAATAAAATTTGCTTTCTGAGCGGCAAATCAGAGTTTTCCGCGGAGTAATCGATCAGCTTTTCAAACTGCTGCGCCATAAACTGCGGGCGCTGCACCTTGCCTTTTCTCGGCAAGGCCAATCCGTAGCGGGCCGGCTCTTCGAAGCTCCCTTTTTCCTGCTGAAGCTCAGACCAGTTGCTGCCTCCCTTTGCCGTAAATTCATATCGATGTTCATCGAAGTGAAGCCAATAGTAGGAGGTTGCTTCATCACTGCCCTTCGTCCCGTAGTGTTCAAGACCGGGAGAAAGCAAGATGTACTCGCCGCCTTCAACAGAAAACGATGTTTCATTTTCCGTTATATATAACGTTCCCTGTTTGACATATATCAGATCAAACACGGAGAATACACGTTTCACATGGGTTTCTCCTTTTTTAAAAACCCCTTCCCCAGCTGCGATAAATACCGGAAAAGGCGGGACTGTAAACAGGATGCGAGGCATTTGAATCATCCTCCTTTTTAAGTCGGATTTTTACAAGAAGTATCGTTTCTATCCCTTTTTATTATAAGGAAATGGAGGTACACTTTAAAACGTTGATTTTATTTACGAAAGGGGTTAGACACTATGAAACAAGCTGTCTTCAAATCAACTGCTTTGAAAAAACCCGCTGACAAAACGTTCTCATTATTTTCGCTTACTTGGCCGATCTTTATTGAGGTCTCATTATATATGTTTATGGGTAATGCCGATACACTGATGCTCAGCCAATACTCGGATAACAGCGTGGCAGCAGTCGGCGTCAGCAACCAGATTTTAAATTTAATTATCGTGATGTTCAGCTTTATCGCAACAGGAACGACCGTTATCATTTCACAATTTCTAGGCTCACGGCAAAAGAAAGAAGCCATGGAAGTCGCTTATGTGTCAATCGGCGCCAACTTCTTCATCAGCCTGGCCATCAGCGCCGTCGTCTTTTTCGCGGCTGTCCCTCTGCTTCATATGATGGGATTATCAGACGCACTGATGCCTGATGCGAAAGTCTTTTTACAAGTTGTCGGAGGTCTGTCCTTTATTCAGGCTTTAATCATGACATTCAGCGCGATCTTAAAAAGCTACGGCTACACAAAAGATACAATGTTTGTCACTATCGGCATGAACATTTTAAACATTGCCGGAAACTTTGTTGTGATTTTCGGTTTGTTCGGCTTTCCTGTTCTCGGCGTTGCCGGTGTGGCCATGTCCACATCTATCGCCCGCGTCATCGGATTAATCGCGATGATTGTGATTGTCAACAAACGCATCCAGCTGAAGATGTCGCTGAAAAAAGTCTTTCATATGCATAAAGAGCATTTGCGCAAGCTGCTGAAAATCGGCATTCCTTCTGCGGGAGAGCAGCTTTCATACAACCTTTCGCAAATGATTGTCACGTATTTTATCGCCATCATGGGCGCGCAGGCGTTGACAACAAAAGTGTATACGCAAAATATTACGATGTTTATTTTGCTGTTCGGCACTGCGATCAGCCAGGGTACACAAATCTTAATCGGCCGTTATATCGGCGGCAAACAATTTGATGCCGCTTATGAGCGCTGCATGAAGAGCTTATATTGGGCACTCGGAATTGCTGCGGCTACCTCTGTTTTGATGACGATCTTTTCAAAAGACCTGATCGGACTCTTCACACAAAGCCCTGACATTATAGCAACTGCAAGCCTATTGATTGCCATGACCATTATCCTTGAACCAGGCCGCTCGTTTAATGTCATTATCATTAACTCTCTGCGGGCTGCGGGGGATGCGAAATTCCCGGTTTACATGGCAATGATTTCAATGTGGGGCATCGGCCTCCCGCTTGCTTATCTTTTCGGCATCCACCTCGGTTTCGGTCTTGCCGGCATTTGGATTTCTTTTATCGCGGATGAATGGGTCCGGGGAATCTTAATGTACAGAAGATGGCGCTCACGTATCTGGATACAAAAAGGTATGGCGTAACACCCGGCTCAATCAAGGCCGGGTGTTTTTTAGATATCAGACAGAATCTGCTTCACTTCGGTCTCTGTGAGAGCGAAGTGATGTTGAAATACATCGTGCTTGTTCGCCCGGATTTTTTCTAAAACAGCCCGGTGCAAATGAAGGGCGGCTTTCACCGTTTTTTGAGAATACTGCGGAAATAGCGGCAAGGCATCCTGACACTCTTCAAGGTAGGCTTCTGCTTCAAAAGCGATATACTCCCACGTCATTGTGAACGCCTTATTCACGACGCCCTTTTGAAGGTCAGCCTCTGTATAGCCGAATTGCTGCATTACCTGACGGGGAATGCGGTTTTTTTGCTGATCTGTGCCAAGATCACTTAAGAAGCGAACCAGCTGTATGGCCAAGCCGAGAGAGACGGCTGCTTGTTTGAGCTGATCTTGTTTTCGGCGTGTCAGTATCGGCAGCAGCATCAATCCGGCAGAACCGCCCGTCCGATATGCGTACATGAGCAGTTCATCAAGGTCATCATACGGCTTGGCGTCTTCTTTTTGTGCGGCAATAAACTCCCGAAAAGGTTCGCTTTCCAATGTAAAGGTCCGATACGCATGATCAAAAGCCTTCCATAGATGTTGATTACCGTTATTTGTCCTTTGGTAAACATGATCAGCTTTAGCTTCAAATGCGGGCAATACCTTTTCGTCTGCACTGGCCACCGTGTGGCAAAACGACAATACTGCCCAAGAGGCTTGTCTTTGCTTTAGCGGGAGATATGATAATGCTTTGAAACAGGCTGGCGCGTATTCGCCAACAATCTGTCCGCATTGCTGGTAAGCTTCTTTTATCTCTTTCATTTTTCTCACTCCTATGTATCACTGCTTCTTCAAGTCTAGTATGTTTTTTCCTAATTGTATATGAAGAAAATGCCGATTCTTACTTTGTAAAAGTAACAAGACGTACAGCATCATCGACGAGATATGCATTATTATTTTTAATGCCATACAACAGGTAGAATGTAAACATTTCTCAATCATCACTTCAATAATAGAGGAATCACGGAAAAAAGGGCTAATTGTTATGATACATGATAGTATTGGAGTGAGTTCAGTGATAAAATTTTTTGAATATAACTGGCAGGTTAGAGATCAATGGTTTACTTGGTGTCATCAACTAACCACTGAAGAATTACTTAATAACCGTCTTGGCGGAGTAGAGAATATTTTATATACCCTTTTTCATATTATTGATGTGGAATATAGTTGGATTCGTGCTATCCAAGGAAAAGAAGATATCGCTGTTCAGTTCGCTGATTATAAAACACTCAATAAAGTGAAATCTCTCTCAAATACATTCCGAACTGAAATAATTGATGTTTTACAAACACATTCAGATCAAATAAAAGATGAACTTGTAAGCGTTCCTTGGGAGACAGGTGTTTTATATACGCGAGATGAAATATTACACCATATCATCGCTCACGAAATTCACCATATTGGTCAACTTTCTGTATGGGCTAGGGAATTAAAGTTAAGCCCGGTATCAGCTAGTTTTATCGGCAGAACATTAAAACCTATTCATTCTTATTGAAGGAATGCGGGGGCAATTCGATAGTGCGTTGTACAAAAAAGGATAGATAGAGCATATATTTCCCTGCTCATCTATCCTTCTTATTTAAATCTATACATCTCTGGATTTTAATCACATTTGCATTGAACCTACCTCTCGTCAATATCAATGCGATACGCTTCAAACCATGTATGAATTTGAGCAAGATGGGCGATTAGCTGAGGCCCCTTCATGAGCTGCCCGAACCACGGCACCTTGAAGGAGGAGCCTTCCGTTTCTAAAAGCTGATCTAATTGTTTTCTGTCTAGCAAGGTATGGAGCACGGAGTCCTTTTGGCTTCTGATCGTTTTCAGCCATTCGCTGACGCCTTTTGTATATTCCGGATGATGGGTTTTCGGATACGGGCTTTTTTTGCGATACAGAATGTCATCAGGCAAAATACCTTCAAGCGCTTTGCGTAAAATGCCTTTTTCCCGATTATCATGCATTTTCATTTCCCACGGAATATTCCAAACATATTCCACAAGCCGGTGATCGGCGAACGGCACCCGCACTTCCAGGCTCGCCCCCATGCTCATGCGATCCTTCCGATCCAAAAGGTTCGTCATAAACCAAAGCATATTTAAATAGAACAGCTGTCTTCTTGCTTTATCCACACCCGTTTCACCATCTAATAATGGCGTTTCTGCCAAGGTTTCTTCATATTTGCCATTTACGTATTCTTTCAGATTCAATTTTTTCTGCCATGAGTCAGAAAGCAGCTTGATCCGCTCCTCCGTTGATCTCATCCATGGAAAGCCAGACTCAACATCTGCCGTATGGAACCACGGGTACCCGCCGAAAATCTCATCCGCGCACTCTCCCGATAGGCTGACGACAAAGTCCTTTTTGATTTCCCGGCAAAACCACAGCAGGGATGAGTCGACATCCGCCATTCCCGGCAAGTCTTTGACCAGTACAGCTTCCTCCAAATGATCAACGAGATCTTTTTGGCTGATGACGCATTTGTGGTGCGTCGTGCCGAAAGTCTCTGTCATTTTTTCAATCCATGGTCCGTCATCATTCGGCTGAAATGCGCTTGCTTGAAAAAATTTATCGTTCTCTTCGTAATCAATCGAATAAGTATGAAGCGGTGCTTTTCCTTCCTTTTCAAAATGGCCCGCCGCAATCGCTGTAATCGCGCTTGAGTCCAGACCGCCTGATAGGAATGTGCAAACAGGCACATCCGACACAAGCTGCCGCGTCACCGCGTCCTGAAATAACGATCTGACATTGGCAACCGTGTCATTAAAACTGTCCGTATGTTTTTCGCTTTCAACATTCCAATAACGCCAAATATTAAGTCCGTCTTTGGAAAATGTCAGCGCATGAGCCGGGCGGATTTCTTTTATGCCTTTAAATATGCCAGTGCCCGGGGTTCTGGACGGTCCAAGACCGAAAATTTCAGAAAGTCCCGTTCTGTCCACTCGCGCTTTTATATCAGGGTGCGCGAGGATTGCTTTGATTTCCGACCCGAAGAGAAATGAAGAGCCTTCCTTCGTGTAAAAAAACGGCTTTACGCCGAGACGGTCTCTCGCGGCAAACAGCAGATTACGCTTTTCATCCCACACAGCGAAAGCGAATATGCCATTGAGATGGTCGACACAGTCTTCCTGCCATTCGATGTAGCTGTGCAGAAGCACCTCGGTATCTGACGTACGTTCGAATTGATGGCCCCGCGCCCGCAATTCTTTGCGCAAATCTTCCGTATTATAAAGCTCGCCATTGTAAATAATGGTGTACGTATCCCCTTTATAGGTACACGCCATCGGCTGGCGTCCGCCTTCAATATCAACAACCGCAAGTCTTTTATGTCCGAATAAAACATGGTGCTCCCCCCAAACGTTTGAATCATCAGGCCCTCGTTTGGAAAGAGTGTCTGTCATTCTGTCCATCGTTTGTTTTTCCTGGACGAGCTGCTTTTTAAAATCGACCCAACCCGTAATTCCACACATGTGATATCAGCTCCAATCCCGTTTCTGTCGTAACAATTTCGTTTCTTTCAGCACCTTAGTAAGTTTATGCATCTATAGGCAGATAGTTGATTTGTCCATAAAAGAGTTGTATGGGACAGGCTTGAATTGGAAAGAAAAGAGAGGAATGAAGAAAAAGGAGACAGCATGGATGAAACGGAAACAATTGATATATACAGAGGAACGAAAATGGGAATACGGCACCATCCTCATCGAAGACGGCATCTGTTTAATCGAAAACGGAGAAGGTGATATACTTTTGGCGGACACTCTCCAACACAGCCCAATCTGGGTCCATCATAAAGGAAAGTGGGAGCAAGCCGGCTTCCAGGATCAATTGGTTCTGGCATGCGGTGAAGAAAACATCTCCCTTTCCGGGGGAGAACGCATCCGCTATGAGAAATCAGTCAAGCGGCCGCTTATGGCGCTTTTGGATTCGCTTGACGACGAAACCTTTCTCGCATTTCTGCAGCACTTGCACAGCTTCGGCTTATCGGTATTCGATTGCGTCTTTTCTTATAATAAAGGAGTCTTTTCGAATACTTCGGCGGGGCAGGGTGTGTCCTTTTATCACTTTTCAAATGACACCGCACAATGCGCGATGCAGCATCACTACAGCAACGAAGGGACAGGAGACCGTTTTGAATGGACGGATTCAAACGGAAAGCGATCCATTATGTATTCAGCAGTCCAACGGGGGCGCAAATAAAAAAGCGGTGCATCGAGCACCGCTTTTTGGTTACTTTTCAACAACAACTTTTGCTTCCTTGCTTTCTTTTTTATCTGTATCCGCAGCCGTGACGTACAGCACCGTTCCGGCTTTTTGTTTTTTGATTTTCACCGAAAACGTTCCTTTTGCGTCAGCTTTGGCAGAAGCAATGACTTTCTTTGATTTGTTTTTCACTCTGATCATCGCTTTGCTGTTTGCCTTCCCTTTTACTGCCGTATCCTTCGTTTTCACCGCGTTTACTTTCGGTGTGCCGGAAGGTTTTCCTTTGACGACGACAACTTTATACGATGTTTTCGCATCGCCTTTTGTTGCTTTCACATACAGTACTTGATCCTGTTTTTGAGGCGCGATATTAACCTTGAACGCATTGTCTTTTCCGGCTTTGGCGCTGCCGAGTTTCTTTTTGCCGTTCATCACCTCGATAAGTGTGCCTTCCTTCGCGTTTCCTCTGACAGCTGTTTGAGTGCTTTCCAGCTTGTTGACCTTAAGCTGTAAATCAGCTGCGCTGACAGCCTTCATGACGTTCAGCCGCCCGTAGCCTGAATGCCAGTCTACACCAGGTGTCTTCGGAATTTCAATCGGATCGCCATAATCGTCATACAACTCTTCTTCTCCGCCATCGACACTTTCAAAGGAAATATCATCTGCCGTCTTTTTCAACATATCCTCAACTTCTGTTCTTTTCAGCTTAGGATTTTGAGCAAACAGCAATCCTGCAGCAGCGGCAGCATACGGCGTCGCCATAGACGTTCCGCTCATGTACGTGACATTTCCGTTCGGCACTAAGCTCGGGATATCAGACCCTGGAGCAGAGATGTCCAGACCTTTTCCATAGTTAGAGAAATCAGCGGTCATATCCATGCGGTTCGTTGCGCCGACTGACATCACATATTTAGAAGATGCAGGATAAGATAAGGCATTTTCTCCATCATTCCCGCTGGCTGCGGCAATCAAGACATTTTTGTCAGCTGCGTACTTCAAAGCAAATTCAAGCACGCGGCTGTAGCCTCCGCCTAAACTTAAATTAATCACCTTTGCTCCTTTGTCAGCAGCATATTTGATGCCGAGAGCAATTTGTTCAGTATCTCCGGAACCTGCGGAATCAAGCACTTTTACAGGGATGATTTTTGCTTTGGCATTCAATCCAGTCATTGAATAGCCGTTATCGCTTTGGGCCGCAATAATGCCTGCGACATGCGTCCCATGCCCCTGATCATCCATTGCATTGTTATTCCGTCCGACAAAATTGTGTCCGAGATCTGTTCTTACTTTTCCTTTTAAATCAGCAAGCGTGCTGTCTACGCCTGTGTCTACTACTGCAATGAGTGTATCGTTAAGCTTGCGTTTGGACAGCAATGTGTTGGCAGGCTCATATTTCACATCCGCATTTTTGACACCGCCGTTTTCACCGTTGTTTTTAAGCGGCCATTGATAAGGGTACTGAATATCGTTTGCCAGGCTTTTGTATTCCTGCACGGGTTCCGCAAACTCTACATTGGACATCTTGGATAGTGTCGCAGCAGCGCTTTTGACCCTTTTGGCGCTTGCCGTATATGCGCCGTTCTGTTTCTCGTCTTTCGGAAGTTCAAATGAATACAGATTGTCAAACAGTTTCTTTGCCTTTTTCACATTGGATATGTCTTTTTTCGATTGCGCGCTTGCAGAAAAGCCCTTCATTTCATTATGTACGGATGAGAGGCTTTTATTGTCCTTCACCTTGAAAATAACCTTTGTTGTCTGAATTTCACTTTTTGCTGCAATATTGTTTTCTGTTAAAATGGCTCCGGCTGTTTTGCCTTGCAGCTGCTTCATATTTAGTCGGTCCGCTTGTTTCTTTATCTCCTCTTTAAGGAATGACGGGACTGATTGTAAAGCTTTATCATATAGCCGGTTGATTGCTTTTTGATCCTTTTCAGTGACCTTATACGAAGATGATGCTCCGTTTTCTGACACATCGTCAAATAACGGCTTTAATGTCACAAGATCCTGATAGATTTCATTTCTTGCTGTTTTATTGAGTGCGAGTTTTGCAACGATAAACGGTGCTGCTTTGTAATAAAGACTTGTCAGTTCTTTGCCTTCTGCTGTTTGGCTCAGCTGCTCATCACGAATCGCTCTCAACTTATCCAGGATGCCTTTTCCTGATTTCTTCTGATCGACACTCATTTCAACCGGACAAGCTTCTTCCTCTTCTAAATCTGACGGCTGTTTTTTGGTGCCTTTATACCCAATCGTATACTTGGCTTCTGCAGCTGCTTCTGCCGTTCCGTCGTCCTCTGGCTCTTCTTCTCCGAGGTATTCAACTTTTACATAGTAAGGGCCGCTCCACGCGTATGGAAAGATGACTTCGCTTTTTCCATCCTCCGCTGTGAAAGAACGGTACATCTCAAACGTCTCATCTTTAAGCGCTTTTTCCTTACTTGGATATACAGATACATTCAGTACTGAATCACTCTTTACGGTCAGTGCCATATGTGAGTTTTTCTGAATATCCGTTGCTCCCGGGGTCACTTTGTACCATTTCACCTGTTCCGGCTCCTTCATGGCGCCTGTCTGCTCTTTGCCGTTTTCCAGAGCAGCCGCCTGATCGATCGCGCCGGCCGCTGCAGCTTTGGTTCCCGGAGAAAAAAGGCTGAAAATCAGTGCAAAAATAAGCACTGCCGCCACAACCGAGCTGAATTTTCTGCGTTTCATGTTATCCCTCCTGCAAAATAATGAATCTCCTTGAAGGTATCATAATTTCATAGGACGAGATACCGCTTACAGGGAATTTTAAGGTTATTTTAAATGATTTGGAATATGAGGGGATAAATATAAAAAAACCCAGCTCTATCAAAGAGCCGGGTTCATAGGTTTTTCTATTAAAACAATTGAAAACCAATTGGCAAATGCAGACCGAGCAGCACTGTCAGCAAAAGGACAATGACGAAGCCGACCCACAGGCCTCCTGTTGATTTTTCTTTTTTCTTGCGGATGAGGAGCATTTCCATCAGGCCGATGGTGATAATGCCCAGAATCATTTTGCCGGCGTATTCTCCGTTCCAGTTGGCGAAACGGACAAACAGCTCAGCTCCTGTCAAAATAATAAGGATATAGAATAACCGCAGAATCATATGAGTGATTTTTGCGCCCTTTGCACTTCCTGACGAATACAGCGAGTAGCTGACGAAAAGCAGAATCAGCGCTACCACCCATGTCGTAATATGTAGGTGTGTCATATATGTTCCCCCTATCAGATAAATTACCCCACTTATAGTACCATGAACTTGTCCTCTGTCACAAAGATGATTATCAGAAAAAACGGGCGGGTCCGGGTCCGCCCTCCAGTTTTATTCAGCCAATTTGGTTTGACAGCGTTCCGATCGGATCAATTGTAATATCAATTTTGTCACCTGACCGCAAGAATTTTGGAGGCGTAAACCCCTTGCCGACACCAGACGGCGTACCGGTGGCAATAATGTCGCCCGCTTCAAGCGTCATCCCCTTTGAGAGGGTTTCAATTAATTCCGGAATGGAAAAGATCATATCGCTTGCCGAACCGGATTGGCGCAGCTCGCCGTTGACTCTTGTTTCAACCTTGAGGCGCTCTGGCTCCTGAATCGATGATTTATGTACAAGCACGGGCCCCATCGGACATGTCGTATCCAAGCTTTTTCCGATAAAAAACTGCTTATGCCTTTTTTGCAGATCACGCGCCGTGATATCATTCACAATCGTATATCCGAAAACATGGTCATATGCATCTTCTTTTGAAATGCGAGTCCCGCTTTTTCCGATCACGACAGCAAGTTCTCCCTCATAATCAAGCTGAGAGGTAACCTCTTCATGGCTCTTTACGATATCACCATGCCCCGTAACCGTTACCGGCGATTTTGTAAATACCATCGGATGCTCCGGAATATCAGCCTCGCTCCCCATTTCAATCGCGTGATCCCGGTAGTTTTTGCCGATGCAGATGATATTTTTTGATGGCTTCGGAATGGGTGCATGGAGCTTCACCTCAGATAATGAATACATAAATGATCCCAGCTCATCATTCGGTTTCTTTGCCCACTCGGCCAGCTGCCTTGCATGCGCAACGAATTTATCCCCTTCTGCGATACATTCAATCAGCGATCCCGGAATCGTCTCAAGTTCAAACAGTTTTTTTTCAGCCTTCTGCAAATCCATAATTTTCTCATCGTCAATGATCAGGCCGACAAACATTCGGTTGTAAAGTTCCCCTGTCGCAAATTTCATGTTATTCCTCCATCATCTTTTAAATCAGAATGCTCCTTCATGTATTCTCTGTCGAATGCTGAAATCCCTTTTTCTCAATTCCGTTTTCATTTCGTTTCAGGACGGGCTTGCTCTACATATCATACAAATGTCGTTTTGAGAAGGAGGAAAGAATATGGAGCGCGTGCATTTATTTTTTCATCGGGAGCAGCTGAAAAGGAAAGGTACAGCCAAGGGGCTTTTCGTAACAGATCGATCTGTTTCTCCCATTCTTCTCACACAGCGTGACAGAGCGGAAAAGGCATCCTATGAAATCAGCTGGGAAAAGTCTCTGCTTGGTGAAAGGACACTTTTTTTGAATGCAGAACAGGATGATCCGTCCCTGATGCGGCGCAGACTCGCCTATTGTTTTTTTGACCAGATCGGCGTACCTGCTCCCGTTGCCTCGTACAGCTTTCTGACCATCAATGGCCAGCCTGAAGGCATTTATTTGAACATCAAGAACCATCAGCCAGCCGGTAAAAGGAGTTACGGAGTGAAGACGGCCGATCCAAGGGTTCCATTGTCCCTTTTTAACAATGATTCCTCGGCATTCTTACATGAATTTTTCATACTGATCCGCACAGCCGGAGATGACGAATTGGCTGAAAGGATTAAATTGTATCTGGATGTCAAGCTGTTTTTTTTGTGGCTGATCGGCAACGCCTGCACCAATCAAGGCTTTTACTACACATTTTGTTTAAACGAATCCGGTCGGCTTTACGTTTCCCCGATGGAGACAAGATCGCTTGCCGTACAAGAATGGTATGAAGAAGACCCGCTTCTGACAAAAGGAAAGACGCTTTCGTCAAGGCTTCTATCCATTCCCGCCTTCAGGTCGCAATATCACACCTTAATGAAAAACGTGCTGAAGCGGTCGTTTACTATTGAACGATTATCTCCTCTCATCAACGAATGGCACCTTGACATTTGTCAAAGTGCTGCTGATGATCCTTTTATCAAAAAAAGCCCCTTTCAGATCGAAAAGGAGCAGACCAACATACTTAGAGAAATTGAGGAACGGCAGGACTTTTTGCAAGCACACTTAGCAAGACTTTAGTCCTTTCTCCATTAAAAAAGGCCGCAGCAAAAATTGTCGCTTTTTTAGTCAAATTGACGAAAGGCAACCTTTTGAGCCAAAATAGGTTATACTAACGATATCCTGTATTTATATCAAAATAAAATCTAGAATTGGAGATAGCGTAATGAACAGTAAAATTGAAGAAATGAGGATCACACTAATTGAAACCGCACAAAAATACGGCATGAATTCAAAAGAAACGATTCAATGCAGCCAAGAGCTGGATATCCTGCTGAATACCCGGATTAAAGAAGAAATGATTTTTGGGAGATATCTTGAAAACTCCCGTATGTAAATCATTTTCTATAACAATTAGAATACACCACATGTAACTCCGATTTTTGCTCAGCACTTCTGAGATATACCTCAGGGCGAGAATGTGCCCGCCCAAAAATCGAATACCGCAGCACGACATACTCCAAAAAGCATTCTACACGCAAAAACACCAAAGAAATAAACAAAAATCACCATAGGCGGATAGCGGCATCCTTCGCCGCATTTCCGCTCAATTTATACCCAACATCCTCTTTTACCATGTTTAAACATAACGGCCCAAAAAATAAAACGCTTTCATCAAAAGCCGATATATCCCCTTTAAATTTCTCTCACACATATGTGCGTTTGTCATAAGCTATCGTGAATAGCCCAATTGAAATCAGAATTGTCATTTCACTTTACCTGTCTTTTTTCAATTTTTCAACAAAGGATGTGCTCGTATGCCGGCCATTGTCGGAGCGTTTAAAATTAATGCGATTGGTACGAGCGGAGTCGTTCACATCGGGGACTGCATTACGATTTCTCCTCAGGCTCAGGTCAGAACGTTTGCCGGTGCTGGCAGCTTTAATACCGGCGACAGCCTCAAGGTGATGAATTATCAAAACGCGACGAATGTGTATGACAATGATGCGGTTGATCAGCCGATCGTGGCCAATGCGTAAAAGGAGTGAGGCTCATGAACTTCTATATTAATCAAACCATTCAAATCAACTATCTCCGGCTGGAATCAATCAGCAACTCCTCCATTCTGCAAATCGGGAGCGCCGGATCAATCAAGTCTCTGTCAAATTTGTATAATACAGGGAGTTATGTAGAACCGGCACCAGAAGTTTCTGGCTCAGGGCAACCGCTCCAACTGCAGGAGCCCGACACAGGTTCATTGGTCCCGCTCCAGCCTCCTGGCCGTTAATCATATGAAAGAGGTGAAAGAACATGTATGATCAATCTGTTTCCTCTTACCTGCAAAACTTGAATTCCTTCGTTCAGCAGCAGGCGATTCACATTCAGCAGCTCGAACGTCAGCTGAAAGAGATTCAAACTGAAATGAATACGATGAAACAGCGGCCGGCCACTACCATTGAGCGTGTGGAGTATAAATTTGATCAGCTGAAAATTGAAAGGCTCGACGGGACTTTGAATATCGGCTTAAATCCGACTGACCCGAACAGCGTCCAAAACTTTGAAGTCAGCCAGTCGACACCGCAAATCGGGATGATGCAGCAGGAAGAGAGCGCTCAGCTCATGCAGCAGATCCGCCAGAATGTCGACATGTACTTAACCGAAGAAATCCCAGATATTTTGGAACAGCTTGAAAACCAATATGACAGCAGACTTGACGATACAAACAGACATCATGTTATTGAAGACATCAGAAAACAAATGGACAGCCGGATTCACTATTATATGTCCCATATCAAAAAAGAAGAAAATACACCGCCTGCACAATATGCAGAACATATCGCTGAGCATGTGAAGCGTGATGTCATCCGCGCTGTAGAACACTTTCTGGAGCATATTCCATCAGAAATGAAAGGAGATGAGCAAGCATGATCTTTACAGTCATCAACCGCAGCTTGGAAGTCGGGGACATCCGGATGAACGGTGTGTCCAGTTCCTCCGTTTTCCACATCGGAGACACTGAATCCATCTACCTGTCTTCTATTTTTGATACACCGCCTGAATCTCTTATTATCGGGCCGTTTGCTCCGATTACGCCAGAATAATGCTTAAACGCATATCACGCATCAGACTAGTTAAGTGTAATTCCCTCGGGATCGCAAGTGTGTTTCAAGTTGGCGACACAAATGAAATCGATATGAGTGTAAAAGTATTTGCTGTTCAGCGTTCTCTGTCCACGTTTTACAATAATGAAGGCTCATTTAACAAAAAGGAGTACCAAATCTTTCAGCAGCAGGCAGTGAAGCCGATTCGCGAAACAGGTGTACAAAGCGCATTTTGCCACGAGGTGCCGGCTATTTATGTTCGCAGCATCAAAATTCAAGGGGTGTCCGCCTCTTCTGTTTTACATGCTGGTTCAGCTTCGCTTATCTGCGGTGATGCGAGAATCAAACATATCAGACAGATTCAGTCTCCGCGCTCACAATCGCCCGCCAAGAACATATAATAAACAGAGACTTCGATAAAGGGTGTCGTTTATGCCAGCAATTGTCGGGCCTATAGCTATCAATTCCATATCGGGCGGAGTCGTAAACTTTGGTGATTCCTTTTACCTTTCTCCGAAAAGCTCTTCAAAATCTGCGCTCGGTTCGGGAGCAGGAAACACGGGAGATTTCCTTCTATTAAATAATGCAGTCAACGCGACAAATTATATAGACCCCGATGTCAACGATCAGGATATGGTTGGAAACGGATAAAAGCAGCCGCTCTGCAAAGAGAGGGCTGCTTTTTAGTCATTTTTTCTTTTTTCGTTCATTTGATTTCTTAGTTTTGATCAGCTTCTCAGGCGGCTGTTTTCTGATCCATTTGACAAACCGGGCAAGCTCTGGATCGCTTCTGAGTTCAGCCATTTTGTTTAAACGTACAGCGAGCTCTTGATTGGTATATAAGGCATGAATCTGTTTATGACAAGGAATACAGAGCATCGCTGTCGGCAAAAACGTTCCGCCTTCCTCTTTCGGTGTGAGATGATGCTCTGTCAGCTGGACATTGCTCCGGCCGCACAGCTCACATATTCCGGCAGTCTGCTTTGCCATATCCGCTCCTCCCTTACATCAACTCAAGTGATACCCGCGTACCGCGGCCGCTCGGTTCAGCCGGATGGACAATCAGCTTTTTCGGAAGCCGTGCACGCAGTTCCTGCACATGGCTGATGACACCGACAGCCAGATTGTCTGACTGAAGTTTTTCCAAGGCCGTTACAACCGTATCAAGCAGATCTTGATCCAGTGTGCCGAAGCCTTCGTCTAAGAAAAAGAACTGAAGCGGGTATTCCCCGCGAAGCTGGATCTGCGCAGACAGCGCAAGAGCAAGTGAAAGCGAGGTGAGGAAGGTCTCTCCTCCAGACAAACTGGAAACCGGGCGTCTTACGCCTCCATTCGCGTCATCCCGCATCACGAAGCCGCCTTCTGAATCTACTTCGATGGCATAGCGCTGTCTTGTCAGCATACTGAGTCTTGCTGAGGCGTCCCTCGCAACGCTTTCAAGCTGCTCCTCAGCTAAAAATTCGACGAAGGTATTGCCTTTAAACACAGCTTGCAGCTTATCCAGCCTGTCGATATGCGTCTGCCATTTTTTCAGTTCAGCTTCAATTTCATTAAACCGTTTATGATGGTCGCGAATGACAGCCAGTGCTTTTGCGGCCGCGCCTTTTTCCTCTATAGCAGCGCCAAATGCGTCCTCAGCTTCTTGTAATGCTGCAACGGTTTCGTTCCATTCGCTCTCTGATAATGCTCTGCCGGCAAGTATCTCTGCTACTCGTTTTAAGTTTGCAGCATTTTGCTTCAGTTTATCCATAAACTGGTCTATGCCGGTTTTCATCTTTTCAAGTTCATCGGCTGGGATGAGACTTTGTTCAACCTCCTCAGTCCGGGTAATGGAGGTGTTTTTTGTATGCTCAAGCCAAGCAGCTTTTGCTTTTTCCAATCTGCCCTTCGCCTCTTGAAGAGTGAGCTCGCTTGCCGAAGCGCGGCTTTTCGCCTGGTTGAGCTTCATTTGGGCGCTTTGCAGTTCTTCATATAAAGATTGTTCTTTTTCCTTTAACAGCTTTAGATCCTGCTGGACAGAGCGGAGTTTGATTTGAATCGAATCTCCTTTTGCATAATCTCCGAGTTCGTGCTCATAATCAGCTATCACGCTCTTGATGCGTTCAGCCGCATAATGAAGCTCCAGCTTTTCCCGCTCAAGCCGGTGTCCCAATTCCCGCAGTTTTTCCTTTTGTGCTTCATGCTCAGCAAGAAACGCGATACTCTTCTCAATTCGTTTTTCACATTCTTCTGCAGCCCGGTCCTTTTCTTCAATGGCTTGCTGCCATTTTTCTGCTTCGTCCACAGATTGATTCTGAAATGCTTCTTTAAACATGTTCAGACTGCTGTCCATTGAGGATTGAAGCTCGCTGATGATGCTTTCAATACGGTCAGCTTCTCTTTTTTCAAAACCGATTTTTTCATTAAGCTGCTCGGCCTTTTTTAAAGACTCCTGATAGGCGCCGATCATTTGTGCCATTCGTGTCTTAACAGAAAGAATGTCCTGCTTGATTCGTTTCCATTCGAATTTGGCAGTTTCAAATGCTTCATACACCGGCTGATGTTCGAAGGAAGCTGCCGCTTCAAGGTTCTGCGCTTGAATTGTCTGCAAAAACGGACACTGTTCAATAAAGCGCGCGGACTGTTCTTCAAGCGTAATTTTGGCTGAAAGAATCTCCTGGCTGAGAACTGCAGCTTCCGTCAATAACACATCTGTCCGTTTGATGTCCTCTTCAAGATGGCTGTCGGCTTCATATGTTTCATGTACTGAGGCAGATGGATCATGATCGGTTGAACCGCATACCGGGCAAGGCTTTCCGGCAGTCAGCTTTTGGGCTAACTCTTTTGTCAGCAGTGCCACCCTTGCTTTTTCACGCTGTAAATGAAGCGTGTGTTGACTCTTTCTAGCCTCTTCCGTCATACGTGTTAATGAGCGTTCCGTTTCGCACACCAAATGATACACAGTTTGAACTGCCTCATATGCCTGAATGATGTTGTTTTCTTCCGCTTCCGTCTTTTGAACGAGTGTATTCTTCTCTTCATTCATCTTCTGCAGCACGAGGTTCAATTCTTCACTTCGTTTTTTCTCTTTTTTGATTTGCTCCTCGGTTTGTCTGATGCGCAATACCATTTCTGCGGCCTGATGGCAGCTTTTTCGCTCATTGGATGTCACCTGCAGGGATTTGAGCTGCTGTTTCAATTCTGTCTGTCTGTTTTGTCCCCGCGTCAGGCGGTCTGTTACCGTCTCCAATTCATTCATGACAGATTGAAGAGCCTCTTCTTTCTGCTGGAGTTCAGTCTTTTTGCGCTCTTTCTCTTGCTTGGCCTCACTCAGTTTGATTTCGATTTCCTGCAAGCGTGAAAGCTGTTCCTGCTCAGTTAAAAGCTCAGGCTCTTTCTCGCTTTTATGCTGGCGCCACGCTTCATACTCTTCATGTTTTTGCTGAAAGAAAGCTGTCCGGTCTGCTAAATCCTTTTGGGCTAGCGTTTGTTCCTTTTCAGCTTGTTCCTCATGCTGGATCGCTTCTGCGTACCGGTCCGCATAGGGCTTAAGAGCTGCTGCTGTTTCTGCTTCCAGCAGGCGTTTTTGCATGCTGTCTATATGCGGCTGTTCTTCTGCGAGACGTTTTTCCTCTTCTTCATAAGCGGATTTTTCCTTTTGGACATTCCATATCTCCTGATGCTCTGTAAACCGCTCCTTCGCCTGATCACGGTTCTTCCTCATCGCTTCCAGCCGGGCTTCAGCTTGTTCGAGAGCCTTTTCAGCCTGCTCAACTGCCTCTGAGCTCGCCTCACCGAGACCGGACTGTTCAGCAAGCATTTCATTTTTTCTCGCATTGGCTTCCTGCGCCTGCCGTCTCAGCTTTTTCACAAGCCTGTCTCCATATTGCTCCAAATTAAATAAACGCTGAAGCATATGCCTGCGCTCTGCCCCTTTTAAAGACAGAAATTCAGCAAATTTCCCTTGGGGCAACACCACCGCTCTCGTAAAATCGTCGATCGTCAGCCCTAAGAGCTCCTCAACTCTTTTATTCACTTCGCTGGCTTTATCAGCCAGCACCGTATGCTCGTCCTTGATTTCGATGAAGCGGCAAAGTGCCGTTTTTACCTTCATTTCATCCGTTCTCTTAAACACACGCTCGACTTTGTATGAGATTTGGTGATTCGTCTGAAGCGCAAAGGTAAAGGAAACAGACAGCGTATCTTCCGCCTGGTTTAAGATACCGTGCGTATTATTCGCCGCCCGTTCCACCTTTCCGTATAAAGCAAGCGTCATTGCGTCGAGAATAGAGGATTTACCGCTTCCTGTCGGGCCGAAAATGCCGAAAACACCAGCACCGGAAAGGCCTTCAAAATCTATCGTCTGCTCCTCTCTAAAGCTGTGGAGCCCCTTAATGCTTAAGGCGATCGGCTTCATTTCGCATCCTCCTCTTCAACGCCTGATGCAAGCTCTAAAAACAGCTTCACCATTTCTTCATCCGGCACCGCACCGCCAGTTTGTTTTTCATAAAATTTCTTAAAGCGGTCCTCGATTGAGACATGTTTAACCTCGATCCGTTCCCGGTCTTTGTTCCGTTCTTCAAAAACCGGCCTGATATGGATAAAGCCCGGGTGCGCCTTCCGCAGCCTGTGAATCTCTTCAAGTGACAGCTGGTCCGCGACACGGATTTCCAGGTCAATCCAAGCATTCTGATCTCTGTCTTCATCCAGCCAGCTGTACACCTCACTCAATCCATTTGCCGCTTTCCACTTCACAAGTGGCTTGCCGCTTGATAATAACACCTCTTGCCAAGTGGCCTCTTCCCCAGGCTTTGCGTCCACAATCGTCACTGATTTAGCGTAGCCCGCTTCAGAAAAGCTGTAGGCGAGCGGAGATCCTGAATAACGCGCAAGCGTCCGCGCCCGCTTGATCGTTTGCGGGCGATGCAAATGGCCGAGCGCAACGTAAGCGGCATCTGCCGGCAGGCTTTCAGCAGCCACCGTGTATGCACCGCCGACTTCAATCGGCCGCTCTGAATCGGTTTGGTTTCCGCCTGCCACATAAATATGGCTGGCGGCAATCTTCACTGCATCGTTCCGGAACCGGCTTGTCATATGCTCAAACGCCTGCCTGATTTTCACATCATAGTGATCACGGAGCAGCTTTTCATCAAACGTATCGGATAGCACTTCATTTAACCGCGCTTCAGATGGGTACGCCAGTGCTCCAACCGCCAAAAGCTCTCCTGCTGAAGGCACTTCAATATGAATCGGCTCTGTTGTCGGATAACCGATTAAATGAATGCCGTTTTCATGTGTCAGCGGTGAAGCGGCGGACAAACGGTCAGGATTATCGTGGTTTCCGGCAATGACAACGATCGGGCGCTTTCCTCTGTCGCTAAGCGCAGACAGGCTTTCATAAAACAGCTGCTCGGCTAAAGCTGGCGGGTTTACGGTGTCAAATGCATCCCCCGCCATTACAATGGCATCGATCTGCTCATCCTTTACAATCGTATTCAGTTCATCCAGCACATCGGCCTGTTCACTCAGCCTGCTTCTTCCTTCAAGCGTTTTTCCAAGATGCCAGTCAGCCGTATGTAAAATCCGCAAATACTTTCACCTCTCTTTTATATAGAAAACGAGACCCGCTCCGCCTGAAATTCCGGAGCTTATGGATCTCGCTATAATGTCAGAATGTGCCCTCCGTCAAAGAAATAAAGCGCACATCCCTTTACCTTTGTTTTTGCAATTTGCTCCACTGCCTTCGT
Organism: Bacillus sp. SJZ110; assembly: GCF_006715455.1. Lineage (NCBI taxonomy): Bacteria > Bacillati > Bacillota > Bacilli > Caryophanales > Bacillaceae > Bacillus > Bacillus sp. SJZ110. Next base: position 193,285 of record NZ_VFNF01000002.1, on the reverse strand, counting down.
GTACAGCTGAATTTGCGTTTCATATCGTTTCTTCAAGATCGGGGCCGCTCCTTCAAATCCATGCTGGAATTTGCCCTCAATCCGGTCCGACTTATAATCCAATAGATATAATCCGTCCTCAGTTTCATAGAGACAGTCAATGATACCCTGCACTAAAAGCGGCTCATCTGCCTCCTGTGCATCAGGATAGATCTCCTTGGCCGGAAGCGCTAAGCTGAATGGTATTTCCCGGTCCTTCCACTTAGCACCGATCAGCTGTCCGCCGATTTCTGTATGGAAAAATTGCACGATTTCTTCTATATCAATAGCGTCTTTTTGTTCTTCAGAGAGAAGCTCTTTTTCATAAAGCCTGTGAACCGTCTGCTCAGCTTCTTCTATCGACGGCACATGTGACAGCGGGATATGCTGCATAACCGTATGCATGGCAGTCCCTTTCTCTGCCGCTGTCAGGCCTTTTTTCATCATAAAAGCGGGACGTCTGTACAGAATGCTTCCATCAGCCGGTTTTACAGGGGCCCTGCCGCTGTATTCATCCTCGTACTCTCTTTTTCTTTTGATCTCAGAAACCGATTGCTTTGTCCGAATTTGCGTCACCTCGTGATGCGGGTATGTCCAGCTCAGCTGCTCGCGGGCTTTTTCATCAAACGCAAACGAGCCAGGAACTGGTTCACCTCGGCGGATCGCTTCTAGGCGCTCGCTTTTTTCTTCCATTCTTTCTTCCAGATCATCATCAAGCAAATCATAGGAATGGATCATTTGAACGGCAAAACGAGCCGGGTGGCCTGAGATGTCAGCGTGTGCTGGCACACCAGCCAAATCCCCCAAGTCTCTGTGCCTGGCAAGAGCCGGGCCGATGAAATCTAGATACGTTTTCGCCTGATAGCGGTCAAATTCCGGCAGAAGCCAATCAGTTTGGGACGCGGATGCCTGCCATTTTGCAAGCTGTTTCTGATGATCCTTACATGAGCCAATCAGAAACAGCTTTTCCTTCGCTCTCGTTAATGCAACATAGAGCACACGCAATTCCTCTGACAGCAGCTCCCTGCGCATTTTTTTCTTCATCGCAATGAGCGGAAGTGTCGGATAGCTGATGCGTAATTGCGGATGAATATACTTCGTGCCAAATCCGAGCTCCTTATCCAGCAGGTACGATTTATTTAAATCCATCATGTTGAAATTCCGGCCGAGACCTGCTGCAAACACGACTGGAAATTCGAGCCCTTTGCTGCTGTGGATCGTCATTAAGCGGACAACATCCTCCTGCTCGCTGAGCGCTCTCGCCGTACCAAGATCATCGCCCCGCTCCTGCATGCGTTCGATAAACCGCAGGAAACGGAACAAGCCGCGAAATGCCGTTGATTCATATTGACGCGCCCTGTCATAAAGAACACGCAAATTGGCCTGGCGCTGTTTTCCGCCCGGCATGCCGCCGACATAATCCATATATTTGGTGTCGCGGTACACTTCCCAAATCAGCTCAGATACTGAGTGGTTTTTCGAAAACGCGCGCCATTTTTGCAGATGTCCGTAAAACGTATTTAACTTTTGATAAAGCTCATCGTTCCGGTCACCAGCAGCCAGGTAGTCTTTCATCGCCTCATAGTACGGCGCTTTTTTATTTTCAAGCCGGATCAAAGACAGCTCGTTTTCATCTGCTCCGACAATCGGTGAGCGCAGCACAGAGGCAAGCGGTATATCCTGATACGGATTATCGATTACCTTCAGCACAGAAAGCGCGACGGCGACTTCGACCGCTTCGAAATAGCCTGACGTTAAATTGGCGTAAACCGGTATGCCCTGTGCTCTCAGCTCCTCCATGATTTGCGGAGCCCACGGCATCGAACGGAGCAAAATCACGATATCTCGGTATTGAATATTGCGATGTGTTTTCTTTTTTCCGTCATACACCTTAAACGGCGATGAAATCAGCTTACGAATTTCCTTAGCGATGGCTTTTGCCTCAAACTGCACCGTTTCAAGCTCTTCTGCTTCCTCGCTTGCATCCGTATCTTCTGCGTTGTCGATCAGCAGCAGCTCTGTTTCCGTCTCGTCATTGTCCGGATACGCTGCACCAAGCTTCAGCTCAGCCTGCTCGTCATAATCGACCTCACCGATTTTGCCGCCCATCAGCTGTTTAAATAAAAAGTTTGTGCTGTCTAAAATATCAGCCCGGCTTCGGAAATTTTTATTTAAATCGATTTTCCGCCCCGTGCCTTCTCCGCTCTCTGTAAACCGTTTGTATTTAGAGAGGAAAAGAAGCGGCTCGGCAAGCCTGAATCGATAAATCGACTGTTTGACATCTCCTACCATAAACAGGTTACCAGTCTCCTCCGGCCCGCTTGTGACGAGCTGCAGAATCGATTCCTGCACGAGGTTGGTATCCTGATATTCGTCAACGAGCACCTCATAAAACTGTTCCTGATAAAACCTCGCAGCCTCGCTCGGCCCACGTTCACCTTTGTCATTCTCAGCTGTCAAAATCGCTAAACAGTAATGCTCCAAATCAGAAAAATCAATGATTGATTTTTCCTGTTTCGCAGCTTCGAATCGTTTTCCATAGCTGATGACAAGCTGTACGAGCGTTTCAATGACAGGCTTCATCTCGGCTAGGCTTTTCAAGTGCTGTTCAGGACTTCGCGTGAAGTAGTCGTTTTTGAGCTTTTCAAGCAGTTTTTTTGCACCGTTTCTCAAATCTGTCGCCTCATCAAGGAGCGCTGGATCGAACTCATCCCCTTTTACTGCTTTGGCACGCTTAAAAGAGACGGCGGGCACCCGCTTATATAGTTCACTGAAATCGTCCTGATGCTGAATCAGTTCATCAATCTGCGCAAGATCATCAAGAAAATTGTCAGCACGCGGCGCCGGGCCGCCCGGCGCTTTCGTCAGCTCAAGCGCGCGCAAGAGCTTTTCCTTCGCCCCGTTAAGCACCATTGCAATATCTTCTTTGACATATTGATAAAACGGCAGCTCCTCGATGGCGCTCTTTTCTGATACATCATACAAATGAACAAAACTTTCCAGCCACGCCTCCGGGTTGGGATGGGATCGGGAATACTCGTACACCTGTTTAACGAGAAATTGCAGATCCAGATCGTGCCGGTCTGTCGTATAGCGGTCAACAAGCTCAAAAAATGCCTTTTCACCCTTTGCATATTCGTCTTCAAACAGCTCGTCAAGCACTTCATCACCGAGCAGCTCGCCTTCCGTCTGATCAGCTATCCGAAAGCCCGGATCAAGATCGATCAAGTAGTAATATTTCTTCAGCACTTGCAGGCAAAAGGAATGAAGCGTCGAAATGCTGGCCCGGTTTAAAAGAGACAGCTGGCGTCTGATATGCAGCGAGCCGGGGCGCTGTACAAGCTCTTTTTCCAAGGCTTCTGCGATTCGGTGCTTCATCTCTGCCGCTGAGGCGTTTGTAAATGTCACAACGAGAAGACGGTCTACATCTATTGGGTTTTCCTCCGCGGTGATTTTCCGAATCATTCGTTCAACGAGCACAGCAGTTTTACCAGAGCCCGCAGCCGCTGCCACAAGAATATCCTGGCCGGTTGAAACAATGGCATTCCATTGGTCATCTGTCCATGTGCTGTCTACCGGTTTAGGAATGTTCATTGCCATCCGCCTCCTTTTTTATCCACTCAAGTATCGTCTTGTCCTTTTCAGCCTTTAATGGGCGATACTCGTTTTCTTCCAGTGATTCATCAAATTGGCATACTGATTTGAACGCACAGTATGTGCACGGCGTCTTGTTCTTCATTTTGTACGGCTCAATGGATACGCGTCCGTCGGTGATTTGTTCGCCCGCTTCCTGGAAGGTGCGGCGCACATGCTTTGTCAAAAGATCAAATTCCTTTTCACCGACTGCGGCCGAGTCTGATCTAAGAGATCCGTCTTTTTTCAAGCCGGCGTTTATGATATTTGAACGTCCCTCTTGAAGGGTTGTATCCATGAGGCGAACCACTTCCTGATCACCGAGGAGCAAGCCCTTCATTTTAAATTTCTTAAAGATCTCCTGTTCAATCTCGTCAAGCCCAAGCGGGAGATTAGATTGAATCATCGGGTCATGAATATGGAAATACAGCACTCCGGCAGGCGTCGCCCTCATCCCGAGCCAGTCAGCTGAATGTGTAATCGATAAATCAAGGTACGTCAGCATTTGCAGTGCCAATCCGTAATATACTTCCGCTAAGTCAAGGCCTTTGTCGCTTGATTTATAATCGACAATCCTGAGGAGCAGGCCTTTTGAGCTTTCAGCCTTATCAACACGGTCAATTCGCCCGACGAGTTCCATCGTACAGCCGTTTTTCAGTTGAAAGGTCAGCGGCGGAAGCGGCCCTTTTCCTCCAAAGCCCAGTTCAAGCCCGATCGGTACGAATCCGCTCGCTTTCGCATGCACGCTTAAAATGCCGGACACACGTGTCACAATTTTTTGCAGTTTTTCCTTCACATAATAATGCCGGTTTGAGCTGAGCAGAATTTCCTTTTGCAGTTTCGGTGCCAGCCGTTCTACCGCATCATAGGAAAACAGCTCGCACTGCTCCTTCGTTAAATCGCGCCAATCCAGCTTTTGCTCACGCAGCCTGTCAGAAATCAGCTTTAAGCTGGAATGAAACAGCTGGCCGATATCCGGTGCTTCAAGCTTGAAGAATTGCCGTTCCTTCAAATGCAGCCCGTGTGACGCAAAATGGGAAAACGGGCATGCGTTAAAGGTTTCCATTCTCGATACACTGCCCTGAATGCGTTCACCATAGAGCTGTCTCGACACGCTGCGTTCAAGCTGCTTCACTTCATTCCGGAAAAACAGGCTTGAGAACAGCTTTTTCGATTGCAGCCTGTCCGGCTCACTCATCAGCACATTGTACGTGCTCCACCAGACGTCGCTGATGTCGTATTCCCGGGTCCATAACCTGAGCTGGCTCGCGGTAAAGGACTGTGCCACGCTTTTATTCACGACATACATCAGCTGTTCCTCATCGCTGACCTGTTCAGGTTCATTTGTTAACAGGCGCTCCTTATGATGCGGAAACAGTTCTTCCAGCCGCTTAACGATCATCGACGGCAAAAGCGTTTTTCCTTCCGCATCAGCAATCGGATACGATACGTAAAGCCGGTCAGACGGACTTGAAAACGCCATGTAGATGAGGAAATGCTCATCAAGCAAACGCTCCCGTCCGCCTGAGGATAGCTCAACCCCAATCGTTTTCAGCCATTCCCGGTCATCATCCGACAGGACCCCGTTTTCATCAGGGCGTGCCGGCAGAACGCCGTCGTTTGCCCCGAGCACAAAGGTGCAGGAGGTGCCATACATTCTGGACAAATCCATATTGCCGACAAACACCTGGTCAAGCGCAGGCGGAATTAGAGAAAATGTAAGCGACTCCGCGCCGGCTTCTATCATTTGCTGAAACAAATCAAGAGAAATCTCATCATCTCCCATCATTTCAACAAACTCCTCAAGCAGCTGAATGACTGCGTCCCACGCCTGCTGATGCTGCTGCGCTTCAATGATTCTGCCGCCATCCTCAGCACGCTGCCTTTCCTGATCCAGCTTCAGCGGCACATCCGTCTCTTCTAAATAACGATAGAGCGCCTCCGCCTTCTCTTGAACCGTCTTCGCTTTTTTCATGCGTTTTTGAAGCTGAAAAAGCGGCGGAACAATCCAATCGCGGGTGTCATTCAACATGTTTTCCATTTCGATTTCCTGATCAGTCTGCGCAAAATCATCATCCAATGACACAAAACGCCTGTATTGGAAACGATCGCCCTTTGTCCAGCGGTCGCCTTTAATACCATAGGCGATACAGTAATTTTCGAGCTGATCGACCTGTTCTCTCACTTTGGCCTTCGGTTCATTGAGCGGGAATAGCAGTTCGGTTTTCACGCAGCGAAACACCGCTTCATAACGCCAATTCCCTTTCAGAACATCAAGGCTTGACCGGATAAATTCAATTAACGGATGGTTCAGCATAGATGCTTTTCCGTCAATGAAATAAGGAATCTCGTAATCTGCGAAAACTTCCTTCACCATATCCTTGTAGTCTTCCGGCTGGCGCGCAAGAATGGCTACATCCTTATAGCGATATCCCTTCTCTCTGACTAGGGCGTGAATTTCCCGGGCAATGCCTTCCAGCTCAGCCCGTCTGTTTGCGGCCTGCATCACAGTAAGGGCTTCTTGTTTTTCTGCGTATGGAACGGCCGGACGCGCTTCATACTGTGCCTCTAGATGCGCCAATTCCGGCGTCTTTGTATGCCGCTCAGTCCCGCTCAGCTCTTTATACGTAATGTCCAAATTCAGTTCCTTCGCCTTCTGATACAGGCGGTAATAGGTTTTCCCCGTCATTCTGAACAATTCCAGTTCATGCGGCTCCCGCTCATATGACGGCTTGTCCGCTGTGAGCGAAAACGTGATATGCTCCGCATGAACCATAAGCTGCTCCAACACCCTGAATTCCTGCGGGGTAAACTGATAAAAGCCATCCACATAGATATGGGCGCCTTTTATATCTTCCGCAAGCGGGATATGCTCTGCCAGCAATGTCAAATAATCCTCAGAGTGAAGATATTGATCTGCGAGGCTTTTTTCCATTTGCTGATACAGAATTGATAAGTCATGGAGCTTTTCAGATAAAACTCGTTCTCCGCGATACTCAGAAGCCGTTCCGCTTTCCGCCATCCGGCGGATATCCTCCGGTTCCAGACAATAGCGCTTAAACTCTGTCAGCATCCGCTCAACCTGTGCGGTAAACCCGCTTTTGTCACTCGCTTTTTGATAGACTTTGAACTCCTGTTTATGCTCCTCAATGAGCTTCCGCAGGAGCATTTGTACGCCGGTGCTCGTCAGAAACGGCCTGCTCATTCCTCCCGTATGCTGGAGGATGCGCCAGGCCAATCGTGAAAAACTGAACACTTGAGCGCGTATCATCCCGCCCATATCTGGCGTTTTAGCAAGCTCGTATTCCATTAAAAACGTCATTTGATCCGGGACTAGAAAAATGATCGGCTTCCCGAATGGAGCCCGGCGCAATTCATCCTGAATGCTGTCGATGATCAGCTTCGTTTTTCCACTCCCGGACCTGCCTACTAAAAACTCTGCTCCCAAATTAGAAGACCCCTCTCTTTTTATCTCTATATATTTTATCGAATGTTGACGAAAATGACCAATCTGATCTATTGGTAAAAACGGCCTTTTCACATATAAAAAGCTGATTATCTCCGCACATCTCTCCCTGCCCAACATATACTTTTACAGAAGCCCAATTCCTAAGAATGGAGTTGAATCCCCTTGCATTACAGCTACTATCCCTATCCGGTGCCATACAGGGAAGATCCTGTTTTGATTCGGAATTTGCAGAAGGCCATCAACGGAGAATTCAGTGCCATTCAATGCTACCGCAAGCTTGCCGAACTCGCCCACAGCGATGAGGTCAGAAAACAGATTGAAGAAATCAGGCGTGACGAGATTCGCCACCTCCGTGAATTTTCCACACTGTATGGTTCAATTACCGGCAAACACATCATGCCGAAACAAACGGAAGAATGCCCGGACAATTTCACAAGAGGACTGGACGCCGCTTTTAAAGATGAACAAGAAACCGTCGACTTTTACTTGCGTGCGGCCGAGGAAACGTCAAACTTAAAAGCGAAAGGCGTCTTTACGCGCGCAGCACGTGATGAACAAAATCACGCTGTCTGGTTCCTATACTATCTGATGGAACGTTAGATATACCCATTCAGGGTATATGTACATATCCCCTTAGCTAAAAACACACTCCCCTGTTTTTTTCAAATGCAGCCGGGAAACATAAAACCATATACTGTCATACAGGGGGAATCAACCATGGAGCAATATTCTGAAGCTTGTATTGAGGCTTGCATCGATTGCATGAAAGCTTGCAATCATTGTTTCACTAAATGCTTGGAAGAAAGCGTGCAGCATCATCTCAGCGGATGCATCCGGCTTGACAGGGAATGCGCGGATATTTGCGCGCTGGCGGTCAAAGCCATGCAAACGGACAGCCCGTTTATGAAAGAAATTTGTGCACTTTGCGCCGATATTTGTGAAGCATGCGGCACTGAATGCGGAAAGCACGATCATGATCATTGCCAAGCATGTGCGAAAGCCTGCTTCACCTGTGCTGAACAATGCCGCAGCATGGCAGCGTAAAAAAGAGGGTTCAAAATAGAACCCTCTTTTTATTTGGACAGCCATACGGAGTACAAATCAATCCATCCCTCTTCATCAAGCACCAGGCCTTTTACATTTTTACTTGATGTCACCTGGAGCACATTTTGATACAGCGGGATCGCGTTCAGCTCCTGTATCATCTGCCGGTCAATGTCACGCAGGATGTTGATTCTCGAACAGCGATCAGGCATGGAAAACATCCGCTCTGTCATTCCTGAGCAAATCTGTGTCAGCTTTTCAGATAGATGCTGATACAAGAAACTGTTCTCCGACAGCAGCAAATGCAGAAAACCAAACTCGCTGTCTTGATAAAACGTCGCACTGTCATGAATGATATCCGCCATCTGCACGGTTTCCGGCCGTCGCAGATCAGCAGCATCACAGAATTGAAGTGTAAGCCTGATACCGTGCTGGGCGCAAATATTTTGAATCCATTCGGCGTCCTCACGATGATCCGTTTCCGAAAAGGTATAAAGCACGATTGTTTCGCCCTCGTATCCGCTTTTCTTCAACAATTCAGATGGCGAAACGCCCTCCCACTCAAAAGAACTCGGATGCAAAAAGGACGTAACCGGGATTCTTCGGTGCCCTCCCGCTTCACGAACGAGCCGTTCAGAGGAAATCAGCAGCCGGAGCGCTTTTCTAAAGCTTCGGTGCTGAAGAGGCCCCTTCTTTTTCAGATTAAGCGACAAATACTGAACATGCCGCTCATCAAAGACAGTTTGCTGCTCAGGACTTGTTTGTTTTTCTTGAATGGTAAAACCGTTCATCTCTCCGGCTTGCTCAGAAAACACAAACTCAACGCGATCCAAATAGGGGCGTCCCTTGAAGTAGCGCTCATTGGCTTCAAGCACAAGCATCCCGCTGTGTTGCTGATTCACCTGAAAAGGCCCTGTTCCATTTTTCCCGCCGCCCTGTTCTGCCGGCAGTATGGACAGCCGTTCATCACAAAGAGCATACGGCAAAAGCGCATTCGGCCTATCGAGTATGAGCGCCACACAATAAGGGCCCTTTTCTAAGACTTGTTTCACTCCGTGCAGAAGCCATTTATACGGGTTGTCACCCAGTTCCAAAAAGCGCTGAAACGTAAACGCAACGTCCCGCGATGTCAGCGGCTGTCCATTATGAAATGACACACCTTTTCGAAGAAAAAATCTCCATTGTTTTTTTCCGGCCTCTTCCCATCCATGAACCAAATGAGGCTTTGGCTCCTGCATATCCGAATCAAACGTGAAGAGTGTATCAAATATCTGTTTGACGAAATGGCCCTCAGACCGCAAAAATATGTGGCATGGATCCAAACTGCTGACAGATTCGGGCGTAATGAACAGCCGCAGAACATCCTTCGCCCCATTCTCGCCTGTCTCCGTCACAAATCCGAATACCTCTGAAAGCCACATGTTATATTCGTTTTGAAGCCCCGGAAACGCGGACTGATACTGCTGAAGCAGCTCCTTTGCCTTTTTAAGCTTTCCTGACATGGTATATTCCTTTGCAGTTTGAAGAAGCAGTTCCTCAGGCCTCCGAAGAAACGCGATTTTAGATTTGCGGCCGCGCCCCGCCCCGCTTTCCCGGATAATCCAATTGCTGTTCTCCAGCTTATGTAAAATGAGCTTTGCATTTCTTTCTGTACAAAATAAACAGTCGGCAATCTCAGTGAGCGTCATTTCGTTCATTTGTCCATACTCGGCGCAGCCTGTTTTTACAAGCGCCACGTAGTGCTCTATCAGCTTCAATCCCCGCACCTCCCGACAAAAGGGGAACTTTTACCTCTTCTTTTCTTCACTTTTTGGGCCGCCGCCCCTTCTATACACTACTACTATATCAAACAGCGAAAGGCGGCGATCACATGTTGACCAGTTTTCACTCTATAAAATCGAGATATACCGCTCCCGTTCGGCTCCGCTTTTTCGGCGAATTGCTGACAAGCCTGACAGGTGCAATGATGGGACCTTTTATGGTGCTGTATCTGCATGAACAATTAAACGGCAGTATCATGATGCCAATGCTGATCATCAGCCTTCAGCCATTTGCTGATATTTTCCTGACGCTCGCTGCAGGAAAGGCGGCGGACCGGATTGGGCGGCGCACAGCGATTTTGACCGCATTGCTTCTTCAATCAGCGGCAATGACAGGGTTTATATTTGCTGAGCATGCGTATGTTTTCGCTATTCTCTATGTCATGAATGGCATCGGAAGATCGTTGTACATTCCCGCTTCCCGCGCCCAAATCGCTGAAAGCACGCCGGAAAGCAGACGTTCGGAAGTGTTTGCGGTCATCAATGCGATCTATTCAGCGGGTCTGACGGCAGGACCGCTAGTGGGGATGCTGCTGTACAATCATAACCCCGTGTGGATATTCGCATTAGATGCTGCGGCATTGTTTATCTACTTTCTGATCGCTGCACTGAAACTGCCTGAGACAAAGCCGCTACACCCAGCTGTTACCCCGAAAATGTCCGCGAGCTTTACGATATACAGGCCTGTCCTGCTTCTTTTGGTGCTTTCTCTCCCCATCAGCATGTTATATGCACAATCAGAAACAACATACAGGCTGTTCAGCAAAAACATGTTTTCTGATTATCTGTCCATGCTGACCATCTATTCAGCAGCAAAAGCTTTATTCAGCTGTGTTCTTCAAGTACCTCTTGTCAAAGGGACCGAAAAGCTTTCAATGAAAACAATCCTTTTCATTACTTATATTTGCTACTCCCTTGCGGCTGCCGGTTTTGCATGCTCAACCTCCCTGACAATGCTTTTAGTGACGGCAGCGGTAATGACGGTTGGCGAAAGCATCGGGCTAACCCACATCCAGACCTTCATATCGAAATTGGCGCCGCCTCATTTGCTGGGCCGGTTTTATGCTGTCTATGGTCTGCATTGGGATATATCCCGCTCAATCGGACCGCTGGCAGGCGGGCTGATCCTGACATCATTTGGCGGAGAAGTGATTTTTTACGCTCTTGCCGTGTGTCTGCTGACAGCGGGTTTATCTCTGACTTACACAATAGAAAAGCTCGAACACAAGGTCATAAGAAAAGTGAATCGCTTATAGAAAATAATTCATAATTTCTTTATCAACAAAAATATACTATAGTAATAAATACATTCACTACGTGAACAATTGGAGTGTTACGTGAAAAAGGAAGAAGGGTTTTACATTGAAGAAAGACGAAAATCTCCTCAAAGATCTATGGTTTATCGCAATCAGTGCAGCCGGGGGGTTTATTCTTTCATTAACCGGAATATCAATTGGATGGATGATCGGAACACTGATTGTCGCCTGCTGCCTCGCCATGATACGGCCGGCATGGCTGATGATGGCACCAGACCAAAAAGGAATTAACCGACGATGGCTCGCCCTCGGGCAGATGATCCTCGGCATCGAATTGGGCCAAAAGCTGAATTTATCCGTTCTCTCTGTTCTCAAAGACCATTGGTTTTCAGTCGGCGTTATGCTGATATTGTCTATCCTGCTGGCCATGCTGTCAGGATATGTGCTTTGGCGTTTCAGCAAAACGGATATGATGACTAGCTTTGTCGGCACCGCTCCCGGCGGACTTTCCGCCATGCCGAGCATCGCACAGGAAGTAGGCGCCAATACCGCTATAGTCAGCCTCGTTCAAATGATGCGTGTGCTGCTCGTGGTGCTTTCCATTCCGTTTTTAGTCATTCTGATCTATACAAAACAAGATCGTACCGCAAGTGCCGCAGCAGAGACAATTTCTTCTGCAACGACAGATTTTAGGCTCGCTCCCGTTTTGTGGACCGTCATTCTTATTCTCGCTGCCTGGGGAGCTTGCAAAGCTGCGAAATTTTTAAAATTTCCAGCTCCATGGCTGCTCGGCAGCATGCTCGGTGTAGCAATTGTACATGTTGGCGGAGCTGCGGTGACAGGGCACGACATGATGGCATGGTGGCCGTCACAAGCTAACCATGTATCACAAGTATTTCTCGGGGCAACGATCGGCTCTAAGATGTACAAAAGCATGTTTGCCGGCGTCACCCGTATTATCATCGTCGGGTTTGTCTCTTCCGTCGGTTTAATCGCAGCAATGTTTTTGAGCGCCGTGATCGTTTCTGAGCTGACAGGAATTTCGCTCATCACTTCTGTACTGGCATTTGCGCCCGGCGGGATTGCAGAGATGGCGACGACGTCAGTTACCTTACATGCTGATTCCACCTTTGTCGTTGCGGTTCAGGTCATTCGCGTCATTCTGGTTATTGCCCTGCTGCCGCCGTTTTATCGCCTGCTTCACCATCTTCATGGTGAAAAAAAAGACAAAAAGAGCTCAATCAGCGGCAGTAGTGCCTAGTTGAAAAAAGGGTTCAAGAACTTTTAATTCGCAAACCATCGAGATGAGGAAATATAAGCGGATATTTCGTTGTTAATGGATCAGGTTTGAAGTGAGTGCTGCCAGAGGGTGAAATGAAAGAAATAATTGACGACTTACGATTGAAAAAGAGGTTAAAATGAATAACCTCTTTTTCTTATATAAAGATATAAAATGATAAAGGGAAATCTATCGTTACGTTGATTCTCTTATAATAAGCTTTGTTGGCAGTTTAATAATTCTTCTGTTTAAAGTGGCATTACCCGAAATGGACTCGATGATTTTCAACACAGCCTGTTGACCTAATTCTATTACGGGGATATCAATTGTTGTTATGGTCGGAGTAACGACTTGGCAAATCAATTGGTTGTCAAAACCAATTACAGCTAAGTCTTCTGGAACTTTAAAGCCATTTTTCATCGCCTGTTTAATAATCCCTGCGGCGACTTGATCATTTCCTGTAAATATTGCTGAGGGTCTGTCCTTTAGATCCTTTATCTTATGAAAAACACGAAAGCCATCCTCGATATTAAACATTTCGCCGAATATCCATTCGCTTCTATGATGTAAATCGTAATCTTGTAAAGCTTTCAAATAACCCTCTTTCCTCTGACATTGAGCTTCGCTATATGGAGTATCAAAACAAAACCCAATTTTTTTATGCCCTCTTTCAATTAAATGTACTACCCCCATGTATGTAGCTTCAAATTCATCATACCCAATTATCGTTATGTCCGCTGAGTGATGATATTCATTACATAATAAGATAGGACCATACTTTAAGAAAGGGGATATCTGATCCCATTCATTTTCTAAAGTTCCAAGAATAATACCATCCACTTCTTTATGCTTCAATAACTCTAACAATTCTAGCTCTGTCTGTTTGTCATAAAAGGTCTGAAATACAATTACCTTGTAATTCTTAAACAGTGCTTCATGTGAGACCCCTTTTATTAATTGAGCAAAAAATGGATGGTCAATACTCGGAACCGATAAAGCTATCGTTTGTGTCTTATTTCTCCTAAAATTCCGAGCTAAATAATTGGGAGTGTAGTCAAGTTCGTTAATTGCCTTTAAGATCATATCTCTTTTTTCTTTCGACACATACGGATGATTATTCAATACTCTTGACACTGTGGTTTTAGACACATTGCATAATTTTGCTATTTCATCAATTGTAGGCATATTTTCCCTTCCTTAAAAAAGTTGTTGACATGTTACCGATTTCAGAAATTAGGATAAATTTGTAATAAATTTTTAGATTATAAAATCATTGGAGGTACTGTTCATGCAAAAACAGGTTAAGATTTCAGGTAAAAGCAAAGAAAACATGTCACTATTAAAACACTTAAAAGGTGACGTACAAGGAAAAGAACTTGTTATTGAAGACAGTATTGTAAACGAGCGGTGGAAACAAGTATTAAAGGAAAAGATAGATATTGAACATGATCTTTTCAACTATCAAAAAAATCGTGAAATCAGTAAAGTCCCTTTTTTGCCTGTAGACAGATTAATAACCAATGATGAAGTGGAAGATATCTTAAATACATTAACTGAAGTTTTGCCAACTGGAAAATTTACGAGTGGTCCCTATTTAGAGCAATTCGAAAAAGTTTTATCTACATATTTACATAAAAGGTATGTAATTGCAACCAGCAGTGGAACCGATGCTATTATGATAGGTTTATTGGCTTTAGGGTTAAACCCAGGGGATGAAGTTATCATGCCGGCTAATAGCTTTTCAGCTACTGAAAATGCTGTGTTAGCTTTGGGAGGCGTTCCTATCTATGTAGATATTAACCCACAAACATTCTGCATCGATCCTGACAAAATTGAAGAAGCAATAACTTCTTATACAAAGTTTATTCTACCTGTGCATTTATACGGAAAACATTCAGACATGCAGCATATCCGTCAAATCGCAAATCGTTATAAATTAAAAGTAATTGAAGATGCCTGCCAAGGAATTGGACTGACAGACTTAGGAAAGTATGCAGACATCACTACATTAAGTTTTAATCCCTATAAGAATTTTGGTGTATGTGGCAAGGCTGGGGCAATAGCAACTGATAATGAAGAACTCGCTAAAAAATGCATTCAATTTAGTTATCATGGTTTTGAAGTAAATGTAAAAAATAAGAAAGTCATCAATTTTGGATTTAATTCAAAAATGGACAATTTACAGGCAGCAATTGGTTTAGAGAGAATGAAGTACCTTTCATTAAACAACTTCAAAAGACTGTTCTTGGCGGATAGATACATTACCCAATTAGCAGAGTTGCAGAATAAAGGCTTTATTGAATTACCAGAATTAAGTGAAGATCATGTATGGCATCTGTTTCCTATTAAGGTGAGAACAGAAGATAGAGCAGATATCATGACTAAATTAAATGAAGATTTTGGTGTTCAAACAGATGTATATTATCCAATACTGTCTCATATGCAAAAAACTCCTTTAGTACAGGACAAGTATGCAGGACTCCCATTGGTTCATACGGAAAAGGCTCATAGTCAGGTACTGCATTTGCCTTTATATCCGTCATTTACTTTAGAAGAACAAGACAGAGTAATGGAGGGACTGTTTCATGTTATTAAGCAAGAAATCGGAGTATAAAACGTTATCCACGGTTGAACATCCTCAGTATATTGTTTTTTGTGATTTTGATGAAACGTATTTTCCGCATACAATCGACGAACAAAAACAACAAGACATTTATGAACTCGAAGACTATCTAGAACAAAAAAGTAAAGATGGGGAACTAATAATCGGATGGGTTACAGGGAGCAGTATAGAATCTATTATCGATAAAATGGGACGAGGAAAATTTAGATATTTTCCGCATTTTATAGCTAGTGATCTTGGAACTGAAATTACGTACTTTTCAGAGCATAACTTCGGTCAGCAAGATAACAAGTGGAACAGTCGCATAAATGAAGGGTTTAGTAAAGAAAAGGTTGAAAAACTTGTGAAACAGCTGCATGAAAATCATAACATTCTTTTGAATCCTCAAACTCAATTAGGAAAGTCACGGTATAAGCATAACTTCTACTATCAGGAACAAGATGAAATAAACGACAAGAAAAACCTATTAGCAATTGAAAAAATCTGCGAGGAATATGGCGTTTCAGTAAATATAAATCGGTGTAATCCCTTAGCAGGCGATCCAGAAGACAGCTATGATGTAGATTTTATCCCCATAGGGACAGGAAAGAATGAAATTGTAACGTTTATGTTAGAGAAATACAACCTAAATACCGAAAGAGCTATCGCATTTGGGGATAGTGGAAATGATGTTCGTATGTTACAGACAGTAGGGAATGGATATCTGCTAAAAAATGCAACACAGGAAGCCAAAAACTTGCACAACCTTATAACTGATAGTGAGTACTCAAAAGGAATTACTAATACCTTAAAAAAATTAATTGGATCATGAGGAGGAAATTAAAATGAAGAAGATCGGCATCATAGGTGCAGGTGGTATTGCAAGAGCGCATGCAACTGCTTTATCTACAATAAAAAATGCAGAGTTAGTAGGGGTATATGACATAAATCAACAAAATGCAGAAAGCTTTGTGAAAACTTTCGGCGGGAAGTCATTTGAAAACGCAGATGAACTAATTGATGCCTCAGAAGGTTTAATTGTAGCATCACCAAACTTTTGCCATAAAGAACATGCTTTGCAAGCATTAGGAAAACATAAGCATGTATTGTGTGAAAAGCCTATGGCTATTTCTCTTGAAGAAGCAAGCATAATGAAAGATACCGCTGAAAGGTTGAGCGTAAGAGCCAGTATGGGATTTAATTATAGATATTTATCTTACGTAAATATCTTAAAAAGCTTAATTATCAATAATGAACTAGGTAACATCCTGTCCATAAAAGTACACTTCAAGAAAAATAGTGCACTTAGACGCAAGAAATTTACTTGGAGAGATGACGCTAACAGTAAGAAGACGAGTGGTTCATTGGGGGATCTGGGTATTCACCTTATCGACATGGTATGGTATTTGTTTGAGAGTGATTTCATCACAGAATCAGTAAGGGCAAAGATGAACACAAATGTAAAAACAAAAGAGGATAAACAGGTACTAGTAGATGACTATGCAGAAATTTATGGCCAGCTGAAGAACAAGGTATTTGTAAATATCATCACATCAAAATGTTCTGCACCTGAAGACTGTGGTTTTAGCATTGAGGTAGTTGGACACAAAAAAGAGTTTAAATACCACACAGGTAATCCTCACGTTTACAAGCTCATAGATGGCTTGAACGTGGTAGACTGCCCAGTACCGCAAAGCCTATTAAACGATCCGCCAAACGAGTTTTATGGATGGGCTGATTCTTTTAGAAGCGAGTTAATCAATTGGATTGCATCAACTCAGAATGATTGGGTTGAGATCCCTTCTTTTAGTGATGGTTTTAGATCTCAGGAAGTGTTAGAAATGTTCTTTGAGAAAGACAGCAACTCTCAACCAATGTCTGTTTCAGCAGTCAACTAGTATTTCAAAGAGAGAAGTTACTAAAAAAGCAGGAATTTACTTTCCTGCTTTTTCATATAGGGGTGTAATGAATGTTAAGAGGGACATATTTATTCGGATATGCTTTCTTTTTTACAGTAGGTATTATCCATATATCAACAGGGAGTTTGACACCATTTCTATTAGAGGCTTTTAACAAGACAACAGATGATATTTCGGTCATAATCTTCTTTCAGTTTACCGGATTTCTAAGCGGAGTATTAATCGCACCGTTAATGATTAAGAAATACAGTCATTTTAGGACACTTACTTTAGCTTTGACAATAATGCTTGTAGCGTTAAGTATCTTTTTTCTAACTAAGGATTGGTATTATATTGTTGTAATGGCTTTTCTCTTAGGATATGGGGCAGGCACATTAGAAACGACAGTTGGTTCATTTGTTATTGCTAATTTCGAAAGTAATGCAGAAAAAATGAGTAAGCTGGAAGTTCTCTTTGGATTAGGCGCTTTATCTTTCCCATTATTAATTAATTCCTTCATAGATATCAATAACTGGTTTTTACCGTATTACTGTATATTCACCTTTTTATTCGTCCTATTCGTAGGGTGGTTAATTTTCTTGTCCAAGAACCGAAAGTACGCTAAGAATGCTAACCAACAAGTGACCTTTCCAGACGGAGGAGCATTTCAATACTTTATAGGAGATAGAAAAAAATCAAAGCAATTAGGCTTTTTTGTATTTTTTGCTTTCCTATATGCTGGAATCGAAACAAATTTTGCCAACTTTTTACCTTCAATCATGATAAACCAAGACAATGAACAAATTAGTCTTATAAGTGTCTCCTTTTTCTGGGTAGGGATCATCATAGGAAGAATATTGATTGGTTTCGTAAGTAGAAGGCTTGATTTTTCTAAATACCTCCTTTTTAGCTGTAGTTGTTTAATTGTTTTGTTGATTGCTTTCTCTTATATAAGTAACCCAATACTTCAATTGGGCGGTACATTTTTGATTGGCCTAAGTATAGCGGGCATATTTCCCATTGCTTTAACACTAGCATCAATCATTATTCAGAAGTACGTTGACGAAGTTACAAGTTTATTTATTGCTTCGGCAAGTTTCGGAGGAGCGATCATCTCTTTCTTAATTGGATGGAGTTTAAATCAGGATACGATCTTATTAACCATGGGAATATTTACAACTATGGCGGTCATTCTAGTAGGTATTTCTGTAAAGATTAGGAGAACTAAAACAGAAGACCCTATTTCATTTGAAAACAAAGCATCAAAAACACGTGTAAATGAAAGATACTAATAGACATATCGTAAGTAAGAAGAGGACTTAATGTCCTCTTTTTACTTTTCAAATAAAAATAAAACAAATGAATGAATTGAGGTAAATACATGTACAAATTTATATATATAGAAGATACATTGAGTGAAAAAGATCAGTGGTTCCAATTATTAGAAAGTAAAATCACAAGTTACTTGGGTATTCTAGAGATCTCTGACCAATTTCAGAATAGGTTGATTCATAACGAATTGTTGGATGGTACGGCATCTCTGCAGAAGATATTGGCAAGTTAACAACAGACTTAGCTGAGAAATGACAGGGTCTATTAAGTGGGGGTACGAAAATTCTTATGCGTGAAAATGAAACAAGTATTACATTTGTTGATTCTATGGGAGTATTAGCCGAAATAGAAAGTGAGACATTCCTCCCAAGAGGAAATAAAAGGACTAAATAGGTGGCTTGCTACAGAAGGTCTTTCCTTGTTTATATGGAGAAAACAGTGTTTTAGCAAGGGAGATAGTAGATGATAGAAGTGGGCAGAGCTATCAGAAAACATATCTGTAAAAAAATAATTCTAAAATTCCCTCGAAATATTTTGAGAGCATCAAAAGCCAAAGAGCAAATTTTGAGATGAACCGAAGATGCATGTAAACTAAAGGGAAATCCTAAAATTTATAGGGGCGATATGATGAAAAAGATTATTAAAGGAAGTTTGCTGCGCGACAATCCCGAGAAGGCAATGCACTTATATTATGGAATATGTTTAGGAATCTGGCTGATTTATAATTTGGTGACATCCGGCTCCCCTGGACTGCCGCTTATGATTTTAGTCGGAGGAAATCTGATTTACGTTACAATCTTGAAAAAGAAAGAAGAAACGTGAAAAACACGCACCGCAGTGCGTGTTTTTTTATTTAAAAATGCTAGGAAGCCCCCCTTCAATTTCTTCTGACGACGGATACCATTTTGTCACCAGATCCCGAAACAGCCGTTCCGCAAAAAGAATCTCTTCCTCGGTATAGCGGTCAAAAAATGACAGAAAACGCTGTTCAGCCTTCTGATGATAATATTTGTGCAAACTGTGCAGCTTTTTTCCAGCAGGCGTCAATCGGAAGTAGACCTCCTTTTTATTATCGCTGAGCTGTGTTCTGTGAAGGAAGCCTGCGCCGAGCAATTTTGTGCTGATGCGTGATACAGTCGCTTTTGTCGTATTCATTTTTTCTGCTATCGACGTGACATTAATTGGTTCATTGTCCCCGACACAGGATAGAACATGAATTTCTGTCATCGTCAATTGAGATTTACTCCCGTGCTCTACATCCAGCTTCCTCAATTCGTCAGATAAAAAGGCTTTAATAAGCCCCTCCCATTTCTCCTGTTGATGAATGAGCTCCGCATACAATTCAAAAAGATTGCGTTTCGTATGATCTGTGTTCATCGGGTTTTCCATCCTTTTTCATTCGATTGTTTCTTCTATCATACCGTTTTGTTACAGATGAAACAATCGAATTGAATTATACTCGGCTGGTGACGGAAAACCAGCGGCTGATCCCTTTTTGAATCACCTCGGAACAATCGGGCGCTGATGCATCCACCGCCCAGGCTACATGTCCATCGGGACGAATCAATATGGTATGCACATCCCGCAACTTTTCATTCGGTTCTGCAAGCGAGGCGGTTACCGTACGTAAGCCTTTCACTTCGATATGATCATCAGCTTCCTGCCTCAATGACAGCAAAACGAATGTCCCGTTTTGGAGAAAGCTGTACAGCCGTTCCGAATTGCCGTCGGAAAGAATCAGCTTCATGTCAGGGAGCCTTGCCCCATTCAAACGATTCGGCGGCATGGTACGATCAGCTTCATATCTGACATCGAGTGCAGAAATTTGCCCTGCTACATATCGATTCACATCAGGGAAGGCCAGCAGCTCCGACATCATGCTTCGCAAATGGAGGCCTGCTTGAGTGAAATCGATCAGCTTTGTCTGTGCCTCCGTGTTTCTGAGGAGCCCTTCAGCTGCCGGGTGCCGCTCGTCATGGTAGCTGTCCAAAAGCCATGAAGGCGCAGAGCCTTTGATGGACGCCGCCAGTTTCCACCCAAGGTTCATTGCATCCTGAAGGCCGACATTCAGCCCTTGCCCGCCCGCTGGAAAATGAATATGCGCGGCATCACCCGCAAGAAAGATTCTGCCGTCCCGATACCGTTTCGCTTGGCGCGCGGCATTCCCGAACCGCGACATCCACGAAGGGTCGGTTAAACCAAAGTCAGTTCCGCAAATTCGCAGGAGATCAGCTCTCAGCTCTTCCTCAGTCACAGGCACATCTTTCGGCATTTGTGTGCGATAAGGACTGATCACAACGACACGGTATCGGTCTGAAGATAACGGAACAATCATAACACCGCCCTCTTTTGTGCAAAGGGACAGCACGCCTGACGGCGGCGGAGAAAGGAGCACCACATCCCCAAGCGCAGCGGTGACAGTGCTGTCTGTTCCCGGAAACTCAATTTTTGCCTGTTTCCGGACGGTACTCCCGGCGCCATCTGCCCCAACGGCAAACTTGCTTGTGATCGTCCGTACACTGCCGTCCCGATCCTTAAAAATCGTTTGGACCGCTTCCCCGTTTTGCGTAACCGACAGCGCCTCTGCACCCCGAAACACCTCTGTTCCCAGCCTTCGTGCATGATCTTCAAGCAGCTTTTCTGTTTTGGACTGCGGGAGCAAAAGCGTGTAAGGACAGCTCGTATCCAAGCCTGAAAAATCCAGACGGGTATCCAGCATTGAAAAATGTCCGGAAGGTATCTTGCTTCCCTTGGATACGAACCGCTCTAAAATCCCTCTCATCTCAAGGAGCTCCAGCGTTCGGGGATGCAGCGTCAACGCCTTGGAATGCGGAACAGGTTTTTCAAGCCGTTCAATCACACATGTTCCCACTCCGGCCATCGCAAGCTCAGAAGCCAGCATAAATCCAACCGGTCCTCCTCCTATAATCACTGCTTCATATTTCATCATTCACCACTCCTTTTGTTTCATGAAAAACGAACAAAAACCAATAAAAACGGCCCTCCAATCAAAAAAATATATAAATTTTGTTACGATAGTAACAATTTTGATTATAGCTCCTTACAAATTTTTCTTCAACACATTTTTCCAAACGGCATACAAAAAGACGCCTCTTCCATTAGCGTCTTTTTATTCGGCATCAGAAATCACACCGACAATATTTTTTTCTCTTATCGGACCAAAATGCCGGCTGTCGAAGCTGTATATGCGATTATCTCCAACGACAAAATATTTTCCTTTCGGCACCTTGCTTGTTCCCGTCACATCTTTCAAAGAAAAATCACCCGTTACATGGCTGCCGGCAGAAACAGATTTCAAATGCTTCAAAAATGGCTCAGCAACCTGCTTTCCGTTCACATACAGCTGATCATCTTTATATTTGATCGTTTCACCGGGCAAGCCGATTACCCGTTTAATCAGCACTTTATGATCAGGGCCTTTAAAAAGGACGATGTCAAAACGATGGATGGTTTTAAATCGATGCGAAAATTTATTGACCAACAATTCGTTTCCTTCCTGGAAGGTCGGGTTCATACTGACGCCTTCTACCTTGTAATCAATAAAGACAGCATTTTTAACCTGAATGGCGAGAACAACGGACACTACACCGGCAAGAAACCAAAACCGTTTTTTCATGTTACTGTCTCCCTCCATCATGCTCACGCTGACTGGCTCTTACATGCAGATACCGCTCCACCTTTTTGCCGACATACCATAAGACAGTGATCACCAATACGGCGATGACCGTTCGAATCGGCTGTGTAATCAGCGCGTGCAGATCATATCCGATGAAGCTGATCATAAAAATCATGACAAGCTTCCCCGAGGCTGCCGCCAAAATAAACGGCCGCGTTCCGATCCTTGACAAACCGGCAACAACATTCACCGCGGCTGACGGTGTAAATGGAAAACAAAGCAGAAGAAACATGGGACCGAAGCCGTGTCTTTCCACCCATAACATCAGCTTTCTTACAGACGGATGACTGCGGATAAATCCAAGCAATTTTCTCTGTCCGTATTGACGGACAATCAAAAATACGAGAATGGAACCAGCAGTTGATCCCGCCCAAGACAGGATGAATCCTTCCCACAAGCCAAACGAGTTCGTATTCGCCACCACAAACACGATCAGCGGCAAAAACGGGAGAAATGCTTCAATTAAAGGCAGCAGCACAGCTATGAGCGGACCGAAAGCCCTATAGCTTTGAAATAATTCAGTTAAATGTTCTTGTGTCAAATAGGATAAAAAATGCTCCAACATTTATACTCCTTACCGGGTTTGTCTATCCTTATTCTACACATTATCAGCAGAAAACTAAAAAGTTTTGGTGATTTTTTCTGTCTTGAAACATTTCACCAGCCGATATAGAATACAAATAGAACAAACGTTCCCTTAGAAAGAAGGAGTCAACATGCCAAATCTGCAGGAGGAAATATACGATTTAATTGAACGGGCTCTCTTTTTGCCCATGGCCATTACGATTTTTAACCGTGATCTCGCCGGAATTGAAGAAAGCACATTAAAATTGAAGCATCCTTATAAACAGCTTATCGGCGAATCATTAAAAATAGCACAAAAGGATTTGATGGAGGTCAGAAAAGAACTGAGGAAAAGAAAAATTGCAATCCGCGAGACGGAACGCGATGAAGCCTTTACGCTCTATACATTTGTCATCGACGGTTATGAAGAAAACCATCGCTATTTTAATCCGCGAATCCGTGAGCAGGTCAGCGAATTATTAACATACTATCTATTTGCCCCGGACAGACTCCGAGCCTTTTGAATCATACTGCCCGTTCCCTCTTCGGGCGATTCAAAGCATTAATTTCAGACAATTCACACTATACAAACAAAATAAATTTATTTATAATTCGAACCACAGCCTTTCACCCTAAAAAGTGACATGTGCTGCCATATCTGCGACATCATTTTCAGTACGCTTAGGCTTGTACACCCCAATCCTAAATAGAAGGAGGATTCTATGAAACTGATTCACGTTCTTGCCGCTTTGCCCTTTATCGGAATCTTACTCGGCATCCCTTTTGCAAATAAGGTGACCCCCTATGTGTTCGGCATGCCGTTTATTCTTGCCTATATTGTGATGTGGGCTCTTGTGACCTCTGCGCTGATGGCGATTGTGTATGTCCTCGACAAGGAAAATAAAAAGGAGGAAGCAGAATGAATGCAGCTCTCATCATCATTTTCGGTGTCCTGCTCTTGAGTATTTTTCTCGGTATACGCGCCCAAAAAGGAAAAGACATGAACCTGGAGCAGTGGACGGTCGGAGGGCGCGGCTTCGGAACTGTTTTCGTCTTCCTTTTGATGGCAGGCGAAATTTATACTACTTTTACGTTTCTCGGCGGCAGCGGCTGGGCCTACGGAAAAGGCGGTCCAGCCTTTTATATCATCGCCTACGGATGTCTGGCCTACATCCTTTCTTACTGGCTTCTTCCAGCAGTTTGGACGTACGCGAAACAGCATAAACTGATGTCGCAGTCTGATTTTTTCACAAAAAAATACAACAGTCCGCTGCTTGGCATTCTCGTTTCACTGGTCGGCATCGCCGCACTCATTCCCTATCTTGTACTGCAGCTGAAAGGCCTCGGGCTGATTGTATCGGAAACCTCGTACGGCAAAATCACCCCGACCGCCGCCATCTGGATCGGCGCTGTTTCCATCACGGTTTATGTTATGGTTTCAGGCATTCACGGGTCTGCCTGGATATCGGTTGTGAAGGACATCATGATTCTGGTTGTCGTTCTGTTTTTAGGTGTGTATTTGCCAATTCATTACTACGGCGGATTTCAAGACATGTTTCAGCAGATTGAAACGGCAAAGCCTGGCTTTCTTACGCTACCCGAATCGGGACAAAGTGTGGCCTGGTTCAGTTCAACCGTACTCTTGACAGCGCTCGGGTTTTACATGTGGCCTCACACGTTTTCCGCTTCGTATTCAGCCGAAAACCCAAAAGTGTTTCGTAAAAACGCCATCATCATGCCTTTGTACCAGCTGGTCCTGCTCTTCGTCCTTTTCGTCGGCTTCGCGGCTATCCTGCAAGTTCCAGATCTGAAAGGCGCAGACGGGGATCTATCGCTTTTGAAACTGTCTCTGCAAGCATTTGACCCTTGGTTTGTCGGAATTATCGGTGCTGCCGGACTGCTGACAGCACTTGTGCCAGGGTCTATGATCTTAATGTCCGCCTCCACGCTGTTTGCAAAAAATGTATACAAGGTAATTGCGCCCCGCACGACAGAACAACAGGTATCGGCTCTTGCTAAGTTTTTAGTGCCGGTGATTGCGCTGATTTCGGTTTATTTTACCTTCAAAGGCGGGAATACCATCGTTACGCTGCTTTTGATGGGCTACAGCCTTGTCACACAGCTATTCCCCGCCCTTTTGTTCAGCCTGCTCAAGCATAATATGGTGACAAAACAGGGGGCCTTCGCCGGCATTATTGCAGGTGTTGGAGCAGTTACTTATATTACAATGACGGAAACGACCATCGGCACTTTATTTCCGGCGCTGCCGCAAGCCGCAAAAGACTTGAATGTCGGCATCGTCGCCCTGCTTTTGAATATCACGGTCATGATGGCAGTCAGCCTTATGACAAGGAAGGCGAAAAGCGCTGCGGCCGATCAGGCGGCTTAAGCAATAGAAAAAGCAATCTGGTCATCAGATTGCTTTTTCTTGTTTAACGTTCACAGGCGATAAGATCTTTATCGCGGTCTTTATTTTTATTGGCATCATAAAGCGCCTTAGAGACGTAAGGCTTGTACTTCGTTTTTCCGCCTTTGTTTTTCGCCTTCGAAGTGCGGGCCACCCCGCCTTTGTATACTTTGTTTAACTCCTTGCAGTTCTTATAGACCTTCACCTTTGTTTTGGCTTCTGCCACATGGTCAGCTCCGTATGAAAAACCGAAAACGAGACCGAGTGACAGCAAAACCGCGGCAGCTTTTTTCATGACGATTCACTCCCCCAACACCCAATATTTAGTTGATTTATAGCTCGAATTTATCATAATTCATATAGTCTTATTTGACAAGATAAATATGGAAGAAGTCTTTGTTTTTTCTTGTTTTCTTTTTCCTTCACTATTCAAACTGCCAAAACATGTTTTTCTGCTTATGCTCAGGGGTACACATACGAATGTACACCAAACAGAAAAGGAGCGTTGATGATGTCTGATTCAAATCTTACGAATCCTATAAAAGCATTTTTTCATGATGAATTTCCTGAACAATATCAAGAGCCGCCAGGCCTGCAAAAGAACATGAAGCCTGTCCCTGATTGCGGAGAAAAAAGCTACAAAGGATCAGGTAAACTAACGGGTCGAAAAGCGCTTGTCACGGGCGGCGATTCCGGTATCGGCCGCGCTGCCGCGATTGCTTACGCCAGAGAAGGTGCCGATGTGGCCATTAACTACTTGCCCGAGGAACAGCCAGATGCTGAAGAGGTAAAAGAGCTGATTGAAGCAGAAGGCCGAAAAGCAGTGCTGATCCCCGGAGATTTGAGCGACGAATCCTTTTGCCAAGATCTAGTCAAACAGTCGCATCACAAACTCGGCGGACTTGATGTGCTAGCGCTCGTTGCAGGCAAACAGCAAGCGGTCGAAAACATCGAAGATCTGCCTACTGAACAAATCTATAAAACATTTGAAGTGAACGTCTTTTCCCTTTACTGGGTTGTAAAAGCGGCGCTTCCGTATTTGCCGGAGGGAGCTTCAATTATCACAACTACCTCAGTTGAAGGCTATAATCCAAGCCCGATGCTGTTAGATTACGCAGCAACAAAAAACGCCATTATCGGCTTTACCGTTGGACTGGGAAAACAGCTTGCTTCCAAAGGCATCAGAGTAAATTCAGTTGCGCCCGGACCAATTTGGACACCGCTGCAAATTTCCGGCGGACAGCCGACGGAAAACATCCCGAAATTCGGACAAGGCACGCCGCCAGCTCCATTAAATCGCGCTGGACAGCCAGTGGAATTGGCCGATGTTTATGTATTTCTAGCTTCAGAGAATTCAAGCTATGTGACATCTCAGGTATATGGAATCACCGGAGGAATTCCGACGGCATAGGTTTATGAAAGGAGCTGCCCTGTAGGTCAGCTCCTTTCTATTTTCTAATACCGCTCCCCGAGCTCACGCAAAATAAAATCATAAATCATCTTCGTCCGCTCTTCCTTCGGGTACAGCATAAATTCCTGCCTTTTCGGCACGCGGTGGTCGATTCTGTCTTGGAATTTGGTTCTGAGCCACGCTGTTCGGTATACCTGGTTCTCGAACGAATTATAAGAGATCGGCAGCTCCATCGTTTTCCCATTCGAAAACGTCACTTCCGTATCGTCGAATTCAGTCGCTTTGAATTCTTTTACATGCACATGGGAAATCCAGCCGCATTGGGGTCTTGTCGAAGAAAGTGTAGGGAATAAAAAGATTTGGTTCGAAGGGTCCACCATGATCGGCGGCTTGTGTGAAATTTTTGTCACTTCATAAGTTCCTGCTTTTCTTCCCGCATAGCTTGATCCAAAAAATCGGCAGCTTCTGTCGACAATTTGCAGCGGCTTCATGTTGACATAAAACACGCAATCTTTTTCAATAATTCTGGAACAGATTTTGCCGTCTATTTCTTCTGGCAGCACGGCAATTGTTGCGCCGTTCACTTCATACGATTCTAAAGGTGCGTCTGTTTTCTGACTCATATTATGGCCTCCATCCTTTTTCTGCAAAATTTATACTAATAATCTATCATCTGTTTTTGTAAAACGACAGGTTTTTTTAACATTTAAGATAAAATCATCTTTTAATGATATTTACTGGTACTAAATGACTAGTAATAAACCGATTTTACTTTCATAAGATTTGCCGGTTTACGGCATTTTGCAGGATATGTCGATAGATTGCCAAGTATTAGTTGTCTAAAAATTATAAAAATTTATTGATTTTTTCGACCGTTATCCATATACTATAAAAAAGGCATTGGGGGGATTCTTTATGAAAGAGAAAAAATCGTACACTGAGCTCATGAAGTCCCGCAACACGCAAAAAACAAAAGAATTCGATGTCACAATGACGGATATTTACATTCAAATGGTGCTCGATGAATCCTTGTATAACCGTCGGCTTGCCATGCTGACGGACCAAATTAACAAAGCCTTGGACGAAAAAGATAAAGATGCGTTTCTTACGCTCTCTAAAGAATATGCAGCGCTCAAGCAGAGCGAATAAGCCAATCCTTCAAGGATTGGCTTTTTATTATCCGTTCACAATTGTTCCGCCATTGACGTGAATCGTCTGCCCTGTGACGTATGTGGAATCGTCGCTGGCAAGGTATAGATAGCTTGGCGCCACTTCGACCGGCTGTCCCGGGCGTTCCATCGGCACGTCTGAACCAAACACTTCCACGTCTTTTGCGGCAAAGCTGGCCGGGATAAGCGGTGTCCAAATGGGACCCGGTGCCACTGCATTGACCCGTATGCCCTGCTGAACAAGCGACTGGGAAAGGGACCTTGTAAACGTAACGATCGCGCCTTTTGTCGCTGAATAATCGATCAGCGTTTTATTGCCTTTATAGGCGGTAATTGAAGCGGTATTAATAATAGAGCTCCCTTTTTTTAAATGAGGCAGCACTGCCTTTGTTAAGTAAAACATGGAAAAAATGTTTGTTTGGAAGGTTCTCATCAGCTGGTGGCTGGTGATTTTTTCAATGCTTGGCTGGACATGCTGCTCAGCTGCATTGTTAACCAATATATCAATGGATGGAAACACTTGGCTTGCCTGCCCGACCACATCATTGCAAAACGCTTCATCCCCGACATCTCCTGCAATCAGCAGGCATTTTACCCCTTCCTTTTCTACATACTGCTTTGTTTCCTCGGCGTCCTGATGTTCATTCAAATACACAATGACCACATTAGCCCCTTCTTTTGCGAATAACACCGAGACAGCGCGTCCAATCCCGCTGTCTCCTCCAGTAATAATAGCGGTTTTGCCCTCTAATTTTTTCGCTTTCTTCGGCTTATCAAAAACCGGACGCGGGTCCATCAGATATTCAAAACCAGGCTGCTGGTTCTGGTGCTGAGGCGGTAATGTTTTCTTTTTTTGATTCGCCAATGAAATCACTCCTTTTCAACCTTATTATGTTATGAACAATGCCTGCTTCCTATGTATGAAAAGATAGAATATGGAAAAATTAAGAATAAATCTGATTGGAGGTATAACGGCTTGGCTAATCAACATTTTGCAAAGGAAGCACCTGAAACATACTGGAAAACATCAACTGACCTGCCTTCTTTTCCTGCGCTTCAAGAGGACACTGAATGTGACGTCACCATTATCGGAGGCGGGATTACGGGAATCACAACGGCATATGAACTTACGAAGAGAGGCTTCCGTGTCGTTTTGATTGAAGCAAATCAGGTTCTTAACGGAACCACTGCGCATACAACTGCTAAAGTTACCGCACAGCATGACATGATATACGACGAATTTATCCGCCATTTCGGATTAAACCATGCGAGGCTTTATTATGAAGCAAACCAAAACGCAATTGATTACATAAAAGGCATTGTGGATGAACATCAAATTGATTGTGAATGGATCGAGCAAGACGCATATCTTTATACGGCAAATGAAAAAAATGTTCAAAAAATCCGCACCGAGCATGAGGCATACACAAAGCTGGGAATTGAAAGAGACCTTATCAAGGATCTTCCAATTCCCTTAGGTTCTAAGCTGGCGCTTGTCATGAAGAATCAAGCTCAATTTCATCCGCTTCAATACTTAAAAGCGCTTCTGGAGCAAATTGTTCAAAAAGGCGGCCGAATTTATGAAGAGACCGTTGCGCTTGATATCAAAAAAGGCGAAAGGCCCGAAGTGGTAACAAAAAGCCGGCACGCCATTAAGAGCCGCTTTATCATATGCTGTTCCCACTTCCCTTTTTATGACGGAGGCGGATTATATGCTGCGAGAATGTACTCCGACAGATCTTATGTCCTTGCCATCAAGCCGAAGATCGAGTATCCCGAGGGCATGTATTTGAGTATCGATCAGCCGTCAGTGGCGCTCCGCTATACGGTTGTAAACGGTGAAAAGCTGATTCTCTTCAGCGGAGTAAGCCATAAAACAGGCCAGGGAAAAGCCATGTCTACACATTATGAAACACTGAGACAACTGGCCGAAAGCTCCATCGGCATCGAAAGCATTCCATATTATTGGTCCACACAAGATCTAGTGACGATCGACAAAATCCCGTTTATCGGGCCGATGTCGGAAAATGAGGACAATATTCTAGTAGCGACCGGGTTCAAAAAATGGGGCATGACGTCCTCAGCAGTCGCAGCCACTCTATTGTCAGACCTTGTAGAGAAAAAAGACAATCCATACGAAAGCATTTTCACTCCGTCCCGTTTCCATCTGAATCCCGGGTTGCAGAAAGTGATTTCCTACAATGCCGATGTCGCCAAGCATTTGATTAAAGGAAAGCTTGAAAAGCCTGATGTCCAATTTGAAGACATTTCGCCAGGAGAAGGGAAAGCCGTCACCATAAACGGCAGGCGAGCGGGAGCATTTCGGGATGAGACAGGCTGCCTCCATCTCGTTGATACGACTTGTACCCATTTAGGCTGCGAGGTCGAGTGGAACGACAGTGAGCATACGTGGGATTGTCCGTGCCACGGGTCACGCTTTAAGCCATCTGGCGAAGTTGTAGAGGGTCCGGCCATTAAACCATTAAAACAAATAGATCTCGATTAAACCGTTCATTTTAATGAACGGTTTTTCAAATATTTTTCATCTGCAGCTTCATTCATGTTTCCCTTGGCCGATAAAAAAGAAAAAGGCTTAAAAAGCCAAAAAGTAAAAATTATATTTTTCCCAAGGGGGATCATTGTATTGTTATTTAAAAAAGACAGAAAACAAGAAACAGCTTACTTTTCAGATTCAAACGGACAGCAAAAAAACCGCATTCAGCTCACAAACAAACATGCAGATGTCAAAAAACAGCTCAAAATGGTCAGGTTGGGAGATGCTGAGCTTTACGTGTTAGAGCAGCTTCAGCCACTCATTCAAGAAAATATCGTAAATATCGTTGATGCGTTTTATAAAAACCTTGACCATGAAAGCTCATTGATGGATATCATTAATGATCACAGCTCAGTTGACCGCTTAAAACAAACGTTAAAACAACATATTCAGGAAATGTTTGCAGGCGTTATCGATGATGAATTCATTGAAAAGCGTAACCGAATCGCCTCCATCCATTTAAGAATCGGCCTTTTGCCAAAATGGTATATGGGTGCGTTTCAAGAGCTTCTTTTGTCAATGATTGACATTTATGAAGCGTCCATTTCAAATCAGCAAGAACTGCTAAAAGCCATTAAAGCAACAACAAAAATCTTGAACTTAGAACAGCAGCTTGTCCTTGAAGCGTTTCAAAGCGAGTACAACCAAACCCGTGATGAACAAGAAGAAAAGAAAAACCTTCTTCATCAGAAAATTCAAGAAACCTCTGGATCGATTGCCAATCTGTTTTCAGAAACAAGCAGATCAGTTCAAGAGCTTGTGGACAAATCTGAAGGCATTTCTCAAGCATCCAAAGCCGGCACTGTAACATCCAGCACTGTTGAAGAAAAGTCGATCGGCGGAAAAAAAGAGCTAGAAGTCCAGCAAAAACAGATGAACAAAATTGACACAAGCCTTGTCCAAATCGAAAAAGAAATGGTCAAGCTGGATGAAATCGCGCAGCAAATTGAAAAAATCTTCGGCATCGTCACAGGCATAGCTGAACAAACAAACCTTCTCTCGCTCAATGCATCTATTGAATCCGCCCGCGCCGGAGAACACGGCAAAGGCTTTGCTGTCGTGGCAAATGAAGTGCGGAAGCTTTCTGAGGATACGAAAAAAACCGTCTCTACTGTTTCTGAGCTTGTGAACAATACGAATACACAAATCAACATTGTATCCAAGCATATCAAAGACGTGAATGAGCTAGTCAGCGAAAGTAAAGAAAAAATGACGCAAATTAACCGCTTATTCGATGAAATCGTCCACAGCATGAAAATCAGCAAAGAGCAATCAGGCAAAATCGACGTCGATCTGCAAGCATTTCTTGGAGGACTTCAGGAAGTCAGCCGCGCCGTTTCCCATGTGGCCGCTTCCGTTGATTCGCTTGTCATCCTGACAGAAGAATAACCATCAAAAACCGGTCTGCGATACGGCCGGTTTTTTTGCGTTCATTATGTAAACTTAAATTAAAAATCAGTTGACATAATAATTACCTGCATTTATTGTATAACCATATTTGATTACTGTTTGGAGGATTTCACATGCTGAAATTAATCGACATGATGCATATTGCTATTTTCACCGCGCTGATGGCAGTGCTCGGCTTTATGCCCCCTCTCTTCTTATCCTTTACACCTGTTCCGATTACATTGCAAACGCTTGGTGTCATGTTGGCAGGCAGCATCCTCAGGCCAAAGTCTGCTTTCTTAAGCCAGCTTGTCTTTTTGCTGCTCGTCGCCTTCGGAGCGCCGCTGTTGCCCGGCGGACGAGGCGGTTTTGGTGTGTTTTTCGGACCGAGCGCAGGCTTTTTGATTGCTTATCCCCTCGCTTCATGGCTGATCAGTTTAGCCGCTAACAGGCTGCGGAAGGTGACAGTATTGCGTCTCTTTTTCACTCATATCGTATTCGGCATCATCTTTATTTATCTGCTTGGTATACCGGTACAAGCTTTTATCATGCATATTGATTTGTCACAGGCCGCCTTCATGAGCCTTGCATATGTGCCTGGTGATTTGATAAAAGCGGCTGTATCTGCATTTCTGGCGATAAAAATCACTCAAGCCTTGTCTCTTTCTGATACGATGTTTACAAAAGGAGGATGACACTACATGACAATTACTCATACCTATTCATCTACTGCCGAAACATCGCCCGGCCGTGTAGCGATCCAGACTGAATCGGAGCAAATCACGTACCATGATTGGGATCGGCTTGTCTCTCAAACCGCAAATTGGCTGCGGTCACAGCCGAGCATGCCGAATCGTGTGGCGATCCTGCTCCCAAATAGTCTGGCGTTTTTACAGCTGTTTGCCGGAGCCGCAGCGGCTGGATGCACAGCCATTCCCATCGACACACGCTGGAGCCCGGCTGAATGTAAGGAGCGGCTGTCCATAAGCAATGCGGATCTTGTGGTTACTTTAGCCTTTTTTAAAAACAAACTGACAGATAGCCAGATACCTGTTGTTTTGCTGGATAACTGTATGGCAGATATTTCTGAAGCAACCGCTGATCCCTTGCCTACCATTGATCCGGAGCACCCTTTTTATATGGGATTTACGTCGGGCTCGACAGGAAAACCGAAGGCCTTTACGCGATCTCACCGCTCATGGATAGAGAGCTTTACCTGTACAGAAACAGATTTTTCGATTTCATCAAATGACACAGTATTGATTCCCGGGACGTTAATGTCCTCTCACTTCTTATACGGGGCAGTCAGCACTTTGTTTCTTGGAGGAACCGTTTGTTTGCTGAAAAAGTTTTCTCCTGCCAAAGCGAAGGAATGGCTGTGCCGTGAATCCATCAGCGTTCTCTATACCGTACCGACGATGACAGACGCCCTCGCAAGGATTGAGGGTTTTCCCGACAGTCCCGTCAAAATCATTTCATCCGGCGCAGACTGGCCGGCAGAATCCAAGGAGAAGCTTGCCGCTGCATGGCCTCATCTCAAGCTGTACGATTTTTACGGCACATCAGAGCTTAGTTTTGTGACGTTTTCTTCACCGGAAGACAGCAAACGGAAGCCTCATTCAGCGGGCCGCCCTTTTCATAATGTCCGGATCGAAATCCGCAACGCTGGAGGAGAACGCTGCCAGCCAGGGGAAATCGGAAAAATATTTGTCAAAAGCCCGATGCGTTTTTCCGGCTATGTTAACGGCAACACACCAGATGAATGGATAACAGTGGATGATATGGGCTATGTTGATGAGGATGGCTTTCTATACATATCAGGAAGAGAAAACGGGATGATCGTGTACGGAGGATTAAATATTTTCCCAGAAGAAATTGAACGTGTGCTTCTCGCCTGCCCAGAGGTTGAAAACGTGGCTGTCGTTGGCATTCCCGACGAGTATTGGGGAGAAATCGCTGTAGCTGTCATTCTTGGAAACGCTAATGCCAGAAAGCTGAAAGCCTGGTGTAAACAGAAATTAGCCTCCTACAAAATCCCGAAAAAATGGGTGTTTGCAGACAGCTTGCCGGAAACGAGCAGCGGAAAAATTGCCCGTTCCAGCGTGAAAAAATGGCTGGAAGAGGGTGTACAGTATAATTGAATGCGGTTATTGTTGATGCAAAACGAACGATCTTTGGAAATCAAAACGGACTGCTGAAGCCCTTCCTGCCGGAGGATTTGGCGGCTCCCATCATCCGCTGTCTCAGCCGAAAGCTAGAGGATCAAATTGACGAGGTTATTCTCGGAAATGCTACCGGCAGAGGCGGCAACCTCGCCAGACTGTCAGCCCTTCAAGCCGGACTGCCTTTATCGGTTCCCGGAATGACAATTGACAGACAGTGCGGCTCCGGCCTTGAAGCTGTGCGTTATGCCTGCAGCCTTATTCAAGCGGGAGCCGGCACGGTGTATATCGCGGGCGGCTCAGAAAGCAGCAGCCAATCCCCTTTTTCAGAACGGGCCCGCTTTTCTCCAGATGCCATCGGCGATCCCGACATGGGCATCGCAGCAGAATATACGGCAGCACGCTATTCCATCAGCAGAAACATGCAGGATGAGTACGCGCTTCTCAGCCATCAACGCAGCAGGAACGCGCATGATGGAGGATTTTACCGTGAAGAAGTTGTTGCTCTCGGGGAATTGGAGACGGACGAAGCATTTTTGAAAACGCGGCCAATAGAAGCGATTATTCCCCGTGCAAAGCCGGTTTTCGACACCAGCTCCGGAACAGTCACAGCAGCCAACAGCAGTGGCATAGCAGACGGAGCAGCGGCTCTTTTGGTAATGGAAGAAGAAAAAGCGGCAGCCCTGGGACTTAAGCCTGTTCTCCGGTTTATCGGCAGCGCTGTCAGCGGGATTCACCCCAACTATCCGCCCGCGGCACCGGTTGATGCGATCCGTAATCTCTTACATACACACGATGTAACACCTGAGGATATCGGTTTATTTGAAATCAATGAAGCCTTTGCCGTCAAAATTTGTGTCTGCTCGCAAGAACTCGGCATTCCCTTTTCAAAAATCAATGTGCGCGGCGGCGCATTAGCTCTTGGCCATCCGTACGGTGCATCAGGTGCAGCTCTGGTAACCAGATTGTTTTATGAAGCGAAAAGACGGACAGACTGTCAATATGTGGTTGCAGCCATCGGAAGCGGCGGCGGAATCGGACTGGCTTTATTATTTGAAGTTCTTGCATAGGCTTTTTCATAGGACACACGCTTTCGATTTAGTATAATAGCGATATGAATAAAGTCAGGAAGGGGATTTTATGACAGCCGTTTGTTTAGTAAGACATGGAGAAACCGATTGGAACCTGCAGCAAAAATGCCAAGGCAAAACCGATATCCCGCTAAACGCAACAGGTGAACGCCAAGCAAGAGAAACCGGAGAATATGTAAAGGACTTTTCTTGGGATATTATTGTGACGAGCCCGCTGAAAAGAGCGAAAAGAACCGCGGAAATTATTAATGAATATCTGCATCTTCCGATAGTCGAGATGGATGATTTTAAGGAACGCGATTACGGCGACGCGGAGGGCATGCCGCTGGAGGAACGGACAAAGCGCTATCCAGATAACATCTATCCGAATATGGAAACCTTAGAAGAACTCACTGACAGGCTGATGGGCGGTTTGGCAAAAGTGAACCAGGCGTATCCAAACAAGAAGGTGCTGATCGTGGCGCACGGTGCGGCAATTCACGCCCTGCTGACAGAAATATCCGGCGGTGACCCGGAGCTTCAAAGCACCCGTCTCGTCAACGCCTGCCTCAGCAACATTGAATTTGCAGAAGAAAAATGGCGGATAAAAGACTATAATATCAACAGCCACTTATCCCGCTTTATCAAATAAGAAAAAGACAGGCGTTTGCCTGTCTTTTCTTTTATTTCTTAGCAGCCGGCATCTCTTTTTGAAGCTCGTCCAAAATGGCATTCGCCCCGTCTACACTACGGCGCAGAGACCACACCGCACGGTCCATGTGGTATACATGCCCGTTTTTCACTGCCTTCAGTTTTTTCCAAAGGACATTCTTTTCGATCGGGCGTTTACCGTCGGCGTCGAGGTCATCTGTTTTTCCTGTCATCAGGATGATCACATCCGGATCTGTTTTCAGCAGCTGCTCCAGTGTCATTTTCATATTCACAGAGTCGCCGCCATTGCTTGAATCGCTATTGCCTGACGTACTGATTGCATATCGGTAGCCGACCTGTGTTAAAAGTCTCGATGTAAAGAAGTTTTCATCCCTGGCCATAATGGTATCATTTGTATTTCCGATCAAAAGCACGGACTGGCTGTTCGCGCTGATTTTCTGCTTTGTCTCGCTAAGCTTTTCTTCATGCGCCGTCAGCTTTTTCTCCATTTCCTTCTCCTTGCCGACTGCTTTTGCAATTGTAAGCGAAGCGTCAATTGTATCCTGATAATCAGCATTTAAATTATTAAGTGCAATCGTCGGCGCTATTTTTTTCAGCTGATCGTACACCTTCTTATGCCGGGTCGTGTCAGCAATAATTAAATCGGGTTTTAATGAAGCGATTTTTTCCATGCTTGGCTGTGAGCGAGTGCCGACAGATGTGTAGCCGTCAATTTTCTTCAGCACATCCTTGTTGATCAGCTGCTTCGCTTTGTTATCATCGGCAACCCCGACAGGCGTAATGCCGAGATCAAGCAGTGTATCAATAAAACCAAGCTCAAGAACAACAACCCGCTCCGGATGCTCAGGTACATTTGTCTTCCCTAAATCATGTGTTACCGCCACTTTATGGTCTTTACTGTTTTGATTGCCGCTTGAAGACGAGCAAGCAGCCGTTAAGACAGAAAGAAGTAAAACTGTAAGAATAATCAGTGTTTTTTTCATATGTTCCAGTCTCTCCTGTTGGTAGTTTCTATGGTTAAGATGTCCAAGAGTAGTATAACACGGAATGAGAATCATTATCACCAATTATTTTTTAAATGAGAAGAGAAAGTTCGGCTTACAGGAAAATCTTGTTTCACGACACAGCAGTTCAGCAGCTGAACATCCTGTCCACAAAAAAGCTTGCAGAAAAATAACATTCTCTGCAAGCTGATCCTGTTAAAGCTTCACAATCACTCTTCCTTGAATGCGATTTTGCAAAATATCTTTTAACGCACCCGGCGTTTCTTCCAATGATACTTCCCTGTCCACGATGGTCAGCAACTGATCAGGCTTGAGATCAGAAGACATGCGCTCCCAAACAGCGGCTCTGACGTCCATCGGACAGTATACTGAATCGATTCCGAGCAGGCTTACTCCGCGAAGAATAAAAGGATACACCGTTGCCGGAACTTCTCCTCCGCCGGTTAAGCCGCTCACTGCGACAGATCCGCCGTATTGAATTTTGCTTAAAAGCGAGGCAAGCTGTTTTCCGCCGACTGGATCAACCGCTCCCTGCCATTGCTGCTTGGACAGCGCCTTAAGCGTTCCGTCATAGACATCTTCCCTGCTGATTACTTCGCTTGCACCAAGCTGTTTCAAATAATCAGCCGCCTCCCGATTTCCGGTACTTGCCACCACATCATAGCCCCGCTTGTTCAGCATCGATACCGCAATTCCGCCGACACCGCCAGTTGCTCCTGTGACTAGCACGCTGCCTTTTTCCGGAGACAGACCGTTCTGTTCAAGCCGATGCACTGATAACGCCGCAGTAAATCCCGCCGTTCCGTACACCATCGCTTCTTTTAACGAAAGATTCTGTGGCAAAGGCACCAGCCAGTCACCAGGCACCGAAGCGTATTCACTTAATCCGCCATCACGGGAGACACCGAGCTCATAGCTTGTCGCGATCACCTCATCCCCCTCCGCAAAACGCGGATCATTGGAAGAGACGACCGTACCCGCAGCATCAATGCCTAAAATAAGCGGATACTCTCTGACGATATTGCCTCCTGCTTTTCCGGCCAGACCATCTTTGTAATTGATGCCGGAATAAGCAACTTTAATCAGGACACCATCCTTCGGCAAATCCTCTGTTGATATGGTTTTCACATGGACTGAAACATCATCGGCATTTTTTTCTGCCTGCAATGCTTGAAATAACGTTGACATTCGGCACACTCCTTTTCATTTATATCGTAACCGAAGAACGTTCAAAAAACCAAATCATCATCAAGCCGCCATTTTCACTTCGCCGGCACATTGAGACAATAATGGACAAATCCGGTATCCTCTTCATAGCCGTTTTGCTCATACAAGCTTCTTGCCTTCCGGTTGTGGTGCTCAGTCTGAAGTGTTAAACATTTTGCCCCGTTTTCCTCTGCATAATCCTTTGCGGCAGAAAGCAGCCGGCCGCCGGCTCCCTTTGTACGCGCATGAGGAACGACAAATAAGTCATTTAATATGTAGATCCTTTTCATTGACACAGAAGAAAACGTTGGATAGAGCTGGGTAAAGCCTATGAATTCTCCATTTTCTTCTGCTATCAAAATAACAGACTCGTGATTTTCCAAACGAGCTTTCAAAAAAGCCTCTGCCCCTTGCAAATCGGATGCCTGTCTATAAAATTCCCGATATTGGTTAAACAACGGCGCAATGGCGGCCGCATCTGATGTCTTTGCTTGGCGAATGTTCATCTTATTTCTTCCTCCCTCTCAATAATTTTTTCATTCTATCCCTTTTCTGTAAAGTTTATTTTTCAGAATACTTTTATCATCATGCTTTGAAAAAATATCACGATAATATCCATTGTTCTCACGGAAGCACACGCAGGTCATTTGAACGAATTTTTTCGACAGAAATTTGCCGGGACTCAGGAGCATTTAACCTAAAAAAGCATGACATTTCAGCATAATGAACATTTACTCATGTCTATTTTCGTTCTTTTCTGTATGAAAATAGTTATTTCGAGTCTCTACGGAAATAGCGAGAGATGATATACCTAAATAGAGATAAAATCATCTCAAAAAAATGGGTCTACTAAAATATTATTCCATCTATTACAATAAATTCACAGAATAGTCTTTTAAGTAAGTCTACTCTGAATTTTTTTAAAAGGAGAGGGTAAAGAGTGAGAAGCAAAAAATTGTGGATCAGCTTGTTGTTTGCGTTAACGTTAATCTTTACGATGGCGTTCAGCAACATGTCTGCGCAGGCTGCCGGAAAAAGCAGTACAGAAAAGAAATACATTGTCGGATTTAAACAGACAATGAGTGCCATGAGTTCCGCCAAGAAAAAGGATGTTATTTCTGAAAAAGGCGGAAAGGTTCAAAAGCAATTTAAGTATGTTAACGCGGCCGCAGCAACATTGGATGAAAAAGCTGTAAAAGAATTGAAAAAAGATCCGAGCGTTGCATATGTGGAAGAAGATCATATTGCACATGAATATGCGCAATCTGTTCCTTATGGCATTTCTCAAATTAAAGCGCCGGCTCTTCACTCTCAAGGCTACACAGGCTCTAACGTAAAAGTAGCTGTTATCGACAGCGGAATTGACTCTTCTCATCCTGACTTAAACGTCAGAGGCGGAGCAAGCTTCGTACCTTCTGAAACAAACCCATACCAGGACGGCAGTTCTCACGGTACGCATGTAGCCGGTACGATTGCCGCTCTTAATAACTCAATCGGTGTTCTGGGCGTAGCGCCAAGCGCATCATTATATGCAGTAAAAGTGCTTGATTCAACAGGAAGCGGCCAATATAGCTGGATTATTAACGGCATTGAATGGGCCATTTCCAACAATATGGATGTTATTAACATGAGCCTTGGCGGACCTTCTGGTTCTACAGCGCTGAAAACAGTCGTTGATAAAGCCGTTTCCAGCGGTATCGTCGTTGCTGCCGCTGCCGGAAACGAAGGTTCGTCCGGAAGCTCAAGCACAGTCGGCTACCCTGCAAAATATCCTTCCACTATTGCGGTAGGTGCGGTAAACAGCAGCAACCAAAGAGCTTCATTCTCAAGCGCAGGTTCTGAGCTTGATGTGATGGCTCCTGGCGTATCCATCCAAAGCACACTTCCTGGTGGCACTTACGGTGCTTACAACGGAACATCCATGGCGACTCCTCACGTTGCCGGAGCAGCAGCGTTAATTCTTTCTAAGCACCCGACTTGGACAAACGCGCAAGTCCGTGATCGTTTAGAAAGCACTGCAACATATCTTGGAAACTCTTTCTACTATGGAAAAGGGTTAATCAACGTACAAGCAGCTGCACAATAATAGTAAAAAGAAGCAGGTTCCTCCATACCTGCTTCTTTTTATTTGTCAGCATCCTGATGTTCCGGCGCATTCTCTTCTTTCTCCGCATGTTGAATCCGTTCCATGATCGAAGGATGGCTGCCTCTGAAAATCTTCACAAGCACCGGAGGATCAACCTGGCTCAGCCCCGTCACGGCCAAATCCTGAAACGTTTTAACAGCGGCTTCTCTGTTCTCTGTCAACTCGATCCCATACTGGTCAGCCTTATTCTCCTGATAACGCGAGACAGCATTAGAAAAAGGCGTCACCGCAAAGCTCAAAACAGAAAACAAAAGCAATAACAGCGGAAGTGCCGCAAGATCATGCCGCCCTTCTATATGAAACATGCTGCGGGTTAGGCGAACCGTCCGCTTGTAAAGCTTATCAATGACATAAAATCCGGCGAGCGACACGAGCAAATAACCAGCCAGACCGATGTAAACGTGCTTCATGACATAATGGCCCATTTCGTGGCCCATAATAAACAGAATTTCTGAATCGTCAAGTTTGTTCAGTGTCGTATCCCACAATACAATCCGTTTATTGGCCCCAATTCCTGTAACATAGGCATTCAGCGCATTTGTTTTTTCCGACATGTTCACTTCATATACATGATCAGCCGGAATATTGGCTTCTTCTGCCAGCTCTAAAATTTTGCTTTCAAGCTCTTTATTTTTCAGCGGATAAAATTCATTGTATAAAGGATCGATAATGACCGGCTGAATAAAAAACAGAAAAAGC
Source organism: Bacillus sp. SJZ110 (assembly GCF_006715455.1). Lineage (NCBI taxonomy): Bacteria > Bacillati > Bacillota > Bacilli > Caryophanales > Bacillaceae > Bacillus > Bacillus sp. SJZ110. The sequence continues at coordinate 152,784 of NZ_VFNF01000002.1, read as the reverse complement.
GAAAACGGCACTGTTAACAGCCAGGCGTATAACCACCATTGTTTTTCATGCCTTTTGATCAGCCAATAAAAAACGAGAACGCAAAGCGCAAAGATTGGGAAACTGATCCAAAAGCTGATAACCTGATCCTTAGCCCAGCTGGCCGTAGTCTGTGTGGAAATGTTATAGTCAAGCGATACTTGATAGCCTATCCAATCTAAAGGCAGCGTCACCAATGTTGTAATCAGCGAAAGCACAAACACAAAACCAACGATCTGCAAAAACCGAAAAGGCACGGCCGCTTCCATCCATTTCTTGATTTTCTTTGAAACACCGCTGACCAGCAGAACAAAAAACAGAAACCAATCAAGTGGCACCCCGATAAAAAATAAAAAATTCTTGACATTCGAATACTGCTCGGCCACTGCCAGCTCAGACGGCTTCATGAAAGAAGCCGGATCAGCCTGCGTCCCTTTCACGGCTTCCGGTATTGCGGAATCACCCGACAAGAAAAAATACCAATAAAAAAACAGCCCGTACAGAACGTAAGCAAGTCCTGCTGCCGCGATCCACTTGCGCATAACGCCTCACTCCTCACATCAACCCGTTACTTCTATTGTAATCATAAATTCAAATTCTTAGAACCAAGCTGTGTTCCGCACTTTTCCACCCTTTTAAGCATGGAAAGCCCGATCGCTGGGAAAACTAACAATGTTTGGAGTGATGCAAATGAAAAAAATAGTGGCAGCCATCGTGGTAATCGGTCTTGTGTTTATAGCATTTTTTTATCTTTACAGCCGATCAGGGGATGTGTATCAATCGGTAGACGCGGATTTGATCACACTGTCTTCAAGCGGCCAGGAAGATATCGAGATTGAAAAAAGACAGCACGTCAAAGATATGCTGGATATTATGAATCAGGGAAAACAGGTGAAGACAGAAAAAACATCAGCCCCTGATTACGAAGGGACAATCAAGTTTCATAAAGACCGGTATGACTCATTCAGACTATGGATTGACGGCAGCCAGCAAGCCGTTTTTTCGAAGGATGGCACATACTACAAATTGAGCAAAAATGATACAAAGGCGCTGCTAAATATTATTAAAAAAGAAGCAAAGGATTGAAAATGAAAAAGCGAAGCTAACCGCTTCGCTTTTTCATTTTATTGGGGCAAAATATCTCTCAGTGCCCGTCTGAGCATTTTCCCCGTCGCATTTTTCGGAATATCGTCAAGAAACGTAATGGCGGCAGGCCGCTTGTATTTTGCCAGATACTTTTCGCAGTGCTGCATGATGTCCTCCTCTGTTACCCCAGAGCGTTTCGGCACCACATATCCCTTTACCGCTTCCCCGCTTTGGGGGTCCGGCACGCCGATGACAACCGCCTCCTTGACGTCCGGATGGCTGTACAGCACCTCCTCCACCTCCCGCGGATACACATTGTATCCTCCTACAATGATCATGTCTTTTTTCCGGTCAACAATGTAAAAATAGCCGTCCTCATCCCGTCTTGCCAAGTCCCCCGTATAAAGCCACCCGTCTTTTAATGCATGCTCTGTTTCCATCGGCATTTTATAATAGCCCTTCATCACATTGGGGCCTTTCACGATCAATTCACCGACCTGGTGAGCGGGCAGCTCGCGTCCGAGCGGATCTACGACCTTGTTTTCGACATGTAAGATACTTGTCCCGATGGAGCCCGGCTTTCTGCCCCTGTCAAACGGGTTAAAGCACGTGACGGGTGATGCTTCCGAGAGCCCGTAGCCTTCCAAAATGGTAACACCGAATTTTTCTTCAAACGCCGTCAGCAACGCGACTGGCATGGCCGCGCCTCCCGAAATGCACAGCCGGATCGAAGAAAAATCATCTTTCTTTCCGTTTTCATGCTGAAACAAGTAGTTATACATTGTAGGCACACCGGCAAAAATGGTCGCCTGCTGCTGCTTAACAAGCTTAAAAACAGATGCCGGACTGAATTGAGGCTCAATCAAGACAGTTGCGCCGCTCATCAGCGGTGCATTCATGCAGACGGTTAAACAAAACACGTGAAACATGGGAAGAGCGCAGACCACATTGTCCCTCTCATCCATTCCCAAATAGCCTGCGACATCGTTGGCATTGCTGTACAAATTCTGATGTGTCAGCATCGCGCCTTTCGGTTTTCCAGTCGTTCCTGACGTATATAAAATAACCGCGGTATCATCAGGTACAGGTTCTTGGTTTTGTTTAGCGGCAGATGTCGGGCGCAATTTTTTTGCAAACGTTGTCATTTTCATCCTGACCTCTGGGTCCGCAGCTTCCGGCTCCTCCTCCCTCGTCTGGCATAAAATGACGAGCTCAACCTTTGGCAGCGAATCATGCATGCTCTCATAAAGCGGCAAAAGCTGGCTAACGCCCACAATCGCCTTTACATCGCCATTTGTCAGCATATAACCAATTTCTGTCGGCGTGTACAACGGATTGATGGGAACAACCACGATCCCAGCTTTTAAAGCGCCAAAAAACGCGATGATAAAATCAGGCGAATTGCCAAGCAGCAAAGCTAGATGGTCCCCTTTCTCCATACCGGCTTCCTGAAGGCCGTCCGCAAATCGCTGAATATGTTCATTCAGCTCTTGATACGTCATCAAGTGATCTTTAAACCTGCATGCGATGCTGTCGGGCTTCTCAGATGCTGTTTCTTCCAATTTTGAAACAAGATTCATTCTCCCACCCCTTAAAGTGAATGAATAGTCATTCATTATTGAAGCCTAGCTTTCTCCTCCATTATAGAGAAACAGAAAAAAACACTCAAGAGCAAAAAGCCCTGAGTGTCAGTACTGTCATAGTTTCTTCAATGCTTCGGCAATCGGTATATCTCCTTCGGTCAGATCAAAGGCCCGATTTTCCGTATTCTTCTCATCTAAAGAGGCAATGACCGTTTTTGCAACGTCATCACGGGAAATAAATCCCCGCTCCAGATTCTTAGCTGCTGAAACAGTTCCCATTCCAGGCTCATTGCGAAGGCCTCCCGGACGGATAATCGTATAGGTTAAACCGCTCGCTTCCAGAATTTTATCAGCATAATGCTTGGCCACATAATAAGGCTTGAGTGCCTCATTCCAATTTTCACGGTGATGGGCTTGCAGGGCGCTGACCATAATAAACCGTTTGATTCCGGCAATGGCCGCAGCTTCAATGGCTTTTGCCGCTCCATCAAGATCCACCAGCAGTGTTTTATCATAGCCTGTACTGCCGCCGGAACCAGCTGTGAAAATGATCGCGTCACAACCTTTTGCCGCAGCGGCGATTTCTTCCGGGCTGCCCTCCAGATTCGCAAGCACAGCTTCTGCACCGGCAGCTTCAAGAGACGCTTTCTGTTCTTCTTTTCTGACCATCGCTCTGATGGAATGATCAGGATTATCTTGGAATAAAGAGACGAGTCTTTGCCCGATTTGTCCGTTCGCTCCGATTAAAAACACTTTCATGTGAATCCCTCCTGCCTCCATTATTTCAAAAACACAACCGCTCTTTCAAACGATGTGTTTTGCCTTAATAAATCAGATCAAGGAAATCCTCTTTCGTAATGTTCCCAAAGTAATGCTTGAGATTCACACCTTCGAGCACATCAGCGATGACGCTGCGTTCGTATTGTTTTCCGACCAGCAGGTTTTCAATTTCAGATACATCACCGACACCGAAGAAATCTCCGAAGATTTTGCAGTCCTCGATTTTGCCTTTCTTGACTTCCAGGCGCAAATCGATCGATCCAACCGGATAACGCTTCGAATGATTAAGGTTAAATTTTGGTGAGCGGCCGTAGTTCCAATCCCAATTCTGATAGCGCTCTTTCGAAATTTGATGAATGGTCTCCCAATCTTTTTCCGTCAGCTTATACTCCGGCACGTTTCCAATGTCGTTTGTGTTAAAAATATGGCGAAGCAAATGGCTGCGGAATTCTTCGGTGGTCATTTTATCATCGAGAAACTCACTGATGTTTGCCACTCGGCTTCTGATCGATTTGATGCCTTTTGATTCAATTTTATCCTTTTTCACCTTTAATGCTGATACAACATGATCAATGGCTGAATCAAACATGAGGGTGCCGTGGCTGAAAATACGGCCTTTCGTTGCAAACTGAGCGTTTCCGGATATTTTCCGGCCATCCACTACAATGTCGTTCCGGCCGCTTAATTCAGCTTCAACCCCAAGCTGATGTAACGCCTGAATCACCGGCTCAGTGAATTTTTTAAAGTTATGAAAGCTGTCCCCGTCATCCTTGGTAATAAAGCTGAAGTTCAAGTTCCCCAGATCATGGTACACAGCGCCCCCGCCTGATAAACGGCGGACGACGATAATCCCGTTTTCCTCAACATATTTTGTATTGATTTCTTCTATTGTATTTTGGTTTTTCCCAATGATAATAGACGGTTGATTCACATAAAAGAGCAAATATTGCTGTTCAGGGTCTAAATGCTTTACACAGTACTCCTCAATAGCAAGATTGATCCGCGGATCATTGATATTTTGATTGTCTATAAATAACATGGTGCTCCTCCTTTATCCTTCCCACACAAAACCTGATTTCGCAATATTCACTTCTCCGTTAAAAACGGTTTTCGCTTCTTTGCGAAGGTTGTCATGCACGCCAAAATGCGGCAAATGGGTCAGCAGCAGTTCTCCCGCTCCCGCTTCTTTTGCAATGCGCCCGGCTTCCAGGCTGTTCATATGGCCTGCACTTGTTCCGTCTTGATCGGCATAAAAATTGCATTCTGAGATCAATAAATCAGCATCTTTCGAAAACGGTATAAATGAATCCTGATAGCTGGAATCAGCAGTATAAACGACAGTGTGGCTGCCGTCAGTAATCCGCATGGCATAGCACGTCACCGGGTGAATCGTTTTTAAAAAGGTGATCGTAAACGGACCGGCAGTCAACGGCTGATCCGGCTGATAGGCGATCCCTTTCGTATGTGTTTTATATGTAAGCTTTTGAAACTGTTCTATATCAGCATCATGTCCGTAAATCGGAAGCGTATGATCTCCTTTGCCGAGAAACGAACCGACTTGCTTGGCAAATTGCAGCGGCCCGATATCAGCGATATGGTCATGGTGATAATGAGACAGAACGACCGCATCCAGCTTTTCCGCCGGCACATATCCGAACAGCTTAGACAAAACGGCACTGCCGCAATCAACAAGCAGAGAGTAATCACCTGACTGAAACAAATAGCCTGACGTCGCTTCATTTGCGGCCGGAAAACCGCCATAGCATCCGATAACTGTAACTTTCATAATGTCCTCCTATCTTTTCAAAAAAAATTGATCCTCCTTCAATATACCCATTTTTCTTGAAAAAAGCATGTTTTAAACATTGTATCAAAACAGTTATTGATTTTTGCGCTCTGTTATATTACAATGAAATCACTACAAAGGGGAAAGAGGGATTGGTTATGCTGGGGAAAATCACAGAATTTTTTAGAAACCTGCCTTCGAAAAAGTGTGCGGAATGCGGAAAAAAGATAGAAGAGCAGCATGAGTGTTATGGTAATATCTGCAATGACTGTATAAAAGTAAACGATTTGTAATGAGCGAAAATCCCGCGCCTTACGCGTGGGATTTTCTTATTTTTTCACATATCTCTTAATTTTGAAATAATAGTCAGGTTAGGTCAAAGCTCACCTGTTTTTAGATAATTCTGGTGATTATCATAATGTCATTGAATATTCTTTATTTTCGAAATATAATTTACTATAGACGAATTGATTTCTTATCTATTATAATTTGATCTAATAGTGAGATTAAATATATGTCTATTCATGATATATGTTGATACTTTGTTTTTTGGGAGGTAATCTATGAAAAGAATTAAGTTTGGATTAGCCACACAAATATTCGTTGGACTTATTCTAGGTGTCATTGTTGGCGTCATTTGGTATGGCAACCCAGCATTGCCTACTTACCTGCAGCCAATCGGGGATCTCTTTTTACGCTTAATCAAAATGATAGTGATTCCTATTGTTGTCTCCAGCTTAATCATCGGTGTAGCCGGTGCAGGAAATGGAAAGCAAGTCGGTAAATTAGGCTTCAGAACGATTCTGTACTTCGAGATCATCACGACTTTTGCCATTATTCTCGGACTAGCCCTTGCAAACATCTTCCATCCGGGTACAGGAGTTAATATACACGAAGCTCAAAAATCGGACATCAGTCAATATGTTGAAACTGAAAAAGAACAAAGTAATAAATCAGTGGCGGAAACGTTCCTCCATATTGTGCCGACAAACTTCTTCCAGTCATTGGTCGAAGGGGATCTTCTAGCCATCATCTGCTTTACAGTACTATTTGCATTGGGTATTTCCGCGATCGGTGAAAGAGGCAAGCCTGTATTAGCCTTTTTTGAAGGTGTATCCCATGCCATGTTCCACGTTGTAAACCTTGTGATGAAAGTGGCGCCATTCGGCGTTTTCGCTCTTATCGGAGTGACTGTGTCTAAATTCGGACTCGGTTCTCTTATCTCTCTCGGAAAGCTCGTCGGATTGGTTTATGTCGCGCTTGCTTTCTTCTTAATTGTTATTTTCGGGATTGTCGCAAAAATTGCTGGCATCAGCATCTTCAAGTTCCTTGCTTACATGAAGGACGAAATCTTACTGGCGTTCAGTACGTCCAGCTCTGAAACGGTTCTTCCGCGCATCATGGAAAAAATGGAGAAAATCGGATGTCCAAAAGGCATTGTTTCATTTGTCATTCCGATCGGTTACACGTTTAACTTAGACGGTTCCGTTCTCTATCAATCTATTGCCGCACTCTTTTTAGCACAGGTATATGGCATTGATTTGACGATTTGGCACCAAATTACGCTTGTGCTCGTCTTAATGGTGACATCCAAAGGGATGGCTGCCGTACCTGGTACTTCTTTTGTTGTCTTGCTTGCAACGCTTGGCACCATCGGCGTTCCGGCTGAAGGACTTGCCTTTATTGCCGGCGTAGACCGCATCATGGATATGGCACGTACAGTTGTCAACCTGACTGGTAACGCGCTTGCTGCCGTTGTGATGTCTAAATGGGAAGGCATGTTTAATCCTGCGAAAGCAGAAACTGTTATGTCCCAATCGAAAACAGAACAAAACGCAACCATTTCTGGTTAATGAAAAGCCTGCGGGGTTCTTGCCCCGCAGGCTTTTTTAATCTTTAACAAGCACAAACAGTTCTGTAATCAAAACAGTATCCTCATTCAGCTCCAGTTCACCGCTTTTGATCAGTTCCGCCCATGCCATCCGATGATCCTCTTGAAACTCCTCAATTCGGTCTCCATTGCCCTCTCCTTTGACTAACCTCATATCAGGCGCACCAAAGGTGGTTTCAAAGACATCTGTCACTTTTATATTGCATCTTGGATTGTCATGTTTATCATAAACGGTAACAAGCTGACCCGCTGTTTGATAAACGTCCCTCAATTCATCTTTTGAATACAATGATTTCGGCGCGCACGTGGCGGTTTTTTCTCCGGCAAGGATCTGCTGAATCAGCTGTTCTCCCAACCCGTCATCACCTTCCCAGCCGAATGTGCTTTTCAGCTTATAAATCTTCATTGGTCCTCCCCCTTATACCATTGGTGACTGTACATAGTAATACAGAAGCTTAGCGGTATGGCGAAGAGATGATTTATGGGTGCGTTCAAATGCATGGGAAGCGTCAATTCCCGGCCCTATGAGGCCATGCACAATATCATGCCCGGATTTGATCGCTGCTGATGCATCAGACCCGTAGTACGGATATATATCAAGCTTATAGTCAATATGATGCTTCTCGGCTAATTGAACTAAATGCTTTCTGAGCTGATAATGATACGGCCCGCTCGCATCCTTCACACAGATTGATACTGAATATTCATCTGTCGCCTGCCCGTCACCGATAGCGCCCATATCAACCGCCAAATATTCAACTGTTTCAGGAGGAATATTCGAATTCCCGCCGTAACCGATTTCTTCATTATTGGAAATAAGAAAATGGGTTGTATACGGCAGCTCAATGTCTTCTGTTTGAATTTCATGAATTAAGCGGAGCAATAAGGCGACGCTTGCTTTGTCATCCAAATGGCGCGATTTAATAAATCCGCTTGATGTGATCTCGACACGTGGATCAAACGACACAAAGTCTCCGACGCCAATGCCAAGCTCCTCCGTATCTTTCCGGCAGTGAACAGGTTCATCTAGGCGGATCTCCATATTCTCTTGATTCCGCTCAGCCTTTCCCGCGTCTTTGTATACGTGCACAGACGTTTGATGCATTAAAATTGTGCCTGTGTACGTTTTTCCTGAGGCGGTTTCAATTTGGCAATACTCCCCCTCAATCGAGTTGTAGCGGAACCCGCCGATTAAATCGATTTTCAGCCGGCCGTCCGCTTTAATTTCCTTTACCATAGCGCCGAGGGTGTCAACGTGCGCAGTCAGCATGCGATGCCGGGATGTGTCGCGTCCTGGAAGCGTTGCAATTAAGCCGCCCTTGTGGTTCCGAACCGTTTCTACCTTCCATTCTTTTAAAAGGCTTTCAATATAATTGATCACCTCATATGTATTTCCTGTCGGGCTTGGGATCGATACCAGTTCTTTAATGAGCTCCATCGTTTTACGTACAGACGTCATAGGGCATTCCTCCTTTTATTTTCTACTTAAAATATACTCTTTTCCCGAGGGACCCGTCCAATCTTTTCCTATCAATCTCTCATATGCTGTAGAGAGCATGGGAAGAGGAGGGATTTCTATGTGCTGTCGTCATTCACATGAACAGAAATGTCGTTGTCACGATTGGTTCGATGATTTTTGGTTCTTTGACGAGTGGTTCGATAAAGATTTCCACGACCATTGCAAGAAAAAGAAAGAATGCCATGACCCTTGCGAGAAGAAGAAAAAGAAACACCATTGTTTCTCTTGTAAAAAACACAGACATTCTTGCTGTCATTGTAAAGACTGAATCAGAAATATTCTGATGACCCATGCTTAATGAATATTTCCATTCACATTTTTCCAAGCGGGCATTGCTGCTGCTTGGACCTTTTATTGAAACACCCTTTTTGCTTTTACAATCCAATAAACTGATAAAGCCGCTATAAGAGCAATAATGATTTCAACAGCTGCAGCATGCTCTATGATTCCTCTCTGATATAAAACCGCCGGTACATTAAACAGTGCATGTAAAAGAATAGAATACAACAAAAACAGCGGCCGGCGGCTTTTAACCGCGTACAAAACAAGCAGAGACAGCCCAATTTGGACGGCAATGGCACTGATTCTTTCTATTCCGCCCAGCATCCATTCATACGAAGGAGTATGCAGCAGCTGCTCCTGTATCGGCAAAAGCGCCTGTTTGACGTCGCCATTGACCAAAAGCTGTTCAAACGTCCCGCTATTGATTGCAAATGCGTATACAATAAGTGAGATAGAGGACAAGCCTGTAATCAGGATGGCTTCAAGCCCGCCATGGCCTGCCCCGAAAGCCAGACCATCCGCCCAGGTATGATGGCGCTTCATAAAAAATCGCATCATCATATACCTTCCGCACTCCTCAAAAATTCCGGCCATCAAGCAGCCGTAAATGCCATACCATAATGGATGTTGCATCGCTTCTTTCGTCATTTCATTCACTTGCAGTACATAAACATGAACGCCGCCTTCCAGCAGCTGAGCGAAGACAAAAAACGTGAGAGCGCCAATAAAAAACACTTTAAGCGAGGCGCCATACTTTCGCTTAAACCATACAATCAGCCCGATTGGCAACAGAAACGCAATAGCCCCGGATAATGCCAAAAAGACTACTGCTTCTTGACTGACCATTTTTCAGCCTCCTTTTTCTTTTTCATAGATTCCCTATTCTACACTTCTCTTTTTTTGTAAAAAAACCTTCTTTTTAGTACCAGATACTAATATCTAGTGTTATAATCTGACCATAAGGAGTGATTCATATGTCAAAAGCAAAAATTACAGCTATCGGCACCTATGCGCCGAGCAGACGTTTAACCAATGCAGATTTAGAAAAGATCGTTGATACCTCTGATGAATGGATCGTTCAGCGCACAGGAATGAGAGAACGCCGGATTGCAGATGAACATCAATTTACCTCTGATTTATGCATAGAAGCGGTGAAGAATCTCAAGAGCCGTTATAAAGGAACACTTGATGATGTCGATATGATCCTCGTTGCCACAACCACATCCGATTACGCCTTTCCAAGTACGGCATGCCGCGTACAGGAATATTTCGGCTGGGAAAGCACCGGCGCGCTGGATATTAATGCGACATGCGCCGGGCTGACTTACGGCCTCCATTTGGCAAATGGATTGATCACATCTGGCCTTCATCAAAAAATTCTCGTGATCGCCGGAGAGACGTTATCAAAGGTAACGGATTATACCGATCGAACGACATGCGTTCTGTTCGGCGATGCCGCTGGTGCGCTGTTAGTGGAACGAGATGAAGAGACGCCGGGATTTCTTGCGTCTGTACAAGGAACAAGCGGGAACGGTGGCGATATTTTGTATCGTGCCGGACTGCGAAATGAAATAAACGGTGTGCAGCTTGTCGGTTCTGGAAAAATGGTGCAAAACGGACGCGAGGTATATAAATGGGCCGCAAGAACCGTCCCTGGCGAATTTGAACGGCTTTTACATAAAGCAGGACTCAGCTCTGATGATCTCGATTGGTTTGTTCCTCACAGCGCCAACTTGCGCATGATCGAGTCAATTTGTGAAAAAACACCGTTCCCGATTGAAAAAACGCTCACTAGTGTTGAGCACTACGGAAACACGTCTTCGGTTTCAATTGTTTTGGCGCTCGATCTCGCAGTGAAAGCCGGGAAGCTGAAAAAAGATCAAATTGTTTTGCTTTTCGGGTTTGGCGGCGGATTAACCTATACAGGATTGCTTATTAAATGGGGAATGTAACAAAAAAAGAACTTGTTTCCAAGGAAACAAGTTCTTTTTCTTTATGAAGCCGGCTGTTCTTCTGATGATTCTTCCTTCCGGCTTAACATTGTAAAGTAAGTAATGCTTAGTGCAATCATGACGAGGGCGATGCCGATTAAGACGCCGGCCATCTGCCACATGTAGCCAAAGTCACCGTTTGAAATGACCGCTCTGAATCCGTTAATGCTGTAGGTCATCGGCAATGCGCCGTGGATGACCTGATAGAAATTCGGAAGCAATTCAAGCGGGAAGGTTCCTCCGCTCGCTCCCAGCTGCAGCACTAAAATAATGACTGCGATAAAACGTCCAGGGTTGCCCATCGTTGTAGCCAAAAATTGAATCATCGCCAGGAAAGCGAGACTCGTAATGATCGTAAACACGTAAAATCTCCACGTGCTCTCTACCTCGAGACCAATTCCCAATAGAAGAACCGTCGCCACAATCAATGATTGAATGATTCCTACAAGCATCATGACATTGAATTTGCTGAAGAACCACTCAAAACCGTTTCTCGGACGTCCTGACGCTTCCTTCAGCGGGAAGACAACCGTCAGCATGATGCCGCCGACATACAAGCCCATTGACAGGATATAAGGTGTCAGCCCTGTTCCATAGTTAGGAACGGAATGAATGGCATCATCTTTGGTTTTAACCGGATCCGCAAACATGCCGTATGTTTGATCATCAGCATCGATATCTCCTGTTTGATCAGCCGCATCCTTCAGCTTACTAGACAGCTCTCCTGTGCCGTCCAATAGCTTGCCTAAACCTGTATCAAGTGATGCAGATCCGTCTGCAAGTTTTGATGATCCGCTTTGGACCTGTTTAGACCCGTCTAACAGCTTAAACAATCCGCCGGATACTTGGCTGCTTCCTGTCACCAATTGCTCTGAGCCCGCTTTTGCCTTTGCGAACTGCTTATTATATTCACCGATGCCGGCTGTCAGTTTAGTTTGGCCATCTGTCAGCTTCTGTGAACCATTGTATATCTTATCAGCTCCCTCAGTTAATCTGTCAATCGCATCTTGGATTGTTTTTGCGCCGTTATAAAGCTTAGATGTAGCTTCCGGCATGGCTTTCACCTGCGCCACCTGCGCTTTCACGTCTTCAAGAGAGCTTTTTATCGTTGCGATGTCAGGCAGCTGATCAGCTGAAGGAAGCCCACTTAAAATTTCATCAAAATCAGGCGCATCAACTTTCGGCAGCTGCTTTTCAACAGAGCTGATCAACTGGCTTTTTTGCTCCGCTGTTAAGAAATCACTCGAATTGATGAGATTTTTGAATGCCTGATCACGGTTTTTTAAGCTGTTTTCAAAGTCAGACAGCTGTTTTTTAAATTCCTTCATCGCAGTTTCTGATTTTTCCAGATTGTTTACAGCAGTTTCAAGCTTCGTTAAATCGAGCGCATTAATGAGCTTTTCCGCTTTTGCTGCTTTCTCAGAACCTTCTTGGGCTTTACTGTTGAGCTGATCCAGCCCGTTAGTAAGATTAGGCGCACCCTTCTGCACATTTTGAAGTCCAGCAAGAAGTTCATTCATCTTGCTTGTCAGCTCGCCTGATCCTGCTGCAAGCTGACTAGATTTATCATAAATCTGGTTGCTGCTGTCCTGGAATTTACCGAGCGAGCTGTCAAGTGATTGGATGCCGCTCGTCACCTGAGCCGCTCCATCTGCAAGCTGCGCTGTTTTGTCACTGATGGTAGCGGTGCTTTCCTTCAGCTTCGCCAGATTTTCTTTCAGCTGGGCGCTTCCGTTTTTCGCATCCTTTGTGCCGTCATCAATTTTTTTCGCGCCGCTGCTCGCGTCGCTCAAACCTTTTGCGATATCTTTAAAGTTATCAAAAATAACTTTCGTATATTGCTCGGTCACTTCTTTTGAAACAGAGGCTTTCAGTTTATCAATCGCTTTTTCGCCGATCGTTGCCCCTACATAGTTAGAGCCTGCATTTGTATGGTATTTCAGATCCAATTTTTTCGGATTTTTGTCTAATACAGTGCTGGCATTCTTAGAAAAATCCTCAGGAATCTCGACAACTAAATAATATTTTTGATTCAATAAGTCCTTTAACGATTGGTCGAGATCATTGGAAAAATGCCAATCAAAGTTGTTATTATCCTTTAATTCTTTGACCAGATCATCACCGATTTGAAGTTTTTCTCCTTCATACGTTGCTCCCTTGTCTTGGTTGACGACAACGACAGGCAGCTGGTCAACTGTGCCGTACGGGTCCCAATAAGCCTTTAAGAATACGCCGCTGTAAATAAGCGGGACAAACAAAATGGCGATGATGGGAATCAATAATTTTTTACTTGTTACGATGTCTTTCCACTGACTTCGTATTGTGTTCATCCTGATGCCTCCATTCTAAAACTGACTCATCATGAAAAATGGTCATTTTCTTGCAAAGAGAAAGGATTATCTAGTTCGCTGACAATCCTTTGACAACATACAATTCAAGCAGTCCCGCAATTGTCTCTTTATCAAGCGGGGGGTGTTGTTTTTCCCAGTCAAAAATGAGCGCGATATAAAGCTTCAGCATCACAAAGGCTGTCAGTTCAGTGTCGCACGGCTTGATTGCGCCGCTTTTGATCCCGTCTTCAATCTTACTTTTGATATAAGACAGTATGGCTCGCTCCATTTTCTGGATCACTTCCTGAACTGCCATTGTACCAATCTCGGCATTCTCTTGGAAAATTTTAATCGTCAGCTGATGTGTTTTCCTGAACTCCAGAATGGCAAACAGCGCTCTGTGCACATTTTCATGGAACGGAAGGTTCGGCTCCATCGCTTCATCCGCTTTTTGCTTCATTTCCTTTAATAAAGTAGTGAAAATCTCGTCAAACAGCTCTTCTTTGTTTTTGAAAAAAGTATAAATGGTCCCCTTCCCCACGTTCGCAAGTTTTGCGACAAGATCCATTGTCGTCGCTTTATACCCGAACTGCGTGAAAGACTTTGTAGCCGCCTCCAAAATGAGCTTTTTTCGATCTATTGACATTGTATTCACCTCAAAACTGACCATTTGAACATTTTAGTCATTAAGTACATATGCAAATGTATCATAACCTGCTGTTCAATTCAATCATTTTTTTACACAATATTGCCATTGCACATCAAAAAAACTCCGCGATAAAGCGGAGGTTTTAGCTGAATAAATAGGTAAGCGCGTCAGACACGGCAGCTTTTCCTTGATCAATGCAGTCGGGAATGCCGACACCTTCGAAAGAAGCGCCTGTCATATAAACACCCGGATACGCAGATGCAAGTGCTTCACGCAGCTCCTTGATACGCTGCTTATGGCCGACATGGTACTGCGGCATGCTTTCATGCCATCGGGTGACACATGTCATTTCCGGCTCGCCGTTTATGTTCATGACTTTCTTTAAGTCTTCTAACACAATGTTGATAATGTCATTATCTGATAGATCGACAATGGATTCGTCTCCAGCTTTTCCGACATATGCTCGAAGCAGCGTTTTGCCTTCCGGCGCTGCGTGCGGCCATTTTTTATTCGTCCACGTACAGGCTGTGATCGCAAAGTCACTGTTTCTTGAAATGACAAAACCCGTGCCCTCATGCTCCATTTGGACGGAGCCTTCAAGGAAACCTAAAGCGACGTTTGCCACGGATGTGGAGTGCATATTTTTCAAATGAGAAATGGCAGGAAGCTCAGAAAGCATTCCCGCAGCCGCTTTATGCGGAGCAGTCACAATTACTGAATCAGCATCAAGTGTGACGCCGTTATCCAGTTCGAGCGAATAGCCAGAGCCGCTATGGCTGAGTTTGGTCACTTTTGTGCCTTTATACACCTTCGTCAGCTTTAACTGCTTTTCGATCTCTTCTACAAGGGTCTGCAAACCGGTTGACAGAGTCTGGAACTGCCCTTGTTTTTTTGCCGTCAGCTGCTGGCCTGAGCCTTGAGGCCTTGTTTTTTTCATGCCGAGAATCAGGCTTCTATGCTTTTGTTCCGTCTGGTAAAATTGCGGGAATGTCGACATCAGGCTGAGCTTGTCAATGTCGCCTGCGTAGATCCCTGATAGAAGCGGCTCGATTAAGTTCTCGACCACTTCATCTCCGACACGTCTGCGGAAGAATTCTCCCAATGACTGATCATCCTTTGTTTTGCTAGCAGGCAGGATGAAATCCATAGCAGCTCTCGCCTTCCCAGACAAAGAAAACAGACCCGTAGAAACAAACGGCGCAATTTTTGTCGGTATCCCCATTACAGCGCCCTTCGGCATTGGATGCAGAGTGCGGTTTACAAGCACATAGGATTGTCCGGTCGCATTGTTGACAAGCAAATGCTCAAGACCTAAGTCTTTAACAAGCTGCGGGGCGCTTTTCTTTCGTTCCAGAAATGAGTCTGGCCCTCTTTCGATGATATAGCCGTCCTTCTTGACAGTCTGGATTTTTCCGCCGACTCTCGGACTTGCCTCAACAAGCGTCAGTTCAAGCGGCAGATTCTTTTCTTTGATTTCTTTTTCCATATAGAAGGCGGCGGCTAAACCGGTAATGCCGCCGCCGATGATGACTACATGTTTTTTGCCGTCACTCATGTTCATCGCCTTCTTTAACGTCCTAATTTTTTTAATACGACTGTTGCCAAAGCATCAATAAATTCAGGCTTGGCATTTGGCATTTCCGGCCGGTAATAGCTTGCGCCGATATCGTCAGTCACCACTTTGCATTCATAATCATTATCATAAAGCACTTCTAAGTGATCCGCGACAAATCCAACAGGAACATATACAAATGCTTGATAGCCTTTTTGTTCGAATAAATCACGTGTTAAATCCTGAACATCGGGTCCGAGCCAAGGATCAGGCGTGTTCCCTTCACTTTGCCAGCCGACAGCATATTCGGAAACGCCTGCGCCTTCAGCAATCAATTTCGCCGATTCATGCAGCTGGTCCGGGTACGGGTCTCCAAATTCTTTGATTTTTTCCGGCAGGCTGTGTGCGGATACGATGAGCATTGCGTTTTCTCTTTCATCCTCAGGCATTGACGCATATGTTTCCTTCACTCGGTCAACCCAATATTTCACGAACTTCGGTTCATCGTACCAGCTTTCAACTGACGTAATCGTTAAGCCGCCGAGTTTTTCAGCCTCTTCTTTGGCACGTTTGTTGTAGGACTGAACGCTGAACGTGGAGAAATGCGGCGCCAGCACGATGCTGACTGCTTCTGTAATGCCATCCTTATGCATCTCTGCTACGGCGTCTTCAATAAACGGCTCGATATGCTTCAATCCGATATACGCTTTAAACGTAATCTCATCCTGAATTTCATTCAAGTGCTGTTCCAGATTATGCGCCTGCTCTTCTGTGATTTTGGCAAGCGGTGAAATGCCGCCAATCGCTTCGTATCTGTCTTTCAAATCTTGAAGCATTTCAGGTTCAGGCTTTCTGCCTCTTCTGATATGTGTATAATAACGTTCAATATCTTCTTCCTTATAAGGCGTGCCGTACGCCATCACGAGAAGCCCCATTTTCTTTCTACTCACTGTTTACACCCTCTTTAATGATCTGATACAAACATTTTGACAGGATATCATTAAGATACCAAAAGATATGCTTAGGAATATTGACCCATTTTTTTGTTTTGTGAATATTCATGGACAA
This sequence comes from Bacillus sp. SJZ110, assembly GCF_006715455.1. Classification (NCBI taxonomy): domain Bacteria; kingdom Bacillati; phylum Bacillota; class Bacilli; order Caryophanales; family Bacillaceae; genus Bacillus; species Bacillus sp. SJZ110. The sequence goes on along the minus strand of NZ_VFNF01000002.1, from coordinate 136,249 downwards.
ACGCTGTCAGTTTTTTCAAAACCTCGGGACTGACGTCAGGAAATACCCCATGGCCAAGATTGAAAATGAAGCCGTCTGATTTCATACCCTGATCAAGTATTTCCTTCGTTTTCTTCTCAATGACTTCCCATGGCGCAAGCAAAATGGACGGGTCCAGGTTGCCCTGCACTGTTTTAGTAATTCCTTTTGATCTGGCTTCATCAATGCCGAGTCTCCAGTCAAGCCCGACAACATCGAGAGGAAGGTCATGCCAATCACCTGCGAGATGGCTTGCGCCGACGCCAAACATGATCAGCGGCACATTCTCCTTTGCGAGCTCTGAAAAAATCCGGTTCATCACGGGTTTGATGTATGTTCTGTAATCTGCCTGATTCAATGCGCCGACCCACGAATCAAAGATTTGAATCGCTTTTGCGCCTGCCTCAATCTGCGCTTTCACGTACACGATGATCATGTCGGCAAGCTTGGACATCAGCAGATTCCATGCATCTGGCATGCTGTACATGAAGGCTTTTGTTTTATTGTAGTTTTTCGACGGGCCGCCTTCGATCATATAGCTTGCAAGCGTAAAAGGCGCACCTGAGAAACCGATGAGCGGGACGTTCAGCTGCTCATTGACAAGCAGTTTAATTGTCTCAAGCACGTACGGCACGTCCTGTTCCGGATCAATTTGGCCGAGTTTTTCAATGTCCGCCAGAGACCGGATTGGCTGATCAATCACAGGACCGATCCCGTTTTTGATTTCAACATCCACACCGATTGACGGCAGCGGCGTCATGATATCTTTATAAAGGATTGCAGCATCGACTCCGTATTGCTCAACCGGCAGTCTTGTGACATACGCACAAAGTTCGGGCTGATGTGTGATCTCAAACAATCCGTACTTTTCCTTCAGCTTGCGGTATTCCGGCTGTGAGCGCCCTGCTTGCCTCATATACCACACAGGCGTGTGATCCGCTTTTTCTCCCCGCGCAGCTTTTAAAAACGTCTCGTTAAACGTTTCTCGTTTACTCATCTGATTTCCACCTTTCATACGGCAACCATACGTTCGTATTTCTTGACTTATTCCACTATACCTTGTTTTAGGCAAATGGTATAGAAATGTAGCTCAAAGTTCAAAAAATCGCCGAATTCCATTAAGAGGAAAACAATTTTGGCTGAACGTAATCGGTTCCTTCCCCTTCTCTTTTTGTCTGTGTATTATAAGGCACAATTTTATAAGACGCGCCCGAAAATAAGTTGGCATAAGGAATTTCATAGCTTCCCTTCCCTTCAACCGAATCAAGAAGCGTCTCCTTGCCGTCCTTGTTTACATAAATTCTGTATACGGCCCGATCATCCTCTTGAGCGTCCCACTTTAATTCAATAGTAAAGAGCCCCGCTGCTTTAAATGTGTAATCGGCTGTGAGTGTTTTGACCTGCTTCAGCTCAATCGGGCTTTCCAGTTCTTTAACGTTTTTAGGCTTTGTGAACACATGACCGGTTTCTCCTGCCTGTGTCAAAATATCCTTAAACAGCCGCGTCGGGTATGAGCTCCCGGCTTTCAAATAATGGTTTTGATCCGTTTTGTCATAACCCATCCAGACTGCCCCGGTTATTTTCGGCGTATAGCCTGCAAACCAAGCGTCCTTTGTCGCGCCGGAGACGCCTGTATAAGATGTAGAACCTGTTTTTCCCGCCAGGTCGCCGTGATAGGTGCCGGACGTGGCCGTTCCCTTTTTGACTACCTGCTGCAGCATTCTCGTCATATTCCAAGACGTCTGCTTGCTGAAAACCCGCTTTTCTTCCTCTTTATGATCGGCTATTGTTTCTCCGTCTTCATCTATTATGCTCGAGATAAAGAAGGGTTCCGTATACGTTCCATTCGCGGCAAATGTATGAAACGCGCCGGCAAGCTGGAGCGGCGAAACGCCTTTTTCCAAGCCGCCTAGAGCGAGAGCAAGTCCTTCATCAGGGATATCAATGCCGTTTGCTTTCAAATAAGATTTTCCTGTTTCGACGCCGATCTCATTCAGCGTCCAGACAGCCGGCGCGTTTTTGCTGTACGTAATGGCGTCAGACATAGTGACTTCGCCCTCATACCGGCTGTCGTAGTTTTTCGGCGTATAATCTCCGTAGGACTGCAACTCATCCTTCAATAGAGAATATGGCTTAAATTTCTTTTCCTGCATCGCCGGTCCGTATACAGCAAGCGGCTTAAATGTGGAACCCGGCTGGCGGACAGCTGTGACACGGTTATATCCTTTGGATGTGTAATCCCTTCCGCCGATGGCCGCTTCTACACCGCCTGTCTTGTTATTAATAAAGACCGCGCTTCCCTCGGCATTCTGATCTGTTCCGGGATAATAGCTACCCTCTTTCATCACCTGGTAAGCCGTTTTCTGCAGCTTTGAATCGAGCGGCACCTTGATCGTGTATCCTCCTTGAAGAAGCTGCTCCCCAGAAATGGAATACTTGTCTTCCGCCTCTTTGATCACAAGGTCAATGTAGCTGTCAAACCAAGGTGTTTCCGACTGTTTCTTCACATGCAGTCCAAGCGTTCGGCCTTGCGCGGTGACAGCCTCTTTCGCACTGATATAGCCTTGGTCATTCATCATGCCTAGAATTGTATCACGCCGCTCCTTATTTTTATCAGGGTGCAAAATCGGAGAGTACGTAGAAGGCGCCTTCGGAATAGCGGCCAAAACAGCGCCTTCAGATACAGTCAAATCTTTTACTTCTTTATTAAAATAATAGTGGGACGCCGCTTGTATGCCGTAAACCCCGTGTCCGAAGTAAAGCTGGTTTAAATACATTTCAAGCAGCTTGTCCTTGCTGTAATCCCGTTCAAGATTAATCGCAATGATCACTTCTTTTGTTTTTCTTAGAAATGTTTTGTCATGTGTCAGAAAAATATTTTTGGCAAGCTGCTGGGTGATCGTGCTTCCGCCTTCCACCTTTCCGCCTGCTAATATATCGCGATACACTGCCCTTCCGACGGATTTTGCATCAATGCCGTGATGCTCATAGAACCTTTTATCCTCAACAGCGATAAACGCTTCTCTGACCTGCTTAGGAATCTCATTGATCGAGACCGGCTCGCGATTTTCTGTATACAGGCTTGCAACCTCATCTCCGTTTTGATCAACAATTTTTGAAGAAGCATGAAGAATAAGCTTTTTTTCATCTATGACATAATGGCCGAGAAAAATAATTGAAATATATCCTATTAAAGCGAGAAAAGCAGTTAACACTAAAATAATGATAGGTATAAAAAGTTTCTTTTTCTTTATCTTAAACATGAACTCACCTCGCCTTTCTAAAGGTAGTATGGGAAAAATTGTTTGGAATTATGTTCGAAGCACTCGCCAATAGAAACTTATACCATTGTTTTGATATACTAGCAAGCAGGAGGTGGCTGATATGAAGGTTTATATTACATATGGGACAGCCGATTTTTTAAAAACGATCGTACAGAAGCATCCCTCAGAAAATATCCTTTTGATGCAGGGGCAGGAAAACGCCATTTTAATTCATGAAACAAACGGAGATACCGTTTTCCAGGCACCACACGCTTATGAAGTCATTGACCAAGTCGGAGAGATCAAACATCCCGGTTTTGCAGTATTGAACAATATTGCCGTTACTCAGGAAGGGCGTCCGCTGTTTGAAAACAGATTTAAAAACAGAGCGGGAAAAGTCGAAAACGAGCCTGGCTTTGAAGCAATTCGAGTGCTCCGTCCGCTTGACAGTGACACCTATGTCATTCTGACCTTGTGGGAAACGGAAAGCGCCTTTCAAGACTGGCAGCAGTCCGGTTCTTACAAAGAAGCCCACAAAAAACGCGATACATCTGCCGGAATTGACACAACGTCGATCTTCTCCCGGCCTTCCTATGTCACCACATATTTCGCTGTCGAATAGCTGCCGGCATGTCCGGCAGCTTATTTTATTGGGAGGAAAGCAAAATGAAGCATACTTGCCCAGTCTGCGGGTTTAAGGGATTGGCTGAACCGCCATATGATCATGAAGGCAATCATTCTCATGAAATCTGCCCGTGCTGCGGTTTTCAGTTCGGATTTGATGATTACGAGATGCAGCACGAGGATGATTCATATTTAGAGCCATCGGAAAGCAGCATCGCCTATAGAAAAAACTGGCTTGCTGAAGGGTGCGTCATTTTTTCTCCTGAATGCTTCCCAAAACATCTGCAAAAAGCGAATAGAGTATTAAGGCATCATCTGATTGGCAGCTGAAACAGATCAATGTTCATCTTCCATCATAACCCTCCCCTCTGTCCCGGCACCTTCCGCCCGCCTATGAATAATCTGTAAGCGGAAGGAGTGATCGATGATGGAAGTCGGGATTTTGTCTGTCCATGTTCTGTATGTGTTTTTTATCGGTGCAATTATCCTATTTATGCTGCTGAGAAAAGACACGACATTTATTTCTCTATTCGGCATTTTTATCATATCGCTATGGGCCAGCCATTCACTTTCAGCTTCTGTCAGCAGTTTATTCCACAGCTTTATCTATGCGGCCGGCGAACTGCTGCCCACGATTTTCATCATTTGCTTTATCGTTTCAATGAGTGATTTGTTAACAAAAACAGGGATAAATGAAGCGATGATTTCTCCCTTTGCAAGCCTTGTGAGAGGGCCTGTGACTGCCTATTGGCTGATTGGGGGCCTGATGTTCGCCATTTCTCTCTTCTTCTGGCCTTCTCCGGGTGTCGCTTTAATCGGCGCCGTCCTGCTCCCCGCAGCCGCACGTGCCGGTTTGACGCCTCTTGCCGCGGCCATGGCCATGAACTTATTCGGACACGGTTTTGCCCTGTCAGGAGACTTTGTCATTCAGGCGGCGCCAAAGCTGACTGCGGATGCAGCAGGCATTCCAGTCGGTGATGTCGTCTCGGCCAGCATTCCGCTTGTGCTGATTATGGGTGCGACAACAACAACCGCTGCCTTTATCATGATTCAGCGCGAACGCAAAAAACAGGAGCATCCCGCTTCTTTTTCCCCCGTTCTTTCCGGCGAACAAGACAACTCGCTGTACTTGCCAAAACGCCTGCGGTCCATACTGGCTTTTTTGATTCCGCTTGCCTTTCTTGCAGATATCGCCTGCATGCTCTTGTTTAACCTACAAGGAAATGATGCCACCGCGTTAATTGGCGGGTCTGCAATCTGTATCCTCCTTACCGTTCATTTTTTCGTGTATAAGCATAAAGGGCTTGAAAAAATCACCGGCTATTTTATTGACGGATTTAAGTTCGGTTTTAAGGTTTTCGGCCCCGTCATCCCGATTGCCGCTTTCTTTTATCTTGGCGACTCAGGCTATGAGAGCATACTGGGCACTTCACTCCCTAAAGGTTCCCACGGCATTGTCAACGATCTTGGCATTGCTTTATCCCATATGATGCCTATGTCAAAGGAGCTTGCCGCCGCTGCATTAACTGCCGCTGGAGCCATAACAGGCCTTGACGGCTCAGGATTTTCTGGCATTTCTCTCGCCGGCTCCATCGCAAAGCTCTTTTCGTCCGCTCTCCATGCCGATCCCGCCGTTCTGACCGCGCTCGGACAAATCTCTGCCATCTGGGTGGGCGGAGGAACACTGGTCCCATGGGCGTTGATTCCCGCCGCGGCCATTTGCAAAGTTGATCCTTTTGAGCTTGCCAGAAAAAACTTCATTCCCGTCGCGATTGGCCTTTTGGTGACAACCCTCGCAGCTGTGATGATGCTTTAAAACAGCATGAGTTGAAATATTCAGACTTTTTCTATACAATCATGGAAAACATAGAAAAGGGGGAAGCGGCTTTGTCCATATCCACACTGCAGAAAGAGATAAACAAACAGCTCGACAGCTGTTTTGAAGAAATGGTTGAGATCAGGCGCCATTTTCATATGTATCCTGAGCTTTCATTTCAAGAAGAAAAAACCGCCGCATTTATTGCTTCCTATTATGAATCGTTAGGAGTCCCAATCCGCACAAACGTTGGCGGCAGAGGGGTTTTAGCATATATAGAAGGAAGCGAACCCGGCCCTACAGTCGCTTTGAGGGCCGACTTTGACGCTCTCCCCATTCAAGATGAAAAAGATGTCCCTTACGCCTCCAAAGTGCCTGGTGTCATGCATGCATGCGGCCACGACGGCCACACCGCAGCTCTTCTCGCAGTGGCCAAGGTCCTTCACCAAAACAGACATGAACTGAAGGGAACATTTGTGATGATCCACCAGCATGCAGAAGAATATTATCCGGGAGGCGCAAAGCCAATGATCGATGACGGCTGTCTAGAAAACACGGATGTGATATTCGGCACTCATCTTTGGGCAACTGAGCCGCTCGGAACTATTCTCTGCCGCCCCGGCGCCGTAATGGCGGCGGCAGACCGATTTACGATTAAAGTCTTCGGAAAGGGCGGCCACGGCGCTCATCCGCATGATACTAAAGACGCCGTCCTGATCGGTTCGCAAATCGTTTCCTCTTTGCAGCACATTGTCAGCCGCAAAGTCAATCCGATTCAATCCGCCGTCATTTCGACAGGCTCCTTCATCGCCGACAATCCGTTTAATGTCATCGCAGACCAAGCAGTACTCATCGGCACAGCGCGTTCTTTTGATGAAAATGTCCGGGACATTCTGGAGAAAGAAATTGAAGCCGTTGTAAAAGGAATATGCAGCATGCACGACGCGTCCTATGAGTACACCTATGAACAGGGTTATCCGGCGGTTGTGAACCATCCTGCCGAAACGAGCCACTTGGTGAGCACCGCAAAGAATACCGAGGGCGTTCAGCAGGTCATTGACGGTGAACCGCAAATGGGCGGCGAGGATTTTGCTTATTTCTTACAAAACGTGAAAGGCACTTTTTTCTTTACAGGTGCAGCTCCCGAACAGCCAGATCGAGTTTATTCCCACCACCATCCGAAATTTGATATCAACGAAAAAGCCATGCTGACAGCGGCCAAGGTCCTTGCCGGTGCTGCGATCACCTATCATCAGCTATAAAAAAACAGCCGGAGTGTTTATACTCCGGCTGTTTCCTTTAATATCCTCAGATGAAAAACATGTCTTGCCGTTTCTCCAAGCTGAGCAAGCAGCTTATAATTGGCAATTCCGCCGACTGCCGCTCCTACGCCCGGCAAAAGCTGAAAAAGCTTCACGACGTCGATATAATCGCGATATTCCTGCTGGAACACTCTCCAGTCGATGCTCTTTTTCTCCGTCTCCCAATTTTCGATGACAGAAAAAAGCGATTTACGGCCATCGTCACTCGAAAATGCAAGCTGAAACACGAGCAGCAAAAACATCCTTTCTTGTGCATCCTTCACATCAAAGCCGTAAATGGAAGACAAGGTAAATAAACACTTCATCTTAATTGAAAGCAGCAGCGGAAAATCAGCAATGCCTAAAAAAATGCCGCCCGCTCCGGTGCCGACTCCCTCAGCAGCCGCCACCTTCTGATAAGAAATAATCGTTTTTTTCGCCAATTCGTTTTTTTCACTGAGCGACAGTGCACTTGTATCCTTTTTATAAGTAATGATATTGGAGCCGGCCATTGTCGCTTCTACCATTTTTTTCACACTCTCGGTGACGACCGTATGGATTTTTTCAGGAATCCGTTCATTCACCTTCGTCTGGACACGCTTCGAAAAGCGTTCAAACATGGAATCCTTTCGCAAAAAATGCATTTTCCATTCCAAAGCTTCCTGCATCAGCAGCTGATTATCTGTCATTTGATTACCTCTTTTCAGTTCACAGCTTTCCGTGCTTTTTCAGCCTGGTTGTCATATAAGCAGGCAAAACAACAAAAATCAGAACGGCAGAACCGATCAGCGCGTACAGAAAACCGGTCAAGCCGGCTGCATAGGCAGATGCAACAGACATCAGCAGCGCTTGAATACTAAGTGCAGTTTTTAATAGAGAGAAATAGCTTTTCAGCTTTGTTTCTTTTTGCACAGGGTACAGCTCTTGAAGCGCCAGATGGTCAAAGTGGCCGAAGAGCGGCAGAAGCTGAATGCCCGTAATGAAAATGGCAAACACAGTCAAAACCGCTGCAATCAGCGGGCTGGCTGAGACATACATAATGATCAGCGCGAAAACGATCGTTAATCTGACAAGAATGCCCAAATAATCACTCGAACGCAAAAAGGCGCGGGTGAACATATAGGCAAATGTTTTGCGCTGTTCAAACGGCACAAGCCGCAGCAAAAAGTCGAGATAAGCTCTGCGTTTGGCTTGCTTTCGCAAATGCGGCACATCAGTAAACAGGTTGGCAATCCGATAGAAACGCTGCTTTCGTCTCAATTCGGACTCAATATGGCTCTCCCATTTAAATGTTTTCCGTTTTGCTGCGGAAGACATATACAGATAAAGAACAGCCATAATGACATAGACGAGAAGCGCATACATATAAACAGATTGGAAAACAAAATAAAGAACGAGTGTATTCGCCGCAAAGCGAATGATGACGTCCATCCGTTTCATGCTGCGGTCGTTTTGGAAAGTCGTGCGCCATTCCATTACCTGATTCCACGCTTTCAGCAGCAACAGTTGGACAAAGACCGCGGCATACGATACGAGCGAAGCCCCCGGTGTGACTGCGAAATAAAGCGGCATCGCAACGATGCTCAGCGCAATAAGCGGAAACAGCTGAGACACATAGCTGTAGACAAACGCCTGCTTCAAGTAAGGCTCCATTTTTGCTTCAAGAGGCAATAAGAAAACAAGGTCAGCCTCCTTCAAAAGCGTTCGCACATAAGAGCTTGTCAACACGAGCGAAAACAGCACGGCCATCACCCAAAAGGACGGAAAGTGAGCGGGAATGTCCCGTATCCATTTGCTGTACCAGCTTGCAGCGCCCGCTAGAAAAAAAATCAAAACAATGACGAGGTGATCATTGAGCATATATTTCATGTATGTTCTTGTTTCTTTGATATGCTCCTGCAGCCGCGACTGCCAAATATCAAGCATATTATTCATGGCCAGCGTCTTCCTTTGTAAGCTCAAGATACAAATCGTCCAGCGCCGCGTCCTTCATTCCAAACTGCTCTCTGAGCTCTGACAGCGTGCCGCGCGCCCGCACCTCGCCGTTATGTAAAATAATAAACGAATCGCAATAGCGTTCTGCCGTTGCCAAAATGTGTGTTGACATCAGCACGCTCGCCCCGCCTTTTTTCGCTTCATTCATCCGCTCAAGCAGCGCGTTAATGGCAAGCGGATCAAGCCCTAGAAAAGGCTCATCAATAATGTAGAGCGCAGGCTCTGCCAAAAAGGCGCACATAATCATAACCTTCTGCTTCATTCCTTTAGAAAAATGGGCCGGGAACCACTTCAGCCTCTTTTCCATTCGGAATTCCTTTAAAAGCGGAGGCAGCCTTTTCTCCATCGTTTCTTTTGACAGTCCATATGCCATGGCTGTTAGTTCAAGATGCTCCATCAGCGTCAATTCTTCGTATAAAACAGGTGTTTCAGGTATATAGGTAAATTGTGAACGGTAGCCTTCCGGATCCTCAGCAAACGTTTTACCGTTTAATTCGATTGAACCTTTATGCGGGTCCATCAGCCCGATGATATGTCTGATTGTTGTACTTTTACCAGCACCATTCAGCCCAATTAAGCCGACAATTTGATTCGGTTCAAGGGTGAATGATACGTTTTTTAAAACCGGATTCCTTGTATATCCGCCGGTTAAGTCTTTTACCGATAGCAGAGACATAGTTTCTCCCCTTATAGTGTTTTTCTTCATAGTACCAAAAACAAGGCCTGATTTGAAACAATTCCCTTTTAACAAATGATGAATTTGCTGTCATAAAGAGACAGGGTTCTGGACATCATAATAGTTGTAGAGGAAAAGCATATCAACTGAAAAATGAGGTGTTTGTCAAAGACGTCTTAGAAACAGTTGGATAGAAAATAAACATGTCCAATGCTCAAACCATTTCTCTTCACTGAATTGATGAATTCTTCATGTATGAAGCAAATTGTCAAATGAGGTGTTTATCGCAGGAATCGTTAGGCATTAAACAAGTCTTCATTTTATTGACAAATGAGGTGCTTACCAAAGGCATAACACATTTTCTTCATATAAGCTCTTCCTCTGCATTCAGGGTGAACGCTCGCCGTTCATCCTGTTTTCTATTTTCTGCATTTCTGTGGTACGATGAGTGTATACATACTAAACAATTTCATAAGGAGGAACCCTCATGCATTGTGCAGAGAATTGTATCTTTTGTAAAATTATTGCCGGCGACATTCCATCCGCGAAGGTGTATGAAGATGAACATGTACTTGCCTTTCTTGATATCAGCCAAGTGACAAAAGGCCATACGCTTGTCATTCCGAAAACACATATTGAGAATGTATATGAATTTACAGATGAATTAGCAAAACAATATTTCCATGCTGTTCCAAAAATCGCCCGCGCTATCCGGGATGAATTTGAACCGATCGGCTTAAATACGCTGAACAATAACGGCGAAAAAGCTGGACAATCTGTGTTCCACTACCATATGCATATTATCCCTCGCTACGGAAAAGGAGATGGATTCGGAGCGGTTTGGAAAACCCATGCTGATGATTATAAACCGGAAGATCTGCAGAACATCTCTTCCTCTATCGCAAAACGCCTGGCCTCATCATAAGATGAGGTTATTTTATTTTGTGAACATTTCGTAAACATCCGTCAATTTCTTTTGATTATTCTAATTTTTTATCAAAAAACTGAATTTTTGTGATAGGATAATTGTATTATTTTATACATTAACGTGGAAAACAGGGAGAGATCATAATGGAACGTACAACGAATTTTAACGCAGGTCCTGCAGCGCTGCCACTGGAAGTTCTGGAAAAAGCACAGAAAGAATTTATTGATTTTAACGAATCCGGCATGTCTGTTATGGAGCTTTCCCACCGCAGCAAAGAGTATGAAGCGGTGCACCAAAAAGCGAAAAGCCTCTTAATCGAACTGATGGGCATTCCGGAAGATTACGATATCTTGTTTCTTCAAGGCGGGGCAAGCCTTCAATTCTCAATGCTTCCGATGAACTTTTTAACACCTGAAAAAACCGCACATTTTGTCATGACAGGCGCTTGGTCTGAAAAAGCACTGGCAGAAACGAAACTGTTCGGGAACACGTCTATCACCGCTACAAGTGAAACAGACAATTACAGCTATATTCCAGAGGTTGACCTTACGGATGTAAAAGACGGCGCATATTTACATATCACATCCAACAATACAATTTTCGGCACTCAGTGGCAGGAGTTTCCGAATTCTCCAATTCCGCTCGTAGCCGACATGTCCAGCGATATTTTAAGCAGAAAAATCGATGTGTCTAAATTTGACGTGATCTACGGAGGCGCCCAAAAGAACCTCGGTCCTTCCGGCGTGACTGTAGTCATCATGAAAAAAAGCTGGCTGCAAAATGAAAATGCGAACGTCCCAAAAATCCTGAAATATTCCACGCATGTCAAAGCGGATTCACTCTACAACACTCCGCCGACATTTGCGATTTATATGCTGAGCCTTGTTCTGGAATGGCTCAAGGAAAACGGCGGTGTGGAAGCTGTTGAACAGCGCAATGAACAAAAAGCGCAGGTTCTCTACAGCTGTATTGATGAAAGCAACGGCTTCTATAAAGGACATGCCAGAAAGGACAGCCGCTCACGCATGAATGTCACCTTCACGCTTCGGGATGACGAATTAACGAAAACATTCGTTCAGAAAGCAAAAGATGCGAAGATGATCGGCCTTGGCGGACACCGTTCGGTGGGAGGCTGCCGCGCTTCTATTTATAACGCGGTCTCTCTCGAAGACTGTGAAAAATTAGCTGCGTTCATGAAGAAATTCCAGCAGAAAAATGAGTAAAAAGTCTGGCTATGCAAACCGTCCGTTTGGTATACTGTTTGCATAACACATTCTGTAAAGCCTTCGCAATAAATGATGAGCATATTATTGGAGGGCAAAAAGCTTAGCAGAGGAGAGCATAGTTATGAAAACAAAAGAGTTAGTCATTATGGCTCTGTTTGCCGCAATCGGCGCAGCGCTTCATTCCATTATTCCGCCCTTTTTAGGCGGCATGAAACCAGATATGATGCTGATCATGATGTTCATGGGCATTCTGCTGTTCCCGCGGGTGCAAAATGTACTCGTCATCGGGATCGTGACCGGAATCATTTCCGCGCTTACAACCGCGTTTCCAGCTGGACAGATCCCTAACATCATTGATAAACCGGTATCAGCGTTTCTGTTCTTCTCCCTGTTTCTTTTGTTCAGAAAGAGCCGAAAAACAGGTGCAGCCGCTGTGCTGACAGTGATCGGGACCATCTTATCAGGAATTGTGTTTCTATCGTCAGCTTTATTGATCGTCGGTTTGCCGGGCGGTTTCGCCGCATTGTTCGCGGCTGTTGTTCTGCCGGCCGCTGTGCTGAATACAATCTCAATGATCATTATTTATCCGATTGTGCAAACCATTTTAAGACGTTCAAGCTTTATGGAAGCTGCTAAATAATTGTCACACAAAACCTCTTCCGCTTCCGGGAGAGGTTTTTTTGAACAGAGCGTCCGCAGCATGTCAGCATGTTTTAAGCGAGGAGTTTTGTGAAAAAGATAAGACATAGTGTAAAGGCGGTTCCGGTTGAACAAACAAGCGCTTTCTGCCGGATGACTTTCTTGGGCGGATAAGAAGCAGCCTGGCTGAGAAGTCTGATATAGTAAACAGCGCCTGAAGCGAAGGCAAGGGTGATGCAGGATAACACAATCAAAAAGACAGACAACCTTCTCCCTCCTTTTCACTTAAAAAATATGCTAAAATAAAGCAAGCTATGTATAGAAGTTCAGGCTTTCAACAAAAATGAAAAATGGAATGAATCCTATTTGAAGAAAAAGACGGGGTGATTGTAATGGCGAGCGGACGTTCTCTATTAACAGGACTATTCGTAGGCGGCATCATCGGAGGAGCAGCGGTTCTTCTTACTGCACCTTCCTCAGGAAAGCAGCTGCGTGAAAAAATGAAAACCAATTATGATTCTTTTGAAGAAACAATCAAACGCTTAAAGTCAGACGGGCTTGCTTTAAAAGACCAGCTGATCAAAGCGGCAAAAGAAAGCACGGATGTTATTAAAGACGTGGGCGGCGAGCTCCAAACGTCAATTAAAAAATGGCAGGAAGAGATCAAGCCTCACCAGCAGGATCTGCAAAAAGAAATTGCCGATATCGAAGAGAAAATCAGACAGCTGGAGAAAACCTTACAAAACTAATATCCTATTCAAAAGAAAAAAATGCGGGCCAAAATTGGACCCGTATTTTTTTTGGCCGAAAAACCCTTCCGCCGCAATGGTTTGTGAATTTATTAAAAAATTCTTACATTTTCATCTTTATTAATCTTTATTTTATTGGCATAATAGAGAAAAAGAAAAAGAGAAGCAGGTGACGTAATGAATCGAGTGGAACCGCCCTATGATGTGAAAGAAGCTCTGGTCTTCACCCAGAAAATGGCTCAGCTTAGCAAGGCGCTTTGGAAATCAATCGAGAAGGATTGGCAGCAATGGCTCAAACCGTATGACCTGAATATTAATGAGCATCATATTTTATGGATTGCGTATCAATTGAATGGAGCTTCCATTTCTGAAATCGCGAAGTTCGGGGTCATGCACGTATCAACCGCATTCAACTTTTCAAAAAAGCTGGAAGAACGGGGATATTTAAGGTTCTCCAAACGGCTGAATGATAAAAGGAACACATATGTCCAATTGACTGAGGAAGGTACCGAGGTATTCTGGAGCTTGCTTGAGGAATTTGATCCGACACGCAACGCTGTTTTTAAAGGGTCACAGCCTTTGTATCATTTATTCGGAAAATTTCCTGAAGTGGCAGAAATGATGTGTATGATACGCCATATCTACGGCGATGATTTTATGGAAATTTTCGAAACGTCACTCACCAATATTGACAATGACTTTGAAAGCGTAAACGGAAAACTGAAGAAAAAAGCAAAGGACAGTGCGGCGGATGAACCGGCTGAAGAGCTTGAACCTGTAAACAGTTAATCAAAATGCTTCATGATGTCGATAAAGACTTCCATCAGCTCTTGATAAAGCCCCTGCTCATACAGGGCAAAAATCGTTTCATGAACATCTAATTTTTCATTCAGCTGTCCGGCAAAAAGCGCAAGGAGCTTATCAAAGGTTACAAATCCTTGCGCTTTTTGTGTTGCCAGCTCTTCCGACAATTCATCGCATATCCTCATAACCGCTTCCCCTTCTTCCTTGCTCAGCCCTTTGTCAATGAGAAGCGCATAGAAGGGGTACCTGTCCATATCTACTGTTTTCACTAATAATTGTATGTAATATTCTAATCGCTCAATGCGATGATCCATCGAATCCATCCACACCACTTCTTTCTATCTTTAATCTTATTTTAGCTGATAATTCACTGAGAAGAAAGTTCTAACCCCATATTTCGCAGTTTGTTTGCTTGTTTCAAAAAAATACCTGCCGGATGATATTTTTTCTTAAAAAAGCATTGATTTTTTCTCTTGGGAGGAGTAAATTATTTTGAGATTCTATTCAAGATGTATGGAAGGATGACTTTGATGAATTGCTGGAAGACCATAAATCTCATGAAGGATTATGGCGCCGTTCGCATAATATTAACTGCTGTATGTTTTATGATTTTGGTTTTTATATCTACCTTTTTAGCTTTTGAGCTGCTGCGGCCTGGCACAAGCTTAAGCGATGAATATGTATCTTTATTCGGCGGTTTGCTCGTCGTTATTTTATTTGTACATAAAGTCATCCATGTCCTGCCAATCATCTGCAAAAAAAGAAAAATAGAAAAAAAGTTTTACATATTGCGCATGCGCACATGGAAACGTATACCAAAAACAACAATGCTGATTTCACTCGTCAGCCCGTTCTTGCTGATTACACCGGTATTGTTTTACGCAGCACTGGCATTTCCGAATCACGCTCATTATTTTTGCATGATCTCGGGCATTCACGCCGGCTACTGTCTGCCTGATTTCCTGCTGGCTCTCAAGCTGATAAAAGCACCGAAAACCGCTTTTATTGATCAGGAAGCTGACGGCTTGGATATTCTTGTTGAAAAGTAGTCAAACCCTGGTGCTGGTGGCGATTTTTCAATTTGCATTCTATCTTTTTTAATAAATATTTGGTAATGTAATATGGGACAGTTCAGAGAGAGGGGGAATCTCCCATCATTTTATTCTATTTTATCGTGGCTGCCGTGTTTATTTTATATTTCATAAACAGGCTCACCAATACATTATGCCTTGTCAGAGAGATTCCTGAAGAGCGGCAAGATAAGGTATTCCGATTTATTAATGTATCTATATTAATTTTACTGATCTCTTCGTTTGTGGAGATCTCCTTTACAGTGTAAATACGAAAGAAAGCATAGCTGCTGATTAAGCAGCTATGCTTTTTTATGTTGATTAGTACAGCCAAGAAGCGCCGATGATAATCAATAAAATAAATAACACAACCAATAAAGCGAATCCGCCTGCAAATACTTCACCCATCTTAAAAAGCACCTCCTGTAATAAGCTTTATTTACCAATTACATGTTATGCAATTCATGTTTGAAACGATTAGGCGCTAGTGAAAATAAAGGATCGCTTATGTTGCAAGCGATCCTCGGTCTGCTTAGTAGATGTAAGCTGCACCTACGATGATAAGCAAAATGAACAGTACTACGAGCAACGCGAATCCGTTAGAGTATCCTCCGCTCATGTTACATACCTCCTTTTCTTGATCAATATATAAGTATGTCATCAGCAAAAGTTTGACTAGACGAATGCCCTTTATTTAAAATCTTTTTACAGAAAGCCACAATATGTTATGATACGCATAGGTAATTTAATTTGGAATGATTAGGAGTGTTTGAAAACAATGAAGAAAATCGCAATAGCAGCTATCACTGCTACAAGCATCCTCGCTCTCAGTGCATGCAGCAGCGGCGACAAAGAAGTCATCGCAAAAACTGACGCAGGCGATGTCACAAAAGGCGAGCTTTACACAAACATGAAGAAAACAGCTGGCGCAAGCGTACTGACACAGCTAGTGCAAGAAAAAGTATTGGACAAGAAGTATAAAGTTTCGGATAAAGAAATTGACAACAAGCTGAAAGAATACAAAACGCAGCTTGGCGATCAATATACTGCCCTCGAAAAGCAATATGGCAAAGATTACCTAAAAGAACAAGTAAAATATGAATTGCTGACACAAAAAGCGGCTAAAGATAACATCAAAGTAACAGACGCCGACATCAAAGAGTACTGGGAAGGCTTAAAAGGCAAAATCCGTGCAAGCCACATCCTTGTTGCTGATAAAAAGACAGCTGAAGAAGTAGAGAAAAAGCTGAAAAAAGGCGAGAAGTTTGAAGACCTTGCAAAAGAATACTCAACAGACAGCTCTGCTTCAAAAGGCGGGGATCTTGGCTGGTTCGCAAAAGAAGGCCAAATGGACGAAACATTCAGCAAAGCTGCATTCAAATTAAAAACAGGTGAAGTCAGTGACCCTGTCAAAACGCAATACGGCTACCATATCATTAAAAAGACAGAAGAACGCGGCAAATACGATGATATGAAAAAAGAACTGAAATCTGAAGTGCTTGAACAAAAATTAAATGACAACGCAGCTGTTCAGGAAGCTGTTCAAAAAGTCATGAAGAAAGCTGACATCGAAGTAAAAGATAAAGATCTGAAAGACACATTTAATACATCTTCAACAAGCAACAGCACTTCTTCATCTTCAAGCAGTTCCAAATAATAAAAAAGCTGTGCAGGCTCATTGAGCCGCACAGCTTTTTTTATGCGATGGAATGGTTTTGATTTTCTTCTTCATGCTGCTGAGAACTGCGGCGTTCTCGCTCCTTTTCCATCCTCTCCATATAAATCTGCCCTTCTTTTTCAATAAAAGCCTGGTCTACTTTTTCTTCCTCTTTGGCTGCCGCCACAAGTTTATATGCGCTGAAAATAATGCCTACAATACAAAGATACACCCACCACGGAAAAAATAACACGGGCTCCTCCCCCTTTGCATAGATTCTTTATTCTTAACCATATGCGGGAATGAGACGAGTTATGTGCGGGAAAGACGCATCAAAAAGGACTGAGCTGAATATGTCAGCATCAGTCCTTTTTACGTTATTTATGAAATGTCGGTTTATAAAAGGAACGGTTTTCCAGTGCGAATACACGTTCAGTATACTCGCCAGGCTTCACGCGCTCAAGCGCTCTGTCCATCATATTCATTTTTGCATCCAGATTGTCTATATAGTGAAGAATTTCCGCTTCTTTCACCATCGGCGGTTTCGGGCTGCCCCATTCTGCTTTGCCGTGGTGACTCAAAATCAAATGCTGAAGAATTAACACCTCTTCAGAATCGATTTGAAGCTCCTCAGCCGCTTTTGAAAGCTCTGTCACCATGATGGAAATATGGCCAAGCAAATTGCCTTCAACCGTATATGAAGTGGAAACAGGGCCGGACAGCTCCTTCACTTTTCCAAGATCATGCAGGATGACACCGGCGTAAAGCAGATCACGATCAAGAGAAGGATATAAATCTGCTATTGCCTTCGCCAGGTTCAGCATAGAGACAACATGATACGCCAAACCTGAGACAAACTCATGGTGGTTTTTCGTAGCCGCCGGATAATCCATAAACTCAGCTTCGTGTTTTTTAACCAAAAACCTTGTGATTCGCTGGATATTCGGATTTTTCATTTCAAATATATATTGAGTGATGGTATCCATCATTTCATTTTTTGGAATCGGCGCGGTTTCTAAAAAATCATCAATATTGACGTTTTCTTGCTCGCTTACCGGTCTGATATTTCTTAACTTCAGCTGGGTGCGTCCGCGATAATGATGAACATCGCCGACGACCTTGACAATCGTCTGCGGCGCATAGGTCACTTCATCACTTTGCTTGGCATCCCACAGCTTCGCTTCAATATCGCCTGACTGGTCTTGCAGCATCAGCGTCAAAAACGGTTTTCCATTGCTTGCAATCCCTTTCGTCGAGGATTTAATCAATAGATACTGGTCCACCTGTTCGCCAACCTCATGTAGCATAATCCCTTTAGCCATTCTATTAAAGCTCCCTCCGTATCTTACATAATACCAGTATATCACATACCGATTTTCAGCTATAGAACCTCTTTTATGAGACCAAATGGATGATTTGGCTGCTATGAAATGCATCTTTTACGTGCTCATGGCATGTAAAATACAAAATCTGCCTACCGCCTTCAGATAAATCATACAGAACATGTAATACACGTTTCAGCCTTTCCTGATCAAAATGAACAAAACTGTCGTCAAGCTGGAACGGAAGCTTTGACCCACCCTGGCGCGTAACGGCCAAAGCAAATCGGATCGCTGTATACAGCTGTTCACACGTCCCTTGTGACAGCTCTTCCGCATGATAGACAGTTCCATCGCGATGCATAACCATGATCGAATCATCCGTTTCGGAAAAATAAATGGTTTGGTAGTTTCCGTCAGTCAGAGGGCGGAAGAATTCTCCTGCCGACTCTAGAAGGCGCGGAAGCTCGATTTTTTTATGCCGCTCCAATTTGTTTCTGATCACCTGTTTGACCATTTGTATCGAGGCCCATTTTTTAGCCGTTTCTTTTACACGTTCTTTTTGCATTTCGGTTTGAAGCTTGAGGTCTGAGACCAATCCCGAAGCCTCTAATTGTTCCTGTTTGACTGAGAGCAGTGCGATTTGGCTGCGGAGCTGCTCGATCTCCTCAGTCAGCCGCTCTTTTCTTTCATTCTCAACAAATTGCTTATCTTTCAATTCAGAAAGCGTATTGGAATCCGCCAGTTCAAGTTCCTCCGGGTACCCGCCTTGAAGCTGTGCGTTTACGTGATGAAGCTTGTTCTCCGTATCCTTCAATTGCCTGCTGATGTCGGCTATGGCAAAAAACGCATCTCTGTCTTTTGCAGCAGCCGCGGCAAATAACTGTTCAATCTGTGCGTGGAAATACTGTATTTCTTGCTCAAGTTCAAGCATCTGTTCCTTTGTATAATGAATATCTGTTTCAATTTCCTTTTTTTGCTTCTCAATTTCTTTTTCACGTTCAATGTTTTTCCGCAATGTGTGAAGGGCGTCCGAAATGGAGATATCCTGACTCTGATTCACGGGAAGAAGCATACTGACGCGTTCTTCGAATGTTCTCCGGTGCTTTTTCAGCCTGCCTGCTTCAATGGTCAGCTCATGCTTTTTCTTCACTTCTTTTTTAACATCCTTCATTAAGCTGTATGCATCAAGCAAAAATGATGGATCTTCCTTAAATCCGAGCTCATTCATAAAACGCTCAACCTGTGTAAAGGACGGCGCCATTTCGGCTTCCCACTGTTCAAACTGCTGGATGACCCTTTCATACGCCGCCTCCTTTTGCTGGAGCGCTGCACGCTGTGTGAGAAGGTGCTGCTTATTGCGGTCATCCTCCCATAACGCTTCTCTAAGCATTTCAGCTTCTGCTGGTGAAATATCCGTCATGGGCTGTCTTGTCTCTCGGCTGTTTCGAGAAGACGATTTTCCTGATACAAGCCAATACACAATAAGTGCAGCGCCGAAACTTATGGCGGGAATCCATTGCTGCAGCAGAGAAAAGAGAACGATGAACAACATACCAGCTGCAATGACAGTCTTTTTCTGTTTAGCCTGCTGTCTTTCAAAAAACGTTAGCTGTTCTCTGAGCTTCGCTTGCTCTTGGTGCTGCCCCTGTGTTTCATCATATGCTCTAAGAGCAGCTTCTTTATCTTTTCTTTGGCTATCTTCAAGAATCGCGGACGAAGCGGCACGAACGGCCTTTTCCGTGTCTTCCAGCTCTTGCCGGGCAAGTTCAAATGTCTCGTCAAGCTGCCGTTTTCTGTCTCTTGCCTGTACATATTGCTGCACCGCTTGCTGAAGCTGCCATTCATAATCATATGAGGTGTTCATATTCAGGAGCTCATTTTCATCCGTTTTATTGAGCTGTTCCAGCCCTGCCGCTGTCTGCGCAGACGTCTGGCGCAGCTGTGCCTGAATGGCTGCCAGCTGTTCTCCCCAGGATTGGTACATATGAAACGCTGCCGAAAGCTCTTGTATCAGCGTTTCTTTCGCCAATAGTTCTTTATCGGGGATAAGCTTTTGCCTCTGTTTGTCCAACTCCGCCATCTTCACCCGAAGCGCCTCAAGCTGTGCTGATTTCGGGTGAAGATGGGATTCGTATTTTTCCAGCTGATGCAGGCCGTCAGCAGGAAATTGTCCTGCATGTTCCGGATATTCTGCAATCACCTGTTCGAGTGTCGCTTTTTCATTTAGCAGCGGCTTTCGCTCAATCGCTCCCTCAATCATTCGGATATGTCCCGCCGTCTCTTTCAATTCGGTTTCCGCGGCTGCAAGGCGGGCTACAAGCGTTCGTTTTTCCTCGAGAAGCTGATGATAGCCCGCTTCCTCTGCTTCAGCCTGTTTTAGCTTCACTGCCAGCTGCTTAAGCGTTTCCAGCTCCTGATTCAATTGAGGGTTTCGCCCATTTGGTTTATAGAGCCTTTCGCTTTCCTTCGTCAGCCTTGAATCAAGCTTTGATACGGCTTCAGCACCAAACAAGCTGGAAAAGAGCAAAAATTCCCCTATCTTGTCCCGATTAAAGGCGTGAATTTCCTGCAGCCCGAATACGTCGAACGAATATATGGCTTTGTACAACGACCTGTCTGTGCCCTGGAACAGCTGCTTTAAAACATCTCCCTGCTTTACTTCGCCCTTTTCTGTGTACACGCTTAGTTTTTCGGCAGTCCCTTTCGTCCGTTCGATCTTCAGCACCCCATACTCAGGATGTTCAGCTTCAAGAACACCGCCGTAGACACCGCCTGTTTTCGGTTCATATTTTTTCGTTTTCGGAAAACCGAACAGCATGCTTTCAATGAATGACATCATCGTCGTTTTTCCTGCCTCATTTAATCCGTAGATGACTTGGACAGGAGAGGCGGAAAAGTGAAAGGTCCGATTGGAAAATTTTCCGTATTGGTAGATATGTAAAGATATAATTCGCAAAGCTGTCACCGCCTCATGTATCAAGCACCTTAAGCTGTCTTTTCAATAATATCTGTGCCTGCTCTTTTATTTCCTTTACCTCCTCTTGGCTAAACCGGTCCGCGTGCCTTCTATACACTGGATGCCGCTCAAGCCCTTCCAGCACGTCTGACAGATCGCTGCGATCAATGTCTTCAAATAAACCGCCAAAAAAAGGATCAAGGTTTGTTAGGTTTGCTTCGTTTTCTGTCTCATCGTCCAATCTAAGAGGCCAAACGAAATGTTCCTCTTCCGCTTCTTGTTCCTGAAGAGCTTCAAGAAACTCATCCAAGGTGCCTTTTGGCGCCTCCAGCAGCCATTCCGGCGCCGTCCCTTGTAAAACAAGCCTTACACAAACAGGGCTCCCCTTTTTCCGCAGCTTCGAAAACGTGTCCTCCACCATTTGGAAGAGGGCTGTCATATTCTTTGCCTCCGTCACATCAACCGCCGCTTTTTCCCACAGGACATCATGCGCTCTCTGAAATTCATAAGATATATCTCCGTTTGTCACATGAACGAGATAATAGCCTTTATCTCCCGTCTCCTTTATATGGCGTGCTTGCGTGTTTCCCGGGTAAATGACTGCCGGATGCTCGGCAGATAGAACCTGGCGTTTATGTATATGGCCAAGCGCCCAATAATCCATCCCGCTTTTCACGAGGTCGTCATGTGTAAACGGGCAATACGGATCGTGTCCTTCAGATCCTGACAGCGTGCCGTGGAGCATGCCGATATGAAACGGTGCGTCAGTTGATCTCCGATAGCGGGCGGCTTGGTTTTCCGTCACTGCTCTGGCTTGATAGCTGAAGCCGTAAATGCTTGCTATGCGCCTGCCTTCTTTAAAAAACGATTTTTCTTCTGGAACAGCGGACGAAAAAATATGGACATTCTCAGGCCATTCAATCGGCGTCCACTCCCCGCCAAGATGATCGTGATTCCCAAAGATGACGTATACCGAAATCCCGCACTCTCTGAGTCTTTCAAACTGTTTTTTCAAAAAGAGCTGAGCCTTTAAGCTTCGATTGGCTTCATCAAACAGATCTCCCGCCAGCAAAATGAAATCAACGTGCTCTCTCACTGCGGCGTCTATCATATGTCTCACGCTTGCAAACGTGCTTTCTTTAATCCGGGCAAAAATCGGCTCCGGCAGATGCGATATCCCGTAAAACGGGCTGTCAAGATGAAGATCTGCCGCATGAATAAAGGTTAGATCAGTCAAGATTCTGCTCCTTTCCAGGATGAAGTACCCTTATTTTAGCACCGAATTCTTGCGAATGCACGTTCTGTCAATAAAGAAACAGCCTGAGAATCCCCAGGCTGTTTTCCAATCAGTTTTTCGCTAAACGAAGCGCTTGTTTGATCGCTTTGAACGCGCTTGAATTGCCGTAAATTAATACACCGCCTTTATAAATTCTGGCGCCGATAACGGCCAGTATGACAATGGTGAGCAGTGTGATTCCGATTCCGACAGCCGCCTGCCAGAACGGAATATCAAGCATGCCGACGCGCAGGAACATAATCATTGGCGTAAAGAACGGAATAAACGAAGTTACCGTAATAAATCCTGCGTCAGGCGCATTCAAACCGAACATCGCGATCATAAAACCGGCGACAACCAAAAGCGTCATCGGCGTGATCGTTTGCTGCACGTCCTCTATTCTGCTGACGACACTGCCGAGAAACGCGGCAAGTGTCGCGTACAAAAAGTATCCGAGCAAAAAGAAAATGACAGCATAGATGACAGTGGTTGCAGATACGTCGGTCAGATTAAGGAATCCGCCGACAGATGAAGCCGTTTCGCTCTTTTGGTTCAGCTTAAGCGACAGAGAGCCGGCTCCTATAATAATAGCAAGCTGTGTGATCCCGACAAGCCCGATACCAAGCAGCTTTGCAAACATTTGCTGGATCGGCGGCATACTTGAGATCAGGATTTCCATAACTCGCGAAGATTTTTCTGTAGCGACCTCCATCGCAATCATGCTGGCATACATAATCACCGAAAAATAAATGACGAACAGCATAATGTAAACAAGCCCTACCGTCTGGCCAAGCTCTTCCTCAGACTTTGCCCCTTCTTTCAGCGCCTTCTGCCCCACAGTAACGGGCGCATAAAGGCTGCTAATCGTTTCCTGCGACACGCCGAGCTCCGCTGTTCCGACAGCTGTTTTGGTTTGCGTCAGCGCCTGCTGCAGCGTTTGATACGTGCTTTCATCAGAAATCGTTAACGCTTTATATGTTCCTGAAATGGTCCCTTTTTCATCTCGTTTGATGATGAGCATGCCATCGAGTGATTCATCTTTGACTTGCTTTGTGACCTCATCCTCCGATTGCTTCGACAGCTTCACATCAAGATCGCCGTCAGTATCCACCGCTTTCAGCTGCTTTGAAAAAACCGGATATAATTCGTTTGTTTCATCAACAACGGCGATTTTTTCTTTCGCATCGTCACCTTGAAACAAAGAAATGATCGACTCCAGATTCGTTACAACTAAAACAAGCAGCACCGTGATGACAGTCGAAATAATAAAGGATTTTGCCATAATCTTATTTTTGTATGTATGAGAAAGCATGATCCAAAATTTATTCATAGACGGCCCCCACCTTTTCTATAAAAATATCATGCAGTGACGGCTCTTCAAGCTCAAACTTTCTGATAAACCCTTTTCCCTGTAGCATCGCAAAAATCTCTTGAGAAATGTCTTCATTGGCAATCTGCAGCTTGACGCCGTCGGCCGTCTCCTTCCATTGTAGAATGCCTTCATGAGACTGCAAAAAGCTTAGATCGTCATCGGAGTGAATGGTGACGTTCTTTTTGCCAAAGGAGCGCTTGATCTCCTTCAGCTTGCCTTGCACGACCGGTCTTCCTTTCTGCAATATGCAAAGGTTCTCACAAAGCTCCTCCACATGTTCCATCCGGTGGCTTGAAAATAAAATAGAAACGCCGCTGTTTTTCAGCGAGATCACAGCCTCTTTTAGCAGCTCAACATTGACAGGGTCCAGGCCGCTGAAAGGTTCATCGAGAATAAGCAGCTCCGGCTTATGCAAAACTGCCGAAATGAATTGGATTTTTTGCTGATTCCCCTTTGAAAGCTCTTCCACCTTCTTATTCTCGTAATCTGTAATATTGAAGCGTTCAAGCCATGTCCCGAGCTCTTTTACAGCCTCCCGCTTCTCCATCCCTTTTAATCTGGCGAGATAGACAAGCTGATCCTTTACCTTCATTTTCGGATAAAGGCCCCGCTCTTCCGGCAAATAACCGATTTTGTTGCTGATATGATAATTCACAGGTCGGCCCTTCCAGCTGATTGAGCCCTCCGTAATGCTTAATAATCCTAGGATCATGCGAAACGTCGTCGTTTTTCCCGCTCCATTTGCGCCTAACAGACCGAACATTTGCTGTTCCGGAATATCTAAGTCCAATCCGTCAACGGCTTTATAATCTCCAAATGTCTTCGTTACGTGATCAATTGTAAGCACTGAATCTCCTCCTTCCCTGACCCATTATATACTAATTTTGGATAAAGCATAATAAAGGATTTTGATTTCCTTTTTAGAATATAAATGAAGAAAGACTGATGAACCTTAAAATGGAGGAGAAACCTGATGGCTGATTATTTCCTTACCGTATTTGATCCTTCGGGGAACACGCTGGTAAACGAGCGATTCGAGGCAGAACATGAAGAAGCGGCAAAAACGCATGGTGAAGCCCTCTTAAAAGAAAAAGAGCTTCATAGTCATACTCATCGTTTAGTCAATGCAGCCGGAAAGCTGATTTTGTTTCACAGATGATCAGCTTCCGGCTGATCTGTTACGCTTGAAACTTCGGCTCCCGTTTTTCTAAAAAGGCACGGATTCCTTCTTGGTGATCCTTGGTCCTTCTCATTCTCTCTTGGGCGCTGCGCTCAAGGGATAGCACTTTTTTCAGTTCTTCAATCTGGAGGCTTTGAAAAATAGCTTTCGTTTCGATCATCGCCAAAAGAGGGGAGGCCAACAGGGTTTCGATAATGGGTCTTGCGCCTTCGGCAGGGTCTCCGGCAAATGTCCCATCAAGAAGCCCCATATCGGCAGCTTCTGAGGCAGATAGTTTTTTTCCGCTCCAAATCAGTTTTTTCGCTTTTGCTTCACCGATTCTTTTCTTCAGCAAATAATGTCCTCCGCCGTCCGGAACAAGCCCAATGCCGATAAAATTCATCGCGAGGACGGCGTTTTTTTCAGCGAGCACAATGTCCGCACAAAGCGCCAAACTCAGGCCCAGTCCCGCAGCAGCGCCATGAATGGCTGCAATTGTCACTTTCTTCATCTGATATAAATTCAGGGTGACAGCCTCAATCGTATCCATCAGCCGTTTAAATTGATCAGAGTCATGCTCTGATGTCATCATCTTGATATCACCGCCGGCCGAAAAGCCTTTCCCGCTTCCTCTCAGGAGAACGATGAGCGCCTCGCTTGCAGCCGCCATTTCGACTGCCTCTTTCAATTCAGACAGCATCTGTTCATTCAGGGCGTGATGGGCATCAGGCCGATTCAGGATAATCTCTGCAACAGCCCCATTACATGCATATTGAACAAACTCCATATAAAGCACCTCCATGTATGCGCTTACTTTTTTTCTTTCTCCTATACATTCCCCGCCATCCTCAAATAAACCTTTTTATTTTTCAAGGTCAATAGATACTGAAAAATGCATATTGTTTGAATGGAAACATAAAGTTTTATATAGTGAAAAAGAAGGGATATCTTGATGAGAAGGGAGGAAAGGAACATGGATAAATTGCTGATCAGTTTTCTGTTAAGTTTATTTATGGTGTACTTTCCCCCTTCGGACGTGGTTCTGCCTTCCCAGTTTGAAGCAAGCACTGACAGCTATGTGCCTATGACTTCATATCCGCAGGAAACACAATCGGCAAAAACCCCGTCGCCGGGCAGCATGCACCCGGCTGAGCTGATCAAAGAGTACAGCCCGCTGGCACAGTCTGTCAGGCAGCTCTCTGTCAAACCACTTGACGAACCGCTGATAAACAGGCTGGAAAAGGCTTGGGCCGTCCCTGTCAAATACCAGTCTAATTACCTCCGAATATAATTTGCTCAAGTTTTATTTGTAACTCACCCCATACTGCCAACACTACATTCGGAGGGATTTTCATTGAATATTAAAGAAAACGATCTGCCGGGCATCGGCAAAAAGTTTGAAATCGAAACAAGAAGCCACGAAAAAATGACGATTATCATTCATGATGACGGAAGAAGGGAAATTTACCGGTTTAATGACCGGGACCCGGATGAGCTTCTTTCAAATATTTCATTGGATGATTCTGAAGCAAGGCAAATTGCAGCTATTCTCGGGGGCATGGTCTATAAACCGCAAGCTCTGGAGTCCATCGAAATGGCCTTCAGCGATCTTATTATTGAATGGTTTAAGGTCGAAAAAGGCGCCAAATCGATCGGGCGCACACTCGGAGAGCTTGATGTTCGCCAGAATTACGATGTCACTGTGATTGCCATTATCAAACACAACCAGGAAAAGCTCCTAAATCCCGGAGCCGATTCGATTATTGAAGAAAATGACACCCTTGTCCTCTCAGGTGAGAGAAAGCATCTGAAGAAACTGATTCACGATTTTCTTTCTGGAGAGGGCGTGTGAGCCCCGATGGACCATCTTGTATTTGAAGTCGGAACTGCACTTGTGCTTGTGGCAATCGCCAGTGTGATCGCCAATAAAATTAAATTTTCGATTATTCCGTTTCTGATTGTGCTGGGGATGCTTGTTGGACCGCACGCGCCGAAAATGGGGATTATTGATCTAACATTTATTCAAAGCAGTGAAATCATCGAGTTTTTCGGGCGAATGGGCGTACTGTTCCTCCTCTTCTATCTCGGACTCGAATTCTCTGTCGGGAAGTTAATCAAATCAGGAAAATCAATCGCGGTCGGCGGGACGATTTATATTTTGATTAACTTCAGCCTCGGACTGCTTTACGGGTTTATCACTGGATTTTCCTTTCTGGAAGTCCTCATCCTCGCAGGAGTCATCACAATCTCGTCAAGTGCGATTGTCGCAAAAGTGCTCGTTGATTTAAAAAGAACCGCCAACCCGGAAACCGAATTGATTCTCGGCATCATCATGTTTGAAGATATTTTCCTTGCCGTATATCTGTCCGTTGTTTCCGGCCTTATACTAGGTGATGCGACATCCGTAGGGAGTGCACTCTTGTCCATTTTGATCGCCTTCGGTTATATGCTGCTGTTTTTTATCGCAGCAAGAAAACTCCCGCCGCTGTTGAACAAACTGTTGGACATTCGCTCAAACGAAGTGTTTATTATCGTCATTTTCGCAGCGCTCTTTTTTATCGCCGGGTTTTCCGAGACGATTCATGTAGCAGAAGCAATCGGCGCGCTGCTGCTCGGTTTGGTCTTTTCAGAAACAGAGCATTCCGATAGGATTGAACACCTCGTTGTTCCGTTTCGCGACTTCTTCGGTGCGATGTTCTTTTTCAGCTTCGGCCTCAGTATCGATCCGTTTTCGCTTGGTGAAGCGGTTTGGCTTGCGTTGGGTGCAGTGATTTTGACCATTCTGGGAAATTTTATCGCCGGAATGGTGGCAGGACGACGCGCAGGGCTTTCTCATAAGGCTTCATCGAATATCGGGCTGACGATCGTATCGCGGGGAGAATTTTCGATTATCGTTGCGAATCTCGGAATAGCCGGCGGACTGTCGGCCACATTAAAGCCGTTTGCCGCATTATATGTCCTCATTCTGGCGATTTTGGGACCGCTTGTCACAAAGGAATCAAAACGAATTTACCGCTTGCTGAACAAGGTATTTAAATGGAAGCCTGAGGTTCAGCCCGCAAAAAAACAGGGATAAAAAAAGCAGCACTGTAATCAGTGCTGCTTTGTCGTTTTTTCAAAAATCTGCTCTAAATATTTGATTTTTTCGTCCGTGTAGTGCTCGAAGCGCTCATTGTACGATTTCGGATCTTTCGGATTCGCAAAATGCGTAATTTTCCCTGTATCCCGATCAATAAATTTACTAGCAGCGCCGCAGCCGATGCCAATAATCGTCTGCACCTCTTCCATAATCATAATGTTGTAGATGCTTTCTTGTCCCGGCAAAGAGTATCCGACGTTTTCAAGGTTTCCAAGAATGTTTTTCTGGCGGTATAAATAATAAGGCACGTACCCATGCTCTTTCGTCCAGGCTACCGCGTCTTCCATCATTTGAGAAACCTCTTCCCTGCCGGCAACTTTGTACTTATGTTTGTTTCTCGTCATTTCTGACGCCCGTTTAAATGAAAGAGTATGAACGGTAAGGGATTCCGGCATCAGTTTTTCTGTTTCTGAAAGACTGTGCCTGAACTCCTTCACGCCTTCCCCAGGCAAACCAATAATCAAGTCCATGTTGATATTATTCATGCCATGCTGGCGTGACAGATGATATTTCTCAATGGTTTCTTCAACCGTATGGTGCCGCCCGATCGCCTTTAGCGTTTCGTTTTCATAGGATTGCGGATTGATGCTGATCCGATCAATGTCATATTTGTTTAAAACGGCGAGTTTTTCTTCTGTAATCGTATCAGGACGACCGGCCTCCACCGTAATCTCACGAATGTTTTTCACATCCGGGAAGGAGCGGACCATTTCTTCATACAGCAGATCCATCTCCTCCGCTGTAATGCTTGTCGGCGTCCCGCCGCCAAAGTAAATGGTTGTAACCTTAACATCATGCTCCTTCAGCCATTCACCGATCTTCTGCATTTCGTAATGCAGTCCCCATAGGAATGAGCCGACTCTGCCTGCCTGTCCCTGGATGGCATACGCAGGGAATGTGCAATACGCGCATTTTGTCGGGCAGAACGGAATGCCGATATAAATGCTGACTTCATCCTTTACTCGGTACAAATCCGGCACTGCCGCCAGCTGACGATCAACAATTTCCTGCATTAGCATGATTTTTTCATCATGAATTAAATAGTCTTTTTTCAACTCAGCATGCGCTTGCTCCTTGGACATTCCGCTTTGCAGTTTTTTATGAAGCAGCTTTGTGGGCCGGATTCCTGTGAGGATTCCCCACTTCTGCGTAATGCCCGTATGCGCCTGAAGAAGATTGAGATACACATAAGAAATTGTGTTTTTCACTTGCTTAAAAGCTTCTTTTTCATTCATGCCGGGAGAAAAGAATTTTGTATGCTGTTCCTTTATGCCAGTACCCTTCACTTCTCCCGAAACCGTCACATGCTCATCCGTTTGTGACAACGCTAAAGAAATGACAAAATCTGCGGGCTCCTCTCCGCCATACGCAAGCTCGCACTCTTCATAAAACAAATTTGCAATATTTTGCAGAGGCCGATGCAGGCGGTCATCATGTATGCCTTCTATTTTAATTTGCAACTTCATCACCTAATTTATCAGATTCAAAACTTTCTTTAGTGTACAGAAATAAACTGCTAAAATCAATCCGGCAAAAAAGCCGCCGCACCTGTCAGGGCGCGAGCGGCTTTTTTACACACGTTTCATGTGGAACTTATCAAGAAATCCTTTTCGCTGCTGCATTCGGAAATATTCCTTCATCATATAAGCGACACCTTGCTCGTCATTGGACCTTGTAACCCAATCTGCCTTTCTCTTAATTTCCGGAACGGCATTCCCCATCGCTACCCCAAGACCGGCAAGTTCGATCATCGGCAGATCGTCATACTGATGCCCAATGGCCACGACATCATCCATACTCAGGCCCAGCTCTGAAGCGACGAGGGCCAAACCCGCTTCCTTCGAGACACCTTTCGGGACGATATTCAGCTTCTCATCGTTTACGCGAATCACGTCCACCGCAGGGAAGGCTTTTGTAATCGTTTCTGTAATGTCATGCTGAATGTCGTGCTCCGTGTACACCTCGATGACGGGTGCACTCACCGGCTCATCCATGAGGAGATCGCTTAATGATTCAACGAACTGGACTGGATAAAAGATCGGGTCAGACGGATGAATGAGTGCTTTCCCCAATAAATTCGAATTCACCTTTTTCTTGTTTCCGATGGAATACTTTTCGTGAAGAAGCCGAATATTACATTGATAGCTCTCCAGCACTTGAACAATGTTAAAGGTATGATCATCAGAAATTCTTTTTTCAAAAAACGGGGCGTCAATTTTCTCAGCGATATATGCCCCGCTATGGGTGATCAGCTTGGCATCAAGCTTTAGCGATTTCGCTATTTTCTGTGCTGAGCGAAAATGACGGTTGGTCACAAGTGTGACGTAAATCCCTTTTTTCTTTACATATTCAATCGCGTCTTTCGTTGCCTGATGAATCTTCCCGTTCGACCGAAGCAGCGCTCCATCTATATTTAAGGCAAGCAATTGTTTTGACACAGAGATGTCCCCCTCCTTGATGACTGTACTTGTGTATAGGATATGACCCTGTCTCTGTGTTTAGAACAACCTTTTCTTAAAGCAAAAAAAGCCTGGCTCAGCAGACTTTATGTATGGCTTGTTGATAGGATACGATCGAAGCAGCCATTCTCCCTAATATCGTTATTTCGATTTACGAAAAATCATGTATCAGGAACCCCTTGTTTGACCAATGATGCGCTCCGAACACTTACTCTCTGTTGCTTATCCCCTCTATATAACGGCATGATATGCGACCGTATCCATTTGAAATAGGTAAGTGTAGGCGCTTTCAATGTTATTATCTCAGTTTTCCTTTCCGATGACAAGGGTTTTTTTAACTAAAAAAAGTAACCAACTTTTGTATATCCGTGGTAGGATCAGTTGTTAATTTTTAGGACTATACACTTGATCCAGAACGTACATTCCCATACAATATAAATAATAAACGAAAAAGCGGTGTTTATATGGCTGATTTAAAAGAAATATATAATGAAGAACTGATATCTCAGTTGATCCATCATGTAAGGTCATCCTATCCTGATTTTAACAAAAACAGATTCTTGGGTACATTACGGCTGGAGGACTGGCCTGAACTCACTTTAAAAGAGCGGATGCGCCGCGTGACAGTTTCTTTATACGAAACTTTGCCAAAACAATACGTTGAAGCGCTCACAATTTTACGGGATACAGCCCCTCATTTTAAAGGACTCAGCGGAATTTTATTTCCAGATTATGTGGAACAGTACGGGTTAGCGCATTGGGAAGAATCAATAAAGGCATTGGAATACTTTACGCAATATTCGACCTCAGAATTTGCTGTAAGGCCTTTTTTGCTGTTAGATCAAGAAAAGATGATTGCACAATTGCTTGCATGGTCTGAGCATAAAAATGAACACGTGAGAAGACTTGCGAGCGAAGGCAGCAGGCCCCGCCTGCCATGGGGAAAATCGATACCGGCTTTGAAATCGGACCCTTCCCCCGTATTGCCGATCCTTGAGAAGCTGATGCAGGACGAGTCCTTATATGTAAGGAAAAGCGTGGCCAACAACCTTAATGATATATCAAAAACGCATCCTCATTTACTGAGAAAAGTCGCAGATCAATGGTACGGAACACATCCCCATACAGACTGGATTATCAAACACGCCTATCGGACCTTATTAAAAAAGGGTGATAAACAGGCCTTAGCGCTTTTTGGTTATGAAAATGCTGATTCGATACAACTACATGATTTAACATGCCAGCCCAAACGTATAGTTATTGGCGAAAGCCTTGAATTTTCTTTCTATATTCATTCAGACAGGGATCAAAAAGTAAGAATTGAGTACGCAATTGATTTTGTAAAAGCAAGAGGCCAGCGTCATCAGAAAGTATTTAAAATAACAGAAACAAATATACGAAAAAACGAAACGAAGTCATACACAAGAATCCAATCCTTTAAGGATTTAACCACCAGAAAGCATTACAAAGGAATTCATACATTATCAGTCATCATCAATGGAGAGGTAAAAGATTCATTGGATTTCCAAGTTTGCTGAATGAATAAAAAATCCCTTCTTATCCAAGAAGGGATTTTGCTTATTAGCCTTCAACACTGCCGTAAAGCTCTTCTAAAGGCTTCATAATGATTTTGTTCAATTCACCAATCAGCATGCTCATGCGCTGCTCCGCTTCCATCAGCTGAGAAATTTTTTCGTGCTGCTGTACAAGCGCAACTGTTTTTTGAGCCTGCGTCACTTCTTCTTGTGTAATCTCTTCTCCTGCCATTTGTTTTTGCTGGAGTCTAAGCTGTACATCACGGAAGTTTTCGAACATGCGCTTCGCTGATTCATCTGCGTTAACTTCGTCGTAAAGGTTTTTTAAACGGGTGAACTCTTCGCTCCCGCGTAATGCATTTTCCAGATCATACGCTACATCATAAAAATTAACAGCCATTGTAAATAGCTCCTTTCATCATTGCCGTTTGACATACCACTCCACTATAACAGACTATGGAGATCCTTTCATTAATCAGAACCCATTTCTTCTTAAAAAAGGATGACAAACAGTGCTTGAATCGCGCCTATAATTCCGCCGAGAAGGCCCCCCAAATAGGTAATCATTTTAAATTCTTTTTTTGAAATGGACAGCACCATTTCTTCAAGACGCTCCACCGGGAACTGATCCACCTGCTCCTTGACGATTTCCTCAAGACGCAACCGTTTTAAGACACTTTCAAGGTTGGACGAAATCCCTTCAAGCAATTTGTCTAACAGTGCCGGCAGCATTTGCTGGGTCAGCTCAGATTCATAGCGGACGGTAAGCGTGCCAATCGTATTGTTGAAGAAAGGGGCAGTCGAAAATGCTTGCAGCATTCTTCGTTTCAAACTGAAAATGAGCGCCTTTGCATTCCATTTTTCGTCTGCTTCATTAAACGTATACTCCCTCAGCTTGCCCCATTCGTTTTTTAAGAGATCAGAAAGCAATTTATTTGTTTCCTCATTCCGCAAGAATTTCAGCAGCTCCGGCAGCACGCGATCCGCAAGGCTTGAATTGCCAAGAAACATTTGCACCATGCTTCCAAGCATGCCGCGCTCTTTTAAAAAGTCATCAATCATATTGCCAAGACGGATTTTTCCTTCATCACTTTCAAAATAACGGACACTCCGTGACAATATATATCCTGAAATCATCGGAATTTTTTCCTCAAGCTTTTCCTGCACCTCTATAGGCACCAGCTCTTTTAACGATTGGTCCCCGTATTGGCGGAAAAGCTCATTCAGCTTATCATCGGTCCAGCTGCTGATCCATGCATCAGCAGCTTTTTCGGGGCGCTTCATCCCGGCTTTTTCAAGAGCTTCTTTTACTGTCACTTCAGAAAGTGACAGCTTTTGAATCAGCTGTTCCCCCACTCGAAGAGCCTGCGTTTTGGCTGCATCAGAGACGAGCCGCTTTTTAATGCCTTCAGGGGTTAAGAGATGATTGACTACCATCAGTCCCATTTGTTTTGCAAGTTCATCTCGCCGTCTTGGAATCAGCCCGGGCGTAAAAGGAACTCGCTTCCCAAACAAATAGTACGCTTTATACGGCCTAAACAGCATTTGAATTGCTAAATGATTGGTCACCGCTCCAATGGCAGCGCCGATCACGATCATAAAAATAAAGGTTCCTGCAATACCCATTCCTATTCATCTTCCTCCATCTGTGCTTCAGCTTTTTTCATATAGATTATGTACCTATACGTATTATAGAGGCTCATGCAATCACTTAGCAAACGAGGAGACAAATTCCTGTTCTTAGAAAATCAGCTTGTTCTTTTGGAATAGGGCAAGGTGAAGAATCGTATTCTGTAAAGTAGAATACCGTCAGCTGCGTTCGTCTTACATGTATTTAGTGTAAAGCTGCGGACACCCGCCGGCAGCTTTTGAATAAAAGGGGGAGTCTCACCATGATAACACTCGGTTTTATGTCCTTATCCCGCCAGCATGAAGCGGATTATTCCGCAGAACTGGCCAAAAGAGCACCCGAATTCGGCATACGTTTCATCCGGTTTACACCATTTGATATTTTACCTGACACTTTGCGTGTCAAAGCATCGGTCTATCATTCGGCCAGCAGCACATGGAACGAAACTGAAATGGCGATTCCAGATTATATTTATGATCGCTGTTTTTACGGCAAGGATTCACATTCCCAAAAAGCAAAACCAATCGTTGAGTGGCTCAAAAAATATCCGAAAACGGAATTTATCGGGCGGGGTCTTCCCGATAAGTGGACCGTCCTTCACGATTTGCAGCAGCACTCTGTAATCAATCCCTATATTCCCGAAACGATAAAGGTGAACCGCTACGAACAAATTCAATCCTTTTTATCCAAAGAAAAAGCCTGCATCCTTAAACCGGCATTCGGCGCGGGAGGCAGAGGCGTGATTCTTTTGAAGCTGGGCAAGAAAAACATCACTGCTACTTATCACATCGGAAAGGATAAGCAGACAAAAACGTTTTCCAACCAGACTTCTTTTAAAACATGGTGCAAAAAAGTGCTTCAGCATCAATATTTGCTTCAGCCTTACTTAAACATTCAAGATAAGGAACAATACCCTTGTGATATTCGTCTGTTTATGGAAAAAAACGAAGCAGGTGAATGGAATACAGTCGGAAAGGCAGTAAGACGCGGATACAAACACGGGCTGCTGGCCAATTTGTCAGGCGGATCTGATGCGCTGACATTTGACTCCTGGTTTGAAGATATACCGAAAAAACAGCAAGTGGTTTTACTAGATGATGTGTTTTCGATTACCCAATCGGTTCCGTATTATCTTGACGAGCGCTACGGGCCGTTATTTGAACTCGGTCTTGATATATGTCTTGCTAAGGACGGGAGAATTTGGATTTTAGATATCAATTCCAAACCTGGCAGGAAGTCAATCTTACGTGTCTCTCCCGAGCAAAAAGAACAGCTGTACACTTGTCCCCTAAAGCGCTGCCAATATCTGTTTTCTGAACAAAGCCAGAAAGGAGTTCTTCCGCGTGAATCCTAAACGGTTTTTGATCGGCATAGACAAAACCAGTGAAAATACCCTGTTTCTGCCCTCTTCGCTGAAGCGAGACGGACTTTTGCATGCCGCATTCGGAACGAAGGTTGTCAGATGCCACGTTGCTTACAGACGGCATCTGGAACAAACCGTGCTGCTCTCTGAAAATCTGTTTCATGAGCTTTTGCTCCCCCACCGAAGCAGGGCTGATATACTGATTCATGATCATACAGTGCATATCGGGCCGTTAGTCGGCATCTTTACGGCAGGGTTTACTGTATCTCTTGAACGTCCATTTAAGGAGCGTTCCCTCTTTTTTTCTAAGCTTGTCACGTTACACGAGCAAGCCGGAGGCTACTGCTTCGTTTTTGGCGCGCACCAAATCAATTGGGAGGAAGGCACGATTGAAGGCCTCCTTTACAGGGAAAACGGCTGGGAGAAAAAAATCGTTCCATTGCCGAACGTCGTTTATGACCGTTTGCCGAACCGAAAAATTGAAGATTCACTTCTCTTGCAACATACAAAAAAGAGGCTGATCGATGAATATCAGATCCCATGGTTTAATAAAACGTTTTTCAATAAATGGAACGTTCATCAATTGCTCGAAAAAGATCCGAGAACGGCACCCTTTTTGCCTAGATCCGAGCTGACACCGTCTGTGGAGCTGATAGATGAGCTCTGTGGCGCATACAAAAAAGTCTATATCAAACCGGCAAATGGAGCACTCGGCACCGGCATTTATCAGCTGAAAAGAACAGATGGCGGCCTGACGGTAAAGCATACGAATGACGCCAAAACATTTACTTCGATTGATTATTCCGATGCCGCCTCATTCCTTGCAGAATTTCAAAAACAGCACAACACGTCCGACTTTCTCATTCAGCAAGGTGTTGATCTCATCGAATTTCACGGCAAACCAGCGGATTTCCGTGTCCATACCAATAAAAACAGAAAAGGAAAATGGACAGTGACAGCAATCGCCGTAAAAATTTCCGGAAAGAACAGCATTACAACACATCTTTCTAACGGCGGCACTGTAAAGACACTTGCGGAAGTATACGATGATCCCGCTGAAAGAGTTGAGGTCATAAAAAAGCTTTCTGCAGCGGCACTGACGGCAAGCCATGTCCTTCATGATCATATCGAGGGGTTTATCGGGGAGATTGGTTTCGATTTTGGCATTGATCAGAACGGTAAAGTATGGATGTTTGAAGCGAATTCGCGCCCAGGCCGAAGCATTTTTTCTCATCCAAATTTGCATCATGTTGATTCTCTTACAAAACGAAGAAGCTTTGAATACGCGTCATATTTATCTGAGAAGGCAATCACATCTCCTGAAGCATTGTGGCCTTCGTAACCTGTCCGCTTTTTTAATAAAGCGGGCTTATCTTTATCCAAAGCTGGGACAATCTGCATATTAAGGCCTCTTCAATGATGTTCTGAAACAATGATACAATGAACATAAGCCGTTTTTATTCAGGTCAATTGATACCAAATGTAAGGAGCGTGGCCGTAATGATTTCTCATTTCAGCTGGAAACCTTTGTTCCCAAAAGAAAAGCTGCCCGGATGGAAAATTTCATTTTATTATAAAGGGACCCATTATGAAGGCATCTATCATAAGAGCGGTGAGATTGAATGGGGAGACTTGTTTCCCGCCCGCGCTGACGAGCCTGCTCTTACAAACGAGATACATGAACTGATGCTTTTTCATATTTATGACTAGCTTAGCCTAAACGGCTAAGCTTTTTTTGCTTTCTCAAGATTTACCACACAATTCTCCGCATGAGTTTCCAGCCATTTTAACATAATACGTAGTAACAAGCCGGCAAAGCATTGGGTTACGCCGAGGCGGCAGTGACACCCGAGAAGGGTTCACAGATTGGTGCAACTCCAGTTAACCCAACCATACTAAATAAAAAGGAGATTTTACACATGGCTAACCAAAACTCTTCAAATGACTTACTAGTTCCTGGCGCAGCTCAGGCTATCGATCAAATGAAACTTGAAATCGCTTCTGAATTCGGCGTTAACCTTGGAGCGGACACAACTTCTCGCGCTAACGGTTCTGTCGGAGGAGAAATCACAAAACGTTTAGTATCTTTCGCTCAGCAGCAAATGGGCGGCAGAGTTCAATAACAATTCAATATATGGCTATAGAGGGCGCGGTTTCCGCGCTCTCTTTATTTTGTCACCCTTTTTTCCTGCTCCACATATCCTAGAAAAAAAGGGAGGGAATCGGGGTGTCATTCATCACCATTGTGAATTGGGAGCTGGTTCAGTTCGTAAGTGTATCCATGATTCATGAATATGTTTCCCATCGTTCTGTTTATTTGTACAGGTATTCTTTCCCGCGCTGTTCAAACTGAGAACATCCTTTTATAATGAAAGGCGAGGAGGTTTTTTGATGAAAATCGCTTTATTAGGAGCCAGCGGCCGCGTCGGACAAGCCTTTTTAACACAAGCTGCAGCAGATGAAAGATTTGATATTTTCGCTCTGATCAGATCTCAACATGCTGATTTTCCCCTTTCAAAAGACAGAACCATCATGGGGAACGCCCGCCGCTTAGAAGATGTGAAAAAAATAATGGAGAATGCTGAAATCGTGATCAGCTGTCTAGGCACAGATGGTGATGATACCTTGTCAACTGCTATGGCACACATTCTCTCCGCTATGGAGGAACAGCATATCAAACGGCTTATTACGATCGGCACCGCAGGGATCCTAGATTCCCGATATGAACCGGGAAAATACCGATTTGAAACAAATGAATCGAAACGAAAGCAGACCCGCGCAGCCAAGGAGCATGCAAAAGTATACGAAATGCTTAAAGAATCATCATTAGACTGGACAATCATCTGCCCCACTTACCTCCCGGACGGAACAGCAACCGGCGTATATCGTACGGAGCGTAACGTTTTGCCTGAGGGCGGCACAAGCATTTCGGTCGGCGATACTGCGGACTTTTTATATCGTGAGCTCGTTACAGGTGAGTATGTCGGATACCGTGTCGGACTGGCTTATTGACTACATAAACCAAAAACCCAAAACACGATTGTTTTGGGTTTTTGAGCGTTATGCAATGGAATGTTTCTGTCCCTTTTGCAGTTCATACATTTGATAATATTGGCCTTCTAATGCCATCAGTTCCTCGTGGTTCCCTCTCTCAACAATTTCTCCTTTATCAAGAACCAAAATCTGATCAGCATTTCTGATTGTTGAAAGCCGGTGAGCGATGACGAAGGTGGTGCGTCCTTGTTTGACGACATCAAGCGCCTTCTGGATCACGGCCTCTGTCTCTGTATCAATATGCGCCGTTGCCTCATCTAAAATCAAGATCGCGGGATCAAACGCCAAAGCTCTTGCGAAAGAAATTAACTGCCGCTCTCCAGAGGATAGCGTGCTGCCTTTTTCAATCACGGGCTCATTAATGCCTTTAGGAAGCTTCTTAAGAAGAGGCTCAGCACCGACTTGCCGCAGTGCATTTTTTATTTCTTCTTCAGTCATTCTTTCGTCATCCAGGCTTACGTTAGATCCGATTGTACCCGAGAATAAGTACGGGTCCTGAAGCACAATGCCCATATGGGATCTGAGTTCCTGTCTTGACATGTTGTAAATGCTTTTTCCATCAATTAAGACATCACCTTTTTGCGCATCATAAAAACGAAACAGAAGATTCAAAATCGAGCTTTTTCCTGATCCGGTATGGCCGACGAGCGCTACGGTTTCGCCTTTTTGCGCAGTAAAGGAAATATGCTTTAATACCTCTTCACCTTCTTGATACGCAAATGACACATCACGAAATTCAACCCGCCCCAGCGCGCGCTCCTTCGCCGGTTCACCCGCTTCTTCTGTATTCTTTTCTTCAAGCAGTTCAAAAACACGCCCGGCGGAGACCCTTGCAAGCTCCAGCTTTGAAAACTGATTGACGATGCCTGTGATCGGCTGAAATAACCGGTTCAAATAATCGACAAACGCGTACAGCACACCGATAGAAACAATCCCCGCCGCATTCAGGCTCGCACCGCCAAAATGCCAGATCAGACAGACGAACGCAAGATTGCGGATGACATTGACCAGATTATGGGACATTAAGGAGTTTAAATTCAGCATCCTGTTTTGGAAATAAAAATGTGATTCATTTAATTCCTCAAATTCTCTCATTGTTTCCTTTTGATGGCGGAAAGCCTGAATAATGGTCATGCCTTGAATTGACTCATTCATTTTTGCGTTAATGTCACTGTTGATCGAGCGGATTTTTTGGTTGTAATATGACGCATATCTCCGGTATATGACCGACCACAGCCAGATAATCGGCACAATTGCCAGACATACAAACGCAAGCTTCACATCAAGCAGAAACAAAGCCGTGAATATCCCGAACATATAGATTCCGCTTGTCACAAATGTTGAAAGCACTGTGACATATAAATCCCTAATAGCCTCCGTATCATTGGTAATCCGCGCAACGACTTTTCCGGCCGGAAGGTTGTCAAAATAGCGAATCGGCATTTTCTGTATGTGCGAAAACACGTCCTGCCTCATCTTTTGAATAATCCGATTGGCGCTCATCTGCAGCAGATAATGCTGTCCGTATTGAAAGAATACCGAAAACACAAGCAAGCCCCCATACAGGCAGATCAGTAACACCATTCCCTTTATTTCCGGCTGATAGAACTGGAAAAGTTCCTGCTTAGTCAGCTTTTCGGCAGCATATGCCCGGCTCTTGTCTCCGTTTGTGATCGTCAGCTTCCCGTCAGAAACCGTTCTATTCCCGTCGAAGCTGACAGCCTGATCAACAAAATAGAACGCCATTCCCACTTGATAAATATGCGCTTCTTTTGCTTTTGAAACAGGCTCCTGCAATCGGTCCTCTCTGACATATGAGACGCCGTGAAACTGAATGGCATTTTTATCTTTTTCCGCAGCTTCATACCATGTTTTCTCAATGCCGAGGATATGGTCGTCTATCATTTTTTTGCCAATAAAGGGCCCAGTCAGTTCTGCACCGACGGCAACAGTTAGCAAAAGGACGGCTGTGATCAGCAATTTTCGATAAAGAAGTGCGTATCTCCATAACGTTTTTCCTATTT
Source organism: Bacillus sp. SJZ110 (assembly GCF_006715455.1). Lineage (NCBI taxonomy): Bacteria > Bacillati > Bacillota > Bacilli > Caryophanales > Bacillaceae > Bacillus > Bacillus sp. SJZ110. The sequence continues at coordinate 96,194 of NZ_VFNF01000002.1, read as the reverse complement.
TCATGCCCCTGCTCCCCCTTCTTCCGCAGTGAACAGCTGCTGTCTTTCATATTGTTCCCGGTACCACCCATTATTGGCCAGCAGTTCTTGATGCGTGCCTCTCTCAGCAATGACGCCGCCGTCCATCACAAGGATCAGGTCAGCGTGCTCTACCGCGGATAATCGGTGTGTCAAAATAAATGTCGTTTTTCCTTTGCGGTTTTCTCTGATGTTCTTGATAATTGCAGCCTCTGTTTTGGCATCTACAGCGGAAAGTGAATCATCCAGAATCAAGATTTCCGGATTCGCCATGAGTGCTCTCGCGATCGAAATTCTTTGTTTCTGCCCGCCTGACAGTGCCACGCCTTTTTCACCGACCATTGTCTCCAGACCGGACGGAAGCATGTGCAAATCTTTTTCAAAATGTGCTTCGGCAATGGCTTGCTGAACCTCTTTATCAGTTGCATCCTGTTTTCCGTATAAAATATTTTCTTTTACAGTCCGTGAAAACAGTAAATGATCCTGAGGCACATATCCGATCCATCCGCGGAGACGGTCAAGAGGGATTTGCTGAATCGGTACACCTGAAAATGTAATGCTCCCTTCACCTGGAGGATACTGGCGCAAAAGCTGCTTAATAATTGTCGTTTTTCCGCTCCCGGTTTTACCTGCAATCCCGACAGTCTGCCCTTTTCGCACCGTAAATGAAATATCCTGAAGATTGTCACTTGTTGAGCTTGGATATGTAAAGCTGACATGACTGAAAACGATATCTCCAGGCTCTTTAAGATCAGCGGGCTGTTTTGGATCTGTCACATCCGTTTCATAAGAAAGAGTTTCATTTACCCGATCTAATGACGCATTGCCGCGCTGCATCACATTAATGAGTTCACCGATTGCAAACATCGGCCAAATCATCATGCCGAGATAAACGTTAAAGGACACTAACTCTCCAAGCGTCAGCTCGTTCCGGAATACAAGAAACGCTCCGTAGCCGAGCCCAATCAGATAGCTTGCGCCGACAAGCAGTTTTACCGTCGGCTCAAACAGTGAATCAATAAAAGCCACTTTCATATTTTTCTGATAAACATCAGCGGTCATTTCATTAAACCGGCGAACATCGTTTGTTTCCTGAACATACGCGCGAATCACCCGCACGCCTGAAACAGATTCCAGCACTCTGTCATTCAGCGCCCCGAACGCGTTTTGGGCCTCAGTAAACCGCTCATGAATTTTACTTCCATATAGACTGATTGCAATCGCCATGACTGGAAGCGGGATAATGGCGGCAAAGGTCAGCTTCCAGCTGATCAAAAACCCCATTGTCAAAAAGATCGTCATCATAAACATCGTAGAATCAACTAACGTCAAGATGCCAAACCCTGTGGTTAAACTGACGGCCTGAAGATCATTTGTCCCTCGTGCCATTAAATCGCCTGTTCGGTTTTTTTCATAAAACGGCGGCGACATAGTCAGCAAATGCCCCATCAGCTTCGTACGAAGAATTTTCTCCATCAGATTCGCTCCGCCAAACAGCTGATGCATCCAAAAATAAGACATGATATACACGGCCGCCGTCAGCACAAAAAAGATACCGATATAAAACAGCAGCCCTTCCGCAGTAAATGCCCCTGCTTTCATATCATCTATGGCGTTCCCCAAGAGCTTAGGCGGAAACATTTCAATGACATTGACTGCTAATAAAAGGACAATCGCAATCGTATAGCGCAGCCAGTACGCCTTAAAAAACCAGCCAAGCTTTTTCAAAACTGAAAACATCTATCCCCATCTCCTCATCAGCCGCCTTCTATTTTTTCCTTGCAGCTTTTTTCATCCAATTTGGCACGAACAGCCCTCGCCTCTGTATTGGTCTTCACATCCCATACACCTGTCTTTCCTTAGATTTTGTATATAAAAAAGGCATGAAGCGTCAGCTCCATGCCTTTTTTAACCGATATGTTACGCACAGCGCTTTTCAGCGCGCGGTCCGACCTAAAAAACCGTTCACGAAAACAGAACAAAAGGTTTGCCGCGCCAATATGAAACTGTTTGATAAACACGCAAATTCCTTGGCATAGCAAACCCTCCTTCCATTCTGATTTCATCTTTTTATCATCATATAAACAAAACCTTTTATTGTCAATCATTACTTGAATAGGAAAAGGTTAATGGTGCTCAAATTCGGGTAGTAGTGTTGTAAGACGCTTTGAAAGGGTGAGAAGGATGTTCCATGCTGACCGTATCATTGTTGCGTTTGACGGAAGTGAAAATAGTAAGAAAGCGCTTCAGACAGCCATTGATCTTGCTAAAACCGTAAATGCCGCTATTACCGTCGCCCATTCACATGATATGAAAGACAATCAGACCGTCATCGACCCGCCCAGACCCGCAGCTGAGGCAAGCTATATCAGCGGAGGCATGACAAGTGTTCCTGATCCGCTGATATCGGATGTAACATCACCTGAGCCAATGATCTATGAAGACCGTACGGAAGAAGTCATCGCCGAAGCAAGAATGATGCTGAATGAACAGCAGGCAGATGGAGATATCGATATATTAGAAGGCGATCCGGCTGAATCAATTATCGAGCATGCAAACCGCATTTCTGCCGATATGATCGTAACCGGAAGCAGAGACCAAAACAGGCTGAAAAAGCTAATATTCGGAAGTGTAAGTGAAAAGCTTTCAGCGAAATCGGATATACCCGTCCTGATTGTAAAGTGAGCACGCCCTGTGCTCACTTCTTTTATATTCATAATTGTGAAAAAACATAGATTTTCGTTTTTTTCTGTTATAATGCTTTCGTGCCCAAAAGCACAAAAGCATTAAAGATAAATATGGGGTGTTATTTTGGATTCTCAAAAAAAGCTGACGTTTCCGTTAGCCGTCGGTTTATTTATATTGATGTTATGCATTATTATTTCTTGCTTATTCTTGCTTCATGTAGAACCTCATATCCCGCTGTTTTTAAGTGTTGTCATGCTTTCAGCAGCAGCTTTATGGTTTGGATTTTCCTGGAAGAGTATTGAAAAAGGGATTGTAGACGGGATCAAAAACGGCGTACAGCCGATTATTGTTCTAGCGCTGATCGGCATCTTAATCGGCGCCTGGATGTACAGCGGCGCAATACCGACTGTGACAGTTTATGCCCTATCCTTTATTGAACCAAGCCACCTTCTGTTGACTGCTTTGTTTTCATGTATGATCATCAGCACACTTGTTGGCTCAAGCCTGACAACTGTAAGCACAATCGGAGTAGCGCTGATCGGCGTGGCGAGCGCGGCTAGCGTTCCGCTTGAATGGACAGCAGGCGCAGTCATATGCGGCGCTTGTTTTGGGGATAAAATGTCGCCGATGTCGGACACAACCAACTTTGCAGCCGGAATAGGCGAAATACCGATCTTTGAACACATTCGCCATATGATGGGCACAACCATTCCAGCTTTGCTCATCACTGTCGTTCTGTTTTACTTTCTCGGTTCATCAGTGTCAGCGGACGCTGCTTCAACCGAGAATATTCAGCAGGTCATAACCGGAATAAAAGATGCCGCAAACGTGACACCGTGGGCCCTTCTTTCTCCGCTCTTAGTCGTTTTGCTGGCAATAAAACGGGTATCAGTAATCCCCGTTCTGACTGCCGGAATTATTTCCTCGGGAATTTTGACTGCTATTTTTGTACCCGACAGCAGCCTGCAGGCGTTTATGACAGCTTTGCAAAATGGCACAACTTTCGAAACTGACAATGAGGCAGCCGCTAAAATTATTAACAGAGGCGGACTGCAATCCATGATGGGCTCTGTCTCTCTCATTATGATTGCTTTTGCACTCGGCGGATTGATGGAGAAAATCGGATTGATTTCTGCACTATTGGAAGGCGTCATGAAAGGCATCCGCTCAAAAGGCCGTCTTGTTGCAGCAACTGTCTGCTCAAGCATCGGCGTCAACTTGGCCACCGGCGAACAGTATTTATCAATATTAATACCGGGACAATCATTTAAATCTTTATATGACAAACGAAACATCCAGCGAAAATTTCTGACAAGATCATTAGAGGACGGCGGAACATTAATTAACCCATTGATTCCTTGGGGCGTCAGCGGCGCATTTATGGCGAGCGCACTTGGTGTTCCAGTCATAGACTACATCCCGTTTACGTTCTTCCTCTATATATCGCCGATGATCTCCATTTTGATTGGATTTGTTAAAAAATAAAAAGAGCTCCGCTGTAAAAAGCGGGCTCTTTTCTTCGTTCATTTATGAATGCTAGCAGCCTGTTGAATGCTTTCTTGAAAAACAGCCTGAAGCTGTTTGGTCACCGGTCCGGGTTTCCCGCTTCCGACCGATTGTCCATCGAGCGTCACAACCGGAATAATTTCTGCCGTCGTTGACGAAATAAAGATCTCTTCCGCCTGTTTCAACTCTTCTTCACTGACAGGAGTCTCATCCAGTTTAATCCCATTCTTCTCAATCAGTCCTATAATATTCATCCGTGTAATTCCATTGAGAATGAGCCGGTTAGCCGGATGTGTTCGCACTGTGCCGTTGATAACGGCATAAACGTTAGAGGATGTACCCTCCGTAACAACGCCGTCCCTAAGTAAAATGGCTTCAAATGCTCCGGCTTCATAGGCCCTTTGCTTCGTCATGACATTATACAGTAAATTCAGACTTTTGATATCACATCTTAACCAGCGAAGATCCTCATCTGTAATGGCCGCCACTCCGTATGCCTGCTCTTGCTCCGGTTTTTTCACCGTAAACGTATAAGCAGTAGTCTGCGGCTCGAGGCCGGCTTCATACTGGTGTTTTCGCGGGGCCACACCTCTTGTTGTCTGAATGTATACCGCTCCCTCACTGACCGCATTTTCCTGTACAAGCTTTTGCAGGTCCCACTCGAGATCTTCTATACTGAATGGCAGTGAAATTCCGATTTCAGCAGCACTTCTGAAAAAACGCTCTGCATGCTCACGTAAGCCGAACAATACTCCTTTGTACACCCTGATCACTTCATAGATGCCGTCACCAAACTGATAACCGCGATCTTCCAAATCGATTGATGCTTCACTGCGCCCAATCAGCCGGCCATTGACTAAAACCTTCATAAAAGCCCTCCCTTTTCGAGATGTCCCTGATGTCATTCAAGCTGTCATTGTCACTAATTCTACCATATTGGACAAGCTGAAAAACAGAAAGATCAAGAGATCTATAGCGGAAAGGAGTTTATTTTTTCCTTAAAATCTGACATTTCGACAAATTTTCTATGTGCTTTCCAGTTTTATTCCTGTATACTTGACTGGTAATACATAGGTTGTAAACATAAGGCATCTTCATAAGCTGCCTGCTGTACAGCATTATGTAGAGATTTTATGCCAATGGAGAGATTGTTATGCGACAAACGAGAGGAGAGGCTTCTCCTTCTGCAGTTTCGCTTGCTTTTAAATTTGCAAGTTTAGCAGTTTTATGTGTGCTGCTTTTGCTTATGGTGATTTTGGGTTATTCTAACAGTTCAACGAAAGCAAAGGAAGTCACTGTCACAACTAACGGACAGCTTCGAGATGAGAAGGAAAGCCTTAAGCTGAAAAACGACTCCCCCGATCTGCTGATAAAACATCTGCAGACAAAGCAGGACATGGGAGATAAAACGGTTTACTTAACCTTCGATGACGGCCCGTCAGCCTTTACAAACCGCTTGCTCGATGTGCTGAAAAGCGCTGATGTAAAAGCGACGTTTTTTATGCTGTCACCGCGGATGAACGAATTCAAACAAGCTGTGAAAAGAGCAGAAAAGGAAGGCCACGCACTCGGTTTACATGGCGTTACCCACAATAACAGATTGTTCTATCAAACACCGACATCTCCGCTAAAAGAAATGCAGGAGGCGCGTGACACGCTGCAGGACATTACAGGATATAAAACCGCTCTTGTCAGAACGCCCTACGGAAGCAAACCGTCACTAACCCCCTCACAAATCCGCAATCTTGAGAAAGACGGTTTTGTATACTGGGATTGGACGATTGACAGCATGGACTGGAAATACCGAAATTCAAAGTATGTGACGGCCGTGTTAGAGCAGCTTGAAAATATGGAACACAGCTCTTCAGGCCGCCCGAATGTGATTCTCATGCATGATCTTCCCGCTACCGTAAACGCGCTGCCGGTACTAATCAATAAATTAAAAGAAAAAGGCTATTCCTTCGGAGTGTTAGAGGACACAATGGTTCCTGTTCATGAATAAAAAAGTGAGGCGCATAAGGCGGCTCACTTTTTTATGCCCAAACTTCGGGCAAACTCGCCGATTTTTTGATGGATGACCATGTCAAACAAGCTGTCACAATACGTTGGTTCAAGGTTTATGATGACTTTCTTCATGCCGGGAATCAGACTTGCATCCTCAGGCACAAATCTAGCCGGAGCCACTTCGAGAGACGTGCCGATAACCAATAAAAGATCTGCTTGATCCAGCTTTTCATAAAGGGTGTCAAAGTGCATGACGGCGTCGCCAAAGAGAACAACATCGGTTTTTAATACCGTTCCGCAAATGTCCCCATTGTTTCCGGCCGCCGTGCACTCCGGCACCTCCCGCTCCAGCAAATGGGGAAGATCATATCGGGCGCCGCATGCCGGACAAGCTGCTGTCTGGATAGAACCATGCAGTTCGTATACATGCCTGCTCCCCGCTTTTTTATGAAGACCGTCAATGTTTTGCGTGAAAATATCGACCTGCTTCCCTTGCTTCTCCAGCTCAGCTAAAAGCAAGTGTCCTTCATTCGGTTCAAAGCTGCCGCTCATTTTCATCTGGAACAATTCTTTGAATTTGGGCCAAAACAGACGCGGATGACTTGAAAAATAATCAAGGCTCATCGCTTCCATTCTTGAGGCATCTTCCGTCCAAATGCCCCCTGCTGAACGAAAGTCGGGAATCCCTGATTCTGTGCTCATTCCCGCTCCGGTCAGCACAACAATTCGCTGTGCTTCATGTAGAATACTTTTGAATGCTTCCAACTCAACACCGCCTTTTTCTCTTATTTTACCATGAAAAAGACTCCGCCTCTGTCAGACGAAGTCTCTCTTTTAAGCCCGTTCCTTTTCCTCTTTATTTAGATTCACCTGGAATGGGTCGCTTTCGTGCTTTTGCTTGACAACAACCATTTGGCCGGGATATGCAAACTGGACACCTTCTGCACCTAAAATCTCAATAATTTTATAGTTGATATCCTCTCTAATATTAAGGTTTTCAGCCCAAACTGTCGTTTTTGTATAGAAGTTAAAAAATAAATTGTAGTAGCTGTCGGCAAACGTATCGAAGTTGACCATGATTGTTTCATTATCAACGCCCTCATGCTCTAAGAGCATTGTTCTGAGAGAATGAATGGAGCGTTCAAGGTTCTCAATCGGCGTAGCGTAGGACACATGGATGGAAAACGTAATCTGGCGTTTGGTCATTCTTGTCCAGTTCGTGATCGCTTCCATCGACAGCGTAGAGTTCGGCACCGTTACAAGCGCCCCCTGTGCTGTTCTGAATCTCGTGCTCCTAAAGGTAATATCCTCGACTGATCCTGTTACTGTCGACGTCTCCACCCAGTCACCAATTGTAAACGGCTTTTCAGTAATAATAATAATACCGCCGAAGAAGTTGCTGATGGTATCCTTCGCGGCAAGCGCAAAAGCCAGTCCGCCAAGACCAAGGCCCGCTACAAATCCGTTGACATCATAATTGAATTCCTGAGCGATCACACTGACACTGAGCGCAATGATCACAAAACGGAGCAATTTGGATAAAAACGGGGCCAGAATGTCATCCATGTCAAGCTCAAAGCGCTGATTCACCTTATGGAAGATAAACGACGATGTTGCGGTCAAATTGCAAAGACCCCAGCACAAGAGCGCCACAATCAGTGAGCGGTATATTTTGCTGATGACCGGCATTTGCTCATCTAAAAACGGTGAATACCGGATCGCTAAAAACAGCCCAAGGGCAACAAAAAACCATCTGGCCGGCTTATCAAACGCCAGAACCACCTGTTTAAAAATTTCTGTTTTCGGCCGGTTTGTCAAATTAAAAAGCAGGTTAAAGAAATATCTTGTGAATAATTTTCTAAGTATAAGAAACACCAGCAAAATCGCCAAGCTGATGCCGATTTGAATGATGATATCAAGCGTAAAATACTGCTGCAGATAATCCGGCATGACTGTCTCCCCTCTATCCCAATCAATTGTTTATTATACTAAAATATTCGTAAGGATGTTCATTTAAATGTCTTTTGCAGCACAAAACCCCGGCGAAACGCCGGGGTCATTTCTCAATTCATCTATCAGCCAGATTCAATAGGGACAGTCACTTACCTTTTTTCGTTTGTGTCTGATCAAGGAGAGTTGCTTTTTGCATTTCAGCATCCGTTTCGGCTTTAATTCTTTCCTCCACTCTGATTCTCCCTTTTCCCATGATCTCGCCTCCTTTTTTGCTATTATAAAGGATCATATTTTGTTGTGAACATGTCGAAAGACCTAATTTTCTGACGAAATGTGTTCTGATACGCTGAGTGTCTTTTTTTAGTTATACGCATTCCTCAGCCCGGACCATTCCGATATGGCAGAAAAAATTCACCAGTTTGTATCGCGGTGCATATATGGATTTGATACAATAACAGAAATGCCCATACGAGGAGCTGACTTAGCTTGTACATCATTGCCCATCGCGGAGCATCCGGCTACGCTCCGGAAAATACGATTGCCGCATTTGACCTTGCGGTGAAAATGAATGCAGATATGATCGAACTGGATGTCCAGCTTACAAAAGACAGGCAGATTGTTGTGATACACGATGACAGGGTTGACCGAACAACAAACGGATCGGGCTTTGTTAAGGATTTTACCTTGGAGGAATTGCAAAAACTCGATGCAGGAAGCTGGTACGGTCCCGCTTTTCAAGGAGAGCGTATTCCGACCCTGGAAGCGGTGCTCAAGCGCTACCACAAAAAAATCGGCCTTTTAATTGAACTAAAAGGCCATCCGTCTCAAGTCGGAATTGAAGAAGAGGTGGGACAGCTATTAGGGCAATTTTCTTTTTCTATCAATAATATTGTTCAATCCTTTCAGTTCCGCTCCGTCCAAAGGTTCCGCGAGCTTTATCCTTCGATTCCGACAGCGGTCATTACAAGGCCCAACTTTGGCATGCTGTCCAGAAATCAGATGAAGGCCTTCCGCTCTTTTGCAAACTATGTCAATATAAAATACACACGGCTCAACCGTCTGATAATCGGCTCCGTCCATAAAAATGGCTTAAACATATTTGCATGGACTGTCAACAATCAAAAGACAGCGGCAAAATTACAAGCCATGGGCGTGGACGGCATCGTTACAGATTACCCGGATTTCATCATAAAGGATGGCAAACATGAAAATATATAGCGCGGTTTTTATCGGAGGCGCGCTTGGCGCCTGCCTCCGATACGGATTAAACTTATGGATACACACCGGTCAGTTCCCGGCGGCAACCTGGCTGGAAAATGCGGCAGGCAGCCTTCTATTAGGCATTTTGACCGGATTTTTTATGATCGGGGCAAAACGGCCTCTGCTGTCGGCTTTTTTAGGCACCGGCTTTTGCGGAGGCTTCACAACAATGTCCACGTTTTCTAAGGAAACAGTGATGCTTTTGCAAGGACAACCCTCATTGGCTCTTTTATATATGGCAGCCTCATTGATATCAGGGATCATATTTGCACTGATTGGTGTTTTTGCGGGACGGCGCATAGCAGGCATTCAGCAAAGAAAGGGGCTGCAGGAAAGATGACACTAGCGGGTATTTTCATAGGGGGCGGACTTGGCGCAATGCTTCGCTTCTGGCTTGGCAATGTCATAACCGCCAAAACCAAAGGTCTGAGCCTGCCCATTGGCATACTGACAGTCAATATTCTCGGAGCTCTCGGGCTCGGAATATTTACAGGACTTCACGTTGCAAATGCTTCGGTCTCGCTTATCATCGGCACGGGGTTTTTTGGCGCCTTTACGACCTTTTCCACCTTCAGCGTTGAAAGTATTCAACTCCTTATGGCCAAACGTGTAATAGAAAGCATCTTGTACATCGCTCTGACACTTTGCGGATCGCTTTTGACATTTTGGTGCGGCTGGACAATCACAATGTAAAAAAACCTTGAGCTTATTTCTCGCTCAAGGTTGCACTGTTCAGCATCACAGGCTCAGGCAGCGGCAGCTTGTGGTGCGCCGTAATCCCGGTTGTGTTGCCGGCTTCTTCTTTTATATCGATTTGCTTGATTAATCGGCCGTCCATCTTCAGCACCTTTATCGTATATGAACCGATGCGAATGGATTCACCAGCCTCAATATCGATGTTTTCTTTTAATATCAGCCCGCCGATCGTATCGACGTCTTCTTGAATCGATGCGCCAAGAAGGCTGTTCACCTGATCGATCCGAACCTTTCCATCCATCACATAATGGCCGTCGCCAAGCTTTTGGATCAGCGGCTGTTCATCTTCATCAAATTCATCTCTGATCTCTCCGACAATTTCCTCAAGAATATCCTCTGTCGTCACAAGTCCCGAGGTTCCTCCGTATTCATCCGACAATATAGCCATATGAATGCGCTCGCGCTGCATTTTAATCAGCAAGTCATGAACCGGGATCGTTTCAATCACTTCGATGACCGGCCTCACATACGGATGGATCGTCATCTTCATTCGTTCTTCTTCTGTCATAAACAGCAAATCAGAAAACAAATGCTTCGTATTGACCAAACCGATCACACTGTCTTTGTCTCCATCTGTGACTGGCCAGCGCGTGTATTTTTCCTTCAGCATGACTTCGAGCATCTCGGCCATTGTCATCTCAGTTGACACAGCAGCCATTTCCTTCCGCGGTATCATAATCTCTTTGGCGATCCGATTATCAAATTCAAAAATCTTATTCACATATTTATATTCAGACGGATTAATCTCTCCGTTTTTTAAACTCTCAGATAACAGCATCCTGAGTTCTTCCTCAGAATGGGAACCATCATGTTCTGACGCAGGCTTCAAACCGAACATCCCGCATAAAAGCCGCGCCGATCCATTGAGGATCCAAATAAATGGAAACAGTAGCAAATAGAATAAACGCAAAGGGCCCGCTATCAGTAAAGTCAGCTGTTCTGCCTTTTGAATCGCGACCGTTTTCGGGGCCAGTTCACCTACAACAACGTGCAGGAACGTGATCAAGCCGTACGCGACTGCAAAAGAGGCTGCATGTGAAACCGAGTCTGGCAAGCCGAGCGGTTCAAACAGTGGATGCAGCAGCCGTTCAAAGGCCGGTTCACCCAGTACGCCAAGTCCAATTGATGTCAATGTAATGCCCAGCTGGGATGCGGATAAATATTCATCCAAATCTGTAATGACACGCCTTGCGAGTATCGCCCGTTTGTTTCCTTCTGTGATAAGCTGATCTATTCTGGATCTCCTTACTCTAACAATCGCAAACTCGCTTGCAACGAAAAACGCGGTTAAAGCAATGAGCACGCCAATTAAAATCAGACTGTCAATATCGTCCATTTAACCCTATCCTCTCAACAAAGGATAAGGAGTCACCTCCTGATATAATCATTTTTCCTTAACATTGAGGTACGCGGTGTATTGTTGCCTAAGCAGAGGGCCCCATCATACCACCTCCAAAAGTCAAAGTTTGATTATAAATTGTATATTTTATTGTAACACAACTCATTCCAAAAATGATTTTTAATTTTTAGACTTTTATCATGAAGAAAGCCTTAACTGCATGCCTGCTTGTCAATTCTCCGCCTGTCTGGATTGGAAGAGGAAGGATTTTGCGGATATAAAAAGAAAACAGCCTTGAAAACTGTTTTCTTTGCCTTCTTAAGCAAAATCTTTATATAAAGAAATGAAAATGTCCCGTGAGTTTTTAATCTGCTCGATCGGCACACTGAAGGATAATCGGAAATGCCCGCTCATTCCAAAACCGCTGCTCGGCACAATTAATAATTTGTATTTTTGGGCGGCATGCACGCAAAATGCAACTTCATCTTCAATCGGCGATTTCGGAAAAACAAAGAAACCTCCCTTTGGCATTTCAAATTCAAAACCGGCTTCTTTTAAAATGTCTACCATTAAATCCCGGCGCTCTTTATAAGCGCTCGCGTCTACTCTTAAATCATCCATTCGTGCCACAGCCCGCTGCATCATGACAGGGGCATTCACAAATCCAAGCGTTCGATTACAATACACAAAAGCGTTGATCAAAAGGTCCGCATCCGGCATTCGGCTGTCCAATCCGATATACCCGAGCCGCTCTCCGGCTATGCCGAGATCTTTACTGAATGAGCTGGCCAATATCACACGATGGTACGATCGAAACGGATTTGCCAGCTCTTCATCATAGATTAATTGACTGTACGGTTCATCAAACAGCACATAAATCGTCTGGCCGCTCTTCTCTTCTATTTCTTTTAATAAAGCGCCTAAATCGTCTATATTTTTCTGGCTGAGAACAGTGCCTGTGGGGTTATGCGGTGTATTGAGAATCAGCCCTTTCGTCTGTGGAGTGATCGATTGCCTTACCGCTTCAATGTCGATCTCAAACCGGCTTGTCAACGGGCAGCTGACGGCCTTTCCCCCGTAGTTCTCAATATACAACTTATATTCGGCAAAATAAGGTGCGAGAATAATGACCTCTTCCCCAGGGTTTACGATGCTTTTTAACGCAACATTCAAAGCGCCTCCCGCACCCACCGTCATGACGATACGCTCCGCTGAGAAATCAGCTTCAAAACGTGACCCCAGAAATTGCGCGACTTTTTCTCTCGCTGCAGGAAGCCCTTGATTTTGTATGTATCCGTGGCTGCCTTTTTCAGCTTCCTCTATTAACGCTCTCTTAAAAGCTTCAGGCGGTTCAACAATCGGGTTGCCGAGTGAAAAATCAAATACCTGGTCTTCCCCGAACTCCTTCTTCAGCCTTGCACCTTCATCAAACAGCTTGCGAATCCATGATCCTTTATTTAAATTTTCTTCAACTTCCCGGGATAACCCAGCCAATTTCATCTGTCCCTTCCGCATATAAAAATTTGAAAATTCTATCTTCCTATGTTACTTCAATCAGATGATGAATTCCACAACTTCCAATTCCGGTCTGAAAAAAACAATAAACTTGTGCAAGACACCGTTCATATATTAAACTATTCTCATAACTATAACGTGATGGTTGGGAGGGATATAGATGGGGCTGAGACTTATCGCATCAGTGAACTAGCGGCACTCGCCGGAGTAACGAAACGGACAGTTGATTATTATACGAATCTCGGTCTGCTTACGCCGGCCAGATCCTGTTCAAATTACCGTTACTACGACGAAAATGCACTCAAACGACTTATATTTATTGTAGATTGCAAGAAGCAGCGATTGGCCCTGTCCGATATTAAAGATCGACTGGAGAACCAGTTTCCCTCTTCAGCTAAACTTGATGATGAAATTGGAAATCTGGCATTAGAAATTGATCATATGAATCAAAACATCTCCGGAATCTTGCATCGGTTTGAACGGCTGAAGCCCGAGGATCGTGACAAGCTGAAAAGCAAACTCCCGCCTGAAAAGCTCGCCGTGTTCCAATCATTTATGCTGCTGTTAAGTTAAAACCATTTTATCTAACAGGAGGTGTTACCTTCATTCTCATTGCTAGAGTGAAGGTTCTAATTGGACATAGTGAATTTGATTTTAGTTGCTGTTTTAATCGCCCTGACGGCATTTTTCGTGGCATCTGAGTTTGCCATTATCAGAATCAGAGGCTCACGGATCGATCAGCTGATCGCGGAAGGAAATAAAGCAGCAATAGCCGTAAAAAAAGTGACCACGCATCTTGATGAATATTTATCTGCGTGTCAGCTCGGAATTACATTGACTTCCATCGGATTAGGGGTTTTAGGTGAATCAACGATCGAAAGGCTGCTTCACCCGCTTTTCGTCCAAATGAACGTTCCAGGTTCCCTTTCACATGTCATATCGTTTATTTTTGCGTATGCCATTATCACGTTCTTACACGTTGTTGTCGGAGAACTTGCACCTAAGACAGTCGCTATCCAAAAGGCGGAAGCAGTGTCTATGCTGTTTGCGAAACCGCTGATTTGGTTTTACCGCATCGCGTTCCCATTCATTTGGCTTTTGAACAATTCCGCACGGTTATTGACCAAAGCATTTGGCCTGGAGACCGTTTCAGAAAACGAACTGGCTCACTCAGAAGAAGAGCTGCGAATCATTTTGTCTGAAAGCTATAAAAGCGGTGAAATCAACCAATCAGAGTTTAAATATGTGAATAAAATCTTTGAATTTGACGACAGGCTCGCGAAAGAAATTATGATTCCGCGGACCGAAATTGTCAGCCTTCCGCATGATATCAAGATTTCTGAAATGATGGACATCATTCAGATTGAAAAATATACCCGCTACCCTGTGGAAGAGGGCGATAAAGATAACATTATCGGGGTTATTAACATTAAAGAAGTGCTGACCGCCTGCATCAGCGGTGAGGTATCTGTTGATTCCACCATTTCTCAATTCGTCAACCCTATCATTCATGTCATTGAATCTGCGCCGATCCAAGACCTGCTTGTCAAAATGCAAAAAGAGAGGGTCCACATGGCCATTTTGTCTGATGAATACGGCGGTACTGCCGGGCTTGTGACGGTTGAGGACATCATTGAGGAAATTGTCGGTGAAATCCGCGACGAATTTGATATTGATGAAATTAGCGAAATCCGCAAAATCGGCGAAGGCCATTATATTCTTGACGGAAAAGTGTTAATTGACCAAGTAAACGACCTGCTAGGCATTCATTTAGAGAACGAAGAAGTCGATACAATCGGCGGCTGGTTCCTTACTCAAAAATACGATGTTGAAAAAGATGATTCCATCATCGAAGAGGGCTGCGAATTCATTATTAATGAAATTGACGGCCACCACGTCGCATATATTGAAGTGAAAAAGCTTCAAGAAGAAGAACTTCTGGAGACAGCTAACCAGCAGGAAGCATAATAAGAAAAGCACCTTGTATAAGGTGCTTTTCTTATTTTTACAGTTCAGGGTAATCTCTCAGAACGCCTTATAGCTGATCAAGTTTATTCTCTAGTTCTTTAATCCGCTGATTCAAAGCCTCTGTCATTGCTGCAAGTCTTTCCTTTGAAGGCAGGTGGGCAAAATCAGCCTGGTGAAGAGGCTCACCGATAATCAGCTTCATTTTTCCTTTTTTGAATAATTCTTTTCCGCTTGAAGGGCCCTGATATGCAGCGGGGACAAGCGGCGCTTTCCCCATTTGCGCAATCGTCACCGCACCTCTTTTCAAAGGCACATCCTCAGAGGTTCTTGTTCCGCTTGGGAAGATACCGACGATCTCTCCTTCTTTCAGCAGCTTAATCGGCGTTTTAATACTGCTTGGCCCGGGATTTTCCCGATCTACCGGAAAGGCATGAATTTTCTTCAGAAACGAACCGATCCATTTATTTTGAAAAAGCTCTTTTTTCGCCATGTAGTGTATTTGATAAGGAAGAATCCCGACTCCGAGTGTAATCACATCAACCCAGCCGGAATGTGTACACGCGATGACAAAACCTGAATCGGCCGGAAGGTTTTCTTTGTTATACACCTTCACTCCTCCGCGAAGAGAAAGAATAACTTTTAAAGCATTTGCACAAAACTTATACATATCGCACTTCCTTTGTCGTAATCAATGATTCTTTCTGTCATCTATTATAACAACATTTTTTATTACCTGGTACTAATTTTTAAGATTTCTCCCGTTAAAACGCCAAAAAGCTGAGGATTCGCCCTCAGCTTTTGTTATATTTCCTCTCTGGTCGGCGGGGCCATAAACTCCGGTCCGACAGGGTCTGATATCGTATTTTCCAATATAGTATTGATATCTTTCTGATCTTCACTGTTCAGCGTCCAGCCTGTAATCTCAGATAGGGCCTCAAGCTGCCCAGGCTTTCTTGCTCCCCAAAGAGCGATATCCGCTCCCGGCTGATCTAAGATCCATCTGACAGCCAAGTGAATCACTGATTTTCCATAACGTGTCTTCGCCAGCTTATCCAATTGATTCACAGCAGAAAGATACTCTTTAAAGCGGGGCTTCTGGAATTTTGGATCGTGATTACGCAGATCATCGCCCTCAAATGTATATTCTTCAGTCATTTTGCCTGTTAACAGCCCTCTGCATAAACTGCCGTATAATAATGTTGTTATCTTGTTATCTTTCGCATAAGGAAGGACACTCTCTTCCATCTCTCTTTCAAACAGATTATATGGAGGCTGAATCGTATGGAGAGGTGCGACGGCGCGAAATGTATCCATTTGCTCAATTGAAAAATTGCTGACGCCAATCGCCCGGATTTTTCCCGCATCATATAATTCCTTCATGACTTCAGCCGTTTCTTCAATTGGCACAAGCGGATCGGGCCAATGCACCTGATAAAGATCAATATAGTCTGTTTGAAGCCGCTTCAAAGAATTCTCAACTTCCTCTACAATTCTCGCTCTGTTCGCATGGCGGAACAGCTGGTTGTTCTTCCAGTCCAGAGCCGTTTTCGTTGCGAGAATCACCTGGTCTCTTTTGCCGTACTCTTTGATTGCCTTTCCGACGATTTCCTCGGACTGCCCGAAGCCGTAAGCCGGCGCGGTGTCAATCAGTGTAATCCCCTGATCAAGAGCGGCGCGGATTGTTTCAATCGATGTTTTTTCGTCAGTGCCTCCCCACATCGTTCCGCCAATGGCCCATGTGCCGAGGCCGATTCTGGAGGCTTCTATTCCTGTATCTGCTATACTGGTATATTCCATTGTGCCACTCCTTCACTTTTTCACTATCTTTTCCCCTCTGGAAAAAATGTTAAACATTTCTCCGCACTATCTTTTGCGGCCATTTTTGGGTACTATATAGTAATGGTGTTTGATTAGGTATAAAAAAGCCGTTTGCATGTAATGTGCAACTTTAAACCTTTCTTATGCGTGTATAACATAGAGGGGAGAAAAGGCAGTGACGATCGATGAAATTTACCAAATGTACATGAATGATGTTTACAGGTTCCTGCTCTCCATGACAAAAGACAAGCATCTTGCTGAAGACTTGCTGCAGGAAACCTTTATGCGGGCATACATACACATTCACTCCTATGATCACAGCAAAGTAAAGCCCTGGCTTTTTCAAGTGGCGCGAAACGCCTTCATTGATTACGTCAGAAAGCATAAGAAAGAAGTAACCATTTCTGATGACTTAATCGGAAGCCTCTTTCAAAATGCTGTTCAAAGTCCTGCCCATCAGGTAGAGATAAAGGAAGTGCTGACTGGTTATATGTCCGAGCTCCCCGATAATTATCGGGAGGCCTTAACGCTATATTATTTAAAAGAGTTAAACTACAAAGAAGCATCCCATATTATGAATATTTCAGAGGCGAATTTTAAAAGTGTTTTATTTCGTGCCAGACAGCGGCTGAAAGCACTTTATAATAGAGGTGTTAATGATGAATGAAGAATTTAAAAAGCGTTTTGATCAATATAAAAATGGGGAAATGAGCGACCAGGAAATGACTGCATTTGAGGAAGAACTTGAGAAGCTCGAAGTATATCAGGAACTGATTGACAGCGAACTAGAGGACGATAACGATTGGGATCTCAGCATCAGTCCTGAAAAACAAAAAGCGATTTTAGCCTACGGCAAACGCAAGTCTTATTTGCGAATTTCTGTGCTTGCCGTCATTTCGACATTGATGATTTTGCCGCTTTGTACGCTGGGAAGCTACCTCTATTACGGAATGGGTGGGAAACACAGCACCGGCAATGAGTTTATGGAAACTGCCGCAGTCACTGTAGCTCTGACCATGCCGAATGTTCTTGTTGATACTTCCGGACTGAAAAGCCAAGTGAAGCTATTTGGAATGAATACGGAATTCCCGCTGCAAAAGCAGATTGGCACGAAGACGGCTGCCGTAGGGAATGAACGGGTTGAAATGTTTTATAACAAAGTAAAAGCGCCGGCAGTAAACTACTATGACTTAGAAGTGAATAAAACCGGACATTACTTTACACATCCTTCAAACAAGTCTGAACAAACGACCGCAAAAGCAGAAAAAACGTTAAGCACATTGCCTGAAGGAACGGTATCAGAGGTCTACCTTTCATATGACCGTGCATATCCGACAAAAGACGTGTATAACAAATTCAAAGGCTATGATGTGAGCTTTTTGTGGAACGCAATCGAAACAGAGAAAAACACAAATAAGACAGCTTCCACAGAACCTCTTGGCTATCCTGGAAAGGATTCAAAGTTCTTGGCCGCCCTTAATACAAAAGGCAAGTCGAATGGCGATCAGTTTATCAACGCCCTAAAATTCATGTCCAAACACGAAAAATGGGCTCAGGTCATTTCAAAACGGAAAGACCTGAATGTAGATAACCGATTAGATTATGTAGAGAAAAACGGTGTCAATGTATACGGTTCGGTCGTTACAGGGCCAACCAAGGAAATCCAGCGCATGCTGAAAAATAAATCTGTAAAATCAGCGAATGTCGGCGAGGTGGAATTATGGAACTGGTAAGAATTTTTAAAGAACACAATGTATTCGGCTGGATCTCTGTCGGGACAGCGGTTCTGTCCCTGCTGTTGCTGAATTTGGCCATTATCAGCAACGTCACGTTTTATTCCTATCAAATGCTTCCGTTCGCCATGGCTGCCGTTCCGTTCGGCGTTGTTGAACTCTTCATCAAGAGAGGGCGCACAGGTCCAGGCCTGCTCGGCGTCATCCTTAATCTCTTTGTGATTATTTGTGTGTATACCATTGTATCTGTAGATACGAATTTACAGTTTGGCTTTTAAAAAAGACGCCTTTTCAGGCGTCTTTTTTCGTTATACCGGTTTTCGGAACAAATAACTTTCTATAGTAAAACCCATTTTATCTGTATAAAATCGATGTGCGTCTTTACGCTGCAGGCCAGATGAAAGACTGACAAAACCGAGTCCGGCTTTTCTCGCCCAGTCTGAGGCATAATCCAAAAGCATTTTGCCGTATCCCTTTGATCGGCAAGGTGCCGTTGTAACAAGATCCGCAATCCACAAGTGCTCTCCTTTATGAATGGAAACTCTCGGCAGAGCCCCGCACAGCGCTCTGATTGCTGTATTTTCATATAAGGCAAACAGCATATACGATTCTTTCTGCACACAGGCTTCAAGCCTTTGTAAATACGTCTCTATATCCAGTTCTGTTCTCAATTCACTCATAATCGGATACGACTCAGCCCATTCTTCTTTCGAGGTTAATTGTTTCATATGGATCATCTTCTCAATCCCCTTTCCTTTCGTTACAATGATCATAGCTAATAAATGGCATTTGCCAAATAGCCAATATCAGAAAAAATGACCATGCCAGCTACAAAGGAGACATGAGATGGATATTACGCCGTTTCTTGATAAAAAGAGCAAAACACCGCTGTATGAACAGCTTTATACCTTTTTTAAACAAGAAATTTCACATGCGCGAATCACAAAGGGAACAAGACTTCCGTCAAAACGCAGGCTCTCCAGCTTGCTCGATGTCAGCACGGCAACTATAGAACGAGCTTATGAGCAATTAACTGCTGAGGGCTATGTCAAAAGCAAGCCGAAAATCGGCTGGTTCGCGGCGGAAGTAGAACCAGGATTCCCGACAGCTCCTGACCATTTTCAGCAGTCTGTACAGCCGGGATTACATGAAAAGAACGCACCTGCTATTGACTTCCATCAGGGCAGCGTTGATCCGACCCTCTTTCCCTTTAACGCATGGAGAAAAAGCATAGTAAAAAGTCTTGAGCGCTATTCCGGATTGTTTCACACCTCTGGCGACCCTCAAGGAGAATACGAACTCAGACACATGATTGCCCGATTCGTCAGGCTGTCTCGGGGAGTAAATTGCGAGCCCGGCCAGATTATCATCGGCGCAGGAACCACCGTGCTTCTGCAAATTCTTTGCCTTTCGCTAAAGCCAGGTACAAAAATCGGTTTTGAAGAACCAGGCTTTCACCGTTCAAGAAGGATGTTTGAAGCAAATCACATGGATGTCACTCCGATTTGTTCTGATGCAGAAGGCGTCCTGCCGGATGAGCTCTACCGTCAGAATCCTTATCTCATGTATACGACTCCTTCGCATCAGTTTCCGATTGGGACCATTATGACGATTACCCGCAGACAGGAGCTGCTGGCATGGGCGGCAGAAACAAATTCATTCATTATAGAAGATGATTACGATGGAGAATTTCGCTACAGCGGCCATCCCATTCCGTCTTTACAGGGTCTTGATCCGAATGGCAGAGTCATATATCTGGGCACTTTTTCAAAGTCACTTCTGCCTTCCTTGCGGCTCAGCTTCATGATTGTGCCCCCTGAACTCATGGAACCGATCCAAAACAATGCTCAGTTAATGAAGCAGACCGTTTCTGCCCACTCGCAATTGGCACTGGCAGACTTCATCGAAACCGGAGAGTGGCAAAAACACATAAATAGAATGAGAAGCTTATACCGAAAAAAACACGCTATCCTGTTAGAAGCCATTCGCTCTGAACTGGGAAACACCGTTGAGATTCTCGGTAAGAACTCGGGGCTTCACATTCTGCTGCGCCTTTTGTTTCCAGCAAGTGAGGAAGAAGCAATACAAGCAGCCGCAGACCACGGTGTAACCATCTATCCCGTGTCTCCCTCATATAAAGAACAGACGCCTTTTGCTTCTGTCTTAATCGGTTATGGCGGTTTGTCAGAAGAGGACATCAGGCTCGGCATCCAAAAACTGAAAACGGCATGGGCACCGTTGATATCATCTTATTAAATAAAAAACAGGCCCCGGAAACGGAGCCTGTTTTTTTAAAATGATAAAATTCCGATTAAATTTAAGAACACGATAATAATGGCAAGCGGCACGATAAAACGAAGCAAATAAAACCACGAGTAAAAGAATGCTTTACCTGCATTTGATCCATTTCGCATTTCAGCCAAGAGTTCGCTTTTCGAAATTTTCAGCGGGATAAATAGAGAAATTAACAGAGCGCCTGAAGGCATCAAAACATTGCTGACGGTAAAATCGGCAATATCAAAAAATGTTTTGCCAAATAGGTGCACATCACTCAATACGCCATAAGACAAGCAGCATGGGATTCCGACCAAAAAGATCAAAAGCCCGCTCGTCCATGACAGTTTTTTTCTCTTCTTTTCGTCCCCTTTTCCGATTGTGGCAACGATAATTTCAACCATCGAAAATGCTGAGGTTAAGGCTGCAAATAAAAATGCAACGAGAAAACCGATAAAAAACAACGTGCCGAACGGAAGCTGTTCAAAAACGGCCGGAAGCACTGTAAACAGCAGTGTCGGTCCTTCATTTGGCTGAAAACCGAATGAGAAAACCGCCGGAAAAATAGCCAAACCTGCCAAGAGTGTCACAATGATATTCATCAAGACAATGGAGGCTGCCGAACGAGGGATATTTTGTGTTTTCGGCAAATAGGAGCTGTAGGTCACCATCACCGAAACCCCCAGTGTTAACGTAAAGAAGGCCTGTCCCAGCGCGAATAATATGGATTCCGGAGTCAGATCGCCGAAATGAGGCACAAGCAGAAACTTTACGCCTTCCATTGCACCATTAAGCGTAAGAGACCGAAGAACGAGCAGAATAAACAATAAAAACAAAATCGGCATCATCACCGCGCTTACCCGTTCAATCCCTTTTTGAACCCCTCTTGCGACAACGATGACAGTAAGTACCATAAAGACAAGCTGAGCCGCGAGCGTCTGCACCGGATTTTGGATAATAGAAGCAAAAAGAGAGCCATACTGTGCTTGAGAAAGCCCGGACAGTGAGCCTGACGCCGTTTTTACGATATACAGCAAAATCCATCCCCCAATTACACTGTAAAACGACAGCACTAAGAAACACGCGGCTACGCCGATCCACCCTGTAAGAAACCAAGCTGATCGCGGCGCTTCTTTTTTATATGCATCAATGGCATTCGTCTGGTTCCGTCTTCCAAAAATAAATTCCCCCACCAAAAGCGGATAGCCTAAGAGGATGGTAAATAACACGAAGATAAGAAAAAAGGCTCCTCCCCCATTGGTCCCCGCTACGTAAGGGAACTTCCAAATCGCGCCCAAGCCGATAGCCGAGCCGGCCGCTGCCATGACGAAACCGATTTTCGAAGCCCATTGGACTGGTTTTTGCTCAGACAATAAACGTCACTTCCTTTCCAGCCTATATTATCTCTTATTTTTGTCTTCATTTCTATAGATTCATTTGCCAAGAACAGAAAAGAGAGCGGCCTGTATGGCCGCTCTCTTTATCAAAAGGTTATTGATTTAATTTTGAATGCTTTCTTGAATACAGGAAATAGATTACCAAGCCGATTAACAGCCACACTAGGAAGCGAACAATCGTCACCCACCCCAGATTTAAAATCAAGAACAGGCAGAACAGAATCGCCAGGCCTGGGATAAACGGAACTCCCGGGCATTTAAAGGCTCTCGGAAGATCCGGTTGCTTCTTTCTCAAAACGATAACTGCCACAGAAATCAGTACAAATGCCGACAGCGTCCCGATGTTCACCAGCTTTGCAAGTTCATCCAGCGGAACAAGTGAGCCGAGAAGCGCCGACATCGTTCCGAAAAACCAAGTGGCTACATAAGGTGTTTTGTGCTTTGGATGCACTTTAGAAAGTGAGCCCGGCACAAGCCCGTCACGCGACATGGCAAACATGACGCGTGTCTGCCCGTAAAGCATGACGAGCATAACTGTTGTCATTCCCAGCACGGCGCCAATATCAATGATGCCTGCCACCCAATTTTGCCCTGCGCTTTGAAGAACTAGAGAAACCGGATGATCTACACCCGCAAATTGAGCAAACGGGATAACCCCAGTCATGATCGCTGATACGGTGACATATAAAATCGTGCAAACCAATAAAGAGAAAATAATGCCTTTAGGCAGATCCTTCGCGGGATTTTTCGTTTCTTCCGCAGCAGAGGATACAGCGTCAAATCCGATAAAAGCAAAGAATACGAGCGCCGCTGCACTGAACACGCCGCCAAAGCCCATTGGCATAAACGGCTGCCAGTTGTGCGGCTTCACGTAAACGGCTGCCACCGCGATAAACAGCAGAACAACCAGTATCTTCAAGATAACCATGATATTGTTGACTCTTTTTGATTCTTTGATGCCTAAATAAAGCAAATATGTTATCGCCATTACAATGACGAATGCAGGAAGATTAAACAGGGTAAAGGTGCCTTTCACTGCGCCCGGTGCCGCTGTTAAAGCAACCGGAATATGAATGCCGAGCCCTGATAAAAACGATTGGAAATAACCAGACCAGCCGACCGACACTGCACTTACCGCCAGCATGTATTCTAAAATTAAATCCCACCCGATAATAAAGGCCATAAGCTCTCCCAATGTCGCATAAGTGAATGTATACACCGAACCTGAAACAGGCACACTTGACGCAAATTCCGCGTAAGACAGGGCGGCGAATAAACAAGCCAGCGCCGCCACAACAAATGAAATCGTCAGCCCGGGACCGGCCGTGACTGCACCTGTTCCCGTCAGAACAAAAATCCCTGTGCCAATAATGGCGCCGATTCCAAGCAACGTTAAATCAAATGCCCCTAATTCTCTTTTTAAAGACTTTTCACCGCTCGTCGCAGCGATTAAATCCTGAATGCTTTTCTTCCTAAAAACGCTCCCTTTCATTCCCCTTCAACTCCCGATCATCTATTTTTATATATTTTATTTGAATTTTCTGAATTCATGAGCAACAATGGTCATTTTTCTTTTTTTCTACTATATTTGTACTGGTCGCGAATCATTCCTTTCTCCTACTCAATATTATATATAAAATTGCAAAAATGAAAACAAAATTGTTAGAAAAATCGACAAATTTTTTATTTTTAATTTTTTACCGCACAAAAAAACCAGCTCTAGAGCTGGTTTTTCGTTGATTACGTTGAAATAAAACGGCCGCCATTCACATGAATGGTCTGCCCTGTCATATAGGAAGATTCGTCAGACGCCAGCAGAACATAGGCGCCTGCATGCTCAACCGGCTGTCCCGGTCTTCCCATTGGGGTATCCAAGCCGTGCTGTTTCACTTTTTCCTCAGGGAATGTCGCCGGAATAAGCGGTGTCCAAATCGGACCGGGCGCCACCGCATTCACTCTGATGCCTTTATCTGCAAGCGACTTCGCCATGGAACGCGTAAAGGAGACAATCGCACCCTTTGTGCTGGAATAATCAATTAACGCCGTATCCCCTTCATAAGCGGTAATCGATGTCGTATTAATAATGGCACTCCCCTCTTCCAGGTGAGGCAAAGCTTTCTTCGTCATATGAAACATGGAAAAAATATTTGTGCGAAAGGTTTTTTCCAGCTGTTCTGTTGAAATTTTGAGAATGCTGTCCTGCGGATGCTGTTCAGCGGCGTTATTCACTAAGATATCAAGTTTACCAAAATGGTCCACTGTTTGCTGCACAGCTTGTTCACAATGGTTCTCGTCCCCGACATCTCCCGGGATAAGCAGGCAGCGGACATTCTCCTTTTCGATCCGTTTACGTGTTTCCTCTGCGTCCGAATGCTCGTCTAAGTATAGAATGGAGATATCAGCCCCCTCTTTAGCAAAGGCAATAGCTGCTGCTCTCCCTATTCCGCTGTCGCCTCCAGTAATGATCGCGACTTTTCCTTTCAGTTTTCCGCTTCCTCGATAATCCTCGTCCTCTGACAGCGGCAGCGGGTTCATTTTTGATTCAATGCCCGGCTGTCTGTCCTGATGCTGCGGTTCTTGTCCTTCTGTTTGTCTGTCCATTGGGTTCACATTCATCACTCCTAGACATGTGGTTGATACTGAACGTTACCACACGACAGAAATGAATAAACGCCAAAATATGTTATGAAAGAACTTCCTCGGGAATGGCACCAGTATATTTCGCTGACGGGCGGAAAATCATGTTGTTTTCTGCCTGTTCCAGCACATGGGCGCACCACCCTACCATTCGGCTTGCTGAAAAGGTCGGAGTAAACAATTCATCGTCAAAATCGATGGCCTTCATCACTGCAGCTGCGTAAAATTCAACATTTGTGTACAGCTTTCGTCCCGGTTTGTAGATTTCAAGCAAACGAATCGCTTCTGCTTCTACATGCAGCGCAAGATCAAGATCACGGTCATTGCCGGCCACCTCTTCTGCTTTCTGTCTTAAAGCTTCTGCCCGCGGGTCTTTTGTTTTGTACACCCTGTGGCCGAATCCCATCAAGCGCTCTCCTTTTTCGAGTTTTTCTTTCAGATATGCTTCAGCATGTTCTTTTTCTCCAATGTCTTCAAGCATTTTTGTCACCGCAGAAGGAGCGCCTCCGTGCAGCGGACCTTTCATCGTGCCGAGAGCAGACGTGACGGCTGACACTAAATCACTCTCTGTTGATAACGTGACTCGTGCCGAAAAAGTGGATGCGTTCATGCCGTGTTCCATGGCCAGAATCATATAGGTTTCAAGCGCTTTCTTTTTTGCCTCTGAAGGTTGTTCACCTGTGAGCATATAATAGTAGTTTTCGACATGTCCGTACTGGGAAGAAGGTGCAATTGCTTGTTCACCGCGCGTCCATCTTTTTCTGTATGCGATGATGGAAGGCGTGATTGCAATCAGCCGGATTGCTTCCTCTGTTTTCGGATGGAATATGTACGTATTTACCCCCAATGCTGAAACAACCGTTCTCAGCACCGACATATCGTCCATGTTGTTTGGCAGTGATTGAATCAAGCGCTCAATGTGTTCCGGAAGATTCCGTTCCGCAGCCAGCTTATCTTTAAATACCTGCAATTCTTCAGTTGAAGGCAGTTTTCCAAATAAAATCAAATAAGCCGCTTCTTCAAAGCTATGATTCAGTGCGATGTCTTTTGCATGATGTCCTCTGTAAATCAGAAGCCCTTTTTCACCATCAATATGGCTGATGGATGTTTCTACACATGTAATTCCCTTTAATCCGTAATGTACCATTTGTATTCCCCCTATCCTTTTCTGTTATTATAGTAAATATAATATTTAAAAAATAATGAATATTTTAAAGGGAATTAATTAAAAATATTAATCAGAGGGAGAATAGAAATGGATTTCAAATGGCTTCACACCTTTGTGACCGCTGCAAAATATGAGAACTTCCGAAAAACGGCGGAAACGCTTTTCTTATCTCAGCCTACTGTGACCGTACATATCAAGCAATTAGAAAAAGAAATCAGCTGCAAGCTGTTCGAGCGTAAAGGCAGGCAAATCCAGCTGACTGATGAAGGCAGGGCGTATTTGCCGTATGCGCTCAGGCTTCTTGATGATTATGAAAACAGCATGGCAGAGCTTCACAGAGTGAGACAAGGCTACTCTCAAACCTTACAGCTCGCGGTTTCTCCGCTTATTGCAGATACTGTGCTTCCTTCTGTCATGAAACGGTACACAGCAATGAATACGGAAACAGAAATGGCGGTTACAATTTTCGAATCAGCGGAAATCGCGTCACTGATTAAAGCCGGGGAAGCAGATATCGGACTAAGCTGTTTAAAGGTACAGTCTTCATCTTTAAGCTGCCACTGCCTATACAAAGACCCTGTCGTCCTTGTTGCCCCGCCCGATAAGCGTTTCATAGAAGACAACGAAATTGATGCCAAAGAGGTGCTCGAACAATACCTGCTTTTGACCCACAATCACCCTGATTACTGGGACGACTTGCTCCGTCAAGTCAGAATGACTTTTCCATTTGTGAGAACAATGAAGGTCACTCAAACACATATAACGAAACGGTTTATCAAGGAAGGACTCGGAGTTTCATTTCTGCCTTTATCTACAGTAAAGCGTGAGTTAGCAGAGAAACAGATGATCAGAATTCCTTATCAGTCTGTACAGCTGCCCTATGCCGGCGCTTACGCGATTGCCCTTTATGAAAATAAGAAAGAAAAAAAATTCTTGGATTTTTTATCACATTTTCATTTTTAGGAGCAACCAAAACGCCTGTGCTCCGTCTAATGAAAAAAACCCGTTCCAATG
Organism: Bacillus sp. SJZ110; assembly: GCF_006715455.1. NCBI lineage: Bacteria > Bacillati > Bacillota > Bacilli > Caryophanales > Bacillaceae > Bacillus > Bacillus sp. SJZ110. Next base: position 69,146 of record NZ_VFNF01000002.1, on the reverse strand, counting down.
AACGGGTTTTCTCTAAAAATTAGAATCTTTTCGCACCGAGGTAACGAGGCTTCCAGTAGCTGTTGTTCAGGCTGCTGATTTGTACGCCGTCAGATCCTGCATGAATGAAACTGTTGTTTCCAATGTAAATCCCCATGTGAGAAGGGCCGGATTTATATGTTGTGAAGAAGACGAAATCACCAACAGACGGGCTGGCAATGCTCTTCATAGAACTCCAGTATCCTGCAGTGCTTGTTCTGCCCACACTTGTTTGTTTATTCAGTACGTACCAAATGAATCCGCTGCAGTCAAAGCCTGAAGTTGTCGTTCCGCCCCATTTATATGGCGTTCCGACTAACGCTTTTGCATCAGAAACCAGCTTGCTCACATTAAGTGATGTAGATGACGTTTTGCTGCTTGAAGATGATGAAGATGAAGCAGGTTTTGAGCTGCTTGTGCTTGTTCCTTTCACCTTCAATACTTGGTTGACATAGATTACATCTGATTTTAAGCCGTTTAAGCTTTTTAATTTGCTAACCGTAGTGCCGTATTTGCTCGCAATTTTAGAAAGGCTGTCTCCGCTCTTCACTTTATAAGTAGAAGTTGAAGACGATGACACTTTTGATGAGCTGGAGCTGCTTGAACTAGTTGAACCTTTCAGTTTCAGGACTTGTCCAACACGAAGCAAATCTGATTTTAAGCCATTCAGCTTCTTCAGTTCATTGATTGTCATGCCGTATTTTTTTGAAATTTTCCAAAGGCTGTCCCCGCTCTTTACTTTGTATGTAGAAGAAGAGGTAGAAGAACTGCTGCTTTTTGAACTTGTAGATTTGCCGTTAATCGATAAAGTTTGTCCCACATAAATAATGTCTGAACGAAGGTGGTTCTCTGATTTAATTTTACTGATCGTTGTGTCGTATTTTCTTGAAAGATCCCATAACGTGTCGCCTTTTTTCACCTTAATGCTTTGTGCAGATGCCGCTCCTGCAAATAACGTCGATCCTAAAACGACTGCTGTCGTAGCTGTAATGATTTGCTTTTTCATATTTTCCTCCCCAAATGTTAACTCTATATATATATGTATCTCTTTTTTTTAATTAATCTTATTGATTTCTATTATAAGGATAGATTCCCATCAGAAATAGTCTTGACTTCATGTGACAAATTTCTTAATTATTCGTTCTAAAAAAAAGTTTTTAAGGGTATTAAATATTTCATTTTCGTTGCAAAGGTGACAAAAAACGAGTGCTTTTGTCATGTTTTATGGGATGTTTTTCAACATAAAGGAAATAAATGAAAAACTTTCGGGGTCGGCTCACATATCGGAAAAATGAGTGATAAAGAATATTCGAGGAGAGCTGTGGTTATCCGCAGTTTTTTTATTTAAACAAACATATCATGCAAAGACAGAGAGGTAAAGATTTTTCTGAAAAATGAATGCTTTACATCAAATAAGGCAAGATAACGAAAAGCGTTTTTTCATTTCCTTACAAGGCTTTACTTATTGTTTACATGATCAACAGCCGCATTTAACAAAATTTCCCTAACATGATAAACGGAATACATTAAAGGAGGCATGAAAATAATGAGTTTGTTTCAAAATATGAAATCAAAACTTCTGCCAATCGCCGCTGTTTCTGTCCTTACAGCTGGAATCTTTGCCGGAGCTGAGCTTCAGCAAACAGAAAAGGCCAGCGCCAAAAAACAAGACAAAGCTGAGATCAGAAATGTCATTGTGATGATAGGCGACGGCATGGGGACGCCTTACATAAGAGCCTACCGTTCCATGAAAAATAACGGTGACACACCGAATAACCCGAAGTTAACAGAATTTGACCGGAACCTGACAGGCATGATGATGACGCATCCGGATGACCCTGACTATAATATTACAGATTCAGCAGCAGCCGGAACAGCATTAGCGACAGGCGTTAAGACATATAACAATGCAATTGGCGTCGATAAAAACGGAAAAAAAGTGAAATCTGTACTTGAAGAGGCCAAACAGCAAGGCAAGTCAACAGGGCTTGTCGCCACGTCTGAAATTAACCACGCCACTCCAGCCGCATATGGCGCCCACAATGAATTACGGAAAAACATGGACCAAATCGCCAACAGCTATATGGATGACAAGATAAAAGGCAAACATAAAATAGACGTGCTGCTCGGCGGCGGAAAATCTTATTTTAACCGCAAGGACAGAAACTTGACAAAGGAATTCAAACAAGCCGGCTACAGCTATGTGACAACTAAACAAGCATTGAAAAAAAATAAAGATCAGCAGGTGCTCGGGCTTTTCGCAGATGGAGGGCTTGCTAAAGCGCTCGACCGTGACAGTAAAACACCGTCTCTCAAAGACATGACGGTTTCAGCAATTGATCGCCTGAACCAAAATAAAAAAGGATTTTTCTTGATGGTCGAAGGGAGCCAGATTGACTGGGCGGCCCATGACAATGATACAGTAGGAGCCATGAGCGAGGTTAAAGATTTTGAACAGGCCTATAAAGCCGCGATTGAATTTGCGAAAAAAGACAAACATACACTTGTGATTGCAACTGCTGACCATACAACCGGCGGCTTTACCATTGGCGCAAACGGGGAAAAGAATTGGCACGCAGAACCGATTCTCTCCGCTAAGAAAACACCTGAATTCATGGCCAAAAAAATCAGTGAAGGCAAGCCGGTTAAAGATGTGCTCGCCCGCTATGGCAATCTGAAAGTCACATCTGAAGAAATCAAAAGCGTTGAAGCAGCTGCACAGGCTGACAAAAGCAAAGGGGCCTACAAAGCCATCATCAAGATTTATAATACTCGCTCCAACAGCGGATGGACGAGTACCGATCATACCGGCGAAGAAGTACCGGTATACGCGTACGGCCCCGGAAAAGAAAAATTCCGCGGATTGATTAACAATACGGACCAGGCAAACATCATATTTAAGATTTTAAAAACTGGAAAATAAAAAGGATGCAGAACGCTGCATCCTCTTTTTTATAAATATCTGCGGTGAACACCTTTTCCGTCGTACGAAAACATGACTTCCTTATCCTCAAGCACAGACTCAATGTGCACGCTTCTTCCCCAAAGCTGGAATAAATAAGGAAGCACCTTCTCCAAATATTTCAAATCTAACTCTATTCCTTCATACCAATGCTTAATATAGAGCTCGTTATTTTTCATATAATCGCCGTCGTTTACTGTCAAATATGGAAAACCGCCATTTACCCGCATGCTTACGAGCTGGTCGCGCACCGACTTCCACTGTTTATCGATGATTTTATAATCTCGGCCCTGTTTTTGAAATAAATAAAGATCCTCGCGCATGACTAATTCTTTGGTTAAATAATTGCGGATGAAAGAGATATCGGATTCAATCTCCCTGACCTCAAACATTTTCTCCCGGCCGGAGTCAGGCTGCACGCCCATTTTCTTCATTTCCTCCGTCGGGTTGTTGTACCTCTCCTCAATGTCTTCAAATATTTTCAGCCCTAAATAATAAGGATTAATGCCTGTTTTGGACGGCTGAACGACACCTGCATTCAGCTTGGCGAACTCGATCGCTTCATCAGAGGTTAAATCAAGCTCACGTATAATTCGCTGGTGCCAATAGGAAGCCCAGCCCTCATTCATAATCTTGGTTTCCAGCTGAGGCCAGAAATAAAGCATTTCCTCTCTCATCATCGTTAATATATCACGCTGCCATGGCTCCAGCTCCCGGGAATGCTCCTCGATAAAAAGCAGGATATCTTTTTCAGGCCGCGGCGGGAACGGTTTTTTCGATTTTTTCACTTGTTTTTTCGGTTTCTTTTCATCCAAAGACCATAGATCATCGTAAGGCGTGGCTGCCTCTTCAATCTCCTCTTCCTCATCATCCACACTCCATTGAAGCTTTGGTCGGACCAACGACGGATCGATATGCTCCTGAATCGAAAGGATCGCATCTAAAAAAGATTCCACTTCTTTTATCCCGTGAACCTGTTCATAGTGTTTTATCCGTTCAGCTGTTGCCGCCATGCTTTCCACCATATCGCGCTTCGTGTTTTGGAAACGGCAGTTGTTTTTGAAGAAATCGCAATGGGCAAGAACGTGTGCGACAATCAATTTATTTTGGATCAGTGAGTTGCTGTCCAGCAAAAAAGCGTAGCATGGATCTGAGTTAATGACCAGCTCATAGATCTTACTTAACCCTAGATCATAGTGCAGCTTCATCTTATGAAACTGCTTGCCGAAGCTCCAGTGGCTGAATCTTGTCGGCATCCCGTACGCGCCAAATGTATAAATAATTTCAGCCGGGCAGATTTCATATCTCATCGGGTAGAAATCAAGGCCGAATCCTTTTGCAATTTCGGTAATTTCCTCAATTGCCCGCTGTAATCCCTTCTTCTCCTCCGCGTTCAACCGAATCCCCCCTACTTGGACTTATCTATAATGTATGAGCCCGCCATACAAAAGATGATAGTCTCACTCGGGCAAGAAAAAATTCCCCCGGCACATTCATCTGTTTGCTTATTGGATCAGTGGGTAAACACACACCATACTACGAAAAAGGAGCGATACCAATTGAATGTAGCAGACGTGCTTTCTTCTTATCTCAGTAAGCTGCCAAACGTAATCATTGCTTTACTCGTCTTATTAATCGGCTGGGCTATTGCTAAAATCATTGAAAAAGCGGTATACAAAGGACTCAGCAAAACAAAAATCGACGACAAGCTCTTTGCTGGGAAAAAGCCTTCACGCTATTCCTCAGAAAAAGTGATAAGCAAGGTCGTTTATTTTATCGCACTGATCATCGTCTTTATTTTATTCTTTAACATTTTGCACCTGACAACAGTGGCATCGCCGTTTGTCAGTATGCTTTCGGCGATTGCAGCTGCGATCCCAAGCGTGCTGAAAGCCGGACTCATTCTGCTGTTAGGATGGGCTGCAGCCTCTGTTTTAAGCTTCCTTGTCAAAAAAATCGGGATGAAGCTGAACACGAGTGACAAACTGCGCAAGTGGAATTTGGTGTCTGAAGGAAAAGATATTCACCAGGCTGTCAATACCGCTTCACAAATTGTCTTTTATCTCGTGCTGCTTGTTTTTCTGCCGGGGGTCTTATCTTCTTTGAAAATCAGCGGCATTTCAGGTCCTTTTACAAATATGATGGAAAGCGTGCTCGCTTTTCTGCCGAAATTATTTGCAGCGGCGCTTATCGTATTAATCGGCTGGCTTGTTGCCCGCCTTGTCCGTGATATCATTACGAATTTCCTTGCAAGCATCGGCACGGAAAGATTCGCGGCACGTATGGGTTTATCAATTTACTTAAAAGACACAAGCCTTTCAGCAGTCATCGGAACAATCGCTTATGTGCTCATTATGATTCCGGTGGTCATTTCAGCGCTTGATCAGCTGGATGTCGCCGGCATTTCAAAACCAGCTGTCTCTATGCTGAATACGATTTTAAACATGCTTCCGAACATCATAATTGCCATCGTGCTTGTATTAGCGGGTATCTGGGCAGGAAAATGGGTGAAATCCATGGTGTCCGGACTGCTCCATCGCGCAGGCTTTGATTCTGTCTTAGGGAAAATGGGCATGGAAGCAGGAACGCCTGCAAAGCTGTCCTTGTCTCAAGTTGTTGGTATGATTGCGCAAATCATTGTCATTCTGCTCTTTACAGCTGAGGCGCTTCAAATTGTTCGGTTGCACTTCCTCGTAGAAATTGCCACTGGCATCATCGCGTATCTGCCGAATGTCCTTGTCGCAGTATTCATTCTCGGACTCGGCCTTTACGCAGGAGAATTGGTGAGAAAAGTGCTCTCAAGCATGATAAAAGGCCAGGAATTCAAGTCTTTAGCGCCTATTGCTAAATATACGATTATCGCACTTGCTTTCTTTATGGCCCTGGATCAGCTTGGTGTCGCTGCGACAATCGTCAATTCCGCGTTCATCATCGTACTTAGCGGCTTCGCACTCGCTTTCGGTTTATCCTTCGGCCTTGGCGGTAAGGATTTTGCATCACGCTATCTGTCTACATTTGAACGCAAAATGCAAAACACAGAAATCGAAAAAAACCGTAAAAACCAAAATCCGCCGAATGACATGTAAGCAAAAAACGTGCACCCAGCTGGGTGCATGTTTTTTAATTCCTTTTTTTTCATTTTTCAATCGATTATGATAAGATATAGAAAATGTCTTATTCTGAGGTCTTATTATGAAGTTAACCAATTATACAGATTATTCATTAAGAGTGTTGATTTTTCTGGCTGCAGAGCGTCCCGGAGAACTTTCAAATATAAAACAGATTGCCGAAACGTATTCTATTTCAAAAAATCATCTCATGAAAGTCATATACAGGCTCGGCCAGCTCGGCTACGTAGAAACGATACGCGGACGGGGCGGCGGCATACGATTAGGCATGGACCCTGAAGACATCAACATCGGTGAGGTTGTCAGAAAAACGGAGGACGATTTTAATATTGTTGAATGTTTTGATGCGAACAAGAATCTCTGCGTTATTTCCCCGGTGTGCGGCTTAAAACATGTGCTGAATGAAGCGCTTTTGGCCTACCTCGCAGTTTTAGACAGATACACACTGCGCGACCTCGTCAAAAACAAAGAAGATATCATGAAGCTTTTAAAAATGAAGGAATGAATCAAGATTCCTTCTTTTTTTTATGCCCTTTTTCCCCCCTTATTGTTAAGATAATATGGCTAATTTTATAAAAAGGCAAAACGATGAGACAAATGTGCCGATATAAAAAAGAAACAGCAAATGCAAAATCATTGGGGGAAAAAGGAGAGCTAAGATGAAAAAGAAATTAGCAGCAGGGCTGACAGCATCTGCGATTGTCGGCACAACTTTAGTAGTGACACCAGCTGAAGCAGCAACGATTAAGGTCAAAAGCGGAGATTCTTTATGGAAACTGGCCCAAACCTATAACACAAGTGTGGCGGCCCTCACATCCGCCAATCATCTTTCGACTACTGTTCTGTCGATCGGCCAGACGCTTACTATTCCAGGCAGCAAATCCAGCACTTCTTCATCTACTTCGAGCTCAACAACCAAGAAGAGCGGAAGTTCTGTTTACACAGTGAAAAGCGGAGATTCACTTTGGCTGATCGCAAATGAGTTTAAAATGACCGTGCAGGAACTGAAAAAATTAAACGGACTAAGCAGCGATTTAATTCGTGCTGGGCAGAAATTAAAGGTGTCCGGTACAGTTTCTTCAAGCTCTAGTTCCAGTAAAAAAAGCAACTCTAATAAGAGTTCAAGCTCCAGTTCAAAAAACAGTTCTAATAAGAGTTCAAGTTCTTCATCTTCTACGGGAACATATAAGGTGCAGCTTGGAGATTCACTTTGGAAAATTGCAAACAAAGTCAATATGTCCATCGCTGAGTTGAAGGTCTTGAACAACTTAAAATCAGACACCATTTACGTGAATCAGGTGTTGAAAACAAAATCAAGCGGCTCTGATACGTCTTCTAAAGACAATTCATCCAAATCGAACCAAACTTCAGCAACAACTAAATATACCGTTAAAAGCGGTGATTCACTTTGGAAAATCGCAAACAACTATAACCTGACTGTACAGCAAATCCGAAATATCAACAATCTGAAATCAGATGTGCTTTACGTTGGACAAGTATTGAAGCTGACAGGTAAAGCATCTTCAGGCTCTTCATCGTCGTCTTCTTCTTCGTCAAATGCAAGCTCCGGCACGACGACTACATACACGGTGAAAAGCGGTGATTCCTTATGGGTGATTGCACAAAAATTTAATGTAACAGCTCAGCAGATTCGTGAGAAAAACAATTTAAAAACGGATGTCTTGCAGGTTGGCCAAAAGCTGGTCATTTCCGGAAAAGCTTCATCATCGTCTTCATCCGGTTCTTCAAACACCACCAGCTCAACGAGTGCGAAGATTAACACAATGATTTCGGCCGCTAAAGCGCAGCTTGGGGTTCCGTATCGCTGGGGAGGCACGACACCGTCCGGGTTTGACTGCAGCGGATTCATTTACTATGTACTGAACAAAGTCACATCCGTATCTAGATTAACGGCAGCGGGATATTGGAACACAATGAAATCAGTTAGCCAGCCTGCTGTCGGAGATTTCGTTTTCTTTACAACATATAAAGCCGGCCCTTCCCACGTCGGAATTTACCTAGGCAACGGGGAATTCATAAATGCCAACGATTCCGGAGTTGTCATTTCCAATATGAATAACTCTTACTGGAAACAGCGCTATCTCGGTGCAAAACGATATTTCTAAAAACAGAAACTGTGCGGCCTTAACGGCTGTACAGTTTTTTATTAGAGCCTAAAGACGTTGATGCTGATCATATGATTTGTCACCGGATGAAAATAGACTTCGGCCCGAACAGAAAAAGTGTCATCTTTTTGTCTGACTGTCACCCGAAAGACATCTTTCGTCTGCTGATCATTCACCTCTGTACGCCCCATATAAGCATAATCAGAAAATGAAGCACCCTTATATTCATCCTGAATTTTGCTCCAGGCAAGCTGTTCCCACTTTTGAACGGACTCGTTTGTGTCCGTTGAATGACCTTTTGCAGCCATTGACACGATAATCAATCCGCAAAAAAGAAGCGCGATGGTATACGGCAGGGATTTCATTTTTTCAGTCTCCTGTACCCAGAATATATTCCCTCATAGGTTTACCAAAAGCGATATCTTCATTCAGGCATTTTGATTTTATGTCTCCCTCATATTGCTACCCCTTTACTGCCGCAGACGCCAAGTTTTGCCCCGTCAATAACAGAGGATGCGGCATAAACTAATCATGAACTTCTCACCCAAGAAAGGAGAAGCGATTCATGGATTATGCCGATTACGATAAAGCGCTTTATTACACCCATCGTTCTCAATGGGATAATTTATTAATTTTAATGGTGCGTACAGAGGACGATTTGTTATCAAAACGAATTGAGCACTTTCTGCATGCGTATCATTTTGAACAGGATTACGCCGTTTTAGAAAAGATGCTGTATTCCCTTCTCCGATATATTGATCATGCCACAGAGCTGACTTATGAAGATCAAATAGCCCTTCTCACATAAACAAATCCCGGCGTTTAGACGCCGGGATTTCCTGCTTTTGCGAACATGCTGAGTTCTTCAACAAGCTCTTTTATGCTTTCCTTAATGTTTTCAGCCACTGTAGCATTTTCAACATCAATATGCACCGGATCAAGCACCAGCTGCTTCGGGATGACATTGGCGTAGACACCCCGCATCACAGTTCTCATATTGTTCAGCGCATTGATGCCGCCTTTTCCGCCTCCCGCTACTGCCAATAATGCAACGGGCTTATATTTGAATTGTTCGCTGCTTAGAAAATCCAAGGCATTTTTTAAAGCACCGCTCATGCCGCTGTGATATTCAGGCGATAATAATACAATCGCATCCGCTTTCGTAACGCGTTGCTTAAGCTCCTGTACCTTCAACAGTTCAGATTGATCCGCTTCACCGTTAAAAACCGGCAATACAAACTCGCTTAGATCAATCAAATCCGTGTGATACAGAGCTGCAATATAGGATGCTGCAATTCTTGTTCTGCCATGTTTTCTTGGCGTGCCATTTATGACTAACATGTTCATTTTGAGATCTCTCCATTCAGGTTATATTTCACTGCGAAAAGCGCTGCTTGCGTGCGATCGGCCACTTCAAGTTTTGCTAAAAGATTCGATACATGGGTTTTTACTGTTTTTTCTGAAATAAACAAGGCTGCTGCGATTTCTTTATTGCTTTTCCCGTTCGCTATTTCAGTCAGAACGTCTTTTTCCCTTCTTGTTAATTGATAGTATTTTTCTTTTTCCGGGTCGTGCTGATTTTTCATATGTGTCAGCACATGGGGCATAATAGCTGTAGAAAGCTTGTATTCGCCAGCATGCACTTGTCTTAGTGTTTTCACCAATTCCTCGGGCTCCGTATCCTTTAATTGATACGCCTTCGCGCCTGCCTGAAGCGCGGGGATGACGTGCTCCTGATCAGAGTAGCTCGTCAGCACAATGATATTCGTCTCCGGAAATTGCTGTATTGCTTTTTTAATGGCTTGAATGCCGTCCATCTCGGGCATAGACAGATCCATTAGCACAAGATCCGGCTTTGTCTCTTCGATGACACGGAGAGCTTCTATTCCAGTTGCAGCTTCTCCGACAACTTCAATATCATCCTGGGTGGCAAAGAAAAAACGCAGACCCTTTCTGACAACATGATGATCATCAGCAATGACAATTTTCATACCGCCCCTCCTTTTCGGCTTGTTAGCGGAAGCCTGATGGACAGCTTTGTTCCAGTTCCAAGCGCTGACTCAATCCAAAACTTAGCTCCGGCTTTTTCCGCTCGTTCTTTCATACCCTTGATGCCAAGTGAAGGCAGATCGGCATGGGCTTCATAGCGAAATCCTGCCCCATGATCGATGATATCCAGCTCCGCATGGCACAAAGAAGCAGTCAGACTAACATACGCCGTATCCGTTCCGGCATGCTTTTTGCAGTTATTTAAAGCTTCCTGTACGACACGCCATAGCATATGCTCCTGCTCATCAGTCAGAACAGGACATCCTTTTTGTGTAAAAATGATCTTCAATCCAATGAGCGCACCATAGCTTTTAATGGCTTCAGCCAGCCCTTTTTCCAATCCTCCGGGGCGAAGCTGCCAAATTAACGCTTTCATTTCTGCGAGCGCGTCCTGTGATAGGTTTTGGATGAAATCAATCATCTGCTGTAAATTTTCATCTTTTGTTAGTGTCTTCGCAGCTTTGGCAGTTAAACTGACGGAAAACAGCATTTGATTGACTGAATCGTGAAGCTCCTGAGCGAGGCGGTTACGCTCCATTAAAAGAGCATTTTTTTGTTGATATTCAGAAAGCCTCATACGCTGGATTGCCGTTCCGATCTGAAAGGCGACAGACTCGAGTAAATGCAGCTCTTCCTCATCAAACATGGTTTTTCCGGCCGCCGCTACATTTAACAATCCGAATCTTCTGTCCCCGTCTTCTAAAGGCACAGTTGCATGATGCGTAATCCCTTCTGTGTCAAAACAATGCAGGTTTTCTGCTGATTCGATGCGTTTGCAGTTCATGATATTTGCAGCCTTTCTAAGCCCTCCGTTATTGAATTTCGTCAGGCAGTAACACTCCCCTTCGCACATCAGCACTTTTTCCTTGCGGCTTAAAGCCGGGGGCAGATAAGCGTCGGCCGCTAACGTATAAGACCCATCTTCTTCGATCAGAAAAATCCATCCGGATTGAAGGTTTGTCAGACTCAGCAACTCTTTTAAAACCTCATCCAGTGTTGCTTTGATATCGTGCCCTTGATTTAAGGTTTCCGCAATCGTTTTCAGCGTTTTTAATTTTTCCATCCTCGTTTTGCTCACGTTTCTCACTCCGGCATTGATCTTGTATTTAAGATTATACCAGTTTTTTGTATTTCATTACTTCACTGATGGGATGATTTTCTTTCAGACTTTTGGATGAGAAAAAGAAAAAGCTGGATCATTTACAATGACCCAGCTCATACTTGAATTATTTTGCCGTCGACTCAACAATTTCATCAACCGTCTTCATTACATCTTCAGAAAGGACGGCAAGTCGCTTTTCACTGTCTTCCAAAGATGACCCTTTTACGGCGAAATAAAATTTAACCTTCGGCTCAGTTCCAGAAGGACGAAGACAGAACCAAGACCCGTCTTCCAGGAAGTATTTCAGGACATTTGATTTTGGCAAGTCGATAGCTTCTTCTTTGTTTTCAGTCAGAAGCGTCCGTTTGCTTACAGCGTAATCTTCTGCTGTGACAACCTGTTTGCCCGCCATTTTCTGCGGCGGATTTTGTCTGAAGGAAGCAAGAATCGCTTCAATTTGCTCTGCTCCTTGTTTGCCTTTCAGCGTCAGGGATTTCAGCCCTTCACGATAAAAACCATATTCGTTAAAGAGATTGATGAGCGCCTCATACAATGACATTCCCTGTTTTTTATAGAACGCGCAAACTTCAACTGCCAAAAGCGCAGCCTGAATGGCGTCCTTATCGCGGGCAAAATCCCCGATTAAATAACCGTAGCTCTCTTCATAACCGAATTGGAAGGTATACTGGCCTGATGCCTCGTATTCCTTAATCTTTTCACCGATAAACTTAAAGCCTGTCAGCGTATCAATCGTATCAAGGCCGAATGAAGAAGCTACAGCACGGCCGATTTCGCTTGTGACGATCGTTTTGAGAACAACACCATTATCAGGAAGGATGCCTTGTTTTTTCTTTTCAGAAAGCAGGTAATGAAGCAGCAGCGCTCCGGTTTGGTTTCCTGTCAGCACTGTATATTTGCCTTGATCGTTTTTCACCGCGATGCCGAGGCGGTCAGCATCAGGATCTGTCGCGATGAGAATATCTGCATTCTGCTCCTCCCCAAGCTTAATGGCATATTCGAATGCCGCATGCTCTTCGGGGTTTGGCGATGTAACAGTGGAGAAGTTTGAATCCGGCAGTTCCTGTTCTTTGACAACCGTTACATTTTTGTAGCCGAGTGCTTCAAGTCCGCGTCTGGCCGGTTTATTTGCAGTTCCATGCAGCGGTGTGAAAACAACCTTTACATCTACTTCTTCCGATAATTCAGGATGTACAGAAATCGACGTCAGTTTTTCTGTATAAACTTTATCAATATCTTCACCGATGATTTTGATTAAGCCTTTTTCTTTTAACTTATTTTCTTCGTCCACTGTGATCGTCAGCTCATTTTCAATCGCGTTTACCTGCTCAATGACGATGTCCGCTTCCTTTGGAGGCAGCTGGCCGCCATCATCCCCGTATACTTTGTAGCCGTTATATTCAGGCGGGTTATGGCTTGCCGTTACCACAATTCCCCCATAAGCGTTCAGCTGTCTGACAGCGAATGACAGCTCTGGCGTCGGGCGAAGCTCATCAAACACGTATGTTTGAATGCCTTGTGTCGCAAGTGTTTTTGCCGCTTCCATCGCGAACTCCGGAGATTTATGGCGGGAATCATAAGCAATGACAACGCCCCGTTTTTCCGCTTCCTCACCTTGCTTCGAGATGTATGCCGCAAACCCGGCCGATGCTTTGCGCACAGTGTAAATATTCATCCGATTTGTCCCGGCGCCGATTTCCCCGCGCATTCCGCCGGTACCGAATTCAAGGTCTTTATAGAAACAGTCCTCAAGGGCCTGTTCATCTCCCTCTAATTCAATAAGGCGCTCTTTTAATTCCGGATCTAAATGTTCTGTCTGTTTCCAGCGTTCATAGCTCTTTCTCCAAGTCATATTCGTCCTCCTATGTATCAGCTTATGCCATTATTTTATATGAAGCGGGTGCCTCTGTCACTTGATAACCTGAGATCTGGCCCTTTCGGCACGTAAAAAGAAATAACGGGCTGCAGACAGCCCGTTATGATTTATTGCTCAAGCGGTACGACCGCATCGTGTAAAAGCTTGTTGAGGTTTTCTGTATGTTTGTTTTTCGCCTGCTCATCCCATTGGAATCGCTCGCTCATAAAATCAATAACGGCATCTTTATATGTTCTTACCCAATTGATATCAAAAAATAAACGTCCCGTTCTGCGGACAAAGAAGTCAGCAGGGGTTGCAGTCATCTCTTCTTCTATACTGTATTCTGCCTCAGCAAGAATATGAACCGGAATGTTGCGTTTCGCGGCCTCATCTTTCAGCGCTTCTACCCGGTCAAAGACACGATCTACGTTAGAGCCGTATCTGATCGCAAGCTGTTTTGCGTCTTTTTCTGATAAACCGGCTGCAATTCCTTCTTTTGTTTTCGCGGTAACGAAGGACATAAGATTTTTTGAACCGCCGACGTGCCCGCCAGAGATTGGCATGTTTTTCGTTTTACATGGTCCAAAATCCTTTTCGCCCTCTTCTTTTAAGCGATCACGGACAAGATCAACGATGTGCTCCGCCATTTTTCTGTATCCAGTCAGTTTTCCGCCGGCAATGGTGATCAGGCCTGAGTCAGATGTCCAAATCTCGTCTTTCCGTGAAATTTCAGAAGGATCTTTGCCTTCTTCATGAATCAGCGGACGCAGCCCCGCCCAGCTGGATTCGATGTCATTCGCAGTAATATTCAGTTCCGGGAACATGTAATTGATTGATTTGATGACATAATCACGATCCTCCGTTGTCATCCGCGGATGCTCCAGCGCCTCTTTGTAAACAGTGTCTGTTGTTCCCACGTATGTTTTGCCTTCACGAGGAATCGCAAATACCATCCGGCCATCAGGTGTATCGAAATATACAGCCTGTTTCAGCGGAAAGACAGACTGGTCAAATACAAGGTGAATGCCTTTTGTATGCTGCAAATGCTTTCCGTTTTTCGAATGGTCTTTTTCTCTGAGCTGATCGACCCAAGGGCCTGTAGCATTGACAATTTTTTTCGCATACACTTTATATTCTTTCTTTGTCAGCACATCTTCAATTAATACGCCGACGGCTTTGCCTTTTTCGTAAAGAAGCTCCTTCACTTTGGAGTAATTCACAGGCTCTGCCCCGAATTTCACCGCTTCCTTCATGACTTCGATGGTCAGTCTCGCATCGTCAGTGCGGTATTCCACATAGTACCCGCCGCCTTTTAAGCCGTCTTTTTTCACCAAAGGCTCTTTTTGCAGCGTTTCTTTTGCTGAAAGCATGCTTCTTCGTTCTGACTTTTTCACACCTGCAAGGAAGTCATAAACCCTTAACCCGATAGATGTTGTAAACGAACCGAATGTGCCGCCTTTATGAAACGGAAGCAGCATCCATTCCGGTGTAGTGACATGCGGGCCGTTTTCATACACAATCGCCCGCTCTTTTCCTACCTCAGCGACCATTTTCACTTCAAATTGTTTTAAATAGCGCAAGCCGCCATGTACCAGCTTCGTTGATCGGCTTGATGTTCCCGCCGCAAAGTCCTGCATTTCGCTTAGTGCGACCTTCATTCCCCTTGATGCCGCGTCAAGAGCTGTTCCGGCTCCTGTAATTCCTCCTCCGATAATAAATAGGTCATATGTTTTTTTCGTCATGTCTGTCAGCATGCGATCTCTTTCAAGACTTGAAAATTGATGTTTCATCATTACGTTTCCTCCTTGTTGTCACGGTAAATAGAAAAAGAGACCACAACAGCCAAAGTGCATGCTTACACTTTGGTGCTGTGGTCTCTCCTCATCTCAGGACCGTTCTTATTAACTTGTAACCATTATACCATAGTATTACTTTATTTAAAAGCCATAGCTGCTTTTACGGCTTTTTGCCAGCCTTTATACAGCTCATTTCGTTTTTCTTCTTCTAATTCAGGTTCAAACCGTTTATCCAGATTCCACTGGTTCGCGATTTCAGAACGGTCCTTCCAGAATCCCACAGCGATACCTGCCAAATAAGCCGCGCCAAGTGCAGTCGTTTCATTAATTTCCGGGCGCTCCACAGGAACATTCAACAGGTCTCCTTGGAACTGCATTAGGAAATTGTTTTTTACAGCTCCTCCGTCTACACGAAGCGTCTTTAATGAAATGTTTGAATCTGCTTCCATTGCGTCAAGCACATCTTTTGTCTGATAAGCCAATGACTCCAGTGTCGCACGGATAAAGTGCTCTTTTGTTGTCCCTCTTGTCAGGCCGAAAACCGAACCGCGCACATCGCTGTCCCAGTAAGGCGTACCCAGTCCGACAAATGCTGGAACAACATACACGCCGTCAGTTGAATCCACTTTTTCTGCATAAGATTCGCTTAGCGATGAATCCTGGAACATTCTCAAACCGTCTCTAAGCCACTGGATGGCAGAGCCTGCGACAAAAATGCTTCCTTCTAACGCATAGTTCACTTTTCCGTCAATGCCCCAAGCGATTGTTGTCAAAAGCCCATGTTCGGACTTAATTGCTTTTTCCCCGGTATTCATCAGCATGAAACATCCTGTGCCGTAAGTGTTTTTCCCCATGCCTTCTTCAAAGCATGCCTGGCCGAACAATGCGGACTGCTGGTCGCCTGCCGCTCCAGCAATCGGGATATTTTTTCCGAAGAAGTGATAATCAACAGTCTCCGCATACACATGAGAGGACGGCTTCACTTCAGGGAGCATGGATTTCGGTACGCCTAGAATGTCGAGCAGTTCATCGTCCCATTTTAAATCGTAAATATTAAACATCAGTGTTCTTGAGGCATTGGAGTAATCGGTCACATGCGCTTTTCCGCCTGACATTTTCCAAATGAGCCACGTATCAATCGTTCCAAACAGCAGCTCGCCTTTTTCCGCTTTTTCTCTTGCGCCTTCCACATTGTCTAAAATCCACTTCACCTTCGTGCCGGAGAAGTATGGATCGATTAAAAGCCCAGTTTTTTCTCTGAATTTATCATTATATCCTTTTTCACGAAGTTCCTCACAAATGCCGGACGTCTGTCTGGACTGCCAAACGATTGCATTATAGACAGGACTTCCTGTATCTTTATCCCACACAACCGTCGTCTCGCGCTGGTTCGTGATGCCGATGCCGGCAATTTGAGAAGCGCTGATTCCTGATTCAGAGATGACTGAGGCGATAACCGCGAGGACAGAGCCCCAAATTTCATTGGCATTATGCTCAACCCAGCCAGGATTCGGGAAGTATTGTGTAAATTCCTTTTGAGCAGAGTGGACAATTTTGCCTTCTTTATTAAACAGAATCGCTCTTGAACTTGTCGTCCCCTGATCTAAGGATAAAATGTACGTTTCCATAAGATGTCTCCCCTTTGATTAAATATATTTAGAATTTGATAATGTTTTAGCAGAATGTGATTTCGTATAAACATAGAGTCCTAACAATACCACAACCAATATAACGCTTACAATCCAGAAGCTGCTTGTGATGTGCCCTTTAAATGCAGCGTTGTAAAATACGCCGCCGAATGATCCGCCTAAAATCGGGCCGACTACCGGAACCCATGCGTATTTCCAGTTTGATGAGCCCTTCCCCGGAATCGGAAGAAAAGCGTGGGCTATCCGCGGACCTAAGTCACGTGCAGGATTGATAGCATAGCCGGTGGTGCCTCCCAGAGAAATACCGATTGCTACAATGAGGAAACCGACGATTAAAGGATTAAGTCCTTCTGTAAATTGATTTGCCCCAATGGCCAAGATTCCAAGTACAAGGACAAATGTCCCAATCACTTCGCTTAAAACGTTTGCAAATGTATGCGGAATGCTGGGCCCTGTTGAGAAAACACCCAGCTTGGCAGCGGGATCATCCGTTGACTTCCAGTGCGGGAGGTAATGCAGGTAAATAATCACCGCACCGATGATCGCTCCGATCATTTGCGCCGCAATATAAACCGGAACCTCTTTCCAAGGAAAATCTCCTACAAATGCAAGCGCTATCGTTAGCGCCGGATTCAAATGGGCACCGCTGATGCCGCCAACCGCGTATGCCGCCATGGCAACACCCAATCCCCATCCAAATACAACAACAATCCAGCCAGACTGGAATGAAAGCGATTTCTTTAAATTGACACCTGCACAAACACCTGCACCAAAAATGATAAGCAGCATCGTACCGATGACTTCTCCCCAAAATGCTGTCATAGCACATTCCTCCTAAAGTCACGATTAAAAAGCATGATAGAGAAAAAGAGAATAAAAAAACCACAACAAACCGCTTTACGGGTGCATAAACATTTGCCGTAAAGAGCTGCTGTGGTCTCCGAGTTCTCCATCACAATGTATTAACCTAGTGCAATTGTATCAGTGCATGAAAGCGGTGTCAATCACTTTCTGTCAAAAAGTTTTCATATTTTTTCCACAATTTAGTATTAGACGTTGTGACAGCTACAGCCCCCGCTTTCAATGCCTGCTCTACATCCTCTTCCGTACGGATGAAACCCCCGGCAAAGATGGGAATCCCTGTTTTCTCTTTTATTTCCTGAATGAGTGACGGAACGATGCCGGGAAGCACTTCGATGAAGTCAGGCTTATGCTTGCCGATAAACTCCATGCTTTTCTCCATCGCGCTTGTATCAAGCAAAAACAGGCGCTGAATGGCATAAATTTTCTTCTGCTTCGCTTTGGCAATCACGTTCGATCTTGTGGAAATAATCCCAGCGGGCTTGATATCCTGGCATATAAATTCCGCACCGTATTCGTCATGCTTAATCCCTTGAATGAGATCGACGTGCACCATCATGTTCTTTCCGTGCTTTTGCGCTTCTTTGATCACGCCCTTCAGCTGGCCGAGATGAATATCAAGAATAACACCGTAAGAGAACGAACTGTTCAAAAACTCATCAAATTGCTTCATATTGCGAATAGCCGGTAAGATCGGCTGGTTGTGAAAACTCATCATGTGCTCCTTTAATAATTCACTTTTATATTATATCGTTTGAAAGCTTTCTTTCACCGTTTTCACGATAAAGGAAAGGTCCTCTTCTGTCAGGCAAAATGGCGGCGCAAGCTGGATGACGTTGTTGTAGCCGGCGACTGTATCGCCGTTTTTGCCGATGATCAGCCCTTTTTCTTTGCACGCCGCAACCACTTGGTTTACTTTGGCGGCATCAGCCGGCTCTTTAGTCAATTTGTCTTTGACGAGTTCGATTCCGATCAGCAGCCCTTTTCCTCTAACATCCCCGACTGCCGGGTGTTCTCTCAGAGCTTGAAGCTCACCTAAAAGCTTTGCTCCAAGATCGCGGGATCGCTGAATCAACTGTTCGTCCTCCATAATTTGCAGGTTTTTCAACGCCAAAGCACAGGCAGCCGGGCTTCCGCCGAACGTGTTTACGTGGCGGAAACGGTCATAAGGAGCTTCCCCCTGATACGCTTCGAAAATGTCCCGTTTCACAGCAGTCGCTGACAATGGCAGATACGCGCTTGTGATTCCCTTTGCCATCGTAATGATATCAGGCTTCACACCGTAGTGCATAAACCCGAACGGCTCGCCTGTCCGTCCAAACCCGCAGATCACTTCATCGCAAATCAAAAGGGCTCCGTGGCGCCGGCAAATGTCCTCCACCTTCTTCATATATCCGTCCGGCGGCATTAGGATGCCTCCGCCTGTAATGATGGGCTCCATAATGACCCCGGCAATCGTTTCGCTTAATTCCCATGTCATGATGCGGTCGATTTCATTTGCGCTTTCAAGCGTGTCTGCATCATCAGGATTCCGGTATATATCTGGCGGAGCTGCATGCAGGAACCCTTGGCTCAAAGGCTCGTATTTATATTTCCGCTGCGCCTGTCCGGTAGCTGAGAGCGCTCCCAATGTATTGCCGTGGTATGCCCGATATCTTGAGATGAATTTATAACGGCTGTGGTCGCCGTTTTGCAGATGGTACTGGCGGGCAATTTTAAAAGCAGTTTCGTTTGCTTCCGATCCGCTGTTGGAAAAAAAGATAACATAATCGCCGCCAAGCCATTCATTCAGCTTTTCCGCCAGTTGAATTGCGGGTGCGTGACTTTGCGTTAACGGGTAGTAAGGCAGCTCCTTTAGTTGCTCATAGGCAGCCTCCGCAAGCTCCTTTCTGCCGTAACCAATGTTGACGCACCACAAACCGGACATCGCATCCAAATAGCGGCGTCCGTCTATGTCGGTTACCCAGGCCCCCTCAGCCTTCTGGGCTATCAGGCTGTCCGCTTGATGCGCTCCCTTCATGGCATGCCACACAAATTGCTCATCTTTTTGCTTTAATCCCTGATTTTGCTGAATGTTTTCCATCCCCATCATCTCCATTTCATTAGCGTTCCCTATAATGCCAATTCAATTGAAACAGACCTTCTCTTTATGTGATGTCTTGGTGATGATTTCCCTGCCTTCAATATAAAGCCAGACCGGGTCAGAGTCAATAAACCGCGTAAATAATAAAACATCCCCTTTCTCAAGAAGAAAGAGGATGCAGCTTCCAAAGCAAAACAGGCAAAGTGACAATGCTTATCATCGTACTGATAAAGGTCGCACTCGAAACAACTTGGACAGCCATTGCAATAGCAATGTGAAGCCTAGCCGTTTTCTGTATGATATAGGAAATGGCGAAAATACAGAAACTCCATAAGGCACCTCCACTATACCTACTTTTATTTTAAAGATAGCACCTAAACAATTACGCTTTTGTTTTAAAAAACCCGCCAATTCAGGCGGGTTTTTTGGGAATTATTTTTTATATTGAATATGATAAATATCACGCCGTCTGTCTTTTAGCTGGCGCACTGTACCGTTTTGGCGCTGTCTTCTGAGAATTTCCAGGTCAACATCGCCGATGACGACCATTTCAATATTCGGGTTTGTTTCGCCGACAATGCCGTCACGAGCGAATTCAAAATCAGACGGGGCAAAGATGCCTGACTGGGCGTATTGGATATCCATGTTTTCCGTTTGCGGAAGGTTTCCGACCGTTCCAGAGATAACCGTATAAATTTGATTTTCAACCGCTCTAGCCTGCGAACAGTATCTGACACGCAGATAGCCTTGACGGTCTTCTGTACAAAATGGCGTAAAGATGATTTTGGCTCCTTTATCAGCCGCAATCCGGGCAAGCTCAGGAAATTCAATGTCATAACAGATCTGGATCGCGATTTTCCCGCAGTCCGTATCAAACACGCGAACTTGGTCTCCTGCGCTGATCCCCCACCATTTGCGTTCATTCGGCGTAATATGGAGTTTGTATTGCTTCTCGATCGTTCCGTCCCGTCTGAACAGGTAAGCGATATTATAGATCTTGCCTTCCTCTTCGACGAAATGAGATCCGCCGATAATGTTGACGTTATACTTCACAGCCAAGTCAGTAAACAGGCTGATGTAATCTTCTGTATACTCGGTAATTCTCTGCACCGCCAAGCTCGGTGACCGTTCCTCAAGGAAGGACATCAGCTGGGTTGTAAAAATTTCCGGGAACACCGCAAAATCAGATCTTGCGTCGGAAGCAACATCGACATAGTATTCTACTTGATTCGCAAATTCCTCAAAGGAATAAATTTTCTTCATTTCGTATTGGATCACACAAATTCTAACAGGGAACGCCGATTTATAATAGCGTTTTGTCTGCTGCGGTAGATAATCCACATTATTCCATTCCATCAGCGTCGCATACTTGATCGAAGCTGTATCATCCGGGAGATAGTTCGGGTTAATTCGCATAAGGGTAAAGCCGTTCATCAGCTGAAAAGAAAGAACCGGATCGTAAATTTGGTGGCGTGTCACCTGTTCAACATACTCTCTCGCTGTCATTTCCTCTGCATATTTGTGATAGTTTGGAATCCGTCCGCCTATGATGATGCTTTTCAGGTTTAAGCGTCTGGCTAAGTCCTTTCTCGCCTCGTACAAACGGTGGCCAATCTTCATTCGTCTGTACTTCGGGTCCACCATGACTTCAATTCCATACATATTCAAGCCGTCAGGATTATGGTTGGTGATATAACCGTCATCTGTAATGTCCTGCCATGTATGACGGTCATCATATTCATCAAAGTTAATCAGGAGACTTGAGCACGAACCGATAATTTCACCTTCGAATTCTGCACAAAACTGCCCTTCTGGAAAATGCTCCAAATGGCTGATTAAATGCTCCCGCTTCCAAGGCTCCATTCCTGGAAAGCAGTCCTTTTGAAGATCGATAATCTTGTCGATGTCTTTCTCTTCGATATTGCGGATAACCATTTTCTTTTCAAACCGGGTCAAATCTAATTTCTCAGACAACCTACTCGCTCCTTTCTAGTTTTGTGAGTTCAGATGATCAAGCAATAGGGCGAGCTCCATCTCCGCCATTGATTCAAGCCTGTGATCATAGTCTTCAAACATCAAGGTACCCGTTACTTTATTCGGGACAATGACACACTTCATGCCTGCACGTTTCGCAGCAATCGAACCATTGACAGAATCCTCAAACGCGAGACATTCCGCTGGCGATACCCCGAGGTTCTTTGCCGCCAATAAATAGAGTTCAGGATTCGGCTTCACCTCTTCCACATCATCAGCCGTTTGAATAACTTCAAAATCATCAAACAGGCCGATTTGCTTCAAATGGCCGGAAACCCATTTATAATCAGAGCTGGAGGCAAGGCCTATTTTTAAGCCTAAATCCTTTGCCGCATTCAAATACGCTTCGACACCAGGTCTCGCTTTTTCTGTTTCCATGCGTTTGGCGAACCGCTCTCTTCTCAATTGTGTGAGCTCTTCATGGTTCAGCTTTTTCCCGATCTGCTCTTCTAAATAGTCAAATGGCCGGAAACCCGCAGCAGTTCCGATGACCTTCCCCCAGACAGATAGCGGCAGCACTGAGCCGTGCTCTTCAAATATTTCCTGAAGAACCTCATATTCGTGTGTTTCTGTATCTAGAATAAGCCCGTCAAAATCAAAAATTAACGCTTTAATCACTGGGTACAACTCCTTTAGTCCGAATTGAGACATATGTATACACTCAACTATACCCCGAAACAAGTCTGCTTTCAAAAAGTAAGGTTTTATGTGAAGAAAGAGCCTGCACACTGCAAGCTCTTTCTTATTAATGAATGTTTTGGTGAGAAATGTTTGTCAGCGCTGATCCCGCAGACTCGTTCGACATCTGATTGACTGCCAGGTCTCCAAGCGCAACGATCCCGACTAGATTGTTTTGATCTACAATAGGAAGGCGGCGGATTTGGTGCTGGGCCATCAGCTGCGACGCGTCTTCCAGACTCATATTAGGGTTTCCTGATACGAGTTCTGTTGACATCACTTCTGAAACGGGTGTCTGGCCATCACGGCCCTGAGCTGTAGTTCTTAATGCAATGTCACGGTCAGTCAGCATTCCTTTTAAAACACCTTGCTCTACAACGGGGATCGCCCCGACGTTATGCTGTTTCATTAGAGAAGCCGCTTCCTGAATCGTTTGATTCGGAGAAACGGTTGCCACCTGCGTTGTCATTGTATCTTTAACTGAACTCATTGTCAGCACCCCTTTCAATCATTAGTATGTTCAGACACGAGCCGTTTAAAAAGGGAGTTAGAGGAAAGGTTTTATGATATGATTTCTCTGATACAAAAAGAGCTTTTCTAAAAATAGAAAAGCTCTTGCCACATGATTATATCAGCCTTCTTTGACCGAAAAAGGCTTTGTTAGTCTTCTTTTGAAAGTCAGAAAAAGCAAACGGAAAATAAATCCCAAAATCATTCAGCATCTTGCTGTTTTTTTCAAAAATCGCCTGATCACTCAAATCAGAGTGCGGCGAAGGCTTGGTCAGGATAATATGTATCATTTGCAGACAAGCCATAATTTGAAATGCTTCTTTTAATGTTCCTTGGTAATAATGGTTATTTAAAGACAGAACGCCTTTCTTTTTAAAGCGCTGAATGTCCAGTTCGGAGAAATAAAGAGGAAATACATCATGGATCAGCTCCATAGACAGCTCCTTGATAAAGCTCTCCTGTTCTGCAGTTGCTGCGTTCACAATTCTCACGTCAATCACCTTTCTTGCCATCGAATATCCTAAGTCTTACTCAAGAATAGCACAGAAAAAAACGCGAAAGCTAAGGTAAGTGTTTCCTATGAGAAACAGCAGCCTTCCGCTTCGAAAAGGAGCCATTTAACATGAACCAAAAAGGCAGAGGGCTTGAGATCCTCATCAATGAAAAACAGGACGGTCAATGGCTGTTTTCCGTACTCAAAACAGCGCTCAAAGCTTCTAAACCAGTGATACAAGACTGGATGTCCCATCAACAGATAAAGGTCAATCACGAATCCGTCTTAAACAATATGATTGTAAAAAAGGGAGACCGTGTGTTCATTGATCTTCAGGAAAGTGAAGCATCTTCGGTCATTCCGGAGTATGGCGAGCTTGATATTTTATATGAGGACAATCATATGCTCATCGTCAATAAACCCGCTGGCATCGCGACGCATCCGAATGAGGATGGGCAAACCGGCACACTGGCTAATTTGATCGCTTATCATTATCAGATAAATGGTGAAACATGTAAGGTGCGCCACGTCCATCGTCTTGATCAGGATACATCTGGCGCTATCGTTTTTGCCAAGCATCGTTTGGCACACGCCATCTTAGACCAGCAGTTAGAGAAAAAGACGCTGAAGCGTACGTATACCGCCATCGCTGAAGGTAAGCTACGGACGAAAAAAGGGACAATTAATTCACCAATCGGCAGAGACCGGTCACACCCGACAAGACGCCGGGTTTCACCAGGCGGGCAAACAGCTGTCACTCATTTCAAGGTAATGGCCAGCAATGCGAAAGAACGGCTGTCACTCGTTGAATTAGAGCTGGAAACAGGCAGAACACACCAAATCCGTGTTCATCTGGCGAGCCTCGGCCATCCGTTGACAGGAGACTCGCTTTACGGAGGCGGGAGCAAGCTGCTAAACAGGCAGGCACTGCACGCCAATAAAGTACAAGCGGTTCATCCGATAACAGACGAGCTCATAGTTGCTGAAGCCCCTTTCCCTGCTGATATGAAAAACCTTTGCCACACATATTTTTCATGAAGAAAAGCCGCAGGCACTGCCTCGGCTTTTTAAGTCACTCGTTTTCCATATATAATATAGCGCTTCGGGGCATTTCCGACGTATGAAAACGGATAACAGGTCGTCAGAATCAGCTCTTCCTTTTCATGCTGGAGCGTGATAATAGATGTGTCATCCTTATCGACAATTTTTGTTTTTACAATTTCATATCTGAATTCTCCATATGACAGGAGAATGCGGAGCCGATCCCCCTTTTTCAGCTCTCCCGTCCGGCGAAACACGGTATCCCGATGCCCCGACAGCACAATTTGTCCGTTTTCATCAGGATAATAGCTGTCCTTGTAATGCCCGACACCTTTTTCTAAATCATCAGCATCGGTGCCCTCCACGATCGGAAGCTCTGCATTGATTTTCGGTATTTCCAAAATGCCGCTCGCTTGGCCGGTCTCAGGCTTAAATGATGCTTTGTTCTTTGCTTGATCTGTGCTATTTTTCGTCCCCAAAAGTTCCTGCGGCTTTTCAGCCGCCAGTTTTGCTTCTTTTAATGTCTGTTCCGTTTTCATATTCGTATCGATCAATTTAAAGCCTCCATAGCCTGCGATCACTAGGCCGGCAGCAATGATGAATAGTGGAATAATTTTTTTCACGTTCTGGAGGCGCTCCTTTTTCTTCTGACATATAGATAAGTTCCTGACAATGTCACCGCCGCACCGATTATCATAAAGTTATAGTAGTTTGCTGATGTATCTGGAAGCGGATGCTCAGACCCGCTTTCCCCGCCCTCGTTTCGTAACGGCAATGTGCTGATGCTATTAGCAGTATCAGCGTTTTTTGTGTTGTTGATTGGTATTTCATTGAATCTCGAAATGGCTGAAGGCGGCAGCTGATGAACCGGTGCTGTTCCCGGAGTTTCTTTTATATCAGGCAAATCTTCACCTGGCCTTGGATCCTCTTTAATCGGATCCTCCTCTCCAGGCTCTTCCGTAATAGGGTCTTCTGTTACAGGGTCTTCAATATCACTGGCTTCAGCAAGCTTAATTCTTCCCTCTTTTGTATACGCAATTGGCTCATCAAAACTTTTCACGTACTCAACTGTCGCTTCCAAATCCTCAGGCCCTGTCACCGGATTTTTTCCCAGCAGTCCGATTGGCTGATATTTGGTCCCTGTCGCCGTCGCCATAAAGTTGTTGACAGTCAATGTATATGTGGCATCGGGCTGGATCTCGGTGCCATCTGCCATTTTTAAATCAACTGCTTTTCCGGTTTCTTTATCCCACGTATACGTAAACCCGCTGATGCTGTAGTCAGGCCCAAAAACCGGCGAGATTTGAGCATTGATAATCTCTCTTAAATCTTTTCCTTTAATCTCAAGCTTCGTTAACACATTTCCAAATGGCTGAATATTGTAAAGATCTCCCCACGTAATTGGGCCCTTCTTCAGAGCTTCACGTATGCCGCCGCCATTCATAAGGGCAAAATCCGTTTTCATGGCAGTTCTCATACCATCCGCAATCAGGTTTCCAAGAGGTGTATCGCCGTCATTTGAATACCCCCCTTCCATATCAACAGCGGCTTCGCCGACTACCTCGCTGATAATCGGTTCCGCAATTGTTTCGTATTTCTTTAAAATGTCTGACGCGCTGACATCCGGTTCGATTTTACTTTGATCAACATATACGATTTCCGCGGACTTTTTGACAATGTCTTTTGTCGTTTTATCGATCTCTACATCAACGACACCTATCGCTTTTCCATATTCAAACGCTTGAACAATCAGTTTTCCATTCACTTCACCGTTAACAACCTGATGATTATGCGCGGCAAAAATCACGTCAATTTCAGAATCTGTTTTGTTTGCAAGATCAGCGGACTCACCGGTAATGGCGTTGCCGTTTTGTTCAGCTGACATATGTGCGAGAACCGCGATGGCCTTCACGCCTTTTTTCTTCAGCTCTTTGGCCGCCTTATTCACCGCTGTTGCTTCATCTGTAAACTTGATATTTTTTATTCCTTCAGGCATAACCATGCCAGCTGCCGACTGTGTGACAACTCCGATAAAAGCAACGGGTACGCCCTCCACATTTATGATGTCATAAGCCGGCAAAAAGGGCTCTCCAGTTGATTTCATTTTACAATTGGCACATACAAGGGGAAAGTTCTGTCCATCATAACCGCTTGTGCCTTTCGGATGATCACCGCCATTTAAGATCCTCAGCAGTTCATCCGTGCCTTCATCAAATTCGTGGTTTCCCACGGTTCCGACATCAAATCCGATGTCCTCCATCAGTTCTACAGTCGGTTCATCCTGAAGAAGAGAGGAAACTGGAGAGCTTCCGCCGATCATATCTCCTGCGTGCACAATCAGCGAGTTTTTCTTTTCAGCCTTTTTTTCTTTTAAATATGCGGCGGCATAATCCATGCGTCCAAACGTGCCGTCTACAGTTCCATTTCCATCAAGATCAAGCTCATATTGCTGATCAATTTTGCCATGCAAATCATTCATGCTGAGAATTCTAAGCGGCACATGTTCTTGAGGTGCCGTTTGCCTTTTTTTATATCCCGCGCTCTCCGCTTCACTTGCTGAAGCGAAGAAAATTCTGTTTTCCACAGCTACCTTCTTCCAGTCAGCTGGCTGCACATATGTTTTATTCGACGAATCCCCTACATATCTTGTCAAGCCTTTCCTTTGCTCTCTGGCTCTGAATTCAAACGGCATTTCCATGAGCGGATCGTTTTCATTCCAGATTCCTTTTTGGTCTTTTTTTGCAGTGGCTACTGCGGCCTGAAACTGCTGGTAATCCTCTTCATTGTCAACCGGCCAAATAAAATACGTCGGAGCATATCCATTTTTCACAAGCTCTAAGTTCACGTTTGATCCTGATTCGGTTATGACTTGTCCGAGAAGTCTGCCATAGCTGTCCTTGGCTTCACTTCCGACCTTGACAGTAATTTTATCACCTGGGGACAGAACCGTTTTTAGATAGTCAGATGCTTTTTTGCCAAATCTTAATTGATTTTCATCTGCGTCATTTTTTGGTGTGTGATATGTTTCGGGTGTATCTACATTTACAAACCGGATTTTTGTCGTGCCAAGCACCGGAGATTTGAGATGAATGGTATCGCCGTCAACGACCCGGTCAACAATCCCTTCATATTCTCCCTCCGCAGACGGAGGTGCAGGCTGCTCTTCAAGCAGCTTCAGGTCAGCCGATTTTCGCGGAAGCAGCTGAAAGGTTTGGTATCTGCTTAACACACCGGTAAAGTCATACCATTTGCCCTCATCAAGCTCGTCTATCACCCCTGTTTCATTCATAACCCGGAGCGTCATTGCATGATGGTCGTCATCAATCATTGTTACATTGTAACCGCCGCCGGCAGGAGAACTTGGAATTGAGGAAACAAAAGCGGTTAGTTTCACAAGGCGTCCTTCATACTGATCACCTAGGCTGCCGTTAATAAGTTCATTGATTGTTAAGTGTTTGGGGGCGGGGAGGGATTGATTTGACTGGTTGATTTTGATGCCTGATGAGCTTGGAACGATTTCTTTCAGCCCCTGGTAAGACGTGATTTTCCCTGTCACCGTGACATCCATACCCTCTTTTAATTCGGGAAATTGTTCAGGGGATGGCGAATAAATGTTAATGCCTCCGGTTTCATCTTGCAAAAAGGTCGACAGCTTCCCGCCTCCGATTGCGTTTTGATCAGCTGTAATGATCCCTTTTATCGTTACTTCTTCATTCAGCCTTCCCCGTGCTTCATTTATGGTCACTGGCTGTTCAGCCGGCGGAGTTTTCGTGTCATCGGTTACGTTCATCGACTGAACGTTTTTAAGTCCTGTCGTGTTAAAGTAATTTTCAAGCTTTCCTTGAACCGTTATCTTTTTCCCAAGAAGAAGCGGATTGGTTTGCAGCCCAAATTGGCTTCTGAAGGCGGAGGGGATTTGCACAGGAAGGATGTGATCAGGCGATGTCTCGTTTTTACGGTCTGCCAGCGCGACATTATAATCATTTGAAAAAGGACTTGTCAACTTATAATGCAGTGGGGAAACAGCCTGGCCGACTGCATATCCTTCGATAAGCGCCTGTCCTTCTTTTTGCTGTATTGCCTTCTCAACTGATATAGGCTGCTGCGGTTCAGCTGCTTTTACAGCTTCGCACGTGTACATTACATTTAAGAACATCAATGCCGTGATCAACACAATATGCAGAATACGCCTCATCATATTTCCTCCCTTAATATACACATAATGACAATGACTTTGTCTGTCTATCATTTCGACAGACAGCATATAATTCCTTTCAGGCTTCTGCATAATAAGCGGCAGACTGACACAAAATACAGCTGATCTGAAAAAAAAGGAGGAATTCGGTTTGGATCAGTTCAATCAGCAGCAGCAATCCCAAATGAACAAAGGTATTCCTGGCAAACCGCATAAAAACCATGGCGGACATGAAATGTTTGATATGCATGAGGTGCTTTCCGGAACACTTACTGTGCTTGATCAGTTTATGATGCTGAGACAATTCTGTAAGGATCAAGAATTATTAAACATCCTTGATCGTCAACATCAATTCATCACATCTCAATACAATATAACTGCAGAATGCTTCAAAACAGGAAGCGAACCTTCACAAAAAACAGCAACTTATATGATGAAGGAAGACAATCAGACTGTTTACGGCATGCAGCCGTCACAGCCTAAAAAACCTGTTCAATCCATGAATGATATTGATGACAGCATCATCAGCCGACAAATGCTTTGCGCGATTAAAGCACAAGCTTCTATGCTGACGATGGCTTCTCTGGAAATGACAAATCCGGCCGTAAGACGCGTACTGTCTGCGCAAATTCAGGAGTATGTTGAAATGGCATTTGAAATTTTCCTATACCAAAACAAACACGGCTATTACCAGGTTCCTCAGCTTGATGCGCAGGATATGGAACAGCTGAGAAATTCATTCGCCCCTGCCCAAGGACAAATACCTCCGACACAAGGCGGAATGGGTCAGCAAGGACTTCACTAATAACAAAGGCATTGGATAGATACTATCCAATGCCGCACTGTTTTTTTCGAATTTTTTCTTAAAATCTTTTTCAAATTGATCAAGACTTTCCTTTGTTGCTGATTTAAACCCTTTTTCAAAGTCCCCTTTTTTTGCTGTTTCCTTAATCATTTCTGAAATAATGTCTTTCCCATATTTGCCGGTCAGCTCATCGATCATATAAAAGCTTTGCAAATAGACATCAGTGTCATATTCGGCTCTGGCTTCCTGCCAGTCTCGATCAGTCTGCAAACGGTCAAAGGGCACGACAGAAAACGTGATCGGATCTATGAGCAATTCATAGTTCGCAATCCACTCGCTTAACCCTTCATGAAACCATAACGGAAACTCATCGGGATCCGTCTCAAGCTCCTTCAATTTCTGATGAAACGCATGGTGCGAGTATTCATGAATCAACAATCTCTGGTACAAATAAACCGCTACCTCGTCCCCTTCTAACAGTTTCTTTTTCTCTTCAGGCAACAGTCCAATCAACTGCTCCCGCTCAGAATAAAAACCGACTACATCCAATAAACCGGAGTAAGCCTCCATCTGTTTTTCATTAGGAAAAAAAATAATGTCAATAGGCTTTTGATTCGAATATCCAATCATAATCTGATTAATACTGACCGCATATTCAAGCGTTTCTTTCGTCAATGGCAGTAAGGACTTTTCCTTAGAAGTGTAATAAATATCGGCCTGTTTGAATGACTCTTTCTTCATGTGCTTCGTCACTTGTTCTTTTGTTATTCCAGATGCCTGACCTGGAAAAGACAGGATATACATCGCGCTTGATACGATGGCTGAGCTTACAGCCAGCATCACAAGGACTCCGCACAGGAATAGAGCGGATGCCGCACGCTTTCCTATGCCATCCCGCAAACGTCTCCCTCCCTGAGCCGGTCCGTCTTGTACCTTTTTATTTTTACTCTATGCAGCCTGAGTTCGCAGTGTGTCATTAACGCAAAGAAAAAGCCGCACAAATTGTGCGGCTTTTTTTATTTATTCAGCGTTAGGGAATACGCGCTGTACAGTTTGTGTAAATTCATCAAATAATCCGGCGATTGGGTCACCATTTTGAATGCGCTTTCCATATCCTTGCATACGCTCTACAAAATCAGGGTTAGCTGAAACGTAAACATTATCAATGTTTTTGTCAGTAGATCTTACCTTTTTGGCTATTTTTTTCTTCAAATTGTCTTCTACTGCACCTTTATTTCCATTAGTTAAAACGACTGCAACGTAAGCTTGATTTCCAGCAACAATGACATCGGCATGTTTTACTTCTTTTAGGTCTGTTACTTTATCAGCTGCTTCATCAGCAACCTCGAGTTTCCGGTCGTTGTTATTATCGTCATTTACACGATTGTTATTGTTATTGACATTATCAGTAACATTGTTGTCAACATTATCCCGGTTGTTTACATTGCGCATATCGTCATTGGCCGGATTTCGATAATTTACATTTCTTACATCATTATTATCACGTCTGCCCTCACCTTGGTCGGCCACACCGCAGCCAGTCATAAGCAAAGGGATAAGAAGCACAGACGCAAGAACTTGTTTTTTTCCAAGCATGTGAATTCCTCCTTTATCACTTTACGTATAGGTTTTTCTAACTGGCTTTAATTATGCATGCAAATCTGGAGGAAATGCTTTCCCGGGAAATATAACGGTTAATTTGTCTAATGAGGGGGAAAATATGAATACATTGCAAAGGAGGGATCATGTTGTTCAACCAGCGAAGAGGAATCAGCCCCACAGCATTGATCATAGGATCAACTATGCTTATTGCTGCATTATCACCTCAGATCCGCCACAGAATCAGCGGGTTTATCACAGGACAAATGAACAGACGAAATTCAGAAAATAACACGTTTGATGCTTCTAATGTAGGAAACATAGTCAAACAAGCATTTGGCGGCGGCAGCGGTGATAACCAGGACCGTTCGCAGCATCAAAGCCAGCGGCAAAATGGCCGTCAGCACCAGCACGCAGAACAGCAGCAACCACAGCATCAGCATACACAGTCTCAAACTAGGCAAACTGAGACAGCCGCGAAAAAAAGACAGCCGCATTATGCTGAACCCATCCATTTTGAACAAAGCGCAATGAATGTCATGGACGACAACACGATGATGGAAATGCTGGAGGACTTAGAACCCGGCCGTTAAAAAAACGTGTAATCCTGTCGGATTGCATAAGGGCTCAAATAGATATTGCCTTTAAGGTGTTTTTTTCTAAACTTCTTGTTTTCTATATTTTTCCGCCTATTTGGAGTACAATTGATGAGCTAAAAAAATCCTTCTTTCGTTCAATGAGAACGTTTGAAGGATTTTTTTGTTTGTGCTGCCACTCTATCCGAAGCAATCTTTATTGATTCATTACTCATCTAAAGCTGAAAAAGGCAGAATACTTTTCATTTTGTTTCTTGCTTCAACACTCAACATTAAGAATTTACTCGAGCGTTGTAAAATGCTATTGACTATTCAGTTGAACTGTATTACATTATTATTAAGTTGAACTATATAGTCGAACTGAATAGAGGGTGCAGATATGAAACACAAATTATTACCATTGTCTGAAACCATGCATTATATTTTATTAGCTCTGCGTGAGCCGCTCCATGGCTATGCCGTAATGCAGAAGATAGAAAAGATAAGTAACGGTACTGTTATTTTAGCAGCGGGTACATTATACGGTGCAATTGAAAACTTGAATAAGCATGGTTGGATTGAACCTGTTGGAGAGTCAGGCCGGAGAAAAGTTTACATGATAACTGAAGAAGGAAGCGCCATTTTAAAAATGGAACAAGATAGGTTATTGCATATTTTATCCTTGTACGAAGGAAGTGAATCGAATGAAGAAATTTAAGATGTTTTTTGATATTGAAAAAGAGGAACAATGGCTGAATGAGCAATTACAAAAAGGCTATCGTTGTACAAATATTAGTGGATTAGGAATATACACTTTCGTAAAAACCGACAAGAGATATGTGATCAGACTGGATTACCAAGATATTTTACCAAAGAAAAAGTTCAAAGATTACAAAGCGATATATGAAGACTTCGGTTGGAATTATATAAATGGCCCTTGGCTTAGTGGGATTCGATATTGGCAAAAAGAAGATGATGGTCAAAATGAAATCTTCTCGGATCGCCAATCAAAGAGTAATTATTATAAAAGATTGATGAATTATTCTTCTGGTTTAGGTTTCATGTGTTTGTTTTTTTCTTATATGATCTATAAGGATTCAGGTTTATATTTAACTGAAGGTCTTTGGAGTATGAAAGGTGAATGGTTTTGGAAAGCATTTTTATTTGAAACTCCATTTGCTCTTTTGAGGTCGCTTCCCGCCCTTATGGTTGTTTTATTTGCGGCCAGTTTCTATAAAGTGTATCGAAAGTATTCAATGTTAATAGAAAAATAATGCGAAGAGGTTCATTATGAACTTTTTTAATTCAATGAAGCACGATTGAATTAGATTTGGATACTCATCGTCTAGCAGGAATCTTTTATGTGTGCCTCAGATTAGTTGGCGTCTTCCAAGATACCATGAATACTCGTTAAAAAAGCAATTTTCATTTCAATTAAATCAATCCATTGATCAGCAATGCCGGCTGATCTTCCCCAAAAATGAGAAAAAGAAACCCATGAAACCTTTATATTACAAGGTTCATGGGTCTTATTAACGTGTAATCCTGTCGGATTACACGTTTTCATATGTTACGCTTCTTCAGCTTCAATCACTCTGGATTGATCATGAAATGCCCCTTGATCAATTTCCTTTGTGACCTTACTTGTAATAAGACCGGATGTCATGCTTCCGCTGACATTCAAAGCAGTACGCCCCATGTCGATTAACGGTTCAATTGAGATTAACAAACCAGCAAGCGCGACAGGCATGTTTAATGATGATAAAACAAGAAGCGCCGCGAATGTCGCTCCGCCGCCGACTCCGGCAACACCGAAGGAGCTGATGGCAACGACTGCGATAACAGTGATAATAAACACCGGGTCAAATGGATTTTGGCCGACAGTCGGAGCAATCATCATCGCCAGCATCGCAGGATAAATGCCGGCACATCCATTTTGGCCGATCGAAAGACCGAACGAACCGGCAAAGTTTGCGATTCCCTCCGGTACACCCATGCTTCTCTGTGTTTTAATATTCAGCGGTAAAGCACCTGCGCTAGACCTTGACGTAAATGCAAATACAAGTACAGGCACCGCTTTTTTCAAATAAATCACCGGATTCAAGCCGCTGAACGTCAGCAGCAGCAAATGAATGATAAACATAGTGATTAACGCGGCATATGAAGCAATCACGAACATGCCCAGTTTTAGAATGCTGTCAAGATCACTCGTGGCAATTGTTTTTGTCATGATGGCCAGCACCCCATAAGGCGTCAGTCTCAAAATGAGTGTGACAACACGCATGATAATGGCATAAACGGCATCAACCAGTTTTTTAAATGTTTCTGCCTGTTCCGGCTGTTTGTGTTTTACTCCGAGGAATGCCACTCCAAGGAAAGCGGCAAAAATAACGACAGCGATTGTTGAAGTCGGTCTAGCTCCCGTGAAATCTAAAAACGGGTTTCCAGGCAGCAGTTCAACAATCTGCTGCGGCAGCGTTTTCGCTGTCATATCCTCTGATTTCTGCTGAAGCTCCTGCCCCCGTGAAAGCTCTGTACTTCCTTGGTCAACCTGAATCGCCTGCAGATCAAATGAAAGCGCGGACGCGATACCGACAGCTGCAGCAACAGCTGTTGTTGCTACTAAAATCCCGATAATCAAACCGCTGATTTTCCCAAGATTTTTTGTCAGCTTCAGCTTTGTAAATGCGCCGAGAATCGAAATAAAGACGAGCGGCATGACAACCATCTGAAGCAATTTGACATATCCGCCCCCGGCAATATTAAACCAGTCGGCTGTTTGAATGACTATATTTGAAGTCGGGCCGTAAATCAGCTGAAGCGCAAATCCGAATACAATCCCCAGCCCCAGCGCAGTAAATACACGTTTAGAGAAGGAAACATGTTTTTTCTGCATAACAAAGAGCCCTAAGATAAGTAAAAATAAAATAAATACATGTAATACAACCAGTAAAGTCTCCAAAGCAGGTAAACTCTCCCTTCAAATTTTCTCATTTACTATATTACACTAATTCCGATGGGTCAAGTGCGAATTATTTTAACTTGTCAATTCAAGTAAAAAAACCTTATATAATGCCTTTTTTGTTCTTTTCTTTCCCTTCCATCTTTAGTACCTTATATAAGGGTGATAATATTTGCTGAAAGAACTGTTTGTAAATTTGACCATTTTAATCACATTTAATTATCTCTTCACCCACCTGTTTAAAGAAAGGCTAGTACATAAAAAAGACAGCATATCCTTTCAAGCTGTTAAAGGACTGGCCTGCGGTTTGCTCGGGGTTATTCTGATGGTTTTTGGATTTACCTATCAGCATTCAATTATTGATCTTCGAAATATCCCTATTATGATTGCCGCTCTTTATGGAGGCTGGGTTTCAACGGCAACGGCCCTGGCCATGATCACTGCAGGCCGCTTGCTGATTACGATGAACACATCTGCACTATACTCGGTTATTATCATTTGTATCGCTGCCATTCCGTCACTCATTGTTTCTAGAAGAAAAAAAGTTCAACTAAAACATGCTTTCTATCTTTTAATAATCACAAATAGCTTGATCTCCTTTTCCTTTTATTTTCTTATAGATTTACATTCATACGAACTTCATTTGTATTTTTGGATCATATCAATAGCGGGCGGCATGCTCAGTTTATATATTATTGATCATGAAACAAATGCACATCTTCTTTTTAAACAATATAAGTTTCAGGCGCACTTTGACTTTTTAACAGGCGTGTATAACCGAAGAAAGTTTGAAGAAACCACAAAAGCTCTGTATCAGCAGGCGGCCGATACCCCGCATTTTCAATTTGCACTGATTTATATGGATATCGATCATTTTAAGACCATCAATGACCAATATGGCCATCATGAAGGAGATCAGGTGCTCAAAGAGCTGGGGTTACGTCTGAAGCAGAGCATCCGAAATACAGATCCTGCCGCTCGGATCGGCGGTGAAGAATTTGCCGTTCTCCTGCCGAACTGTTCTCTTGATAAAGCAGCCCGAATCGCTGAACGGATCAGGAGCGCTGTAAGCGATGCACCGATTGTATTAACAAACGGCGAAGAGCTTTCAGTTACGATATCACTAGGAGCCGCTCATTACCCCAATAATACGGAACAGCCAGGATCCTTGCCCATTCTTGCCGATCAAATGCTTTACAAAGCGAAAGAAACGGGACGGAACAGAGTGTGTTTTTCAGAAAAAAAAGAATGAATTCAATGTTCGAATTCATTCTTCCAATCTGAAAGACGTTTCAAAGGCAGAAAAGCCGGGACAAGATCTCCCTGATATTCTTTTTCTATAAATGCCGCTGTATCATCAGCTTGATAAAGCTCAAGAATGGTTTGCAGCGCTTCCCGGTCTTGATCCTCCGCTCTGACAACAATCAAATTCATCTCTTCCTCAGACATGAGTCCGCCGCTCTTTAGCGTATGCTTTTTCGGGTTCAGGCCCGCTTTTTTTGCTTCTGATGGTTTCATGACAAACACGTCGGCACCGCTCACTGCATCCTGTTGCCGGACAGCTTTTAATTTCAGGTGTCTCGGATTATCTTTAATCATATCAACTGAACCTGTTCCGTTAAATCCGTTTTTCAGCGTTAGCAAACCCGCTTCCTGGAGCACCGTAAGCGCCCTGCCAAAATCGAACGCTCTATCCGGAACAGAAACGACAGCTCCTCGCGGTATATCTCGGATTCGGTCATATCGTTTTGAATAAATGCCCATGGGCGTTATGTATGTCGTTCCGAGCGGTGCCAAATTAAGTTTGTATTTTTGAGTGAACGACTGAAAATATGAAATGGTTTGAAAGGCGTTGGCATCAATTTCTTTGTTAGCAAGTGCGATATCAGACTCCGCATAATCAGAAAAAGGGATCAGCTGAATATCCAGCCCTGCCTCTTCAGCCTTTTGAGCAATATAGTTCCATATTGCCCCGTCAGACTCAGCAATCCCGATTTTTATCGATTCATGTTCTGCAGACGGTGAACATGCAGTAAATGAAACGAGAAGAACAAGGACGAAACTGCATATAAGCCACTTTTTCATTGTGACCATACTCCTATCTATGTATTAGAGCATGCAAGCAATATCAGACATAAAAATCATACGCTCTCTTAGTTGATAAACGTTGTCATTTGTAATATTGATTAACTTTTACCTTACTCATATCCAATAAGGTTGTCAATTCCTATTACTTATCTTCCCAAAATGAAGGAATACTAAGGCAAACGTATGATCACATATCGAGAAAGCAGATGAATTTCCGCAAATAAATATCAAATTGAAAAATAAATATGGTATTTTCCGAAAAAAGTTTCAATAAGCAGTTGTTTTTTCCGAAGATTACTGGTAGAGTAAAGGTAATTATTTTTGTTCGAACTATCTTTAAGAAGAAAGTTTTGTAAGAGTTTTCGTCTTGAAAGTTTGTTAAGAGCAAGAATAGTGAATTTAAGCGTTATGATCGCTTTAGGAGGAAATTTCATGTTAGAAGGTAAAGTAAAATGGTTCAACTCTGAAAAAGGTTTCGGATTCATCGAAGTAGAAGGTCAAGACGATGTATTCGTTCATTTCTCTGCTATTCAAGGCGAAGGCTTCAAAACTTTAGAAGAAGGCCAAGCTGTTTCTTTTGAAATCGTTGAAGGAAACCGCGGACCACAAGCTGCTAACGTTACTAAAGAAGCGTAAGCATAAATTGAT
Source organism: Bacillus sp. SJZ110 (assembly GCF_006715455.1). NCBI lineage: Bacteria > Bacillati > Bacillota > Bacilli > Caryophanales > Bacillaceae > Bacillus > Bacillus sp. SJZ110. Next base: position 31,868 of record NZ_VFNF01000002.1, on the reverse strand, counting down.
ATGAAAAACTGCAGGTGCAAACCTGCAGTTTTTATTTTGACAAAAAAGCTGTTTTGCTTATGCAAAACAGCTTTCTTTATTAGTTTGCAATATCCCGCTTCATGAAGATTCCGAAAGCAAGCAACAAGAAGATGATAAAGTAGATCGCCAGCATGACGATAGAAAACGTCATAGTCATCCCTTTTATTAACGGTGTGCCATCCACATACTGAGTCAAGTCGACATTAGCAAACAATATATACTTTGCCCAGTCAAATTTCGCTGCAATAAATGCAGTTGCAGTCGTACCGGCAACCAACAAGAAGATGGAAAAACCAACCGCAAGAGAGCTGTTTCTGAATACCGCAGACAGCATAAATGCCATCGTCGCCACCATTAAAGCCGAGACGGATTCAGAAAGATACGTTGTGGCCAAATGCCCCATCATGTTTTGCTCAATGACATGGCCATCCTTATAGATTAAATGAATATTCGCGGCGGTTTCACCACCCGTCCCGAAGAAGATCAACCCTAATAAAGTAGAACCGATAAATAAAATCAACAGCAACAGGAGCCCAAACAGGAGAACTGTAATATATTTGGACATCAAAATTTGAAAACGGCTGAGCGGCCGAATCATTAATAGCTTAATCGTTCCCCAATTAAATTCGTTCGCGACAATTCCGGCCGCGATGATAATAGTAAACAGACCGGTAAGGATGGTAAAGTTTGCTGAATCCGTTACATAAGACCATACCGTATAGCCCGTGTCACTAGGGATATTATGCTCGATGCGATAGTCGTTGAGTGTGATTGTTTCTTTATACCCATCTTTCAGTGAAGGATCTTCTTTGATTTCTTTCTTTAATTCGGCGTTTTGTGCTTGAAGTTCTTGTTTCCAATGGGAATTTGATTCACCAGCAGAAAAATGATTCGCCAAAAATGAAAATCCAACCATTGTCAGCCCCAGAATTCCGATCATCACCCATGTTCCGGCACGGCTGAAAATTTTGAGCCACTCATTATAAATCAAATTAAGCATGCTGAACCTCCTCTTTTGTTTCACCTGTCATTTCTAAGAAACGGTCCTCTAATGATTTTGTTATGACCTTGACCTCATAAATACGGATTTGCTGCATCACCAGCAATTCAATAACCGCAGGGACTTCGTCTTTAGCCAGTTTGATTTCTACACCATTTGTCTTACTCAGCAAATCGTACTGATTTAAAACAGCAGCGGCTTCATTCGGCTGCTCAACCTGGAAGAAATATGTATCGTTCTCATCAATGTTTTCATCTTTTACATTTTGAATATCGATCAGCTTTCCTTTTTGCAGAATCGCAATTCGATCACACATCAGTTCCATTTCTGACAGCAGGTGGCTTGAAACGATGACAGCCATTCCTCTTTCTCGGGTCAGCTTCTTTAAATGATCTCTGATTTCTCTGATCCCCGCCGGATCAAGGCCGTTTGTCGGTTCATCCAAAATCAGCACTTTCGGATCGTGCAGAAGGCATTGTGCCAAGCCAAGACGCTGTCTCATCCCCAGAGAATATGTTTTCACCTTGTCGTGGATTCTGTCTGTTAAACCGACCAGTTCAACAACTTCATCAATTTTTTCCTTCGTGACACCCTTGACCATCCTTGCGTATTGCTGGAGATTTTTATATCCGCTCAAAAATTTATACAGCTCGGGATTCTCAACGATCGCTCCAATATGCTTAATCGCCTTGCCATATTCTTTCGTAATTGATTGGCCGCAAATGAGGACATCACCTTTCGACAGCTTCATTAACCCCACCATCATCCGGATGGTTGTCGTTTTCCCCGCTCCGTTTGGTCCCAAAAAACCGAATACCTCGCCTTCACGAATCGTAAAACTGAGATCATCAATGATCGTTCGGCCTCTGATGTTTTTAGTCACGTTTTTCAATTCCAACACTGTTTTCATCATATTCCTCCTCTTTCTAGCAAACTTCCATTTTTGATTTAAACCATTGCAACACAGACATGCCTTCCTGTTCACGAATATCTTCTACTTCACGCTGCGCAACTTTTTCCCCATTGGCGAGGATGATTACTTCGTCTAACAAAGTCTCAATTTCATCAATTTCATGTGTCGCGATCACGACAATCTGCTGCTCAAAATCAATGTACGACACAAGGCTGTTTACGATGGAATCCCTGACCATCGGATCAAGCCCGGAAAAAGGTTCATCAAGCACGATGACGTCTGCCCGTCTCGCTAAAGCAAGAACGATTTTCAGCCGGCCCCGATTTCCTTTTGATAGCTTTTTGATCTTTTTTTCCGGATTCAGCTGCATCTCATTCAATAGCTTATAAGCCTGTTCTGATTGAAAATCAGGAAACTGCGACTGATAAAAATTCACCATATCTTTAACAGTGAAATGCGGATAAAACATATCAAGCTCAGTAAGATAAGCCGTTTGACGCACCATTTCTCTCGTAACCTGCTCTTCATCAACTTTCACAAATCCTGAAGTCGGAAACAGAAGGCCAGCCATCATTTTCAGGGTCGTTGACTTGCCGCTGCCGTTCGGTCCGATCAGGCCATAAATCCGTCCGGATGATAGGGTGATTGACACATCATTGACGGCCGTATGGCGGCCGTATTTTTTTGATACATGTTCTAGCTTGATTTCCATTTTAGCCTCCCTCTGTGAATGTTTTAATCCCTTCTAACATTTCCTCTTTCGTTAGCCCCAGCTCTTTCATTTGCTTGACAAAGCCTTCCAGCACCTCTCGTGTCAGCTTGTCTTTCAGCTCGTCTACGATTTCTGCTTTTTCCGCAATAAACGTCCCTTGACCTCTTCTTGTCTCCACAATACCCAGCCTTTCCATCTCACTGTACGTTCTTTGAATTGTATTGGGATTTACCTTAGTTTGAATCGCCATTTCTCTTACTGAAGGAAGCTTGTCTCCTGGGAGCAGCTCCTTCCTGACCAGCCTATAAAAGATCTGATCAGCGATCTGCAGATAAATCGGTTTCGAGGATTGGAATTGATTGTCCATATTTACACCTCTACTTTACGATCAAGCAGTTTTGAAGCCATGATGAGCAGCAAGAACGTGATGACTAAAGTAATAGGAAACCCTAGCACAGACAGATGGATAGGTTTTAGTTCCAATCTCCAAACATTATGGAAGTAGAAATCAAAATTGCAATAGACTGTTACCGGCCAGAAATGCTTTTGAGATTCAACCAAAGGGCTTATGATGTATTCATCGAAGAATAACCACACTGCAACCAACAGAACCATCGCAGCCCACCGCATTCCGCGCCAATTTCTGAGAGAGTGAAAAACAGTCCAAAACACAATGACTGTTACTGACATATCTAACGAAGAAATAAGCCCATACATATTCAGCAAAGCCACTGTACTCGTTATATCAACTTGATGCTCCAGCAGATTTTTTACAGAGAGCATATGATACATCCATATGCCATAGGCTGTTAATGCCAGCTGAATCACAAATTGATAGACCAAAGATGCTGCCAATTTAGAAGAAAACAGCCAGAAGCCGCCATTTGGATTGTACAGCCAAAGCTGTGATTTCCCTTCCTTGCGAAGGTGATAAAACACAAAAACAGGAGATAAGAAAAGCAGAAAAAAAGCAACTGCAACAAAAAAACCAAAAATGACTAGAGGTTCTTTCGTGCGAGAAGCTATAATATGGCCTGTTCCCAATAAGAAAACGATTCCGCATATCCATACTAGCAGCCAAATTCTTGAAAGCTTGATATCTTTCTTTAACAAACCTAAAAAAGAATCCATGTCTTTACCTCCCGGAAAAAATCCTCGGTGTATGAGTAACATAGTACACTAGATCAAAATGAAATACAACATATTCCATGGATTTATTTGATAAAACATAATTGATGGAAACAGCAAAAAAGGCAAACCCGCCATGAGTAAACGGATTTGCCTTTTTCATTACTTTTTCTTATTTTTCATAGAGAGCAGCGCATCACGATAGCTGCGGTCCTGCATTTTGTCACTTTCCTCAGTGACCTCTTCTTCTGCATGAACTTCATCAGAATGCTTAAACTTTTGCAGCGCCTGCCTGTAAATATCATCACCCATTGTGTCACGCTTTGGAGAATCGTTTTTGACAACGGATGGCGTATGCTCGGCAGCCCTTGCCTCAGCAGGGTAATGCGCTTCATTTTTTTCCTCTTCTGGAGGTGCGATTCTATCGGTTGCTTCTTGCTTCTCAGGTCCAGGTGAGGCGTTGCGGACGTTAAATGTAATAAGGGCCGCAATGACAATGACAGCAGCAATTATTGCTATAATAATGGCCATTTCAACCTCTCCTTACTGTCCTGCTGTTAGGTTTCCTGTGACTTGGCTGACACGTCTTCCCAACGCGCGTCCAAGCTGAATACCTTCCTCAGACATTAACTCATCACTGTCTACCGGACAAGTGACACCTGCTCCGTAATAAGAGCCATAAAGTGCGTTTTCGGGCACGTTGCCAGGCAGCCCGACAACGATCATGCCTTGGTGGAACATCGGCGTGATTAAATTGTGCATTGTCATTTCCAAGCCGCCGTGTGTTGTTGCCGTTGTGCAGAAAACAGCACCGACTTTGTTGATCAGCTCGCCTTCAGCCCACAAGTAGCCAAGTCTGTCGATCCAAGTTTTAAGACCGGAGCTGATTGTTCCGAAATGCCCTGGGCATCCCCAAATAATCGCATCCATATCTTTAAGCTTGCGGATATCAGCCTGATCTACATGGTCGATGAACACTTCAGCCGCGTCGTTTTCTCTCGCGCCTTCAGCGATCGCTTCTGCAAGCACTTTAGTATGTTCGCCTTCACTATCATACACTACATAAATTTTCATTCAGGAAACCTCCCTGTACAGATTAAGATTCCTTAGCTTCTTTTGGAGCAGGAAGTAATGAAAGCTCCTCTTTTTTCTTCTTACGCAATTTATCTTTTCTGACGTCACGCAGGAAGATACTTAAAATCAAACCTGCTACACAGAATAAGGTTGCCCACATAAAGGCATCATTTATCCCCATGACATTGGAATCGAGTGACGCGTGTTTATAAATATGTGAGTACACATATGTTTTCGCCGTATCATAAGACACATTCATATTCACCATTAAATTCGAAACTGCATTTTGGAACGCATGGAGGAAGTTCGGGTCCGCCGTGCTTGTTTTATCTGCAATTTGTGAATAATGGAATGTCGTCCGGTTTGTATAAATCGTCGTAATTAAACTTGTTCCGATTGATCCGCTGATTTGGCGAAGCGTGTTACTCATCGCCGTTCCGTGGCTGTTCAGACGGGCAGGAAGCTGGTTCATCCCGGCTGTCATGACTGGCATCATTAAGAGAGACATACCAAATGCACGAATTGAATAGATCAGCATGATGTGTGTATATGGTGTATCAATTGTCAATTGCGTGTATTGATATGTTGTTACCACTGTCACGAGAAGCCCGATAATCGCAAGCGGTCTCGGTCCGAATTTATCGAACAATATACCTGAGATCGGTGACATAATCAGCATAACGATCGCACCCGGAAGCAGAAGCAGACCGGATTGAAGCGCCGTAAAGCCGACCAGGTTTTGCAGATAGATCGGTAAAAGGAACATACCAGTGTAAAGTGCCACTGTTATAATGATATTAATGACACTCGAGAGTGAGAAAATGTCATATTTAAACACTCTGAAATCAAGCATCGGATCATCATGACGCAATTGCTGAACAACAAAAGCAACAATTGCAATGGCTCCGATAATAACTGTAGACAATACAATCGGGTCGGTCCAGCCGTCAGACCCGGCTTCACTGACTCCGTATAATAAGGAGGCGAATCCGACAATCGAGAGGATTGCGCCAAGAGTATCGAGTTTGATTTTTTGCGGCTCCACCATATTTTTAAAGATGAAGAAAGCCACAATGATAACAATTGCGCCGACCGGCACAAGTCCGTAAAACATAATGCGCCATGTATAATGCTCAATAATCCACCCGGAAAGAGTCGGGCCGACCGCTGGAGCAAACATCATCGCTAGCCCGAAAATCCCCATTCCTTTCCCCCTGCTTTCAGGCGGGAAAATTAACAGAATGGTTGTCATAACGAGCGGCTGCAAGATACCTCCGCCCACGGCCTGAATCAAACGGCCGATCAGCATTGTAGAGAAGTTAGGTGCGATACCGCAGACTAACGTACCGAGCGTAAAACAAAACATCGCGACGAGAAAGAGACTCCGCTGGCCAAATCGTGTAATCAGGAAAGCAGATAACGGAATCAATACACCGTTAACAAGCATGTAACCTGTTGTCAGCCACTGAATCGTCGTTGCACTTACGCCAAATTCAGTCATTAAGTGCGGCATTGCAACATTAAGCAGTGTTTGGTTTAGAATTGCCAAAAATAAACCCGCCATTAGCACAATCAGCAATGACATAGGGTTTTTTGCATTTTTTTCTTTGCCTGTAGCCATCTAAGACAACCTCCTTTCATGGTTTGATGACTGATCTGTTTTACTCAGAAATTTTAACAGATGCATTCATTCCAGGAAGCACCTTATCAGATGGGTTTTTGATTGAAATTTTCACAGGAATTTTTTGTGTTACTTTTGTGTAGTTTCCGCTTGAATTTGTAGAAGGAAGCATATCAAAAGTTGAGTTAGTCGCATAGCCAATTTCTTCCACAGTACCGTCAAATGTTGTATCAGGGTCTCCGTCAACTACAACGTCTACACTATTTCCTACTTCAATATCCGCAATATCTGTTTCTTTAATATTTGCTGTGATGTATAGGTTGTCCATGTCAATCGTTTGTGCAATTGTTGTACCAGCTTGTACGGTTTGTCCGTTTTTCACTTCGTTTTTCACAATTGTTCCATCCATAATGGATTTTACGTCAACAGTTTGTTCGCCTTTGATTTTTGCAACTGTGTCGCCTTTTTTCACTGTTTTTCCTTCATCCAGATCCCAGTCAGATACTTTACCTGCTGCTGGAGCAGTAATAGCAGCCATATCGCCCGCTACTTTTGCTTCATCTGTTTTTACGTAGTTTGTGCTTTGATAATAGTAGTAAGCACCTCCAGCTATAATTGCAAGAACAACAATCAAACCGATAATGTTGGTCAGAATTAAACGTCCTCTGTTCATTTTGTTTTCTCCTTTCGTTTCATCCTCTATCATTTTGCGGAAAGCTGGTGAAAATATGTGAGAAGTTTTTAATTACCGCTTTTTTCTGAACAGCCTTCAGCAAGCTTCGTTAAGCTTCCGGCTAGTTTGCGCAAATACTGCAGCTGGGAGGTATCAAGCTTTTGGTACAAGCCAGCACCCATTTTTGCATATTGCACAGCGGCTTTTTCTATCAGTTCTTCCCCCTCTTCGGTTAACTGAATCATGACGATACGGCGGTCATCCGGACTGTCATATCGATTCATCAATTGGCGCTTATACAGAATATCTGTCATCCGCGTCACAGAAGCAGGCTTAAGATCAAGCGACATTGCCAGCTTGCTTAGCGGGGTGCTTCCGCTTTGATGAATTTTAAACATCAGCAAATATTGAAGGACTGTAATATCAAAAGGCTCAAGCACAATCTCCAATATCTTCTTCTGTTTTTTATATATCGCCCGAGACGTATCGAAGAGCTGTTCAAAAGTGAGCAAAGCACGTTCTGATTCAGTCAACTCCTTTTCACCTCATTCCTCAATAATAGTTCACAAGATAAAATATTAATAAATGAAAGAAGATTTGTCAAAGGAAAAATTTCTTTTTCTCCCGTATTTTTTTCGCAAGCGTTTTCTTGCTTTTATTAAATAAAAAAAAGCCCTGAAATGGGCTTTTCATTACGAAAATTGATGGCTTACACCAGACTCTTCATTTCTGAAAAAGTTCTTTAGAGCCTGAAAAACATCAGATTTCTGTTTTAAAATATAGTACTTAAATTTCTCATCTTTTACATTTTTATATGCAGACATTAACGTTGAATGCCTGTTGTACTGATTGACCTCGCCGTAGCAGAATAGATTGGCCTTCTTCATAATATCATTGACCAGTTTCACACAGCGCGCGTTATCAGATGTCAGGTTGTCACCGTCAGAAAAATGAAACGGGTAAATGTTATAGCGGGCGGGATTGTACTTTTCATCAATAAGCTCAAGCGACTTCCGATATACGGAAGAACAAATGGTTCCGCCGCTTTCTCCCTTTGAGAAAAAATCCTCCTCCGAGACCACTCTTGCTTCTGTATGATGGGCAATAAATTCAATTTCCACAGTCTCGTATTTTGTCCGCAAAAAACGGGTCATCCAGAAAAAGAAGCTTCTGGCCATGTATTTTTCCCAAACCCCCATACTGCCGCTTGTATCCATCATGGCTAAAACGACGGCTTTTGATTCGGGCTTTGTGATGTCATTCCACGTCTTATATTTCAGGTCCTCCGGATAAATTGGGTAGAACGACGGTTTTCCTGACATTGCGTTTCGTTTAAAGGCTGACATCATCGTTCTTTTCTTATCAATATTACCGGTTAACCCTGTTTTACGGATATCATTAAACTCGATATCTGTATGAATGATATTGTCCCGCTCTTTTTGTTGGAGATTCGGAAGCTCTAATTCTTTAAAAAGCGCTTCTTCTAAATCCATTAATGAAACTTCCGCTTCATAATAATCCTCGCCTGCCTGATCACCGGCACCCTGCCCTTTTCCAGGCCCTTGTTTTTTGTCTGATCCATCCCGGGCCACAACATCTCCAACCTGGCTCTCGCCGTCTCCTTGCCCTACATGTTTATTTTTATCATAGTTATAACGGATTTTATACTCATCAAGTGAACGGATTGGGATCTTCACTACATCTTTTCCATTAGACATAATAATGCTTTCCTCAGTTACGAGGTCCGGAAGATTGTTTTTGATCGCTTCCTGCACTTTTTTCTGGTGGCGCTGCTGGTCATCGAAGCCTTTGCGATGGAGGGACCAGTTTTCCTCAGAAATCAAAAAATGGCCGCTGTCATTTTGGGACATGAATTCCCCTCCTTAACCATTTGTGGTCGTGATACATACGTATTCCGGCTTGTGCCAGATTATGAAACAAGTCTTTTGAAAAGATTTATATTCATCATATGCACATATGCACGTTTAATTGACAAACTATTTAGAAAATGGGACAAAATAACCCGCCCTATTCGGACGGGTCACGTTGCTTATCGGTTCAGCAGGCTGCCGACATATTTCAGCAGCTCATTGGCGCTCGTCGAGTTGTAGCCGTGCTCATCAATTAAACGGGCCACGACTTCATTTACCTTTTTCAGCTGCTGCTCATCCGGCGTTTTTGTTGAGGTCGTAATTTTAACGACATCCTTCAGATCAGCAAACAGCTTTTTCTGAATAGCTTCACGCAGTCTTTCATGGGAATTGTAATCAAACCGCTTGCCTTTTCTCGCATAGGCCGAGATGCGGATTAAAATTTCTTCGCGGAACGCTTTTTTGGCGTTTTCCGAAATGCCGATCTGCTCTTCGATGGATCTCATCAGCTTTTCGTCAGGGTTCATTTCCTCTCCTGTCAAAGGATCACGAAGCTTATTTTTATTGCAATAAGCCTCTACGTTATCGAGGTAATTGTCCATAAGTGTTTTTGCTGATTCTTCATACGAATACACAAACGCTTTTTGAACTTCCTTTTTCGCAATGTCGTCATATTCCTTGCGGGCGGCAGAAATAAAATTCAAATACCGCTCTCTGTCCTCGCTTGAAATTGATGGGTGCTGATCAAGACCTTCTTTTAAGGAACGAAGGACATCGAGAGAATTAATCGATTCCATATTTTTTCTGATAATCGTTGAAGAAATCCGGTTGATCACGTACCTCGGATCAATGCCGCTCATACCTTCATCATTATATTCTTTTTTCATATCCTCAACGTCGACAGAATTATATCCTTCCACACTTTCTCCATCATACAGTCTCATTTTCTTGACCAGATCAATATCCGACCGTTTTGGCTCTTTTAACCGGGTAAGGATTGAGAACATCGCGGCGACCTTCAACGTATGCGGGGCAATATGAACATCCGCCACATCGCTTTCTGCGATCATTTTTTCATAAATTCTCTCTTCCTCAGACACTTTTAAATTATAAGGAACTGGCATCACGATGATTCTTGAGTGCAGGGCTTCATTCTTTTTATTAGAAATAAATGAGCGATACTCCGTTTCATTCGTGTGAGCCACGATCAGCTCATCAGCAGAAATTAACGCAAACCGCCCAGCTTTAAAATTCCCTTCCTGTGTCAAGGAAAGCAAATGCCAGAGAAATTTCTCATCACATTTCAGCATCTCCTGAAACTCCATCATCCCGCGGTTCGCTTTATTCAGCTCTCCGTCAAACCGGTAAGCACGCGGATCTGATTCTGAACCGTACTCGGCGATTGTTGAGAAATCAATACTCCCCGTCAAATCGGCAATATCCTGAGATTTCGGATCAGAGGGACTGAATGTTCCAATTCCCGTACGCTTATCTTCTGAAAAGAAGATGCGCTCCACCTTCACATCCTCAATTCTTCCTCCGTACTCTTCCTCCAGCCTCATGACATTTAAAGGAGAAAGACTTCCTTCTATTCTAATGCCGTATTCCCTGTAAAAGTCATCGCGTAAATGATGGGGGATTAAATGTAGAGGGTCCTCGTGCATCGGGCAGCCTTTAATAGCATATACAGCGCCATTATCTGTCAGCGTGTACGCTTCGAGACCTTTTTTAAGCATTGTGACCAGCGTGGATTTACCGCCGCTCACAGGCCCCATCAGCAATAGAATCCGCTTTCTGACATCTAGACGTTTGGCAGCCGGATGAAAATACTCTTCCACAAGACGCTCCAGAGATTCTTCAAGCCCGAACAGCTCGCGGTCAAAAAAACTGTACTTCTTGCGCCCGTCAATCTCCTCTATCCCGCTGTCTTTTATCATATTAAAAACTCGAGAATGAGCAGATTGCGCGACCATCGGATTTTCTTTAATAATCTCCAAATAATCGGCAAAAGTTCCTTCCCATTTCAGCCGCTGCTCTTCCTCTCTGTACTGTTCAATTTTCTTTAATATATCCATAAGGACCTCCTCTATCATGTTTGATACACTATGCAAATAAGGTACTTTGATACAATCTATGCCGCCATCCCGTGATACATGCTTTGGTTTCTTAAAAATAAAGATACTTATACATCGTTGACAAGGCAGACCGCGACCGTTCATAATAAAGAAAAATACAGAATCATCCAGACTCGGACAGCACGGAAAAATTGAAGAGGGGGAGAGACGGTGAAAACAATCATCATGATGGGTGTCATTGTCACTTTTTTAGTATCAATTTTTACCGCAGGATACGATAGCAAGCCTGGAAAAGAATAAAAAAGGGTGCTCCTGAAAGAGCACCTTTTTGTATAACAGAACAATGTTTTACAGTTTTGTTTTTTCTTTAATCTGTGAATGCGGATCGCATTCACATTTGTTTTCGTACTCAATCGTTCCGATGCTGCATCCCGGCCCGATGATCACTTCTTTTCCCCTGACAACTGCCGCTTCGGTATTCTCCAAATAAACCCGATCTCCTTCTATGACATCGGCGATCAGCTTCCCTTTCTTCCGGCTAAAAAAACTCGCGCGTCTTTTCACTGTAATTGTTGTTCCGCCGATTTCCTGCACATGGCTTATATCATGGCTCAATCCCAGCTTGATCTCACCCGAATTTAATAACCCCGATACATCAACACAGCCTGTGACATGGAACATTTCTGTTTCACAATCACCTATTACGCTAAGCTTCCCTTTCACATCGCAGGATTCTCCAGTCATATTCCCGCCAATTTCAGTCTGGCCTTTCAGATTGAATCGATCAAATTGAAGTGAGCCGCTGACTTTCATTGTCCCATATATATTGATTTTGCCGGCTGTCAGATCGCCTTTACATTCACTTTCTCCGAGCACACGCAGCCGCTCAGTCTCTGCTTTTCCGAGAAAAAGGCCCGTTCCGTATATGCGGCAGCCTACAGCAGACAGCCCTTCTCCAACTACACCTTCTCCTTTGATGCTGACATTGTGATACGCGCCTCCTGCGGCATGCCCAGCGCCATATAATTTTAAATTTCCCAGTTTTGTTGTCTCCATTACGATCCTCCTTACAACTTTGTGGATGTTTCAACCGACGCGCTTGGATCACAGGTATAGTCCCCGCTGTATTCGACGGTTTCAATCTGGCAATCCGGGCCGATGACCACTTTATTTCCGCGCACGGTTTTCGCCTTTGTATTTGTCAATTCAATCACGTCACCTTCGATCAGCTCTGCTGTTAGAACAGGCTGCGGCATTAATCTGAGCAATGTCAGCATTCCTTTTCTGCAGGTCACTTGAAGATGGCGGCAGCCGATCTCCCGCACATAGCTTTCCCCTGCAGAAAGCTTAATGATCACCTGGTCTGCATTTAAAAGCCCGCTGATTTTGCATTTCCCTTCTGATTGAAAGGTTTCTGTTTCACAATCTGCTTCCATGACAGCTTTTCCGCTAATGTCAATGCCATCAGCCTTGACAGTGCCGCCAAATGTTGATGATCCAGCGATTTTCAATTGTTTTGCAGATACCTCTCCTTGAATAAAACCAGTGCCATTCATCCGGATAGATTCTGCTTCAACGTCTCCATGTATCTTTCCTGAACCGCTGATGGTTACCGCTTTCGCTTTGACGCTGCCGTCGGCTTTTCCGTTTCCATTAAAAGAAAAAGTGTCACACTCCACGTCCCCGGCCACTGTCCCGCTGCCATTAATCTCAACAGATTGAAATGTTCCTCCCTTTGAACTTCCTGATCCGTTTATCACCAGCTTTTCCACTACATCCATTGATGGCCCTCCTGCATAAATGTTGTTTTTAATTCCTCTGAAGCTTTTAATAAATCTACCCGTTCCACAACCTTTACGGATGATTCAAACAAAATGCTGTCCGCCGCAGCCGCTATAAAACAAGTTGTGACACCGAGCTTGCGGAGCACAATCAGCTCCGTCTGTTTTTCAATCTCTTCAGTATCATGCTTCTTTAATACCTCTGCAGCCATTTTTGCTTCTGCAAGGCTGACATTTCCAGACTGCAGCAGGCCCTCAAGCACAAACAGCGAAAGCAAATCGCTGGATGAAAAAACCGGACTTCCTCCGTCTTCTGAATAGGCTTCAAGAGCAGGCCTTGAAACCAAACCTTTATGAAGCAATTCATCAGCGGTCATGCTGACATCCTTCATTTTCGGCGACAGCATTTCCCTCATTTCATCCAAAGACAAATTTTCTTTCATCTTTTGAATCATTGATATACGTTTTAAAATCTCCTCTCTCGGAAAAAACGTCTCTTGCCCTGTAAATGTGGATTTACGAATAAACCATTCCTCAGGTATTAAGTTTTTCCGCTTCCATCGATACAGCTGACCGTATGAAATCGATGTTCTTTCAAGTAATTCTTTTTTAGAGATTAATTGTTCTTCCATAAGTCCAGCTCCTTTGATGGGTACATTGTAACATAACACTGTTACGTTGTTAAGCCCAAAAACGAAACAAAGCATTTCAACATCCGCAAAAAAACCCGCCCATCATCGATGAGCGGGTTTTTTCACTATTTTAAATCACGGTAATTTTGCTGGCGCAGCGCTTCATAAACAAGAATCGCGGCAGTATTGGACAGATTTAACGATCTGACGTGCTCTGTCATCGGAAGACGCAGGCAGCGGTCCATATTATTTTGAATTAAATCCTTTGGCAAACCGCTTGTTTCTCTTCCGAACACGAAGAAATAATCCTCGTCAAGATCAGTGTAATCAAATGATGTATGAGGCTGCTGGCCAAATTTTGTAATAAAGAAAAACTTGCCTTTTTTATATGCCTCAAACAATTCTTCTAACGAATCATGATACACAACGTTAACAAACTCCCAATAATCGAGTCCGGCACGCTTCAGCATTTTATCATCCGTTGAAAAGCCGAGCGGACGAATCAGGTGTAGCGTTGTATTGGTTGCTGCACAAGTACGTGCAATATTCCCTGTGTTAGCGGGAATTTCTGGTTGATATAAAACGACATGTAATGCCACAATGTTCACCTCTGTTTTTCTTATCCGCCCATCATTATAACATTAATTACTCTTTTGTCGTATCATCAACGATATGAAAAAAGGCATATCGTATTGACGGCGTGTATGCCGTAGAATCCTCATATGACCAATACCTCATCCGGCTGTCATAGGTCTGGGCGTTGACAAGCGGCATATTGCCTTTGTCCTTTGCCACGACAATCGTTGTATGATTAAACCGGCCGTCTCCTTCGAAGTCATAGCAAATCACATCGCCCGGCATCAGTTCTTCCGCTGATTTCACCCGCACCGCACGCAGTCCGGCCTTTGAATTCGACAAATACATTTTCATAGAGTGAGCCACCGTCCAGCTGTAGCTCCATGAGCTTTGTTTCATCCACCAGCCTGATCCCCTGTTCGGATGACCGCGCATCGGCGCGCCTCCTGCATGAAGACACTGAGAAATAAAATTTGTACAGTTATCGCTGAAATTTTTATAAGCAGGATTGCGCTTGTTCCAAAATTTCTCGGCATATTGGACAGCGCCGAGACGATCGTATTGAAAAGCCCTGCCAAACGCTTCTCTTTCCTCTTCAGCTTCAGAATAGTCAATAATACTGGTCCCTTCATGAAATCCAGCCGGCTTTTTCGCAATTTCCTGATCACTAATCAAAATGTGATCATACAGGAAAGCCATTCGCTCCTCTATGTGCTCTTCTATATACAAGCTGTCATCTTGTTCCTTACACACGTATTCGTAATGGATGGTATACGAAAGGCAGGTCGTTCCGTCATCCTCAACCCGCACATGATTAATCACGGCCTTTGCTTTCGCTTTTATGATGTCAACTTTACGTTTTTCCAGAAGCTTTTTCTTACGCTCCATGACTTTAAGGTCTCCGACTTGAGACTCCTGTCTCATAGCATGCCCGTTAACCAGAAAGCCCAGCCGCTCCTCCGCTAATTGTTCTAAAATGTACTTCAAGCTCACCCCACCCGCCATACTTTTTTATAGAGAAAAAACACTTGGATGATCTCAAGTGTTTTTTCCTTCTGCTCTATACGTATGTCAGGACAGGCCTTGTTTAGTCATGCCTGAAGCTTTTAGCAACTCAATTCCTTTTTCAATTTCCAGCTTTGCCTCTTCATCCTTCTCTTTTCCCAGCGCTTTTTCAAGCTCTTCCGCGTAGGCGGGGTCTCCGATTTTTCCGATTGCCCATGCGGCTGTCCCCCTGATGACAGGACGCGGATCCTTGTGCATCAGTTCCGTCAATTCAGGCAGTGCGGAAGCATCCTTAAAATGCGCAAGCGCGAGAATGGCGTTTCGCTGAATCGGTTTTTTCCCGCGCCAAGAACCTGAGACATGCCCGAATTTCTCCTTAAATTCCCCATTACTGATGGTCAAAAGCGGCTTCAATAACGGTTTGGCAATCTCAGGATCAGGCTCCATTTCCGGATGAAGATGAAAATCCTTCCCTTTATTGAGAGGGCATACCGTTTGGCACGTATCGCACCCGTACAGGCGGTTTCCGATTTTTGTCCGGAATTCATCAGGTAAAAATCCTTTTGTCTGGGTCAGAAAAGAGATGCAGCGCTGCGCATTAAGCTGCCCGGGATTAACCAGTGCTCCCGTCGGACAGGCGTCCAAGCATTTCGTGCAGGACCCGCACATATCTTCAATCGGCACATCAGGCTCAAAAGGGATATTTGTGATCATTTCCGCCAAATACACATAAGAGCCATACTCGGGTGTTGTGATCATACAGTTTTTCGCACTGAATCCAATTCCGGCACGTTCCGCAACGGCGCGATCAGACAATTCACCTGTATCAACCATTGACTTCGTTCTGATATCCTCATGCTTGCTTTTTAGAAAATCCTCCAGCAGATCAAGCTTTTCCCTCAACACATCATGATAGTCTTTTCCCCAGGAAGCTCTGCAAAAAATGCCCCTGCGCTCAGTTCTCGTGCTTCTCGGCGCATCCTTCATTCTGGAAGGATATGCGAGAGCAATTGCCACTATTGATTTCGCTTTCGGCAAAAGAAGCTTCGGCGTCACCCTTTTTTCGATATCTGGCTCTTCAAAGCCGGAGAGATAGCCGAGTGATTCTTGAAGAATCAAACGGTCTTTTAAACTGTCAAAAGTATCAGCGGTCGTAAAACCAATCTTGTCCACGCCAATGCTTTTCGCGTATTCAATTAATTCTTCTTTGAGCTGATAAACGTTCATGTTTTGCACAGCCTCCTTTCTTTGTGATAAAACGATACAGCGTTTATAATAGGTTGATATCACGTAACTGGAGTGAATGCTAGTGAATATCAAACTTGATTCTGTTATTACTGAACGTGCGGCCGGCTTACATGCAGCTGCTGTCATTTATGAGAATATCGAAGTCGGCTCCTCACCGCAAATGCTGAAAGGCAGACTCCGCCTGTTTCAAGAATCCTTGTTTTTCGACTATGCGGACGGCGGTATATCCGATGAATCCTTCGTCAAGGAATGGCAGGAACTCTTTAAACAGCTTAACCCTTCATTTGAGGGAGAAACAACCCCAATGGAGGACATGCTGGTCCCGATATCCAAGGAACAATTCATGGAAAGTAAAGACTCGGCCCATGACACAATCGATTTTTTCGCATTAAAATATTCTCTGCCTATTATGATTTATGATGCCGGAAAGCTTCATGAGCCGGTCCGGATCTCATTGGGAGAAAAAGAAAACATACTGCTTTTCTCTGATGAAAACGGCATTTTTGGCGATTTCAAAAACAACGTCAACCACTATCCCGTTTCAAACGAGACTAAGAATATGCTGCAAATCATTTTTTTCCCGCCATCGATTGAGAAAAGCAGCGCTGTTAACCTCTTATCATCATTAACGAAAATGTTTGAACAAATTCACGGCGGCACCCATACAGTACATTGGCTTACGTAAAAGAACACGAATACCGTGTTCTTTTTTACATAAAAAAACGCAATACTTCGTTTATCTGAGAAACGAAACACTGCGTTAATAACGTATGTATGGAGCGGGTGATGAGAATCGAACTCACGACATCAGCTTGGAAGGCTGAGGTTTTACCACTAAACTACACCCGCATTTGTGATTGTCAGCAACAGTACCGCTCTGACTTTTTTTATATTACATGTTTATTTATTTTTCGTCAAGGGAATATAAAAATTTTGTCGAAAAAAAGTTATCTTTTTGTAAAGTTGTTAAGTTCCATTTACATAATGTTAAGTATACTATACAATATAATCAATCGAGATTGTGAAGGGGACAGACGTCATGATGAAAAATAAAGTAAAAGAGCTGAGGGCACGCTTCGGCTATTCTCAGGAAAAACTAGGAGAAACAGTCGGCGTCACAAGACAGACTGTGGCTGCTATCGAAAAAGGCGATTATGTTCCCTCACTGCTGTTAGCACTGAAAATCTGCAAAGCCTTCTCCATGAAAATGGAGGATGTCTTTTGGTTAGAGGAGGAAAACTAAGATGAGCATGAAAACAAAAGCAGCTTTTCACCTTGTGTTATTTGGCCTTGCATGCTGGACGCTGATTGCATACTTTGAAGCCTCAGAAGGAATTGCATCTTTTTTCGACACAAAGAGCGGCGGGATGGTGTTTGAATTAAACCTCACCCCCTTTATTCTGTTTGTTGCGGCGTCTGCGGTTTATTTGTACTTACAGAAAAAAAGCCGCCCTGCCAGAAAACAGCTTCTTCTGCCTGATGAGTTTGAAGAGCAGGATGAAAGAGAGCAGATGATGACGGCAAAAGCATGTCGCGCGTCATATATCGCTGTCTACTTCTCGCTGCCTGCCGCAGCGGTTCTTCTCATTTTTTATCCGCTATTTCAATCGCGCATTCCGTTTTTCCCTATTATTATTGTGTTTATCATCATGATCATCCAGCACCTTTCCTACGTCATCTCTTTCAAGAAAAACGAAAAAAACTCCGGCGCGCTGTAATCGGCCGGAGTTTTTTCTTACCAGCTTGCTTTTTTCACACCGGGAATCTGGCCTTTATGGGCCAGCTCCCTGAAAGCGATTCTGGACATTTTAAACTTCCTCATATATGCTCTCGGGCGCCCCGTTACCATGCAGCGGTTGTGAAGCCTTCCCGGTGCTGAATCTCTTGGCAGCTTGCTGAGTGCCTCGTAATCTCCTTTTTCCTTCAACTCGCGTCTAATACCAGCGTATTGCTCAACAAGCTGTTGGCGTTTTAACTCTTTTGCCACTTTTGATTTTTTAGCCAAGTCACATAGCCTCCCTTTAAATCGAAATTGTTACGATTTAAAATGTATCATGCACCATTCAAAAAAGCAAGCATACCGCTTTGTAAAACAGACGGCTTGAAGCCGCCCACTCTAATGATGCAATTCCACATAATACAGTAACGCATCTTGATGCTTAATGAGCTCTTTTTTATGTTCAGAGGTGTGCATTGTCTCGTCAGTCCCTCTAATACTACTGCCGATCAAAGCAGGCTTCTCGAAAGTAATCGGTTCCGGCGATGAAATATTCTGAGTCATTTCCTGTGTTGTGCTATCGTCGCGTTTCACCGATGAATCAGCCGCTATATTTCCCTGTTTATCCACAATGCCAAAATGAATGGTGGTATGTTTATTCTTTCCTTCCCCCTCTTCATTCTCAAAATAAACAAATTGTATGGTATCGGGTTTTTCCTCTGAATAATCTGCACGAACCGGTCCAAACCTCTCAACAAGCTTTCCCTTTTGATAATGTTCGATGTACATGTCAGCTGAAGAAATACCTTCACCGATATTGACGGCTTCGGCAGTGAATGCCTGTGAAGCTGCGACATCCATTCTGTTTTTTTCAAGATCTGATATGTCCGCCGCTTTGATTTCCATCTGTTTTGAATGTCCGCATGCTGACAGCATAGCTATGAGGCAAATGACTGCCGCGCTTCTCAATGTTTTCAGAAAAAAAGCCCCCTTTTTTTGAATATCATACCATGTTCGGGGGGCTGTATTTTAGTTAAACTCATGCATTTTTCTCTTTGACAAAATAAGTGTTTCCTACCGCTTCTCCCCTTTTGTTCTGAAGCTTTCTCGTCCGATCATTTTCAAACGGCAAAAGCGGAAATACAAGCTCTGCAAAATAATACGCTTCTTCTAAATGCGGATAGCCGGAGAATATAAACGATTCTATGCCGAGTGCCTTGTACTCCGCTATCCGGTCGGCAATCGTCTGCGGATCACCGACAAGAGCTGTTCCTGCCCCTCCTCTGACCAGGCCGATCCCCGCCCACAGATTCGGGCTGATTTCAAGCTTCGTCCGATCGCCTTGATGAAGGACGGCCATCCGCTGCTGGCCTGAAGAGTCGTAACGGCTCAAAGCTGCCTGCGCTTTGGCAATGGTGTCATCATCCAAGTGGCTGATCAAGCGCTCTGCCGCTTCCCATGCCTCTTGTTCAGTTTCACGGGCAATGACATGCAGCCTAATGCCAAATCGAACGGATCTCCCTTCTTTTGCCGCTTGCTTTTTGACTCTTTCTATTTTTTCTTTTACTTGTTCAGGCGGCTCACCCCATGTCAAGTACACGTCTGTATGCTTTGCGGCAGCTTCAATCCCAGCCTGTGACGAACCACCGAAATAGATGGGCGGATG
Source organism: Bacillus sp. SJZ110 (assembly GCF_006715455.1). Classification (NCBI taxonomy): domain Bacteria; kingdom Bacillati; phylum Bacillota; class Bacilli; order Caryophanales; family Bacillaceae; genus Bacillus; species Bacillus sp. SJZ110. The sequence goes on along the minus strand of NZ_VFNF01000002.1, from coordinate 12,155 downwards.
CGGCTCTTGCTGCGGCGGGAAAAGCAGATTGCTGTTTTCCACTTTTATATGCTTTCCTTCATAGGAAACCGTTTCTCCCTGCAAAAGTCTCCGCCAAACGGTTAAAAATTCGTCTGTTGCCTCGTAGCGCTCATCATGGCTGATAAACAGGCCATCGCCTGCCAGCTCATACGGATCGCCCCCTGCCACAACGTTGATCAGCAGCCGGCCGTCTGAAATGCGGTCTAGGGTGGATGTCATTCTGGCTGCCAGAGAAGGCTGCATTAAACCAGGTCTTACCGCGACTAAAAACTTTAAGTCCTTTGTTTCTCCTGCCAGTGCCGACGCTGTAAGCCACGGGTCCTCGCACGATCTTCCCGTTGGCAGAAGAACTCCTGTATATCCCAGCCTGTCTGCCGCCTGCGCGACTTGTTTAAAGTAAAGATGATCCGCAGTCCGTCCATCACTTTCAGATCCTAAATATCTCGCGTCTCCATGAGTCGGTATAAACCAAAGAATTTCCATATTCATCTCCCCTTTATATCTTTTATCCTTCGTAGCTGTTTCTCCACTTTAACAGCTTTCGTTCAAGCAGCCTGACGAAGGAATCCGTCAGCTTTCCAACCACTGCAAAAATGATAATCCCTGCAAAGACTTTATTCGTTTGTGAAAACTGTCTCGCATCCATGATCATATAGCCGACTCCCGAGCTTGAGCCCATCAGCTCTGCCACAACGAGCCCGAGCCATGCAATGCCGAGCGATAAGCGAATGCCTAGCAATATGTTGGGCAGGGCTGCCGGCAATATCACTTTGGATATCTGCTGATGCCATTTAAATTCAAGCACCCGGGCGACTTCAAACAGCTTCGCGTCAACCCCGCGGATGCCGTTAAACGTATTGATATAGACAGGAAAGAAGGCACCGAGCGCAATCAGCAAAATTTTAGATACTTCGTCAAATCCGAACCATAAAATAAACAGCGGCGTGACGGCCAGATGAGGTACGGTTCTAAGCATTTGCAACGACGGATCAAGATACAGCTCCGTCCGTTTGGAGAATCCGGCCAAAATCCCGATCATCAATCCAAGCCCTGCGCCAAGCAAAAAACCAAGCGCCGCCCGATAAATGCTGATTTGCAGATGGCCGAACAGTTCGCCGGACAAAATAAGCTCCTTAAAGGTCAGAACAATCGTAACAGGTGTAGGCAGCACTGTAGCGGACACAACTCCCAGCCCGCCGATGATCTGCCAGATGGCAATGATGACAGCGGGCAGTAAAAGCCCCTTCATCCAGCCGTATCTCTTCCTTCCGGGCTTTTTTCGCACCGCTTCCGCATTCGTTTTGGGCAGCGAGCCCGCAGCCTCTGCTTTCATCATTGATCACCTCCTGAGGAATGTTCCTCTAATGCTTTTTTGATAAAAGTGTTATCGACAACATCCTTCACATCAATCTTCTTATCTATCGCCTTTGTTCGAAATTGAAAATCTGCTGTTTCCTGCTGCGCTTTCACAATGTCGTCACTGATGACCTCATTCAGAGGTTCAGTATTTTTCAGCACATTTTCGACGACCTTTTTATCGAGATCTTTAATGTCAGAATACAAGTCCGCTGCTTCATCCAGATGTTCCTTTTGCCATACAACGGCTTTATTAAACACCTTCAGAAAACGGACCACTTCGTCTGGATGCTCTTCTGAAAACTTTGTTCTTACTAAAGTAAAACCCGGTGAATATAAATCTGTGCTTTCTCCGTTCACAAGGATTTTTGCTCCGTGTTTCATTGTTTCTAAAGACAAGTACGGCTCCCAAATGGACCAGGCATCAACAGATCCGTTTTCAAATGCGGAAGCTGCTTCATCAGGCTGAAGCTGAATAATTGTCATATCGTTAGCTGACAACCCCACTTGATCAAGCGCTTTATACAAAAAATCAAACCCGCTGCTGCCTTTGGCGACTGCAATTTTCTTCCCCTTTAAGTCCTTAACGTCTTGAATGCCGCTGTTTTGATTGACAAGGATGCCGTTTGCTTTCAAGCCGTCCTGAGACAAACCGATTTCTTTAAAGTCAATGCCTGCCGCCTGTCCAGCGATCACAGGCGAATTACCGACTTGAGAAAAATCAAGTTTGTCTGCCGCAAGGCCTTCAAATTGGGGCGGACCGCTTTGAAACTCCACCCATTTCACTTTGATGCCTTCTTTTTCAAATGCATCTTCGAACCAGCCTTTTTCTTTTGCGATCAAAAGCGGGCTTAAGCTTTGCTGAATACCAATACGAATTTCCTTCAATTGTTTGTGGTCACCGCTGGCTCCATTTGCTCCACAGCCTGCGAGCAGAAAAATAACGGCAACCAATACAATGAGTCCTTTTTTCATTTCCGCTTCCGCCCTTTCTATATCCCTGATCCTTCTGCGTACTCCAAATCTTCTGTTTTCTCGAATTCCGACAGCACTCTCTGTCTGATCGCTTGGAAATCCGGAGTCGTCCGGTTCCGCGGATACGCCAGGTGAATGGGCATCAGCTTATGGATTTTCCCCGGTTTGGCCTTAAGGATCGCAAGCTCATTTCCTAAATAAACAGATTCATCTATATCATGAGTCACGAGAATCATCGTTGTTTTTTTCCTCCTCCATATATCCAGCAGCACGTCCTGCAGGTGTTTTCTTGTAAAAGCGTCGAGTGCACCAAACGGTTCATCTAAAAGCAGCACCTCAGGCTCCCGCAGCAGGGCCCGGGCGATGGCTACTCTTTGTGACATGCCGCCTGACAGCTCGCGCGGATATGCTTTTTCCGATCCTTTCAATCTGACAATCTCGATCAGTTCATCCACCTTTTGTTTGACTTTTGGGTCCTTCAAATTCAAGTCGGCTGCAATATTCTGCTCAACAGTCAGCCAAGGAAAGAGGCGGTGTTCCTGAAAAATAAATCCTTGCTGAATACCCGGAGCTGTTACGCTGCGGCCGTTAATTTCAACACTCCCGTCATATTCAGAATCAAGTCCTGCAATAATCTTTAACAGGGTGCTTTTTCCGCACCCGCTCGGTCCGATAAGCGTTAGAAATTCGCCTGGTGCGATTGATAATTCTATGTTCTCTAAGACCGTGATTTTGCGGCCCTCTTGAACAAATGCCTTTTCTTTGATGCTGATGGTCACAGCCACTTTTATCCCTCTCTTTCTGCCAACCCCGCCTTCAAAAAAACAAAAAGGCCCCCATCTCTGTTCTTGTAGAGATGAGAGCCTTCGGCGGTCCGATCAGCTGCCCAATTGTTTTTTTGTTTGAATAACATGTTAATTCAAATTATTCCGATATGTCAACTCTTTTTTAAATACGATTTTTGATATCCTTGTTTATCACTTACTCTGCTTGTTTCGCAAATAGAGAAGGAAAAATTATTTCTCCAAAAATTATTAAGTGTCATAAAAAGCTGTTACAACAAGGCTTTTCAACACTTTCGATACTAGATATCGATTAATAGAGATAACTATTTTATAATAATTATAAAATAATATTGACTTTTTACTTAGAGATGATATTATGTTCTTATAAATTCCAAGAGGTGATAACATGAGTTCAAATAAACTGACAACTAGCTGGGGCGCTCCGGTTGGAGATAATCAAAACTCAATGACTGCCGGTTCTCGCGGACCAACTTTAATTCAAGATGTACATTTACTCGAAAAATTGGCCCATTTCAACCGAGAACGTGTTCCTGAACGTGTTGTTCACGCCAAAGGAGCAGGCGCACACGGATATTTTGAAGTGACAAACGACGTAACAAAATACACGAAAGCCGCTTTCCTTTCTGAAGTCGGCAAACGCACACCGTTGTTCATCCGTTTCTCAACAGTTGCCGGTGAACTTGGCTCTGCTGACACAGTTCGCGACCCGCGCGGATTTGCTGTTAAATTTTATACTGAAGAAGGAAACTACGACATCGTCGGCAACAATACGCCTGTATTCTTTATCCGCGATGCGATTAAGTTCCCTGATTTCATCCATACACAAAAAAGAGATCCAAAAACACACCTGAAAAACCCTACGGCTGTATGGGATTTCTGGTCACTTTCACCAGAGTCACTGCACCAAGTGACAATCCTGATGTCTGACCGCGGAATTCCTGCGACACTTCGCCACATGCACGGCTTCGGAAGCCATACATTCAAATGGACAAATGCCGAAGGCGAAGGCGTATGGATTAAATATCACTTTAAAACAGAACAAGGCGTGAAAAACCTTGATGTCAATACGGCAGCAAAAATTGCCGGTGAAAACCCTGATTACCATACAGAAGACCTTTTCAACGCAATCGAAAACGGTGATTATCCTGCATGGAAACTATATGTGCAAATCATGCCTTTAGAAGATGCAAATACGTACCGTTTCGATCCGTTTGATGTCACAAAAGTTTGGTCTCAAAAAGACTACCCGTTAATCGAGGTCGGACGCATGGTTCTAGACAGAAATCCGGAAAACTACTTTGCAGAGGTAGAACAAGCGACATTTTCACCTGGAACCCTCGTGCCTGGTATTGATGTTTCACCGGATAAAATGCTTCAAGGCCGACTTTTTGCTTATCATGATGCACACCGCTACCGTGTCGGTGCAAACCATCAAGCGCTGCCAATCAACCGCGCACGCAACAAAGTAAACAATTATCAGCGTGATGGGCAAATGCGTTTTGATGATAACGGCGGCGGATCTGTGTATTACGAGCCTAACAGCTTCGGCGGTCCGAAAGAGTCACCTGAAGATAAGCAAGCAGCATATCCGGTACAAGGTATCGCTGACAGCGTAAGCTACGATCACAACGATCACTACACTCAAGCCGGTGATCTGTATCGTTTAATGAGTGAAGATGAACGTACCCGCCTTGTTGAAAATATCGTTAATGCTATGAAGCCGGTAGAAAAAGAAGAAATCAAGCTGCGCCAAATCGAGCACTTCTACAAAGCGGATCCTGAATACGGAAAACGCGTGGCAGAAGGCCTTGGATTGCCGATTAAAAAAGATGCTTAATGGAGAAATGCAAAAACCCGCTGTAGTCAGCGGGTTTTTTTATATTTAGTTACACATTGCGTATGCTTCTCATCAATCTTCATATAAATTTCTTCCATGAGTTCCGCGCTGTTTATAATCTCTCGTTTGTTTTTTTCAATCAGCAGCTCAAGCGGCAAAATCTGATTCCCGTAGGTTTTTCGCTTCCTGAATCGTTTTCTCCCCTTTTCTTTTTTGACTCCCATCAATAATCCCTCCTTTTTCATACAAAAAAGGCCCTTATCTAAAAGATAAGAGCCTTCGGTGTCCCGATCAGCGCGATAAATTTGAAAAATTTGTACTGACCATGTTAATTCATACAATACCGACCTGTCAACTATTTTTTGAGGGTATTGATACTATATCAGATTGCATCCCCGCTTTTTCCTTATACACTCTTATCCCCTGACGCATAAGCTAGAGAAACTAGAATACGAGAGAAAGAGATGTGGGTGTGTGGAAAAGACAAAATTGACCGGACGTATCGTGACACGGGATGATCCGGACTTTCGAGTTAAACGATGGGAGACTACGTAAATTGGCCAGATATCAAAATCAGAAACTGGCCAAGAACATATTACGGCGAAAACGTTGAACGACTCCGCCGTGTCAAAACGAAATATGATCCAGAAAATGTTTTCCGCTTTGAACAGAGTATTCCTCCGCTTCGACGCTCTCTGTTTTTCTAAAAAAATGAAGATGGAGCATTCTCCATCTTCATCTTATTTATTGATATAAATTGCTTCCCGTATCGACAAACTCTTTTGCTTTTTCTTTTAATCCTTTATTTATGGCTTCTGCTTCACTGAGATCGTTTTTCTTCGCATAATCCCGAATATCCTGTGAAATTCTCATGCTGCAAAATTTCGGGCCGCACATGGAACAAAAGTGAGCGGTTTTTGCTCCTTCAGCAGGCAGGGTTTCATCATGGTATTCAAGGGCTCTCTCCGGATCAAGAGATAAATTAAACTGATCCCGCCAGCGGAATTCAAAACGGGCTTTCGATAACGCATCATCCCGGATTTGCGCTCCGGGATGCCCTTTTGCAAGGTCCGCAGCGTGCGCAGCGATCTTATATGTAATGACTCCTTCACGAACATCATCACGGTTTGGCAGCCCCAAATGCTCCTTCGGCGTTACATAACAAAGCATTGCTGTCCCATACCAACCGATCATCGCCGCTCCGATCGCTGAAGTAATATGGTCATATCCCGGCGCAATATCCGTTGTCAACGGCCCCAATGTGTAAAAAGGCGCTTCTTTACAAATGTCCATTTGTTTATCGACGTTCTCTTTGATTTTATGCATCGGAACATGTCCAGGACCCTCAATCATCACCTGAACATCATGCTTCCAGGCAATTTGCGTCAGCTCTCCAAGCGTCTCTAATTCAGCAAACTGCGCTTCGTCATTGGCATCAGCAATTGATCCGGGACGCAAACCATCCCCAAGTGAGAAAGCAATATCATACATTTTCATAATCTCACATATTTCTTCAAAATGTGTGTATAAAAAGCTTTCTTGATGATGAGCCAGACACCACTGCGCCATAATCGCTCCCCCGCGTGACACAATACCAGTTGTCCGTTTGGCAGTCAGCGGTACATACCTAAGCAAAACACCCGCGTGAATCGTAAAATAATCCACTCCCTGCTCTGCCTGCTCGATTAGCGTATCACGATAAATCTCCCACGTTAAATCCTCCGCTACGCCGTTTACTTTTTCAAGCGCCTGATAAATCGGAACAGTTCCCACAGGCACGGGGCAATTGCGGATAATCCATTCACGCGTCGTATGAATATCTTTTCCGGTAGAGAGATCCATCATCGTATCCGCTCCCCAGCGGATGGCCCACGTCATTTTTTCCACTTCTTCTTCAATGGATGACGTAACCGCTGAATTCCCGATATTCGCATTAATCTTCACATGAAAATTCCGGCCGATAATCATTGGCTCACTTTCAGGGTGATTAATGTTTGAAGGAATAATCGCCCGGCCGCTGGCTACCTCGTCTCTGACGAATTCAGGAGACACATGCTCACGAATGGCGATAAATTCCATCTCAGGTGTAATGATCCCCTTTTTTGCATAGTGCATTTGTGTGACATTTTGACCTGCCTTCGCCCTCAGCGGTTTCCGCTTTAATCCTGGGTAACTTACGTTTGGATTTGCTTTTTTATAACCGTTATCTTCTGGTTTTATAGCCCGACCTTCATACTCTTCCACGTCACCGCGCTCTGTGATCCATTTTTGGCGGAGCGGCTTTAATCCTTCTTGAATATTAATGGTTACTTCAGGGTCCGTATACGGTCCGCTTGTATCATAGACACGCACAGGCGCGTTTTCCTCTTCGCCGAACGATCCCGTCGTCGGACTCAATAGGATCTCCCTCATCGGCACTTGGATGTCCGAAGAAGAACCCTCCACGTATACCTTCTTGCTGCCTGAAAAACTTGACATAATGGAAATGTTGGCTTGCTGCACTGAATTGTTTTGCATTACTTTTCCTTCCCCTCTCTACGTTTGAAAGGACAAAATCAAGCCCATAACCAGCACAAAAAACCGGATTCATATAAATGAACCCGGTTACAGTCAGAAAGAAACATATTATTGCCCAGCAAGACAATAACAAAAACAATTCCTCTACTTCCCCACGCTGGTACGAACCAGATCAGGTCCAAAGGGTTAAGAAGCTTACCTTCTCTCTCAGCCCGAAAGCGGGCACCCCCAGTAACTATTGATTTCGCACTCATCTTATCATAAAATCAATCTGAAAAAAAGAGGAATATAGATAATATTCAGCCAATTTCACCCTAAATATTTGACCGGCAACGGAATTTCAGCTATTTCATGTTCAGCCATCATCACCCGATATGCCTTTCCTTCCGACCTTGAACTCACAGTCTGAAACAGCTGATCATTTATGAAATGGAGAGCAGCCCCATCATCCGCTGCATAGCCACTGCATAAGAACTTGTTAGATATCAGCTGGTGGTATGCCGGTCTCCGATCCTTTTCCCCGTCATAATGGGGACAAAAGCTCCCTTGCAAAAAACCTAAACTTTTCAAACTTGTCAGCGGTCCGGCTGAATCCGTCACCCCTTCTTCAAACCAGCAGATCGCACCGGCACTTAATCCAGCTAAAACCACACCGTTCTTCCATGCTTCCCTAAGAATCTGGTCAAGCCCCCACTCTTTCCATAACACAAGTAAATTCCGCGTATTTCCCCCGCCAACATAAATCACGTCCATTTCCATAACAAAAGAAGTTAAATCTGTTGATGGCGGCTTAAACAAAGATAAGTGAGACGGCACACAATCCAGTGTTTGAAATGCATGATAAAACCGCTGAATATAGTTTTGGGAATCTCCGCTCGCCGTCGGCAAAAAACAAATACGAGGCTGCTCTCGTTTTGATTGATTGAGGATATATTGATCGAGGGACAAATTATCCGGCTCCATCGAAAAACCCCCGCCCCCCATCGCAATAATCTGCTTCATCATCACACCCCCCAACAAAATTTGTTGCTTATTATAGCATTTTGTATAGAAGCAAGAAACAAAGCCAAATACTTTCTTATCAGGAGCTGCTAAAAAAACAAAGGGGGTGGTTTCCCATTGAACAAAGTCTTTGTCCCAAAGATATTCTTGATTTGTTAACAACAATAAAAACCAGCATTAACAAATACACTGTCGCAATAACAGAAGCCGAAAATCCCCACATCAGAATAGCATTGCATGATCAATTAGATACAACTGTTTATCTCCATGATGAACTGTCAGATCTTCTGTTAGAAAAGGGATGGCTCGGGTGAGCAATTCCAAATCAAATCGATTAGATTTATCTTACAGCAAAGACCACAAAAAGAGACGGGATCTCAAAGATGAGATGCCGTCTCTTTTTTATTGCTCCACTCTTCTTAAAGCCTCATTTACCGTTTCTTTTATAAACGCGTCTTCACCGCTTAATCGGTCTAAACTGAGATCGCCGTTTCTCAGCCTTTCGGAAATATTGTTTATATCCTCCTCTACTGTGATTTGCAGCTCACCAGCCAAAAACATTCTGTGTAATTCATCTGCAACCAAACTTTCTTTATTCACTTCCATCCACTCCTTTATTTTCAATATTATTCTTAGTCTGTCCCTAGGCCGAGACGAATAATAGGAAAAAAGTATGAATCAAACGAATCTTTTTTCCTCCTTCTTGCGTATATCTGTTGAGAAAAAAGAAAAAGGGGAAGATCTAACATGTCATTTTTTAAGAAACTTGCGGCAAGTGCCGGAATTGGAGCTGCAAAAGTAGATACAATTTTAGAAAAAGACGCATATTTTCCAGGAGAAGAAGTACAGGGAACGGTACATGTCAAAGGCGGAAAAATCGCTCAGGACATCCGTTATATCGATTTACAGCTTAGCACACGGTATGTCATTGTAAAAGACGATGAAGAGCACCGGAAATACGCTACAATTCATTCTTTCCGGGTCACTGGTTCATTTACCATACAGCCTGGTGAAGAGCATCAATTTCCGTTTACATTCACTCTGCCTCTAGATACGCCGATGACTGTAGGGAAAGTAGAGGTTGCCGTGGTGACAGACCTTGACATTCAAGGCGGTATCGATAAATCCGATCATGACCGCATTTTCGTTGAAGCGCACCCTTGGATTGAAAATGTGCTGGAAGCAATCGAAAACCTGGGCTTCCGTCTTAACGAAGCAGACTGTGAACAAGCGCCCTACTTCCGACGCCGCCTTCCGTTCGTTCAAGAATTCGAATTCGTTCCGACTTCCGGATATTATCGTCAGATGCTTGATGAATTAGAGCTCATTTTCCTTTTAGACGAAGACGGTTTGGAAATCATTTTCGAAGTCGACCGCAGGGCAAGAGGACTGCGAGGATGGCTGGAAGAGATGTATAATGACGGAGAACAGCTTGTACGCGTCCGTTTCAGCCAATCAGAGCTTGAAGATGCAGAAGAGCTTGAAGAGGTGTTAGAAGAGATCTTAGACCAATACGCTGAGTAAGTATAAAAAGGAGCCTCGGCTCCTTTTCTTTAATAAAAAATAAAAACCCGTGTCTATTAAGAAACGGGTTTTTCAGTATACCGGTGGTCGGGGTCGAACCGACACTCCAGAAGGAACACGATTTTGAGTCGTGCGCGTCTGCCAATTCCGCCACACCGGCAAGTTTTACGTCGTATCTAACCGACGAATATAACTATATCATGGATCTCATAAAGTGTCAACGTATTTCAAAAAAGTTTTTTTGGAAATAAAAATAAAAGTGTTGAAAGACTAGCTATACAGCCGCTTTATAATAGGCCTCGGAACTTAACTTGTTATGATAAATCAAAGCATTAAAAAAATGATCTACTTATGTAGATCATTAATATGATTAGTTATAATGATAAAACACAAACACCAATTCAACTTACCATGTAAGTAAAATTGGTGCCGAGGGCCGGACTTGAACCGGCACGGTAGTCACCTACCGCAGGATTTTAAGTCCTGTGTGTCTGCCAATTCCACCACCCCGGCAATAAGAAGGCGACACCCGGATTCGAACCGGGGATAAAGGTTTTGCAGACCTCTGCCTTACCACTTGGCTATGCCGCCGTAATTGGAGCGGAAGACGGGATTCGAACCCGCGACCCCCACCTTGGCAAGGTGGTGTTCTACCACTGAACTACTTCCGCATTTTAAATGGACTTAATACATTATATGCAGTTGATATAAAAAGTGAGACTGGGCTAGCTGGATTCGAACCAACGCATGACGGAGTCAAAGTCCGTTGCCTTACCGCTTGGCTATAGCCCAATGATAATATGGGGCGATTGATGGGAATCGAACCCACGAGTGCCAGAGCCACAATCTGGTGCGTTAACCACTTCGCCACAACCGCCATAATCTCAAGATGTCATAAATTTGGCAGGGGCAGTAGGAATCGAACCCACACCGGAGGTTTTGGAGACCTCTGTTCTACCGTTAAACTATGCCCCTATAAATGGTGGAGGGGGGCAGATTCGAACTGCCGAACCCTGAGGGAGCGGATTTACAGTCCGCCGCGTTTAGCCACTTCGCTACCCCTCCACATTAAATTTTGAAAAAACAGTGCCGGCAAGAGGACTTGAACCCCCAACCTACTGATTACAAGTCAGTTGCTCTACCAATTGAGCTACACCGGCATAGGTGGTGGCTCGGGACGGAATCGAACCGCCGACACACGGATTTTCAGTCCGTTGCTCTACCAACTGAGCTACCGAGCCTAAGTATTTAAATGGCGGTCCGGACGGGACTCGAACCCGCGACCTCCTGCGTGACAGGCAGGCATTCTAACCAACTGAACTACCGGACCATTTTGAAATTTGGTTGCGGGGGCAGGATTTGAACCTGCGACCTTCGGGTTATGAGCCCGACGAGCTACCGAACTGCTCCACCCCGCGATGATATAATGGTGGAGGATGACGGGCTCGAACCGCCGACCCTCTGCTTGTAAGGCAGATGCTCTCCCAGCTGAGCTAATCCTCCATCATATAATGACCCGTACGGGATTCGAACCCGTGTTACCGCCGTGAAAGGGCGGTGTCTTAACCGCTTGACCAACGGGCCCAGACTTTCAATTGTAATTATGTATAAGTATCAGTGGCGGAGAGCAAGGGATTCGAACCCTTGAGACGGAGTTGACCGCCTACACGATTTCCAATCGTGCTCCTTCGACCACTCGGACAGCTCTCCAATAATGGCTCCGCAGGTAGGATTCGAACCTACGACCGATCGGTTAACAGCCGATAGCTCTACCACTGAGCTACTGCGGAATGAAGTCTGCCTGGCGATGTCCTACTCTCACAGGGGGAAACCCCCGACTACCATCGGCGCTGAAGAGCTTAACTTCCGTGTTCGGCATGGGAACGGGTGTGACCTCTTCGCCATCATCACCAGACAATTTCAGTGACATTTAACATTATACTATGTATTCTTGAGAAAATCAAGTGTTTTTTCGAAAAAACTTATTCTCTCAAAACTAGATAACAGGTGTGCCATCATTCAAAAATATGGTTAAGTCCTCGATCGATTAGTATCTGTCAGCTCCATGTGTCGCCACACTTCCACCTCAGACCTATCAACCTGATCATCTTTCAGGG